>NZ_CP185261.1:1461134-2922269 GCF_048987005.1 Alteromonas ulvae | reverse complement strand
ATTAGCGCTAAACAAGACAAAATGGTAGATGATATCCGCGAGTTAGTTGCTAAGTCGCTTCCGCCGAGCGATTTCTTTTTCCCAGAAGATTACATAACCGATCGTTCTAGCCGATTTATGGCCGCAGAAATAATTCGTGAAAAACTGATGCGTTTTACCGGTGATGAGCTTCCCTACTCAACAACGGTAGAAATTGAGCAGTTTAAAATGGCTGAAAATGGCGTGTATCGAATAAGCGGTCTTATTTTGGTAGAGCGTGAAACCCAAAAGCGCATGATTATTGGCAAAGGTGGAAAACATCTTAAAACTATTGGTGAGCATGCTCGGAAAGACATGGAAAACCTCTTTGATAACAAAGTGTTTTTAGAGTTGTGGGTTAAGGTAAAACAGGGTTGGGCTGATGATGAGCGAGCGTTACGCTCTCTAGGGTACGGCGATGACAGCAATTTCTAATAACGTGTTGCTGGCAGTGTAATTGGTGTGATCCCATCCTGATGATTGTTCGTTTTTAACGTCTTATTTGTATTTGTTTATGCGCAATGTTCTAACAGCAAAGAATGGCCCTTATTTTAGTGCTGGTCTTAATAAAAAAGCGCTTAATAGAAGTTATTTTTAACGATGTTAAAGCATTGGGCAGGAGAAATTAATGGCTATTTCAGATATGCGCAGACAGTACTCAAAAGGAACCTTGAGCGAGTCAGACATTACCGATACACCTTTTCAGTTATTCGATAAGTGGCTGCAAGATGCCATTGGTGCGAACATTCCAGATCCTACCGCCATGACTGTGGCAACAGTGGACGCCAGTGGCCAGCCATCGCAGCGTATTGTGTTACTGAAAGATGTGAGCAAAAATGGTTTTGTCTTCTTTACGAACCTAGGAAGTAGAAAAGCCCAAGAGCTTGCACTTAACCCAAAAGTATCGTGTCACTTCCCCTGGTTTTTTATGGAGCGACAGGTGCGAGTCTGCGGCACGGTAGAAAAACTATCGACCGGTGAAAATGCGTCGTACTTTTTCTCACGTCCCAAAGACAGCCAGCTTGCTGCTTATGCATCTAAGCAAAGTAAGCCAATTGGCAGTAAAGCGCTTTTACTCACCCAGTTTAAGCAGCTAAAAGACAAGTTTGCGAATAAAGAGCTTCCTGTGCCTGACTTTTGGGGGGGCTTTAGAATTGTCCCTCATCAAATTGAGTTTTGGCAAGGCGGTGAAGACAGGCTCCACGATCGTATTGAGTACAATATTGATAAAACAGGTAGCTGGAGTACTCAACGACTAATGCCATAGTATTTTGCACTAGCAAACAGCATGTTAAAAACGAAACATGCAGGTAAACGAACAGGTTGGTCTAGGGGAGTAGGTGCATGATAGACAGTCATTGTCATCTGAATTTGGCGCCCTTAGGCAACAATGTTAGTGAGACGCTGCAGTTGGCAAAGCAAAATGGCGTAGAAAGAATTATGGTGCCTGGCATCACGCCAGCGTCTTGGGAAGTGCTCAGCCAGTACAACAGTCAGCCTTACGGTGATATTCTTCCCATTGACACTGCAATTGGATTGCATCCTTATTTCCTACCCAATGATCTCAATGAAATCCTTCCTTTACTTAAGCTGTTTGAAAAGGCCGTCGCTGCTGCGGTAACCGCTGCCAATGGCTATTCATTTAATACTCAGGGCTGTTTTTCAGCTATTGGAGAAACAGGATTAGACAGTCATATTGCTGTTAGTATGGATATTCAAAAACGAGTGTTACATGCTCATTTAGATATTGCGGATTCTTTCGGGCTTCCCGTTATTTTACATCACCGCAAATCCCATCACTTGCTGTTAGAAGCCTTAAAGACATCCGCTTTTAATGGAAGAGGGGTTATCCACGCATTTTCAGGCAGTATAGATGTTGCCAAATGCTACATAGACAGAGGATTTTGTTTAGGAGTCGGTGGCACAATTACTTACGAGCGAGCTAAGAAAACGAGAGATACCGTAGCGCACCTGCTTCGTTACCATCCAGACAGTATATTACTGGAAACCGATGCACCTGATATGCCTATGTCAGGAAGGCAAGGACTGCCGAATATGCCTCACTATCTAAAGGATGTGGTGTCATCCCTCGCTGCTCTTTCTGGTATACCACCAAATGAGATTGTGACAATGACCTCTATTAACTATGCACGGCTTTTTAAGTCATTTCCTTTTTAAGAAAGTATGGACGGAGAATTTAACACTATCGTCGTCGAAAACTGTCACCGCTGCTTGTAATATCTAAGTGCGTGATGTTGTTTATTACCCAAGGTCTTAATTTGTAGAATCCTCGAGTGAGATAAATTCCTATTACCAGTGCTAAAAACAAAACAATGACGCCAATGAGTAGTAGCTGAGCTCGCAGCGCCAAAGGCTCCTCTAATACGACTTTTGTATTCATGTGAATATGAACGTAGCCAATTACCTTGTCGTTATCATTAATAATAGGCTCAACAAAAGTAAGAGGTTGCACATCTTGAGACTGGCTTAAGGTAACCACACTCTCGGTCTTTGGCAGAGGTGCAATATACTGTCCTTTTTCATCGAATATGGCGATACCAAGAACATGTGGCTCTTGGGTTAAAATTGTGGCTATATTTTTTAGCGTTGCCTCTCTTTTCGTATCGCTATCAATAGTAGAATCAGCATCCACAAAGGGGGCGACAAGTCTTGCGTATTGGCGAGCCGCACTACTGCCTGCATATTCGGTTTGGGCAAGTAGCCATTCTTCTTGATAACGCTGAAGCATAATCAGCAATGAAACCAGTAAAGCCACTACAAGGCTAGCCAGTAAGGTATGTACCAGCCGTTTAACGACGGTATATAACGAATGTGAGTGACTTGCAGA
This sequence comes from Alteromonas ulvae, assembly GCF_048987005.1. Classification (GTDB taxonomy): domain Bacteria; phylum Pseudomonadota; class Gammaproteobacteria; order Enterobacterales; family Alteromonadaceae; genus Alteromonas. Next base: position 2,919,403 of record NZ_CP185261.1, on the reverse strand, counting down.
CGTGGTCAACAAGTTCGTTTCGGCCTTTGCCAATATGAAATTCCGTTTACGGATAAATATAACCACAACAGTAGGATAAATCTTACTAATTTGAAAGCGGATATTTTATTACCCAGCTCATTTCGGTAGCATGTAGCCTTCTCCATTTTTAAGGATTTTGAAAGTGCTCGACACGTTTAAACGGTTGTTAGGTGACAACGCAGCTGACAAAATGCATTGCTCTTCAAGGCTGGCAGGTGTAATAACCGTGCAGCAAAGTGATGTGTCTTTTAACGCCTCAATAACCATCATAGGACAAGCACTCACACCTTATATTGTCGGCAGCATTTTAAGTGACACCGAGAGGCACTTTGTTATGGTAAGGTTAACTCTTCATCATTTACATCAACAATTTGGTGATGATGTGGTGGTAGTAAAAGGAAACCTGCTCGACGAAGACACTTCGGTTTTAAAAAAGTTGCTCGGTCACTTATCTGACAGGTTTAACGTTGATATTGGGCTACAACAATCTCAACCTTCTCTATCTAAAGGTGGCTTGTTGGTCATGGATATGGATAGCACGGTCATAGGTATCGAGTGCATTGATGAAATTGCCAAACTAGCGAACGTGGGGCAAGAGGTAGCCGAAGTAACAGAAAAAGCCATGCGAGGAGAAATAGCGTTTAACGAGAGTTTGTATCATCGCGTTGCGTGCCTTGAGGGAGTGCCTGTGGAGCACCTGCGTCAGATTAGAGATAGCGTGCCCATTATGCCTGGTATTCAAATCTTACTCAGTGAATTGAAAAAGCACAATTGGAAGTTAGCTATCGCATCAGGTGGTTTTACTTATTTTGCTGACCACTTAAAGCTTAGGCTTGGGCTTGATTACGCTACCTCAAATACATTACTTATTGAAAATGGCCTGCTAACTGGAAAAGTGGAGGGCGAAGTGGTGAATGCTGACGTTAAAGCCGAGACAGTAAAACAGCTGGCGTCAAAATGGAATATTTCAGATACTCAAACCGTGGCCATGGGTGATGGTGCTAACGATCTTGTTATGATGGCGACATCGGCACTTGGCGTAGCGTGTCACGGAAAGCCTGTAGTGAACGAGAAGGCTGATGTTGCCATACGGGTAGGTGGCCTTCACAGCTTGCTGTACTTTCTAGATAAATAGCCGAATAGCAAAGAGGGAATGGCTCCCTCTTTTAGGCGTTTTGTGAGTTCTGAGCTGCAGATTTCTGGGGGAGCGGGATGTCTTTAATGTCTGAGCTTGTTAAGTTGACCGCATCGCCAGCTAATGCGTGTTTTGAAGTATGGACTTGAGTCATCCCATCAAGTGTTCGGTTTTGTGCAATTTCAGCAGGGGTAAAGCCATACCGCACCAACACTTCATCAGTTACGTCAACAAGGTGGGCACAGGCTGCAATACTCCACATTTTTTGCTCAAGCTCTCTTGCTCTGTGCATTGCATACATAGTGACGTAGTTTATCTCTGTTTGCAGCATTGACAGGTCTGGTTTGCCAGTGGTGGTAAGCATGACATGTATAGCAATAAACTGTCCTCGATTCATTGCCTCTTTAATGAAGTTTTGCCGTTGTGCGTTGTTTTCAAACTTGTGAGAGTAGCGAGGAATAATAGCCATGCGTGAGTCTCTTTGACTGTTGTCAAAAGATACAAACAGTTCCTGTCTCAACGGCATGTTTTCAAGCTTTACGGTCTTCACTCCGCTTTGTACAAAGGGGGAATCTTGCTTCCTATCTCGGAATAAGAATTCCAGATTGACTTTGCCTCGCTCTGCGTACTGCGTGGTAAGAAGTGTGATCCGCTCATCTTGTTTTCCAATGATGCAAGCCTGCGGAGTGTACCTCACACCTTCTTTGCTCATCAGGAACGAAAGAGAGGTGGCATTTCTAGCATTAATACAGCGAAGCGCTTGTCCCATGCCCGGGATCTCTTCTTCGTCAGACTCCGAGTGCAAGTTTGCTTTATTTTTCTTTATAAGCTCTTCGAAAAAGCTTCGTGCGGTTTTACCTTCTTCCCCTGTCGCTGCTTTTAAGTGCAGAATGTTTTTATCTACATTGTGATAAATGATTTCATACTGTAAATGCATGACGTCGAACGAAGTGGTAATGGCTTGAAGGCGAGGAAATGCGACTTCCACCCGTCCCTCTAAATTGCCAGCGTATTCTTTCGTTAACTCTACCCGAAGGCCTAAACCATGAACTGAAATATCTTCGCTCACGCCTTTGTGTACCGTCTCATCACCATTAAAACGCGCTTCGATATGAGTACGTAATCGATATCGACTCTCAATTCTCAACTCTTCGTTTTTGAATCGCACTACCTGGATATCAGCCGGGGGACGATTGCGTGGGTGACCAAAATTACGCAAATGCGAGAGGTTGTCTCGATTAAATGTAAATAAATTGTAGGTCTCTTGGCCTGTTATCGATGTGACATCGGTTATATGGGCAAGATAGCGCAAATTTTTCAGCTTCGACATTAGCCTAGCAGAAAGTGGGGTATTGAGTTTCTTTACTTTACTCCCAACAGAGTCTGGAATGGACAAGGGGATATGCGCTTGTTCAGGTACCATAGTGGTGAGCGCTATTTTATATACTCTCCAGCTCGCTTTTTTAGAGCCAAACCCCAAAAATACTTGTTTAAGCAGGTCTTTTTGCATTAGCTCTTCAAAAGAGGCCGAGTAAAAATATACTTTACTGTTTTGTAGATGCGTAAAGCTGTATACAAAGCATTCTCTTACCTCATCAGACTTCTGCAATAAGCGTTTGAGCCGCTCCTGAGTGAGCAGAAAATTCAAACGGCAGTTGTCTTCTTCATCCTGCCAATATTGTAATGTTTCTCGGTTTACCTCGTTCATCATCGCGAAACGGGGCACCAACGTTTGATTTACCACGTCGATATAAATCGGTAAGGTTGGGCTTCGTGGTGAAAAATACTGTTCAGAAGTCTTACTGGTTATGGCTTCGATAGTGTTGTTCATATTCACTTTGTAACGCCGTTTGTTGCCGTGAATAAAACTCTCTAAAAATTGATCAAAGCTTTTGTTTGGATGGTCTGAATCGCGCTGCAGAGCAAGGTAGTTAACGTCGTTTTTCGTAGAAATGTTAACCAGCTTGTAAGCAATCCCGTTCTTCTTGTCCATTGTGAACTCACTTTCGAGTCCTCTAAAATAGACAAAAACCAGGTCTCCTTTATCAAAAATGGTGTCTTTCGACAATTTGACCTGCAGGCCCTCAAGAGAAATATCAACACTGAGACCGCGCATTGATTCGTTATACTTGTTAAAGATTTCAACCGCTACCGCAAAATTCATTCGTTCCGTATTGCGCTGTCGGTAATCGAGTAAGTTAACCGTGGGTACTTTAAATTGCTCTAACACTGCCGAGCGTTTCTGAAGCTCTGGTCGCGCTTTGTTTTCGCGTTCCTGAGCAGCCTCTCGTTCTTGCATCAAACGAAAATTGTTTTCTGTACTCTGCACAGCCTCGTAAACACCATACGTATAGCGGCCAAAAATTCGTAGCTGCTCTTCAAATTTGTCAACGGCAATATCATCCATGTAGTGATTTCTTCCCTCATGGGGATATTTCTTACATTTGCCGTCTACGTTTCCACGCAGGTCAATTGTGCGCATGCAAGGTTTTGCGAGGCGCTTTACTTCCATTTTGATTAGAAAGCGCTTTTCCTTTGGAATGTCAGAGGCAACTTGCAGTAAAACTTGGTTGAATTCAGGCTCGTTCACCATAGGTTTTAACTGTTCAATTATGTCAGCGTATTGTGCTAAGTCTTGACTCATCTATGCGCAACTTTGTGGTTTACCATTGTCATTTTCGTTTTTATCGGCAGAGGAAGAAAAGACCTTAACCTTTGAATTTCCAAGGCAAGTCCACTTTCATCTTTAAATTCAAGAAGCCTTGTACTTAAACCAAAGCCGTTTAATGATAGGATACTCCTTTTAAGTTGTGGATAAAACTGGAAAATGGCAAAACGTAAAACTGCTTATGTGTGTTCTGACTGTGGTGCTGAGTTTCCTCGTTGGCAGGGACAGTGCACAGAGTGTAAAGCATGGAATACCATTAGCGAGTTTGTGGTGGCTAGTGCCAAAGAAAACACGCGCCACGTTAACGCTGGGTACGCGGGTCAAACTGCGGCTAAGATTGAAAAATTAAATGCTATTGATTTAGAAGCGCTGCCTCGTTTTTCTTCGGGTTTTAAAGAGCTGGACCGTGTTCTTGGCGGCGGTATTGTTCCGGGCGCAGCAATGCTAATTGGTGGCTCACCTGGAGCCGGAAAAAGTACGCTTTTACTTCAGGTAATGTGTCAAATGGCGAAGACTGAAAAGGCGCTTTATGTGACCGGTGAAGAATCGCTACAGCAAGTTGCCATGCGCGCTAAGCGTTTGTCCCTACCCGATGACAATTTGATGATGCTAGCCGAAACCAACGTCGAAACAATTTGTGATTTAGCACTGACTGAAAAGCCAAAAATAATGGTTATTGATTCAATTCAAGTTATGCATGTTGCTGACGTTCAATCAGCGCCTGGCAGCGTCTCTCAAGTTCGTGAAGGAGCAGCCTACCTAACCCGCTTTGCCAAGCAAAACCATATCGCTATGTTTATCGTTGGCCACGTGACCAAAGATGGCAACCTCGCAGGGCCTAAAGTACTTGAGCACTGCATTGATAGCTCCATGATGTTGGAAGGGGAGAGTGACGGGCGATATCGGACTTTGCGCAGTCATAAAAACCGTTTCGGTGCGGTAAATGAACTTGGCGTGTTTGCCATGACAGAAAAAGGCTTGAAAGAGGTAAAAAACCCGTCTGCCATATTTTTAAGTCGTGACGAAAATGAAACCCCAGGCTCCAGCGTTATGGTTATCTGGGAAGGTACACGTCCTCTACTCGTAGAAATTCAAGCGCTGGTCGACTATTCACAAATGTCTAACCCAAGGCGAATTGCCGTGGGCCTTGATCAAAACAGGCTGTCTATGCTGCTTGCCGTACTTCATCGCCACGGCAACGTTCAAATGAACGATCAAGATGTGTTTGTGAATGTAGTGGGTGGGGTAAGAGTGACAGAGACCGGTGCCGACTTGGCGTTGCTATTAGCAATGATTTCAAGCTTTAGAAATCGCTCGCTGCCTAATGACCTTATTGTCTTTGGTGAAGTAGGGCTGGCGGGTGAAATTAGGCCTGTACCCAATGGTACCGAACGTATTATTGAAGCCGCAAAGCACGGCTTTAAACGGGCGATTGTGCCAAAAGCCAATATGCCGAAGCAAGCTATGCAGGGCATGAAGGTAATACCGGTAGCCCGTTTGTCTGAAGCACTAGACGCGTTGGGGTAGTGGGGTGAGCGCTATCGAAAGTACATGTTAATTGGCGTGCTCATAGACAGCATTGACCAAAGCATTGAGATCTTTTTCATCAATGCTGTCATCTGGGCTATTTAAACTGATCAAACGTCGTAGGGCGCTAACGCAATTTATGTCCATTTGTGCTACTTTACATCCCAGAGACACCTTTGACTTGCGGCTATCTGAATGCCGATAAAGCTGTTCTATGTAAAGGGTGATGAGAGGGCTATCTTCATTGGCCCTAAAGTTTGCCACGTATGGGTCGTGGCTATCGAAAGGCAATTTGGCCAGTTCAGTTTCACTAGCTAGAAGCTTAATCCCCTGTAGGGATACATCATGAACAATGACATCTATTTCATTATTGTTGTGGGCAAGCGTTCCCGGAACATTTAATGCAACCCGTTGGAATTGGCGCTTATCTGTCATGCTCTCTTATCTCTTTAAATCCTAATATATCCAGTATTAGCGAATTACGGCGGGTTATCAATGTAAAGAAATAATAATTTGCGAGATGCCATTCATTTTAGAGAGTAGCAAGCAAGGCGTTACACAAAAAGGCCCTCTGTGTGAAGAGGGCCATATCGCTACTTGTTTTAAATAGTGTGTTACATATAGTGTGCGTTGTGCTTTCAACAGTTGTCTACTTAAACGTTTTTCCCCGCTTTGTTCACAACGATGCTATCAACTACTTAGCCATGCGTTTGTATTTCAAGCGGTGAGGCTCCACAATATCTTTGCCAAACTCTTGCTTAAGCCATGTTTCGTAATCAGCATAGTTACCCTCGAAGAAATTAATATTTCCCTCGTCGCGATAATCCATGATGTGAGTTGCGACCCTGTCTAGGAACCATCTATCGTGGGAAATAACCATCGCGCAACCAGGGAACTCCAACAAGGCATTCTCAAGTGCACGTAATGTCTCAACATCTAAGTCATTCGTTGGCTCATCCAGCAGCAACACGTTCCCACCCGCTTTAAGTAGCTTGGCCAAATGGACTCGGTTACGCTCACCACCTGACAAGTCTTTGATAAACTTCTGTTGGTCGTTACCTTTGAAGTTAAATCTGCTGCAATAGGCTCGACTGGCGATTTCGAAGTTACCGATTCGAATGATGTCCTGATCATCCGAGATTTCTTTCCAAACAGTGTTATTTTCATTCATGTGGTCACGAAACTGCTCAACGGCGGCAATGTTGACAGTATCGCCAAGCTCGATAGTTCCCGAATCAGGCTGCTCTGCGCCCGTTAGCATTCTGAATAGGGTGGACTTACCCGCACCATTTGGACCAACAATGCCAACGATGGCGCCTTTGGGAACGCTAAACGATAAATCATCGATAAGCACGCGGTCGCCATAGGACTTTTTAAGGTTCGATACATCTATAACCTTATCGCCTAAACGTTCACCTGGTGGAATGAAGAGCTCGTTTGTTTCATTTCTCTTTTGATAATCACCTGTTGAGAGCTCTTCAAATCGTGCCATACGGGCTTTGCTCTTAGCATGGCGACCTTTTGGATTTGAGCGAACCCATTCAAGCTCTTGTTTAATACTTTTCTGACGAGCAGTTTCAATACGTTCTTCTTGCTTTAGCCGGCTCTCTTTTTGCTCGAGCCACGATGAATAGTTACCTTCCCATGGAATACCTTCACCGCGGTCAAGTTCTAAAATCCATCCCGCTACATTATCTAAGAAGTACCTATCATGGGTGATGGCCACAACGGTTCCTTCGTAATCGTGTAAGAACCGCTCGAGCCACGCTACAGATTCTGCATCCAAGTGGTTAGTGGGTTCGTCTAACAGCAGCATTTCAGGTTTTTCAAGAAGTAGGCGACATAATGCTACGCGGCGACGTTCACCACCTGATAGCTTGGTCACATCTGCATCCCATGCAGGAAGTCTTAACGCATCGGCAGCACGCTCAAGCACGTTTTCAAGGTTGTGCCCGTCTTTGGTCTGAATTATTGCCTCAAGCTCACCTTGCTCTTTGGCCAAGGCATCAAAGTCGGCGTCAGCATCTGCATAAGCAGCATACACTTCGTCAAGGCGTGTGAGAGCATGTTTAACATCCGCTACGGCCTCCTCAATATTGCCGCGAACGTCTTTGGTTTCATCAAGACGAGGCTCTTGCGATAGATAACCTATTTTCAATCCTGGCTGGGGACGCGCTTCACCTTCAATATCGGTGTCGATACCTGCCATGATACGCAAAAGTGTTGATTTACCTGCGCCGTTTAGACCAAGTACGCCAATTTTTGCGCCTGGGAAAAAACTGAGAGAGATATTTTTAAGGATTTGTCTATTCGGTGGCACAATCTTGCCAACGCGATGCATACTATATACGTATTGAGCCATGCTCTAACCTCGCTTAAACGCGGTAAAAAAATCAGATGATTATGATTTGGTGATCACATTGAGCAACAGTGTACTCGCAACACTATAGCCTGCGCTAGTCCGCAACGCTATGGAAGTAAGCGCTTGATGGTTTTTTGTGCGTTTAGAGCGAAACTAAAGAAAATTGCATCGGAGCACGCCAGTATTTAGGGTAAACTTAATAGTGAATTTGTGTAAATTTACGATTTAGTAATAGTGTTTACTGAATATGACTCTGGTAACGCGCTCCACACTTTGAAACGATACATGGGCGATATTCATGCGACTAGTGTGTGTAAAAATCTACGGGCAAGGCTTGTAAATAACGGCGTGCTGAGCACGAATCTTCTATCGTGTGTATTTAAATATAAAATAGTGAATAGGTAATTAAGTGTATGACAGCCATCGATAAAGGTATTTACAGTGTAGCCGAGCTTGCCAGCCATGTTGGTGGTGTTGTACAAGGGGATAGCGAAACGTCAATTTCTTCGGTTGCTACGCTAGCTAGCGCTAAAGGCCATCAGATTTCATTTCTGACCAATCCTAAATACAAGTCCCAGTTGGCAGAAACACACGCTGGTGCAGTAATAGTGCACGATAAGGTAAAAGACCATGTGAAGTGTGCTGCACTTATCGTAGACAATCCTCATGTTGCCTTCGCGCTTATCGCTCAGCTCTTTGACACCACGCCAGCGGTAGCATCAAACATTGCTCAAAGCGCCATTATTGCGTCTTCTGCTCGACTTGGTAGCGATGTCTCTTTAGGTGAGAACGTGATTATCGAAGATAATGTGGTACTCGGTGACGGCGTGAGAATTGGTGCCAACAGCGTAGTTCGCAAGGGCACGCACATTGGCCAAGGGAGCACGCTTTACCCTAATGTGACAATTTACCATGATGTGGTAATAGGCAAGCGGGTGACTATTCACAGCCAAACTGTGATTGGCTCATCGGGTTTTGGTTATGCCAATGATAAAGGCGTGTGGTTACCTATCCCTCAGTTGGGCTCGGTGCGCATAGGTGACGACAGTCAAATTGGAGCAAGCACCAGTATCGACCGCGGTGCCTTAGACGACACAATAATTGGGAACAATGTAATTATTGATAATCAGGTGCAAATTGGTCATAACTGCGTTATTGGCGATCATTCTTGCATCTGCGGCTCAACAGGTATTGCAGGAAGTTGCAACATCGGTAAGCACGTTATTATCGCGGGTGGCTGTGGAGTAAATGGCCATATAAGCATCTGTGATAATGTGCAAATTACCGGGTTCACAATGGTGGTGCAAGATATTACTTCACCCGGCATCTATTCATCAGGGCAGCCTGCCCAAACCAACATTGACTGGCGCAAGAATACAGTAAGACTACAAAAAATAGCGAGTTTATTTGACCGCGTAAAAGCATTAGAAAAACAGGTCTGACGTGCTTGTAGCCCAAGATTTACGTTAAACCTAGGTCATTTAAATTAATTTAGCCATAAAGCGGTATACAAGCAATCGAAAATGACTAGAATATGGCCCAAAATTACGCTGTTTGAGCAAGACTCATTTGGTTGAGGATTGTACGTCTTACGCAATATTGTTTACCGTGCCATAAATAATCGCAGTTAAGGAGCCCCCATGTTTTCTCGCGAAATGAACATAGCTGACTTTGATCCAGAATTAGCCACAGCAATGGCCAATGAAGTTCAGCGTCAAGAACATCACATTGAGCTGATAGCCTCTGAAAATTACTGCAGTCCGCGTGTGATGGAAGCTCAGGGTTCTCAATTGACTAACAAGTATGCTGAAGGCTACCCAGGTAAGCGCTACTACGGTGGTTGTGAGCATGTTGACGTAGTAGAGCAACTTGCCATTGATAGAGCGAAACAGTTGTTTGGTGCTGAATACGCTAATGTTCAGCCTCACGCTGGCTCACAGGCAAACACCGCTGTTTTCATGGCGCTGCTTGATGCAGGCGATACCGTATTGGGGATGAGTCTTTCTGAAGGCGGTCACCTTACTCACGGTTCTCACGTGAACTTTTCGGGTAAAACATATAACGCGGTGCAGTACGGCCTTAATAAAGAAACTGGTGAAATCGACTACGCACAAGTTGAAGCGCTAGCGAAAGAGCACAAACCAAAAATGATCATTGGTGGTTTCTCTGCCTACTCAGGCATTGTTGATTGGGCTAAGTTCCGCGAAATTGCAGACAGCGTAGGCGCTTATTTGCTTGTAGACATGGCTCACGTAGCAGGTTTAGTTGCCGCTGGCGTCTACCCTAACCCATTGCCACATGCGCACGTAGTAACGACAACTACACATAAGACATTGGCCGGTCCTCGCAGTGGTCTTATTCTTTCATCGTGCGGCGATGAAACGCTATACAAGAAATTTAATAGCTCAGTATTCCCAGGTAACCAAGGTGGTCCACTTTGCCACGTGATTGCAGCAAAAGCAGTTGCCTTTAAAGAGGCGCTTGAGCCTGAGTTTAAGGTATATCAACAGCAAGTAGTAGCAAATGCAAAAGCAATGGTTAAAGTGATGCAAGAGCGCGGGTACAACATCGTCTCTGGTGGAACAGATAACCACTTGTTCCTGCTTGATTTAATCGACAAGGACATTACTGGTAAAGACGCTGACGCAGCATTAGGCTCAGCGAACATTACTGTTAACAAGAACTCAGTGCCTAACGACCCTCGTTCACCATTTGTCACGAGTGGCCTTCGCATCGGGAGCCCTGCGATTACCCGCAGAGGTTTTAAAGAAGAACAGGCTCAGCAGGTTGCTACTTGGATTTGTGACGTACTTGATAACATGGGCGATGAGTCTGTAATCAAGCGCGTGCAAGGTGAAGTAGTCGAACTATGCTCAAAGTTCCCTGTTTACTCGTAAGTAAATAGGTTTGTCTTTTATTGCGTACTTTGGTACTAATGCACTTTAGCAGGTCTGCAATTTACATCAGCCTAAGTACGCAATTATAAAGGATATTCCATGTTTTGCCCTTTTTGTTCAGCGCAAGAAACGAAAGTTATTGATTCTCGCTTAGTTGCAGAAGGGTATCAGGTACGAAGACGCAGAGAATGTGCTCAGTGCCATGAACGTTTCACTACGTTTGAGGGGGCTGAATTAGTCATGCCTCGTGTGATCAAGCGAGACGGCTCCCGAGAACCGTTCAACGAAGACAAGCTTCGAGCTGGGCTGCAGCGAGCGCTAGAAAAGCGCCCGGTAAGCACAGAGAAAGTTGAACAGTGCATATTATCCCTCAAATCCGAACTTCGTGCGACAGGCGAAAGAGAGGTTGAAAGCGAATTCCTTGGCACTCTCATCATGAAAGCACTGAAGGAATTAGACAAAGTCGCTTACGTGCGCTTTGCCTCCGTTTATCGGTCCTTTGAAGATATAAGAGAATTTGGTGAGGAAATTGCGAGGCTTGGAGACTGACTACAGGACACCACGTGCAGCAAAACACCGTTAAATCTGATTATTATTGGATGGCAAAAGCCATTCAACTTGCAAAAAAAGGCCGTTACACCACGTCGCCTAACCCGAGAGTCGGTTGCGTTATTGTTGATGAACATAATCAATGTATTGGCCAAGGGTATCACGTAAAAGCTGGCACTCCCCATGCCGAAGTTCATGCGCTACACCAAGCGCGACAGTCACACGAAACATCTCTTGAAGCTGCCACCGCCTACGTCACACTTGAACCTTGCAGTCACTACGGTCGTACTCCTCCTTGCGCCGAAGCGCTTATCAATGCAAACGTTGCAAGGGTAGTGATTGCGATGACAGATCCCAACCCGAATGTAAGTGGCAATGGTATCCGCAAGCTACAAGAAGCTGGCATAGAAGTGGTGAGAGACGTAATGGCTGCAGAGGCGGCTGCATTAAACCCAGGTTTTGTGAAGCGAATGCTTACCGGAACACCATTTGTAAGGCTGAAATTAGGCATTAGTTTAGACGGAAAAATTGCGTTAGAAAACGGCGTGAGTCAATGGATTACTGGGCCTCAGGCCAGACGAGATGTTCAGCGTTATCGCGCACAAAGTTGCTGCGTGCTCACTGGTTCAGGCACTGTCTTAGCTGATGATCCTAGTTTACTGGTTAGGCCACCTGAGGCGCAATTGAGTGACTATCCGCTGGACGAAATCAGGCAGCCTGCTCGTGTTGTTGTTGACAGTAAAGGTAGGATCAATGGCGAATATCAATGCGTGAAAGATGGTCACACAACGCTTATTGCTACATGCGAAACTCACGTTGATACCGATGCATTGCATTACCTTTCGCTCAAGGAAAGTCAGGGGCAGGTTGATTTACACGCGCTAATGCAGGCTTTAGGTGATAAGCAGTACAATGAAGTGTGGGTGGAAGCCGGACCAGGTCTTGCTGGTGCGCTTCTAAATGCTGGGCTGGTGGATGAATTAATTTGTTATCAAGCGCCGATTTTGCTTGGTAATAAAGGTAGAAGCATGGTGACTTTGCCTTGTTTTACGGCCATTGAGCAATCTATTTCGCTCTCTCTTATTGAAAATCGTCAGGTTGGTAACGATATTAAACTTACGTTCCGGCCAGACACTACTAGTTCGCGCAGTTAAGCGCGGCAACGAGGACAGCTATGTTTACTGGTATTATTCAGGCACTAGGCACAATTCAAAAGCTAGATAACCGGGGTAAAGATATACGTTTAACGGTATCATCTAAGCATCTGGATATGTCTGATGTAGCCCTTGGCGATAGTATTGCCACAAATGGTGTATGCTTGACAGTAACTGACGCAGGCGATGATTATTATTGTGCAGATGTATCTACTGAAACGATAAAACTAACAGGGTTTAAACATTACCGGGCAGGCTCTACCGTAAACTTAGAAAAGGCAATGCGTCCTACAGATCGCTTCGGCGGTCATATTGTTTCCGGTCACGTAGATGGGGTGGGTGAAGTCAGCCAAATTATTAAGCACACCGATTACGTTGAAATTTGGGTCAAGGCTCCAGAGGCTATTGCTAAGTATATTGCACATAAAGGCAGTATCACTGTAGACGGTGTCAGTTTAACGGTAAACGAAGTTAATGGTGCAGAGTTTATGCTGTGGATCATCCCTCACACGTTAAAGGAAACAGTACTAGGCACCTATAAGGTTGGCACCGAGGTCAATTTGGAAGTTGATGTAATCGCCAGATACCTAGAGCGCCTGATGCTTGGCAATAAAGCTGCTGAGCCTGCTGAGAAAGGCATTGATATGGCGTTTTTAGCTGAGAACGGATTTTTAAAAAAATAACCCTACAAGAAGTATAAAATATGGCATTTAACACATCAGAAGAATTAATAGAAGATATCCGTCAGGGGAAGATGGTTATCTTAATGGATGATGAAGATCGCGAAAATGAAGGCGATCTTATTATGGCGGCAGAGCATGTGACACCAGAAGCCATAAACTTTATGGTAACGCATGCAAGGGGGCTTGTTTGTCTTCCTATGACGCCAGACCGCTGTCGCAGACTCAATCTTCCCCTTATGGTTGATAAAAACGAAGCTCAGTTTTCTACTAATTTCACTGTCTCTATTGAGGCTGCAACAGGTGTTACTACGGGTATTTCAGCAGCAGATCGAGCCACAACAATCAAAGCTGCTGTTGGCAAAGACGCAAAAGCGACGGATATTGTCCAACCGGGTCACATCTTCCCACTTATCGCTAAAGAGGGTGGTGTGCTCAATCGTGCAGGTCATACCGAGGCCGGTGTAGATTTACCCCGTTTGGCAGGACTTGAGCCAGCGGGCGTTATTGTCGAAATTCTGAATGAAGATGGCACAATGGCTCGTCGCCCAGAGCTTGAAACGTTCGCAGCAAAACACGATTTGAAAATTGGCACTATTGCAGATCTTATCGAATATCGAAATTTGAATGAGACGACCATTGAGAAAGTAGCCCAGTGCAATATGCCTACCGAATATGGCGATTTTGAACTGCATACATTCAAAGATAGCATCGACAATCAGCTTCATTTCGCCCTCAAAAAAGGCGAGGTATCTGAAACATCACCAACATTAGTACGTGTTCATCTCCATAACACATTTAGTGATCTGCTTGGCTCTACGCGAGGCATCAATCGCTCGATGACATTATCACAGGGCATGCAAAAGATTGCAGATGAGGGCGGCGTGCTGGTGTTACTTGGTAAAGATGAGCAAATAGAGAACCAAGTGCGACGTTTCGCTGCTGAGGACAGAGGTGAACAGCCGGCAGGTGCTGATTGGCAAGGATCATCTCGCACTATTGGTGTTGGCAGTCAAATTCTCGCATCTATGGGCGTGCACAAAATGCGCTTATTGAGTAAACCTATCAAGTATCATGCTTTATCGGGGTATGGCTTAGAAGTAGTAGAATACGTTCACGACTAACAAGTTGCCAATAGATTCAACGGTTTTTTGTGGTTATTGCAAAAAGCCGCTTCGGTAGTACGCCCTAATTACCTTACTTTCAACGATATTGCGCTGAGGCGAATAGGGTTGTTGGACAAAAAAAACAATCGATTTAGTTTAGGTGCAGTTGTGGTATACTTCGCGCCGCTTTTTCTCGAGGAATGAAAACATGCAAATAATTGAAGGTAACATCCGAGCAACGGGTAAAAAATTCGCTATTGTCGTTTCACGCTTTAACAGCTTTGTTGTTGAAAGCCTATTAGAGGGCGCACTTGATACGCTAGAGCGTCATGGTGAAGTCAATGGAGATGACATTACAGTAGTGCGTGTTCCGGGGGCTTATGAGTTACCTATCGTGGCTAAAAAGCTCGCCGAGAAAAAGTCATTTGACGGCATTATTGCACTGGGCGCAGTTATTCGTGGCGGTACTCCGCACTTCGATTTTGTGGCCGGGGAGTGTAATAAAGGTTTAGCGCAAGTGTCTTTAGAATACGGCGTGCCTTTGTCATTTGGCGTTATCACAACAGATTCAATTGAACAGGCTATCGAGCGTTCAGGAACCAAAGCTGGCAACAAAGGTGCAGAGGCTGCATTAGGCGCGCTAGAAATGGTTAACGTAATCGATGCCGTTGAAAAGCTTTAAGGTACTTATTTAGTGAAAGTTTCAGCTCGTCGTAAAGCCCGTGAATTAGCCTTGCAAGGCATTTATTCATGGCAAATGAGTCACAACGATATTCAGCAGATTGAACTGGCGTTAGCTACCAGTAACGACATGCAGAAAGTTGATATGGCATATTTCCAAGTGCTTCTAAAGGGAGTGGCTCACAACGCAAGTAATTTGGATGCGACGATTAAGCCTTACCTTGGCCGATTGCCAGAAGAGTTAGATGCCATTGAAAAGGCAATACTTCGTATTGCTACGCTGGAACTTACTGAACGAATCGATGTGCCATATCGCGTCATTATTAATGAAGCTATAGAGCTAGCTAAATCATTCGGTGCAGAAGATAGCCACAAATTCATCAATGGTGCGCTCGACAAAGCAGTAAAAACACTGCGTAAAGACGAGCGCGACTAACCTATTTCAGTGACACTGGACGTCACTTAAGGTTTCTAAATTACTGTGAAAGAATTCGACCTTATCGGCCGCTACTTTTCTGTTGGTGGTCATAAAAGACGAGACGTAGTTATTGGTATCGGCGATGATTGCGCCGTTACTGTGGTGCCTGAAAATCAGCAACTAGCGGTAACCACTGATACGCTTGTAGCAGACGTTCATTTTCTAAAAGATGCGCCAGCAAAATCAGTGGCATACAAGACCGTGGCAGTAAATCTAAGCGATTTGGCGGCTATGGGAGCAGAGCCAGCATGGATCAGTTTATCTCTCTCATTGCCAGAGGTGAAAGAAGCATGGTTAAGTGACTTCGTTACCGGTCTTTATGAGCTTACTCAATACTATTCTGTTCAGCTCATTGGCGGTGATACGGTTAAAGGTCCGATGGCCCTGACGATTACCGCCCAAGGTTTTATCCCTCAAGGCTCAGAACTTACCCGCAGCGGTGCTAAACCAGGCGACTGGATATACGTTACCGGTACATTAGGCGATGCGGGTGCCGGTTTAGACATTTTACAAGGTAAACTTGAAGTAGCGGGCGAAGCTAAGGATGTGCTGATTAACCGGCATTATTTCCCTACGCCCCGTGTTGCAGTGGGAACGGCGATGAGACGTATTGCATCTTCTTGTATCGATGTCTCTGATGGCGTCATTTCTGACTTAAAACATATTTTAAGTGCGTCTGGCTGTGGTGCTAATCTCCACGTTGATCGCCTACCCTTATCCCGAGCGCTGACAAGCGCAGTCTCACAGGATGAAGCCATTGAATATGCGCTTTCTGCTGGTGATGACTACGAGCTTATTTTTACTGTATCGGAAGAGCAGCGCGGAAGTCTTGAAACTTCTATCGCGAGCACAAACGTGAAAGCAACATGTATTGGTCAACTTACTGGACACACTGATAAATTAGCGCTGTTTAAAAATGACGAAAAGTACACGCCAAAACAATCTACAGGCTACGAGCACACCTTTTAACATAGGCATTCAATATGCAGGCTGAGTTTCGAGCAAGAGTGAGTATGAGGAACCCTGTGCATTTCTTGGCGCTTGGGTTTGGAAGTGGCCTAATACCGGTTATGCCGGGCACCTTTGGTTCTCTTGCTGCTGTTCCATTGATTTTATTATGTATGGGCTTGCCTATGCCCTCATTTATTGCCGTTACTCTCATTACCTCAGTGGTAGGCATTTATTTGTGCGGCAAAACAGCTGATGATATGCAGGTACACGACCATGGTTCTATCGTGTGGGATGAAATTGCAGGCATGTTTGTCACGTTTTTATTTTTGCCGTTAACGGTATCAACATTGATCTTGGGTTTTCTGCTATTTAGACTATTCGATATCCTTAAGCCGTGGCCTATTGGTGTTATCGATAAACGATTACATGGTGGAACGGGAATAATGCTTGACGACCTACTTGCTGGTGCAATGGCATGCGCGTGCTTGCATGTCTGTGTATCGCTTTATCCTGCAGTACTCACGCTACTTTAATTTATTATTTTACGAGTGTGTAATACACCGTCTGTTGAAAACGTGATAGACAAAGCTTGGTATATAAGAATTGATCCGAAAAACGTGTTAGTAAAATAGGGGCCAGCAGACAGCAAACCAACTTACTGTTGCTACACGAAATGGCACAAGGTCACCTTAAAGCGTTATCGCATCATCGCCATACATAGAAAAGCCCGCTTTGCGGACTTTTTTAGTCTCTTTTACCATTACAGCGATAAAAACTGGGTTGCGCTGGCTTCAATACCCTTAGCATCCATTCCATGCTCTTCATACATTTCTTGCTGAGTGCCTTGCAAAATAAAGCTGTCGGGAAGGCCAAGCATTTTCACTCGCTTCATTATGCCGTGCTGCTGAAGATGCTCAATCACCGCGCTGCCAGCGCCGCCCATAATACACCCGTCTTCAAGCGTTAACAGTGCATCGTGCTCTTCAGCAGCCTTCAAAATAGCATTACCATCAAGAGGCTTTATAAAGCGCATATCAATAACGGTAGCGTCGATGGCCTCAGCCGCTTCAAGAGCATGGGGGAGTAAGCAGCCAAAGTTAAGAATGGCCACACGCTGACTTGGCATTGCGGTACTTTTTCGACAAGTACGAGATTTTCCTATCTCTAATGCCGTCATTACTTGTTCGGGGGTTACGCCCATACCTGAGCCGCGAGGATAGCGAACTGCTGCCGGTTGATTCGCCATGTAACCGGTGTACAACATTTGGCGGCATTCGTTTTCGTCTGATGGCGCCATTACAATTAAGTTCGGTATACAGCGTAAGAAGGCGATATCAAATGCGCCCTGATGAGTAGGACCGTCAGCACCGACAATGCCAGCTCTGTCTATAGCAAAAAGCACTGGTAAATTCTGTATAGCTACATCGTGAATAAGCTGGTCGTACGCCCGCTGTAGGAAAGTAGAATATATAGCCACAACCGCATTGAGACCTTCTTTGGCTAATCCTGCACCAAAGGTTACGGCGTGCTGTTCTGCAATGGCAACGTCAAAGTATTGCTCGGGATATTGCTGTGAAAACGCAACCATGCCTGAGCCTTCACGCATAGCTGGTGTCACCGCCATGAGTTTAGGATCTTTCGCCGCCATATCGCATAGCCATTCGCCAAAAATAGCGGAGTAGGTGGGCGCGGTTGCTTTTGATTTTGGCAGCGCGTTATCGGCAGGGTTAAACTTAGGCACCGCGTGAAACTTAATAGGATCCTCTTCGGCAACCGCATAGCCTTTTCCTTTCTTGGTAACGACATGAAGAAGTTGAGGTCCTTCAAACTTTCGCATGTTACGCAAGGTGTCGACTACTGCATTAACATCGTGTCCGTCTATAGGGCCAATATAGTTAAAGCCAAGCTCTTCGAAGATGGTGCCGGGAACGACCATTCCCTTCAAATGCTCTTCAGCTCTGCTAGCAAATTCTTTAATGGGCGGAACATTACTTAACAGTTTTTTCCCTCCGTCGCGTATGGAGTTAAAAAGATTACCTGTTAACAAGCGCGCTAGGTGGCTATTAAGGGCACCTACGTTCTCAGAAATAGACATTTCGTTGTCATTAAGGATAACAACCATGTCTTTTTTAATATCACCTGCATGATTGAGCGCTTCAAATGCCATACCCGCTGTCATAGCACCGTCGCCAATAACAGATACGATTTTTCGGCCCTTTGCCTCTTTCTCTGCAGCAACCGCCATACCTAAAGCTGCACTGATTGATGTAGATGAGTGACCAACCGCAAATGTATCGTAATGACTTTCGTTAGGCCAAGGAAAAGGATGAAGACCGTCCTTTTGCCTAATTGTCGACATGCGGTCAGCGCGCCCCGTTACTATCTTGTGGGGATAAGCTTGATGACCTACATCCCATATAAGACGGTCGAACGGCGTATTATAAACATAATGAAGGGCCACGGTTAACTCTACCGTGCCCAATCCAGAAGCAAAATGTCCACTGCTTTGGCTTACGCAAGTCAGAAGGAACTGGCGAAGTTCATCGGCAAGCCCGCGTAGCTTTTCTTGTGGCAGCTGCCTTAATTTTTCCGGCGTCTGCGCAAGGGCAAGCGTAGGGTAATGTTGGAGGTCTAAACTCATTTATTTATTATCTTTTTCAACATGGCGCGTGGCTAGTGGTCACGTTTTACCAAAAGCTCGCTAAACGCAATTAAACTGTCTGTATTGTAAGGTAATCGAGTTAATGGTTGTAGTGCCTTTTCATGCAGCATTGCCAATTCCTCTTTTGCACCCGCTAATCCAAGCTTAGCAGGAAAAGTGTTTTTTCCCTGAGCTACATCTGATCCTGCCGGTTTTCCTAAAATCTCATTACTACCTTCTACGTCCAAAATGTCGTCTTGGACTTGAAATGCGAGGCCTATGTTGCTGGCGAACAGCAAAAGGTCTGCCTCAGCCTTTTCGTCTAAAGTGTCGCAAACGGTGGCAATCATTTCGACGCAAGCGCGAAGTAGCGCACCGGTTTTCAACATGTGAAGCGTTTTTAATGCATCGATGTCTATGGTTTGCCCAGTGCTCGCTAAATCAATAGCTTGGCCACCACACATACCGTGATAGCCTGCACATTTTGCAAGTATGCTAAGCAGCTTTGCCCGTTTAGCATTCCCAAAATCGCTAAGCTCAGCATCGGCGAGTATGCTAAACGCCAGTGTCTGAAGTGCATCGCCGGCGAGAATGGCAGTTGCTTCATCAAACGCAATATGGCAGGTAGGTATGCCGCGTCGCAAGTCGTCATCGTCCATAGCGGGTAAATCGTCGTGCACAAGTGAATAGGCGTGTACGCACTCTATGGCCATGCTGATGGCCATTTGATCTTTCTTTGGTACGTCAAGAGTGTTGCCTACAACATGCACTAGCAGAGGGCGCATGCGCTTGCCGCCCGCAAGGAGGGCATGGCGCATGGCTGCTTTCAATTGTGGTGCATAATCGGGTAGTTCTTCGATTAGTTTCAATAAAGAAGCATCAGTTTGCTGCTTAACTTGCTGATGCAGAGCAGAGAAATTCATTAAATTACCTGTAGTTAAAAAGTGAGCAGATTATGACTGTTCACTTTCAGGGAGCGATTGAAGTGTTTCTTCGCCTTGTTCATTGAGCAGGATTTGTACTTTTTGCTCAGCATTTTCAAGAGATTTTTGACCTTGTCTAGAAAGTGCTATACCGCGCTCAAATTTTTCTAACGCTTTGTTTAGCGGTAAATCGCCGTTTTCCATTTCATCGACGATTGATTCCAACTCAGCAAGGGTTTTTTCAAACGTTGCAGTATCTGTATTTTTTGTCATAAAAGTGCTCAATAATGGGCAGAAGTACTATAGCGCGAACATTAGCGGACGGTAGCAGATGGGTCAAATGGTTTGTCCCATTATCGATCGACTAGTAGAGCAATCTGGCAAATACCAGTGAGCAAAGTCGTTTAGCGTTAGTCTAGGGCAGATTTATTTTCGCTGTAAAAATACAGAAAAGGCCAATACGGATCTAAATTAGTGCTAGTGTGAACGGAAACTGAGCTCATGTTAAGCAAAATGGAGCGATGCTCTACTTACTATTAGCAACTTAGATATTTATCGCTATCATCAAAGTAATAAAATATTTACTTTTGCATAAAAGGCGGCAGATATTCGTGATATTTTTCAACAATGTTGTTATAGATTTTCTATACTTTGCCGATAGAATTGAGGCACACCATTGGTACTAGCTGCACATTGAAGAGGAAGAGTGAGTGGATTTAGCAACCGTAATAGGCATGTTGGGAGCCATCGGCTTTATCGTAATGGCGATGTTGATGGGAGGTACCATGAGTATGTTCATCAACGTACCTTCAATTCTTATTGTATTCGGTGGAAGTTTGTTCGTTGTTTTATCTCAGTTCACGTTGGGACAGTTTTTTGGTGCAGGAAAGGTGGCAGGTAAAGCCTTTATGTTCAAAATCGATACGCCAGAAGCGCTTATCGAGAAGATTGTTGAAATGGCTGACGCGGCCCGTAAAGGGGGGTTCTTAGCGTTAGAAGAAGCGGAAATAAGTAACCAGTTTATGCAAAAAGGCGTTGATATGCTAGTTGACGGCCACGATATTGAGGTCGTGCGAGAGACGCTATCAAAAGACATTAAAATGACATCGGACCGACATGAGTTTGGTGCAACGATTTTTAAAGGGATGGGAGATGTTGCACCTGCCATGGGAATGATTGGTACACTTATCGGCCTGGTTGCTATGCTCTCAAACATGGACGATCCTAAATCCATCGGACCCGCCATGGCGGTGGCATTGTTAACAACTCTCTACGGCGCTTTTTTTGCCAACATCATCTGTTTGCCTATAGCGGTTAAGTTATCCAATCGAGCAGCAGAGGAGAAGCTCAATCAAAGCCTTATCCTTGATGGCATTGTAGGTATAGCCGACGGTCAAAATCCTCGAGTTATCGATGGGATCTTGAAAAATTATCTAGCGGCTAGTAAACGTAGTTCAGGTGAGGAAGAGTAATGGCTGAAGAAGAATGTCCTAAATGCCCACCCGAGGGCCTCCCAGCGTGGATGGGGACATTTGCCGATTTAATGTCCTTGCTGATGTGCTTTTTTGTACTTCTCCTATCATTTTCAGAGATGGACGTACTTAAGTTTAAGCAAATTGCTGGTTCAATGAGTTTTGCGTTTGGTGTTCAAAATAAGATAGAAGTTAAAGATATTCCTAAAGGTACCAGCGTTATTGCGATGGAGTTTAGACCGGGAAAACCAGATCCTACGCCTATCGAAACCATTCAACAGCAAACTATTGAAATGACGCAGCAGATGTTGGAGTTTCAAGCGGGCGATGAAGACTCTGCCGGAGGAAGGCAGAAGCAGCGCGGAGAGCAGCGAGGTGGTCAAGCGCAACAAACTGCGACAGATTCTTCCTCGTCAGCGTCGCAAAGCACAGAGGAGTCCCAAACTGCTGAGTTAATGAAAAAAGTGGCCCAGCAGCTTCAAAAACAAATTCTCGATGGCTCTATTGAGATGGAGTCGTTAGGTCAGCAGCTCACCATTCGCATTCGTGAAAATGGTTCGTTTTCAGCGGGCTCTGCGTTTTTACAGCCACAGTTTCAGCCTGTTATTCGAAAGATTGGAGCACTACTTGCTGATGTACCAGGTGAGATAGCAATATCGGGACACAGTGACGGCCAGCACATTGCTAACGAGCTTTATCGTTCCAACTGGGACCTCTCTGCTCAGCGCGCAGTTGCCGTTGCCGAAGCCATGCGAACTGCACCAGGTTTTAATGAGAGCCGGATGTCTGTAGTGGGGTTGGCTGATACCAATCCTATCGTGGAAAACGCGACGTCATCATCTGATAGGGCTAGAAATAGACGGGTTGAAATAAATATCAACCAAGGCGAGCCTATGATTTCAAAACCTATTTCCGTCATTGATGACTAAGATATCTATAACGACTAGCGCTTTAACTATCACTACATTATCAAGAGCATATGTCATAAATGAGTTGCTTTCAGATGGTTATCAGCCCCTATTCTTAAGGATTAAAGTGGTTATCGCCAAATGACACTCATTTTCTAAACACGCAGATAAAAAATTCAGTAAAAAAACGACGCATTTGCGTCGTTTATTGTTTATTTATAAAGCTAGCAAATTAGGATTGCTCCTAATGTTAACTCATTTCAGCGGGTCAGTAAGTCTCTGTATTGAGGCTTTGAAATAACAAGCTGTACCGTACTAATGGTTCTCTCCAAAAAGCCGCCTTCGCAATACTTGAGATAATAGGTCCACATGCGAACAAAACGTTCATCGTATCCGTCTTGAAGTAGGTCGTCTTTTGCCGCTATAAATGCTTCATACCAGTGATTCAATGTTTTTGCGTAGTCGATACCGATATCGTGTAAATCCCTTATCATCATGTCTGAGTGCTTTTTGAGATGGGCATTAAGTTGATACTGAGATGGTAAGAACCCACCTGGGAAAATGTATTTCTGAATAAAGTCTACGCTGTTCGAATAACTTTCATAGCGTCTATCGTCAATGGTAATAGACTGTAAAAGCATGAGACCGTTTTCTTTAAGCAGCGACGAGCACTTTTCGAAGAAATTACCCAAAAACGAACGACCCACTGCTTCTATCATTTCAATCGAGACGAGTTTGTCGTACTTACCTTCTAATAAACGGTAGTCTTTTTTGAGAAGCGTCACTTTATCTTGCAATTGTTCTCGCGCAATCCAGTCTTCCGCCCAGGCATATTGCTCTTCAGATATTGTGGTCGTGGTGACTTTACAGCCATAATGCTTCGCTGCGTATACTGCTAGTCCACCCCAGCCTGTGCCAATCTCTAAAAGATGATCATTTTCATTAAGCTTAAGTTTGTCGCATATGGTTTTAAGCTTATGGTTTTGCGCTTCGTTTAACGAGGCGTTTGGGTCTGGATAAACTGCTGATGAGTACATCATTGTAACATCGAGAAAGCGAGTATAGAGTTTGTTGCCCAGGTCGTAGTGGGCCTCAATATTCTTTTTGGCTTGGCTAGTGGTGTTGCGGCGTGCAAAGTGCTGTAACTTCATCACGGGCATGGTGAGCCACTTAAATTTATTCTCCCACTCATCGAGTGTCGGCAGGTTACGTGCGAACACCTGCACCACAGCGGTCACATCGTTACTGTCCCAATGACCATCCATGTAGGCCTCGCCGGCACCAACACTGCCACCAAGCAAAAGGCTTCGATAAGCTTTTACATCTTTAATATTTACAACGGCCGATAATTCATCCTGCTCGTTGCCAAACGTTGCAATAGTGTCGCCGTTTTCTTGAATAGTAAGGTTACCAAGGGGGAGGTGTTTCAAACATTTAAGAAACAGCGTTCTACAGGTTTTGTCTATAAACGAAACCTCTGATGTAGAGAGTAATACAGATTCACCAAAAGACATTTTTTATTTTTCCTGACTCTTTTTTGGGTGTGTATATAAAGGCGTCTTTTTTATAAATAGCATAAGTGCTTGCCAATATATTCCCAATACAGTTTTCATTGTCATACTAGGTATACGTCTCATTACTTTAGTTAGATTCGCATTATCTAAAGTAAATTTGTTTAAATTTATTCCCGCACAGAATTCTTTGTCTGCTCTAACGCAATCCATTACCAATAATAGCTTATCTGATGGTTGCGTTATGCGCCATTGATAGGTCATGTCCATTGGGTTAAATGGCGAAACATGGAAGGCTTTAGGCGTATCTTCTTGTGTCGATAAATCGACCAAGTAATAGTGCCTTTCATTCCATGGCGTATTGCTGACTTCCGCAAGCATGTGGCTAAACGAGCCGTCGCCCTGCCTGAGATAGTAAAAATTCACAGGGCTAAAGTACAGCCCCCACATGCGCAATTGTCCCAACATAAATACGTCACCGACTAGCGCGGTGTCGCCGTTTAACGATGTCATTTTCTCAAGCACTGCGTCTTTTAAAGGTTTCCCATCATCGCTTAGGTAATCACTGCGTTTAAACCGCGCTCTCGCCCACTTGCGAATTGAAAAATGTGTTAAATTCTCGGATAACGTGTTGAGTTCTGACTCGTCTAACTTCAACCAAAACAAATAAATGTCGTAAACAAATTTGTGCTTCGTTGGCTTAAAGCGTTCGTGATAAACACTGCCTTTGTATATTGCACTTTCTATTTGCATTGCCGTCACAGTGTCTCACCGAATCGCTTACACACGTCTAAGGCGCTCACTACACCGTCTTCATGAAAGCCGTTGTACCAATACGCACCACAAAAATGTAAATTATCAACGCCACAAATTTCAGAACGGCGCTGTTGTGCATTGACCATGTCAGCGCTGTATTGAGGATGAGAGTATCGATATTGCCCAAGAATTTTGCTTCTATCTATTTCGCTCGTGTTATTCAACGTGACGGAATAGGTGTTTTTGGCAGTTAGGCGCTGAAGAATATTCATGTCGTAAGTGACAGACGCGGGGCGCATTTCTTCTGTTGCGTCTTCTTTAAGTCGATAATTCCAGCTAGCCCATGCTAATTTGCGCTTTGGCAATTGCCCAATATCTTTGTGCATAACCACGTCATTCTCGCCGTACGGTATGTTGCCCAAAATATCTTTGTGTGAGGCCGTAGCATTATCCAGCATGGCTAATGCTTGGTCGCTGTGACAGGCAAAAACCACGTCATCAAAATGTGCCACGCCACCTTTTGCATCGGTAACAGACCATAGCTCGCCTTCTTTAGTCACTTTTTCGACACCACAAGACAGCTTTATCTTCGACTCAAAAGGAGCGATTAACGGCGCAATATACTGACTAGAGCCACCAATGATGGTGTACCACTGTGGTCTGTCGGTAATGTTGAGGAGGCCGTGGTTATTAAAAAACTGCAGAAAAAAGGTCAGGGGAAAGCGGCGCGTTTGCTCAAGGCTACTCGACCAAATAGCGGCGCACATTGGCAAAATATAATAACGAGCGAAATCATCGCTTAATCCTAATTCGTCAATAATGTCTTGTAGCGTAAGGGCTGATGTATCTCTCTTTTCAGCCACCATTGACTTGCAGGCTTTATTGAATTTGAGAATATCGCGAACAATGCGCCAGAATTTAGGGCGAAGAATATTTCTCCGCTGCGCGAAAAGACTATTAATCGTGTTGCCATTATATTCAAGGTTAGCTTTTTTGCTGGTAACAGAAAAGCTCATTTCAGTCGGCTGACACTTTACGCCGAGGGTGGTCATTAATTTAATAAAGTTAGGGTACGTCCAATCATTGAAAACAATAAAGCCGGTATCGATGTTGTGGGTTTCACCTTCATCCACAATTGTCTTTGTTGCTGTGTGGCCGCCAATGTAATCATTGGCTTCATAAACGGTGATGTCGTTTTTCTTATTTAAAAGGTGAGCACATGTTAAACCCGCGATACCTGTACCCACGATTGCTACTTTTCTTGTCATTATTGTATTTCTCTTAAACTACTTATTTGTCGTTGCGCATGGACAGAGACAATCGCTTTTGCAGACCAGATGGTAATACATTCATGAACCTTAATATATAGCCAAACATTTTCGGGAAAAAAATCGTACGTTTATCGCTTTCAATCCCTTTCAACATACTTTCGGCCGCTTCTTGAGCCGTTATTTTCATTGGCATATCAAAATCATTCTTTTCTGTTAACGGCGTTTCTACAAAACCAGGCGATACTGCTTGTACTTTAACGCCTCTATCGTGCAAGTCTACTTCGAGACTTTTCGTGAAGTAGTGCAGGGCTGCTTTACTTGCGCCATAGGCCTGTGAACGAGTAAAGGGAAGCAATCTAGCCATGCTATCTACAATCACTAAGGTCTTACCCGCTTTCAGATTATGGATGAATGCATCCACGCAGTTAACGACACCGAAAAAGTTAGGTTCGAATACTCTGCGAAACATATCGGATTCAAATTGATCAATATCAACATACTCACAGGTACCCGCATTTAACACTGCGATATCAAACTGAATGTCTCTTAGCGCATTTTTAGTATCATCAAGTGATGACACGTCAAATTGACATGACGTGATGTTCTCATGGCGCGCTAACTCACTTAGCGCTTCTTCATTTCTGCCGCACGCAATTACGTCGTAACCCTTTTGGGCTGCATGCTCAGCAAGTGCTTTTCCGATCCCCGATGTTGCTCCGGTAATTAGCAATGTTGTCATTTGGCGAGTCTTCCTTTTATCTTCTTAATCACGAAACCTAATAAAGGTACGTGTTCATAGACCATTTCGCCCAAATCGTAATAATCCTTGTGATAAACAATGATGTCGTCTTTCACGCCTAGTTGAGTGGTACCATCTAAAGTAATAACCTTATCGCTTCCTTTTAAAGTTAAGGTCATTGTCCAATTTGCAATATGTGTAACGTTACACTTTGAGGGCGCACATTCTAGTATGTCAGCGATATTGAATTTACAGGTGTCGGCTTGCTCAAGAATATTGCTGAAATATGACTTCACCGCATCAAGACCTCGGTGGGTGGTGATAGGATCTATGAATACGATATTCTGTGAATAAATCTCATTTAGATCCTCGGTAGATATTTTACAAATGTCTGTGTAAATTTTACAAAATCGTTGAATGACTTCCATACTAAATCCTCTGCACGCCTTGGCATGTCTACTTCTCGGGTAATAGGTTCTGATTAAATAAATCAATATATGGCTTATCTTATACAGCGTGTGTACCAATATTAGTGTGCTATTAGTGCGCAAGGTTCAGCGCTACTGTGTTCGTGTGTTTTCTTACTATAAAGAATGACTCGTTACAAAAGATGACACAAGCTCTTGAATTTAATTAACTCTTTCTAATAAAAAAGTCGATGAACTTATCAACATTACCACTTCTGCTAGAGATTAGATCAAGAGTAAAAAAGGCAGTGTGAAAATATTTCTCATATGGATCCAATTCATACCCACTACCGTAACTCTCTATGTATTCTTGGAAGTGTGGTGTATGAGTAATAATCGTTTTCCCTTATTCCCATTGTCTGCCCATCTGTTACCAGAGGGTAGAATGGCGTTACGAATTTTTGAGCCCAGATATGTGCGCATGGTTAAAGAGGCATGCGCCGAAAATAAAGGGTTTGTTATGTGTATGTTAAATGCCAACGGCGATAAGTCGGCGAATGAACACATACATAAAATAGGTACGTACGCCACGGTGGTCGACTTTGATATGCTTGATGATGGTTTGCTTGGCATAAAGGTTGCTGGTTCTCATCTAGTTGAGGTTGAAGACATTGCTGTCGAGCATGATGAATTGAGAACGGGAGTGTGTAATCCCATCGATTCATGGAATTGTGACCTATCAACTCAACAAATAGCGCCTATGGACGAGCGACTTAAAGAAATATTCGGGAATTATGAAGAGTTAGCATCGTTGTACGAAGAGCCGAAGTTTGATAGTCCGAACTGGGTATTAAATAGATGGCTAGAACTACTACCGGTAGACGGTTCACAAAAGCAGCATTTTCTTGAACAGCGAGAATGTACTAGTTTGCTAAAGTACCTTTCTACCTTAATTGGTTGATGCGTCGTTTGAACAACATGACACCTTCATTACAAAATCGTAACGCTAAAAACGCGATTTCTCCCAACGTTTTAAGTCGAAAAGCCGTAGAATAATGCAACCAAAACGGAAAAGCGGACGAATATTATGTTAGTTGGAATTCCATTGGAACAAAGCAATAGCACAATCAAGCCAAAAGAGTGTGCTACCGAAATGTCTGAATACCTTGTAGCGGTTGCTGACGCTCGCTGTAAACGCTCATTTTCTCGAGTTTTTAACTATTTTGCACCTCGCCTTCGCTCCTACGCATTAAAACAAATGGGCAACGAGGCCTTAGCGATGGAGCTAGTTCAAGACACAATGTCGAATGTGTGGCAAAAAGCCCATCTTTTCAACGCCGAAAAGGGGTCGCCATCTACATGGATATTTACAATTGCACGAAACATACGGTTCGATATGCTGCGCAAGCTACAAAACAGAAAAGAAGACGTATGCTCTGATGACTTGTGGCCGGTATTGTGTGAGCAAACTGCTGATTTAAATGAAGCTCCCCTTGACGAGCAAGTTACGCTTGAGCAAATCGGCTATTTATTCGAGTCGCTTCCGGTCAAGCAGAAAGCCGTAATTGAAGCCATCTATATTGATGGCAAATCTCAGCAAGAAGTAGCCAACGAACTATCTATTCCATTAGGTACAGTGAAGTCGAGAACTCGACTAGCACTTCAACGTTTAAAAGGTATGCTGAACGACAATGATTAAGTTTCACCCAAGCCCTCAACAGATTACAGAATTCGTTGAGGGCAGTCTTACGCCAGCGGTATCACTATTGGTGTCTGCACACTGTGATATGTGTGAGCAGTGTCAGATGCGTATCGAGAGCGAAACTGAAAGCCTCGCGGCTGACATGGTGTTAGACATAGAAGAAAGTTTTGACGAGTCTGCTCAGTTTGGCGATATGTTGTCTCAAATTACTCAAGCGCCGTCGTCGATAGAGTCTGATGCTAGGACATCGAAAGAGGCGAGTAGGTTCAAGGAGAAGTCGGTAACGATAGAATTGGATGGTCGCATCTTTAAGCTACCGCGCACGTTGCATCGCTACATTGACAAAACGGGCAATTGGTCTAGTTTAGTCGGCAAGTTATGGCAAGCGCCAGTAGACTTAGGTAATCAAGGCGTGGCGAACTTTATCTTTATGGGCAGTGGTGGAAGCGTTCCTGAGCATACCCACAGAGGTACTGAATACACATTGGTTATCGACGGTGAATTTAGTGATGGCTTAGCTAATTATGATACTGGCGATTTCATTTTTATGGATGGCAACAAAACTCATACGCCCAAGTCGGATACTAAGGAAGGGTGTTTAGTGTTTAGTATCGTGGATCAGCCACTTCACTTTACGTCAGGTTTGGCTAGATTGCTCAACCCTTTTAGCCATCTGTTCTTCAGATAGACCCAATAAAATGTTGTAAATTAATAAAAAACGCACCGAAGGTGCGTTTTTTTGATTTCAACTGGTGGAGTTAGCAGCAACCTTATCAGCTAATAAAGTCACTTTCTGGAAAGTTCAGCTTTAACGTTTTCATTGCGTTTAAGCGCAAGTCATCCAACCCGAGCTGTTCGTAACTCGACACCATTATCTCAAGGGCGTCCTTCACTTGCGTAGTATCAGGGAAGTGTTCAATCACATACCGACCGCGATTCGCTGCTGCGACGTAAGCCTGGCGTCGCATGTAAAAACGAGCAATAGCAATTTCGTATCTGGCTAGTCTGTCTTTAATATGCAGCATACGCTTTTTAGCATCAGGGGCATATTTGCTGTTTGGGTATTGTTCAATTAGCCGTCTGAAATCTTCAAATGCTTGACGAGATTTTGATGGGTCTCTGTCCGAGCGATCAATTGTGAGCAGTTCTTGAAAAAGATTGCTGTCTGACTCCATATTGGTTAACCCACGCATGTAATACGCGTAATCTACATCTGAATGATTAGGATTAAGGCGAATAAAACGGTCAACCGTAGCCAATGTTTCGTCAATTTTACCCGACTTATAATAACTGTAGATGAGATCGAGTTGAACTTGGTGTGACAATGGGCCAAAAGGATAGCGAGAGTCTAATGCGCTAAGCGTTTGAGCGGCGGCGCTGAAATTGCCCACTTCCATGCTTTCGGAAGCTCTATCGTAAAGCTGTTGTGCACCCATGTTTGCGAGTACAATTTTTTCTTCTTCAGATTCTGAAGAGCTGCAACCCGTTAAGGTCACCATAGCGCCTAGAAAAACTGGCGCTAAAAGACGAAATGATTTCATAATAATTCTATATTCCTGCTAAACAGTTTTACTACTTCGCTGTCTACGCTCATGTGCTAAACAACAACACGTTGCCCTCATTCTAACGTACTAACGACGAGAAAAACCATACAAATTCGCAAACAACGCAGTGTACAGGGCGAATACTTGTTATAATACCTTTTTTACACGCAATGTTAGGTGTTATGACGCAAGTGCCAAACACGATTCAATTAGAGGCTTCAACGGAAGCTGCCCATTTTGGTTTACGTTTAGA
The DNA here is from genome assembly GCF_048987005.1 of Alteromonas ulvae. Lineage (GTDB taxonomy): Bacteria > Pseudomonadota > Gammaproteobacteria > Enterobacterales > Alteromonadaceae > Alteromonas. The sequence goes on along the minus strand of NZ_CP185261.1, from coordinate 2,889,067 downwards.
TCAGGCTTTGGCCGATTTGTTCCCTGAATATTCACGTTCGAAGCTAAAAACGTGGATTCAGGATGGAAACGTTGCAATAAATGGTGAGATTATTACGGTTCCACGCCATAAAATGCAAATAGACGAAGTTATTACCGTTCGCGCAGAAATGGACGTGCAAGTAACGAGTGTCGCTCAAGATATCGCTCTGAATATCGTTTTTGAAGATGAGCATATTATGGTGATCAATAAACCTGCAGACTTAGTTGTTCATCCCGGCGCCGGAAATCCAAGCGGCACTGTGCTTAACGCGCTGCTTAACCACGTGCCAGACATTGACCGCGTTCCTCGTGCAGGTATCGTTCATCGTCTTGATAAGGACACAACGGGACTGATGGTGGTTGCGAAGACCGTACCAGCGCAAACCCATTTAGTTGACCAGCTTCAGCGCCGAGAAATGAGTAGAGAATATGAGGCTATCGCAATGGGGACTATGGTTGCTGGTGGCGTAGTAGATGAGCCCATTGGCCGTCATGCAACCAAGCGAACGCACATGGCAGTAAGGGAAGACGGAAAACCAGCAATTACTCACTTCAGAGTTATTGAAAAGTTTCGAGCCTACACGCACATACGTTTGAAGCTAGAGACAGGCAGAACTCATCAAATTCGTGTACACATGGCGCATCTGAAACATCCTTTGGTAGGAGACCAAACTTATGGGGGGCGACCTCGCTTGCCAAAAGGCGCATCTGATATCTTTATTACTGCACTGAGAGGCTTTCAGCGACAGGCTCTTCACGCTGCGCAGCTTTCGTTTTTCCATCCAGAGAGTGAAGAATGGATGACATGGAAAGCGCCTCTGCCTAATGACATGCAGGCGTTGTTGGAAGCGGTAAGACAAGATACAAAAGAAAATCCGGAAGATATGATTTAATCTCATGTCATCTGCAGAGCGTTTTATTATCCCAGAGTGCTTTCCCGGTAACGTAGTGGCTTACACATCTACACGATGTGGCGGTGTGAGTAGGGAAGCCTTTGAGGATGACGCTGTTAGAAAAGAGATCCCTACAGCAGACACGCCTAGAGCCGACTACAGGGGGCTGAATGTCGGAGCTCATGTGGGTGATGACATGGTAATAGTTCGTCAAAATCGCGAGCGCTTGCGCTACAGCGATAGGATAACCTGGTTAGAGCAAGTACATGGCAGTACCGTTGTCACGTTACCTTCATCATCTGTTGAAGCTGATGCTTCATTCTCCTCAAGTTCAACGCATTTTTGTGCAGTGATGACGGCAGACTGCGTACCCGTATTAATAAGTGATAATAAAGGAAAGGAAGTTGCGGCTATTCATGCTGGATGGAAAGGACTGAGGGCCAAAATTATTGCTAATGCAGTGACGTATTTTTCTAGTGAACCGTCACAACTCATAGCCTGGATTGGTCCTTCCATTTGTATGCAGTGTTACGAGGTTGATGAGACATTAGCTGACAAGTTCTCTCAGTACGAAAACAGCGTAAAGCAAAAAAAAGAAGCGGATAGGTATCTACTAGACCTGCCAAACATAGCAAATCTGCAGCTAGCTCGCCTTGGAATTCAGCATATAACGCAAAGCCACCTTTGTACTTACTGCCGAAACGACTTGTTTTATTCCCATCGAAAAGCAACACACAATAATTACGCGGCTACAGGTCGAATTGTCAGTGTTATTGGTTTCAAATAACGTTGCGCTAAATCAAGTTTTTCATCATCTTTAGTATTACTCACTTGAATCGTCATTCATAAGCTCCCATAAATAGAATATAAAGAAATATTCATTTTAAGGTTGAGGTTATGAGATTAGACAGATTTACCAGTAAATTTCAGCTCGCTATATCCGATGCTCAATCACTCGCATTGGGTCGAGATCACCAATACATAGAACCTGTCCACCTAATGACGGCCATGCTTAATCAGCAGGGCGGCTCTATTCGAACATTGCTTGATCAGGCAAAGGTTAACGTTAACGCACTGCGTTCTGCATTAAGCCAAGCTATCGAGAGGCTACCTCGTATTGAGGGTATTGGCGGCGAAGTTCAGCTAGGTAAAGACAGCATTATTCTGCTCAATATGTGTGACAAGATTGCACAACAGCGCAAAGATGACTATATCACCTCCGAAATTTTTGTTGTTGCGGCTATCGACGATAAAGGCCGATTAGGAGAAATTCTAAGAAGCCTCAACGTGACCAAACACATGGTAGAGGCGGCAATTGACGATATGCGTGGCGGCCAAACGGTTACCGATCCCAATGCGGAAGATGTGCGTCAAGCATTGGAAAAATATACTACCGATCTTACCGAACGAGCGGAGCAGGGCAAACTTGACCCAGTCATTGGCAGAGACGATGAAATTCGCCGCACAGTTCAAGTGTTACAGCGCCGTACAAAAAACAACCCGGTATTAATTGGTGAGCCTGGTGTGGGTAAAACGGCAATTGTCGAGGGGCTAGCGCAGCGAATTATTAACGGTGAAGTACCCGAAGGGCTTAAGAATAAGCGAGTTCTGTCTTTAGATATGGGGGCTCTTATTGCTGGCGCTAAATATCGCGGTGAATTTGAAGAACGCCTAAAAGCGGTTCTTAATGAGTTGTCGAAGGAAGAGGGACGAGTCATTCTTTTTATTGACGAGCTTCATACCATGGTGGGAGCCGGTAAAGGTGATGGCGCTATGGATGCAGGCAATATGCTCAAACCAGCGCTAGCTCGCGGGGAACTTCATTGTGTGGGAGCGACCACACTCAACGAATATCGTCAGTATATAGAAAAAGACGCGGCGTTAGAGCGCAGATTTCAAAAGGTACTGGTTGAAGAACCAAGTGTAGAAGATACTATTGCTATTTTGCGGGGCCTCAAAGAGCGTTACGAGCTCCATCATTCTGTTGATATTACCGACCCTGCTATCGTAGCAGCTGCAAGTTTATCTCATCGTTATATAAGTGACAGACAGCTGCCTGATAAAGCCATTGATCTTATCGATGAAGCCGCATCAAGTATTCGACTTCAAATAGACTCTAAGCCTGAAGATATGGACAGGCTAGAGCGTCGGATTATTCAGCTAAAGCTAGAGGAACAAGCGTTAGCGAAAGAGACGGATGATGCCAGTCACAAGCGTTTAGAAATGATAGAGCTTGAACGGGAGCAGGCTGAAACTAAATATGCCGATTTTGAAAAAGTGTGGCTAGATGAAAAAGAGGCCATGCAAGGTACACAGACCATTAAATCCGAACTGGAGCAAGCGAAATTAGATTTAGAAATAGCTCGTCGAGCGTCAGATCTTAATCGCATGTCTGAACTCCAGTACGGTCGTATTCCTGAACTAGAGTCAAAACTAGAGCGAGCCGCAGAGAGCGAAACCCGCGAAACTAAGCTAGTCAAAAACAAAGTAACGGATAATGAAATTGCCGATGTGTTGTCTCGATGGACCGGCATTCCTGTATCTAAAATGTTGGAAGGTGAACGGGATAAGTTATTGCGAATGGAAGACGTACTGCACAAGCGTGTAGTGGGGCAAGAAGAGGCTGTGCACTCGGTATCTAATGCCATACGCCGCTCTCGTGCAGGGTTAGCAGATCCTAACCGTCCCATAGGCTCATTTTTATTCTTAGGGCCTACGGGGGTGGGTAAAACGGAGCTCTGTAAAACATTGGCTGGTTTTATGTTTGATACCGAAGATGCCATGATCAGAATAGACATGTCTGAGTTTATGGAAAAACACTCGGTTTCCCGCCTTGTCGGCGCTCCTCCTGGTTATGTAGGGTATGAAGAAGGTGGGTATTTAACCGAAGCCGTTCGTCGCAAGCCTTATTCAGTGATACTTTTAGATGAAGTGGAAAAAGCTCATCCCGATGTATTTAATATTTTGCTGCAAGTACTAGACGATGGGCGCTTAACCGACGGGCAAGGTCGCACGGTGGATTTTAAAAATACCGTTGTGATCATGACGTCAAATCTTGGTTCTGACGTTATTCAAGATAAGCACGATGAAAGTCAGTATGATGAAATGAAGTCGATGGTAATGAATGTGGTGGGCCAACACTTCCGCCCTGAGTTTATAAACCGTGTTGATGACATTGTTGTGTTTCATCCCTTGGGCAAAGAGCAGATAAAAGCGATAGCAAAAATCCAGCTTGCATCATTAAGAGCAAGGCTAGCGGAGAAAGGATATAAGCTCACTCTGACTGGCCGCGCAATGGACAAGCTAGCCGAATCTGGTTTCGACCCTATCTTTGGGGCAAGGCCGCTCAAACGAGCGATTCAAATTCAAATAGAAAACCCGTTAGCACAGCAATTGCTTTCAGGAGAGTTAGAGCCAGAGTCTACGGTCAAGATAGATGCCAACGATGAGAAATTGTTTATTGTGAATGAATAGATAGCTGAATCTTTATTAGGTTGCGACGTTTACAGACGGCTAGACTACTACAGTAAACAACGAGCGGGTGTTGGTAAAACACCCGCTTCTTTTGTTGTGCGCTCTTAGTTCATGGTCTTCGTCTTGTAGAGGCGGTATTATTGGTGTGAACGGTGAAAGTAAAAAAGAGCATCAGTGAAAACAAAAGATATTATTGAACAATTTCAAAGGGTGTTAGGAGAAAGCGGCGTCTCTGTAAGTGATGAGAACACCGAACACTATAGAACTGGCTGGCGTTCAGGTGGCGGCGACGCTATTGCGGTTTTGTTTCCCAAAACGCTAATGGAATATTGGAAAGTGCTCACTATCTGTGTGGCCGAAAATTGCATTATTATTATGCAAGCCGCAAATACAGGGCTTACCGAAGGATCTACCCCGAGTGGCAGTGACTACGATAGGCCTGTGGTGGTTATCAATACTCTAGCGATAAACGACATCGTTCTTATCAATGATGGTTTGCAAGCCATAAGCTTTCCTGGGGCAACTCTGCATAATCTTGAAAAGAAATTGGCGCCATTGGGAAGGGCGCCACATTCTGTAATCGGCTCGTCATGTTTAGGCGCCTCAATAGTGGGAGGGATAGCGAATAATTCAGGCGGAGCGCTCGTTAAACGGGGGCCAGCGTATACTGAACTATCGCTATACGCTCAGGTGGATAAAAATGGCAAACTAGGTTTGGTCAATCACTTGGGTATCGAACTCGGTGAAACTCCAGAAGACATAATTACAAACCTCTCTTCGGGCCACTTTAAGAAAGATAAAATACCGACAGATAAAAAAGCATCGGCCAGTGATTATGAAGACATAGTGCGAAATATAAATGCCGATACCCCCAGCCGCTTTAACGCAGACCCATCTAGGCTGTTCGAGGCTAGCGGGTGCGCTGGTAAAATCGCGATTTTTGCGGTTGTGGTTGATACTTTTGAAGTACCTGAAGAAGAGCAAACCTTCTATATTGGCACTAATGATCCGGCGGTGTTAACGCAAATTAGGCGTGATATGTTGGCTCAGTTCTCGCAATTGCCCGAGGTAGGGGAGTATTTACACAGAGACATGTTCAACATTGCAGAAAAGTATGGAAAAGACACCTGCCTATGCATCCATCACCTAGGCACAGCTGCACTTCCCAAATTATTTGCTGCTAAAGGTCGTATTGATGCGTTACTTCGTCGTTCAACAGTGCTTCCTAACCATTTAACCGACAAGGTAATGCAGCTGGCGGGTGGTCTCTTTCCTCAGTTTTTACCCGAATCGTTAACCCAATTTCGAGATCAGTATGAACACCATCTTATTCTTAAAATGAGTAATCAAGGAATAGAGGAAGCGAAACGTTACTTAGGGCATCTTTTTGATACAGAGAAGAAAGAAGGCGCATTTATTGTTTGCAACAAAGAGGAAGCGTCGAAAGCCTTCTTGTTGCGATTCGCTGCGGCAGGCGCTGCCATTCGATATCAAACGCTCAATGAAGATAAAGTAGGTGAAGTGTTAGCCCTAGATATTGCGCTTAGGCGCAATGACGAAAGCTGGTTAGAAAACTTACCTGAGCACATAACCCAACATATAGATAAAGCGTTATATTATGGCCACTTTTTTTGCCATGTCTTTCACCAAGATTATGTGCTGAAAAAGGGGGCCGATGCACAGCAAGTTAAGGCTGACATGCTAGCACTGCTCGATAATCGCGGAGCAAAGTACCCGGCTGAGCACAATGTGGGGCATATATATGATGCAGAGGCTACGTTACAACGTTTTTATCAAGAATTAGATCCCACCAATACGTTTAACCCGGGGATTGGCAAAATGGACAAACACGCCCGTAACTGTGCATGTTGCGGGTAGTGTTTGTGAGATGTTGTTCTTGAATCGGGTGGCCTTAATAGAACTTTGTTAAGCCAAGCTAAGTTAAGCCCAACCCAAACGCTTAAGCGAAAGCTGAAAAGCGCGTAATCAGCTTTCTATTATAAGCTCTCTAACAGTGCTTTTGCTTTAGGGCGCTTAAAAAACGGGCGCTCTACATTTACCGCGTATTCCAACTCTTTTCTCGCTTCATCGATACGACCTAACTTGGCAAGGGTAAACCCAAGGTGATAGCGAATGTTCGGATCCTTTGCGTCTCTAGCAAAAGCGTCACGCAACATTTGCAAGCTTTGCTCATACTCACCGCGTAATGCTTTTATATGGCCGTAGGTATCTAAAATACTTGCTGAGTTTGGTTGGAGCTCATAGGCTTTTTGCGCATAGTTTCTCGCGGTGACTAGTGACGCTTCTAAACTCATTATCGCTAAGCGATTGTAAGCTTCAGCCGGATTTAGGAGGTTAGGCTCTTTTATGAGTTCTTCATAGAGAGCCGTTGACTCCTCAAAATCACGAATAAAAAATAGATACTGCGCGAGTAAATTTTTGGCCAGTAAGTTATTAGCATTTTCTTCGACCATCTTACGGGCTGTGTTTAGAAAAACATCCACAAATTGTTCATTTAGAGCATAGTTATAAATAGCGATAAAGGCTTGGGCAAAACGTGGGTCAATAGCCAGTGCGCGTTTGTAGTCCTTAACTGCGGCTTCGCTATTGCCTAAGTTAGCGCTAAGCCTACCTGTTAAGAAGTAATAAACTGGGTTTTGTCGCTGTTCTTTCGATAAACTGCCAAGCAATGTTTTTGCTTTTTCATTGCTCTGTAAATCTAACAATAAGCTCGCGTAACGTAAGGTAACAAATGTATCGCTGTTGGCAATTTCATAGGCTCTTGCCATGGCAGCCTCTGCTGCACCGTTATTATCAATAGCGCGAACCTGCTCCGTATAGGTGATTAATTTACCTGCATCATCGTTGATAAAGTTGCGGACAATACTCAGTGTTTTCTCTGCATCAGCTCGTTCGTTTGTTTGTATTTGCAAGGAAGCTTTGCGAAGAAGGTATTCTGCATTATCAAAGTCGTCTTTCAGCAATAGATCTAAATGATAAAGCGCGCTTTTGGTGTCGCCTTGCTGTTGATATAAAGATGACACTCGTTCTCTAGCTGTCATGTTTGTTGGTGCTAGCGTGAGAATATCGAGGTAAATTTGCTTGGCACTATCTAACTCGCCTGCTTTTGACAGGTTGAATGCCTTAAGCATCAAGGTTTCGTTGTGCTGAGGAGATAGCGTTAACAACTCTTCGATAAGCTCATTAGACTTCTCCACATTGCCTAATCTACTCTGCGTGGCGGCCAAATTGAATTTCGCCGAGAATAATGTAGGGTTTTGTTCCAGCGCTTTATCAATATTGGTTTTTGCCTCTTCTAAAAGTCCCTGACGTATTAAAATGCCTGCCTTCAAGTTATACACTTCAGCTTCATCAGGGAATAGGGCACCAAGGAGGTCTGCGCCATTCAATGCTTTTTCAAATTTTTCGGCTTGCAAGTTCATTAGTGAGTAAGTAAATAAGAAACCTGCATTGTCACGGTACGTCGGTAAATTGTCTTCTAATATAGAAAGCGCTTCTTCTCGTTTGCCTCTTGCGGCCATCAGCTTAATTTTGAAAAGCTGTAACTTACCTTCGCCAGGATATTTATACTCTAAGTTTTGCAGTAAACGTTCTGCTTTAAATGCTTTGTTTTGGCTTATAAAAAGATTGCCAAGCATAAGCGCTGAATCGGGGTCTTCCATAAGCGCTTCCTGATGGCGTTCAAGCAGCAACAACGCTTGCTTATCTTGCTGTGTAGCCATATAAACTTGGCTGAGCATTAACACGGCTTGAAGGTCGTCAGGCTCTCTTTGCAAGTAAGTACTGAAATCTTTAGCTGCAGTTTCCATATTGTTATTGAAAAAGTTAGTCAGCCCACTGATATACAGCAGCATTGGTTGTGAGGTAATCAGTTCGGGGTCTAACTGCGCCATAAATTCATTGAGCTCTTTTAGCTTTTTATTGTCTATGGCCTGTTCGTTGTCTCGACTTTGCAGCCAGCTGTTAAGCAAAATAGCCAGTGGGTCGTTGGGTGTATCTTCAATAATTTCGTCAACAAACAGTTTCGCGGTGTCGTAGTCTTTAGCTTCTAAGTAAAGGTCTACAAGATTGCGCAGAGCAATTGGATCGTCTCTATTAAAGGTTAACGCTTTTTGTAAGTGCGCAGTTGCGGCATCTTTATCGCCCTGACGATAAGCAAGTTGGCCTTTCAATCGCCACGTTATCGCGTTTTCCGGCTCTGCATCCATAGCTCTGTTGATAAGCGTCGACGCCTTCGTTAGATCTTCGCTTTGAAGAGCAATGGAGGCTAAACCGTTTATCGCAGGCACAAAGTTGGGGGCGCGAGATAACAGTGCGTTGTAATCTTTAAGCGCACAAGCTTCATTTCCTAAACGAATGCATGCAGTGGCGCGAATAAGCAGCCATTCTTGCTCGGAATCACCAGAGAGCTTATCAAGCTCGCTAAAGTCGACGATATCCTGGTATTTGTTCAAAAACAGCCATGTATTTCCTAAGGGCTCAGCCAACAAGTTAATATCGGCACCCATTTCTAGCGCTTCTACAAACTCTATTTCTGCCGCAGTAAGATAGCCATTGATGAGTAGAATTTCTCCCATCAGAATTTTAGCGGCTAAATTTTCAGGGTCTTTTTGAAGGCTATTTTTGAGGTGTATATACGCTTCGTCATATTCACTTTGATTAAACGCCGTTAACGCCTTCTCGTAATCTTCAGATGTAGTGGCAAAACCATTCACTGTGAAAAAAGAGGTGGCGATGACAGAGAAGAGAGCGCGTTTAACAACGCGCTTTTTATTATTAAACAAGTTCATAGTTACCTTTGGGTTTGCCCTACTCAAGCATAAAAATAGCATAAAAAAAGGCGGCCTAAGCCACCTTGTAAAGATACGTGTTTTTTAACTGTTTTAAAACAATTAAGCGCGACGTTTGCGTCTGTAAAGCACTAGACCAAGACCTAAGCTCATGAGTGCAAGAGCGCCTGGTTCACTGACTTCAGTGATTGGAGTCTGCTTTTCCTGAGAAACGGTCAATGAAGACAGTTTCAATTCCACACTATTAAAATGACCGTTAGAGTTTGTATCAAATATTGTGTTATACGCGCCAACAAGCCAATATTTTGCGCTTCCAGTAATATCAACGAATTTAGACTCGAAAAGATTATTACTGCCTTTACTTCCGATACCGAAGTGACCTAACGTATTGTTGACAATAGCGCTAGTTACTGAGGACCATGTTGAATTTGCACCACTCTCGAAAGCGGATATGTCATTTAAGCCTGCTACCGTAACTTCTTTATTGCCGTTACTACCTTCTACCCACGTAAATGATGCACCGCCGAGCGTAACGGCTTCGCTAAATGATAGTAAGAACATATCAAAATCAACTCCGCCACCGTCTCCGCTATTGTCCATAGCATGACTGTCACCACCCCAATGGTAGTCTGAGTTTTCTATACCATAGCCAACGTTTCCACCAGACCACCATCCTTGTATGGAACCATTTTCTAAAACATTGTCAGGGTTATTTGTTCCAGAATCAGACCATGCAGTGACACCAACTTTTATGTCCACGCCATTAATAGTAATGTAAGAAGAGCTAGTCAATGCATCTGTTGTTTCGGTAAAGTTACTGCTACCATTGTTTTTTGCTAACTTATATGTGGCACTTGCTAGGCTGCTGTCTGTTGCCATAACTGACGTACTTACAGCGGTCAATAAAAAAATTAAAATTTTGTGAAACTTCATGTTTTACCTTACAACGCAAAAAAATAGTAATATTTGAGTTGTAAGCACGTTTCATGCCTAAATTTAACGCTTTGTATTTATAGACATTTTTTGAAGTTGCTACAGTAAACGTAAAAAAAACTGACAACTCATTAGGTCTTAGGAATAATTACGCTGGAAATTGTTTACGACGCCACACAATAAACAAAGAACACCCTGCCAATAGCCCTATCGTAGTAGGTTCTGCTACCTCGGTGGAGGATTCAGGAGCTGGCGTCGATTCTGGTGAAAAACTAATGTTTGCTAATTTAAAAGCGTCATTCCCCACATACCCGCCAATTTCGCCAAAAACAGTATTGTAAGCACCAACCAGCCAATAATTCGCAGCTTCTTTAAAGGTAAAATTAGCAGCATAATTTGGATTACCCGAACTCTTTATATCAAACGAAGCTGCAGTTAATGCATCAGCTACAATATCGCTCCACGTGCTAACGCCAGAAGTAAGTGTTGAAATACTGCTAAGAGATGCAACGGAAACTTGGGTATCGTTCGTATTTGCGACCCATGAAAACCCAGCGCCCGTGAGCGTGACGGCACTATCAAAAGATAACAAAACAAAATCGTAATCACGTTCAACATTCGTCATGCCACTATGTTTGGCATTATCGCTGCCTTGGCTGTAATGGTTCACATTATCAATGGCATGATCAGACCAGCCGTAATAGTGTGCTTCATCATTGTTTGTAACCCCATATGCCCATCGGTCAGATATTTTTTCTAAGCTTGCACCAACAACAAACTCATTGTAAACATTTTGTGTATCTGCAAAAGCTGCGATTGAAATATTCACCCCGTTAACGGTTACATCAGAGCTTGCAGCGTCAGTCCCGTGGAAAACGCCATTATTTATTAAGTCGTATGAGGTATTGATTTTGGTGTCATAAACCTTCTCGCTTAATGAAGAATTACAAATATGTTGTGCGTTTTTTGAATTACAGTTTTTAAAAGCATCTTTGTCTTTTTTAGCGTGGGCTGGAGATACCGATACCGCAAGTGCAAGTAGCACCGATAAAGCCAAGAACATAAGACGTGGCTGAATGCGAATTTGTTTGTACATTGTTACTCTCCTCTGACCCAAGCTGTACGTAGTAGGTGGGGATGAATTCTCATAATTAGCGGACGGCCTTTTGGGGGCGCTCCGTGTATTACCGAATAGTATAGAAAGTATGTGAGTAGTTAGGTATTTGCATTGATACTTAGTTATTTCGTTGCAATTTGTCTTTCCACGGACAGGCATCTCCTAGACAGTCAGACGTCTCTTACACAGGCACATTTAATTACAGTGAAAAGTAGATAAGCAGTGAACGATATTCAATCAAACCGCTATTAGGAAGAGCATATAAAAGGCGGCTGATTACGTTTATAAATAGCCACACACTCTACTTTACTATGCGCAAACTAATATCTATGAAATAATTACATCATTATATATGTAGAGCTATGAGGACATATGTCTGAACAAAAGCGTAAAGGGATATACTTGCTTCCCAACTTGTTAACTACTGCGGGTCTGTTTTCAGGCTTCTTTGCGGTTGTGTCATCTATGAATGGTCGTTTCGAAGCAGCGGCGGTCGCTATCTTTATTGCCATGATATTTGACGGTTTAGATGGCAGGGTGGCACGTATGACGAACACACAAAGCGACTTTGGTGCCGAGTACGACTCAATGGCTGATATGGTCTCGTTTGGTATGGCACCTGCGTTGGTTGCCTACAATTGGGGACTAACGGAATTAGGTAAACTAGGGTGGCTTGCGGCATTTATATATGTAGCTGGTGCTGCATTAAGACTAGCGCGATTCAATACGCAAGTGGGTATTGCAGACAAACGGTTTTTCCAGGGGTTAGCAAGCCCGGCAGCGGCTGCGGTTGTTTCTGGCCTAGTGTGGGTTGGCGTTGAATACGATGTTGTCGGCACAGACTATGGTCTTGTGGTAGCCGTCGTAACCGGCTTAGCGGGGTTGTTAATGGTGAGTAACTTCAAGTATAACTCGTTCAAAGAAGTCAATTGGCACGGTAAAGTACCTTTCGTTGCTTTATTACTCGTATTGTTAATTTTTGTGGTAGTAGCAACAGAACCAGCATTGGTCCTCTTTATTGTGTTTGCGCTTTATGCGCTTGCTGGTCCAATCAATACATTTAGAACGGTAGATAAAGTCACTCTAGATGATGTTGTTGGCGACCATGAAGAAGATGCTGACTTTAAAAATGAGTCTGGTAATACTAATAGTCAGTCTAACAATGACGATAAGGTAAGATAGATGGGCGACGTGTCGGCCGTGTTGACAGCCATTAAGACGACACGGTTTTTGCTAAGCCCAGATGAACGGTAATTGTTATTGATAATAAACAGGTAAAAAGATTAAAAAGCGACCACTTGGTCGCTTTTTTGCTTTTTATTTTAAAAAGTCTATTGACGGCGGACTAGAGATAAGTAGAATGCGCAGCCGCTTCGGGGGAAAAGCCAAACAGCTTACCCACTCTGACTAAGAGGAAGCAAGTCTTTACTAACCGCTAAGGCCAGTAAAGACGGGAGTTTCGAAGTGTGCTTTACGAAAATAAATTTTCAAAAAGTGTTGACAGCAAAAACTTCCAGCGTATAATGCGCACCTCACTCAAACGGAGTGAGCCACCAAAAAGCAACGGCTTACGGTGAGGTTGCAGTAGCAACCACGTTCTTTAACAATGTAGACAAGACAATCTGTGTGGGCACTCGTTAAGAGTGTCTATACGACGATTCATAATTCGATATATTTAATTGAAGAGTTTGATCATGGCTCAGATTGAACGCTGGCGGCAGGCCTAACACATGCAAGTCGAACGGTAACAGGATGTGCTTGCACATCGCTGACGAGTGGCGGACGGGTGAGTAATGCTTGGGAACTTGCCTTTGCGAGGGGGATAACAGTTGGAAACGACTGCTAATACCGCATAATGTGCACTTGTGTACCAAACGGGGCTTAGGCTCCGGCGCAAAGAGAGGCCCAAGTGAGATTAGCTAGTTGGTGGGGTAAAGGCTCACCAAGGCGACGATCTCTAGCTGTTCTGAGAGGAAGATCAGCCACACTGGAACTGAGACACGGTCCAGACTCCTACGGGAGGCAGCAGTGGGGAATATTGCACAATGGGGGAAACCCTGATGCAGCCATGCCGCGTGTGTGAAGAAGGCCTTCGGGTTGTAAAGCACTTTCAGTTGTGAGGAAAAGTGAGTAGTTAATACCTGCTCACCGTGACGTTAACAACAGAAGAAGCACCGGCTAACTCCGTGCCAGCAGCCGCGGTAATACGGAGGGTGCGAGCGTTAATCGGAATTACTGGGCGTAAAGCGCACGCAGGCGGTTTGTTAAGCTAGATGTGAAAGCCCCGAGCTCAACTTGGGATGGTCATTTAGAACTGGCAGACTAGAGTCTTGGAGAGGGGAGTGGAATTCCAGGTGTAGCGGTGAAATGCGTAGATATCTGGAGGAACATCAGTGGCGAAGGCGACTCCCTGGCCAAAGACTGACGCTCATGTGCGAAAGTGTGGGTAGCGAACAGGATTAGATACCCTGGTAGTCCACACCGTAAACGCTGTCTACTAGCTGTGTGTGCCTTTAAGGCGTGCGTAGCGAAGCTAACGCGATAAGTAGACCGCCTGGGGAGTACGGCCGCAAGGTTAAAACTCAAATGAATTGACGGGGGCCCGCACAAGCGGTGGAGCATGTGGTTTAATTCGATGCAACGCGAAGAACCTTACCTACACTTGACATGCAGAGAACTTTCTAGAGATAGATTGGTGCCTTCGGGAACTCTGACACAGGTGCTGCATGGCTGTCGTCAGCTCGTGTCGTGAGATGTTGGGTTAAGTCCCGCAACGAGCGCAACCCTTGTCCTTAGTTGCCAGCATTAGGTTGGGCACTCTAAGGAGACTGCCGGTGACAAACCGGAGGAAGGTGGGGACGACGTCAAGTCATCATGGCCCTTACGTGTAGGGCTACACACGTGCTACAATGGCATTTACAGAGGGAAGCGAGACAGTGATGTGGAGCGGACCCCTTAAAGAATGTCGTAGTCCGGATTGGAGTCTGCAACTCGACTCCATGAAGTCGGAATCGCTAGTAATCGCAAGTCAGAATATTGCGGTGAATACGTTCCCGGGCCTTGTACACACCGCCCGTCACACCATGGGAGTGGGATGCAAAAGAAGTAGTTAGTTTAACCTTCGGGAGAACGATTACCACTTTGTGTTTCATGACTGGGGTGAAGTCGTAACAAGGTAACCCTAGGGGAACCTGGGGTTGGATCACCTCCTTACCATTACGTCGATGACGCCCTTGATGCAGTGCCTACACAGATTGTTTTGTCTAGAAAATAAAGAACGACACAAGTTTACGGGGCTATAGCTCAGCTGGGAGAGCGCCTGATTTGCATTCAGGAGGTCAGCAGTTCGATCCTGCTTAGCTCCACCATCTACTTGAGTTTGAGCTTGAATAAGCGAAGTAACTGAAGGCTTTTAGCTCGGATGGTTGCAGCCCTGCCCTCGAATAAGAGCGGTGAGGTCACAACGCCGGCCGGCTTGAAAAATAGGCTTGTAGCTCAGCTGGTTAGAGCGCACCCCTGATAAGGGTGAGGTCGGCAGTTCAAGTCTGCCCAAGCCTACCAATTCTACTTGGTTTTGCTATTTTCAATCGCTGCGATACTCATGTGCTAGCGCACACTGCGTTTCTCGCGTTGAAACTACCTTCACCAAGCGAATTGGAAGATTGCTTAAGTAGCGTGTCAATTGATAATGAAATCCTAATGAATATTTACTTTTTAAGTAAGCATTGATTAGGGTTTTTTACCCTAAAGATGATAGTACTGCAATAGCAGGAAACATCGAATGTTCTTTAACAATTTGGAAAGCTGATATTAATAGTAATCAATCAGAAGAGTAATTGAGAAGTCGAAAGACGCACTTTTTACTCTACTTGACTTGAATTGCTTGTTATCGACAACGCCGCAAGGCGGGTCAATCGACGCGTTCGGTTGACAAAGAAGATAGCAAGGCAATTCTTCCGATTAGCTTGTCATGCATACAACATTACCCGTGTCCGAATTCAAAAGGCGGAGACGAGGCCGATACTCAAGGCTTTTTAGGGTTGTATGGTTAAGTGACTAAGCGTATACGGTGGATGCCTTGGCAGTTAGAGGCGATGAAGGACGTGTAAGTCTGCGAAAAGCTGTGGTGAGCCGACAAAATGCATTTGAGCCACAGATGTCCGAATGGGGAAACCCACCTGTTTACAGGTATCGTTACATGAATACATAGTGTAACGAGGCGAACGAGGGGAACTGAAACATCTAAGTACCCTTAGGAAAAGAAATCAATTGAGATTCCCCTAGTAGCGGCGAGCGAACGGGGAGCAGCCCTTAAGCTGTTTAGTGTGTAGTGGAATCCTTTGGGAAGAGGAGCGATACCGGGTGATAGCCCCGTACACGAAGCGTGCTTTACAGTGAAATCGAGTAGGTCGGGACACGTGTTATCTTGACTGAATATGGGGGGACCATCCTCCAAGGCTAAATACTCCTAACTGACCGATAGTGAACCAGTACCGTGAGGGAAAGGCGAAAAGAACCCCTGTGAGGGGAGTGAAATAGAACCTGAAACCGTATACGTACAAGCAGTGGGAGCCCCATCACTAAGTGCCTTTAGTGATGTGACTCACAACGCATAATAACCCGTTTGATGTAGCGTTAACGTTGACTTAGCTCTTAATAAGAGAAATCAGCCAACGGTAAACCGCCAAATCAAGCAGGGTGCTTAGTGATGGGGTGACTGCGTACCTTTTGTATAATGGGTCAGCGACTTATATTTAGTAGCAAGGTTAAGCGAATAGCGGAGCCGTAGCGAAAGCGAGTGTTAACTGCGCGTTGAGTTGCTAGGTATAGACCCGAAACCCGGTGATCTAGCCATGGGCAGGTTGAAGGTTGAGTAACATCAACTGGAGGACCGAACCGACTAACGTTGAAAAGTTAGCGGATGACTTGTGGCTGGGGGTGAAAGGCCAATCAAACCGGGAGATAGCTGGTTCTCCCCGAAATCTATTTAGGTAGAGCCTCGGACGAATTCCATTGGGGGTAGAGCACTGTTAAGGCTAGGGGGTCATCCCGACTTACCAACCCTTTGCAAACTCCGAATACCAATGAGAACTATCCGGGAGACACACGGCGGGTGCTAACGTCCGTCGTGGAGAGGGAAACAACCCAGACCGCCAGCTAAGGTCCCAAAATATTGCTAAGTGGGAAACGATGTGGGAAGGCACAGACAGCTAGGAGGTTGGCTTAGAAGCAGCCACCCTTTAAAGAAAGCGTAATAGCTCACTAGTCGAGTCGGCCTGCGCGGAAGATGTAACGGGGCTAAGCAATATACCGAAGCTGCGGCAGAGGACATCACTTAACTTCATTTATGATGAAAGCTAACAGCAACGTCGCGAAGCGGCCTGCTGGTAAAGCGTTTATCACAGTGGAGTGGGGTTAAGGATGTCCTCTGGGTAGGGGAGCGTTGTGTAAGTGGATGAAGGTGAGTTGTAAAGCTTGCTGGACATATCACAAGTGCGAATGCTGACATGAGTAACGATAATGGGAGTGAAAAACTCCCACGCCGGAAGACCAAGGTTTCCTGTCCCATGCTAATCAGGGCAGGGTAAGTCGGCCCCTAAGGCGAGGCAGAAATGCGTAGTCGATGGGAAACGGATTAATATTTCCGTACTTATATAATCAGTGATGGAGGGACGGAGAAGGCTAGGCAAGCTTGGCGTTGGTTGTCCAAGTGAAAGCGAGTAGGCCGAGAATTTAGGTAAATCCGGATTCTTAAAGCTGAGACGCGAGACGAGCTCCCAAGGGAGTGAAGTTGTTGATGCCCTGCTTCCAGGAAAAGCTTCTAAACGTATGATTATATGAACCGTACCCCAAACCGACACAGGTGGTCAGGTAGAGAATACTAAGGCGCTTGAGAGAACTCGGGTGAAGGAACTCGGCAAAATTGTACCGTAACTTCGGGAGAAGGTACGCCCTTATCTGTGATAGGACTTGCTCCTTGAGCGGACGAGGGCCGCAGTGACCAGGTGGCTGGGACTGTTTATTAAAAACACAGCACTCTGCAAACTCGTAAGAGGACGTATAGGGTGTGACACCTGCCCGGTGCCGGAAGGTTAATTGATGGGGTTAGCGTAAGCGAAGCTCTTGATCGAAGCCCCGGTAAACGGCGGCCGTAACTATAACGGTCCTAAGGTAGCGAAATTCCTTGTCGGGTAAGTTCCGACCTGCACGAATGGTGTAACCATGGCCACGCTGTCTCCACCCGAGACTCAGTGAAATTGAAATCGCAGTGAAGATGCTGTGTACCCGCACCTAGACGGAAAGACCCCGTGAACCTTTACTACAGCTTGGCACTGAACATTGAACCTACATGTGTAGGATAGGTGGGAGGCTATGAATCACGTACGCTAGTATGTGTGGAGCCGTCCTTGAAATACCACCCTTGTATGTTTGATGTTCTAACATTGGTCCCTTATCGGGATTGTGGACAGTGTCTGGTGGGTAGTTTGACTGGGGCGGTCTCCTCCCAAATAGTAACGGAGGAGCACGAAGGTTAGCTAATCACGGTCGGACATCGTGAGGTTAGTGCAATGGCATAAGCTAGCTTAACTGCGAGACAGACACGTCGAGCAGGTACGAAAGTAGGTCATAGTGATCCGGTGGTTCTGTATGGAAGGGCCATCGCTCAACGGATAAAAGGTACTCCGGGGATAACAGGCTGATACCGCCCAAGAGTTCATATCGACGGCGGTGTTTGGCACCTCGATGTCGGCTCATCACATCCTGGGGCTGAAGTCGGTCCCAAGGGTATGGCTGTTCGCCATTTAAAGTGGTACGCGAGCTGGGTTTAGAACGTCGTGAGACAGTTCGGTCCCTATCTGGTGTGGGCGTTGGATGATTGATGGGAGCTGCTCCTAGTACGAGAGGACCGGAGTGGACGAACCGCTGGTGTTCGGGTTGTCATGCCAATGGCATTGCCCGGTAGCTACGTTCGGAACGGATAACCGCTGAAAGCATCTAAGCGGGAAGCCGGCCCAGAGATGAGTCATCCCTGACCTTAAAGGTCTGGAAGGGTTGTTATAGACGATGACGTTGATAGGCAGGGTGTGGAAGCGTTGTAAGGCGTTAAGCTAACCTGTACTAATTGCCCGAGAGGCTTAACCATACAACACCCAAGAAGCTTTAGGCTTTTGAGTGTTGTAGACAAGCTAAGCTCTGATAAAGAGCAGCAAGTAGAGTGAAAAGTAGTTACTCACTGATTGAATTAATATTATCTTTCTCAAATTGTTAGTTATTAAGCAATGATGATTAAATAGACTCTTGAGAGTACTGTTGATCCTCCTTGCGCAGAAGTCATGATTCTGCACTAAAAGTTTTATCCTGGCAGCCATAGCGATACGGTACCACCTGACTCCATTTCGAACTCAGAAGTGAAACGTATTAGCGCCGATGGTAGTGTGGGGTCTCCCCATGTGAGAGTAGGACACTGCCAGGTCCCATTAAGAAAAACCCGCTTATCGGCGGGTTTTTTGCTTTCTGCCCCCAGTTATTTAACGAGTACTTATTCCGTAAAGATTTTCATACCTTATATAGTCATAGTAATTGTAGGAAATTGTGTCTTTCAAATAAATAGTGATATATAGACTATCATTAATATTCAGTTCTTATTTTTGGTAACTCGATGCGTTTTTTTTGTAATTCTATAATCCTTGTTACAATGCTTTTCGCAGCCATGTTGCCATTGTCTAGTTATGCACAAGAACAATCAAAGACAGTTACCTTGGGAATTGTTGTATTTCCACCTCTAGTGATAAAAGACAGCGAAACCGGCCGTTGTTATGGTGAGGTAGTGGAAATGTCTTCAAAGATCCTCAAGCAGTTTGGTTATAATATTAAGATTGAATGTATTCCCCCTATACGGTTATTTGAAAGGGTGAAGAAAGGCGAGATAGACATCACAGTTAATGTTAAAGGGACTGCTGCACTTGATAACCATGCTACTTTTATAGACAAGCCAGTTACTAATTTAATTATTATGAAAGTAGTAAATAGAGCACGTTCGAATGAAAAATCGATCGCGGCTATTAGAGGCTATGATTATGTTGGTGAGCGGAAACGTTTAATAGAAGAAGGGTATTATTTTGTAGATATGCCCACAAGTGTCGATTCAATCAAGCTTTTTCTGTTTGATAGAACTGCGAACCTTATTACATATGAGAGACCATTTTATTATTTTCTTGGTGACAAACCGCTGAGTAAAGAAACTAATTCAATTACCTTACGAAAAAATATCCCAACTTTTTTCGCGGTATCACACCAAAGTAAATTCAATGGTGACCTTCTTCAAAAATTGGAAAACTATAGCCAGGCTATCGATGAAGAAACGATAATGGAACATGTTTTAATGAGGCAGTGATAAGAGGTTCAAACATTTATCCTGAGACGTTAAATAACGCAACCTTTTGAAATTTTAATATATTAAAGATAGTTAAAAATTTTTGAAAGCAAATTGTTAACACCTCGGTCTTATATTTTGAACACTCATTGTGTGGTTACGCAATAGAGCAAATACCCCTGAGGATAAAAAATGAAACGAGTTAAAAAAACATCACTTGCAACAGCATTAGGCGCAGTAGTCGCCGGTTCATTAGCGTCAAGTGCAGCGTTAGCCGAATCAAACCCATTCGGTATGCAATCTCTTGAGTCAGGATATAGCCAATTTGCAGCTGAAGGAAAGTGTGGCGAAGGAAAGTGCGGCGGTGATAAGGCAGCAAAAGAAGGCAAGTGCGGCGGCGATAAAGCTGCGAAGGAAGGCAAGTGCGGCGGTGATAAAGCTGCGAAGGAAGGCAAGTGCGGCGGTGATAAGGCTGCAAAAGAAGGCAAGTGCGGCGGCGATAAAGCTGCGAAGGAAGGCAAGTGCGGCGGCGATAAAGCGGCAAAAGAAGGTAAGTGCGGTGAAGGTAAGTGCGGTAGCATGTAAACATTGCCTACTATTATCCTTAAGATGGCCATCAATTGATGGCCTTTTTTTTCAGTGCAGTGCTTGGAGACAATAAGTGAATAATATCAAAGGGGCAGGTTTGGGCTTCAGACGTGAAATGCTTGATGAACTTTTCCCAGTTCTTCCTAGGGATGTGGACTTTTGGGAAGTGGCACCTGAAAATTGGATCCCTCTTGGTGGCATCTATCAAAAACAATTTGAACAGGCCACTGCACAAGCACCGTTTAGTACCCATGGACTGTCTCTTTCAATAGGCAGTGGTGATAAGCTTGATATCGAGTTTATAAAAATCGTGAAGCAGTTTTTAGATGCCAATAATATAGGTCTATACAGCGAGCATTTAAGCTACTGTTCTGGGAACGGTCATATGTATGATTTAATGCCTATTCCCTTTACTGAAGAGGCGATTAAGCATGTAGTCTCTAGGATTAAGCAAGTACAGGATATTCTCGAGAGACCTCTCGTATTAGAAAATGTGTCTTACTATATTGCGCCTGATCAGAACATCTCTGAACTTGAATTCACCAACGCTATTTTATCTGATTCAGGCTGCTCTATGTTGCTAGACGTTAATAACGTGTATGTGAATAGTATTAACCATAGCTATTCACCACATGAGTTCATTAAAAGACTGCCCTCTCACAAGATAGTTTACGGTCACATTGCAGGACATTACGACGAGGCGGCAGATTTAAAAGTGGATACCCACGGTGCTGATGTTATTGAGCCAGTATGGGAGCTGTTAGATTATGCCTATAGCGTTCATGGTGTTTACCCCACCTTGCTAGAACGTGACTTCAACATTCCAGCTGTGGACAATTTACTCAACGAAGTTCGTAGAATTAAAGCGATACAGTCAAAGCATCAGCAGTTAGAAAGTATTTCGCCAAATAGAGGCGTTGCATAATGTACTCGTTACAACAAAGTCAGTGGGAATTTGTACAAGCGATAAAAGATCCTTCAACTTTTACACCAAAAGATGAAGACCACGCAAGACGCATGAAAATCTATCAATCATTATTTTTCAGTAACCTAGATAGTTTTGTAAGCTCAGCACTTCCAGTCCTAAAATCAATTATTACTGTCCAACATGGCGAAGAGCAATGGAAGCAAATAATCCGGCAGTTTTTTATTGAGCACCAGTGTAAGTCTCCTTATTTCAATAAAATAAGTAAAGAGTTCGTTGAGTACTTAGCCATCTCTCCCAACTTTGGTATTGCGTTACCGCCATTTTCAGGTGAACTGGCTCATTATGAATGGTTAGAGTTAGATGTGGCAACGCGAAGAAGTACTGAAGACAACTCGTTTTACAAACCAGGCCAAGACATCACCGATGTGAAAGTTTCACCATACGCCACGTTAGCGTCATATTCGTATGCAGTACATCTTATAGGTCCTGATCATATGCCTGACACGCCAACAGATGTGCCCCAGTATTATGTCGTGTATCGAAATGAAGAATATCAAGTTCAATTTGTTCATTTAACCGCGATGACTGCCATGCTAGTACATACAGTTGATGTTGCTGAGAGAGGACTTTCACTGGCGGCTATAGCCAATCAACTTATCGAGCAAGCACCGACTATTCCCCAGTCAACGCTACTAGCAGGAGTAGAGCAAACTGTCGCAGATATGTTGCAAAAAGGGATATTAATACCAGCATAAATCTGAAAATTTAGAAATAGAGACGACATAGTGTTCAAAGTTTTGTCATTTAAAGTATCTATTATTAACTTTATTAGCCAACTGTATTTATTGTGAGCGTTTAACTATATTAGCGCTGTCAATCGGGCTTGCTTTCGATTAACATTTACGACCATTTTTTTGTTCACAATTATTGTTTAGGTAGTGCATATGGCTGACAATGAAGATTTTAAAGAAGTCTATAACAAATGGTATTTTTTGGCCTCATTAGTAACTTTACTCGCTTTTCCGTTGATGCATATCATCGCCGGCTGGTTCACGTTCTGGTTATAAAGCAGACATATAAGGTATTATCGTGACTGCAGAATATATAAAATCAGTAGTGAAAACTGTTCCTGACTATCCAAAGCCAGGCATATTATTTAGAGATGTAACTAGCGTTTTGGAAGATCACAAAGCGTTTAGCAGTTGTATCTCGTTGCTCGTAGAGAAATATCAGGGCATGGGATTTACAAAGATCGCGGGTACCGAAGCACGTGGTTTTTTGTTTGGGGCGCCTTTAGCAATTGAAATGGGTATCGGATTTATTCCAGTACGCAAACCTAACAAGCTGCCAAGAGAAGTCGTGAGCGAAAGCTACGAGCTAGAATATGGCACAGATACACTACAAATTCACCGCGATGCAATTGTCCCCGGTGACAAAGTACTGTTGATTGATGATTTACTAGCCACTGGCGGAACTATTGCTGCTTCGGCCAAACTTATTCGCTCATTGGGTGGTGAGTTAAATCACGCTGGATTTGTCATTAATTTACCCGATTTGGGTGGTCATAAAAAATTGACTGAATTAAACATTGAGAGCTATTCAATTTGTGAGTTTGAAGGCGAGTAAGTAGCCAGTCAACAAATCGCAAGATAGCGCAGAAGGGCGAAGAGTGCAGCAATGAGTTATCAGGTATTAGCAAGAAAGTGGCGACCAGGGAAGTTCAGTGAGCTTGTCGGTCAAGAGCATGTGGTGTCAGCCATTTCAAATGCCTTAGATAACGATCGTTTGCATCATGCCTATTTATTCACTGGCACAAGAGGCGTAGGAAAAACGACCATAGCGCGTATTTTTTCTAAAAGCCTGAATTGTGAAGAAGGCCAGGGAGCTAACCCCTGCGGACAGTGTCATACTTGCAAAGAAATTGAGCAAGGAAATTACGTTGACTTGCTAGAGATTGATGCGGCTTCAAGAACGAAAGTAGAAGATACGCGTGAGCTTCTTGACAATGTGCAGTACAAGCCCACACGCGGCCGCTACAAGGTGTACCTTATAGACGAGGTACACATGCTCTCGAAACACAGTTTCAATGCCTTGCTAAAGACGCTAGAAGAGCCGCCACCTCACGTAAAGTTTCTGTTGGCGACAACGGATCCACAAAAACTGCCTATTACCATTTTATCTCGCTGTCTTCAGTTTAATCTGAAGGCAATGTCGCGCGAACAAATCGTTGGTCAACTTACTCACATTCTTGAGCAGGAGCAATTAAGCTTCGAGCCACAAGCGCTGTCGTTGCTTGCTAGAGCCGCACAAGGCAGTATGAGAGATGCGCTCAGCTTAACTGATCAGGCAATTGCACAGGGCGGAAACCAAGTAATAGCCTCGGTGGTTACCGATATGCTTGGTTTAATGGATAAAAACCAGCTCCTCAAAATAATCAATGCGTTGATAAATAAGACGCCAAGTGATGTGATTAAGTTAGTCAACGACTTGGCTGAGCAGGCACCAGATTACGATAATGTCCATAGTGAATTAGCAAGTTTACTTCACCAGATTGCCCTGACTCAATGGGTGCCGGAGGCATGCAAACTAGAGACAACATCAGCAAAAGCGATATATCAGCTCGCTAAAACCATTCCTGCTGAACAAGTACAGTTGCTCTACCAAATTGCAATTCAGGGAAGAAAAGACCTACCTTTTGCGGCCGATGGTAAGAGTGCATTTGAAATGACATTAATGCGAATGATGTCGTTCGCTCCCGCAACGCCTCCTGATAATAGTACTGATACCATTGAACGCGGAGGTAGTGAACACGATCTCCCCGTTATGGCTAACCCTGAATCACTGACTGGTGATCCGGGAAACGTCGGTAAGCAAGAGGAAGCGTTTAAAAGCGAAACTCTTGCAGATGCCACACAAAAAGCAGAAACTGCAGAGCCGCAGGTTCAAGGGCAACCCGCTCATAATGTAACTTCTGAACCAGATGTAAAGCCTGTACCTGAACTCTCCGCTGATGCTGAGAATATTGCCAATCACGCCGACATAGCAAACGTTGACTCTGATTCGCAACTGCGAGAATCCCAGCCGAATGAGTCCCAGCATAGTGAGTCACAGCTTAGTAAGTCACAGCGGCAAGTGTTTGAGCAGTCTGAACCTGTGCAAATTGAGCTGAAACAGCCGAAACCAGAGAAATTCGAGCCGCAACAGTTAAACTCGAGCTCTGGAGCTTCGCATCCGCCGCGTGATTTATCGCCATTTTCGGATGATGAGCCTCCGTTAGATGCCTACATGGATGATATGCCCCCTGCCAGTGATGAAGAGTATCCATCAGGTATAGATGATAGCTTTTCTCACCACGCTGATAGTGAGCAGAGCGGTTCGAAAGATATTTCGCCTGATACTGCACAACCCTCTCCAGAAGAGCAGTTAAGTGCTACTGCAAGTATGCTCGCGCTTAGACAAAAGATGAAACAGCGCAAGGCGCAAGACTCAGAAGATAAAAAAGCCCAGATATCTGCAGAGAGTCCTTCGCAGGATGCCGCTGATAGGATGTCTAATACTCTGCGTTCTCGATTTTCAAATGCGACCGCAACGCCATCAGCGCTGAATAACCAAGCGCAACCTTCGCAGCAGCAAATTCAACAAGAGCAATCAGACCAAAATCAATTCCAACCTCAATCTCAAATGTCTGGGATTGAGTTTAGCAATAATGAAGTGGTTACTGGTTTATCAGGCTCAGCGAATACAGCCTCTGACAATACAAGCTCTACTATAATAAGCTCGCCCAACGTACCATATGTTCAGCCCCCTGTGAACAGCGACGACAGCGGCCAAGGTAATGCATTCGATGATGACGAGTTTTTCGATGCCGAATTTGAAGAAGATATGCCGTTTGCGAGTGACTCGCAGCCTGATTCGCAGACCGCTTTATCAAACGAAGGCTCATTACAAGAAGCAGCCTCACAGCCAGGCACATCACAAGAAGGTGCATCGCAAGCGCATTCTGAAGATGGCTTTTTTACAGAAGATCTACCGCCGTGGGAGACTAAACATAGCAACGGTTCTTTTGCTTCCAATGACACTGTAGCTTCTAATAATACTGCGGCGCGCGACTCATTAGTGAGTGCAAATACTGAACAAGAGCCTTTAAAGCCTGTCAATCAGACTATTAGTAATCAGCAGAGCGATTTTGGCCAAGATAGCAACCTTCAGCTCAGTGCAGAAAATTCGCCAAGAAAAGATGCTGTGGGCAATGATTTAAACGCAAGATCCACCTCACAAAGCGGTAGTTTAAGTGCATACCTCGAAGATGGAACTAAACTTACTCATGCTAGCCAAATAGATGAGTGGAGTAACTTAGTTGAGCAGATGCCAATTGCAGGGCTTTTAAAACAATTGTTCCTTCATGCTTCTTTTTCTCGAGATAACGGTAATGTGTCCCTTGAAATTGACAATAGTCAGTCGCATCTACTCAATGAGAGTGCAAAACAGCAATTGCTAGACACACTGCATCATGGACTGGGAGAGAACGTAACGGTGAATATTACGGTAGGCTCACCAAATTCAACACCATTTGCACTGCAGCAAGATATTCATGCGATGCGCCAGGCGCATGCACATTCAGTAGTACAAACTGATGAAACGATTCAAGCGCTGCTATCAATTTTTGATGCCTCAGTGCTGACCGATTCGGTTAAAGCTCGATAGTAGATTAACTTAATACCAAACAAAGTGAGATAAAAATATGTTTAAAGGCGGTATGGGCAACATGATGAAACAGGCGCAGCAGATGCAAGAGCGCATGCAGAAAGTGCAGGACGATCTCGCTAAGCTGGAAGTTACCGGTGAAGCCGGTGCTGGCATGGTTAAAGTCACCATGACCTGCAACCACAACGTACGCCGTGTTGACATCGACGACTCGCTAATGGACGACGATAAAGACATGATTGAAGATTTGGTTGCTGCAGCGTTTAACGACGCCGTTCGCCGGGTCCAAGAAACCAGCAAGGAAAAAATGGCTGACGTAACTGGCGGTATGTCACTTCCACCAGGTATGAAGCTGCCATTTTAAATAGTCGTTTTTAATAAAAAAACTCTTTTTACAGGCTTAAAACAATTTAGCCAATATAATTACGATTTGGCGAATTTAAAAAGGGCTTATCAAAGCAGTGGCTTTGAACCTCGTTGCTATAACAACTGAATTTGATAAATTTCAATTCAGATAACACACCAGCCCGATAATGCTATTTTTCAAAAGCCTTGGAACGTTCCAAGGCTTTTGCACATTCGGCGTTTGCTTTTTCTGACGCTATTTTCCTATCGTCCACGTCTTCCAAAGTCTTCACATCACAACAACTTTACTCAACGTACTGATCATCAACATCTAACTCTCCACCATTCCTTTGGAAATACGTTATAACTTGTCAGGGAGAGTACTCGCTGGTACTGTATAATTTCATTGAGTAATAGGGATATGTTTATGAAATATGGAATATTTGTACTTGTATTCGCGGCTTTTGTTGCGGGCTATTTTGTCGGTCAAACAAGACCTTTTGAGGATGCTGATACATCATCGCCTTCACTGTTCACGGATAGCACTTCATCATCGCTTATGCCAACGTTAAATGCCCAGTCTGTCGCTGATTCTGATACAAAATCAGGACCTCCCCACAGCCTAACTAGCAACAAGCAAACTAGTGATAACCTATCTGACGGCAACCAAAAGCAGTCAATATTGCCAGATAATTCAGACGGAACAGAATCCAGTGACGCCCTTGCCAGTCAAAATGATGATATTCAAAAAGACAACCCCTTATCTGACGCTAATACATTCAGCCAGGGAAGCACTGCATCGTTTCCCGCTGCACAGGAGGAACTCGATGAATGGGTATTGGCTCGTAAAGAGGCGCTTCAACAACAGCTTACCGATGCCATAGGCGAAAAAGATGCCTCATGGATGTTTGATCAAGTGCTAAAAGATAATGAGTTTCTCAACCAGCCAACAGCGACAAAATCATTCGACGACGATGTAGTGTCGCGATTTGAGATGGAACAAAAGCTAAGAGATTTTATAACCGCAAGAAGCAAAGACCCTCAACTTCAGATCCTCAGTGTAAATTGTATTCAAGGACGTTGTGAAATTACCTTGGAGGGCAAAGACCAAACAGCAGCTATCTTTTTATTTTTTGATATTCAAAAAGATAACACGTTGGGAGTAATCGAGCTAATGACCCCTACATTTTATGTGGAAGACGAGGAAAGTTATTGGCTCTATAGAACCCTTACCTACGCAGTGAATTAATCTTGCGCATTGCTATCTTGAATCGCCTTTACCATCCGCTATAAAAGAGGTTTCATCAGCTTTTACACTGTTACTGCATTACAATAGCGAGAATTTTTTAGCCATTGACAATGGCATCTCGTATTATCACTATCTAACATCGCCTATTTGGGCGTGTTGAGCTTTGTTCTATACTTTGCAGCGTTTTGTGTGCGGTTTAAAGAAGGTCAACATTCCCTCACTATTTCTAAATAAAAAGGAACCCGTCTTGATCAGAAAAGGTTTGGTCACATCCACTCTTATTCTTATTCCTATTGCTGTCGTATTAACTGTTTTCAGTATCTATTCCTTATTCAGCATAAAAACAGTCACCGTCGACCCAAAACTAAAAGAAATTTCGGGTATCGAATTTGATAAAAAGAAGCGTCTTTGGGCCATTAACGACAGCGGCGGTGGCCCTATTCTTTACATGTTAAATAAAGACGGTTCCATCGCTCGTGAAGTAACGGTTTCAAATGCGAAAAACGTCGACTGGGAGGACATGACACAAAACCAGTTTGGTCATTTTTTCTTAGGTGATTTTGGTAACAACGATAACGATAGACGTTGGCTGACGATTTATAAAATTGAAAACCCTATTGATATTAAGACCGACACCACAGAGGCTGAAATCATAAAGTTTACTTACCCTCAAATGGAAGAGGGCGAGATTAAACCAGAAGATAAAAACTACGACTTAGAGGCATTCGTTGAATTTAAACGCCACCTTTACCTGTTTACTAAAAACAGAACCGAGCCTTTTGACGGTATTACCAAACTGTATAAGGTGGGCGATCATGCTGCTAATTTTGACGCTGAATTAATCGGCGAATTTAAAACCTGCACCACACTGGAAAAGTTGTGTTGGATAACGTCAGCGGCAATAAGTCCCAATAGAGAAAAATTAGTTTTACTTGATTCAACCAGTCTTTGGTTATTTGAAAATTTTGATGGCGATAATTTTTTCAGTGGTGATGTGTCGCGCATAGACTTAGGCATTATCACACAAAAAGAAGCGGTGACCTTTTATGACGACAACACGCTTGTATTTACTGATGAAGAATTCAAAGGCTTGGTTGGCGGAAATGTTTATGAAGTTAAACTCGACCAAGTAAAGCGGAACGTGATTAAATACCCTCAACAAAATGATAGCGAACGAATAGCGAAGTAGTTTCATTATGAAGTTTAGTCCCTTACTTGCAGAGCTCATTCAAGCGTTAACTTGCCTACCGGGTGTTGGCAACAAAAGTGCGCAGCGAATGGCTTTTCATTTACTTGAACGTAACCGCAAAGGTGCGGTTGCTCTTAGTGATGTGTTACACAACGCGATGGAGCATATACATCACTGTAAGCGCTGCAGAACCTTTACCGAAGATGAGCTGTGTGACATATGTCGTCACCCTGAACGTGAGGCGAGTGGCCTTTTATGTGTAGTAGAAAGCCCCCAAGATGTATTGGCAATAGAGCAAACCATGAGCTTCAAGGGCCAATATTTTGTTTTGATGGGACACCTTTCACCCATTGATGGCGTGGGACCTGAAGAAATTGGGCTTAATGAACTGGAAGCGCGATTTGCTGCTGGTGGGATCACAGAGGTGATACTTGCGACTAACCCCACCGTAGAGGGGGAAGCTACTGCGCATTATATCGGTCAGCTATGTGCATCGCACCACATTGACGCCTCCCGTATTGCCCACGGCGTACCTGTTGGCGGCGAACTAGAATACATTGATAACAACACACTAACCCACGCCTTCTCCGGGCGGCGTAAACTTTAGCGTAATAAAAAATAAATAAATTTTCGTTGTTGCAGTTGAAAAACACGCTTTAAGTCCACACCTGTCTATCAGTAACGTGATCCATTCAACGAGGAGATACTGGATTATGGCTGAAGCAGCCCATAAAGAAACCCACGGTTTTCAGACGGAAGTAAAACAACTTCTGCATCTGATGATTCATTCTTTGTATTCAAACAAAGAAATCTTCTTACGCGAGTTAGTGTCTAACGCCGCTGATGCCGCAGATAAACTCCGTTTTCGCGCATTGGAAAACGACGGTCTCTATGAAAATGATGGCGACTTGAACGTTAAATTAAGCGTGAACAGCGAAGCGAATACCATCACTATCACCGACAACGGCATTGGTATGTCTCGAGATGAGGTTATCGCTAATCTTGGTACTATTGCTAAGTCTGGTACAAAAGATTTCTTTAGTAAGTTGTCTGGCGATAGCGCAAAAGACTCTCAGCTTATCGGACAGTTTGGTGTAGGTTTTTACTCTGCGTTCATCGTTGCTGATAAAGTTACCGTGCGCTCTCGCGCCGCTGGTGCGGATGCGTCAACGGGCGTTGAGTGGGTTTCAGATGGTGGCGGCGAGTTTACTATTGCCGACATTAATAAACCCACTCGCGGTACCGAAATTACGCTTCACCTTCGTGAAGAAGAAAAAGAGTTTGCAGACACGTGGCGTCTTCGTTCGATTGTTAGCAAATACTCAGACCACATCAGCATTCCAGTGCACATGTGGAAAGACGAAGTGCCTGAAAGCGAGGGACCTGACGGCGAGAAAATTGATGCTCAGCCTGGCGAATGGGAAGCCGTTAACAAAGCCACTGCACTGTGGACCCGTGACAAGTCTGATATCAGTGATGATGAGTACAACGAATTCTACAAGCATATTTCTCACGACTTTGCTGATCCGCTCTCGTGGGTACACAATAAGGTCGAAGGTAAAACAGAGTACACCAGCTTACTGTATATCCCTTCAAAAGCGCCGTTTGATATGTGGAATAGAGATCAAAAACACGGCTTAAAGCTGTACGTTCAACGCGTATTTATTATGGATGACGCAGAGCAGTTTATGCCTACGTACCTTCGTTTCGTAAAGGGGTTACTTGATAGCAACGATCTTCCGCTAAACGTGTCACGTGAAATCCTGCAAGATAACAAGGTTACTCAAGCGCTGCGCCAAGGTTGTACAAAACGCGTGCTACAAATGCTGGAAAAAATGGCGAAGAACGATTCAGAAAAGTATCAGACTTTCTGGAGTGAGTTCGGCAATGCTCTTAAAGAAGGCCCTGCTGAAGACTTCAGTAACCGCGAAAAAATTGCCGGTTTACTTCGTTTCTCATCGACTCACGGTGATTCAGATGCGCAAACCGTATCACTTGCCGACTACATAGAGCGTATGAAAGAAGGGCAAGACAAGATTTACTTCGTTACTGCAGATAGCCTGCAAGCAGCTAAATCGAGTCCTCACCTTGAGATATTCCGCAAGAAGGGTATCGAAGTATTGCTGATGGGCGAGCGTATTGACGAATGGTTAATGTCTCACCTTACTGAATTCAACGAAAAGCAGTTTGTTTCCATCGCGAAAGGCAACTTAGACTTAGGTGAGTTGGAAGACGAGGAGTCTAAAAAAGCCCAAGAAGAAGCAGAGAAAGAAATTGAAGGCGTGCTAGAAAGAGCGAAAGTGGCGTTAGGCGAAAAAGTGATCGATGTGAAATTTACCCATCGTTTAACTGACTCTCCTGCGTGTATTGTAGCGGATGACAATGGCATGACAACGCAAATGATGAAGCTTATGCAGGCCGCTGGTCAGAGCGTACCAGATGTGAAGTATCATTTTGAGCTTAACCCTGAACACAGTCTAGTTAAGAAACTCGCAGATACTCAAGACGAAGAATTGTTTAATGAATGGGTAGGAGTGTTATTCGACCAAGCCGCACTTTCAGAACAAGGTAGTCTAAAAGATCCTGCGACCTTTGTTCGAAACATGAATGCGTTATTGATGAAGCTGGCAAAATAACTCATTTATTATCATCGCATACTGTAAAAACGGGCTTCATGCCCGTTTTTTATATCTTCAAATCGAGTAAAAACAGAATACGATACTATATTTTAAGACTTTAAATACGCGGCCAGTATGAGTACTGCGCGTGCGGGTAATGGCCGTTGAGCTCGCATTTTATGCGTTGCTCAAAAAGTGACTATAAGTTGAACGTATATTCGCCATTAGTCTTAAGATTAGCCTTGGGGTGCTGCTTACACTTGTCACTAATGTATTGAATGTGTAAAGTGCTCTAAGTAAAAATTTTAAAAATCATAAGCGGAGAACGCACTCATGCGAATCATTCTTCTCGGCGCTCCTGGCGCTGGTAAGGGCACACAAGCTCAGTTTCTAATGGGCAAATACGGTATTCCACAAATCTCAACAGGCGATATGCTTCGCGCAGCAATAAAAGCTGGCACCGAACTTGGTTTAAAAGCCAAACAGGTGATGGATGAGGGTAAGCTGGTTTCTGACGATATCATTATTGGTTTGGTTAAAGAACGCATTGCAATGGATGATTGCAAAGACGGCTTTTTACTCGATGGTTTTCCTCGCACTATTCCGCAAGCGGATGCAATGAAAGAAGCAGGTGTTAAAGTAGACCACTGCATTGAATTTGATGTTGCAGATGACGTGATTGTTGAGCGCATGGGGGGAAGACGAGTACACCCTGCATCTGGTCGTGTCTACCACGTAGTGTACAACCCACCTAAAGAAGCAGGCAAAGACGACGCCACTGGCGAAGACCTTATCGTTCGCGAAGACGACAAAGAAGAAACGGTACGCAAACGCTTAGCTATTTATCATGAGCAAACCAAGCCATTGGTAAATTACTACATGGCGGAAGCAGATGCTGGCAACTGCGAGTACCACAAACTCGACGGAAATCGCCCGGTTGATGACGTTAGCGCCGACCTTGAACAACGCTTGAGTTAGTCAGCTTGACACATTACAAGTGGCCGCATTAATGCGGCCTTTTTATTGTGCAGATTTTATTATGCCTTTAAAGTGGAAAGTCGTTGTGCCTTGCGTGTGCTGGCTACCCACCTCCCTGAATAATAACTAAGAGGGATAACTAAGAAGGGATAACTTAGAGGGGAGCCGAGAGCCCTAACTAATAACGCATCACATTCAGCTATACGTTGTTAAAATCTCTATGCTACCTTAGCGTTAGTAGTCGAAAAAATAATTATAACAATTGGAGTTGATAATGGTTTTACCAATCACGGCCTTTTACGCCAGCTTACTGGGTATATGTTACCTGTATCTTTCGTTTCTTGTCATTGGCGCTCGTCGGCGGCACAACGTAAGTCTCGGCGATGGTGGGCATGAAGATTTAGAGCGCTTAGCGCGAGCCCATGGCAACTTCAGTGAATACGTCCCCATCACGCTTATTATGATTGCGTGTTTTGAAGCAAATACGGGACAGGTGTGGGCTGTGCATGCTTTAGGTAGTGCTATTTTGTTTGGAAGGGTGCTCCATGCCTATGGCCTAGGAAAACACGCTGGCGTTAGCTGGCAGCGTTTTGCAGGTATGATCCTGACTTTCTTGGCTATGCTGGTGACCGCCGTTGGCAATTTAGCCTTAATTCATTTCGGGCTATAGTTATTGCCGGTAGGTGTTGCTTCCAAAGTGTTAATAGCACACAACAAGCGTATCAATGCCCATCTTTAACAGATGGGCATTATTTTTAAATAAGATATTATTTAACCGCTTACTTAAAAGAGACGTAAAGCTGTTACTTATGGCGCTCTTGTAATACGCTTAAGGCGTCATTTAGCGACATATCGCTGGCTTGTAACAGCACGGTGAGGTGATACAACAAATCAGCAGCTTCGTTTTTAAGTTCTTCTTTGTCGTGAACGGTTGCGGCTAACGCAGTCTCAACGCCTTCTTCACCCACTTTTTGTGCAATGCGTTTAATGCCTTTGTTATAAAGGCTGGCAGTATAGCTGCTTTTAGGATCGGCCGTTTTACGTGATGCCAATACGCGCTCTAAGTCGGCTAAAAACGTAAACGCAGGCGTACTGCCTTCAAACCAGCAGCTTTCCACACCAGTGTGACACGTCGGGCCGTTGGGGTTTGCTAGTACTAGCAGGGAATCGCTATCGCAATCACTGGCAACGCTCACCAAATCTAACGTATTACCCGATACTTCACCTTTCATCCACAAACGCTGTTTAGAGCGGCTGAAGAATGTCACTTTGCCACTTTCTAGGGTTTTGGCTAGTGCGTCTTGGTCCATATAGCCTTGCATTAACACTTTGCCAGATAATGCATCTTGCACAATTGCAGGCAAAAGATTATCCATCTTCTCCCAGGCCAAGGTATCGCTGTTTTCATTCGTAATGATCATGGGTTAACTCCTTCTGCTTGCGCTGTTAAGCCATGACGCTTGCGCATAGGGACGCCGTTGGCAGTTAACTCTGCTTTCAACTCGTCTATATTAATAATGTTTTTATGAAATACTGAGGCGGCAAGGGCCCCATCAACGTCAGCTTGCTGAAACACGTCGGTAAAGTGTGCAATTTCGCCTGCACCACCTGATGCTATTAACGGCACTTCGCACGCATCTCTTACCGCTTTAAGCTGTTTAACGTCGTAACCATTGCGCACGCCGTCTTGATTCATGCAGTTAAGTACGATTTCACCAGCACCACGAGACTGCACTTCTTTAATCCAGTCTATGGTTTGCCACTGACTTTTTTGAGTGCGGCTTTCATCACCAGTAAATTTGTACACTTCATATTGATTAGTGGCTTCGTTGTAAAAGCTATCAATACCGATAACCACGCATTGCTGACCGTATACGTCGTGTAACGCGTTTATCAAATCAGGGTTATTGAGGGCAGGGGAGTTAATGGAGATCTTATCCGCGCCCATTTCCAGAATGCGCCCAGCATCTTCAATACTTTTTATGCCGCCAGCAACACAAAATGGAATATCAATTACTTGCGCAATGCGGCTTACCCAGCTTTTATCCACAACGCGAGCGTCAGAGCTTGCTGTAATATCATAAAAGACCAGTTCGTCAGCGCCTGCCTTGGCGTATTGCTCAGCAAGTGGAACAATATCACCAATTATTTCATGGTTTCTAAATTGAACCCCTTTTACTACCTTGCCGTCGCGAACGTCTAAACAAGGAATTATGCGTTTTGCCAGCATGCGATAGCCTCCTTCACGGTGAACTTACCTTCCAGTAAAGCGCGACCTAAAATGACGCCATCAACCTTGGTTGGCTTTAAAACGGCAATGTCATTAAGGCTTCCAATACCGCCAGAGGCCTGCCATTTTACATTAGGAAACTGAGCTGCCATTTCTTCATACAGCGCTTTGTTCGCGCCTTGTAAGGTACCGTCACGGCTTATATCTGTGCACAACACATGTTTAGCACCCACGCTGGCGAAATCGTCTAACAGCCCTTCAAGGGCAACGCCTGAGTTTTCTTGCCAGCCATGGGTGGCAATCAGTTTTTCGCCGCTTTCGCTGATGTTTATATCTAAGGCAAGTACGATATGTTCTGGTCCATACTTCTCAACCCAAGACTTCACTAACTCAGGTTGTTTGACGGCCAGAGAGCCAATCACAACACGACTTACACCTGTCTCAAGTAGCTGTGCTACCTCATCTTCAGAGCGAATGCCGCCACCAGCTTGAAACTTCATGCGCTTGGTGTCTACCATCGCTTTAATCAATGACAGTTGACGCTTGCTGGTATCTTTTGCGCCCGTTAAGTCAACGATATGCAACCAGGTCGCGCCTTGGTCAGCATAGTCATGTACTACTTCTACAGGGTCTAATTCGTATTGTGTCTTTTGCTCGTAATCACCTTGGTAAAGACGAACCACGTGTCCGTCAATAAGATCAATTGCTGGAATTATCATTATAAGTTCACAAAGTTGGTAAGAAGTTGTGCGCCAGCCTCGCCGGAGCGCTCTGGGTGAAACTGCACGCCATAAAAATTGTTTTTATTAATGGCCGCAGAAAATGTGCCGCCGTAATCGCAACGGGCAAGGGTATGAGCATAATCAGGCACAGCAAAGCTGTGTACAAAGTAAAAGTAGGTGTCTTGCGGTATGCCTTTAAACAGTTCATCATCACTGTGCTTTACAGTGTTCCAGCCCATGTGAGGTAAACGCAAACCGTTAGCTTCCATGCGTGCTACGTGCCCAGGCATAAGCGAAAGACACGGAATATCACCACTCGTGTTATTCATTCCACCTTCAGCACTGCTGTCTACCATCAACTGCATGCCTAAACACACGCCTAATACTGGTTGAGTGAGAGACTGTAGTGTAGCAACAAGTTCTTTTTGTTTAACGCTCGCCATCGCAGCAGAAGCCGTTCCCACGCCAGGTAAAAACACTTTATCTGCGGCGGTGATAACGCTTTTATCATCAGACACTTCTACCTCTACCCCTAAACGCTCTAATGCAAATCGCACGGAAGAGATGTTGGCGCAGCCAGTATTTACAATAACTATTTTCTGTCGCTGGTTTGTGTTTACCACGGACATTACAGGGCTCCCTTACTGCTTGGTAGTGCGTCGCCTTTTAATGCAATGGCTTGACGCAGCGCGCGACCAAATACTTTAAATAAGCTTTCAACCTGATGGTGCGCATTACCTTCACTTGTCGATAAGTGTAAAGATAGGCCCATACTTTGCGCTAAAGAATAGAAAAAGTGTGGCACCATTTCTGTGGCCATTTCACCCACTTGGTCACGGCTAAACTCAGCTTCAAACTTAAGGTGAGGGCGGTTTGATATATCCATTATGCATTCTGCGCGACACTCATCCATAGGCAGTGCAAAGCCAAAGCGACCAATACCGCGTTTGTCTCCTAGCGCTTTTTTAAGGGCTTCACCAATGGCTAGCGCGGTATCTTCAACGCTGTGGTGATCGTCAATGTGCAAATCGCCATCTACAGACACATTAAGCTGAAAGCCACCGTGAACGGCAATTTGATCAAGCATATGATCGAAAAAGCCAAGCCCCGTGTGAATAGCCGATTTCTCTTGAGAGTCTAAATCTACACGCACTCTAATATCGGTCTCAGACGTAGTACGAACCACTTCTGCGATACGAGACGAAGCAAGAATGGTCTTTTGAACCGTATTCCAATTAAGGTTGTCGCGGTTGTATTGCAGTGCCTTAATTCCCATATTTTCAGCAAGCTGAACGTCGGTAATTCTATCGCCAATCACATAAGAACGGGTAAAGTCGACTTTGCCTTGTTGAAGGTAGTCTTTAACCATACCAAGCTTGGGTTTGCGACAGGTGCAGTTGTCTTCATCAAAATGTGGGCAAATAAGCACGTCGTCAAAGGTAACCCCTTGGCTTTCAAAAATGCCCATCATGGCATTATGCGCCACGTCAAAGTCTTGTTGAGGGAAGCTATCAGTACCTAAACCGTCTTGGTTAGTTACCATTACCAGTTTAAAACCTGCTGCTTTGAGTTTTAACAGTACCGGTATAACGTTTGGCTCGAAGACCAGTTTTTCTAAACTGTCTAATTGCTTATCTACAGGCGGTTCTTCGACAAGAGTGCCGTCGCGGTCTATAAATAGTATGGCTTGCTGACTCATGCCCCGTCCTCATTTATAAAATCATTTATTAATTGCATTAATCGTAAATTTTGTTCTTCGCTACCAATACTCACTCGTAGGCAGTTATTGAGATTAAGCTGTTTAGACTGGTCGCGAATGAGCATGCCTTTTGATACCAAGTACTGCATTAGCTCTGCAGACCTTGTGTATCTAAACAAGATAAAGTTTGCCTTTCTGTCACCAATGAGGCGAATGCCATCAATTTCTGACAGCGCAGTGGCAAGTATCTCTTTCTCCCGATTTATTGTGTCTACCTGCAGCTGTAAAAGCGTTAACGACTCTGTCGACAGCGCTTTTCCTGCAATCTGAGCAACCGGCTCAGGAATAGGGTAAGGCGCTATCACTTTCAGCAGTGCCTGAATAACAGGCTCTTGGGCTAAGGTAAATCCGCAGCGAAGCCCAGCTAACGCAAACGCCTTGGACAAAGTGCGTAATATAACGAGGTTAGGGTAAGTAGCAATGTCGTTTGCCCATGTGTTTTCAACATCAAACTCAATATAAGCTTCGTCTACTACCACTAAAGCTTTATCTGCAAAGTGAGTTAACACTTGTTTGATGTCATCCCGGGCAACTTGGGTGCCAGTTGGGTTGTTAGGCGCACAAATAAATACCACGTTGACGTCGTCGGTAGCACAAACGCCATCCACGTCTAAGGTGAAATCTTCGTTAAGCGGTACTTTTTTCACACCCACATTGCAGGTTTCAGCACTAATTGCGTACATGCCATAGGTAGGAGGGCAAATAAGAATATTGTCTTTACCTGGCGTACAAAAAGTTCGAATGAGAAGCTCAATGCCTTCATCGGCGCCACGGGTGATAAGTAGGTTATTACTACTAACGCCCGCATAGGAGGCATAACCATTTACCACCTTGCTGGGCTGGCATGAAGGGTAGCGATTAAAGTTGCTGCTATCTACAGCATAATCGTTAGCATAGGGCGACTCATTTGCGTTCAACCAATCTTGCCCGCCAGAAAACAAACGTCGTGCAGACTCGTACGGCTTAAGCGGAACGAGGTTTTCGTTAATCAGCGTATCTACTAAGCGAGACATTACGCGTTGCTCCCATTATTGACATCAACGGCATTGGAAGTGTTGTTCATGCCAAGTTTGTTCATACGAAGCGCCACAGCCTGCTCGTGAGCATCTAACCCTTCCGCGCTAGCTAGGGTCATGATTGCTGGACCAAGGTTACGCATGCCGTCGGCTGACAATTCTTGAATCGTGTAGCGGCGCATAAAGTCTAACAAGCCTAAACTTGAATAGTTTTTCGCATAGCCATAGGTAGGCAAAACGTGGTTAGTGCCTGAGGCGTAATCACCCGCTGATTCAGGCGACCATGGGCCTAGGAAAATAGAGCCTGCGTACTTTATTTTTGGCAGGTAGTTTCGAGCATCTTCAATTTGAACAATCAAGTGTTCCGCCGCATAAGCATTGCTTGCTTCTATTGCTTCCTCAATTGAGCTGGCCAAAATATAACGTGCGTTTTCCATGGCCGGTCTGGCTATTTCAGCACGAGACAAAGTGGCAAGCTGTCGTTCAACAGCGGCTTTCGCTGCGTCGATTAATTCACGGCTATCACTGACTAAAATAGCCTGTGAGTCTGGGCCGTGTTCGGCCTGAGAGAGTAAATCGGCAGCAACAAATTCAGCGTCGGCAAATCTATCTGCCAGTACCAAAACCTCAGAAGGGCCCGCTGGCATATCGATAGCTGCACCATCTGCACGCTGGCTCACTTGCTGTTTAGCTTCGGTAACAAAACTATTACCTGGGCCAAAAATTTTATCCACCTGGGGTATACTCTCGGTGCCTAACGCCATAGCGGCCACGGCCTGTGCGCCGCCGCACAGGAAAATGTTCTCAATACCGCATTTGCGAGCTGCATAGGCAATTTCAGGTGCAATGCGCTGCTCTTTATTGGGCGGAGTGCATAAGAGCTTGCGCTCGCACCCAGCCACAAGTGCCGGCACACCAAGCATCAATACAGTTGATGGTAGGGGAGCGCTGCCCCCTGGAATATATAGACCAACGGCATCTAAAGCAGTAAATCGAAGTTCACACTGCACACCGGGTGTGGTTGTCAGTGCGATGTCAGAGGGTATCTGCGCTTCGTGAAACTGCTTAATATTGTTAAAGGCAGTATCAATAGCGTTGGCCACGTCCACACTTACCTGTGAGGCCAATTCATCAATGTCGCTCTGCGAAAGCACAAGCGATTGTAAATCAGGGCAATCAAATTTGCGGGTGTAATCTAAAACCGCACTGTCGCCTTTGGCCTCAACGTTAGCGATAATCTCGCTAACGGTTAGTTTAAGTTGCTGGCTATTGGCCATAGCCGGGCGCGAGAGCGCCTGTTTTTTCTCATCATTAGAAAGAGATGACCAAGTAATCATAATAGTCTGCCTTTAGCCCATCATTTTTTCGATTGGCATTACAAGAATAGAGCTACAACCAAGGGCTTTTAATTTTTCCATGGTAACCCAGAATAAAGTTTCTGTTGATACTACGTGGATAGCCACTTGCTCTTCATTGCCAGCAAGAGGAAGTACAGTTGGATTTTCTGCTCCCGGTAACAAGCTTTTCACCTGTTCTAAGTACGCTTTTGGTGCGTGGAGCATGATGTACTTACTTTCTTTTGCTAACAGAACACCGTCTACGCGAGGCATCAGACGATTGATCAATGCTTGTTTCTCATCGCTCATGTCGCTGCCAACACGCTTAATCAATACCGCCTTAGAACGGAAGATCTCTTCTTTTTCTACCAGCCCGTTTGCTTCTAGGGTGGCACCAGTAGAAACAAGATCACAAATGGCGTCTGCAACACCAGCACGAGGAGCAACTTCCACAGAGCCCGTTAGCATGACGGCTTTTGCGTTAATGCCCTGTTCTTTGAAATAGCGTTCAAGAAGGTAAGGGTAGGTTGTGGCCACTTCTTTACCGTTAAGCGATTGAATGCCATCGTAATTCATCTCGTTAGGTACCGCGATGGATAAGCGACAGCCACCATAGTCTAGGCGACGAAGCGTTTCGTATTCAAAAGGTTTTCCTGCAGCTTTTCGCTCAAGAGATTTTTCTTCTAACTCGTTCTCGCCAATAAAGCCTAAATCAACGACACCGTCCATTACTAGGCCTGGAATATCGTCATCGCGCACGCGCAGTAAATCAATAGATTCGTTTGTAGAATGCGCAATCAGTAGACGATCACGAATATTGAGTTTTATGCCGATTGCCTTTAATAATGCAATGCTGTCATCGCTCAAGCGGCCTGATTTCTGTACGGCAATTCGAAGTCTTTTGCTGTTACTCATTAAAACGTTCCTTACACATGTTGTGTTTACTTGTGATTGCGCAAAACATAAAAAACCCCCGGAAGTTTCCTTCCGAGGGCCGAGAATTTTTTATCTGCGCCATTGGAAGGAGACATAGACCTTCCAGCACGAACCTGAAAGGTTATGCTATGTAGTGATGGTGGTGTTTCACAGCGCAATTGATCATTTTGACAATGTATGTCCTAAAATTTAACGAGCGAAACATTAGCGGTTTGAGCCAAAGTTTGCAAGGCTAAAGTGAACTCTTTGGCTGCAATACGTACAAATTAATAAACATATAGTAAAACTTTTTGATTTGAACAAAACTAAACTTTTTACAACTATGCTTAAATGGTTGTTGTTCCCATGTCGATGTGCCTTTATTTGGCGAAGGTTTTGACTAGATAAAGAAACGGCAAAGAGGCCACTTTTATGAGTAACGACTTATTGTTTCCTATTTTACCGCGCAATACGAAAATTGTTATTGAAGAAAACAAGCGTGTAAAAAAGGTGGAAAAACCAAAAAAATCTGAGCACCTCTCTGAAGAGGATAGCGATCAGTTTGACGAAATAAATCGCGCCGATGCGTTAGAGTACGCAACGAAGCACAGACATGAAACTAATAAGAAAGACGGCGACGATAATAATGAAGGGGGATTAAAGCATATCGACGTAAACGTTTGATGAGCGGCAAACTCATAACAGGTTTGCCGCCCCGCACTGTCTACTATCTAGGATGATTAGTTAAGTGTTTTGTCTACCCAAAACTTTGTCCCTTTAACGGTAGCTTGCAGCGCCAATCCGCTTTCGGTCATAGTGTATACGGTGACATCACCTAGATAACCTTCACCTTCAGCAGATGCACCTTTGTTCCCAGCCTTAGCCGCAGCGTCGGCATTTGTACCTAGGGTCCAACCATTTTCAATAAAGTACGACATGGCTTTTTGCGAGTGGAAAACCATGACAACACGATAGTCTTTAGCGCCTAAACCCAAGCCCACGCCTCCTTCTGCCATGTTCATATAGGTTTTAGCACCCGTTGTGTTGTTGTTTACCACGCCATAGCCCGTTCCTGCGGCAAAAAAGATAACGTTCACGTTAGCATTAGTGAAAACAGCATACCCCGCAGCATTTTGTAATTGTGCGCGAGTGTCGGGCTTTTCGGTGTAAAGACGGGTTAATGCATTTTGTTGCATATCTAAAATAGCCTGTCTTTTTTCAGCAACACTTCCATTTCCCATTGATGCACAAGCACCAAGCATAAAAGTCGCGGCGAAAATCCATCCGTGAGAAGCT
Source organism: Alteromonas ulvae (assembly GCF_048987005.1). Taxonomy (GTDB): domain Bacteria; phylum Pseudomonadota; class Gammaproteobacteria; order Enterobacterales; family Alteromonadaceae; genus Alteromonas. Next base: position 2,847,571 of record NZ_CP185261.1, on the reverse strand, counting down.
AACCATTTGAATTTCATATTTTTCTCCATAACATATTCGTCTTGTTTATTAATAGGTGAAAACGAGATAGGTCTTAAGTAATCGGTGATTAGCACGATTTAAGCCATTTTTTCATTTATCTACATGTGTTCTATGCATTTACTTTGCCAGCTAATAGTTTGTCGAAATTCGCGCACACGGTGCTTTCGAGTTCAATGAATAGAATTAGTTGCACTATTTGAGAATAAACGCAGGCAAAGTGTCACGACTGATGTCGGTAAAAGTGGGAGATTAACAAGGATGTTGCATTAGTGGTGTACAGTTATCGACAGCTTTTACCGCCCCATGAAGCAAAAAACGCAGCAGCATCAACCGCTGCGCTTATCGATGGCTATTGGCTGCGTTATTCCATGGGAAGCGTTGGCCACGGCAACTTCGAAGAGCCGGTTGTGAGAATTAAGCAATACGTAAGAGACACTATTAATCTCTTTGCTGACTGAGGGCCTAATCGGCATTTCATGGCAATAAAAAAGAACCTTAGCGGTGCTTTATAATTCAATTTCCAGTTCTAGAGCGCCTGGATGATCGGTCTGGCCTACCATTTCTTCGTAGGGTGTATTTTGTCTTAGCCACACGTGCTCAAAAGATTGTGTGTCGAAATGCTCCCTTATTTCATTCAAACAATGAAATGTCTTTGGTTGCGAACTCTTGTCTCTTACAAGTGCACGGGATGCTCCGACACCGGTAGACGCAAGATAATTACCGCCCTCTAATGATTCAATGTACAAGTTCATAGCTGAATTTCTCCTTAACGTTACTTAATGTTTAGTCGAAATAGTTGAAAAGTGATCATTAATTATGATTCATTTATATAAACCGACGCGCTGCAGTGATTAAGTCTGGCAGCAGCTACCACCATTTATTGCTGCATCTCAGTAAGCCTGCCGATGTAAGGTGTGTAGAGAGTTGGTCTTTATCTGATTCGTTTAAAAAACTGCCAACCTCACACTCGCATACGTCGTCTTTTAAAATAACTCGGGGTAACCGGCCAAAACGGGTGTCCTCAATAAAATAGAGATATGACGCGGTTTTGTTCAACACCCAGCGATTGCCTTGGGAGGTGGTAATTTCGATAGTGGCTGGAGCAATGGTGATATCTTCCCATCGATAGGTTGCGCGAGAGGTAATATACATAACACAAATAAGCGCAAATACTTCTGCGCCAGCAAAAGGAAGGATTACCCATGCACCCACTACAGCCCAAGCGGTTGCTATTGAGCAAATAAATAGCGCAAAGGCTAGCATAAGAAATTTTGTCTGCTTCCATGTGGCAGATCTATTCGGCGTTATATGAATAACGGTGTCGTTATTTTCTGTTGATACTACTATCATGTCGCTGCGTTAACGATACGGCCGTGAAAACAAACATGAGCCTTATACGTTTCGATTTAAGCATTTAGATTGAAGTTTGTTCAGTTGCAGGTAGCAGCTCGAATACTCAATTAATTCGTTGTAGGAAAAAGAGACTTGTCATATTCCCTATCATTGCCACTGTTTTCTCGCAAAAGAGCGTGGTTTTTTGCCTTTTTTGCAGTATGGGCTTTTGTTATTTTTTCACAAAATAATGTGGAGGCTTTGCTACAAGAATATGGTTTTTTTACTTTTGTCGGCATAGTAGGGGCGGTATTTGCCAATGCCACAGGCGCTGGTGGCGGCGTGATTTTCGTCCCCTTTTTTGCGTATCTCTCTTTTACCCCCGACAGTATTGTAGCAACAAGCTTTGCTATTCAGTGTTGTGGTATGACGGCAGGCGCAATTACCTGGACTCGCTTTTTCTGCTCTCAACGCAAGACAGACCAACGCAAAACAGACCAGCGTAAAACAGACAGTCAGTGGGACGCACTGCCAAGTGCTCTTTTATTAACTGTCATACCTTCTATTTGTGGTGTTCTCTTTTCGCAATACACCGCGCATGGCTCAGCGCTTCTACTCAATGTATTGGGAGGGCCTGAAAACCTACATACGGTATTCGGCGTGTTTTCCGTTATTTTGGCCATTGCCATTATAGGGTCAATTCCGCTGATGAAGCGCCAGGTGTTCAGCAACGCGCTAGCCGGAAACGATATCGTTTGTCTTCCTACCATCGCCTTCCTGGGCGGATGCATTACTGCTTGGCTATCTATCGGTGTGGGCGAACTCGTCGCGGTTTACCTCATTATCCGCGGCTTCAACGTCACCATGTCTATCGCGGTGGCGGTTATTTTATCTGCGTTTACAGTGTGGTCAGCAGTTCCCTTTCATGTACTTGTCAGCCATGCCATAGTATATGACGTTGTCATATTTGCTGGCGCGGGCGCTATTTTGGGCGGTGTTATGGCTAAATACCTTGTGCTGGCTTTTTCTACGCAATCACTAAAGCTATTTTTTGGGTTATGGGTATTTTTACTAGGCGTAACCAGCCTACCTATTTTTTAGCGTTTTTTTATAAGTCGCTATATATTCATTACACGATAAGCGACTGATCTTTCTAGGGAGTTAGTCTATGCAATTTGACGTAACACCTCGTTCTCTATATCGCGTAAAGCAGCCTGACTGGTCTTCCCATGCGGTTATCTATCAAGTTAATACCCGGCAATTTAGCGCCAAGGGTACCTTTGAAGGAGTTACCGAAAGACTCGAGCATATTAAGGAGTTAGGCGCAGATATCATATGGTTAATGCCAATTCACCCTATTGGTAAAAAGAACAGAAAAGGGCAGCTCGGCAGCCCCTATGCGGTTAGAGATTATCTTGATGTCAACGCCGAATTTGGTAATAAGGAAAGTTTTAAACACCTGGTATCTCAAGCTCATAAGCTCAACCTTAAAGTCATTCTAGACTGGGTACCTAATCACAGTGCGTGGGACAACGCTCTTGTCGAGTCTCACCCACACTGGTATGCAAAAGATCACAAAGGTGACTTTCGTCCATCGCCATGGTGGGATTGGTCTGACATTATCGAGTTTGATTATTCCCAGCCTGGCCTGAGGGAATACATGATTTCTGCAATGCGATATTGGGTGGAAGCGTTTGATATTGATGGATTTCGCTGTGATGTTGCAGGTTACGTTCCCAACGATTTTTGGGAGCAAGCTCGTCACGCTCTCGACGCCATTAAACCCATATTCTTACTTGCAGAGTGGGAAAACAGAGATTTACACGAGAATGCTTTTAATATGACCTATGCGTGGAGCTGGAATGAAACCCTTCACGAATTAGCTATGGGTCGCTGCAGCGTAGACAGGCTCAGAAAATACTATTCATGGAATGAGAGAGCATGGCCGCATAATGCCTATCGCATGACGTTTGTCAGCAATCACGATAAAAACGCGTGGGATGGCACCCAGCGTGAGCAGTTTGGTGATGCACTGGAGGCGTGTATTGCGCTTTCAGTTATAGGCGAGGGGATGCCTCTTATTCACAATGGACAAGAAGCCGGAGAAACCAAACGTTTGGCTTTTTTTGAACGAGATCCCATTAAGTGGCAAGAACATCCAATTGGCAAACTGTACCGAGGGCTCATCGCCCTTAAAAAATCGAAGCCATTTTTAGGTAATGGCGAGTTTGGAGCACGCATGATACAAGTGCCTAACTCATCCATGGCTCAGGTATTCAGCTTTGTAAGGCGAGAAGAGCGCGAGGACGACAAAGTCTTTGTGGTGATTAACTTTTCTGATGCGCCCGTAACGGTGACTTTTGAAGAATCGCTGCATTTAGGTACGCTGCAACATTGGGATCGCAATCAGAAAACGACGTTTTCTCGAGATACCGCGCTCACGCTAAAACCTTGGGGTTTTGAAATATGGCACATTTGAAATCTGGCACAAATAACAGGGAATTTGTTTATTTTTACATACGTTGTTCGATAGGTTTTCAACGCTGTTTTTGGCATAATGCGCGCCTAACAATGCAATGTATTTGAAACGTCCCAACAATGCCCACTATAAAAAATGTATTTTCATCTGATGGCCTGCTGGCAAAAACCATAAAAGGGTTTGTGCCAAGAGAGGCGCAAACCGACATGGCTAACGCGGTAAAGCACGCTATCGATACAACGGGCAGTTTGGTGGTAGAAGCCGGCACCGGAACGGGCAAAACCTTTGCTTATCTTGCACCAGTGTTAATCAGCAGTGGTAAAGCCATTATTTCCACCGGAACGAAAAACCTGCAAGAGCAGCTTTTTCACCGCGACCTACCGCTAGTAAAAAAAGCGTTGAGCAGCAAGCGCAAAACTGCACTGCTAAAAGGGCGGTCGAACTATTTGTGTTTGCACCGATTATCTCAGCACGGCGGTAACTCCACCTTGGTAGAAAAAGAAGTGTTGGGTCAGTTATCTGAGGTGAAGCGCTGGTCAAGCACTACCAAAAGCGGTGATATGGGAGAGCTTAAAACCCTTCCAGAGGATGCGCGAGTGCTACCTATGGTGACATCTACCGTAGACAACTGTTTAGGCCGAGAGTGTCCAGACTACGAAGACTGTTACCTAGTGAAAGCCCGCCGCAAAGCCCTTGATGCCGATATTATTGTGGTGAATCATCACCTGTTCTTTGCCGATATGGCGCTAAAAGACACGGGGTTTGGCGAGCTTATTCCCGAAGCCGATGCCATTATTTTTGATGAGGCCCACCAAATCCCTGATATCGCTAGCGACTATTTTGGTGAGTCGTTGTCTACGAGGCAAATTCAAGACATTGCCAAAGACATTACCTTACTGTTTAGAACGGTACTCAAAGATGCTGGGCAGCTAGATAAAGCCGCTGATAAATGTCGCATGATAGCGTCTGATTTACGTCTGCTTTTTCCTCACGATCCTGAGCGGGGAAATTGGGCACTTGCACTCGATCGCGACGAAGTTCGCCTGCAGGTGGGTAAGCTTGCCGAAGCGCTAGGCGTGCTTTATGAAGTGTGCAAGCTGCATTTAGGCCGCGATAAAGACTTAGATAACATGTACGAGCGTATTGTTGCATCGAGAGAGCAGCTTGACGCGTTAAGCGATAATAAACAGCAAAATGTCAGTTTGTGGTATGAAACGACACCGCGCCACATTGTTATGCATTTAACACCGCTATCTATCGCCGCAAAATTTAGACGTTTTGTAGAGTCGCCTCCTCGCGGATGGGTGTTCACGTCGGCCACTCTAATGGTAAACGGCGGTTTCGAGCATTTTCAGCGTAGGATGGGATTAGAAGATTCAGAAACCCTCGGCTTAGACAGCCCGTTTAACTACCCAGAACAAGCCATGCTGTGTGTGCCGCGCTACTTGCCTGAGCCAAACAGCTATGCAATGCGCGAAACTCTGCTGCACACGGCGAAGCGTTTAATCAAGGCTAGTCGCGGGCGTTGTTTCTTGTTGTTTACCAGTCACGCGATGCTAAGAGAAATAGCAAAGAAACTGGAAGATGAAATTGACAACCCACTGCTTGTGCAAGGAACCACCACAAAGCAAGCATTGTTGGATGCGTATTTAGCCGACGAGAAAGCTGTACTCATGGGCACAGGTGCATTTTGGGAGGGCGTTGATGTTAGAGGTAACGATCTTGTCTGCGTGATGATAGATAAGCTCCCGTTTGCTTCACCGGATGATCCTTTGCTTCAAGCTAGAATGGAAGATGTGAAAAAACGCGGCGCAAATCCCTTCGGCGTTATTCAGATCCCACAAGCGGTAATTACCCTAAAGCAAGGAGCTGGGCGCCTTATTCGCGACCCTACCGATAAAGGGGTGTTGGTCATTTGTGATAATCGCTTAGTGACTAAGCCTTATGCAAAGACGTTTATCGCTAGCTTGCCTGACATGAAGCGCACGCGAAGCCTAGATGATGTAGAGGCATTTCTTGCCGGCATCGATGATGAAGAATAAAAGAGAGTTGTAATGAATATTTTAGCTATTGATACAGCAACAGAAGCGTGTTCAGTCGCCTTAGAAGTCGATAATACGCTATATAGCCATTTTGAAATATGCCCGCAGCAGCATAGCCAGCGTCTGTTACCTATGATTGACGGAGTACTTAAGGAAGCCGGCGTCGAATTAGCTTCTCTTGATTTATTGGCGTTCGGTCGCGGCCCCGGTAGTTTTACGGGAGTGAGAATTGCAACCGGTATGATTCAAGGGCTAGCACTTGGCATAGGGTTACCCGTTGCAGGCGTTAGCACGCTAAAGGCGATGGCCGTTGAATCTGCACAACAGCGCACAGAAAAATTCGTTGCCGTTGCGTCAGATGCGCGCATGGGTGAAGTTTACTTCTGTGTATACAAACAGTCAGGTAAGGAGTTAGACATTATTGTTCCTGAACAAGTGTGTCCGCCGTTAGACGCTGTTAATCACCTTAACGAATTAGGTGATGAGCTGAACAATAACGTGATTGTGGCTGGCACTGGCTGGACGGCCTATGATGAGCTTGAGCAGTGGTTAAATACGCGAAAAGGCGAAGACGCGTCAAAAAATATAGCAGTAACACTACCAAACGCAGCTTTTATGCTTGAAGACGCCAAAGAGGCCGCCCGTGCAAACACGACCACAAGCGCCGCGGAAGTGAAACCGGTTTACTTGAGAGATAAGGTGACCTGGAAAAAACTTCCAGGCCGTGAATAAATTTTTGTCATTTAACAGAACTGAAACTGCTACTAGTCTGCTTTGTATGGAGAATGTAAATTGCATGGAATGAAAATTGCAATGTAAAGCCCGTTATGAATATCAATACTAATTTTGGCATACCATCCTCTGACGCTACTCAAAGCAGGGTCTCGAAAATTTCGAAAGACCCTCAACAGGAGAGCAAAGGGCAAAACGAATCGTCTCAAGTTAAGGCGATTGTTGTTGCACCCGACGAACAGGGCACGAGCAATGCAAAGGCCTACCAAGATTTTATAAAAGAGGATAGCAACGCCTATTCTCAGCAAGCCATTGCGTCTTACCAAAGTTTTGAAAAACAGCAGCAGCGAGAGTCAATAAAAGACCTGTTTGGTGTTGATATTTACGCATAGAGTAGAGCGGTATCCCCTTTATTTTTGTCTATCACTTTGCTTACTCATCTCTGGCTAATTATCTATTTGCTATTTGCCGGTTGGCGTTAAGGTAATCGTCCCGAAGGCTTATCGTCGTATTCCACTTATTCAATGCTGACACATTGGATCTTAGGTGGCTGAAATGCTCAGACTTTTACTGGCTTTGCTTTATAATCTTTATCATTTTGTAACAGAACTCTAGTGGTTCTGTGAACGTATAGATGCTAACTTGGTCTTAGTGATGCAACCTTCAAATTTTTGACGCATAGGCGTGATTAAGGTTGTCTGCTTAATATTTTACCTCAGTGATAACGCCGGGGTTAATTATAAAATGCCGTACAAAGGAGCGCGCTTATGTCTCGATATCTACTTTTATTGACCGTGTTCATGTTTGCAGGATGTGCCATGGTACCAGATACCCTAGAGGTACCTGAAGGCACTGCATTAGTTTCGTATTCCAGTGCCGTTACCTCAGGGGCCAGTGCACAAGGGCAAAAGGCCCGTTGGGGGGGAATTATCGTCGGCGTTGAAAACAAACCAAACCAAACGTTTATCGAGCTTGCGCATTTCCCGCTCAACCACTACGGTAAACCGCGCAGCTCCGGTGAAACATCGGGACGTTTTAAAGTTCAGATAGACGGATTTGTCGATCCTATCGTGTTTGAAGAGGGGAGAACCGCCACTTTTCTAGGAACACTTATTGCGCCAACCACGGGCATGGTAGGGGAGCAGCCCTATATTTATCCCACTATCGCAGCTGATGACTATCATATGTGGCGTGATCGGGAGGTATATGACGTCAATACCTTTTTCTTTAATTACCACAGTGGCTGGTATTCTCCGTTTTACGGCCTGCGAGGTCCTTGGGGATGGGGTGGCGGTGCTTGGGGATGGGGTGGCGGTCCCTGGATGGGAGGAGGATTTATTGGAGGGCCTTGGATGTTCCCTCAAATGAATCGCATGCGAGTGATCCGGTATAGCAATGCACCGAGACGTGCTAAGATCACAAACATGAATAGTGCTGGCTCGGCAAAAAGAAGTACTACGAGTGGAGGCCGAATAGGGCCAGTGGCAACCAGTCCGAAAGTCGAAAAATATTAATAATAGTGGGCGGCAATATAATGCCGCCTTTTCTTTGTTGTAAGTATAAAGATGACAAGTGTGGCAAAATCTTGCCGCCTATGGTGACGCGTTTATGTTTGAATTTGAAGCAATGGCAGGTCCCACCAGATTAGCGGGTTTAGACAATCAAGTAAGTGGACAAATCGTCATTGGTATTCACGGCTATCTGGATAACGCTGAAAGTTTGCGAGTGCTTGCGCCGTATTTGTCATCTTGTCGCTATATCGCTATTGACCTTGCAGGTCACGGGCGTTCTTCCCATCGTCCTGATGGTATGCATTACAATCAAACCGACTATTTACAAGACTTGCATGCGCTTATTGAAAATGAAGGCTGGGATGATGTCATTCTCATTGGGCATTCTCTTGGCGGCATCCTTGTGACACTTTATGCCGCGTTGTTTCCTGAAAAAGTAAAAGCGGTAGTGAGTATTGATGCGTGTGGGCCGCTTACCGAAAGCGAAGAAACGACACAGCAGCAAATGCGGAATGCATTAATTAGCCGACACGGTAAATCAATCAGCCAGCGCCGCATCGTTAACATTGACGACGCGGTGAGAGCGCGATGCAAGATAGCTGATATGACGGCTGAGCATGCGCGACAGATACTGACACGCAATATGACAAAAGAGGCAGATGGCAACACCTTTTGGTGTAGTGATCCTAAATTGCGGACAAAATCCATACTTAGGCTTACAGAAAAACAAGCACAAACCTTAATGGAGTCGGTGTCATGTCCTATACTCTTTATCGGCGCATCAAAGAGTTTTAAAAATTTGCCGCATGTCTATGAGCAACGAGCACACTGGTTTGAATCTGCGCAATATGAACAAATTGTAGGCGGTCATCACATTCACATGGAACAAAGTGAGGTTGTAGGGCGTCTTATTTGCCAATTTGTTGAGCAAATGTAAATTGTAGCGTTTATTTTTTTTTACACTTCCTATACTATTCGCAAGTTATCAGACCAGTTATATGGGCGCGGTTTCTCACGGGCTCAATTATTAGTAGAAGAATAAAGTAAAGGAGGTTTTGGTGGAAAAAACCTGGCTTAAACATTACGACCCTCGTGTATCCGCAGAAATTGATGCCGATCGCTACGACTCTGTTGTCGACATTTTTGAACAATCGGTAAAAAAATTTAAAGATAAAGAAGCCTTTATAAACATGGGGCATTCAATGACGTTTGGTGAGCTTGATGCGTTATCGGCTCAGTATGCAGCTTATCTGCAGGCAAGCGGGCTAAAGCGCGGTGATGCGGTAGCGATAATGATGCCAAACCTTCTGCAATACCCGGTAGCCATGTTTGGTATTTTACGCGCTGGTATGGTCGTTGTTAATGTAAACCCCTTATACACGGCCAGAGAGCTTAAACATCAGCTTAACGACGCAAATGTAAAAGCCATTGTTATTGTCGAAAACTTTGCCTGTACGCTAGAGGCAGTTATTGGCGATACCCAAGTCAAAGAAGTGTTCCTTACTGCACTTGGTGACATGCTTCCAGCGCCAAAACGGTGGGTAGTGAACGCAGTGGTAAAGTACGTGAAGAAAATGGTGCCGTCGTTTAATCTGTCGTCTACCACGTCATTTATGTCAGCAGTCAAACAAGGACGGTCTCTAGAATATAAGCGTCCAAATATAGAAAACTCAGACATAGCGTTTTTGCAATACACCGGCGGTACAACAGGTGTATCTAAAGGAGCAATGCTGACTCACAGAAATATGGTTGCCAATCTAGAGCAAGTATCAGGAATACTTGAAACGGTAATAGAAGAAGGTAAAGATTTTGTCGTTACGGCATTGCCGCTTTATCATATCTTCGCATTACTGGCTAACTGCCTGATGTTCGTGAAGTACGGCTGTCGTAACTTGCTTATCACTAACCCACGAGATATGCCTGCATTTGTCACTGAGTTAGGGAAGTATCCGTTTACTATATTGCCCGGCGTAAACACACTGTTTAACGGTCTACTCAATACGCCGGGGTTTGACGAACTTGATTTCTCGAACTTTAAGTTTGGACTTGGTGGGGGCATGGCGGTTCAACGTCCTGTTGCTGAAAAGTGGGAAAAGGTAACAGGTACTGTGCTTCTTGAGGGGTATGGCCTCACAGAATGCTCTCCAGTTGTTGCGGTAAACCCACCTCAGATAGAGGCGTATAAGGGCGCAATTGGTATGCCCGTCCCTTCTACCGAGATCAAGCTATTAGATGACGATGGAAATCCGGTAGAAAAAGGTGAACCAGGTGAAATGTGGGTAAAAGGCCCACAAGTAATGAGGGGATATTTAAATCGCCCTGAAGCGACAGAAGAAATTTTAAAGGACGGATGGCTTGCCACAGGTGATATCGCTACGGTAGACGATGAAGGTTACTTCTATATTGTTGACCGTAAAAAGGATATGATCCTAGTTTCAGGCTTCAATGTTTTTCCTAATGAAATTGAAGAAGTCGCTGCAATGCACGACAACATCGTTGAAGCGGCTGCGGTGGGTGTACCTCACGAAGTCAGCGGTGAGGTTGTTAAGTTATTCGTAGTACGTAACAACGATTCGTTGACTGAAAAAGACGTTATCGCGCACTGCCGTAGTGAACTGACTGGGTACAAAGTGCCTAAGCAAGTTGTCTTTAAAGATGAGTTACCAAAAACCAATGTAGGTAAAATACTGCGTCGGGAACTTAGAGACTAATTTCTTTAACTAGTTTTTAAAGCCGGCGTGAGCCGGCTTTTTTATTTAATGTGCGAAATAATGCAATATCAATTAATTACAACATACGAACAGTTAAACAACGTGTGCTATTTGGCACAACAGCAACGTGCAGTGGCTCTTGATACAGAGTTTGTGCGAACGCGAACTCTCACGCCTCACCTCGGCTTAATTCAACTATACGATGGACATCAACTTGTTCTTATCGACCCTATTGCTATAGACGATATGCAGCCGTTCATCGATTTGCTAGAAAATAAATCGCTAGTGAAGGTATTACATTCATGTTCGGAAGATTTAGAAACGTTTCTTGTTGCCTTCAATACGATTCCCGAGCCTGTTTTTGACACGCAGTTTGCAGCCAGCTTGTTAGATATGGGGCCAAGTTTGGGTTATGCCCGCCTTGTAGAGATTATCTGCGACGTGAGCCTTGATAAAGGCGAATCTCGAACTGACTGGATTGCACGGCCGCTTCGCGAGTCGCAGTTAAGCTACGCCGCTAACGACGTGCTGTATCTGCTGCCTTGCTATGAAGATTTGGTGGACAAGATAAAAGATGCAGGAAAAGAGAACTGGGTTTATCAAGAAATTGCGTTACTAGCTGCTAAAAAGCGAGCGCAAATGCCGGCAGATTTTGCCTACCTTACTATTAAAAATAATTGGCGCTTAAACAGCGAACAACTCACAGTGCTGCAGGCGTTAGCGTCTTGGCGTTTAACGACCGCGAGGAAAAAAGATCTGGCGTTGAACTTTGTGTTCAAAGAAGGGCATTTGTTCGAGGCGGCGCAGCGTCTTTTATCGAGCAAGTCAGACTTATCAAAGATTAACGATTTAAATCAACAGGCAGTTCGTCGGTATGGCGATACCATCATTGATTTAATTGTCGAGGCTCGTGAACGATTCGCGCAAACTCCAGATAAGCTGCGACTACCGCAAGTACTGCGCTTGATGGATATTCCGAAGTATAAAAAGACCCTTGCCGATCTCAAAGCCATCAGCGAAGAGATTGCCAAAGAAAATAACGTGAATAACGAAGTAATGTCATCGAAAAAGCAGCTTAATCAATTATTAAAGTGGTATTGGTTTAACGTAGATGAAACCCGTATTTTGGGCTTAAAACCTGACGTGTTGTCTACATGGCGCGAGCCACTCTTTATGCCAAAAGTGATAGAGCTACTTGGTGAATTACCTGAGGGCTCCAATGCTTTTTCGCAATGAAAGCCCTTAAGCAACAGCGCTGAAATAAAAGAACTGAGTTAAAAATGCTGAACCCCAAACGCCGAAATAAAGCATCAGTTTTGGTAAAGACAAACACAGATTAGAAACGAGAAATAGTATGTTATGTGCGGTTTATAAAACCAGAAAAAAACAGGGCATGTATTTATACGTGCCTAAAAAAGAGGTATTCGATGATGTGCCGGAGCCTCTTATGCAGCGCTTTGGTAAGCCTGAGTTAGTCACACTGCTATCACTAGACAAACGTGAAAAGATAGCGGGAATCGACAAGCAAAAGCTCGCAGATGAATTGAGTACCAACGGCTTTTACTTACAAATGCCTCCTAAAGAGGACGACCTTCTGTCTACTCACCGAGTTTCTCTTGGCCTATCTTCTTCACCGGACAAAAAGTTTTAGTATGCGTTTAACTATGTGGTTAGCAATGCTGGTGGCGAGTATTGCTGTGTCTTCATCTCAAGCCAACGACAATGAATTTAATGATTATCTTAAAACGCTGAAAAGCGAAGCGATAGAAAAAGGCTACGATGCCCAATTTCTTGATATCACTTTTCGCGATATTGCATTTCGACCTAGCGCAGTAAAATCAGACAAAAACCAGCCGGAGAAGAAAATCACCCTTGACGACTACCTTGCAACGCGAGTACCTGATTGGAAAGTGGAACAGGCAGTGCAGAAATATCTTTCGAATAAAGCGTTACTGGACGAAATTGGCCGCAAATATGGTGTTCAACCACGCTTTATTGTGGCGCTGTGGGGTAATGAGTCAAACTTTGGAAAAATACAGGGCTCGTATCACGTATTGTCAGCTTTAGCCTCTCTTGCTTATGAGGGGCGCAGGGAAGCATTATTCAAAAAGAATTTCTTTGCTGCGCTTACTATTTTAAGTGAACAGCATGCACAGATAGATAAATTTAAAGGCTCTTGGGCCGGTGCGATGGGGCAGACGCAGTTTATGCCAGTGTCGTTTCTCACCTATGCTGAAGATTATGACGGCGATGGCAAGAAAGACATTTGGGGTACGAAAGCCGATGTGTTTGCCTCTATTGCTAATTACTTGGCCTCAGAGGGCTGGAGTGACGCGGGTACCTGGGGACGCCAAGTAAAATTGACCAAGCCAGTATCCGTATCGGGCTTAGCTACAGAAAGCATGAAGCCGCTATCGTTTTGGCATGAACAAGGCGTAAGACGGTTTGATGGTAGTGACCTTCCTAATGTGGATATTAACGCATCGCTAATAATGCCAGACGGTGAAAACGGCAGGGTCTATCTGGTCTATAATAATTTTCACACGCTGATGAAATGGAACCGCTCTACCTATTTTGGCGTGTCCGTTGGATATTTGTCAGAGCGCATAAAGAGGGGATACTGATGCCTTATCAACATAAAAGCGTAGCTGGGCAGCCTATTTCTTTGCCGGTTAACAAAGTGGTGTGTATTGGTAGAAACTACCTAGATCATATTGAAGAAATGAACTCAGTAGTGTCTGAAGACCCTTTGCTTTTTATGAAGCCTAAGTTTGCTATGTGCGATATGACAAAGCCACTTGCGATACCCATTGATAAAGGGGCTTGTCACAATGAACTCGAAGTTGCTGTGCTGTTAAAAAATAGCCTTAAGAATGCCAGTGAGTCTGAAACCGCCGACGCTATTTGGGGAATTGGTTTAGGGCTAGATTTAACCCTACGTGATGTGCAAGCATCGCTCAAAAACCAGGGGCAGCCTTGGGAACGAGCAAAAGCTTTTGATAACAGCGCGCCACTTTCACCTTTCGTCCCGTTGGCAGAGTTTGATAGTCTCGACGACCTGCGTTTTACCCTTAAGATAAATGGCGAAGTGAGACAGCAAGGCCACACGGCGTTAATGCTACATAAAATTATTCCCTTGATTGCGCACATGTCCAGCGTATTTTCTCTCGACGCCGGCGATGTTATCCTAACAGGTACGCCAAAGGGTGTTGGTCCGCTCAACGACGGCGATACAGTAGCAGTATCGCTAGACGCTTTCTTTTCGCTTCAAACTAAGGTAACTGTGTAATGCCCAGTTCGTCAGCGCCATTTTGGGAAACCAAATCATTGGAAGAAATGAACCAAACCGAGTGGGAATCACTGTGCGATGGTTGTGGTAAGTGCTGTTTACACAAGTTTATTGATGACGAAAGTGTAGAAGAGTATAGCCCCACCGATTTTATCAATGCAAACGAGCAGATACACTACACCAACATTGTGTGCTCTTACTTAAATACAAAAAAATGTGAGTGTACCGAGTATCAAAACAGAACCGTGCTTGTGCCCGATTGTGTCAAACTGTCGAAAGAAAACCTGAAAGACATCTTTTTTATGCCAACAAGCTGTACCTACAGAAGGTTGAATGAGGGCAGGGGGATGCCGTCGTGGCACCCGTTGCTCAACAAGGGTAAAAAACATGTCATGCATGCTAAAGGGATGTCTGTTCGCAATAAAACGATATTTGAGACCGATGTGGATTTAAATGAATTTGAGAACTACATTGCCATTTGGCCGTTGGAAGACTTAGATTAAGTGTGGGTATTTGGCAGATTAGCGTCAGCTTTCACCGCTTTACACTTTCTACTGTGGTCGCCAGTCTGTGTTTTGCCCTATTCGCTAATCTAGCTATTGACCAGTGCATAAAGAAGAGCATCTCTGCCGAAAACACGTTTACGGCAGAGCCCTTCTTTTATTGCTCCAACGCGTTCAGCAACTCTCAAGCTCGCCTTGTTGTTTGGCTCAACAACGCATTCTAATCTGTTTAAATTCATTTGAGAGAAGGCGAGTTTTTTCAGCGATTCACAGATTGCTGTAGCGAGCCCCTTGCCACAGGCGTCCGGACGCAACCAATAGCCTAAGTTTGCGATAAGATGAGTATGATGTATGTGGTTGATAATACCCATGCCCAAACATCGTTCTTCATGCACGAGTAAATAGGTTAAGCCATAGCCACGCTCTCTTGCTTTTTCCATTCCCTCTATACACTGCTTTGACAACGTCGGAGTAACAGGGCAGAGCGATGGGCCCAACCATGGCTTTACGTGGTGTATAGACTGTTGCCCGGCTTCACACAGCATGTCGCAATGCTTGTGAGCAATACGCTGTATAGAGACGGGGCCTTGCTCCGTATGAATGGGAGGAAGGCGAGAAGGGAGTATTGATAAATCAATCAAAAGGGCTTTTTATCCAACAGCCTGCATGCAAATACTACGATAAACGCAATGACATAGGTAGCGAAGATGATTTGCATCCATTCTGCCATGCCCATGGAAAGGAATTGCCATGTATTTTCTAGGCAATCTCCCTCAGCAGCAAACACGGCAGGTATCCACTCATGAAGCTGAAGCCATGACGGAAAGTTAGGTACAATCTCACAGCTTGCAAAAAAGGGATTTGACGCGTTAAGGAGTTCGACATGCTCAGTGGCAAGCAAGTAACCCCACACAGCTGACACCGCCCACCCCGCAAAACCGAGCATTCGGGTAAACCCATTATTGCTAATCACTACAATTAGCGCCGAAAACACGATGCCATACATCGCTGTTCGCTGGTAAATACACATGATGCAGGGCTTCAAGCCCATGGCGTACTGAAAGTAAAGTGCAGCAATCTCAAGCGCCAGTGACGTGGCAAAAAGCACAAGCCACGATGACTTGTGCTCGGCCCACTGACTAATACCATGAATAACAGCGGGCATTATTTAATGCCCTACCGCTTCAGTACCAACCCCAGTGGCAGAGTGGTGCTCTATCAAGTGCATATCGTATAGCCATGCGGTGGCGTCGGCTAAACCGATGTAAGTTGCCAGTAAACCAACAAGAGTAAGCACAATGGTATACGGCAAGGCCATGATGACCATTTTTCCATAAGACAAGCGCAGTAACGGCGCGATTGCAGAGGTGAGTAAGAATAAGAACGCAGCTTGTCCATTTGGCGTTGCTACACTCGGTAAATTGGTACCTGTATTTATGGCTACTGCAAGCATATCGTATTGATCTCGTGTAATTTGTCCGGCTTCTAAGGCCGCTGTCACTTCGGTGATGTATACCGAGCCTACAAATACATTGTCGCTGACCATGGAAAGAGCACCATTTGCTAGGTAAAACATGACCATTTGAGTTTCACCTTCAAAGGACAGTACCCAGTGAATAACTGGCTGGAAAAGCCCTTGGTCGATAATAACGGCAACAACACCGAAGAAAACAGCAAGCAGTGCGGTAAATGGCAGTGCCTCCTCAAACGCTTTGCCTAACGCATGTTCTTCAATAACGCCGCTCATAGAGGTGGCTAGCACAATAACCGAAAGGCCAATTAGGCCAACGGATGCCATATGAGTGGCTAGACCAACAATCAACCAAACACCAATTAACGCTTGAACCAGTAACTTCGCTTTTTCTCGCTTACTGCGTCCTTCATCCATATGCATATTGTAATCGGCAAGAATTTTTCTTACCGCCGTGGGAAGCTCTGCACCGTAAGAAAACAGCTTTGTTTTTTCAACGAAAATAGTTGTCAGTAAACCACACACAAAAACAGGCAGAGAAACTGGCGCCATACGAATGAAAAATTCAACAAAATTCCAGCCAGCCTTATCGGCAATAATGAGGTTTTGAGGTTCACCTACCATCGTCATTACGCCACCAAGAGCAGTACCAACAGCAGAATGCATCATAAGGTTGCGCAAAAAAGCACGGAAGTCTTCCAAGTCGTTACGACCAATATCGTTCACACCATCATCACTGGTATGGTCGTGGTCGGAGTGGAACTCTTTACCCGAGGCTACTTTGTGGTAGATAGAATAAAACCCTAACCCTACACTTATGATTACCGCAACAACGGTAAGGGCGTCGAGGAAGGCTGATAAAAACGCAGAGGCAAATATGAATGAAAGGGAAAGAATGAGTTTGTTTTGAACCTTAATGACCAGTTTGGTAAATAGGTACATCAGGAGATCTTTCATGAAGTATATGCCAGCGACCATGAAGACCAGCAGTAGCAATACTTCTAAATTGACCTCAATTTCATGCATCATATGACCCGGTGTAGTCATTCCGATAAACATGGCCTCTATAAGAAGTAATCCTCCTGGCTGCAGGGGATAACATTTAAGAGCCATGGCAAGGGTGAAAATAAATTGAATGACCAATGACCAACCTGCAATATATGGGTCCACCATAAATAAAAAGGGGTTGGCAATGAGAAAGGCAATAATCGTCTTTTTGTACCAATCGGGCGCATGTCCCAGGAAGTTCTTATAGATCGCCGAAATCATTGAGGTTTGCATGAGTTCCTGTTCCTTTTACAACAAAGCACGCATTTGTGCGCATCTTTACACTGTATATTTGCGATTTATTACGTTAAAAATCTGTCGATGAGCAGTCTCACTCACCGTAAAAACAGTTTTAACGCGGTTATTATAGTCGGTGTTCAAGCGTACATGATATTAACGTGTTGAGAAAGCAATTCACGGGCATCTGATGACGAAAGTTACTGAAAGCTTGTCGAATTTCCATCATATAGCGGTAGCGTATTTTAAAGACGCTCAAATGTGAGTATTTTGTGAACAAAAACGCAGTGTATCTTTTTATCACGGGAACAAAACATAAGGTAGAAGCGTCTAGGACTCACAGCGGACGTATATTTCGTTGTGTAAATGTGTAACCATCTGGTACAATCAGTTGTTAAATTTTATGAGCTTACGTAAACGTGCAGGCGATTAGTTATGATATATAAGGCACAGAGTCCAGCTGGATTCGCCGAAGAATACATTGTGGAATCAATTTGGAGTGGCCGCTTTCCGCCAGGTACCATTTTGCCTGCAGAAAGAGAGTTATCTGAGCTAATTGGTGTTACACGAACTACGCTACGAGAAGTGCTTCAACGGCTTGCTAGAGATGGGTGGTTAACTATTCAGCATGGTAAACCAACAAAAGTGAATAACTTTTGGGAAACGTGCGGTTTAAACATTCTAGAAACCCTTGCTCGACTCGATCAAGAAGGCATTCCTGAGCTAGTTGATAATCTGCTAGCAGCACGCACAAATTTAAGTGCAGTGTTTATTAGAGGTGCTATTCGTCACAATGCTAAAGCGTCAGCCGATATCATTGCTCGATATAAAGACGTGGATCAAGAAGGTCTTGCCTTTGCGCAGTTCGATTATCAAATGACCCATGATTTAGCGCTTGCATCTAACAATAATGTATTCGTGCTAATGATGAATGGATTTCGCGGTCTGTATTCACGTATTGGTGGATATTTCTTTGCCCACCAAGACGCCCGCGACATCGCCATGAAGTACTACGCAGATTTACTTGAAGTTGCAGAGAGTGGCGACCATGGCCGTGTGCCAAATGTAGTGAGAAACTACGGCATAGAAAGCGGAAAGATGTGGCAAGAAATTAGAAACGACATGCCAAAAGACCTCGTAGACTAGATAACCTCTCTCATTGCGTTTTAAGATTGTCGATAAAAACGCCCCTCGGTACATTTACTCAGTGCAGGTAAAGCTTACCTAATAGGAGTGTTGTCATCGAAGGGCGTTTTTTTTACTTTAATTTTGTTTTTAGTATGCGGTTTCTAATTGTTAAGCGTAAAGTTTGACTATGGTGTTTAGACACACCCCAACTCGGCACTCATAGGAGCTCAAAATGACTACTAAAGATACTATCAAAGGTAAAATTAATGACGCTGAAGAAATGGCGCGTAAAATTTGGTTAGCTGGTCTTGGCGCTTATGGAAAAAGCGTTGACGAAGCGCAAGGTCGTTATGACAAACTAAGCGAAGAGGCAAACAAAATGTTTGATGAGCTTGTGTCAAAAGGCGAAACCTTAGAAGGCGATGCACGCAGTAAGTTTAAATCGACAACCAATGATGTTGAAAACCGCGTGGCTGATGTTCGTAAAAAGCTTGGTTTAGACTCAGAGCCAGCAGACCAACGTATCGACGAGCTATCTGCAAAAATTGATGCGTTAACTGAAGCGGTTGCTAAATTAGCCGCAAATAAGTAACACCCAACGTGCTGCTTTGAAATAGTATCGCAGCAACCATACGTTAAAAAGATAGGTGGTGTAGAGAAAAAACCGAATTCGGGTGTTCACTACGCCATCTTTATCTCCTTCATAAGGAGGCGCCATGAGTAACAATTCTACAGATTCAAAGCAGACTGGTGTGGTTGGTGAAGAGGTGAAAGCTCCGGCTACATCGCAAGGTTCTATAACTACATCATTGAAGTCTTCGCCTATTTTTGGTTGGTTTTATGCTGGAGCAGATATGCTCTCTGCTGAATTGGACCAGATAGCAGGCTTAGTGAGCAAGCAAATTGATAAAACCAGCGAAACCTTGCAAGAAATGCAGTCGAAAGGTATTGAGGTTGAAGCGGATTTAAGGCGCTCATTTAGCCCATTTGTGTTTTTTGATGCTGCTCAGAATTTAGTTAAATCGACATCTGTCTATTCAGTATTATCTGGCGGGCAAAAGCAGCAGCGTCAAGCGCAAAAAATAGATGAACTTTCCGCCAAAGTAGATGTGTTAGTCGAGCAGGTTGCACTGTTGGCCGCTAAAGAGGCGGTTAAGCAGGCGGAGAAGAAAGAAACGCCTAAAAGAGCATCTGCCAAAGCGACGACTAACGCCACGACGACAAAAGCAGCAACGGCTGCAAAAACACGTCGAGGGAAAACGGCTGCGTCGGCTACCGCAAAAGCAAAAGCGTCTAAGCCTGCAGCAAAGACGACTACCTCTGAGGCTGCAGTAAAAGCGGCTGCGTCTAAAGCTGCGACGAAACAGTCTGCGGCTAGCAGCGCAACACCTAAGACTTCAGGTACGATAGCGAAAGAGCCAAAAGCTGAAACGGTTGCTACTGCGACTAAAGCTGCGAGCTCACCCTCTTCGGCGAGCAACACCGCTAAGAATAGTGACTGAGATAGTCTCTTCGGTATAGCTTAAGTGAGCTGTTTAGCCAAATATAAAAAGCCCCCAGTAATTGAATAGTCCAACTATTGGGGGCTCTTTACCTTCCGGTTTACTTCTTTGTTCATACTTTATATTCAATCAACCAGAAGCAATGGGTTCGACAGTATACAAAGGGACCAAGTACAAAAGTCGCTAAGCTGCTTCTTATGAACCTTATAGCAATCCGTATTACTAGGCAGAGGTCAGAGACCGCGGCACTACGCTATAAGTAGAGTGGCTTACGTATTTTTTGCCCATAAATTTTGATGTTTCTTAAACCCAAAAAAGTCGTAGGGCTCCCAAAAGCTAGGGACCAAATCATCTAATGAACCTTGTGAGAAATTACTCGATAGCTGACTCATTATTTCACTCAGCCTTGCTTCTCCCAACCGCATGAGTTTTTTTCTGTTTGCAGGAAAGTATAAATTGCGATGCTTTTCTATCACTTCATAAGCGCCGCTGGTTATAAAGTTTTGGTTTCGTGTCACTACTTTGCAAATTGGCTCGGCGGGTTTGGCTGGGTTAAGACCCACTACTATGGCGTATTCGTAATGGTTTTTTTCCTGGCCTTTTTCATTTTTTGGAATAAAGGCAATACCAAAACCTTGCGGGAAATATCCTACCAAGTTCATAAAATCTTGCGCTAAATTTTTGTTTAAACTTCCTTTTTTTGCCATCTGCTCTACCAATAGGTAGCCTTTCGGCAAATCTAGACGGGTATAGTCTGACTTCGTAGACAGTACAATAGAAACATAAATTTGCGGTATTTTGACCAGCTCTCCCAGTCCTGTCTTTGACAAGAACGCGTCTTTCACTAGCTGCTGCAGAAAATCAGATGCATCCGTATGAACCTTGATAAAACGGTCTCTTTCTTCCTTTATGTCACCGGCGTATTTTGGAATGCCCAAACCCTCAGACAAATATTTCAAAGTGAAATGATAGTTTATCTTAAGTAAGCTTTTGCGCTGCGTTTCATCAAGTAATCTAAACTCATCTAAATCGCCATCCTTACCTTTTAAAATGGTAAGTGCAGCGGGACTTTGTAAGCCAATATCTTGAAGCAGAGCCGCGGCGATTAGCGGTACACCCAATTCAGTTTTCCACTTGTCTTTCCAGTACTGATCGTTTCGGAAGCGAGAAATAGCCTCGCGATATCTCGATAAATAAGAGTGGGCTATGGTATCGTGATCTAACAAACGGTCCGCCAGTCTGAGAGTCAGCACCGCTTTATAAATAGGCTTATAGCGCTGATGTACTCTGGCGAAGTTTCCATCAGCACCGCGAGTAAGTAGCATTAGCGTCCCTAGAAACTTAGCACTTAGCTGCTGAGTTTCTGCCCATGTTTCTCCCTCACACAGGTTAATCACTTTAGCGCAAACAGTCTCAAGTCTTTCAAGGCGAGCTAGCCTCTCTTCTTCAAGCTTTTCGTTATTATTTTTTATCTGTTTAGCGAGTTGACTAGCAAGCACCTCTTTGTCTTTCTTGTCTTTTATTTTAAATAGTTGCTCTTTTAAATCAGAGGTGTGCTGCTCTAAAGTAGTGGTTAACGTAAAGTAATGTCGCGCATCTTCGAAAATAGAGCCGAATCCGGTCTCTTTTGGGTACACTAAAGAGAGCAATTGTTTGACTTGTTGTGTGTAAATATTGTCTGGGCTTTGGCTTTGTGAACTCACCGTGATCCTTTAATTTGTTCTCGCATCAGCCAACGTCACTTCGCCATAACGTAATCGCTTTACGGCGTGTGATGAGCAAGATGTCGAAGCTCGACGGCTTCTCGTTTTTTTAACTGCGCTAAATGATATCGCAATTTCTCACTTATTTTGGTATTTCTCTCAATTACATGGAGTTGCGGCCAAGACGCTTGCTCTCCGCTAGTCATTAATTCATCCATGCTTTCTAGCGTTGGATTAGCTAATACCTTTGAAAGGTTGCTCAGTTGGCGTTTTGGCAAAATATTGATATCGCCAACATATTGCTGATCAATTATTGACCTTACTTTGTGAATAGCAAGTTTAGCACTTTTATTGCCCACCATTTTTTCAATTATATCAATGGCGAAAACGCTGTTTGATTTCGCCAGCTGTCCAATATGCCGAGTTGTCATGTCCCAAAGAGAGTGTGCATCAATTCTTCTGGAAGAAATAAAGGGGACTGCTAGCGGGTTCGTTTGGCTCACAATACTGTGATTAACACCATAGAGCCTCGCAAGTCTTTTAAACGGTAAATCGGCCATTAACGATCCATCTGCAAATCGCCTGTTAGGAATG
The DNA here is from genome assembly GCF_048987005.1 of Alteromonas ulvae. Lineage (GTDB taxonomy): Bacteria > Pseudomonadota > Gammaproteobacteria > Enterobacterales > Alteromonadaceae > Alteromonas. The sequence continues at coordinate 2,825,269 of NZ_CP185261.1, read as the reverse complement.
TAGGGGACAATTTCGCCCAATGGCGTTTTTGCTTTTAGCTGCACGGGGCTAAACACGATAGGCACCGCGCACGACGCTCTCACAGCTTGGCTGATAATAGCATTTGGCGATGTCTTTGCGTTTAGCAAGCGAGAATGCTGGTGTAAATCTGCAGGCGATACCGTAATGGTTACATGACGGCCTGTTTTCTTGAACGCTTCTTCAAATGTGGTTAAGTCAAATAATTCAATCAGTGCATTTTCCAGCATGGAGCTATCAAATAAACTGCCTTTATTAAGCCCAGCAAAAGTTCGCCAGTGCTTAAACATTTCATAAATTCGCTTTGAGTCTAGGGATTCTTCAAGTTCATCATGGGTTCGGGTGGCCAGCATAGCGCCAATAATGGAACCTGCGGAGGCACCAGAAATAACGGTGGGTAATAGCCGTCTTTGATTTAGCGATTTCACAACGCCGGCGTGAAAGAAACCAAGGCCAGCACCGCCAGACAGCATAAGACAGCTGCGTCCGAAAGCGTGGGCAGTTTCTTCAAAAAACGAGAGCTTTTCGTAAAAGTCCACGTCGTCTTCATTGGCATTAACAATCTGCTCAAGGGTTAACGAAACCTCGTCGATAAATTGTTCGATGAGCTTTTTCGTTCCTATTTTGCAATGAGTTTGTAACGCTGGGTTAGCAATATTGCCTAAGTTTCCATGCAGTCCTTCATGCAAAATGGACATCAGCGCATGAGTATCACCTCGACCTCTTGCGATTTGAAGACGTTGCACCCGCTTTTGAATAAGTTTGTAGTCGTAGTCTTCGCTCTCATCCTTTGCCTTCCAGTCGTCAGCGCCAGACATGGCATCATGAGCCAGACAAGCAGCCTCATATTCGTCGTAGTTACTTGCGTGTTTAATATCACGTTCAAGCTTTTTTAACGGTAAATCGAATGCTGTCATGGCAACCACCTTAATTATTCCAAAGACAAAACGCCTCATATCATAGTAGATATCAAAATTAGAATTCACTACCTAAGGTTGGGTATAAGTCGCGTTATTTAGTGTAACTTAGTAACATCGCGTAGGCATTGGGTGTGAAAATTTGTTTTCTATCAACAATTACGCCTAATTACACTTTTTACGTTGACCAAATCATAAGCACTCAGTAGCCTGAGCAGTAGAATAATAAATTGGAACGTTTGTTCGCTGTATGGACTGGAATATTCAAACCCTTAGCTTGCTATCAATACCGCTGATAAGTGCCGTGGTTGGTTGGGCGACAAATTATCTCGCAGTAAAAATGATGTTTTACCCTATAGAATTTGTGGGAATAAAGCCTTTTTTGGGCTGGCAAGGTCTCATTCCGGCTAAGCGTCGACAAATGGCAGAGATAGAAGTAGAGCTTGTTTTAGGTAAGTTATTAAGCGTTGAAGAGCTTGCTCAACGGCTCGATCCCGATGAACTCACCAAAGCTATCGAGCGCCGACTTAGCCAAGTAATTCGCAAAGTGGTGAATGATGTTATGGCCGAGTCAGCACCTCAAATGTGGGCAGCATTGCCGGTTCAAGGAAAGAATGTAGTTTACCAGCGCATTGAAAATGACATTCCTAATGTTGTGCATAAAATGGTGGATGACTTTCAGCACAATGTGTCTGAAATTCTCGATATCAAAGAGCTCGTTGTTGAGCAATTAGTCAATTCACCAGAATTGATTAACGAAATTTTTCTCACAGCAGGCAGTAAAGAGTTTCCTTTTATTGTGCGTTCAGGGCTGTATTTTGGTTTTCTCTTTGGACTACCCACCATGTTGTTGTGGCATTTCTACCAAGCGTGGTGGATTTTACCCTTAGGCGGCTTGTTAGTGGGGTATGCCACAAATTGGATAGCCATTAAAATTATCTTTGAGCCCAAGCGGCCGCGAAAAATCGGCCCCTTTGTGGTTCAAGGCATGTTTTTAAAACGTCAAAAAGAAGTGTCTGAGGTGTACTCGTCGATTATTGAAGAGAAACTGATCACGCCAAAAAACATCACCAATATTATTTTACATGGCTCTGGCTCGGCCCAGCTACTCGAGCTTATCGAGCTGCATGTTAACGACGCTATCGAGCGCTACGTGGCCATTGCACAGCCTTATTTTGCACTTGGGGTGGGGTCAGAGAACTATCACAAAATGAAAGCCTTAGCAGTGCAGCAAATTTTTGATAATTCAGAAAAATATCTGCTTTATGCCTACGATTACGCCAATGGCGCAATGCAAATAGGCCAAGACTTAAGCTTGAGAATGCAGGCGCTAAGTGCAGAAGAGTTTGAGGGCGTGCTGCGTCCAGCGTATCAACAAGATGAGTGGAAATTGATATTAACCGGTGCGTTACTCGGTATGGCCGCTGGCTTTTTGCAGCTTTATTTGGTGTTTATGTAGGGAGCGTGTAGCGCAATGAAAACAGCACAGCGTATTTTGCTTACTGCCTTAGCGATGTTTAACGAGCACGGAGAAAACGCCGTCACCAGTGTCGATATTGCTATCGAGCTCGATATAAGCCCTGGCAACCTTTACTACCATTTCAAGGGTAAAGAAAGCATTGTCGTGGCGCTGATGAAAATGCACGAACAGCAAATGCAGGCTTTACTTACTAGAGACAAGCTCAATACCTTAAGTGCAGAAGACATAATGTACTACCTGTATTTGCTTATTGATAGCATCCACGTATTTCATTTTTTATATAAAAGCCCGGCTGACTTGGCGGAAAAATATCCACAAATAGTAAAGCGTCGGCAGCATATTTTGGCCAATCTTAAACGTCAAATCACGTTTTTATTTGAGTCGTTAGTAAAGCAAAAAGTGTTAGTAGCTTCCGACGCCGACCGCGTTTTATTAATGGAGCTTATACTACTTATCATTACCCAGTCTTGTCAGTTCGATGAATTAAACAGTCACATGGATGACGAGGCTCAACGCTTTCATGCTTTATCACTCATGATGGTGAGCATTCTTCCGCGGCTTACAATGAATGAACAAGAAAAGGCAAAACTAGTGGCCTTACTCAATTCTCACGAGTTTGCCAATAATATAAAAAGCGAATCACCACTTTACGCGGTTAACGGGGATAAATAATGTCAAAAACCCTCAGTTTCTTAGATAAATCGTTCTGGATAACGGAATCTGATGAAAACCCAAAGCATGTAGCATGTTTACAGTTACTAGCGCTCCCTGAAGGCGCCGACAAAAAAACCTACGTACCGACACTGTTTAATGAGATAAAAAGCTACACCCGAGCTACATCCCCTTTTAGTTGCGCAGTGAAAACATTTCTAGGGTATCCCATTGGTTTCAAGCCTGTGAAAAAGCTGCACATGGACTATCATGTGCAAATTCACCGGATAGCCAATGTGCAAAACAGAGAAGCCCTCGATGCCTTTATCGCCCGTCTTCACGCCTCTCGGTTAGACCCTGATAAACCCCTTTGGCAATATCATTTCATTTTTGATGAAATTAGCGACACCTTTGCTATTTATGCGCGCGTACATCACATGTATGGCGATGGCACTACGTTGGTTCGCTGGTTCCAAGCAGGCTATGTCTCACATTCTACCGACGGCAAATTTACCCCCATTTGGGCAACTAAGCGGCTTAGAAATAAAAAGCGGGATCCAATCAGTCTGGTAAAACGTCTTGTTGGCGTGGGATATGCCCTTAAAACCGTATTTGATTTACTGGTTATTTTTGTGCGAATTTTTATGAAACTGATTAGAGTTAACCCGCACTATATGCCGGTGCCGTTCACCGGTACCAAAACCATGCTTACCGGGCAGGTAAAAGCGGGAAGGGCAGTGGCAACTGTCGATTTAGATTTTAAACGGGTAAAAGCGTTAGCGCGGCGCACCCGATCTACCGCAAACGAAGTGCTATTGTGTGCATTTGATATTGGTGTACACAAACTGCTTAAAGAGCACGGCCAGGTGTTTAAAAAGGCGCTGTACACCAATATGCCCATCAACCTTCGCAAACCGGGTGAAAAGACCACCGGCAATAAAATTGCGATTGTTCCAGTTAAGCTTGCCCATGGCGAAAACGATCCTTACCTTAGGTTAAGACAGATAGTCGTTAATCATCGCATAGTAAAACATGCGGCTCAGCACGCGCGCCCGGCTGCCTTTAGTGGTTACACTATTGTTATTCAGTCGATGGCATTGGTTTTTGAGTGGCTGCGCTTATCAAATGTGGTAAAGCCCATTGCCAATATTCTTATCTCTAATGTACCTGGCCCTAAAGACGCGCGATATTTAAAAGATGCCAAGCTACTTGCCTGTTACCCCATATCAACAATGACTCCGGGAGGCGGAGTGAACATCACTTTTATGACCTATGCCGACACCGCCAACGTGGGTCTTGTGTGTTGCAATAAAAATGTAGAGTCGCTCCAGCCACTTGCTCTGTATGTGAAAGATGCCTTCGATATGCTGGAGGCGAGTGTAGACGACCCTAGATTAAATATTGATGATATTGGTGAACACATCGAAAAAGTGCCGCTTTCTATAGTGAGTGACCACTAGGGGTTTGTTGGTTTAGCATTTGGGCTATGTTGATTTAGCACTAGGGCTATGTTGACAGAGCGCTATATTGATTAAGTGCTTCGCTAAACGAGATAAAAACGAAGTCGATCGTCTTCTACGCGCACGCTTTTCCCAACCCGTGCAAACAGGGCCTCGCGCCAATGCGACTCGCGCATGGTATGACTCAGATTAGCGGTATTAAACTCACTTTGAATGGCCTGATTAATTTGCGGTTTGTGATAGTCCAATACCGCTTGTTTTGAGCCTGATAAATAAAGCTTTAAATAATCAGCAGCCACATCTGAGGTGCCAACGGTAAATAAAGACATTGCCGAACGCAGTGACGATGTCACTAGATTATTAATGCCCTGCGGGAAGAATTTATTTAACAGGTAGCGAGAGTCTTGTATCAGCGCATAACTATCATTTACCAGTGTAATGGTATCGATATTCACATGGGTAAGTAATACGGTTTTACTTGTTTCATCGTATTGGGGCGTTGCGCTTGCTACAACCACAAGGTGCGCTCGATACAGTGTATTATTCGCCACGTCGATATTCATAGTGGCAAGGCACTGAAGGACCAGCTTATTGTTTTTGTTATCGAAGCTTATTTCGCCTTCTTGTACGTTAACAGTACCAGTGCCAATGGGAATATTTAGCGTAAAGCGGTGGGGGAATAGGTCGGCTATTAACTCGTGAAGTTCTTCTTTTGTGAAGTCATCAAAGCGCAGTTTACCTAGTTTGATAAGCAGTCTAGCAACGAGTAACTTACACCTGTCTTTAAGCGGCATAGGCGATGGTTGACTGTCGATAAACGGCGATGAAAGAGGCATGGCGACGGTATAAAGCCCTTGTATGAAAACGGAGAATACGTCAAGACTATTATGTTTTGTGAAAGTTACAACATAAAACTTTCCTGAACCATGGCTAATTTGCTAATCTGGTCTAACCACAACGTTTTATTAACAACTAGTGCGTTTATAATTAAAACGTTAATAATTAGAGCGTCAATAACTAAAGCAGTGCGGAATGCATAGATAGACGCGTAGCGTTTTACCTATCCCGTTTTTGGAGCAGTGACTATGAGTGAAATACAAGGTAAGTACGACTACATCATTGTAGGCGGAGGCTCTGCGGGAGCGGTGCTAGCGACCCGATTGTCTGAAAATCCGGCCCTTGATATTTTACTTATCGAAGCAGGCGCAAAAGACACCAACCCTATGATCCACATTCCCTTTGGCATTTCCTTGTTAAGCCGTTTCGAGGGCATTGGTTGGGGGTATCACACTGCACCGCAAAAAGAGATGTACGACCGAGAGCTCTTCTGGCCGCGAGGTAAAACCCTCGGCGGCAGCAGCTCTGTTAATGCCATGTGTTACATACGTGGCCAAGCCGAAGATTACGATCGCTGGGCGTTTGAGGAAGGCGCGGTGGGTTGGTCCTTTGACGAAGTGCTTCCTTATTTTAAACGTGCTGAAAACTTTGAAGAAGGGGCTGATGAGTATCATGGCACAGGTGGCCCACTTAATGTGAGTAAGCTTCGCCACACCAGCGTGCTCTCCGATGCCTTCGTTAGCGCAGCCTCACATGGCGGCTACCAGCAAATCGATGACTTTAATCGCGACCAACGCGAGGGTATTGGCTATTACCACGTCACTCAGGTAAACGGGCAGCGTTGTTCTACGGCGAAAGGCTATTTATCACAAGCAAAGCACCGCAATAACCTCACCGTGCTTACCAAGGTGGCTGCTGAAAAAGTCGTGTTAAAAGATAAGCGAGCGGTAGGAGTGCAGGTAAGAGAAAAGGGCTCTGTGGCCACGTATTTTGCTAAAAGTGAAGTGATCTTGTGCGGCGGTGCAATTAATTCACCGCAGCTGCTAATGCTCTCAGGCATTGGCCCTCGCCTTGAGTTGGAAGAGAAAGGTATTTACGTGCACCAAGATTTACCTGGCGTGGGACAAAATCTGCAGGACCATCTCGATGCAATTGTACAGTTTACCTGTGAGGCTCGTGAAGGCTATGCAGTTGCCGCAGGTGCACTGCCTAAGTATGTTAAAGCAACGGCAGAATATGCCTTTAAGCGCGACGGAATTTTTTCTTCCAACATTGCTGAAGCGGGTGGTTTTTTACGCTCGTCAAACGCAGATAAATATCCCGATATTCAGCTTCACTTTCTACCTGCCATTCTCAACGATCACGGCAGACAAGTTGCCTTCGGTTATGGTTACGGACTGCACGTATGCTGTTTGTATCCGAAAAGCCGCGGTACGGTATCGCTACAAAGCAATCACCCCGCAGACCATGCGCTTATCGATCCGAACTACCTCAGTGCGGTGGAAGATCAGCAGGTGATGATTGATGGGGTAAGAATGGCCAGAAAATTACTTGCTGCCCCCGATTTCGAAAAGTTTAAGGGAAGTGAGCTATATCCTGGTGCCGAAGCACAAACTGACGAAGACATTTTGGAGTTTTTGCGAGAGCGTGCTGAAACTATCTATCACCCAATAGGGACCTGTAAAATGGGTAGCGATTCCGATGAACTAGCTGTTGTAGACTCCCAGTTGAGAGTAAGAGGAATTGATGGGTTACGGGTAGTTGATGCGTCGGTAATGCCAAGTCTTATTGGTGGCAACACAAACGCACCTACGGTTATGATTGCAGAGCGAGCAGCCGATTTTATTAAGGCCACTCATGAAGGGCAGCCAATACCCATTCAAACTGCGTCTGCGTAGGGTTAGGTGTAAGGTTCGGTGTAGTAAAGCGCCCCTGCGCTCTAGGCTTTGTTCGATGCCTGCATAAATAAATCTGCGGCACAGTCACACATTTCTTGAATGTGGCTGCTGTCTGCATAAATACCATCTATCAACAGGCGTGCTATGCCATGAAGCGTACCCCAAGTTACTTGTGCTAATCGCAGTGCGTCTTGATTGTCTGGCAGTAGTCCTTTGTGTTGCCAAAACTTAGTCATGGTTACCTGAAACTGGAAACAGGGAAAAGCCACGTCTTTTAAATCGCCGGTGGCCGCGTTGTTTTGCCAAAGGGTGCGGCCAAACATAAGCTCATACATTTCAGGGTTATCTGCCGCATAGCCTACATATTCACAAACAAATTCTCTAAAGCGTGCACTGGGTGTTTTTTCTTCTTGTTCGAATATGCGTTTTGCTGTTGAGTGCCAATCGCTAAAGCCCTTTGCGGCAATGGCGCTAAGCAGTGCGCTTTTATCTTTAAAATGATGATAGGGCGCTGTACGAGATACGCCTGCATCTTCAGCAAGCTTGCGTAAAGACAAACTATCTACCCCATGTTCGGATAAGCGCTTTGCGGCTGCGTTTAAAAGGGCAGTTCGAAGGTCTCCGTGATGATAGGACTGGGCTGAGTTTGATACTGCATTTGACATTGTATTTACCGCTGCATTTGTTGCTGAAGTAACCACTTCCTCTGCCTCCCTCGTGTCCGTCACATTTACTGCACTCATCGCCGTAGTATCACTCTTAGTCTCACTCTTTATGTACTCTCAATTTGATATGTATTCGCTCTTTGCTGCCTGCGGGCTTTAACTCTTTCGTAATATCAAATTTATCGTGATAACTCATACAGAAATATGAATGACCTTGTGGCGTGGGCGCCCATTTCGCGATTATTTCGCGGATGGGTTGCGCCGACGACTAAATCACGAATCCGTTATTTTACTCGATAGATTTCTAAAAAGCCTACTTTATCTTGACACCGTCAACATAGCCTTTTATCTTGACGCTGTCTAGTTTGCAAAAATGTTAATAGAATTTTCACCATGGAGACACCGCAAACCATGAAATACTCTACGCTAGAAGTTAAATACGAAGGGCTGATTGCACATGTTGTGCTTAATCGTCCAGAGGCGATGAACAGCATGAACCCGGCGTTTTGGAACGAGTTCCCCGCGGCTATACGTGCCATCGATGACGAGGCCAAAGCACGGGTCATTATAGTGTCGTCAACAGGCAAGCACTTTTCTGCCGGTATGGACTTAGCGGTGTTCTTGAACATGAAGGAAGATTTTAAAGGCGACCCGTCTCGTCGTGCAGAGCGCATGCGACGCACAGTAAAAATGCTGCAAGACAGCTTTACCGCTATTGAAGAAGCCCGTATGCCGGTGATAGGTGCTGTGCAAGGCGGCGCCATTGGCGGCGCGGTAGACTTATTGAGTGCGTGTGATATGCGCTATTGCACTAACGATGCCTTCTTTACAATTAAAGAAACACAGCTTGGCATGACTGCCGATGTAGGTACTCTTCAGCGACTGCCTAAGCTAATTCCTATCGGCATGGTAAAAGAGCTCGCGTATACGGGTCGAAACTTTGGTGCGCAAGAAGCGCAGCAGCTGGGTTTCGTGAATGAGGTTTTCGAAAGCCAAGAGGCAATGCTTGAGGCTGTCACTAAAGTGGCTACGCAGATAGCGGCCAATTCTCCTTTGGCTGTATCAGGCACTAAAACCATGATTAATTTTGCTGTCGAGCACAGTGTTTCAGAAAGCTTAGATTATATGGCGACATGGCAAGCTGGCATGTTTCATATGGAAGACGTATTCACTGCGATGGAATCACAGAAAGCGCAGCAACAACCAGAATTTCCGCCGCTACATGGCGCTGTAAAACAAATGAAATCGTAGTTTCAGCAGGCACTGATAACAACATAATTACGACACTAATTTCAGGAATAGACTATGAACCAGACCGTTACCGACCACACTGTATATCCTCACTTATTTCGACCGCTCGACTTAGGCTTTACCCAATTAAAAAACCGCGTGATCATGGGCTCAATGCATACCGGCTTAGAAGAGCTTCCTGATGGCCATAAGCGCATGGCGGCATTTTACGGTGAGCGTGCTCGTGGCGGTGTAGGACTTATCGTAACCGGCGGCATCGGGCCCAATGAGGAGGGCTCAACCCATCCATCTACGGTTCGCCTTGATACTGATGAAGCCATTAAAAACCACAAAGAAGTGACCGATGCCGTGCATATCGCCGGTGGTAAAATTTGTATGCAAATTCTGCATACCGGTCGCTATGCGTATGGCCCTAAACTGGTTGCGCCCTCAGCGGTGCAGGCTCCCATTAATCCGTATAAGCCTAAAGCCCTTGAAGCGGATGAAATTGAAAAGCAAATTAACGACTTTATTACCACTGCTACTCAAGCTCAGCGTGCAGGCTACGACGGCGTAGAGATAATGGGCTCTGAGGGCTACTTTTTAAATCAGTTTATTGCTCGCAGAACTAACCATCGCGATGACGAGTGGGGCGGTGAGTACGAAAACCGTATTCGATTGCCAATTGAAGTTGTTCGCCGTGTACGCGAAGCCGTGGGTGAGCGTTTTATCATTATTTACCGTTTGTCTATGCTGGATTTAGTGGAAGGCGGCTCTACCTTCGATGAAGTTGTGCAGCTAGGTAAAGAAATCGAAAAAGCCGGTGCAACTATTATTAATACTGGCATAGGCTGGCACGAAGCGCGAATTCCAACCATTGCCACCAAAGTACCCCGCGCAGCATTTACCTGGGTGTCGGCGAAATTCCGCGAGCAACTGTCTATTCCTCTCATTACGTCAAACCGCATAAACACGCCAGATGTGGCTGAAACCGTGCTTGCTCGTGGCGATGCAGATATGGTGTCTATGGCACGCCCGTTTCTTGCAGACCCCGACTTTGTGCGAAAAGCTCAGCAAAATAAAGCGGATGAAATTAATACCTGTATCGGCTGTAACCAAGCCTGTCTAGACCATGTGTTTAGCGGCAAAATGACCAGCTGCTTAGTAAACCCCCGTGCGTGTCACGAGTTAGAGCTTAATGTAAAACCTGCCGATAAGAAAAAGCGGGTAGCGGTTGTGGGCGCAGGCCCTGCGGGTCTAGCGGCTGCGGTCACATCGGCCCAACGGGGCCACGATGTTGTCATTTACGATGCCGCAAGTGAAATTGGTGGGCAGTTTAATATTGCGAAACAAATTCCTGGCAAAGAAGAGTTTTATGAAACCCTTCGTTATTTCGCCCGTCAAATAGAACTACACGACAACATTACCTTAAAACTTAACACCCGTGTTGACGCCTCAACGCTTAACGACGAGGGGTTTGACGATGTGCTAGTGGCAACAGGTATTAAGCCAAGAATGCCAGCTATAGAGGGGATTGAGCACAGCAAAGTAATGTCTTACGTTGATGTGTTAAGAGACAAGAAACCAGTAGGGAACAAGGTGGCGATCATTGGCGCTGGTGGTATTGGTTTTGATACCGCCGAATATCTGTCACACGGAAAAGAAACCCCAAGCTTAGATATTCCTGCGTTTATGAAAGAGTGGGGTATTGATATGACAATGACGGCACGAGCGGGGATTGAGGGAATGAAACCTCAGCCTGAGCCATCGCCTCGTGAAATATTTTTGCTGCAGCGAAAGTCGTCAAAAGTGGGGCGAGGCTTAGGTAAAACTACTGGCTGGGCGCATCGAGTGGGCTTGCTAGCGAAAGGGGTTACTATGATCCCAGGTGTTACCTACGATAAAATTGATGATGAAGGGCTACACATTACCGTAGACGGTAACAGCCAAATATTGCCGGTAGACCATGTCATCATTTGTGCAGGCCAAGAGCCATTGCGAGATATTGTTGAAGGGCTAAAAATGCCTTATCACTTAATTGGTGGTGCAGATGAAGCACTAGAGCTTGATGCTAAGCGCGCTATCGACCAAGGTACAAGAGTGTGCGCTGAGGTGTAGTTATCACCTTTGTTGCAGCATAAAAAAAGGAGCCTTAATGTTTGGCTCCTTTTTTATTGCTCGTTGTTTTGCCCTGAAATACGTTGATGGCTGCTGCACGGGGGTGTTTTGAGCCTATCTTGTTAGCCTCTTATGCAAGCCTCCATTTCAAAAGCCTCTATATCAAAAGCCTCTATATCAAAAGCCTCTATATCAAAGGCCTCCTTAAACAGCTGTCATAAAAAGCTTTCGCAAATAGCCTTTGTAAACAGCTGCCGTAAAACGGGTTTAACAAACCTAAACCGTCGAACGCTAACCAGTAGACGAAAATGCAAGCCAGTCTTTCCACACTGGGTCTAGCCCTTGCTTTGTAATTGCATCTACCACCTGTTTGACAGGGCGGTTATCATCAATATCAAATTGGCTAAGGGCCTCAGTGGGTTGGCTGTAGCCTCCCGGCTGAGTTTGCGACGCTGCAGACATACTGGTTATACCTAATGAAAGTGCGCCGTCTCGAAATCCTGCCGATTCTCGAGTTGATAACGATAGCTCTGCCTGCGGATTAAACAGTCGGTGCGCACAGATAAGTTGAAGCAGCTGCCTTTCGTCTGGCAGATGAGCGTTTTGCAGCTGGCTTGCGCCGCCTTCGCAGCGCCTCAGGCGAGGAAACGAAATTGAAACACGACTTCGCCAATAGTGTTGCTGTATCAGCATGCCATGAAGCGCAGTCATTACGCTATCTACCCGCCAATCTCCTAATCCAAGTAGCGCACCTATACCAATTTTGTCTATGCCTGCTTTACCAAGGCGATCGGTGGTTTCTAATCGCCATAAAAAATCCTGCTTTTTGCCTCGTTGGTGATATTTAGCGTAGTGCTGCGGCGAATAGGTTTCTTGATATACCAATACCGCGTCTAACCCCAGCGTTTTGAGCTTAGCATATTCAGCTTGTTTCAGCGGCTGCACCTCCATCATGAGGTAACTTACACTACTTCGTATCGCCTTAAGCACGCGCTCAAAATAATGAATACCCACTTTCGTTTCGTGTTCACCCGTTACCAGCAATACATGGTCGAAACCCATATGCTTAATGGCATTTATTTCGTTTTGTACCTCATTGGTATCAAGAGTGGTGCGCTTAACCTTATTGCTCATGGTAAAGCCGCAGTACGTGCACTCATTGGCACATAAGTTAGACAAATACAAAGGCACGAATAAGTTCATGGTATTGCCAAATCGATGGCGAGTACGCTGTTGCGACAGCGCGGCCATGTCTTCTAAATAGGGCAGCGCGGCGTGAGAGATAAGCGCCATAAAGTCATCAATATCAAGAATGTGCTTAGTGAGCGCTCGCTCTACATCGTTAGCTGTTTTAGCATTAAGCGATAGGGCAATATGGGCTAAATCTTGCTGCAATAATTGTCGGGCTACGTCCATTTACGACTCCAAAAACGAGGTTAACGGGCTGGTAGCAGCACTGCGTTCTTGCGAAACCCCTAAGCCCGCTTCAAATGCCTTACGTCCAGTTTCAACCGCACACTTAAAAGCAGCTGCCATGGCTATAGGATTATTTGCGGTAGCGATGGCAGTATTCACTAACACCGCATCTACCCCCATTTCCATGGCCGCCATTGCGTCGCTGGGTTTGCCAATACCGGCATCAACAATAACGGGCACCTTTGCTTGCTCAACAATTATGCGAATAAAGGGTTTTGTTTGTAGCCCTTGATTGCTACCAATAGGCGCGCCTAATGGCATAACCGCTGCGCAGCCAACCTCTTCTAACCGCTTGCACAGCACTGGATCGGCGCCGCAATAAGGCAACACGTTAAAGCCTTTTTTAACCAGAGTCTCTGCCGCCTTTAATGTTTCGATTGGGTCGGGGAGCAAATAGCGTTGGTCAGGGTGAATTTCCAGCTTTATCCACTGACTGCCAATGGCCTCAAAGGCAAGCTCAGCGGCAAAAACGGCTTCTTCTGCAGTTTTTGCCCCCGATGTATTAGGCAGTAAGGTAACACCAAGCTTTCGCAGCTGGGTCAGCGTTTCATCGTTGGTAGCCCCCCCATTATTTAAAGCTACGCGCTTCATCGCAAGCGTGACCATGTCGCTGCCAGCTGCGAAAACCGCATCATGCATAGTGTTGGCATTGCTAAATTTGCCTGAGCCCGTAAGTAACCTCGAAGAAAACTTATGATTTGCGAGTGTAAACATGCTTATCCTCCCGCCACTAAGGTAAATATATCGATATGGTCGCCGTCTTGAAGGTGAGTGAGAGACCATTGAGACTTGTTTAAAATAGCGCGATTGTAGGCAACCGCAGTACCTTCAACGTTTGACGCATAACCATGCACTATTTCACCAACTGAAATGGGGCTTTTACAGGTTTGAGATTGGTTGTTTAAAACGATAGTGATTGTTGTCGTTTCAGCGTTACTTTTAGCGCTTTTCTTACTGGTACCACTTACATCAGTGCATTTGGTAACATCAGTGCGATTGGTAACATCATTGCAATTGGCAACATCAGTGTAATTAGTAACTGCGCTGTCATTCTTGTCAGCGTTGGCAACGTTTTTGACAACACCAGTGTGGACGTTATTAGATTGACGACTAATTGAATTCATTGGCATACCTTACAATCTGGTGAGGGAGGTAAATGGAAAGACTGAATGGTGGCATTAGCTGCGTTGCCTACGATATAGCTGCCCCATTGAATTTTTGCCAAGTGCCTTTTGGCTAAAAAAAGTAGGGCCTGTGTGGCTTGATGGCAGGCGGCAATCCCCACAACAGGGCCTAAAACGCCCTGACTTTGGCAGTCTTGAGTTACATTTAGCTGTGCCACTAGGCAGTCATAACAACCACAAGGGGCATCGACTTTGTTGGTAATATTCGGTGTATGGCACTGCTGATTAGCGTGGTCGGTATGATCTGTCTGGCTAGAATAATCAGTCTCGCTACTATGATGATTCTCGCTAGTACAATGCGAGCCAAGGGTTAACTGATGTGTCGAAGCAAGAAAGGAATGACAGGGTAAGTTTATCGCTTGCCAAGATAGCCCGCTGGCGGCCGCAATAAATAATGGTTTCTTCGCGGCAATGCAGGCGGCGTTAATGTCCTTTCTTATAGTCACCGAGTCGGTGCAGTCGAGCACACAGGTCGCGTCATCAATAAGCTTTTGAAGGTTGCGTTTACAAGCAAACATACTTTTCGACGTGATATGTACACTTGGGTTCACTTTATGCAGTTCGTTGCCTAGTGCCTTCGCCTTTAAGTCACCTAAGTGAGTTTCATTGTAAGTTACTTGGCGCTGTAAATTGCTTACTTCTACAATGTCGCCATCTACGATGGTGATATTGCCAACGCCCGCACCGACTAAAAATCGAGAGGCTAACGTACCTAAACCGCCAAGCCCTATTACCACCGCATGGGCACTACGAAGGTTTGCCTGACCCTCCTCATCAATTTCGTTTAACAACAGCTGTCGGCTATAGCGCCTAATATCGTCTTTATTCAGCAAAGCCAGCCTCCTTACCAAGGTGGTAGTAAGCAGTTGCAGGGCAGTGAGCTTCGGTGATTGCGGTCACTACTGCAATATGTGTAACCCCTGTGTCGGCTACTGTTTTACAGCGGTCTTTGTTAATGCCGCCAATCGCCACTGTAGGAATATCGCCACACAACTCGACATAACGCTCAAGTCGGTCTATGCCTTGCGGTTGTGATGGCATGTCTTTCGTTGTGGTGGCAAAAATATGACCTAAGGCAATATAGGAAGGCGCCAGTGATTTTACTCGCTGAATTTCAGCATAACCATGGGTAGACACGCCCAGGCGCAGCCCGGCCTTTCTTATTGCATCGATGTCTGCGGTAAAAAGATCTTCCTGACCAAGGTGGACACCATATGCACCATGCTCAATAGCTAGCTGCCAATGGTCGTTGATAAAAAGCTGACATGATGTGCCTTTCGTCAGTGCCACTGCCCGTTCTATCTCCTTGGAAATACGTTTTTGATCCCACGGGCTAACCTCTTCTTTAATTCGCAGTTGAATAGTTTCAACCCCTGTTGGCAGGAGCGTCTCTATCCAGTCAGCGCTATCAACCAGCGGATAAATACCACGCTTAGTTTGTGATAATGGCAAGAACGGCTTGTTGTGCCTTTCATGTTGATGTTTATCAAACACGTCCCTATCAGTTTCACACCCGTCACCCGGTGTAAAAGGGCCATGTTTGATAAAACTAACCGTTGGAAAGATATCTCTATTGACGGGAAAACCCGCCAACTTAGGAACATGAGGCACATTTTGCCGAGTAGGTGTCGACAAGCTTTGCGTACAGGATGACGACGATATATCTCGAACATTTTTTACATAGGCATTGGCAAGGGTGAGCGCATCATGAATGCTGTAGCCTTGTGCCACAAACGCTGCGATTGCACTGGCCTGCATGCATCCCGTTCCCCGCAGTTCGCTGTGGTGAACTCGCGGTTGAGAAAAAGCAGTTTCTTCACTTTTGGTGAAATAAAGATCGATGGCATCAGGCTGCCACAGTGCGTGGCCACCTTTTACTAACACACCCTTTGCACCGTTATCTATTAGCGTATGTGCCGCATGTCGAACATCGCGATTACTGTTAATTTCGCGTTTAATTTCACTGTCTAAGAAAATACCAGCAAGGCTTGCTAATTCATGAGTGTTGGGTGTGACTAAATCTACCACACAAAGCAGCTGTTTTATGGCGTTCTTGCTCAGGTTACTCAAGGGGCTTTTTGATGAGCTAAACAATACTGGGTCCCACACAATAAAAGGGCGCGGGACACTTAGCATCTCAATACGCGTGCTCAGAGTGTTAGCTTGCGCATCGTTTGCGATAGCGCCAATTTTTATACAGCAAGGTAATGGTTCAGCTGCCAACACTTGCCATTGCTCATTGATTAATGATGGATGCATAGCTTTACTGCTAATCATAGCGCTGTGTGACTGCGCTGAAACCAGTGTGACGATGGCGCAGCCGTGCACACCTAAGTCGGCAAGCGTTGCAAGGTCGCGGGTAACACCCGCGCCTCCACTCGAGTCTGTGCCGCCCACACACCATATTGTTGGTAGGCTAGCTTGTTTTTCCTGGCTCATGGGCTAGCCTACTGTTTTATCAGCACTGTGATAGAGTTCGGCACCACTGTCATTAAATGCCTTTGCCATCTCTTGCATCCCTTGCGTTTTTTCTTGATGTACTTTCTGTGCCTCTTGTTTAGTTGTCTTTTGTTCTGCCTCCATTTCAGCCTCTTTGGCTGACTCTTTTGCCACTTCTCGTACCTCTTGCGATATTTTCATACTGCAAAACTTAGGGCCACACATGGAGCAAAAGTGAGCCACTTTCCCAGATGCTTGTGGCAGGGTTTCATCGTGATACGCACGGGCAGTGTGAGGGTCGAGCGCAAGGTTAAACTGATCTTCCCATCGAAATTCAAAGCGGGCCTTAGACATGGCGTTATCTCGAATTTGAGCACCTGGATGTCCTTTGGCTAAATCGGCTGCGTGGGCCGCTATCTTGTAAGTAATAAGGCCTTGCTTCACGTCTTCTTTGTTGGGTAAGCCTAAATGTTCTTTAGGCGTTACATAGCAAAGCATTGCGCAGCCATACCAGCCAATCATTGCCGCGCCTATGCCTGAGGTAATGTGATCGTAACCAGGCGCAATGTCGGTCGTTAAGGGACCAAGAGTGTAAAATGGCGCTTCATGGCAATGAGCAAGTTGCTCTTCCATATTGGCTTTAATCATGTGCATTGGCACGTGCCCTGGGCCCTCAATCATTACCTGGACATCGTATTCCCATGCAATTTTGGTGAGTTCACCAAGGGTATGAAGCTCGGCAAACTGAGCCTTGTCATTGGCATCGGCAACACTGCCAGGGCGAAGGCCATCGCCTAAAGAAAGTGAAACGTCGTACTGAGCGCAAATTTCACAAATCTCGCGAAAGTGTTCGTACAAAAAGCTCTCTTTGTGGTGGCTTAAACACCACTTTGCCATAATTGAGCCACCCCGAGAGACAATGCCTGTAACGCGGTTAGCCGTGAGCGGCACGTATTCAAGCAATACACCAGCGTGAATAGTAAAATAGTCCACCCCTTGCTCGGCTTGTTCTATGAGCGTGTCTTTGAAAATAGCCCAATCTAAGTCTTCGGCCACACCATTTACTTTTTCTAGCGCTTGGTAAATGGGCACAGTACCTAACGGCACAGGGCTGTTTCTGAGCAGCCATTCGCGGGTTTCATGAATGTTTCGGCCCGTGGATAAATCCATAATGGTGTCGGCTCCCCACCGGGTAGACCACACTAATTTTTCTACTTCTTCTTCAATGGACGAGGTAACCGCAGAGTTACCAATATTGGCGTTAATTTTCACCAAGAAGTTGCGTCCAATGATCATTGGCTCAAGTTCAGGATGATTGATGTTACAAGGAATAATAGCCCGGCCCGCCGCCACCTCTTGGCGAACAAACTCCGGTGTAATTGCGTCGGACAGTTGTGCACCAAAGCTCTCGCCAGGGTGTTGCTGAGATAGCTCTGCCTGTTTTATCGACTGTCTGCCCATGTTCTCCCGAATGGCAATGTATTCCATCTCGGGCGTGATAATGCCTCTGCGAGCATAGTGCAGCTGCGTTACATTCTTTTCGGCTATCGCTTTTTTAGGCTTTGCTGTGCGCACAAACCTGAAGTCTTCGGTAAATAAGTCTGCCTCTCGCGCTTTGGCGAAAGTCGAGGTAACACCGCTGAGCTCTTGAGTGTCGGCACGCTTCTCTATCCATTTTTTACGGAGGGCGGGTAGGCCTTTGTGCACATCAATTTTTTCAAGGGGGTCGCCATAGGGGCCTGATGTATCATAAACAGGAATAGGAGGGTTAGGTTCTAAAAGCGGGTTTTCTTCTGTACCACCAATTAAACTGTCATGCTGGTGGATAAGGCGCATCGCAACCTTAATATCATTGCTACTTCCTATCTCATAGTGACGAGTAGAATTCGGGTAAGCCTCACCGGCTAATTCATTAATAAATTGTTGCGCTTGTTGGCGCTGTTCGCGTCGTGTCGACATAGCATTTTGGCCTTTTTGAGTTGGCGTTAAATAAAATGCTTGTCAGGAGTGAGAGGAAAATGAAGGTGAGGAAAGTACAATTCACTCGTTCTCACGCTGGGCGACAGCTTCTGAGATCATAGTTTTCTGTACCGTATTTGTCTACAAACCGTGCCTATATAATCTTGTGTATTGAGCAACAGAGATTTTACGCAAGGTGACTGTGTACAAACCAACATTTTCTCTTGTTCCCTTCGCAGGTATTAGCCTGATCAGGTTCTACGGATCCCGCTTTCGCAGTCTCAGCTTACTGGATTTTCCAGTGAAGCACTCCGACAAGTAATTGAGCTATTACTATACGATCCGCTTGGGCCTGATTGCAAGTTCTGTATTTTTCCATTTTAAGCCATAGTTATTAAGGACAAATTATTTATGTAATGGCGTTGGTGTTGTATTACACTTTTGGTGACTACTATTTTAATACAAATGTTGGATAGTTAAGCGGTATGGATACTTTCATCGCAACGTTACCTATTATATTTTTGGTTTGGAGCATGACAAAAGTGCGTCCATGGCCATCTTACATTGCGTTACCGGTAACGGCACTGCTCGTTGGGGTGCTGCAACTGTTCTATTTCCACGGTAATCAAACAGAACTGGCAGCAAATGCGGTTGCGGGCCTGCTTTCTGTGCTGACACCTATGTCAATAGTGGCTGGCGCCATACTATTAAATAGCGTTCTTGTGCTCTCTGGCTCGCAAGAAAAGTTGCGACTTTTTTTAGAAAATGTCAGCAACAATAAGGTTGCGCAACTAATGATCATTGGGTGGGCATTTACCTTCATGCTAGAGGGAGCATCCGGCTTCGGCACACCTGCTGCCATTGCGGCCCCCATTCTTGTCGGCCTCGGATTTCCAGCGCTGCGT
Source organism: Alteromonas ulvae (assembly GCF_048987005.1). Taxonomy (GTDB): domain Bacteria; phylum Pseudomonadota; class Gammaproteobacteria; order Enterobacterales; family Alteromonadaceae; genus Alteromonas. The sequence goes on along the minus strand of NZ_CP185261.1, from coordinate 2,806,032 downwards.
GTTGCACTCCTCACCCTAGTGATGAATACAGTCCCTGTTTCATTTGGCGCTGTAGGCACGCCAACGTGGTTCGGATTTGAGGCGCTTAATCTAAGTGAGGAAACACTCTTAGAAGTATCTTCAATAACTGCATCAATGCATTTTGTTGCAGCGTTAGTCATTCCCGTAATGGCTCTGAAATTTCTCGTGAGCTGGAGTGATATCCGCGCTAACGCTTTGTTCATTTTGCTAAGTATCATCAGCTGTACTGCGCCTTATCTGTTGTTAGCTCAGGTCAATTACGAATTTCCAGCACTGATAGGGGGGGCAATTGGACTTGCTTTGTCTATTGTATTCGCAAAACGCGGCTTAGGACTTAAGCGGGTGGATAATGATCATGAGGTGTCAACTGCAGATATATCATTTCAGAATATTCTAAAAGCGACATTTCCCTTTATTTTACTCATCACTATATTGGTGGTGACTCGCGTGCAACAGCTTGAAATAAAACCGCTATTAAATGATACCGCGTTGTGGTTTCAGATTTTCCACATTGAAGTAAGCAGGGCCTTGATTGTAAGTTGGAGCCACATTTTTGGTACCACAATTAGTTGGTCATATAAAACCCTTTATGTACCAGCACTTATTCCATTTGTTGTCACTATCATCTTGTTAATACCACTTTTTTCTTTGCCCTTTTTCAAATTACGTCAAGCCTTATCTGAGACTGGTGAACGTATAAAAAAACCGACCATTGCGCTCGCCGGAGCGCTTATTATGGTCAACTTTATGATGCAGGGTAACGCCGAGGCGCCTATGTTTATCATTGCAAATAGCCTTGCTAATGCAACAGGCGATAATTGGCTTTATGTTGCGTCACTCCTTGGCGCACTGGGGTCATTTTTCTCTGGGTCAGCAACGATCTCAAATTTAACCTTCGGTGGTATTCAGTATGGCATTGCCGAGCAGGCACAGTTACCTGTACCTCTGGTTCTCTCGTTGCAATCGGTAGGAGCTGCTATGGGGAATATGATTTGCATAAACAACATTATTGCAGTGTCTGCCATTCTAGGAATAAAAAACCAAGAGGGTAAAATGATTAAACGTACTATTGCTCCTATGTTGGTCTATGCGCTTATTGCTGGATTATTATCTCAGCTACTTATTTTTGCTTGATACAACTCGCACATCCTACTTTTTTCCACGCTTCTTCAAAACGAGGACGTCATCTTTTGGCAAAATCGAAAAATCAAACTCACCGAGTATATTCATTCCCAAAAGTCCATCTGCATCGGGCAGTGCCTCTTCAGGTAGTACAATCGCAGAAACATTGTTAAACATGTATCCAGCAAACCTAAATTCGGGAATTCGTACTAAAGGGGCTTCAACACTTCCTGAGGCCGTTTGAACGTTGAATATGCCAATAAAGGTTAAGTTTCTCATCTTGCCTAAACGCGCATACAAATTAGATGAAATTGCCGTGGTACTCGCACCCGTATCGAGGATCATAAGCGCTCGCTGATTGAGCACTTCGGCGTTAACATGGTATGAATTTCCACGACGATCTAGGTTAACGCGAACGTTGTCATTTTCGCTTAACAGCGAGTCTTGACGAAGAGGGTCTCTGGTTGTTTCGGTATCGGGATCCGTGGCTGTTACCTGTTGCTCAAAAGCAATGTTGCGAATAGCTCGAGCGTCAGGATCGTTGAAGGGAAGAGCGGCTAATATGTCTTCCATCAGGGTAACTTTGTTTTGATGAGCATATGCAGTTGCTAAATTGAGTGTAAAAGTCTTGTTGTCTGGTACACGCTGGAACAAAGGCTCGTTAAGCTTTGCCACCAGTTCCCACTGCTGACTTTGACTAAGTTGTTGCTGAGCTTGCTGATACAGCGTCTGAATCTTTTCATTTATTTCAACTAACGCTTTTTTTGATAGGGGCAAATCTGCCAAATCATAATAGTTAAGCAGTGCTGTTGGTAAGGGCTTGTTTTGTCTTATCAACTCTGCCTCCAACAATAACAAGGGTTCGCTCAATGGTGAAACCTTAAGCTGCCTGTTAAGTTCCACGCTCAGTGCGGCCAAGTCGCCACTATTCAATAAGGCATTGAGTTCTGACAGCGATAGCATTCCTTTGTTTGATAAGTCCTTTATTTTTCCATCATCAACACTGGCATACTTGTCTTGCTCATTAACACTGCGCTCTGCATTCTTAGAGCGAGGTCCGGCCTGTCGTTTATCATGACTGTATTGAGGCGCTAAAGGTTGATGTGCAAAACGTTGCTGTGAGTCTGTTTGATAGTGAGTATTGTCATTGACCTTTACATGCTGCAACAAGTAAATATTAAGCAGTAGTGAAGCGGTGAGTAACAGTAAAAGTAATAACAGCAGCGTGCGGTTCATTTAATTCAGCCTAAAAAAATGGTGCAGTAGGTGCAACAATCTTCACGGATCATGGTTTTGACCTGTCGCCGAGTGGGATACAGGCAGTATGATAGGCATCAATAAATTGAGCAGGCATTCGCTTAGGCACTCCGGTATCAAGGCTAACGCAAACAAACGTGGTTAGCGCATCGAATACTGTTTTATTACGTTTAGGGCAAATAAATTGAAACTGACGACTAAGAGTAAGGCGCTTATCGCATTGCACTATCCAGGTTGCGCATTCTAAGGTATCACCTAAGTGGGCAGGAAGGTGGTAGTTGAGTTCATGCCGCTTAATCACCATGCCTCTGTTGAGTGATTGGTAATCAGCAAATTGCAAGCCAAGGGCGTTGGAATGGGCCCATGCAAGCTTCTCTAATTGCGACACGTAGGCTACGTTGTTAACGTGCTTGTAGTGGTCAATATGAGTCTCGTCAATGTACCAATGTTGAATAAATGGAGCGTCATACATCCAGCTAAGAGTATGCTTCGTCACACTGACTCCCTCCTCACCGTTTCGTTGATATGTCCGCATAGGCATGGTCTCGCTGTTAAAATTGCTCATGAATGACTGGCTGAGCAAAACTACTCACGCGAGTAATGTTCAAGCACTCGCTGTTTAAACCACTGGCAGCGGGTTATCTTCTGGCAGTGTGGTGTTTTCACTTAGTAATATTTCCATAAGCTTAGTTTCACGTTCTAACACCGGCTGTATGAAGCTTTGAACATCGCCTATCGCCTTGAATGCGTTAAATCCTCGGTCTAAAAACTCGTGTAGCGCCAATAGTCCAGCGATCTTTGCGGGCCGACGAGACATCGAAATTAGCATGCCAATCCCACGGACTTTGATCACCTCGGCTAGTTGATCGCCAAGGTGTGAAATAATGGTGATTTGGTTTTCTCGGTCATCTTTTCGGCCTACGCCTTTATAGGCTTGTGCATAAGAATCTCGACTGATCGCTTCACCTAGAAAATGCGTGTTTAAATATTGAGCTACTTCCATGTCTAAGTCGAAAGACAGCGCATTTAACGACAGAGCGTCGTTCATGGCGTTCATCGCTTTTTCAGGAAGCACCTTGGCTAGTTTAGGGATAACTCTTACCAAATCAGCGTCTCGTTGACTAAAATCTTTGGGACCGTAAAGCTCTTCTACAAAAAAAGCCATCGCTTTTTGATAGCGCTGCTGTTTCGCAAGGTCATCGTGAGACACTAACAGTCGCTGACATTGCCAGTCTTGAAGTTGATGGATAAGCGTCATTAGGTTGAGTTTGTTTGCCAAGTCTCGCTGAGCATTAACTCGATGAATATGTTTAATGATCTCTTGCGCCAAAATTCTCACTCCATCGTTAAAGAGGGCGGTTACTGTTGTAAACATAGATTGACTCATGCGCGTCTAGCTTTCAAGTGAGAAGTCACGTCTTTACTGATATAATCCAGCAAATTCAAGCGCGTGTCGATATGCACACCGTGCCAAGCGATAAGACAATTGCCCAAATCCAAAAAATCGTGAGTTGAAATGAATAACCCAGTCCATCACAACGAATTCATCGATATAGACAATCGTGAAATAGACAACGATGTGCCCACGCTTATTGCGTTGTTCAACAACACCTTTGTCGATTTCAACACACGGTTAGTGCTTGGCAATGATGAACCCATTTACCTGCCCGCGAGTAAGCATTGCAATTACAACCAAATTGTTTTTGCCAACGGCTTTTTTTCTAGCGCGCTGCACGAAGTGGCGCACTGGTGTATTGCGGGTGACAAACGCAGGCTGTTAGAAGATTACGGGTATTGGTACTGCCCAGATGGCAGAAATACACAGCAGCAGCTCGACTTTGAAAAAGTAGAAATAAAGCCCCAGGCTATTGAATGGGCGTTTACTGAGGCCACGGGAAGGCAATTTCAGGTAAGTACCGATAATCTCAACGGGGCCGAGCCTGACCGAGAGGGGTTTACCGCAAACGTTGCCGCGCAGTTAGCGCACTACAGGCAAGCTGGTTTTCCCCATAGGGCCCAGCGTTTTTTAGCTGCACTTGCCAGCACGTTTTTGCATCAAAAAGATAATGACACATCATCAATAACATGTATTGGAGACGACGCCGCATGAGTAAGCCAATTTTTCGGCTAGGAATTATTGTTAACCCCTTTGCGGGAATTGGCGGTGCGCTGGCATTAAAAGGAAGTGATGGTGCTCAAATTAGAGAGCGGGCGCTGGCCATGGGAGCCGAGAAAAAAGCCAATGAAAAAATGGCCAAAGCACTGAGTATTCTCGACGCGCTTTCAGGGCAATTTGCAGTACTTACCGCATCTGGAGAAATGGGTGAAACCGTTTGTGCTTCGTTGGGTATTCCCTGTGAGGTGATTTATCAGGCCCCTGAATTGCAAACCGAAGGTGAAGACTCAGAAAATGCAGCCCGTGCAATGGTCGAAGCCGGTGTCGATTTGTTGTTATTCGCCGGTGGTGATGGCACCGCTCGCAATATATGTCGCGTGGTAGGTGAGGCCATTCCTGTGCTCGGCGTTCCCGCTGGATGTAAAATTCATTCTGGTGTGTATTGCGTATCTCCGGCAGCTGCAGGGCAGGTAGTGAGCCAGATGATTGCCGGAGAGTTAGTCAGTGTCATGGACGCAGAGGTACGCGACATAGATGAAGATGCGTTTAGAGGCGGTAAAGTCATCGCCAAGCATTACGGAGAAATGCGTGTTCCCGCCGAACTGACTTACGTTCAAGCAGTAAAAATGGGAGGCAAAGAAGACGAGGCATTGGTGCTTGATGATATCTCTGCCTACGTATCGGAAATTATGGAAGACAAACCAGACACCTTATTTGTGATGGGCTCTGGCTCAACCGTAGGCTCGGTGATGGAATATTTGGGGTTGGACAACACGTTGCTTGGTGTCGATGTTATCAAAAACGGAGAGCTCGTTGCCAGTGATGTGACGGCATCAGAACTTGTTGAGTTAACCCGTGACAAGCCAAGCAAAGTGGTACTTACCGTTATTGGCGGTCAGGGACACATTCTAGGACGAGGCAATCAGCAGTTAAGCCCTGCTTTTATTCGCCAAGTGGGCAAAGACAACATGATACTTGTGGCAACCAAGCAAAAGGTGCAGGCGCTAGATGGCAAGCCCCTTCGTTTAGATTCTGGCGACCCAGTGCTAGATGAGGAGCTCGCTGGCGCGTTCACCATTATCACCGGCTATAAAGACAAAGTACTTTATAACGCGTTGTAAAAAAACATTGAGTAAAAACAAAGGAGAAGAGAGTGTTACCACCTGCTGCTGCACCACACAACGTGGTAGAGAAAATCGCAAAAATTGAAGCTGCCCTAGATGATGTTGTTAATCATGGTGATGATGATGAGCTGTTTATCGCCAGTTATCTGCAGGGACATTTCGCGGTAGAGTCTCGTCAGCTAGAAATGAAAGAAAATGCGTCTATAGCGCAACTTGATGAAAACATGATGTTGAGTTTAGAGCGTGCGTTTGCAAATAACGAGCTGGAAAAAGGTGATGCAACATTAGTCAAAGCATTATGGAATCGCCTACTTTCTTTAACTTAAAAGTCGAGCGCGCATCAATGGGTACTGTTACAACAACGTTCATTTGTTATCGCAATTTAGGAGGTAGGATAACGCGCAGGCTTTAACGGTTTTGATAGATCCTGCAAAGCTCAGAATGTTGAAAGCGATGCTCAATGATTTAGCGTTGCAGAAATCAGCTCAAGCGTGTTTTCTTGCTACCCCTGTTTTAGTTCGAACTTCTCTCGTTTTTTTCATCCCAAAATACCGATAAAACCCACTGAACGACAAGAAGTGATGTCGATGGATAGTGCGCCAAGTAGATCAATCTATACGCGTTCTGAGTACCTAAATGATGACAGTGACCGGATAGGCCAGATGACAGTACCTTTATTGACGCGTTGTTCTCTTATCAAAGTATATTTATGCCTCTTCGCGTTATTGTTAAGTGCGAATGCTTTCGCGGATTATGCAAAAGGGTGTAACGACCCCAATTATCATCAATTTGTCGAAGAGCGACTTGCTTATTTTAACCAAAGAAATAAGCGATTGTTAAGCAGCACTTCACGAGACTATAAGAGAAGCAAAGCAGCGGATAGAAACCCTTATCAGATAATAGGGGACTTGAGCCGGCACCTTATTTACAGCGCGCAATTTGAACCTATTGACACTGTAAATGCAAAAATAGACCTCATATTTCAACATGGTGAAAATCTGAGTAAGGACCAGCAAATAGCCGGTAATGTGTTTGATAATTTTAGCACTGAAGCGCACTTTGTGGGTATAGCTAGAGCGTGGCTGGCGTATCGACAGGGCGATCATCAAGGTGCTTTCGATAAGCTTTTGACGTCAATTGAGATTAGCAACTCAGCAGTAATGGGTTCGTTTGGCCCCGATGTTACTTTTATTCGCCGTATCTATCACGACGGTTACACAACGCCCGTTGTCGCCTACATTAATAAAACGAAAAACTTTTGGAAAGGTAAGCGAGCTGATGCATTGCGATTTGCGTGGCTTACAATGATAGAGCAGGGATGTGCTATCCAGTTTGATTCACTTGATACCATAAAATTCGCCGAACTTGGGCTTATTGGGGGAAACAATGAGGGCGATTAAGGCAGCCCTATAGTAACGACGTATTGAAAGTCAGTAGTGCAGGGTAAGCTGTGGGGGCTGGAGGTTAAATACCTCCGGCTACCCGATTATACGCAATTTTCTACTTATACAGAGATTTGCCATATTTATTGTCTTTAAAATCACCTACTGTAAAACAGCAACCCACAATGACTATTAACCACCCAATAATAGGTAGTAACTGAAAAATACCTAACCAACCGGCACTATTAAAGTCATGGTATCGTTTTGTCGTTAGCGCAAACAGTGGCCATAATAAGAAAACTACAACCATTCCTGCCAGTTGCTCATTTAAATAATAAAAAGGTAGCGTGATTAAAGTTAACGGTAGCCACCACTTAGTAAACTGAATTCTTCCTATCCTTCCTTTGAAACTAAATAGCAAAGGTAAAACTTCCATTTTCTTTGTTTTATGATCTGTTGAAGAATCCATTCATACCTCTTTGCTTGCACTTGCGTATAGACTTTTCAATAACGGGCGCAGGCACGTGGGCTATAGTGTGAAGCAGCCCACGTGTATGCGTCCCAGCGAACGAAGGGAGTGACTTAATTTTTTTGTAAGGTGTCAATGCCACAACTTCCACCAACTTTTACTAGAGGTGTTGATTACTTTCGCTTGGTCGTAGCAACAGCCGCAAAGTAACTTTATATTCGCGAATGCTTCAGACTCTTCATTCCAGTCACCAACACATTCTAACCGTTTAACTTCACATTGATTGCACCAAGCATCTGGTCTTTTGTTGTCGTCTGATTCTGGTGCTGAGTTGTAACCTACTTTGTTCTTCGTTGTCATACTGTCCATGAGATGCTGGCACACAAAAGTAGCTTGTTGTTCACCGTGCTTACAACAATTCACTGTATTATCAGTTTCCATCCTGACTCCTAACAATTTAATGTACGGAAAACATCCTTTATGCAAGGTGGAACATTTCCGTATATCATCAAAATAATTCCGCTACTCTCGCACGCAACTGTTTTTACATCAATACTCTACATCTGCTTCCGAATAAACAGGCGATAAAAATCGGAAAATGTCCTTTTTTTTGTACTGAAATTAAATCTGTATTAACTGTGTGTATATGACTGTGATCCATTTTTGTGTTGAAAAAATAAAATTTCAATATTAATCAACACTTAAAAGAATTCGTTAAAAACGTCCTCAAACTGTTCACCATTGTTCAATCTTTCTAAGGCGCTGTACATGTCCTTTGGGTTCATCGGCTCTACAGCAATTAGTGATGCTTGATAATACTTTACATTGGTGTTTGGGAAGTCACTAAGGTAAAACACCGACTTAATCTTAGCTACGTCATCACTTGTCACATCAATGTTTTCTAGTAAAAATGGCTTTCGGTAATCAACCTTGATCCCTGTGCCCTCTATGAACCAAGCAGGTATCTGGGTTAATTCTACAAATAGGGTTGTTCTGTGCCTAACTTCGGCATGAGCTAGCTCGTGGGCTACTACGTCAGTATTTAGCCCTTTTGGACCCAGAAATATACACTCTCTGAAAAAGCCTGTTCTTTGCATACCTGTGGGGTTAAATCCAAACTTGGCATATTTAGTTTCGGCTGTTGCAATGATTCTAGGATTAGAAGTTGGAGTGCCATAAATATCAGCAACTCTTTTATATGCGGCATCGATAGCATGCGACAGTTCAAATTGTGTCGAGCTGTCGATACTTTGGTCTACATAAAGATCAGGTGATACTTCATTGAAATGTGATAACCCTATTAGCTCGCAAGCAATGGGATCTTTATTAAAATAACCAAATGAAACTATGAAAAGTGTCATAAAAACAATGGTAAATATCTTAAGTATCTTCATTCATAAGCCAACTATTTATAATGCGAGAACGACCCAGCTATCGTCTACCTGTGACTGTTCCATTTGTCTAAACCAAGCGATGTAGTTATCAAGATAACCAGTCCCAACCCCATTAAATTGTCTAAGCCACTGCTTCCAGCGCATCATCCAATTATTCAGTGTTTGTATGTGGTAGATACCATCTATAACTCTTTGATTATCAGTAGCTATGAGGCGTTTATGATCGAGTTCAAAAGGTAGGTTCTTGACGATTGTTTGATACGACAGATTACCCTCTGTACATAATACGCTCTCAGGCGTTAATACTGGTGCTAGTGATTTCTCTAGCTCTTCTCTCGTGTTTCTTTGCAAGACGCAGTGAGTTACAGCTCCGTTGCGATCTAATGCAAGCATAACTGGTACTTTAGGTATGTCATGGCTCTTAACACCACGCTTACGTGAAGGTCTTTCCAACTGGCGTTTACCCTTAAACGAATCGTTGATAAAGGTTTCATCAGCTTCAATGATCCCATGAAGCTCTGAAGGCTTTCTTTGTCTTGGCATTGATAATAACTGATGTCGCCAACGCCAAGCGGTTTTAACATTAATGCCTAATTCACTTGCTGCTTCTCTGATCTTGGCTGTAAACCACATGCCTTCTGAATACTGGTGCCATTTATCTTGTTTTTTCATACCAGATAATGGCGTACCAGTAAGTGAATTAAAAGTTCGAGCACAAGCTTTATATTTATATCTCTGCTGTCCTCGTGCAGTTGTTCCGTATTTTGTAAACTCTTGGCTACCACAATGGGCACATTCGGCTACGCCTTCCTCATGCACAGCAATACCTTTACCTACATAATTCGAAGAAATCATGTCTTCGATGTGTTGTCGGAGAGGTTTCAACTGAACACATGTTAGCTGTTCTAATGTAGTTTGAAGATTGGCAAACTGAGTATTATTCATAGATGCTCCTAACATGATTTGATTTTCTCAGTACAGCAAACCAACACAGAAATGGATCAGAGCCATGTATATACAGTTGTATTTTTTACCTAAGTACACTTAAATTTGTTATGTCATCTTTCAGATTTAACGTTTTATATTTTCGCTAACACCGCGCAAACGCTTTTGAAACCTGCGTGATACGGAGAAGGGCATTACATCAGATTCGTGGGTTTTATTTAAGATGTGCTCACATGCGTGGCTTATTTCAAACTCAAACCCGCTGCCTTTGCGCTTATCAGAAAAGTGCGCTTCTTCCTCTAATCCCTTGTAAAGAGTGCATGATGAAGCCCTCCAAAAGTCGGGTATCTTGATGGTCCCTTCAGTGCCAATGAGAAGCGCGTCATTTCCTAAGTTGCTTTTAAAGCTGCTGTGTAGCACCGACACAACTTCGTTATTTCGATACATCCAAAGTACGTCGTTGTCAGCGCCATTCGGTGCCACATCGCTGTTTAGTACAACAGGGGGCGAATCATCTGTATTAAAAAGCGCATCGAAAGCAATAGGGTATATCCCCATATCTAGCAAGCACCCGCCTCCTAACTCACGTGCGTACTCTCGACTTGTAGCAGAGTAGGGCATAGTAAATCCAAAGCTCGCTTTAACGTGAAGCAGTTTGCCTATTCGCCCTGCGTTAACCCACGCTAGCGCCTCATTAATGGCTGGTAAGAAGTAAGTCCACATGGCCTCCATGAAAAACCGATCTTCTGTTTTCGCCACGCTTATAATACGCTCTAACTCTTCCGGAGACGTCGTAGCAGGCTTTTCGCACAACACGTGTTTACCCGCCTTGAGTGCGGCTATGGCATTGTCTGCATGAAGGGTATGAGGGGTGGCAATGTAAATAGCATCAATAGTAGGGTCGTTAAGTAAATCTTCATAACTGCCATACACATGAGGTATACCGTGCGCTGCTGCAAATACTTGCGCGCTATCGAGCTGCCGAGAGCCAACTGCCACTAACTTGGCGCTTTCACAGTGCGCAATGTCTTTTGCAAATGTATGGGCAATTCTCGCTGTTGATAATATTCCCCAATTAACCGTTGTTTTTGCCATTCGTTAAATCCTTTATTGCCTGTATAAGCGTTGAAATTCCACTAGCGATAGAACTCGCTCTGCATTGGTACCATAACAACATGCTTGCTCGGTATTGCCAATACAATACTAACGCAATGTGCTGTGTGACGATGTTTTTTTAAGAGGCTTTGTTAAGAAGCTTTGTGATCAAGTTTTGCTAAGAGGCTTTGTGATTCTATTTTGTCTTTGCGTCTTTTAGGCGGCAAATATCTTCCGCTAATCAGTTCCTTTTTCTCCGCTTTTTCTGTTCACTTCGATGTCGCTTGGTGAATTGTCATTGCCATGGCCGCCCTTTATCCCACTCACTGCACGTCATTTGTGCCAGCTCACATCAACAAAAAGCGTAAAAACCTTGGTGTAAAACTTGCTACACAACGTTAATTGTAGGGTATTACGCACTGATTTAGTCTATCCTTGCCGCTTTTTTGACGGGCAGGTTGATAACACTGCAACCGGGCGTTATTCGAAACGGCGCTTTATTTGGAAACGTACTATGTTCAAACCGCTTAACATCAACGCATACAGAAGTGCTGCGCTAGTTGTTGCAATGAGTGCTGCAATAGCCATTGCCGTAACGGGGTGCTCATCGTCAAGTAACGACAATGCACAAAGAATTCAGTCAGACCCCTCCATTTCTGCGTTAGGCAATGTGGAATATTACACATACATGCTGGCCAACGAACTGTTTTCAGATGTGCGAACACCCCGTCAATCTCGCTACGCAGTTGTTGGCTTTGTGCCGGTCGATACCATGAAATATAACGCTGAACACCAACACCCGCTAATGTTGCTCGGCCATCAGCTTGAACAGGGAATGATGACAGAGGCCACAAAAAGAGGCTTTTCTACTCAAGAATTTAAGTTATCGAACGATATAATTGTTAGTGAAGAAAGCGATAGGATCCTGACACGGGACATCGAAAAGCTCTCGGGTATTGAACGGGTCGATTTTTACATCACCGGCACTATGGTGTACCAGGAGTCTGGCGCCATGGTAAATGCCCGCGTCATTGATGCCCGAAATAAAGATGTTGTTGCTGCTGCTACACGCTTCTTTCCTGCGGAAATTTTTTGGCAAAAAGAGCAAGTCACAACCCGCAATGGAAAGCTGTACAGAACTGAAGGTGTAAGGTAAGCCCATGAAAAAATTTAATAGCTCGGTAGCCTATGTTCTATCCGCATCGTTTTTAAGCCTTAGCGGCTGTTCTATGATGATGGGCGATGAAGAAGTAGCTGAACAGGTTCCTGCGCGTCCAGCAATGAATGTTATTGATATTACGGCTGAAGATCGCGCGCCAGCAACGCCTCGCAAAGCTGATGACGAGACTCAAGAGCAGGGGATGGATGCCTACGGTGCTATCGGTCAGCCGCCACTGTATTCAAGTGTACAGGGTGCCTATAAAGGCCGCCCGTTAACCAAGCACATCGGCGATTACGTAAAAAATATGACGCAAGATCTTATTGCTAATATGGAATACGTAAACAACAAAACGGCCATTGGCGTTACACACTTTGCGTTATTAGACACAGACCTTCAGCAAACGGACTTACTGGGCCGCCAAATGGCAGAGTCGTTTGTGCATGAGCTGCATAAGTTTCGCGTGCCGGTTATTGATTTTAAAGCTACCGAGTATATTCGCATTACCGAAGGCGGCGACTTTGTATTAAGCCGCGATTATCTCGAACTCAGCAGTAGCCTGCCTATTGAGTATGTATTAACGGGCACCATGACTAAGCATCAAGGCGGTGTATTAGTTAATGCTCGCATCTTAGGGATGGAGTCTCGCGCGGTAGTGGCGAGCGCGCAAATGCTGGTTCCATTTTATGTGGTCGATGCTCTTATACCCAGCGATGGTAGTGAGAGTAGTTCCATGCGTGATGGTGTGAAGTTAAGCCGAGGCTAATGATGAAGCTAACAGCGTTTTTTTCTATCGCATCTGTAGTAATCGTTTTAGCACTAACGGGGTGCTCAAGCACAGAATCAATCGGTTCGTTTTGGTTAGGTGAAGACGGCGAAATTACCCACGATGCAGAGCCTGTTTCAGTGCCAAGTCGCTCTGGTCTGGTCTACACCCCAGACTCTAGAGACAGAGAGTATCAGCAACACGTTGCGGTAAATCCCGGATATAAAGATCCTATTCATTCAGGTTTCTTTCCCGCTAAAACCCACAAAGCATTAAACGATTACGCGTCGCAGTTGGCGATGGAGCTAATGGGCAACGCAACAAGACTCACTCAGCAGCACACTGTGGGTATTGCGAGTTTTGTACGTCTAAATGCGGGGCTAAGCGACAGTACAGTGCTGGGCAACCAATTATCTGAATACTTGATCACTGAACTACAAGACTTTGGATTAGCCATCGTTGATTTTAAATTGACTGATGGCATAACAGTGACGCCGCAGGGCGACTTTGTGATGTCGCGAAGCGGTAAGCGTTTGGCCAAAAGCGTTGAGATGGACCATGTAGTAACGGGCACCATCATCGAAGACGACAGAGGCGTTAGAGTGAATGCCAGGATTGTTTCATTGCAAAATAAGCAAATTGTTGCCAGCGCAAATGTGTATATTCCAGCGTTTATCGTCATGGATCTGAATAAGATGGCGCGTGTTGAGGCGCCATCATCTATCAACGAGTAAATTTAGAACTCGCCTCGTACGGCCTCACGCACCATAAAGCGTGAGGTGTTAACCGCATTAAGTAAATCGTTGTTCAGCGGCAGTGGCTCTCTTAACAATGTGCTCGCCAATACTTCGGCTAAAAGTGGGGCAGTAGTGAGGCCTCTTGAGCCTAAGCAGCTTAATGTAGACACATTGCTTTGCGGTAACGTACTCACCTGTTGAAACGGTTTTCCTACGCCTAAATCGGCATACGCTTGCTTTAGCGTTTTAAAATTATGCAGTGCGCCAACCACAGGCTGATGATCTGGCGAGCCAAGTCGCGTCGCCGCTCTCGCCGTACCGTCATGCTGTAGTTGACTGACCATATCCGTATTCGCAAGAGCCTGTTCATGAGTGGCGAGGTTTTGCTCGCTTTCCTCTTCGCGAGGCTCAACGGCCAAGTCGTTTTTCACATACGTGGAGCCCAGTGCATGGCGACCCTCCATGGCCGGAGTCATATACCCTTTGTGGCAAAGCACCGTTTTTAATGTGTCAATAGGTTGTTGTGATGCAATGGCTTCAACCTGTCCTCGCACGGGCCGTAAAGGAAGACTATCAAAAGCATCTGTGCCCACGGCGCCTGCGCCTAGTGCAAGCACCACATGATCTGCCTTTATACTCTCGCCATGCGTAAATTCAACGTCTCCATCACTGGTATGAGACACATAACAATGGTTGGGTTTAAGCGTTAACCTTCCCGTTGCCTCGGCCAAATCGATAATATCGCTAACAAGTTGCGGGGGCGACAACCATCCGCCTTTGGGAATAAACAAACCTTCATAGGGTAAATCAACCCCCGCGATACGGCGTACTTCGTCACTGTCTACGTGCCTAATAAGCTCTGAAGGCCACACATCGTCGTTCACCAATTTCGCTTGTCGCACACCCACTTTGTCATTAAATTTAAGCTGTATAACGCCACAAAAATCGTATTTATTTTCTTTTTTTGTGGGCTCTTGTTCGTTTGCTTCGATGCTGGTTTTAATGATGCTTTTGGTGTTGGTTTGCAATTGAATGTTGCACTTCAGGCTGTCGTAATAATCTCTCGCGTACAAGAAGCAGTGAGCCTGCAAACGACTGGCAATACTCGCTTCGCTATGAAGCTGAGGATAAAAGCCACCCTGAGGGTTCCCTGATGCGCCTTGCGCTAAGCTATCCCCGTCGAAGCAAAGCGTTACACGAATATTACGCTTAGTTAGCGCCAAGCACATAGTTGCAGCCGCAAGGCCAGAACCCACCACTACCACATGGCTATCTTCTGTGAGGGGCGCATTGTTATATCGATAGTAAGGCCCCTCTGGCAGTCGCAATTTCTGAAAGAGTTTCTTTTGTGTAGCTTTAGGTTCAGACGGGGTAGAACATTGGCGTTCTGACTCAGGTGAGGGCTGCACCACCGTTTCTATATTACTGTTCTCATTTGCACCTGCCGATGCAAGTTGAAAATAACCGGTTAGCATATCTCGCTTACGACCAAACCCCGCGCGTTTGTTTATCACAAATCCAACATTGGCCAAGCCACGCTTTACAATGCCAGCCGCTGTGAAGGTGCCAAATGTAGTTTTATTTTTTGATAGCCGAGCCATCTGTAGGAAGAGTGAATCAGACCACATGTCAGGGTTTTTACTTGGCGCGAACCCGTCTAAAAACCATGCATCTACAAGCCCTTCTTTAGGTGAATGCCAGTGCCCAAGCAACTGATGCACATCACCTATCCACAAGTCCAAGGTGGTATCAAATGCAGTAAAGTGCAATCGGTGGCACCCATCAAGTCCTATTGGGTATAGCGCTATTAATGCCTCTGTTTCAGCGTGTAGCGACGGAAACGTTGATAACGCACGCTGAATATCGGCCTTAGGCAGCGGGTATTTTTCAGTAGTGATAAAAAACAAGCGCTTAAGAGGGTGGTGAGGATTTGCTTGCCTAAATTGTCTAAATTCATGCATGGCAACTAAGAAATTTAAGCCGGTGCCAAATCCGGTTTCTGCAATAGTGAAATGAGGTTTATTCCAAAACGCCCAGCGCTGATGAAGGTCATTACCTTGAATAAAAACATGCTGGGTTTCATTGATGCCACTGTCGTTAGAAAAATAAACGTCATCAAAATGGTTGGCAATGGGTATGCCATTTTCATTAAAATGTACTTGCGCATGTTTAGACTTCACTGCCTATTTACCCTCTTTTCAAGCTATGTAATTCGTTGTGTTTCTGCGTGTCATAATAACGCCATTTTCACAGGCTATATTCTACAAGGCCTCAAAAAACTTTACTGTAAAAGTTTTTAACTTATCTAAAGCGCGTTAGTCATGGCAGAACAAATTGTGATGTGCAGCTTGTATAAAAGCGTTAATGAAAGCTTTTTCATTTTCTTACCACGTCGAGGCAGTACGATATTCTAAGCCGCAGTTTCATGCTACCTTAATGACAAGCTGTTTACACAGCGACAGCGTTACCGATAGAAGTAATGCATTAACAATCTAGATGCAGGAAATGGATTTAACCATTACAGGTGTTCATAAAAAAGGGCTTTGTATTGAAGCGCAAAGCAGACCACTTTATTCCGTAAAATCGTTAACATATGCCGCATCAACGCAAAGGGTAAACTATGAGAAGAGCAGTCATCACCGGTCTCGGTATTGTATCGAGCATCGGGGTAAATAAAGAGGACGTACTTGCATCATTAAAAGCAGGTAAGTCTGGGATCACATTTTCAGAGCAGTTCGCTGAGATGGGCCTGCGCAGTCAGGTGTGGGGCAATCTTGATATTGACTTGAAAGATCACATCGACCGTAAAGCCATGCGCTTTATGGGTGATGCGGCTGCATACGCGTATGTTGCCATGCAGCAGGCTATTGCAGATTCTGGCCTTGAAGTAAGTGATATTTCAAATGATCGCACAGGTATTATTGCCGGCTCTGGCGGTGCGTCTTCTGAAAACCAAGTGCTATCTGCCGATATTCTTCGCGAAAAAGGGGTTAAGCGAGTAGGGCCATATATGGTTCCACGATGCATGGCGTCTACGGTGTCTGCATGTTTAGCCACACCGTTTAAAATTCGCGGTGTTAACTATTCAATCGCATCAGCCTGTGCCACAAGTGCACACTGTATTGGTAACGCACTAGAGCTTATCCAACTTGGTAAACAAGATGTGGTGTTTGCCGGTGGCGGTGAAGAGCTTCATTGGTCGCTCTCAAGTCAGTTCGACGCGATGGGCGCACTAAGCTCGAAGTATAACGATAACCCATCGGTAGCCTCTCGGACCTACGATGCAGCGCGAGATGGCTTTGTTAGCTCTGGTGGCGGCGGTATGGTTGTTGTTGAAGAGCTTGAGCACGCTCTCGCTCGTGGTGCAACGATTTACGGTGAAGTGGTAGGTTACGGCGCTACATCAGACGGTTTTGACATGGTTGCCCCTTCCGGTGAAGGCGCTATTCGCTGTATGAAAATGGCAATGCAAAACGTAGACGGCCCAATTGACTACCTTAACACTCACGGTACATCAACGCCTGTTGGTGATGTAAAAGAGTTAGCGGCTATTCAAGAAGTGTTTGGCTCATCAGGCGTGCCCATCAGTGCAACAAAATCGCTTACTGGTCACGCGCTAGGTGCTGCTGGCGTCAACGAAGCTATTTACAGCTTGCTTATGATGCAAAATAACTTTATCGCGCCGTCAATCAATATCGACACGCTAGATGACGCAGCCAAAGGCCTTGACATTGTCACTGACGCAAGAGACGCCCAGCTAAACACGGTGATGTCTAACAGCTTTGGCTTTGGTGGCACCAATGCCACCTTGGTGATGCAGCGCTACAACCGCTAATGCCTTCTCTTCTATTAGTGCTTTGACTAAAAGCGCTGTTGTAGTTTAGGCATCCTATTAAAAATCCCCCAACGAGCTTAATTGTTCTTGGGGGATTTTTATACACCATTTTTTATATACCATAACAAACAGCGTTATGGTGCTATCACCGGAACCTGTAGTCGTGAAACAGTTTGTCGGGGTTGGGGATAGTTATCTTACCGTAGTGCAATTGAACTAACTCTTCCTGCTGAAGCTCGCCTAACAGCCGATTCACGGTTTGCCGACAGCTATTTATCATTTGAGCCAGTGACTCTTGAGACAGTGTTAACGTAATGGCGCTGTTTTCAGGTATGTGCTGCCCGTAGCTAGTAGTTAACATTAACAGTCGCTTTACCAATTGATGCTTCAAACTCAACCCCGTACTTGAATCGATAAACTGAAACGCGCTTCGAATTCTTGCGCATAGTAGCTTAGCGAAATAGGGGTATAGTTCTGGAAATTTTTTCAGCAGCTCGTTAAACGCATTTTTAGGAATAATGGCAATGGTACTGTCGGTTTCGCAGAAATTATCGTGGGTGCGGGGAAGGTTGTCGAACATAGATATTTCTCCAAACCACGTTCCCGGGCCTAATAGTGCAAATAGCATCTCGCTGCCATCCACACCAATAGTGGTTACGCGAAGTCGTCCTTCACATATTCCGTAAAAACCAACGCCGTCCTCGCCTTTCGCATGCAGCTGCTGACCAGCTTTAAAGTGCTTAAGTCTCACTTTGCCTAATAACTCAGATTGCAAATACTCAGGTAGCGAAGAAAACCAAGAAGAACTTATTAGTACAGGTTTAAGATGTTCCATTTAACAAAATTATTACAATGTCGTTGTAACGACAGTCTATACCTGTTTTGAGGGGTAAGGTAGCAAAAATTACAACACTATTTGAGGTGAGTTATGAGTGAATCTGTAAAGTCTCAGGTGAGCGAAGAAGAGTGGCAGGCACGCGTAGATTTAGCCGCATGTTATCGGGCTGTGGCCATGTATGGCTGGGACGACCTTATTTTTACTCACATATCTGCTCGGGTGCCCGGACCAGAGCATCATTTTCTTATTAACCCATACGGAATGATGTTCGACGAGGTAACGGCATCTAGCTTGGTAAAAATAGACCTTCACGGCAATAAAGTGATGGACAGTGAGTACGACATTAATCCTGCAGGATTTACCATTCACAGTGCAGTGCACGAAGCCCGCGATGATGCAAAGTGCGTCATGCACCTTCACACTACAGAGGGCGTTGCAGTATCAGTACTTGAAGACGGGCTTCAGGCCTATTCGCAGCAATCGCTATTTCCGCTGGCGTCGCTGTCTTATCATTCCTATGAAGGCGTTGCCTTAAATCCCGATGAAAAAGCACGCTTGGTGAGAGATTTGGGCGATACCCAATTTATGATTTTGCGAAATCATGGTTTGCTAACCTGTGCAGATACCATCGCAGATGCATTCCTATTTATGTTTATTATGCAGCGAGCATGCGAAATTCAGTTAAAAGCTCAGGCCACAGGCCAAAAGCTTATTCCTATACACTCGGCGATATTGCAGGGTATTAAAGCTCAAGCAGCCCAAGTCACTAAACAAGCTGGTGGTTCATTGGCCTGGCCAGGCATAAAACGCAGGGTAGAGAGACGTTTCCCAGGCTTTGACGCCTAAATAAAGAAGCACAAAAAACAACGTTTTTCTGATTAAAGCAAGCCTGAAGAAAAATGTTCGATTAAAAAAACGCCTGGCGCACGCAGTGCTAAGCGTGAGCATAAGTTTACCCGTCTAATTGGGTTACTATCGCCCTATTTTGGGGTAAACTTGTGGTCATGAAAATACTTCTTGAAGACACTATCCCATTTGGCGCGAGTTACCTTGACAACGTAGGTGAGGTAACCACTTACGCATGGCAAAATTTAGTGGCAAGCGACCTTGCTGATATCGATATTTTAGCCCTTCGCTCTACCACAAAGGTAACGCCTGAGCTGATTAAATATGCAGACAAACTTCAGTTTGTCACTACCGCCACCGCTGGCACCAATCACATTGATAAGGCCTGTTTAAACGCTAACAATATAGCGCACAGTTCAGCCGCCGGATGTAACGCCGTTGCGGTGGCCGAGTATGTATTAAGCGTTCTGCTGCACGCCCAAAAAAGTAAAAAGCTGGATTTATACTCGGCAACGGTAGGTATTGTGGGTGCGGGTAATGTGGGTACTGCGCTTTCTGTGTTGCTTGACGCTGTAGGCGTTAGCTATAAGCTTTGCGATCCGCCGCTTCAAGAGGCCGGAGATAAAAGAGCGTTTGTAGGAATGGAAGACATTGCACGTTGCGATGTGATTACGCTGCACGTGCCGTTTGTACGCTGTGGGCCTCATCCAACGGGTAAATTAATTGATAGTGCATTGCTAAGCCAACTTCATGAGCATCAGTTACTCATCAATGCCTGTCGCGGCGAAGTTATAGACGAACTCGCTTTGCACGCTCGTTTAACGTCACCAAACGCGCCTACCGTGGTGCTCGATGTGTTCGATAACGAGCCGGCTATTGATATTCGTCTTTTTGACCACTGCTGGTTTGTTACGCCTCATATTGCCGGTCATTCTGTTGAGGGGAAAGTGCGCGGCACTCAAATGATATACGAGCAAATTTGCCAGCATACTGGCCAAAAAGCGACCAAAGCGTTGTCTGACTTTTTAGAGTCAATTCCGCCTATCAAGGTATCTTTGCAACACCCGACACAAACGCAATTATCCGTAGATGATTTAATTGATGTGTTTCACCGCATCTACGATATTTCAATTGACGACAAAGACATGAGACAGTCTATAAAAAAAGTACAAATGGCAAACGATAATGCACAAAGCGAAAACGTAAGCGCACACTTTGCCGCATTGAGAAAGTACTATCGGGTGCGAAGAGAGTGCAGCGCACACACTTTAATGGTGCCACATAATACCAGCGAGGAAATTGTGAAAAGCCTTAAGCGCCTAGGGTTTTCGGTACAGCGCGAGCACGCGCAGTAGTTTTTAATTCGAATTTATTGCCAATGAGTTTTGCTGTATCCGCGGCCTGACCGCAGTAGTGCGAGTGAAGATGGCGTTATATCACTCTTTTAATAACCACATTTGCTAAGCGCGTAGTGCGTTTACTAACACTTAGGAGAAGAAAATATTATGTCGCAAGCGTTTGGCGTTGCCGTTCTTGGCGCAACAGGTTTAGTTGGGCAAACGATGATTGAGTTATTGGAAGAGCGCGGCTTTCCCATTAACCGTTTATACCCTTTAGCGAGCAAACGCTCTGCAGGCAGCACGGTTTCATTTAAAGGCGAAGATATTGAAGTTGAAGATGCTGATGAGTTCGATTGGTCATGTGTTCAATTCGGTTTTTTCTCTGCAGGTGGCAGTATCTCGGCTAAATTTGCCCCGATAGCGGCCGAAGAAGGCTGTATTGTTATCGACAACACCTCAGAGTTTCGATACGACCCCGATATTCCTTTAGTGGTGCCAGAGGTAAACGCACACGCGCTCGCTGATTTTCGTAATCGCAACATTATTGCTAACCCTAACTGCTCAACTATTCAAATGATGGTGGCGTTAAAGCCAATTCAAGACGCAGTGGGTATATCACGCATTAACGTATGCACCTATCAATCGGTGTCTGGCGCAGGCAAAGACGCCATGGAAGAGCTAGCAAAGCAAACTGCTGGCTTATTGAATGCCCGTGAAGTAAAACCCGATGCCTTTAGTCGTCAAATAGCGTTTAACGCCATTCCTCAAATTGATGCATTTCAAGATAACGATTACACCAAAGAAGAAATGAAAATGGTGTGGGAAACGCAGAAAATAATGGGCGATAATAGCATTTTAGTGAACGCCACAGCAGTGCGTGTGCCTGTGTTTTATGGTCACGCTGAAGCTATTCATTTAGAGACGCATTCCCCCATCGATGCAGAGCAAGTTAAACAGTTGCTTGCTGATGCTCCTGGCGTCACCCTTTACGAAAGTGCCGAGCAGTTTCCAACACAGGTGAGCAGTGCCAGTGGTAACGATCTGGTGCATGTGGGCCGCGTGAGAAATGATATTACCCATCCTTGCGGCCTAAATCTTTGGGTAGTGTCGGATAACATTCGCAAAGGTGCTGCAACTAACAGTATTCAAATAGCGGAAACGCTCATTCGCGACTATATGTAACAGCGCAGGATCAGGATGGCTTTAAGCGCTAGATAATGGCAGGCTTTAGATAGGTTGTTGTGTTGGCGAGTAAATAATAAACATTTTTCACCACTTGCCGATATGACACTATTAGCAATACCGGTTGGCAGTAATAAAGGGCGTTCAAAACCAGATTGTTGTAAGCGAGCGGTTTTAACCAATTAGGTCAAGAAAGGGAACTCAGCACGCATTGAGTGAAAATGGGGCTAAAACGGCATCGCTTACTAGATTGCCCTTGTTAACTGGTTTATAGTCTAAAGATTGGGCTTTTAAACTTGCGAAAATTAGTATTCAGTCAGACACTTAGCGAAGCCTCTTGGCCTTTTTTGTACAAAGCGATTGGCTAAGTCAATGTCTACATCGTCATTCGCTATGAATGACGACATGAAATTGAAAATAAAAATAAAAGCCAGCACGTTTTATTCGGAATAGGCTGGCGCAAAAATCCATCAACCTAAAAGGGTGGTAAAGACGCTTGAGGGCATATAGGACTGCTATGAAATTGCATTTGACGGGCTTACTCTTACTGACATTTTGTATGTTTGCCCCAATATCTTCAGTAGATGCGCAGGAAACAGCGACCTTATTGAAAGGACCGAAAAACGCTAGTGATCAATTCTCTGGCCTTGAATACGGCCCCATCGACTCTAACGATACGCTTTGGCGCATAGCCGAGCGCTACAGACAGAACAATAATTTGAGTGTATATCAGGTTATGACAGCGATTTACGAGCTGAACCCTGATGCATTTGAAAACGGTAACCTTAACCTTTTAGTTAACGGTGCAACACTTAAACTTCCTTCAGAGCGTTACATCGCCCGCATCAGCAAAGAGCAGGCGCAATTGCGTGCCGAGCAAGATGAACGTAAGTTTGCTGAAGCCCTCAATAAGCCTGGCAGCAGTGTCAAAAATATTAAACCGTCTTCGCCGCTTGTTAATCAAAATGACCTTTCACAAACACAAACCGATATCGAGCAAAAAATAACTCGCTTAGATGCAGAGCAAACTCGGCAGTTTGACGAATTGCGTATGCAGTTCGCAGCGTCACTCGACAATGTTCAAGAAATATTGAACGAAAACAGAAAACTATATGAGCGCGTTGAAGCGGTAAACGTCGAGCTTGAATCGTTAAGAGGGCAAGTAGAGGGCGACGTAAAAGAACAGCTTGATATGCAGGTGGCTCTGCAGCAAGAACTGCTCGATATGATAAGAGCAGAGCAGGCAGAAAGAGCTGCTGAAAAACAAGACTCAATTTTAAACAAATTAATGAGCCCAATCAGCTTGCTCATAGGCACAGCAGTGCTGTCTTTGCTGTTGGTTGGGAGCCTTATTACATGGTTACTCAAGCGCAACAGCAACCCTAAAGAATCTCACGTAGCGCCGGCAAGTAAGTTAAGCGACGATGACGATGTACCTGTTCCAGATAGCGATTTAGGCGACCTATCAAGCGCCCTTGTTCCTGATTTAGACGATAATGAACTCACTGACGATGACTTGTTTAACGACGACGACTTGCTCGATGATGTATTAACATCAGACCTCGAAGAGAGCCTAGACGACGAGCTTGAAAGCTTTGCTGACCTCGAAGACGATTTGTTGGTACCAGATGATGATAACGACGACTTATTCGAAGCTGGTGGAGATGAGCTTGATCAAAGCGAACTGGATAGCCTATTCGACGACGATGACTTATCTGACAAAGTGCTTAGCGAAAACGAAGCAGACAATTTAGACGGCATCGATTTGTCTGAAGACGATGATGTGTTTGATGAAAGCAACGACAATGAAGAAGTCTCTGATGATGAAGAAGGTGCTGATGCTGAAGAAGACACATCCGCGTCAGACGATGATTTTGATATAGACGATTTGTTAGCTGATGTACAAGGCGAAAATACCTCAGAAGAGGTTGACCCCGACGATATATTAGATCAGTTCGGTGAAGACGAAAGCGATTCAACTTTTAATGAAGATGTGGATGTCGATGATATCGATGCCTTACTCGAGAGTAGTGCAGACGATGAGTCACAAGACGATATCGACAATTTACTAGACAGTGCTACCGAAACAGTGTCAATACCCACGATCGACGATGAAGATGAAAAGCCTGAAATCAGCATCGACGATCTGCTAGAAGAAAACGCGCCAGATACAGCACTTACTGACGAATTAGACAGTAAAGATGATCTTATTGATGAAGAGATGCTCGAAAAGCTGGACGACGAAATACATCAACAAGACCAAGAGATAAACAAAATTACTGACGATTTGCTTAAGGAAATAGAGCAAATTGAGATGATGGGCGGGCTTGATGACGAAGAAGACTTTGATGAAGACGAATTAGACGAAGAGATATTTTCGGCAGCACCATCGCCTCAATCGATACAAAACCTTGATTCTATCACTGGCGACCTAGATGGTTTTTTAAATGATGAAATTGAAAGCGAAGAGATAGAAAATGCCGACGAATTTTCAGATCCATTGTCAGATGAGTTAATTGCCGAGCTACAAAGCGAGATGACTGAAGCGGATAAGTTTGCTGAAGGTACTCGCTTAAATGAAGAATCTGTAAATGAAGAGCCAGCAGGCGAACAACATGAAGACGCTTTTGAGCAAGACGACGACTTTAATGATTCGCTTTCCGACGACATATTGGCTGAGTTAGAGGCTGAACTTGATGCAGAAATTGACCCAGAAGCTGTTAGCCTTGACGTTGAAGACGTTGAAGACGTTGAAGACGTTGAGGGCGAGCAAAACTCTACGAACCAAGACAATGAAGACGCGGCCTTTGAACAAGAAGTAAGCGATCCTTTAACTGATGAATTGCTTGCAGAATTGCAATCGGAGAGCTCAGACTCCGACGATGTGCAAGAGCAATCAGAAGAAAATGAGCCTTCAGCGGAAGAAGAGCCTTCAGCGGAAGAAGAGCCTTCAGCGGAAAATGAGCCTTCAGCGGAAAGTGAGCCTTCAGCGGAAGAAGAGCCTTCAGCGGAAGAGGAGCCTTCAGCGGAAGAGGAGCCTTCAGCGGAAAGTGAGCCTTCAGCGGAAAATGAGCCTTCAGCGGAAAATGAGCCTTCAGCGGAAGAAGAGCCTTCAGTTGACCCCTTAGATGATGCGTTAAACGACTTCGAAAAAGACATGATGGATGATATTCCGTCGTTTGGAGACGTAGAGCCTGATTCAACCGAGAGTGAATCTGCTGAACTTGAGGCAACCGAATCCGAGTCTTCAGAAGAGCAGCACGAAAATGACTATGACGATAGTATCTTAGATGATGCATTTGATGAGGTAGACTCTTTCGCGCTCGAGCAGGAAGTAGATGGCGAAGAGCCTAGCGCCAATATAGAGTCTGAATTTCAGCAAGAATCAGAACAACAAGATCAATCAAACGATTCGACTGACTCAGAAAAAAATGATGGCGACATTAATGAGCTGGACGATGTACCGGGCCTTGATGATTGGTTGTCTGGAGAAAACGATGATGATATTGAAGATGAAGAGATCTTCGACGAGTTAGATAGTGCCGAATTTGACGAATTACTAGAAAGCTTAGAGGCTGATACACCTGCAGACTCAAATACGTTAAAAGACAGTGAAGAACCCAGCGATACACCACAAGAACTTCAGGACGAACTAGATTTTGTTCCAGCAAAAAATAATGTAATTGACGCTGATGGCTCTGACGACACTCAAAGTGCCGATGAATCTATTGGCGAGCCTGAAAAATCGACAGAATTATCAGAAGAAGAGTTCCCGTCACAAGAAGACGATACGTTTGAGTTGGATGATGACGATTTAGACCTCGAAGGCGATGCATTTGAGTTAGAGAATGCATTTGAATTGGACGATGATGACAGCGAGTTGGATGACCTATCATTACCTGATATTGACGATGATACTGGTGTCTATGATTCAGGAGTCGATGAAGTTGTTGATAATGATAGCTCAGAAGATGTGCAAGCAGCTTCCTCGCAAGAGGCGCTAGAGCAGGAAAATAAAGAAGAGCTAAAGTTAGATAATCCAGACCTTGATTTAGAAGCCTTACTTAACGATGTGCCTTCCGTTGAGATGGGTGGCGATAGCAACGGTGCTGAAGACTTTTTAGATGTAGAGGCGCTAATGGATGACGGCGATGATACAACGTTTAACGATCCAGATAGTCAGCCTCTTGATTTAGACGTTAGCTTGTCCGACTTTACAGGCGTTAACGATACAGACTCCGTGATCGATATTGATAAAGATGCAGGGCAAAATGCGAATCTAGATTTAGCGCGTGCGTATCTCGAAATGGAAGATGTAGATGCAGCAAAAGAATTACTTGAAGAAGTCATGCGTGAGGGAAGCGAAGAGCAAAAACAAGAAGCAGATGCTATTTTGAAGTCCATCGACTAATCACATGTTAAGTGTCATCTTAAGTGCCACATATTGCACGTTAAGTGCCATTTGCATGTTAAGTGCCATATGACTACACTTGGCGGCTTTTAGTTTAGAGGTAGCAGAATCATGGGGCGAATTGCCTTAGGGATTGAATACGACGGTACCGCTGTTTTTGGTTGGCAACGCCAGCAAGAAGTGCCCAGTGTTCAAGAGTATATTGAAAAAGCGTTATCAAAGGTAGCTAATCAGCCAGTTCAGGTTCAATGTGCTGGTAGAACCGATGCCGGTGTCCATGCCACAGGACAGGTGATTCACTTTGATTGTGAAGTCTCTCGTGCTGAGCGAGCTTGGACTCTTGGTGTTAACGCCAATTTGCCAGACGCTATTGCAGTAACATGGGCAAAAAATGTCGATAATGATTTTCACGCGCGCTTTTCCGCTACTCATCGCCGCTACAGGTACATTATTCATAACAGTAAAATGCGACCAGCGATATTGAATCATGGAGTAACTCATGTTCACAGGCCTTTAGATGCCACAAAAATGCATGAGGCTGCTCAAGCGTTACTTGGCGAGCAAGATTTTACCTCTTTTAGAGCCTCTCTTTGCCAAAGCAAAACTCCCTTTAGAAACGTGACTAACGTGGATGTTTACCGACAAGGGCGCTACGTCGTTATTGATATTAAGGCCAATGCATTTTTACATCACATGGTGCGCAACATCACCGGCTCGCTGATTGAAATTGGGGCAGGGGAGCAACCCATAGAATGGATCAAGGAATTACTGGCGCAAAAAGACAGAAGCAAGGCAGCCTCTACGGCAAAGCCCAACGGTCTCTATCTTGTAGATGTAACCTACCCTGATGAATATGAGCTTCCTAAAGGGCCGCTTGGTCCATTATTTCTGCCGGAAAGTTGAACTTCACTCTAGCGCTAAAACCTAAGATAAGACCTAGCGTTACGACTTTACTCCGTATGCTGACGGCTTCAAACACAGCTATCACACAATCAAAACTGGTCCTAGCTAACTTCTTAGACCAGTTTTGTTTTTTCCATTTCGTTGTATTGTGGTCTAATAGCGCGCTATATTAGATGGCTGTTTTTTCAGGTTACGCAATTTTTTCATGTAACGCTGTCAAAGACATAAATTAATGTATTGTTGGTACCCAAGATTAAAAACAAATACCGGCAATCAAAACAAAGGATTCAATTTCCATGAGCTGGATTCAAAAAATACTTCCGCGCACACAAACTTCAACGAAGGGCAATGTACCTGAGGGAATTTGGACTAAATGTGGCTCTTGCCAGGCGGTATTGTACAAAACTGAGTTGGAAAAATTACAAGAAGTCTGCCCTAAGTGCGACCATCACATGCGCATAACCGCTCGCCGTCGTATTGATGCATTTTTGGATGAAGGTGATCGCGTTGAGCTTGGCGCAGAGCACGAACCTCAGGACATATTAAAATTTAAAGACTCTAAGCGTTATAAAGATCGTATCACTGCGGCGCAAAAGTCGACCAACGAAAAAGACGCGCTTGTCGTTATGAAAGGAAAAGTGAAAGGCATGCCTGTTGTGGTGGCGTGTTTTGAATTTGCCTTTATGGGCGGCTCAATGGCCTCAGTGGTGGGTGCGCGTTTTGTTGCTGCAGTGAATGCGTGTTTAGAAAACGATACTCCGCTTATTTGTTTTTCTGCCAGTGGTGGGGCGCGTATGCAAGAAGCTCTTATGTCACTAATGCAAATGGCGAAAACGTCTGCTGCACTAGCTAAAATGAGCAAAAAAGGCCTGCCTTACATATCGGTACTTACTGACCCCACTATGGGCGGCGTGTCTGCAAGTTTGGCAATGCTAGGCGATGTTAATGTAGCTGAGCCTAAAGCCTTAATTGGTTTTGCAGGCCCTCGCGTGATTGAACAAACTGTTCGTGAAAAGCTTCCCGAAGGTTTTCAGCGCAGTGAATTTCTCGTTGAAAAAGGCGCAATTGATATGATTGTTGACCGCAGAGATATGCGTGATAAATTACACGGCTTGTTGACCAAGTTGCATTACAAAAATTAGTGAATAACGAAAATAATAAACACAGCGGCTCAGAGCAAACGTCATCTGTTAATAAAAAAAGCCTGGGCCAATGGCTATCCTACCTAGAATCAATTCATCCTAGCGCCATTGATATGGGCTTAGAAAGGGTAAAGGACGTGGCAAACGCCATGTCTCTTAACCTCAATGAATCACTTGTCATTACCGTTGCCGGCACCAATGGAAAGGGCACGACATGCCGCTTCCTTGAACAGTCGTTATTGTCGCAGGGAAAAACAGTAGCAGTATACAGTTCACCTCACCTTATTGATTATTGTGAGCGCGTTCGAATTAATGGTGAACTTGCCCAACAGCAAGCCTTTGTCGATGCTTTTGAATTCATAGAAAATGCGCGGGGCGACATCACTCTGACTTACTTCGAGTTTAGCACCCTTGCAGCAATAAAAATGATGCAAGACTGGCAGGTGGACATCGCCATATTAGAAGTAGGCTTGGGGGGAAGGCTAGACGCAACCAACATTATTGACCCCGAACTAGCTGTTATCACCACCATTGACCTCGACCACCAAGATTGGCTTGGCAATACGCGTGAAAAAATAGCCCGTGAGAAAGCCGGTATAATGCGCTTAAACGGCAGCGCAGTTATTGGAGATTTGTTCCCACCTTCATCTCTTTATGAGGTCGTCGACGAATTACAGGTTAATGCGCGCTGGGCAACAAAAGATTTTACCGCCGCCGTAGCAGCTGACCACAGTGAATGGCAGTGGGAGGGGGTAAGGTATAACTTTACAAAACTTCCTTACCCCAACATTCCGCTTCAAAATGTAAGTACTGCATTAGCTGCTTTAGAAATGCTTGATTTATTACCCGATGATACCTCGTTGCACACTATCATGCGCAACACAACCATGCCGGGGCGTCAGCAGCAAATAAGCGAGCAACCTCTCGTGGTGGTAGATGTGGCGCACAACCCTCAGGCCACAGCGTCAATGCAAGAGTGGTTATCTCGGTATAAGGTTGATAAGTATCGCGTTGTGGTAGGCATGTTGAAAGACAAATCAATCGCTGAAACGCTTGCACCGTTGTCGTCACTCAATGCTTCTTGGTATGTAGCAAGTACTCAGGGCCTAAGGGGCTGTGAAGCGCAGGTTCTTGAAAATGCCCTTGTGAATGCGGGCACAACCATAGAGAATATAGCCACATACGACAATGTTACCTTAGCTTATGAAAGTGCACTTGCTGATTATCAGGCAAATGAGCTTGTTTTAGTGTTTGGATCATTTGTTACCGTGGCAGACGTGCTTGTAAAGCAAAGCCAATAAATCGCGAATTCGCCATTTCAAATGTAAAGGGAATGAGCGCAGTCATCCAAGCAGGAGATAGTAGTGACATCGGCATTAAAGAATAGATTGGTAGGGACCATTATCATAATGGCGCTTGCCGTTATCTTCTTACCAGATTTTCTCGATGGCAAAAAACAGACGAACCGAGAGCCTTTCGTTTCAGTTCCTGCAAACCCACCGATTAAGCCAATTGTAGAGCCCGAGCCATTTCCCTCCGAGCGCGTTGCACGAGCAGCAGTACCAGCAGTAGAAGTTGAAGAAGCAAAAGCCCTCGATGGTGTATACGAATCGAGGGGCGAGACTGAGTTGCAAGCAAGTGATGATGGACAAACGCCTTCAACTTCTCCTGAGCCTAAAGACGAGCTTGCCAGCCAAACTGTAATCGAAGCTAGCAGCGAGCTTGCCGAGGAAGACGCAGGATGGGTCATTCAACTGGGAAGCTTCAGACACGAAAAGAATGTAAAAAGCCTGTTAGCCAAACTTGAGCGTGCTGGCTATCGAGCGTTTAGCCGTAAGATCCAAACAAGCTCAGGATTATTGAACAAAGTTTTTGTCGGTCCAGATCTAGACAAACAAAAGCTCGAGTCTGCACTGCCGCATTTAAAGGAACTGACAAATCTCAAAGGCAAGGTTACAACCTTTAAAGTGGAATAACCTGTGATTATGAATGGCAATTTTTACACTGGGACGTGGTGCTCTTTGTTGTAATAATTCACAGCGACGAGCAACACTCCTTCATGAAGGGGCTAAAAAATAACAGACTGTTTACTACAGACTAGTAATATTTTGGGCTTCTGTTAGAATGCGCGCCATCTCGCCAACGGCAGTTTGCTTAGCATAGGTTAGGCAACATCAACGCAATAAAGAGACAATGAACTGGGTTGACTTCTCCATATTGGGTATCATTGCGGTATCGACCTTAATAAGCCTTATCAGAGGGTTTGTTAAAGAAGCCATTTCGCTTGTGGTGTGGTTTTCTGCACTCTTCATTTCCAGTAATTTTTATGCCGACCTTGCCATTTATTTTACAGCCATAGACGATCCTTACATTAAAAATGGCGCTGCTATCGCGGCATTATTTGTCTCTACACTAATACTAGGTGGCATGGTGAACTATGTGTTTAGCCAGCTAGTTCAAGCCACAGGCTTGTCAGGCACCGACCGTGCACTGGGCATTGTTTTTGGCGCCCTTCGCGGTGTTCTTATTGTTAGCGCTTTACTCTTTTTTATGGATACCTTTACTGGTGCAGCAACCACATTGTGGTGGCAGGCATCGGTACTTATTCCTGAGTTTGGTGTCATTATTGAGTGGTTTTTCACGTATGTGAAAGGCACATCCAGTTTCTTAAATCCCGTTTAAAATAGGTAACGCACATGTGTGGTATTGTCGGAATAGTTGGTAAAACCCCCGTAGCTCAGTCTCTTTATGACGGTTTGACGGTTATTCAGCACCGCGGGCAGGATGCTGCAGGTATAATGACTATCGATCAGAATATGTTTAATTTGCGCAAGGCTAATGGTTTGGTGCGAGACGTCTTCCATACCCGTCATATGAAGCGTTTAACGGGTAACATGGGTATAGGGCATGTTAGATACCCAACAGCAGGCACATCAAGTTCAGCAGAAGCTCAGCCTTTCTATGTTAACTCACCATTTGGAATAGCCTTCGCCCACAACGGTAACTTAACCAATGCCCACGAGCTTCAGCAGGAGGTCTTCCGCATAGCTCGTCGCCATATTAACACCACATCTGACTCTGAATTACTGCTCAATATCTTAGCCCATGAGTTACAGCAAGTTGCTGGCCTAAGCGTAAGTGCCGAGCACATTTTTGAGGTGGTCACAAAGGTACATAAGAAAATACGTGGCGCGTATGCGGTGGTTGCAGCCATCATTGGCCAGGGTATTGTTGCTTTTCGCGACCCTCACGGAATTCGCCCGCTTGCGTTAGGTAAGCGAATGACTGAAGTCGGTGAAGAGTGGATGGTTGCTTCAGAAAGTGTCGCTATTGATGCCGTAGGCTTTCAGTTTGTTCGCGATGTTTCGCCAGGTGAAGCAGTATTTATCACCGAAGAAGGCCAGTTGCATACTCGCCAGTGTGCGGAAAACCCAATCACCTCTCCCTGTATATTTGAATTTGTGTACTTTGCGCGCCCAGATAGCTTTATCGACGGCATTTCAGTGTACGCATCACGTGTAAATATGGGTAGAAAGCTCGGTGAAAAGATTAAGCGTGAATGGTCTGATTTGGATATCGACGTGGTAATTCCTATTCCTGAAACGTCTATGGATGTCGCGCTGCAAATCGCGACTACGCTTGATTTACCGTATAGACAAGGCTTTGTAAAAAACCGCTATATTGGCCGCACCTTCATTATGCCGGGTCAGACGTTACGTAAAAAGTCGGTTCGCCGAAAGCTAAATGCGATTTCGTCTGAGTTTAAAGGTAAGAGTGTACTGCTAGTAGATGACTCAATCGTTCGCGGTACCACGTCAGGCCAGATTATTGAAATGGCTAGAGAGTCGGGAGCCAAAAAGGTTTACTTTGCTTCAGCAGCGCCTGAAATACGTTTTCCAAATGTGTATGGCATAGATATGCCATCAGCCAACGAGCTTATTGCGTATGGTCGTGAGATTGACCAAATAGCAGACTTAATCCAGGCAGATGGTCTTATTTTCCAAGACATTTCAGACCTAGTAGAAGCGGTTCGTGAAGAAAACGAAAGTATTCAACGTTTTGAGACATCAGTGTTTGATGGAAACTATATTACAGCAGATATAGACCAAGAATACCTAGAGCGAATTGATATGTCTCGTGGTGAAAAATCGAATCAAGCACCGACTATGCAAGCTGAACTTAGCAATTTAGATGTTCACAACATGGACTCTAACTAGTCAATGCACTTACGTGTACTTTCGTGAGTGCTGTTTTGAACACTATTGTGCTCACTATTGCGAAGGTCAGTGTGCAGAGATGACACTCTGAAAAGAAACCATTAAAAATGCCGCTTTTAAAGCGGCATTTTTGTGTTTATTGCTAATACGATAACGTCAAACCCGTTAACATCACCACGTCAGTGAATAAAAACAGGCCCACCTGATAACCCCCATACTAACACCGAGCCGGTCATTAATATTACTAACAACACAAGGCCGCAGGTAACCACCGAGCTAGAATAAATAAAGCCTTTGTCTTCATGCATATGCATAAGAATGGGAACACCAGAGTAGAGCAAATAAACCGAGTAGCTAATGCCCACAAACAGTGCCGACATCACCACCCACAATTCGGGGTAAAGGCCAGCCAAGCCCACCATAAATAGGGGAGTAGCTGTGTAGGCGGCAAGCTCAAGTGATTGTGTATAGGTAGGAGTGCTGTCAAACGCCTTTGCAAGCTCATGAATTAACAGCGCAAGCGCAACCACTCCAGCTATCAAACCGAAGTACATGCCTATGCCCATCATAATAGCGCTGTTTTCGCTAAGTCTTATAACGTCGCCTGCACCAATACTCCAGCCCGTATGGGCGCTAGAATAATAAGCAACAACAGAAGGAATAAGTGCAATAAATGCAATATGGGTAAGCGCGTAAAAATAGTTTTCGTGTTTTGTATCAATTGTCTGCCACTCTTCTCTTGGATGAGTGTAGATCCCGATAAGGTGATTTAGAATCATAGTCCCTGCCTTCTTAACAACGTTATTTTTATAAAACGAACAAGTGTATTGTTTTGGCAGTGAGGTTTTACTCTATAGTGGGCGCAATAAAGCGTGTTTGCTGTTTCTCAAGCTTTGAACTCTTTAATTTTTAGCTTACGAAGTTATACATTATAATCTTTCAAGCTTCATAATTACATTGGCACGCTGCTAACTGCCGTTAACAATATTTTTACAATTTCAGTGTGCAGTAAGATCATACGGGCGTCAATGAATATTGACTAAATAATCATCTGTTTGGCGGGGGCGGCAATATTGCGGCTCAATTCAAAGTATCATTATAAGTAAAGGTATAGGTACAGGCATAGGTACAGATACTGGTTTAAGCGTGGGCGCAAAGTGTAACGAGCAAAGCTGAGAAATTCTGTTAGGCCGCGGCAGGCATGCCAGAGTGAAAGCGAAGTTCAGAGTCTTCGCTTTCAATAAGCTGTTTTTCAACATCCCCGAAAAGTGATACACGCTCAGTAATATCCACGGGCGAAATCGCAGCGGCAAGGGTTAAATAGTCCTCAAAATGACGAGCTTCGGATCGTAATAACGACACATAGAATTTGCCTAGTTCTTCAGACACATGTGGAGCAAGCTTGGCAAAGCGCTCACAAGAACGTGCTTCTATGTAAGCACCGCAAATAAGCTTATCCACTAACTTTTCGGGCTCGTAGGTGCGAACGTGTTTAAGCAGCCCGTTGGCGTAGCGACTAGAGGTGACCGATTTATACTCAAACCCAAGGCGATGCATTATCTCAAGCACTTGATAAAAGTGATGCAGTTCTTCTTTAATTAGCAGTACCATTTTATCTAGCATGTCTTTTTTAACACTGTCTAAACCATCAACATTAAACACGCTTTTTGATAAATGCTTTGTGTTTAATGACTGCCAGTCGCCAACGTGTCTATATGTAAAGTCTTCATAAGGTTTAAGCCAGCCTAGTAGTACTTTACTGGTTTCTTCATCTGCTACATAACGGCGAAGCAAATACATGGCGCTCTGGGCGGCTTTAAGCTCACAAATTAAGTGGTCGGTAAGCAGCATACGAAGGTTCTCTTCTTTCTTTGCTTCATCTAACCATGCGTCTGGTGTATTGCATTGCAAAAATGCATCCACTGGCTCAAGGAGAGAAGATATTTCTGAAGATGATATTGCAGACATTAATGTACTTACCTAATGAAATGACGTGAAAACTGTTACGATTAGCACGCTTGTTATAATGCCTAATGCATGTGCTGACAGCATGAGCGCTGACTATTTAGCAGCACTGCTAACCGATGGCTGCAAAGTTTACCTGATGGCCCCTGTTACACACAACCGAAATAAGAACCAAACAACATTATGAATTATTTAGCTCATCTTTTTCTCGCAAAACCAACGGCAGATTCTCAATTTGGCAATTTGCTAGGCGATTTTCGTCGGGGCGTCGATGTCACTTCTTTTTCATCGGATGTGCAGCGGGGGCTTGAGAATCATCATGCAGTGGACAAATTCACTGACCAACACGACTTAGTGAAAGAAGCGAAAACATTGTTTCACCAAAGCAGGCGTCGATACGCCCCCGTCGCAATCGATATCTATTTTGATCATCTGTTAATCAAATACTGGTCTCGTTTTTCTGACCAGCCATTTTCATCATTTTGCTCTCAGCGGTTTGAACTGCTAGAAACGCGGCTGTCGCAAATGCCACGTACAATGCAACATAGCGTTGGCCATATGATCACTCATAACTGGTTCGACGATTACGCAAGAGAAGAGGGAATTGCTAAGGCCATTACGGTGGTAGCGAAACGCATTCGTTTTAAAAATGACTTTCATAAAAGTGTGGATGATATTGCAAGCAATAAAGCTAAATTAGAGAGGGTGTTTCTCTCGTTTCTTCCTGAACTTATTGAGCATGTGAATGAAAGCGGTATAGAAGATTAAGCGCCAGCTGTGGAATAGCTTTCTCTTGCAGCTTATGTGTGAATAAGCCTATACAGAGGTATATCGACTAATTTCGTTAACTTATCGTTCTAATTAGAGAGAATGGGCTATGGGGGGTATAGTATTTATGTCCGATAATCCAAACAAAAAGAAGCGTGTATGAAAATGACAATATCCTACTCAAACACTCACAGAAAGGCAGCATCGTATTGCCTGCTGTTTCTTTCATTATTTACGTTTAACGCGATTGCACAAGAACACGACCGAGCTATCGAAATAGACAGTAAAGTTGTTACAGAGCATGAGACCAAAATTTTAGGCAAGCGCGTTAAGTACAGCGCCACTACTGGCACCCAGCCGGTATGGAATAGTAAGGATGAAGCGGTTGCAACGCTTTTCTACACTTATTACAAGCGTACCGATGTAAAAGATGATGCGAAAAGACCGCTGATTATTTCGTTTAATGGCGGGCCTGGATCGGCGTCAGTATGGATGCACGTGGCATATACCGGGCCGCGTATTCTTAATATTGACGACGAAGGCTACCCAGTGCAACCTTACGGCGTTCAAACCAACCCATATTCAGTATTAGATACCGCAGACATTGTGTTTGTTAACCCAGTCAATACAGGCTACAGCAGAGTGTTGCCTAATGCTGAAGGCAAAATGCCGTCGAAAGAAGAGCAAAAAACAATGTTCTTCGGCGTCAATGCCGATATTAGCTATCTTGCAGATTGGGTGAATACTTTTGTTACTAGAAACAATCGCTGGCGTTCTCCAAAATACTTAATTGGAGAAAGCTACGGCACTACGCGGGTATCAGGCCTTGCACTTGAGTTACAAGAACGCCAGTGGATGTACTTAAATGGCGTTATTTTAGTTTCTCCAACTGATAT
Organism: Alteromonas ulvae; assembly: GCF_048987005.1. GTDB lineage: Bacteria > Pseudomonadota > Gammaproteobacteria > Enterobacterales > Alteromonadaceae > Alteromonas. Next base: position 2,770,102 of record NZ_CP185261.1, on the reverse strand, counting down.
TGGCATTGAACGTAATGGCCCGGTAAAAGCCGCTAACCGCTTACCGTATTTTGCCGCCGCAGCTTGGTATCACAACAAGCTTGATTCAGAACTTCAAAGCAAAGATCTACTTGAATTACTGCCAGAAGTAGAAGACTTTACTATTAACGAGTTAATACCGGCATTAGCGAAAGGTGGCTTCATCGAGCCAGAAGAAAAGCGTAAGGTGTTGGCGAAAATGGCCCGTTACTCTGGGTTAAGTGAAGATGCTATTTCGCAAAATAATTTAGATGTCAGTACCGCATTTTTCTGGAAAGAGTTACTGCGCAATGAAGGCAAAACCCTTGGCAGACTTGATAGTCGTTATTTAGGTATTGATGCTAAGCAAAGTGGTGATAGACCAGATTACTGGGCCGAGCTGACTTCTTGGTTGCATTCGTTTACGCCAGCGATTAATTACTACCTTCGTGAGGAATTGGCGTATAAAACCGATATTAAATACAACTTGTTTGGTCCAGTTCATCCGTGGGACAGAAGTAATAATAATACAGGAAGTAATTTGCGCCTTGCGATGGCTCAAAACCCCTATTTAAATGTGATGATTCAAGCTGGTTATTACGATGGTGCGACCAACTATTTTGATGCTAAATACACCATGTGGCAGCTAGATCAAAGCGGTGCAATGAAAGACCGCTTAAGTTTTAAAGGCTATAGAAGTGGGCATATGATGTACCTTCGTCGTGATGACTTGAAAACATCGAATCAAGATTTACGCGAATTTATCAAAAAGAGCACGCCTGGTGAAGGTATGCCTGCAATGTATAAACGGTAATTTAAGGAGTTGATAATGAAGGCCATAGGCTACACTCGCTCGTTAGCGATAGTGGATGAAAATGCGCTAGAAGATATTGAAGTAGAAAAGCCCAGTGCGACAGGCACCGACTTACTTGTAAAAATTAGTGCCATTGCCGTTAATCCAGTAGATTGCAAAATTCGCCAGCGGGTGGAGCCCGAAGGTCAGCCTAAAATACTCGGTTGGGATGCCGTTGGCATAGTGGAAGAAGTAGGAAGCGATGTCACTGCATTTGCGGTAGGCGATCGCGTGTATTACGCAGGAGACCTTACTCGTCAAGGCACCAACGCTGAGTATCAATTGGTTGATGAGCGCATTGTGGCCCATGCACCAAAAACACTGTCTGATAGCGAGGCGGCAGCACTGCCGCTTACTACCATTACGGCTTACGAATTACTGTTTGATCACCTGCTGCTAAAACAGCAACAAGAAAAAAGTGATGAAGTGGTGCTCGTAGTTGGAGCCGCAGGCGGAGTAGGCTCCATAATGCTGCAGTTACTGAAGGTGCTAACTGGCGCTACGATTATCGCCACAGCGTCTCGAGATGAGACGAAGTCGTGGGTCAAGTCGCTAGGCGCTGATCATGTTATCGACCACAGTAAACCGATGGCCGAGCAGATAAAAACGCTCAACGTAGGGCAGGTAACGCATGTTGCTAGTTTGACTAATTCGGGTGCAAACATAGATATGTTTGTTGAGGTTATGAAACCACGCGGCAAGATTGCGTTAATTGATGACCCTGAATCAATTGATGTGTCTAAACTCAAACAAAAAAGCATTTCCTTACACTGGGAGTTTATGTTCACTCGATCCATGTTTGAAACCGACGATATGATTGAACAGCATCGCTTGTTAAAACATGTCGCCGATTTAGTTGACAGTAAAAAGATTAAGACCACAGTAGGTAAACACTTAGGGAAAATAAATGCCGAAAACCTTATCACTGCGCACAAGCAGCTCGAGGCGGGCACCGCCATCGGTAAGTTAGTGCTAGAGGGGGTTTAAAAGAGGGCGTCGATAAGGTATGAAAAGGGCGTTTTACGCCCTTTTTTCTCTCTTGCGTTCTTCGGTGTTTCATTAATGCAACATCAATCGGCTCAGTTGATAAATTACGGTAACCGACTATTTTTTAACAAAGGAGCGTTTCAATTACAGTGCGGAGTAGAGCTTGGAGAATGTGAGCGATGGTTCAAAAGGTTCAACTGGTTATGAACAAAAGAAGGACAATATTGATAAACCGTCTATTCTCTGTGTAGACGATGAAGTTTATATTTTAAATGCGTTGCGTCGGCAACTTCGCTCTCTCGGCGACATTCATATTGAAGAATCCTGTCTCAGTGCACTTGAGCTTGTTAAGTCTCAATCTTTCGACATTATAATCACCGATATGAAGCTACCCAACATGTCTGGTGCGGAGTTTTTAGCTGAAGTTAAAGCGCTGGAGCTAGATGATGTTCCAGAGTGTCTTCTCATTACAGGGTATTCAGACAGTGATTCGTTAGAATCTGCAATTAATACCGGCATAGTTCAAAGGTTTTTAAATAAACCATGGAAACAAAACGAATTAATTGTTGCCGTTCAAGACCTGCTTCAAAAACGAAAACTCAAACAGAAAAACAGAAAGTTAAGCCTTGAGTTACATGAACGCAACCAGCAATTAAATGGTACAAATAAACGGCTGGCTCGTGCTCAAATATTGGTAGATAAGTACGTTCTATCTGCCAATATTAACGCTGCCGGACGTATCTCACATGTGTCAACTGCGTTTTCTGAGCTTATTGGTCTCAGTTCTTACGAGCTTGTTGGTTATGATCACAAAGTGCTTTGTGAGCAAGATACATCGCCCGATGTGTTACGCAATATGTACTCAACTTTGATGGAAGGCAACGCGTGGTCAGGTGAAATTATTGCACGGTCAAAAGATAACGCGATGTTATATCTGGATGCGTCTATTGAGCCGGAATTTGATGGTAGGGATAAATTAATAGGCTTCACTGGGTTCTATCAGGATATTACTGACAAAAAGCGCATTGAGTTGCTGTCTATGACCGACCAACTCACTAAAATACCTAATCGCCGCAAGCTCGAGCTTGAATTAGAACGTGAATTAAGCAGGGCGAATCGCTATAAAAATAGCCTTACTTTAATCGTTATTGATATAGACTTGTTTAAGCAGGTTAATGATACTTATGGCCATCAAGTCGGCGATATGGTTTTAATATCAGTGGCAAAATTGATAGCAGACAACATTCGTCGCTCAGATATTATTGCTCGCTGGGGAGGCGAGGAGTTCATCATTATGAGCACGCAAACAGCACTGGCCGGTGCTTTAAAACTAGCTGAAAAAGTGCGGCGGTTATTAGCAGCCTACAAGATGGATGTAGTTGGCACCATTACCGCCAGCTTTGGGGTAGCAGAATATCGGCAAAACGAGTCCGCTGAAAGCTTTTTTAAACGAGCGGATACCTTGCTTTACAAAGCCAAAAAAGCAGGTCGTAATCGAGTTGAAGGTGAATAAAACTCAATGCTAAACACTACGACACACATTAAATATAACTGTATGTTTTTATTCTGCGTGCAGTGTCCTCTCTAAAAGTGAGTAAAGATTAACCATGTTGAGTAGTAGCGATCATTATCTTTTCAATGAACTTAAAAGCTTATTAAAGCGCGATGAGAAATTGTTTCATTTTTTCGAAGGCTCTTTGCTGGATGGACTGTGGTTTTGGGATTTAGAAAATCCGCAAAACGAATGGATGAGCCCTACATTTTGGCAGATTTTGGGTTTTGATCCATCATCAAAACGCCATTTAGCTAGCGAGTGGCAAAACCTCGTTAACGAAGACGATTTCAAGCTTGCCAGTGAAAATTTAGCAAAACATTGCGCTGATCCTGATCACCCATACGACCAAGTTGTAAGGTATCGTCATAAAACAGGTAAAACCGTGTGGGTGCGTCGCCGCGGCCTGGCAATAAGAAATCAACAAGGCAAACCAATCAGGATGCTAGGAGCACACACAGATTTAACTCAAGTAAAAGAGCAAGAGCATGCGTTCTTTGAACAGGAGCGGCAGCAAAAGATCGCGTTTAAAAAACAAGCATTTTTGTTAGATGAACTTGAAAAGACCGCGAACATAGGCACTTGGGAAGTCGATCTTACCTCAAAAAAAGTAGTGTGGAGCGACCAAACAAAACGCATTCACGAGGTGCCGCTTGATTATAGCCCGAGTCTGGAAGACGGCATCAATTTTTATAAACCTGGCGAGAGTCAAAAGCTTATCGCCGAGGCAGTAGAACGAGGGGTAGAGCAGGGAGAGCCTTGGGATCTTGAGTTGGAACTTGTTACCGCTAGCGGGCGTAATATTTGGGTACGAGCACAAGGTCGACCTCAGTTTGAGCACGGAGCGTGTACTGGATTATTTGGCGTGTTTCAAGATATTACGCCGCAAAAGCAGGTTGAAGCGCAAAAACAAAAAGTCCGTGAACGAGCGGTAGCGGAATCGATACGGTTACAGGTAGCTAATGACGCCCTTGGTATGGGCGTGTGGGAGTTCGACCTAACTACTGGAGAGCTTCATTGGGATAAGTGGATGTATTTGCTTTACGGTGTTTCAGAAGAGCAGTTTTCCGGAGCCTTCGAGGCATGGGAGAAAACCATACACCCTGATGACATTGAAAGCGCTACAGCATTGCTCGAGTACGCAATAGAAAATGATGTCAATTATGATACTCAATTTCGAGTAGTTATGCCAAACGGTGACATTAAGCACCTCAAAGCCAATGGAACCGTTCTTCGCAACGAAGAGGGCATTCCATTGAAAGCCATTGGTGTGAATTATGACATCACCGATAAAGTTGAGACCATGAAAGTACTTGAACAAGAAAAGCAGCGTGCAGAGGCAGCAGCAAAAGCGAAAAGTGATTTTCTTGCCAATATGAGCCATGAAATACGCACGCCCATGAATGCCATTCTTGGCGGTCTTCAACTGTTGAGAAATTCCGATATACAGGGAAATCTTCGTACTATTCTCGATAACTCTGCATTCTCAGCACAAAGCCTGCTCACTATTATCAATGATATCCTCGACTATTCAAAAATAGAGTCGAATAAACTCAGTATAGAACTTGCGCCATTTTCGTTAGTAGAGGTGTTGAATGCGGTTAAATATGACATGGATGAAATGCTAAGTAGTAAGGGTGTTGCGTTTTCTATGGATATAGCACCGAATTTTAACGACGGCTGGATAGGAGACATTGTTAGAGTAAAACAAATATTACTTAACCTTGTGTCTAACGCAGTGAAGTTTACCGATAAGGGAACGGTAAGGGTTAAGGTTGCATGCCGAAAACACAAAGGTAAAGAAGTGATAGCCATTAAAGTTATCGATTCTGGTATCGGGATGAGTAGTGAGGCGCAAGAGCGAATATTCGAGCGATTTTTACAGGCTGATGCAAGTACCACGCGACGCTATGGCGGCACAGGGTTAGGTATGGCTATAACCTTGAGCTTGGTAGAGTTAATGAATGGAGACATCAAGCTCAATAGCATTGAAGGCACTGGAACCACGGTTACCGTATTACTGCCGCTTGAGCCTGCTCAAATCGACACGCAAAGTAGAGCAAATAAAGCATTGTCAGCGCCAATGATGTCTAATAAAAAGATTCTGATTGCAGAAGACAATGCGATTAACCAAGTTGTGATTCAAACCATGCTTGAAAGTACGATGGCAAACATAACCATGGTAAATAACGGCAAGCAAGCTGTAGAAGCCGTTGAGAGAGAAGATTTCGATCTCATATTAATGGATATTCATATGCCAGAAATGGATGGCGTGGAAGCCCATAAACAAATAAGCGCCATGAGGAAGCATATTCCCGTGATTGCACTAACCGCTAATGTGATGCCTGAAGACGTAGCTCACTATTTAGAGGAAGGGTTTGACAGCCATTTGGGCAAACCAATAGACATGAATCAACTGTTTGGCATGTTAAAGCAATACAGTCGATAGTGGGTCATACAATTTTAAAGTAGCGGTTTCGACCGTGGGGTTGTAAATTGCCTACATAAAGCGCCTAAGAGGATATGAAAAAGTGCATCAGACCGAACTATCTTTTGCACTTTTAACAAGCTCAATACCTCAAAGGGACAGAAATCGGTTAAAGGTCTAAGTTTACTATAGTTCGACCAGACAGCTGACCTTTTAATATAGCGTCAATTTTTTCGTCTAGCTGCGCTAAACCCACCTCAGTGGTCAAGGCTTCAAGTTGATTGAGTTTCCATTCACCAGCCAGCTTAGCCCATAGTCTTACTCGAGGTGGCATAGGGCATTGAACTGAGTCTATTCCAAGTAATGACACTTGGCGTAATATGAAGGGAAATACACTTACATCAAGTTGAGCTGAAGCGGTAAGCCCGCAACAGGTAACGACACCACCGTATTTTGTTGACTTGATTGCCTGAGCAAGGAATTCGCCGCCTACTGTGTCCACCACGCCAGCGTATTGCTCTTTTAGCATTGGGCGCTCTTTATTCTCTAATAAGCTATCGCGATTTATCACACGGGCAGCGCCTAAAGACATAAGGAACTCGGCCTGTGAGTCTTTACCCGTGCAGCCTACAACGCTAAACCCTGCTTGTGCAAGCAACGCTACGGCGACGCTTCCAACGCCTCCTGTTGCACCAGTAACAAGTATTTCGCCATCTTCTGGCGTTACGTTGTTGTCAACTAGCCCTTGCACAGACAATCCAGCGGTAAAGCCTGCAGTGCCTAACACCATTGCCTCTTTTAACGACAGGCCGTCTGGTTTGGCAACCGCCCACGACGAGGGAATTCGGATGTATTCTGCAAACCCTCCAGAGGTATTCATACCCAGATCGTAGCCCGTAATGATAACTTCATCGCCCTCGTTAAACGCGTTATCATCGCAAGACACAACAGTGCCTGCTGCATCAATGCCCGGAGTGTGGGGAAAGTGTCGGCTTACGCCAGGGTTGCCTGAAGCAGAAAGTGCATCTTTATAGTTCAGCGAGGAGTACTTCACTCTTACAAAAAGCGCTCCTTCTGGAAGTTCATCTACATGTCGTTCAACCACAGATCGTGAAAAGGTTTTATCTTCAGATTTCTCTACTAGCAATGCTTGAAATGTTGTCATTGTTGCTTTCCTCAACTGTTACTTACTTGTAGGCCATTCTGACGGTAAATTTATTTTGTGCAAGTATGCACTTTTTAGTAGGGTAGTACCCAAAATGATACTAATGATATGTGTTGGGGAGTGCAGCGTGGCACAAGTATTAAAAACAGATGGTGCTGGTTTGAGCGAGCACAAAATTGAAAAAGAAAGCGAGTGTGAAAACAATCAAGAAACGCCTCAATACATCTGCGGTGTTGCTGTCTCGCTCGAGATTATCGGTGGTAAGTGGAAAGGTGTAATTTTATGGCACCTATGCCACAAAACACTTCGATTCAGCCAGTTAAGACGCCGATTGCAAGGGGTAACACAAAAAATGCTCACCCAGCAGTTGCGAGAACTAGAGCGAGATAAACTTGTAAATCGTAAGGTGTATGCCGAAGTGCCACCGCGCGTAGAGTATTCGTTAACGGAGCTCGGGCGAACATTAGAGCCCACGTTGCGTCAGTTATGTGATTGGGGAAAGCAGTACAACGACGAGTATCGCTAAGCGCCAGTGTTTCGCAAGTAATTAATTTAGTGGTATAAATGACACAGTAAGAGGCCTTAGTGCGATGCAACAATTAGGCCCTCAAATTAAAGCAAGGCCCGAAACAGAAGTTTCGAGCCTTTTATATTTACGGGAGCCGTCGTGTCTATGCCGTAATTAACTTAGCAGCTCACCAATTTTTAGCGTAGACGCCTTTTCTGCGTCTTTTAAATAGATAGTGGCATCCAGTGTATTAAAGTCGATTTCAAGACGCGCACTATCGCCTTGATTGTCCCAGTTCAAAGCAAGCTGCTTATCTTGATACGACACAGAAAAATCACCATTGAAAGCGTTGCTGTGATTTCTTAATCTAATGAGCTCAAACATCCCCTTAACAACCGGCTTTTCAACCGCTTTCTCTACCATTTTAGTAGACAGGTACGGGCGGTTAATATCCCGACCTACATTAGTTTTAGCCAGAAGCTCCATGTCGTTATCGGCGGCGAGTAAACCGCCATAATACACTTGTGGAGTACCTGGGCTAAAGAATTGGATGGCTCGGGCTAAAAGATAGCTAAAATCGTTTTTACCCAGTGCATCGTAATAGGTACAGTTGACTTGATACAAATCCACATTATTCGCTGCAGCACCTGTGGCTTTTCTCGACTCGCCGTTTGAGTTTGCATGTATGTGTTCAACAAGCGCGTTTATCGCCTCGTTCTCAAGGAGTCCAGGCTTATCACCATTTGCACCAACATCAACAATGCCAATACCATCGTGGGTATCTAACACGGTAAAACAGTTACGTGGAGAAATAGATAACCAGTGGGCTAGGGCACTGGCATCTTGGGTAAACAGGGTATGCAACACCAACGGTGGCAATGCGAAGTCATACACGCTGTCGCAGCGCTCTGCAATTTCAATTTGTGTTTGATAGTGGCTGTGAATTTCGACAAGACATTGCATGTTCATAGAGCGCGCGCGCGTGCTTAATTCTTCAATAAACGCAAAAGTCTCTTCAAGCATAAAGCAATTAGTGCCTGCTCGTTTAATGGCATAACCGGCAGCATCGAGGCGGATGAGGTCCACATTACTCTCTGTAAACGAAGTAAGAATGGACGATAAGTAGTCTTTGCCAAGATCAGACTCAACGTCTATATCAATTTGATTTGAGGTGAATGTAGTCCAAAAAGGCACCGTTTCATTGCCAGCAATATCATAATTACTAAAAAACGGCGTTGGGCGAGGCCTAAACACCTGTGCAATTTGTGCATCAGTTTCGGCGTCGTCTTTGCTGGTGAAAACATCTTGTTTGGTCAAAAACAGCGGCCAATATTTTGAGTCTCTACCGTGCTGTAGTACATCACGAAACTGCTGACTTTGTGCTGACATATGATTAACAATAAGGTCTGCCATAATATCTACAGATTCACCCATTTTCTTCACATGGCCCCAGTCGCCTAAGCGCTTATCGACACTGGTGTGGTCTATAGGATCGAATCCCGCATCTTCACCATCGTAAGGATAATAAAATGGTAATAAGTGCACACCTTTGAATAGATTTGCCAGTGCACCATTTAAAAGGCTATTAAGGCTTTCGATACTGCCATCGCCCAATCTATCTGCATAAGTAATTAACTGAACGCCGTTGCTTATAGACATTGAAATTCTCCGAGAATACGGTTGTGACGATAAGCGAAAAAATGCGCTTCGGTATTAGTTGGATACCAAGAGGCGACAACCGTTATATTAAAGTCACTTTTAATAAGATAGAGGTTCGGCTTAATCATCGTTTATGCAAAAGTGGACGCTCTCATCCTACAACATTCGAACTTTGCAATTAACTTAATCGATTAAGTTAATATAACAATCGTGGCTCAATTTGTAAATGAGATGTTTATTTGTACAATGCGAGGCTCGGTAGAAAAGAATAGGCATATGATGAATCCGTCACTGTATATGCAGGCACGATACGATGATCGCAAAGCATTATGCTCCAATGATTGAGCAATTTGTTGTTACCAAATACGTTAAATCGTGTCAGTTATCGTTTCCACTGCTGTCACTCTGCTTCACTTCAACAATATTTTTTCTTTGTTTCAGCAGGTTTATTTCATTTTGAGAAGCGACAAGAAAGGCATCAAAATCCTTGATAATTTCGGGGTGAGACATGGTCGAGAGGGCATAGGTATATTGGAAAATTGGCGCCTCAGTCGATTCAACAAAATCATCTGTATTGTAGCCCAGTTCCTTTGCATAATGATGTACAACGCTAATGTTAACATCTAGCCCGTCAACCATACCTTTTACAAGCATTTGGATCAAAACACGTATTGAGCTTTTGAACGTAAATTGTGTTTTACCCGATTTGATTCGTTCTTCCCAGTGAAAGGCGGGCATGAAACCGTGTAGTGATCCAAGAAATTTCAAATTTGACACCGGAGTGGATTGATTTTTCTTTAACACGACTGTGTGTGAAGGCAGTTGAAGAATATCGGCACTGAACACAAGTTTATCGTTATTTGTATTCCAGATAGGATTGTCAGGGAGTCGAAAGTCGATGCTCTCTTGCCTATACCACTCTTCAAATCGAGTGATGGGGAGGTGAATGTATTCAAACTTTACGCCACGCTGCTTTGCAAATAGCTCCATCACACCGATTAAAAAACCCGTTTTATTGCGTTCTTCCTTTGTTGTGAACATAGGGTAATATTCTATGTCCTCAATACCTACGCGATAGATGTGCTCTTCACTCGCTAATACGGAAGCGCTTAAACCCTCTATCAACAAAAGGCAACAAAGAAGATATTTTATTAGATTTGTCATTAGCCTTGATAAACCACGCTATAGCGTCATCACTAAAGTTGTTTTAATTGGTTAGTAAGTATATAGCTAGGAATTAGATATCGCGCCTTTTTATTGCGACTTTGTGGTTTCTTGCATTTGTTCAATTCTCTTTACTTTGTCTTTCCACTCGTCCAGTTTCTCAAAATAGGCATCCCAAACACAGGGGCAGCAAGAACCTCCGCCACAGCAGTCATCTTTAAGTGGCTTATCTGGCTCTGGGGGTAAGTCGTGTCTAATGGTGTCACTCATACAGTTTTAACAATAGTCGCTTTTGTCGATTATGTCGTGCTAAGAGAAGTAATTCAAATTTAAGCTGTTCGCGACGAATGTATATAGAAAAAGTGGCAGCACAGGGGTAAGCAAGCAGTGGCACACATGCTTGCTTGTTAAATTATTCTTTTAAAAGGTATTGCCTTAATGGTGGTGCTCTCCTTCAAGTGCACGGCCGTGCTGATCGTAGAAGCCGCTTGCACCAGCTTCAATGAAGCCTTGGGTTACCATTTTGGTGAGAAATGGATCGGTATGATCATCTCCAATATCAGCGTAATCAGTTGACTGGTAATCAACGCGTTCTGCGAAAAAGGTGCTTACGTCTGCTTCATAATCTGCGTTGGTTAGGGTCCAAGTTCGATGCATATTGCCTTGCTCAATATCAAAACGTTCTATCAATCGTTGTTGTGGTAGCCAAACTAATGAAAAAGAGCCTGTCGCCGTTTTAAGCTTATAAGTGTCTTTTTGATTGCAGTGTTTACCTTCAGAGCTTACTAGCGTCATAGTATCGATAAACGTGTTGCTAATAAGCTGGTAACGATAAGAGAAGTCAGTCTCTTTTTTGCCATGAATCGTTTCACCCGGCTGATATTCGATAGCGCGCTGGTGGCCGTCAAAGTAGCGAACGGGCTTGATCAGTTTATTGCGAACCAGAGTGTAAACTTCAGTAATTTGGGTAGATGGATATTGGTGTGCCACCTTATTGTCCATTCGCCACAGCGACAGATTGCTCTCTCGTATACTATTGCTTTCGCGTACGCGGTTATGCACATCGCCACCCAAGTCGATATGTTGAGTACTTTTAATTGTATAGTCCGCTTTAACCTGTTTACCGTTTTCTTCGCACATTGCACCAGTGTCATCGACATTTACCGCGTGTACAGTAGCGGTAAGGCTAAAAGCAGTGAGAAGAATGAGTAACTTTTTCATTTTCGCTCCAATTTCGCTCAGATAACGAGAGGAGCAAGTGGCTCATCTCGTACATGTAAATGGAAATACAAATGGCCTTAGCTGGTAAGCTAAGGCCATGTTTTCAATTTATTTTCTATTGATTAAACATTACTTAAATATTGCCTAAAAATTACTTCGGCAATACTTATTCCATTGCACTTTCTGCTTGCGACACATAGTCACCTGCAAAGTCCATGACATGGAAGATAATACTTTGCTCATTAGTCCCATTCACCAAGAATGCACCTGGGCCTTTAGCATAAATACCAACGTCTTCACCCGAGTGTGTTTCTGAGCCGAGTGGCACTAACGCTTCTTGGTGATAACCAGGTGTTGTGGTGTCTATGTCGGTGATATCTTTACGACCGGTGTCTGGACCAGCAAGGTACGATGCATCTGAGTTAGTCACATCACCTAAGTTTCTGAAGCCAAGACCATTGGTATATCCAAGCGTGGTGTAAGGCGTACCGTCTGCGGCAGTTGCTGCCTCATCAGAGCCTACATTGACTACTTTTCCAAGAATAGGGTTACCGCGTTTCGGGTATCCCGCAATGGTGAATACGTGGCCGTGGTCAGCGGTAACAATGATTAGTGTATCTTCATCATTAGTGAGCTCGTCTGCCACAGCGACTGCTTCAGCAAATGCAATAGTATCGTGCAACGCACCGTAGGCGTTTCCCGCGTGGTGAGCGTGGTCAATACGACCCGATTCAACCATCAAGAAGAAACCTTTATCGTTGTTATCGAGTACTTTAATGGCCGCGCTGGTCATTTCAGCAACCGATGGCTCACCCGCAATATCATTACCGCGGTCAGCTTCATATTGCATATGCGATTCGTTAAATAGTGCGAATACACGCTCGGTAGTTTCTGTGTCTAAACCATTAAAACCTGTTTGGTCAAAAACGTAGACGCCACTGGTGTAAAGTTCCTGCCATTCTGCCGTTAAGTCGCGACCATCTGTACGATCGCCCTCGATGCTGCTTGCAGCATCAGGGCTATTAAACGCAGCGTCTCGCGGCAAGAAGTGACGACGACCACCGCCCATAACTACTTCAATACCGTCAACGTCTAAACCGTCAAATTTAGCTTCAAGGTTGGCCTCAAATTTTACCAACTGATCGGCAATATCGGTACAGCCTGCCGTTACTGCTGCTTCAGGCATGTCTGAAATGTCTTCCCAGTTGCGATCGGCCGATTTAGCATAGGTAGCAGCAGGTGTGGCATGAGTAATACGAGCTGTAGAAATGATGCCCGTAGATTTCCCTGCTATTTCAGCAAGTTCTAGCGCTGTTACAAGTTCATTACCCGCCACAGTACTGCAATCACCGCGCTCGATATCTTCATCAACGCCAACAACGCCCACGTCGGTTTTGATCCCACTCATCATTGCAGTCATTGTGCCCGCAGAATCGGGTGTTTGCGCATCAACGTTATAGGTTTTTGATAAACCAGAGAACGGGAACGCATCGAAGCTCAATTGATTCTCTTCACCACTCAAACCTTTCATTTGGCCGTCGAGAATACGTGCTGCGGTAACGGTTGAAATACCCATGCCGTCGCCAACGAAAAGAATCACGTTTTTCGCTGTGCCGCGAAGGCGCTCAACCATGGCGTTAAGCTCTGCTTGGGAGTTAGCGGTTGCAACACTGACGTTAGAAGATGAAGCAGCACTACCAGAGGTGGCATTCATCCATACGCGTTTGTTGTTCTCAACTTCTGCCTGCCCATCAACAAACCAGTCGTTATTTAAGCTAGTAAGAATTTCGCTGCTACCTACAGAGTCGACCCCTGGCACACAAACAAAGCTTGTCGATGTGATTTCAGCGTCTGCTAATGTGCCATCGCTGTCACTGTCTAAACCAGAGTCGATGCGAACACCGCTATTAGGGCAGTTAGTATTGCCCACAGCTAATTCGGTTTGTACAGTAAGGCTGTTAACGCCATTACTTCCGTCAGCACCCGCGGCGCCATCAACACCATCTTGGCCATCGTCGCCTTCTAGAGAACACGCAGATAAACCTGCGATAGCTACTGCAATTAAGCTTAATTTAAATACATTCATCTTTTTATCTCCACTTATTCGTTAACAAGGCCAAGGGCTTGATTAATTAAGTGGAAAACAACATTTTGTTCTACCACACCTTGCGCAAGTTGGCTTCCAGGACCTGTTGCATGTAATGAAATGTCTTCACCTGAATGCGTTTCAGAGCCCAATGGAATGAGTGCTTCTTGGTGAAACCCTGGAGTTGTTGTGTCGATATTAGTTAAATCTACACGGCCAGCGGCGATATCTAACGCGTAGGTGGCGTCTGAATTTGTTTCATCGCCCAAGTCGCGGAAACCAAGACCATTGGTGTAGCCTAACGTAGTGTAAGGTGTGCCGTCTGATGCTGTCGCAGGCTCTTCTGAGCCCACATTCACAACTTTGCCTAAGATAGGGTTACCGCGTTTAGGGTAGCCTGCAATAGTAAACACGTGGCCGTGGTCGGCAGTAACAAGAATAAGCGTTTCTTCTGGGTTGGTATTTTCAACGGCTGTCATTACTGCTTGCTCAAAAGCAAGGGTATCGGTCAGCGCGCCTGCGGCGTTGCCAGCATGGTGAGCGTGGTCAATTCGACCAGATTCAACCATCAAGAAAAAGCCATTGTCGTTGTTATCAAGAATATTAATAGCGGCTTCTGTCATTTCTGATATTGAAGGTTCGCCTGCAATGTCGTTATCGCGATCTGCTTCATACTGCATGTGCGATTCGTTAAATAACCCAAATACGCGTTCTGTTGATTCAGTATCGATAGCGTCAAAGCCAGCTTGGTCGAATACATAGACACCGTTTTCGTACTTTTCTTTCCATTCGGCAGTGAGGTCGCGTTCGTCCGTTCGGTCGCCTTCGACATCGCTTTGTGCATCAGGACTGTTAAAGGCCTCATCACGGGGCAAGAAATGTCGGCGTCCGCCGCCCATTGCTACCTCAATACCGTCAATGTCTACGCCTGTGTAACGGCCCTCTACATAAGATTCGAAATTTACAAGCTGGTCAGCAATATCCACACAACCGGCTGTTACAGCCGCCTCGGGCATATCTGAATTGTCTTCCCAGTTACGATCGGCTGATTTGGCATAGGTAGCTGCTGGCGTAGCGTGAGTAATACGTGCAGTAGAAATAATACCCGTAGATAGGCCTTTAATTTCAGCAAGCTCTAGTGCGGTAATGACTTCGTTACCTGCTACGGTAGAGCAGTCACCCCGTTCAATGTCTTCGTCAACACCAATCACGCCTACGTCTGTTTTAAGGCCTGACATCATCGCTGTCATGGTGCCAGCAGAATCTGGAGTCTGTGCATCTACGTTGTATGTCTTCACAAGCGCAGTATGGGGAAAAGATTCAAAGCTTAAGTAGCCTTCTTCACCAGGGTTGCCAGCTAATTGCCCTTTGTGAATACGAGCAGAGGTAAGGGTAGAAATACCCATACCGTCACCTACAAAAAGAATAACGTTTTTGGCTTTAAATTTATTATTCGTTGCTAGTTTCTCAGTCAATTTTGATTGCGCATCAGTGTACCAAGCGCTATTGGTTTGATGCTCTGGCAATACTGCAGCCTGTAGCCCAGCGGATACCGCCATTGCTACTGCTGTGCATGCTACTTTCCAGTTACGATTCATGATTTTTTCCTAAAACGTGTTATTAAAATCGGTTGTGGGTAGGCGTGTTGTAAAGCAAATAGCTATTTTCCATTGTGCCTTTGCTTAAACGCAGGCTGGAGATTAGGCAGGATTAGTGACATTTATTTGACAGATATATTGCTAAACTGTCACAACTGTCACATTACTTTAATAGAAAGTGAGCATTAAGAAAGGAAATTGAAAAATTCCATTTATTTATTAATCGTTTGCGAGAATGAGCAAAAAAAAATGATTAACAAAAATTTACTTCAGAACGTGGACTGACCAGTTTGTAAGTGTCAGATAAACTTACATAAAATTGTGATGTTGTAACATAACTTCGCTGGGGGTAACCTTCAAAACGCTGCCTTGATCATACCAATCACCAAGCACTATTCGCGTTGCGGGTTTGCCGTTAGCATGGAGTGAATGGATCTTAGGACGGTGCGTGTGCCCGTGGATCATACGCTGCACCCCCCATTTTTCGAGTGCAACAACCACTTCAGAGGGGGTTACATCCATAATTTCTGGCTTAAGATTTTGTTGATTTGCTTTGCTTCGGGCTCGTCCATTGCGAGCGACTCTGCGTCTATACCACAAGGGAAGGGCAAGCATGAGTCTTGGCCACCACCAACCGCGAGATTTTTTGCGAAACTTTTGGTACGCCACATCTTTTGTGCAAAGTTCATCGCCATGGGTAAGCAATGTTGGTGTGCCGTACAGGTCGACAACTTCCTGTTCTTTCAATAGGTTCATGCCCGCTTTGTTTAGCCAGTTGTGCCTAATCGCAAAATCCCGATTGCCGTGAATAAAGTAAATAGGGCAATGCTGACTTACTTGCTTGAACGCTTTTGCTACTTCCGTATTAAATGGGTTTACGTCATCATCGCCAATCCATACTTCAAAGAGATCGCCCAACACATAAAGCGCATCTGCATGTATAGCTTCTTCTTCTAAAAAGCGCAGCAAGCAGTCGGTAATATCAGGTCTATCGGCGCTAAGGTGAAGGTCGGCAATAAAGTAAGTGAATGGCATAGTGTGTCTTTTTCAGATTAAACAGGCCGCACCTAAAAGATGCGGCATTAGCATTATTTGTAAAGCGGAACTGCTCATAAAGTGAAGAAATTAATAAAGCAGCGTTCTTGATATAGCAGTTTTGTCTGAGCGCTAATCTAAGCGCTCAACAAACCGCTAATTGACGAGCTTATACCACAATCGCTTTTTCAATAATTACCGGCTCTACGGGCACATCTTGGTGATAGCCGTTGTTGCCTGTTTTCACCGCTTTGATCTTTTCTACCACATCCATGCCTTCAGTTACTTTACCGAACGCACAATATCCCCAACCGTTAGCACTCTCGCTAGTGTGGTTTAGGAAGTCGTTATTGTTAACGTTAATGAAAAACTGTGATGTAGCAGAGTGTGGGTCTTGCGTACGCGCCATAGCAATGGTACCGACTTCGTTTGCCACACCATTGTTAGCTTCGTTTTCAATAGGAGCCTTAGTATCTTTTTGCTCCATGTCTTCTGTAAAACCGCCACCTTGTACCATAAAGTTATTGATTACACGGTGAAAAATAGTGTTATCAAAAAAACCGTCTTGAACGTAAGAAAGAAAGTTTGCAACGGTATTAGGCGCCTTGTCTTCGAAAAGCTCTAGCGTGATATCACCAAAATTTGTTTTTAACGTAACCATTGAAGATGTCCTATATATTGACTGTAAAAAAAGTGCGCTAATGGTAGCGCAAAAGCGTTGTTTGGGGAAATAGCGACGCATAATTAAGCGGTTATAAATGGTTTCTACTCAATTAGGTGAGGTTTGGCTTTTTATGCCAGCGAAATAGGGGGTAAAAGCCTTACCATTATTTTTATACAGTGCTAAACTTTGCGCCCAAAATTGATATACAGGAAGACTCTTTATGCTACATCTTTACAATACCCGAACCCGTGAGAAGGCGAAATTTGTGCCGCTTGAAGAAGGGAAAGTGGGTCTGTATGTATGTGGTATTACTGTATACGACCTCAGTCACATGGGGCATGCCCGTACCTATTTGAGTTTTGACGTATTAGTGCGCTATCTTCGCCACCTTGGCCTCGATGTAAAATACGTGCGTAACATCACCGATATTGACGATAAAATTATTCATCGCGCAAACGAAAATAATGAGAGCTTTGAAGCGCTAACCAAGCGCACTATCAGCATGATGCACGAAGACTTTGCGGCCATTAACCTGCTTGAGCCTGATGTTGAGCCTACGGTGAGTGGTCATATGCCCGAAATTATCGACATCATTGAACGCTTAGTTGAAAAAGGCTACGCCTATCAAGCACAAAGCGGCGACGTGCTATTTGATGTGAGTAAATATGAAGATTACGGCAAGCTAAGTAAACAAGATTTAGACCAGCTAAAAGCCGGTGCGCGAGTAGAAGTTGCCCAAGGCAAAGACGATCCACTCGATTTCGTATTATGGAAAACCACCAAGCCCGGCGAGCCAGCGTGGCCATCACCGTGGGGCGAAGGTCGACCTGGTTGGCATATAGAATGCTCGGCAATGAACTATAAGCATTTAGGTGCACATTTTGATATTCATGGAGGTGGTTCAGATTTAACCTTTCCTCACCATGAGAACGAAATTGCTCAATCTTGCTGCGCTCATGATAGCGAGTATGTAAATGTGTGGATGCATACAGGAATGGTGCAGGTTGATGACGAGAAAATGTCAAAGTCTCTCGGCAACTTTTTTACTCTTCGCGATGTGTTAAAAGAGCATGACTCAGAAACCTTACGTTTCTTTTTAATGTCTGCTCATTACCGCAGCCAGCTGAGCTATTCGCAAGATAACATTACCCAAGCCAAAGCAGCGCTAGAGCGCTTATATACAGCGCTACGTGGTATTGAGATTGATGAAGCCGCCGAGCTAACTCACGGTGGCTATTTAGCGCGCTTTGAAGCAGCTATGAGTGACGACCTTAATGTGCCAGAAGCGTTTTCAGTGCTCTTTGATGTGGCTCGGGAAATTAACCGCAAAAAAGATGACTCTGCCGAAGCGAGCAAGTTAGCGTTTGTGTTAAAGCGTCTTGGCGCTATTTTGGGTATGCTGCAAAGTGACCCAGATACGTATTTAAAAGGCGGTAACGATAACGATGATGAAGCGGCTGAAATTGAAGCACTGATTAAACAACGCAACGACGCCAGAGCCTCAAAAGACTGGGCTGCTGCCGATGCAGCGCGCGATGCGTTAACGGCAATGGGCGTAGTGCTAGAAGATGGTGCGGGTGAAACAACTTGGCGTAGAAATTAGTGTGATTACCCATTAGTCAGTTTGTAGTGTGCTCAACGCATGATAAGGGGTACACGAATTTAAGTATGAAAGCCTGCTATTTAGCAGGTTTTTTTGTTCGTTTTCGGTGAGTATCGCCTAGCGTTCCTTAAGACAGCCTTAAGTTTTGGGTGTTATACTTTAAAAAAAAGCAGTAAACAGAGCACTATGCGAATTCTCCTTGTTGAAGATGATAAGCCTTTGTCTGACGCCCTATCACACTCTCTTCGTGCAGCTAATCATGCTGTTGATTGCGTTTTTCGTGGCAAAGATGCCCTTAACGCAGTGCTTGATGATCAAACCGACTTAATTGTCCTAGATTTAGGCCTACCCGATATGGACGGGCTAGACGTGCTAAAGTCTATTCGCCAAAGAAATAAGTCTATGCCTGTCATCATTCTAACTGCCAGAGATAAAATCACTGATAAAATATTAGGTCTAGACGCGGGGGCCGACGATTATCTGCCAAAGCCCTTTGAAATGGACGAACTGCTTGCTCGTTTGAGAGTTATTGAGCGCAGGCAGGGGACAGCCGCCACGTCGCTTGTCTCTGTAGGGCGAGTGTCTCTCAACACGCAAACATTAGAACTTTCTGTTGGCGACGCCTTGGTTGCCCTTCCACGGCGCGAGTTAATGTTGTTGAAAGCGCTGATGGAAAACGCAGGGCGTATTCAGTCTAAGCAAAAACTCGAGTCGCGTTTGTATGAATGGGGTGAAGAAGTGGCAAGTAACACCATTGAGGTTCACATTCATCATCTGCGTAAAAAATTACCTGATAAGTTTATTAAAACCATTCGCGGCGTTGGCTATTCAATACCGCAGGTAGAGAACAAATAATTGAGATCGATTAGGCGATTCCTCACTCTTATACTGGTGAGTTCATTGATACTCATCATCTTTAATGCGGCTATACATGGATACCGCTCGGCCATGTCTGTGTCTGCATCCTTGATGGATAATGAATTAAAAAGTGTATTGCACGCGTTAGCGTTAAGTGAAGGAAAATCAACAAGCGAATTAAAAGCGAATGAACTTGCTTTTCAAATATGGCGAGGAGAAAAGCTTGTTTCACACAGCGGCCTTTCGGAGCGTTTACCCATTGCCCGTTTTAATGATGGATTCTCAGACCAGAATTTTAGCGGGCAACGATGGCGAGTTTTTAAGCAACCTATTGATGGCGAGCTTACTATCATAGTTGCTCAGCCTCTGCACCATCGCGTGTTGTTAACGGAGTCGTTAACGATATCAGCAATCACGCCATTTCTTTACGCAGTGCCACTACTCGCTATTGTTATACTATTGGTTGTTACTCGGGGTCTATCGCCGTTAAAAGTATTATCAAATAAACTGTCAGTTAGAAAAGGGAAGGATTTGTCTCCGGTGACGCTCTCGTCAATTCCCACAGAGATGATGCCGGTAATGAATACGCTGAACACCATGTTTGCAAGGCTTAACAGTGCGTTTGAGCGAGAACAACAGTTTGCATCCAATGCAGCACATGAATTAAGAACGCCATTAAGTGTGATGAAGATAAACCTTCACAACCTTGCTGAGTCGATGACAGAGAAAAAAGACGCCTTACAAAATATTCAAAAAGATACGGACAGAATGATTCACGTTGTTAACCAGATATTGCTGCTCAGTCGCACCAGTCCTGAGTTATTTAAGATGCAGCTCGGCAGAGTAGATGTTGTTGCCATAGCTCAGAGAGTTATTACCGACCTGTACAGCAAAATTGATGATAAACAACAAGAAATAGGCCTTGAGGGTGAAGCTGCTATTTTAATGAGTACGGAATTTACGCTGTACACGCTATTACAGAACCTCATTGCGAATGCCTGCGCATACTCACCTAGCGAGGCGGTCATCAAGGTATCGGTTTCACAAAATGAAAAAAACACTGTGATATGTGTAGATGATTCAGGGCCGGGTATTGACGCATCAGAGCGAGAAAATGTCTTGAAGCGTTTTTATCGTGACCAACATCAAGACAAGTACAAATCTACAGGTAGTGGACTGGGGCTTGCTATCGTGGGGCAGATTGTGACCATGCACAAGGGCAGGATAGAATTAGACACCGCGCCAATAGGGGGCTTACGGGTTAAAGTAACGCTACCGAATCTGAGTGATGTTGAATGACGTCTTTTTCAAGGTGTTTGGTGCTACTTTCTTGGTTTCTACTGAATGTACTGGTGTGCTGCAATGCAAAGGCCGCGCTGCCTGAAGCGGTTATTGAGATTCGAAATCATCTTTTTATTCCTCAAATCGTTACTGTGCCTGAAGGGCAAAAAGTACGCTTAGTGTTTATTAATCATGATAGTACACCAGAAGAAATTGACAGCTTTGATTTGAATCGAGAGAAAGTGATTTTTGGTCAAAGTCGAGGGGTTATCTTTATTGGCCCATTACCCGCTGGTGAGTATGGTTTTTTTGGTGAGTACCATCCTAACTCTGCAGTAGGCAAAGTGATAGTCACCAACGGTGCTGACAGCGCTATTGACGGTACTAGCGAGGGGAAGGCCCATGATTAACTCTGTTATTTTGTTTATTCGCGACACCTTACCCATATTTTTGCTAGTGAGTTTGCTGTTAGGTCAGTCCGGGATACGACTGCTTCATCTAGGTGGAGGGATCTTTGTTGGACTTTTGTTTGCCTGCGGTTGGTATGTCAATCTTTCTTCGCTGGCAACAATAGCAGACGGTGCTGGGCTTGAACTTATTAAAGTCGCTCTACTGCTTTTTGAATTGATGATGGTGTGCTTTTTTGCCAGAGATGTAGTGGCCCAACATCGAAGAGCAAATTTGTGGGCAGTATTTCTCGTGGTGGCCATTACCTCAGCCAATGCCATTCACTTTCTCATTTATTCGGTTGCTTATTGGTCGAATGAGCAAACAGATATGAGCCTGATAATGGGCAGCATCATTGGGCTAGGTATTAGTTTGAGTTTGAGCTTACTGCTTCACGCGATGGTTAGTTCAATTAGATACTCACTACCTAAGCTGATTATTCTGTGCGTGTTTTGTGCCGGGCAGTTTGCCGGCATTGTCACTCTATTAGAACAAATCGACTATCTCGATGTGTCTGCAAGACTTTGGAATTCCTCAACATGGGTGACAGATGGAAGCGAGTACGGTCATTTGCTCAATGTTTTGTTTGGCTATGAGGCGACACCCAGTGGTGCTTATTTGACCGCTTATTTGGTTGCGTTTTTTCTGCCTATTTTATCTGCGTTTGTGTTTCGTAAAAACACAGGTAGGGAAAAATACGAGGCACCATCACTATGAAAAAAATTATTGAAAGTGCTATTCGATTTGCGATGAGTTGTGCAATGAACAAATCCGTTAAATATTTCATAAAGTTGGGGAGAACGCTGTCGCTTTTAATGATGCTTTCTTTCAGTCTGTGTGGCTCGATAATGGCAGATAATTTTGTGGTAGATAAAGTTTATCATCCCTACGTACTGCCTTTTGAACGTGAGTTTGAGTGGCGTCTGACATCTCGCCAAAACGACGAAGGCAACCTATTAATGCAGCGAATATCTGCGGGGCACGCACTGTCTGAACGCTCTATTTTAGAGCTTTATGTGGTGGGAAGTAGAGACGATAACGATGACTTTTCGGTTGCCTCCTATGAGCTTGAGTTACGGTACATGCTCACAGATCAAGGACAATACTGGGCAGATTGGGGATTGTTGTTTGAACTGGAAAAGCAAAATGATAGAAACGATTGGGAAATAAAAAGCGGTATTTTGACTGAAAAAGAATTCGGACGTTTTTCCCTTACTACTAATGTAACCTTAGTTTACGAGTGGGGCGAAACCATTAAAAACGAATTCGAGGGTGAGTTTAAAATGAAATATCGCTATCGCTGGATACCTGAAATTCAGCCTGCAATAGAGCTCTATGCCGCAGAGGACTTTCTTGGCGTAGGCCCTGCATTTATGGGAATTCGTCGATTTGATGGACAAAAGCAACTAAAGTGGGAGCTGGGCTTTATCGCTGGGCTAAATGGTGACAATAAAGACCATACCCTACGTATGGTGTTAGAATACGAGTTCTGATACGCGCAGTGACAAAATATTTTAAATAAATTGAAAATAGTATTAGGTCTTAAGTTTGGCTTAATATTCCTATCTCATAATCGTACTTAACAGTTAGCAGAGTGGTTGTTTATGTTAAGTACAGAATTATCATCCGAAAGTCGTTTTAGTGCTCGTTGCGTTAAGCACATTTATCCTCGCAATACGCTTGCTCAGCTATTTATTGGTGTTGAAGAATCATTGCAACGCGGCGAGCTTCAACGCCTTATTACTCATGGTTTTGCCCGTTCTTACCACGCTACGCTTCAACATTTTATGCCTGTATTACTGGGTGTAGGTGGCAGTAAGCCTTTTGCTGCGTTAGGCGCGCGAAGCGCAGCGTCTCCCTTGTTTGTAGAGTCTTACACGCCGGTTCCAATAGAAGACATGCTGGCGCAAGTAAATCTAAATGTTGCGCGCAATCAAGTTGCCGAAATTGGCAATTTGTACAGTCGCAACGGTAGTTTTACACAACCGTTATTACTCCTTACAGCGCTTAGCCTGCAACAGCTACATTATTCGGTGATTGTGTTTGCCGCAACGTCATCATTACGAGATTTAATGACCGCTATTAGCCTACCCCTAACCTATTTATGTGACGCATCAAAGCATTGCGTACCAGATAATGGTAAAGAGTGGGGAACTTACTATGAGACGAAACCCCAAGTGGTGGCACTTCGTACCCGCGAAGTATCGAGACTCGTTGCCGGCAGTGAACCAGTGGCAAACATGTTCGATTGTATGGCGCCACTTCTGCCTGAAATAACAAACGTATTTGAGGCACATTTATGATTTTAGATCCCCATGTATTTCAAAATGATGATACTGCACTGGCGTATAATGGTGGCAGCATGTGTTATCGGGAATTGGTTGCAAAAGTAACCCTGGTTTCTGAATGGTTATTACAGCAGCCAGAAACTAACGTGGCACTTATGGCTGATAATGGCGCAGACTGGGTTATTTGTGACTTGGCGGCGCAAGAAGCGAATAAAGTGCTGGTTCCTGTACCCGTTTATTTTTCTGAGCAGCAGCGTACCCACTTATTCAAAGAAGCAGGCATAGGGTTATTAATAGCTGATAGCGGCAACACAAGTGAGTACGCTGACCACGAAGGCGTAAGCCGAATTGAGTGTCCCTTTGACAATCTGCAGGCTTACAAAGTGAAGCCTAATGGTCATCCTTGTATCCCTCGGGGAACGGGGAAAATAACCTTCACCTCAGGGTCTACCGGCCAGCCTAAAGGGGTTTGTTTATCGAATACTTCCCAGCTTAACGTAGCGAAAAGCTTGTCGAATGCGGTGGCATTAAATCGAGTTAAACATTTATGTCTATTGCCATTGCCCACATTGCTAGAAAATATTGCGGGCGTATATGCGCCGTTATTAGTTGGCGGTTGTGTTGTTCTGCCCTCTAGCACAGAGCTTGGGTTTAGTGGCGCAGCACTCACAAATCCAAACGCCATGCTCTCTCAAATAAATGAACATCGGCCAGAAACGCTTATTTTAGTGCCGGAATTATTATTATTACTTGTTTCAGCCTGTAAGAAAGGCTGGTTACCGCCAACCTCACTTACCTTTATTGCCGTAGGAGGGGCGCATGTGGCGCCTTCCTTACTCGAGAGTGCACGCGCTTTGGGACTTCCTGTTTTTGAGGGATACGGCCTTTCAGAAGGTGTATCGGTAAATACGTTGAACTTACCCGGTAAACATTGCGATGGCAGTGTCGGTGAATCACTTGGGCATAACAAACTATCTATTGAAAATAACGAACTTATCGTTAAGGGAAACATCTTTCTTGGTTACTTGAATCAGCCAGACTCATTTTATCCTTTTGAGGTGAAAACCGGTGACTTGGTGTCTGAAGAGGATGGCTATTTTCACATTCAAGGGCGCAAGAAAAACCTCATTATTACCAGTTTGGGGAGAAATATCTCACCTGAGTGGATTGAGAGCGCGCTCACCTCAACAGGCTACTTTCAATATGCATTAATCGTTGGTGAAGGAGAAAAAGCCTGCAGTGCAATTTTAGTTAAACGAGACCATACACTTAATGCACAGCAGATTGCACAAGTCATTGCATCTGTTAACCATTCCTTACCTGAATATGCGCGTATCGCCAAATGGCATACGCTCGACACTTTACCTGAGAATACACAGTTACTTACTGCTAATGGCAAGCTCCGTCGTGAGCAAGCGCTTAAGCATTTTCATTCCATCATTAGTCAATTTAACAGCCAAAAGGTTGCGTAAATAAGGGTATATCATGAAATTATTTGAAAGACTTGAAAAAGAAACACAAAACGAACGTGCTTATTTAACCTCATCGCCTATCATCCGTCGCTGCTTTGAAGGCAATATTTCAGTAGACGATTACACCGCATTTTTGTCCCAAGCTTATCATCATGTAAAGCACACGGTTCCTCTGTTAATGGCAACAGGCGCTGCGTTACCAGAGAGAAAAGAGTGGCTGCGTGAAGCTGTGGGTGAGTACATCGAAGAAGAAATGGGCCATCAAGAATGGATTTTAAATGACTTAGCGGCTTGCGGTGTTGATAAAGAATGCGTAAGACATAGTGCACCTGCTATGGCGACAGATTTAATGGTGTCTTATGCCTTCGATGCAATACGCCGTAAAAATCCGCTGTGTTTTTTTGGTATGGTGTTTGTGTTGGAAGGCACAAGTATTGCCTTAGCCGATAATGCTGCGGCATCAATTCAAGATGTGCTAGGGCTCCCTAAGTCGGCATTTAGCTATCTGCGTTCTCACGGTTCGTTAGATCAAGAGCATATTGTGTTTTTTAAAGATCTGATGAATAAAATTGATGATAAAGCTGAACAAGATCTCATCATCCACTCTGCCAAAATGTTTTTCCAACTTTACGCAAATATATTTAGAACGTTGTCGTGTACTGACTTGCTTACGGAGGCAGCGTAATGGCCATTGCTTATGAAAAGCAGGTGTGCCTATTAACCGGCGCATCGGGTGGAATAGGAGAGGCCATCGCCAAACAGCTAGCAAGCCTTGGTGTCTCACTTATACTCACAGGACGAAATACCAGCAAGTTAGGGAAGCTTGTAGAAGTCTTGCCAGGTCAACACACCGTTGTATGTGCCGACCTGACGCAGAGCGACGATATGGAAAAAGTGATAGCACTGTGTCGCGATAAGTCTGTCACGATGCTGATTAATAATGCCGGAATTACAGAAACAGGCGCATTTACCGACGCTTCGAAATGGGCTGTACACTCCGTAATTACAACTAACCTAGTGGTTCCTATCACGCTTACACAAAAACTGATCCCCTTATTACAGCGCGCACCTGACGCTCACATTATTAATATCGGCTCTACATTCGGCAGTATTGGTTTTGCGTGTCACTCTTTATATTGCGCCTCTAAGTTTGGTTTGCGCGGGTGGACGGAATCGTTAATAAGAGAGTACGCAGGGACGAATCTACATTTTCATTATTTTGCTCCCCGAGCCACACAAACGTCAATTAACTCAGCGAAAGCTACATCTATGAATCAAGCATTAGGCAATGTTGTTGATGCCCCTGACGATGTGGCGCAATCACTTATTGATATGCTTAATAAAAACCAATCTCGCCGCTTTCTTGGATTTCCAGAGAAATGGTTTGTAAAAATCAATGGTGCGTTTCCCAGCTTGGTGGATGCAGCACTTAAAAAGCAGCTTCCCACTATCCAACGCTATATGAAATCACGTCACGAGGAAAAACTATCATGAGATTTTTAAACGCTACAATGGCATCGGTGTTGCTTATTCTAAGTATGGCAAGCATGGCAAGTAGTGCCAATGAGGGCTTGTTGGCTATTCAACATGAATGGGCCAAAATTAACTATTCTGAGTTAGAAGGTGATGACAAAGTCGACGCCCTGTTAACGTTAGCAAGTAAGGCGGAGATGTTGGTTAAAAAAGCACCTGAGGCGGCGGAAGGATACATTTGGCTGGGGATCGTTCAATCAACCACCGCAGGTGCCAAGGGTGGAATAGGAGCGCTAAAATACGCAAAGGCGGCGAAGAAAAGTTTTGAAAAAGCACTACGACTTGATGAAACGGCGCTACAAGGCTCTGCAATGACGAGTTTAGGCGTGTTATATCATAAAGTGCCGGGGTGGCCGATTGGATTTGGAAGTGATAAAAAAGCCGAAATGTTGCTGACAAAAGCGCTTTCACTAAATTCTGATGGTATCGACCCTAACTTTTTTTATGCTGAATATCTTTTTGATGAACGTGAATACGATAAAGCCATGATGTACTTAGCAAAGGCCGAATCTGCCGCACCACGACCAGACCGGCTTCTTGCTGATAATGGTCGACAAGCAGAAATTAAGCAATTGAAAGAAAAGATACAGGCAAAGATGAACTGACATCACCAGTTAGCTACATCAAATCCTTTTACACAACGTATAAAAAGCGCTGCCTGGAGCAAAGATATGAACAATGGCAAGCGCTTTTTTACAAGCTTGAGCTAACTACGTATTCTCAAGCTTTCTGAGACCAACTCGGCGTTACACCCGCCTTAGGCATAAAGTATTGCATGGTGTAGGGTAAGGCTATTTAACCTCAAGCAATTCCACTTCAAATATTAGCGTGGAGCCTGGTGCTATTTTTCCTGCTGCACTGTCGCCGTAGGCTAGGTGTGATGGGATGAAAAACTTATATTTATCTCCCTCAACCATAAGCTGAACGCCTTCCGTCCAGCCGGCAATAACGCGGTTTAGTGGAAAGCTAATGGGTTCACCACGCGCCACAGAGCTGTCAAATACAGTGCCATCAAGTAACGTGCCGTGGTAGTGCACTTTTACCGTTGATGATGCAGTAGGGTGCTGTGTACCTTGCCCTTCTTGAAGTACTTCGTATTGAAGTCCTGATGGTGTCTCTTTTATCGCAATATTGGCTTTATTTTCGGCTAGAAAGACTTTGCCGGCTTCAATGTTTTCAGTCGCCACTTTCTTGTTTAACGTGTGGCGGGTAAATAAGAAAATGGCTAAACCAATCACAATAGCTAAAATAATAAACTTCATTAGTAATCTTCTTTTAATTGTTGTTGTAAATAAGCGTTGTAAAAAGGCGAATCTACCGCCCTATCTTTTACAACGTATCGTTTTCTTTTGTAACCGGACCAGGGGAGGGCACGGTCGATTCTTTTTCCATCAAATGGGATTTCCAGCGCTGTTGCGATACGTGGGCTTTAACAAGTTCTAGGCATTCGTTTACCACATTCAATACTTCTTCATCGAGAGCATCAGCCGTAGGGGTGTAGTCGTGCATACCCACAGAAATAAAGTGGTCAATGCGATCAGAGTCTAGATCGCTTAATAAATTAACTAGAGATGAGGTAACAATGTCAGTCACCGACTCCTCCAGTGTGTTTTCAATGGTTTTACCAATGATAGGTAGGTAATTGAGCGTAGACACTTGCGCATTGCCTCGCACGGCCTTACCGACACTTTTTCGAACGTGCTCTCTTATTACATCACCGTGTTCATCGTTGCTTATAGATTGCCCTAGGTGATTGATAATACCTGCCATCCACTGAGTGATAACAGGGCGTCGTGGGGCTAACACTTGATTGGTAATATCATCAAGTAGCGGAGAGCCCGCCGAAATGTCTTTTTGTGCATCGCTTAGCACTTTTACTACTATTCTGTCGCTTAGCTCTTCCACAAAAACATCGTAGTAGAAGGTAAAGAATCGAAAGATAGCGGTTTGATTTAAGTCGATAATCTCGTATTTGTGTAGGCGGTGCAAAATAGACAATATGCGGAGAAAGCGAAACAGACGGGTGCCGCCGGTTGGGATAAGCCCAACAAGATCGTACCAATGCAAAAATGGGAAGAAGTACCAGCGCAGGTGTTCTTTTCTTACTATGGCTACCGCCCAGCGAAGACAAAACTCAGTAAAAAATATGCCAATAAATACTAAGTCTACGAGTAGAAAGTTGTTGTGTATGGGGTCGTAAGTATCGATTACGGCAGGGAAATATACACCGAGCTGCTGATACACAAAGTTGGTAGCGTACAGTGCATCAAATATGAGCCATGCTAAGTTTATAAATAACAAACCCAGCATGACCAAGTCTAAAATTAACCAAGGCGTTTCATGACTGTTTCGCAGGTTTTCTCGGTTAATTTTTAACATGTCTCTATCCTGTAGATGTTAGCCTGGTAACGTCAACATAAAGCTTTAGTTTTTGTCCAGGTTGCAAATAGCGCTTCGTATTAAGGCTATTCCATTTGCTAATGTCACTTACTTTAACATTGAATTTACTGGCAATTCGAGAGAGCGAGTCGCCATTGCGCACTGTGTAAGTCACCTTTTTGGTAACACCAGCGTCGCTTTTACCCTCTAACCAAACAACAAGGGCTTTTCCAGGTCGCAACATATCGCCAGGTGCCATACCGTTCCATTTCGCAAGCTGCCTTGTCGATACCTTATATTTACGAGCGATATCCCACAACGTATCACCAGACTTTACCGTATGGCGAACCTTTTGCTTCGATTTATTGCTACTTTGGATACTCGCTAATCGCTGCTCTTGTGATAGGGCATAGTCATCTAACGCTTTAAGGGCAACAGGCACCATAATCGCTTGGCCAATGCGTATCATTGAAGAATCCAGTTCGTTAACCTGTTGAATCACCTTAATAGTAGTATGGTACTGATTGGCAATTTTCCCCAAGCTGTCTCCGCTTTTAACCGTATGACGCACCCAATTAAGACGTTCTTTTCTGTCTATTTTTGCCAATGCTTGGGTAAACGATACTGCTTTTTCTAGCGGCAACACAAGGCGATGAGGCCCATCCGGTGACGTAGCCCAGCGATTAAATCCTGGGTTAAGGCCGTGAAGCTCCTTCAATGACATATCAGCGAGTTCTGCGGCAAACGCAAGGTCTACCTGAGAGCCGATATCCACCACTTCAATAACCGCTACATTTTCAACTTCTGGCCACGGGTAATCAAAGGCCGTTTTATTTTTTAAAATATCCGCAAGGGCTAAAAGCTTAGGCACGTAAGCACGGGTTTCTCTTGGCAAATCTAAATGCCAAAAGTCGGTGGGCTTGCCTGCACGTTTGTTTGCACGAATTGAGCGCATAACGCGCCCTTCGCCGCTATTGTACGCTGCTAGCGCATGTAGCCAATCGCCATCAAACATATCGTTGAGATAGGTAAGGTAGTCAAGAGCACCTTGAGTAGAGGCTACTACATCACGCCTTCCGTCGTACCACCACGTTTGCGGCATGCCAAAGCGTTTGCCTGTACTTGGAATAAACTGCCACATTCCTGCGGCGCGGCCATGGGAATAGGCAAACGGATCGAAGGCGCTTTCTACAATAGGGAGTAACACTAACTCCATTGGCATATCGCGCTTTTCAATTTCTTCAACAATGTAAAACAAGAACGGCTTTGCCCGTTTTACCACGCGGGCCATGTATTCTGGGTGCTTTAAATACCAATCTCGCTGCGCAGTCACGCGGCGGTCATCCGGTATATTCAGTGAAAATGTGTTGCTGGCTCGCTGCCACACGTCGGTAATTACCGCAGCCACTTCCGCGTCTTCGGGGGCTGTAATTTCCGCTGTTTCTTCCAATACATCATCTTTCGGGTGGATAACATCGATTACACCGTCTCTTGCTACTTCGCAATCGGCAATGTCCTCTTCACCTAAATAGGTTTCAGCACATGCTTCAAGTGCTGCTTTCTCGTTCTGCTCTAAGGCTACATCTTCACTTTCATTTTCGGTTAACTGACAACCTGAAAGACCTAACGCCAATAGAAGGGACGCAAGTGGGAACAACTTCGACTGCATATTATGAAGAAACCTCTTTGAGTACTGCAAGGGGGTAATACTACGCTAAATGGCAAATATATTCACTAAAACCCATCTTTCCAACGTCTAACAGTGGCGAAAACAGCGGCATCATCCGTCAGCTCAGCATCAGCAAAACGCTGTGCAGCCTCCTTTACAGAAGCCTCATGTGAACGAAGAAAAGGGTTTATCTGCTTTTGTTCGTCTAATGTGCTTGGCAAGGTCGGCTCGTCGTGAGAACGCTTCGTTTTTACCCAAGCATCGTAGTCTTGCAATTCGCTGTTGTTAGGCTCTACCGCGAGGGCAAAGTTCACATTCGCCTGCGTGTATTCGTGAGTACAATATACCTTAGTGTTATCGGGCAGGCGCTTGAGCTTATTGAGTGAATGCAGCATTTGCTCTGGCGTACCTTCGAATAGTCGGCCACACCCCGCTGAAAACAGGGTATCGCCGCAAAACAATGCACCATGACCAAAAAACGCGATGTGGTCGAGGGTATGCCCCGGTACTTCCATGACTTGAAACGACATATCTACAACCGGCAGGGCTACCGTATCGCCTTGCGCTACGGTCTTTGTCAGCCCTCTTATATGTCCGCCTCTTGGGCCTATTACGGGTAAATCTGCAAAAGCCGAGACCAATTTGGCAATGCCACCTGTGTGGTCGCGATGGTGATGGGTAATAAGAACGGCAGCTAAGTTTAATGCGTGTTTGGCCATATATTTTAACACTGGCTCTGCATCGCCTGGGTCTACAACAACCGCGTTTTTACCATTATGGATACACCATATATAATTGTCAGTAAACGCGGGAATTGGATGAACGGTTATGCCCGAAGGCAATGTGTCGATGCGCATAATACACCTGCTTGTTTAGCTTCAATAATGCGTTACTATAGGGGCATGTGGTTTACAGAGCAACCGAAGAGCGTGTGAAGTGATAATGAAAACAGCGTTTAGGTCAAAGCCACCGCGCTATCCCGGTAGCTGGGATGAATTCCCCGCAGGAGAAAACATTAAGTTGGCGGTTGAGCTGGTTTGCAACGAATACGCACAGCGTATCTTTGGCTACCACTTTGTAAAGCTGGGCAACTTAAGCGCGCAAATTCAGCTAAACGATAGTCCAATTCATCATCGCATTAATCACACCCCCGACTTTACCTTTAGCGAACGGGCTAAAGATGACATGTATAGGTCTGTTGCGAATGGTGACGATAGCGAAAGAACGCTTTGTGCCAACGAAAATTTCGTTATAGGCCACGCTCATAAACTGCCGTTTTCAGAGAACAGTATTGATGGGCTATTGCTGGCTAACGAACTCGATTTTGCCCAAGATCCTCACGAAATTTTGCGTGAAGTAGACAGGGTAATCACCCAAGACGGACATATTATTATCAGCGGCTTTAACCCACTTAGCTTAGCTGGCGTAGCCAAGTACCTACCTGTAAAGCGCGATAATATCTTGCACGACGCTCGTTTTTTTACTACCTACAGAATGAAAGACTGGCTTCACCTTCTAGGGTTTGAAGTAATAGAGCAGCGGCAAATTCTTTTTTCCACGTTATTTTTTCAGCAGCGTTGGGAGGGAGCGGCCAAGCTTCAGCACTATTTATCGTCGTATTTTCCCTGGTGTAGTGCAGTGTATGTCATTCTGGCTAAGAAACGCGTATTCCCCATGACGGCCATTAGGCCAAAGCGGGCATTAAAACCCCAGTTTTCTGCCGTGGGAGCAAGTGCGCGCACCACATCACAAAAACAAAAAAGCCACGTGTAGCAACTGCATTGTAGTTGTCTAACCGTGGCTTTTTAGCGTGTGTAGTTGCAAGGTTACAACAACACGTTGTGGTTACTTAACGCGCATTCCAGGTTTAGCACCTTCATGAGGCTCTAGAATATAAAGGTCGTCGCCACCAGGTCCTGCGGCAAGTACCATTCCTTCGCTTAAACCGAAGCGCATTTTGCGAGGGGCCAAATTCGCCACCATCACAGTGTGCTTACCAATTAACGCTTCTGGTGCATAGGCTGACTTAATACCGGCAAACACTTGCTTGGTTTCGCCGCCTAAATCTAGCTCTAAACGCAGCAGTTTATCTGCATTTTCAACATGCTCTGCATTAGCGATGCGCGCAATACGAAGATCAATTTTTGCAAAATCTTCAAACGAGATAGTATCGCTAATAGGATCTTTCGCTAGTGGACTATCAGGTGCGATAGCAGGCTGTTGCGGCGCTAAGCTTTCTTTTGAGTCGTCAATCATGGCGTCAATTTTCTCCATTTCTACGCGCTGCATCATAGGTTTAAATTTATTGATGGCGTGGCCTGTCAGTACTGTTTGTAGCGAAGCCCAGTTAAATTCGTCATTCAAAAAGCTTTCTGCTTTTTCCGCTAAAATAGGCAGCACCGGCTTTAAGTAAATCGTTAACAGGCGGAACATATTAATGCCCAGCGAGCACACATCGTGGGTAAACTGCTGCTTAGCTTCGTCTTTTATCGTTACCCAAGGCGCATTGTTATCAATAAACTGGTTTGCCTTGTCTGCTAGGGCCATTATCTCGCGTATTGCTTGGTGATAGCGACGCTTTTCAAACTGCTCGGCAATGCCATCAGCGGCGTTTTGAAATTCAGCAATAAGCTCTGGCTCAATCACGTTGTCTGATAACTTACCGTCGAAGCGCTTAGTAATAAAGCTAGCGCAGCGGCTTGCAATGTTAACAACCTTACCAACAAGGTCAGAATTTACTTTCTGCGCAAAGTCGGTGAAATTAAGGTCGATATCCGTTACCCCATCACTTAGCTTAGACGCAAAGTAATAACGTAAATATTCTGGGTTTAAATGGTCTAGGTAGGTACGGCCTTTAATAAAGGTACCGCGAGACTTAGACATTTTCGCGCCATTTACCGTAACAAACCCGTGGATGTTAACCCCAGTAGGCTTGCGGTATCCAGCGCCTTCAAGCATGGCGGGCCAGAATAGGCAGTGGAAGTAGGTAATGTCTTTTCCGATAAAGTGATATAGCTCGGCAGTAGAATCGGCCTTCCAGAAATCATCAAACTCAAGGCTATTTTGGTCGCAGAAGTTTTTAAAGCTGGCCATGTAGCCAACGGGGGCGTCAACCCACACGTAGAAAAACTTGTTTGGCGCGCCAGGAATTTCAAAGCCAAAATAAGGAGCGTCGCGGCTGATATCCCACTGCTGAAGGCCTTCTGTAAACCATTCTTGCAGCTTGTTAGCCATTTCTTCTTGCAGTGCACCAGAGCGTATCCATGTTTTTAACATGTCTTCGAACTTAGGTAAGTCGAAAAAGAAATGCTCAGATTCTTTCAGTACTGGCGTAGCGCCAGATACCACGCTGCGCGGGTTCTTCACTTCTGTAGGGCTATAGGTAGCACCACATACATCACAGCTATCGCCGTTTTGATCTTCTGCACCGCAGCTTGGGCATGTGCCCTTTACGAAACGATCTGGAAGAAACATTTCTTTTTCAGGATCAAAAAGCTGATTGATCACGCGTTTACTAATGTAACCTGCGTTATCAAGGCGAGAATAAATCTCTTCACAAAATGCCTTGTTTTCCGGTGAATGGGTTACATAGTAGTTGTCGTAATCCACATGGAAGTCAATGAGGTCTTGGTGATGCTCAGCGCGGGTGCGGGCAACCATTTCTTCTGGTGTAATACCCAGCTCTTGCGCTTTAAGCATAACCGGTGTGCCATGTGCATCATCGGCACAAACACTGTAACATTCGTTTCCGCGAAGTCGCTGAAAACGGGTCCAGATGTCTGTTTGAATATGTTCAAGCAAGTGCCCTAAATGAATAGAGCCATTTGCGTATGGCAACGCACTGGTTACCAGAATTCGGCGTTTTTCTGACATAATGACGTTATTGATTCTTTGCGTTTCAAAATGGCTGCAAATACTAGCGGAAAACCGCGTTTTTTGCATTACGTAATTCAAACAAATCTTTAGGTTGTAGGGCAATTTATGTTCTTTTCTCGCAAAGCCGAACCGGTAACCCAACAGGTTGCTGCTATTTTAGCCAGCTATTTCAGTATGGATGTAGCCGAAACAGCTTCTTGGTGTAAAGCAACGTCTACCGATGGCAGCGCCGAGGGCGTGCATGTCACATTGCCATTTTGTATCGATAGCCAGTTACCCGTGCTAAGCGATTTGGTGCTTGCTAAATTAAAAGCGGATTCAAAGCATGCGTTAACTCAGTCGCAGCTGTCTTTTTCAACCGAGATAACAAGCCAGCAAACGGCGTTGCCGCCAATCACTAACATTAAAAATATTATTGCGGTTGCCAGCGGTAAAGGCGGAGTAGGGAAGTCTACCACCAGTATTAACCTTGCCTTTGCCCTTATGAAAGAAGGCGCCAACGTGGGCATTTTAGATGCCGATATATACGGGCCGTCTATTCCTATTATGCTTGGTAATACCTCAGCGCACCCAGAAAGCGAAGACAATAAACACATGCAGCCGTTAATGGCACACGGATTGGTGGCAAACTCTATTGGGTACTTGGTTCCACAAGACGATGCGGCTGTGTGGCGGGGCCCTATGGCAAGTCGAGCCCTAACGCAATTATTAAACGAAACACTGTGGCCGGTGCTCGATTATCTCATTGTTGATATGCCGCCAGGCACGGGAGATATTCAGTTAACCATGGCGCAGCAGGTGCCACTTACTGCTGCCGTCATTGTTACCACTCCCCAAGACCTCGCGTTAGCCGATGCGCAAAAAGGCATTAGCATGTTTGAAAAAGTCAACGTGCCGGTGCTTGGACTTATAGAGAACATGAGTTACTACCAATGCCGGGCATGTGGAACCAAAGACTATGTATTTTCAAAAGACGGAGGAGAAGCGTTAGCCGAACGCCACGGTTTGCCACTGCTCGGACAGTTACCCCTTGATATTCACATTCGCGAGCATGGCGACGCCGGAACGCCCTTGCTCATAAGTTCGCCAGACAGCCCAATATCAGCAAGTTATCAAGAGGCCGCACGGGCGCTATCAATGCAATTAGCCCTTACGCTAGCACCTCGAAAAAATGGGAAGAAACACATAAAGGGCGATCAAATAGGCATAGTAGGTAATTAAACAAGCTCATTGTTTCAGCTAAGTGGCTTCTCTTTGTGGGTTTTATTTGCTCGCATTACCTGTTGTGGGTTACTGCAGTGCCAACCGACGCGCTTATTACCAAAGCGATAGCCATCCAGTGCCACAGGGTTAATAGCTCGCCTAGTATAATAAAGCCGGCTAGTGCGGCAATGGCAGGCTCAACACTCATTAAAATACTGAAGCTTTGATACGGCATTTTTCTGAGCGCAATCATCTCTAGGCTGTAGGGTAAGGCGCTGGATAACAAAGCAATACCTATTCCAGCAGGAATAAGCGCAACATTAACTAATTCATCAAAGTGAATTGCAATACCAAACGGTACTATTGCAACGGCGGCAACAAGCATGCCTAGCGCCACGATTGCACCCGAGGAGCCATTCTCCCCCGTTCTTTTGCCAAATAAAATATAACCCGCCCAGCAAGCTCCTGCGCTAAGTGCCAAAACAAAGCCCAGTGGATCAAGCCCGTTGGTTGCTCTGAGGTCGGGGAGTAATAAGATGAGACCCACTATCGCCATTGCCGCCCACAAGAAATCCACTCTTTTTTTAGATGAAAGAATAGCAACCAATAAGGGACCAACAAATTCTAACGCCACGGCTATGCCAATAGGAATACGCTCGATAGCAAAATAAAAAGCGGTGTTCATTCCACCTAAACACAAGCCGTAAATAATAATGGATTTAAGCTGTTCAGGCCTATTGCGCCACGGCTTAAAAACGAAACACAGTATAAGAGCAGCAAAGCCAACTCTGTAAGTTATTGTGCCTAGCACGCCTACTTGCTGAAACAATTGCTTTGCCAAAGAGGCGCCAGATTGAATGGTGATCATGGCGACGAGTACACAGGTTATGGCGATAAAATAGTGTCGACTAATGACAGACATAAAGGGTGTCGGAGAGTGAAAACGCAATGATAGCCAATACGATAAAGATGGCAACATGCTTATTTACTTAAAGTTTAAAAAGTTGAGATTGAGAAAACTGTACAAAACAAGCTCTCTAGCAGTTGATTGGACCGCACGACATACGCATAATAGCCAGCAAATGAAATGAGGAAGACATCATGCGTTTGTGTGACCGCGACATAAATCAATATTTACAAGAAGGGAAGATTGTTATCGACCCGACGCCACATTACGATCAAATTAGTGGCGTAACGGTAGATATTCGTTTAGGGAATAAGTTTAGAGTGTTTGAAGAGCATCAAGCGCCATACATTGATTTAAGCGGCCCAAAAGTTGAGGTTCAAGAAGCACTCGATCACGTTATGAGCGACGAGATTGAGCTGGAAGATGGCAAGGCATTTTTCCTCCATCCTAAAGAATTAGCACTTGCTGTTACCCTTGAGTCGGTTACTTTGCCCGATAATATTGTGGGCTGGTTAGACGGTCGTTCTTCACTGGCTAGATTAGGACTGATGGTGCATGTAACAGCGCACAGAATTGACCCCGGTTGGTCTGGCAATATCGTACTTGAGTTTTACAATAGCGGTAAATTGCCTTTAGCGCTGCGCCCAGGTATGAAAATTGGTGCGATAAGTTTTGAAGTATTGTCTAGTCCAGCGGAAAAGCCTTACAACGCAAGAGTTGATGCAAAATATAAAGGCCAAGATGGCGCTATTGCAAGTCGTATAACCTCTGACGACCAACATAAGTAAGTCGAAATTAACGATCAAAGTAGTAAAGGGTAGTGCGTTTCCCGTCATTTACTGGTAGAAATTATAAGAGCGAATAAAAGTAATTATAAATGCGACAGGTAAATGGGAAGCGCAATGGACACTCAGTCTCAAAAAGAAAATACGCCACACAAAAATATTCCCCCTAATAAAAAGCCCACATCCAAAAACGCCATTATTTTACTGGCGTTTGTCATCGCTAGTGTCATTGGCTTGGCACTATGGTTTGTTGGTCAGCCTAAAGATATCGTGTTTACCGCAGCCATTACCCTATTTGTAGCTATTTTGTGGGTAACTGAAGCACTGCCAATTCCAGCAACCTCATTACTGCCTTTTGCACTATTCCCATTATTCGGTGTGCTGTCTCATAGCGAGGCGGCATCATCCCTTGGCAGTCACGTTATCATGTTGCTAATGGCGGCGTTCATGCTCTCAAAATCGCTAGAGCGAGCCAATCTTCATAAGCGCTTTGCTATTTATATGCTGCGGCTAACCGGCAGTGGAAGCCCTATGAAGCTAATTTTAGGCTTTATGATAACCACTGCGGTACTGAGCATGTGGATAAGTAATACCGCTACCATTTTAATGATGTTGCCAATGGCGATTGCCATTGTTAACGCGGTAGATAATCCTCGCTTTGGCGTGGCGCTTATTTTAGGTATTGCGTATTCTGCGAGCGTTGGCGGGGTAGGCACACCAATAGGCACACCACCAAATATCATTTTCATGAGTGTTTATGAAGAAACTCAGGGTATTGAGTACAGCTTCATCGATTGGATGAAAACAGGTATTCCCATTGTCATTGTTGCGGTTCCTGTTATGGCATTGTGGCTTGCCCGTGGTATTAGTGTGGTGGGCAAAATAGACCTGCCTATGCCCGGTGAGTGGTCTCAAGCAGAAAAGCGAGTGTTAGCAATCTTTGGCACTGTTGCCATGGCGTGGATTTTTCGACCATTTTGGACTGCTTGGCTCGGGGTTACCACCATCAGCGACAGCACTATTGCAGTAGCCGGTGTCGCGGCTATGTTCTTAACTAATAGCGGTAATGATTGTGAGCAAGTAGATGCAAAAGGTAATCGAGATAAGTTGTTAGATTGGAAAACAGCAAACGATATTCCTTGGGGAATGCTACTGCTTTTTGCTGGCGGTATTTGCATCGCCAAAGCCTTTATGGCTTCGGGACTTAGCGTTCTTATGGGCACCTGGTTGACGGGACTTTCAAGCTTACCTATCTTACTATTGATCTTAGCTATTTGCTTATTCGTGACTTTTTTAACAGAAATCACTTCGAATACCGCCACATCAACCTTGTTAATGCCCATATTGGCCGCTGCGGGCATTGCCGTAGGCGTAGACCCCAAACTACTCATGATCCCCGCCGCCATAAGCGCAAGTTGTGCGTTCATGTTGCCCGTCGCGACAGCGCCCAATGCCATTGCGTACTCAACAGAAAAATTTGATATAAAAACCATGGCCCGAGAGGGCTTTGTGCTAAACGTAATTGTGGCGATAGTGGTTACCGTAGTGTGTTATATCACGCTGGCATAGTTGATTTTTTAAGAACTGGTTAGCAATTGAGCGCTTGAGTACCTTAATTGCTAATTGTCGTTGCATTGTTGATTATTTTGAGTAGACTTACACGCTCTTTCGGTCGGTGTGTGGCGCAGCTTGGTAGCGCACTGTCATGGGGTGTCAGGGGTCGGAGGTTCAAATCCTCTCACACCGACCAACTTCTCTCTCACCCTTGAGTGGCTTGACATACAAGCATTTCCTCTCTAAAAATATCCACGAATTAACGAACTAAGCAACCTAACTGGGTCACCAACAGGGTCACCTATCGGGTCACTTTTAGTTTCTATTGTTGTTTATTTGAGCAATGGTTTAAGCGATGGATAAGAAATATCTCAAAAGACAAGATTCAGGCTTGTGGTTGTATCGTCGAAAGACTCCTGTACTACTCAAAGACAAGTACAAGTCGAGTTACATACAACACTCTCTCAACACTCACAGCTATCACGAAGCAATCTTAAAGCGTAACGCGATTAACGCTGAGATTGATATGCAACTAGCACACGTCAAACGAGGTGACTCAGACAAGGCTAAGTTCTTTCACTACTACACACCGT
This sequence comes from Alteromonas ulvae, assembly GCF_048987005.1. GTDB lineage: Bacteria > Pseudomonadota > Gammaproteobacteria > Enterobacterales > Alteromonadaceae > Alteromonas. Next base: position 2,730,737 of record NZ_CP185261.1, on the reverse strand, counting down.
GGAGAAAGGAACGCGTAGAGCGTGAAGGTGAGAAAGTTGAGGGTGCAGACCATCACCCGATGGAAGAAGCTGACCTTGAAGTTGTCATTGAGAATCCAGAGGACAAAGCTAATCCAGCAGTTCAGGCCGCTTGGAAGGCTGCTATGTCTGGAGATATTCCTTCAGAGTTTCAACCGACAATCAAAGAGGTTGCAGAAGAATGGTCTCATTGGGCAGAGGACAAGAAGAACGCTAAGTATGTCTCAGCTATGGCTACATACGTTAAGGCGCTTGTAGTGTTCCTAGGTCGTGACGAGTTACCAGCTAATGTAAGCTCTGGTCAGGCTCAAATGTTCATTGATGGATTACTGAGTTCAGGTAAATCAGCTAACACCGTTACACACTACAAGTCCAAGCTACAAGAACTCTGGCGATGGGCTTTAAGTCGTGAGAAGGCTCAAGGCGGTAACCCTTGGCTTAACTGTAAGGTTGAAGCAAGCAAGAAGAAAAGTAAGCCTGAACACTACCGTAACTTCACTGATGAAGAACTGGCTCACATTCTCGCTGAGACTGACTTCGAGAAGCTCAATACATCGACTTGGGCTTATCCGTATGCCTTACACATGCTACCTCGTTTATTGCCGTTTCTTGGTACACGACTAAGTGAACTAGCACTGGCTCAGAAGGAGCAGTTCGTTGATGTGGATGGACGCTTGTTCTTTGAGGTACGAGAGGGTAAGACAGTTAACGCTCAACGCATTGTGCCTGTATCACCAGCTATTAAGCCTCTTGTGCTTCAGGTCTTAGAGAGGGCAGGAGATAGCCCTTGGTTGTTCCCTGAGATCGGTGAGGCTGTAATAGGTGCTGAAGGTGCCGCTAACAGTATCTCGTCGAAGTTCGGTAAGATAACTAAAGGGTTCGCTAAGGTGGAAGGCTACAAGACAGGCTTACACTCGTTCAGAGGCCATTTCGCGACAGCGCTAGAGCAGGTGGGTTGTCCCGAAGACATCGCTACGAAACTAGCAGGGCACAAGCAGTTGTCCTTGACGTATAACTTGTATAGTAAGTATAAGAACAAAGACGAACTGTGGCAGTATGTCGAGAGGATACATGAAGCTGACTGCTTGAAGATGTTAACATGATTAGATAAGTGGTTAATAGATAGGCAATGCTACGTGAATGAAACAAGGGCAGACTATTAGTTTACCGTCAGATTTCACGCAGTGCACAGGGTGCTAGTTACATAATGAATGTAATGCCTGCTTTTTCGAAAAGTCGGGAATACATAGAAAAGCCCTTCTCGATGTGTTTCTCATACCCCAAGTGTGCGAGGTTATTATTGATGATATGGATTGTAGGATGAACTTGATTCAGAGTGTCTCTGATAACATACGAAGGTACGTCCATATTGAGTAGGTCTAGTCCAGCCTGAGAGAAATCTATTAGCTCTAAGTCTAGGTTGGCGAGTAAGTGTATTAGCTTTAGCTCCGCCTCCTCGTCAAGAGTAATTTCTTTAATCTTATCAATGTTACACAGGATGCCTACAATATCAGGGATACCACCAGAAGTAATCTTAGTGCTCAGTGAGTATTTCTCTAAATTAGGAAGTAAGTTTATTGTTTCTGCTCTACGCTCGAACACTTTCTTAGTAGATTCATAAAGTAGAGAATGGGAGTGTATAGTTCTCGTCTGTGACAATTGCTCGGTGGCTTCACTGAGTTCTTGGCTTTGTAGACGGAGTGACTTGACCAATAAGTAAATTGTAAGAATTGAAAAGAAAGGGTTCAGTATTCCACCGAAGAAATCACCTACAGCGCCCCATATAGATGCATCGTATGTAAACGGTATATCCTTATACAAACGTAGACCAAAGTAAGATAATACTAAGACACTCACGCCTCCAAATATCCAAAAGCGTATATGCTTAATCGAGCTTTCTAGTTCTCCAGATAGTTTTTCTCGTTTGTCTGAGACTGTCATCGTGCCGTCCGTGTGCGTTATGTTGATGCAGTAGTCTACAGGTCTGACCAAAACTTTTCACCACAAAAATCTGAGAGGCCAATTCGACAATGATGAAGCCTCAACTCCCCCCATAGGGTGCCTCTACACACCACAGGAACACCGCTAAGACAATCTTCAAGCCAGTCACAAGTTCATCTTGACCAAACACGAAGACATCGCACAGGCTCTGCTGGTGGCTGTCAAAGGCAAAGCGCAAAATTGCTCTATGGTTACTGTTTGCTAACTCCGAAAATTTCAGGAGATTACGAGACTGGAAGTATCAGGTTTCGTAACCGTCCACCAAAGTAAAAGATAATTAACAAAGCTATTGACCGTTCAAATTCCGTTCATTAATATATCGTCCACATAACCTTTAGACATTATTGAACAGGATGGATTTAATCATGACAGGTCAACTTATCGGTTACGCACGAGTATCAACCACAGGCCAGAAGCTAGACGTTCAGCTAGACGCATTGAAGGCGAAAGGCTGCACAAAGATTTACCAAGAGAAGCGCTCAGGTAAAACAGCAGACCGTCCAGAACTAGAGAAGATGCTTGATTACGTGCGTGAAGGTGAAGCTATTGTTGTGACCAAGTTAGACCGTTTAGGTCGTTCTGTGGCTGACCTAGCGAATATCTCGAAGTTACTCGATGATAAAGGAGTAGGTCTCATTGTGATTGACCAAGGCATCGACACGACAACACCACACGGTAAGCTAATGTTCCACATGATTGCTGCTGTAGCTGAGTTCGAGTTGTCTTTACGCTACGAAAGACAGATGGAAGGTATCGCTAAGGCGCAAGAGAAAGGCGTTAAGTTTGGGCGTAAGAAGTCTGTAGACCGTGAGAGAGTCCACCAGCTACGAGAGGAAGGCTTGAGCATGGCTAAGATTGCTGAAGAATTAAGCTGTAGTAAGGGAGCGGTGCATAAGATAATCAATGAGTTCATAAACCAGAGTAATTAATCTATGTAATTCGATCACTGAAACTTATAGTTCGTGTGGTCTGCTACTCCTCTACAAGACATCTTCAGCACTATCATTAGGAGTCTCACGCTTAACTGTTTGAGGCTCTGTAAAGCCCTCTCAGATCGAGTTATCTCACCTAATGTAATCGCATTAGTCACGCCTAGAAAAGCCCGTAGAGAGCCGCTGTCGATCTGTTACGAGGACTTGAAGTTACGATTTACCTTTATCCATTTGTGACACCTAATGACCATGAAGCCCAAATGTTTATTAGCGCTCCCTAATGTTAAGTAATGTCAGTAAATTCAACGCTTAGATGACTCCCTGACCTATGGAAGAAAAAGTTCAGTTAATGACTCCCTGACATATGGAAGAAAAAATTGAACAGATGACTCCCTGACGTAAGGAAGAAGGGAAGCGAACTTCCAAAGGACATCGTGAAGACGAACACTCGGTCACTAACTTCACGGTGGTGAGCTACGGCTCAGGGGCAAGTGACCAGTCAATCAAACTCAAGACCAACACAAAGCTAACAGATACTGGTTCAAAGATGATTGTTTCCACCCTTATCTACCTACATAACGTGGGGGGTAAGGGGGGCAACTCTAAGTCATCAAATCTAAGACCAACACCAGTATCTTTTAGTTAGTCTTAAAGACAGTCCGTTACTGGATATATCAATGATTAACTCAATTAGTTAATGGACTAGAGGTAAGTCTTCAAGACTCTCTTAGTCGTCCCTTACTCATGTGTATTGATTCATGTGTGTATGGTCTAACTAAGTTTGTTTACTCATATCCTTCTAAGCCTATGGACTTGTGCTCTACCTCCAGCACTTGTCCTAGGCATCCCTTCGTTCACTGAATACAACCACAAGAGGGTTCTCAGTAGGTAAGCCCTAAAGATACCTACATGCAGCCTGAGAGCCTTCTTGTCTTTGTATTCATTTATTTTCTCAAAACTTCAACTATAGGAGAAACACTATGACTGACATTACCCACTTACTATCACTTGCTGTCGCTACTGGAGGCTAACGATGAATGCACTAGGTAAACCACACAAAGTTGTATCTCAGCCTTGCATCAACGTGTACTTAACCAGCAAGAACTTCGAGACCGTCCAGAAGTACCAAGCACGACTTCAAGATACTAGAGGCGTGAAGGTAAGCGCTAGTAGTATCGTGAATGAATGTATCCACAATTACTTAACTGACAAGGTTTAACGCTATGACAACTTCCACATGCAAGGTGTGGGGTTGTTCTCGTCCTATCGATAACGCCAAGTACGGCAAGCACTGTAAGCGACACCGTGAAGCTAATCTGCACAACGGTCATCCAACGTTTAAGCCACCAGCACTATGCAAGCGCTATGCTTCATACAACCAAGAGCTAACTAAAGCTTTTCAAGGTGGTAAACAGTGGTACTCAGAGGCTGACTTAACGCACTACGAGAAAGCCTTTGGTCGTCTGCTAGATGAAGCTGAGAAGCTTAAAGCACTATCACCGTATAGACGACTTGGTGACTTACCAGTTCGCTCTCAGTTGCTGTATCTGCTCAAAGCTTCAGTCGAAGCAGTAGGTAGGCATGTGACCAAGAAACAGTGGTTGTGTATCTACCTCGCTGCTCGCTTCAAGAAAGACTTATTCCCTAACAGGAAGACCTTAGCAATCTTTGTGTGCCGTAAGAGCCTTGTGAGGTTGATTAACATGCCTCAGCACATCACAAGGACAGGCAAAAAGAGGCGTTATCGACTGAACGCTAACAGAGCCTTGAAGATGCTAGACATCCTTGAGCCAATCTTCGAGTTATCGCATGTGCCAATCAATAACGTTGCTCTCTGGTTTAGGCATTACACATACAAATTACACCTATCCAACATCCAGAAGCGAGTTATGAGAGAGAAGCACGAGAAGAACCCTTTTCACGCCAAACAACTTAACCGAATTAAAACCATTAAATCCCTTGAACGAAAATACTTAGGAGGATAAATCCATGAGCAAACAAGCTGACATTATTAGAGAACTAGAAGAACGTCAGAAAGAACTACAAGACCGTGTTAACGCTGCTGAGGCTATCTGCCAAGACTTACTGAGTCACTTGTATAACAGCGAAGTACAAGGTCGCATTAAGTTCGATGATTACCGCATTAAATACACACAAGAAGCTATTGAACGTCGAGAAGCTGAAGCCAAGGCGAAACAACTTCGAGACAACTTCAACACGGCTAAGACTGACTTCAGAGATATGGCTGAGGCTAACTTTTGGACTCTTGTGTTCCTGAACGACGAGAAGCGTCAAGAGAAACTAGACGACATCTGGAGCACTATCACGAGTGGCTTAGCGTTGCCTGAAGATGCTAAACGACCACAACACATTGTGCCTGAACTGACAGTAGACCAACTTATTAATCGTCGTGCTGAGTTACTTGATTCAATCAACAGAGCTAACGCTACTCAGTACAACGACACCATTGAGCACTGCAACCAGTCAAAGATTGACTTCACTATGAGTATGGAACGAGAGCGAGACAAGCAGATTGCAGAGTTAAACCGAAAAGATGGCCTGAGAGAGTCTGAACGACAACACCAAATCAGTGAGACACAAGCTTACTTTGACCGAGAGATTAAGAAGCACTTGCTTGAAATGAATCGTCAAATTCGTTCAGCAGAGGTAAGCCTGAAACGCCTTGAAACCCACAAGCTAGAACTAGTTAAGGTAGAACAAGCGCTAGCGCAACAGTTAACCCATTAATAGGAGGAATATACATATGAGTAAACAAACACAACGACTTATCTTTACAGACGGTGCAGCGCCTAACAACCAGAACGGATGTAAACACGGTGGCTTAGGCGTTGTCGTGTTGAATGACCAAGAGGAAGTCTTGGAGACCTACAAGGCACGAGTAGAGCCAGAGGAAGGTCAAACGACAACAACGAACAATCGCTGTGAAATGCTAGCAGTCATCAAGGCTCTCGAACTGGCAGCGCCTGAGGACATTATCCACACAGACAACGACATGATTGCTAAGGGCTACAACGAGTGGCTCAGAGGGTGGAAGCTGAAAGGCTGGAAGACAGCCAAGAAGAAGCCAGTAGCTAATCAAGACCTATGGCAACGTATTGACAAGCTGAAGCAAGAGAAGCCTACAGTTGTCGTTAAGTGGGTTCGAGGTCATAGCGGTGTTTACGGTAATGAACTTGCAGACGATTTAGCTAATGAAGCAATCAGGGCGCTAACAGAGAGAGTTATCTCTTAGTTCTTCAGCGCTCTTTTCTGGTGGAGAGCTTCTAAATAAGTCACTGTTAAAGATAAGATTGTACCTATGGACATTGCCACCAGCACATACGAACCACTCGTTTCTATCTCTAAACAAAATCGCTAGTTGGTAATAATGAACGTTGATATGAAATGGGACTGTTCCGTAGGTGCCATCTGTAAACCTTAAGGTGTTCTTTTCAAAACTATCAACATGCACGATATATGCTTCAAAATTCTTTTTTGAACTAGCTTCTTTCGACCTTATCTTTGATGCCTTTCTATGAGCTGCATACTCTTCGAGGTAGTCGGGATTAGTTAGCTCAACTACCGCATACATGTGATATTCCAGAAAATCCCCCCTAACAAACGAAGTCATTGGGAAGCACACGCCGTTAGTTTGATAGTCTGGCTGGAAGTTGCCAGAGCCAGGAGGAAATTCTGAAGACTGGCAGTTCTCTGAGTTCTCAGGAATATACGCTTCGAGCATGTCGGCATACGAGCCTGCAATTGCTCTATTGACACTCAAGAAGCTAAGCAAGAAGATTATTAGTAATTTCCGTATTTCCATGTTCGTCTCCATGAATATTTATTTTGAATTAAATGTATGTTCAATATCGGCTATCAAGTCCTCTGTGTCAAAGAATCTTCGGTTTATGATTAATTGACTATTCTGTAAATACTCGATTTGATGAATAATCCAATTGCGATAAGATACGGAAGTTTGCAAAAGTATATCAAAGCTAGGTACGAGTGTGCTCAAGGAATTGATATCAAAATGAGCTAAGAATTGGTCGCGTAAAAAACGAATTCTTTCGTGATAAGTGGCCCAGTCATCAAACTCAATATTGCAATCGTCAAGGATGTGCCTTAGTGAGAACGCTCGTTCCCCAAAATGAGGTTGAACTTTTGACCAATGTAAATCTTCATTACGGCTCCCAAAAACAATGCACCAATTAATGATAGATACCCTATAGAAGGCTGTCGATGTATGGCTGTAAAATAATGAGTGGTTTTCTTCAGATAGCTTTCTGGCGTAAATCAAATACCTTACAGATTCATCTATAATGATTTGTTGCATTCCTAGTTTTCTTAAAACTTCTTCGTCCATGCTCATAGTTTCTAACTCGGGTTCCCTAAAACGTTAGGTAATCAAGTTTTGAGCAATTTGTCACGTTCAAAGAAAGAGATATGAGAAAAATCTAAATTTTTTAGAGTTGAAATCTGGGTCACTTTAAGGGTCACTTTTTGGGTCTCTAAATTGAAATAACCCTATGATTATTGGTGTGTAGAGGTGTATTTATGGCACTGTCATGGGGTGTCAGGGGTCGGAGGTTCAAATCCTCTCACACCGACCAACTTCTCCTTTCTTCATGACGCTCTAAGCCTTTTCTGGTGAACTCTACAGTATTTCTTAAAGTCAATCTTCAAGACAATACACAGAGTTCACAACCATCTTGATATTAGCTAAATTTGCGAACTTTCACAATCTGGTTCACACATGTTAAGCCCATGAGTCAACATCATTGATAGCAGCATTTTCATTCGAAAGCTCCTCCAATTCCTTTTTCAGCTCACGCTTCATGTGGCGCTTAAAGTCGTTTAGTGTATTCAAATAACTATCTAAATAATCTAAATAATTACTACAGAGAAAATAATCCACGTTCTTTCGTTCAAGTGATTTTATATTTTTGTGAGCGCTGCTTGCCAATCAAGCGGGTATCTAGGAGTGAATTCAGTGAAGTTGTGTTCTTATAGCTTTTTTCATTGTTATGCGCTCTGCCTTTCGTTGCATATGTCGGTGACACCCTGAGTCGAGGATATAGGGCGTCAGATTGATGCGCTGTAAGTGAGCGAAAAGTTTACGTGCTGAGTTCAGTTGAAGTCATTTTCTGGTGATATGAGGGGCTGGGGGGGGAGATGGGCCTCCATCATTATCGATGTGCTCGCTCAGATTTCTGTAGCAAAATAGCGAGTTACTTATTTGAATTTTGTTTGCAACAAGGAAAGCTGGTAATCAATAGTAGTTAAGTCGAAGCTTCTCCTCATGCTCGACAATGATTGCATTTTGCAATTCATATAAGCTTGTTCAATGTGCTCTACATAAGTAGGAAAAAGTGAGTCTGCATGTTCAGAAGTGAAAGCAATGATGTCTAAATATCCGTTATCGGCTTTCGATTGAACGAAGTTTTTTGCATCTAGTAATTTTTGGTTGTCGCGTTGAGCTTTACGATGTTCTTTATCTGTATCGCCGTACTTCCGTGCAGCGTATAGCTGACTGATGCCTTCAGTCACTTCCTCTGCCTCATAAGCGAAGGCGTATATCGGTTGCCAGTTGTTAGCCAAGCTATATGCTTTCCTGAATGTTGGTGTCCATAGCCCTTGATGAGCAACCTTGTTTCTTATGGCTTTGCCGACGATATATCGGCATTGTTGGCTATGAGAGAGCTTGAAGCTTGGGACCTGCGGCAAAGCATCAATGACTTCCTTTATTGCACCAGCATTAATAAAATAACTTTGAAGCTCCTTAGCTGCCTTTATATACGAGTTACTTTTACTGCATTGAGGCTTTTTAATTCCCTTCACTTCATCAACCGCTTCCAACGATACCAGTATTCCTTGGAGTACACGGAAATAGGACATATATAATGTTTTCTGCTCATCAGTATCATAAGCCTGTATCTGCTCAAAATCGTCCACTTTCCCCCCGATAAATTTACAGTTGAGACTACTCAGTAGTTATCGCCCAACGACTGTCCCTTGATATCGAAATATCCTCTTGGCTTCAAATAACTTTTCAAGTTCTCGCGCGTTTACCTTGCTGTCTGTATAGGTAATCAACAGGTAACATTCAGCCTGTAAGAACTTGCGTCTACCTTCTTCTGTGGTCAGGCCGAAAGATGGTGCTATTGAGCTATCAAAGTACAGATGTTTGGCCAAGATAGAACGTGTTGAACGCACATCACTTGGTTGTATATCTGTACCTTCGTGTTTGAACCTCAAGTATTTCTGAGATGACTTAGCGTGTTGTCTGAGTCTCGCCCTTAGCTTTGACGCTATGCCAACCTTCAGCGGGGTACCGTCATCAGTGAATATTTGATACAACCCTGGTCTGTCGAGTAACTGGTCAACTTGGCTAAACGCACAGACCTCTATGTCATAGCCATAGTGAACTGAAAGTTTACCTCGTGGCGTTACCTTACCGCCCGTCAGTACCAAACCCTCAGCTGTTGTGTAGCCATTTTGTGCTGCTTGTTTCTTTATATCTGACGCCATGTCTACTCTTTCACTTCCTACTTTTTCAATAAATAGTATGGGTTACAAGTTTAATATGTAAAGGCTTACAGCGCGAAACTGCGCTTAAACCTGAGTCTAAGCCTACAGCTAACACTGCCTCATTCACTTAGCGCCGACAAACGCTTGGGTGATTGAATAGATCTATATGAATTACAAAGACACTGGGATTAAATTAGGTAGCATTGGTGTTTGGTCAAGATGAACGCTGCGGCTGGATTGAAGTTGTCCTAGCGGTGTTCCTGTGGTGAGCAGCGACACCCTATGGGGGTAGTTAAGGCTTCATCATTGTCGAATTGGCCACTCAGATTTTTGTAGTTAAACATTTTGATGTATCTTTAGTTTTTTAGTTGTTGAAGGAACTAACAGCATGGATAGAGATGAAAAGGCAAATGATCAGTGGATTGCGATGTTAGAAACAATCAAGTCTTCCAAGAAAGACGAAGTTATAAATTTTACCAAGGCAGGTATATCAACGATACCGTTTCCTTGTATGGGGGTGTTTGCTGAAATTTTCTCAACGGTGATTCCTAACCAACGTCTAGACAGGGTAGCGACATACCTAAAGTTTCTGTCCCATAAAGTCAGAGAGCATGAAGTTCGACTCATTAGAGAAAATGAGTATACAAGAGATTTAATCGAACAGTCGGTCCAAGCTGCAACTAAAGCGCTTTCAGACCAGCGCAATAAGTATCTTGCTAGCTTCACTTATTCGAGCTTGGATTGCGATGAAGATATATATTCGTTGAAAAAAAATATGCTCCAGATTCTTTCTGAATTGACAGATATGGAAGTTGAGATTCTCCACTACCTCATTGAAAAGAAGTGGTTGAACACTCAGCTCAAATATAGTCCAAAAAGTGTTACTGGGGGGGCTTACCAATCGATGTCTGAACCGGAGAAAGAACAATATCAAGATTCCAAACTGGGCTTTGAAAGCATGATTAGAAAGTTAGAGCGACATGGCTTGGTTAGCTTAGATAGAAATCGCTTGAAAGAGCAAATGTTAAAAAGTCAAAATGAAGTAATGGGTGGATTCCTTACGTCGATGGAGCAACACGAGTATAACGCGACGCCGCTAGCAAGAAGACTGCTTAATGATATAGGGCTCATTGATTAAATACGCATTTACAATAAGGTACGGTTTTTTGGTACATTTCAAATGTTATCTTCATAGAAAATATAAATAATATCAGTGTTTTGTGTTTTCATGGGCGTGTCGAGAGTTCGAAATAGCAAATGATCCAAAAAGTCTGTAAATTGTCGTAGCGAGCCAAAGTTTACCTTGCCTGTATACGTTAACTGTAGTTTATAGTTGCGTTGGCTTTTGCTCCTTAAATTATTTTCTACAGTTATTTTGAGCCGTTCGATTTTTTTGGAGCGCATGGAATACTGTAAAACGATGCTTTTTCTACACAGTTCAAGTTCCTCATAGGGAATGATAAGAAGCTCCCAATAACCTTTGACTTCCGATGAGAATCGGTCCACGAACTATTGAGGACTGATAAAACCAAACTGACATGTTTACTCACATCTTTGTCCTCGGGAGTTAAGTGGTATTCATCAATCGCTTTGCCGATCATAGAATTAACAGTGTCATCGCTCTTGATTTTTAAGTTTCTGAGTTTATTTATCCGCCCTTAAGTTAAGTAAGCTCTCTTTACTTGCTCATAATCCTTTCCAATCTTCTATAGGGATTGTATTTTACAATCAATTAAATCAGCAGTTTATTAGTCGCTTTTTATTCTTGGCTAGTCATGATTGTCTTTAGAAAGAGTGACAAAGAGAGGAGCTTCGCCACTTTTACTAGTCAGTCCATCAGAGAAACCACATCCATAACCCCTAGGTGTGTATACCGCTCCAACATCTCTGTTGAACGATGACCTGAAATTACTTTTAGCTGATTAACCGAAAGGCCTCTTTGGGCATATTTGGTGATAGCTGAATGCTTCATAGAGTGAAACGATAAGCCAGTTACTCCTATACGTTTAAAGGCTCGCCCAAAAGCTTTTGAGAGGCTCTCTGCTGTAACGTTGTAAAGCGTTTGATTACCTTTACATGCCCTCAAGTCTGTCTTTTAAAATCCGCGTGGTATTTGCGTTTAACGGAACGTAGCGTGAGTAGCCATTCTTGGCTTCAGGAACATAAAGTCTGTTTTGGTGAAACTCTATATGTTGCTTTTGTATCTTCACTATATCTCCTCTACGCATAGCAGTCTCGTAAGAGAGTTCAGCAGCTGATGCAACTAGTGGAGGTAAATCATCAAGCAGTAGCCTTAACTCTTTCTGTGTTACAACTCTGTCTCGTGGTTGGCATTCAGGAGGATATTTGAAGTCCTTGAAAGGAAAAGGCCAATCTAACTCGAAGTGTTTAATGCCAAACTTAACGATGCGAGACAGCATCTGTAAGTCTAATCTCGCGGTACTGCTCTTTACTTCTTTGAGTCTCTGACGCTTAAATGCTTCGATTTCTGCTAGGGTAGGAGGCGACTTAAAGTTTTTCTTCAAGCATCGCACACGGTAACGCACAGATTCGCCCATGTGCTCAAGGTATTTGTCGCAGACCTCGTGAAAAGACAATTCATTTGAGCCCATTAAGGCGAAACGTTCTGCTTCTTGTTGAGTTGGAAAAGTCTCAGAGATTCGCTTACCTTGCTCACGAATCTGTACGTTCCAGTTGCCTGATTTTAATTGACGGATAGTTGCCACTTCGTTCACTCCAAAATACTTAAAGGTTAATGGAAGTGAAATTCTTGAGGCCTTGCCAGTATTGACTTTCGGAGGTGCGTGTAGAGTTCGCAGCGTTATCGCGCAGGTGGGCATGGGGTGTCAGGGGTCGGAGGTTCAAATCCTCTCACACCGACCAACTTCTCTGCTCCCCGCTTACAGCGTGAGCCTCACCCTCTCGCTTTGAATTATTCAAAAAATCGCCTCTAATTTATCAATACATGGCACCAACTGATGTTAATTCGTCAGTAAAAACGCTCTCTATTCAAACGTAACCAAGCTAAAGCACCAACTCTTCCTCTTTTTTGTCGTCTTCATCTTCGTTTTCTTCTCGTAGCGAGAGAAATACACCAAACGTTAAAATGCCAACTCTACCCATAAACATCATTAGCATTATTACCAGCTTTCCTATGGCACTGAGTTCAGTAGTTAGGCCCATGGTGAGCCCTACTGTACCAATTGCTGAAAGTACTTCGAAGAGTATCCAGCTTAAGGGTGCTTCTTCTGTGATGAGTAAAATAGTTACAGCGATAAAGGATATGGCAAATGCTAATATAAAACTGCTGGCCGCTAGTTGTAGCTTATGTAGGGGAAGTCGCTTTCCGTCAAAGCTCACAAGCTCCCTTCTTTTAAGGGTACTTCTTACAATGGCGATGAGCGCCGCAAGGGTAGTCGATTTCAATCCTCCACCCGTGCCCGAGGGTGAAGCCCCAAATAGCATGAGAAAGAACATAACAAACACAGAAGCAATGTGCATGTTAGCCACGTTAAAGGTGTTAAAGCCCACTGTGGTACTTGCTGTCATGACTTGAAAAAATACGGTCATCCAACGCTCGAACGTGGGTAAGTGACTAAATGAATCGTCAGTAAAACCTACGATAAGGGTGCCGCCAAGCAGTAATGCAAAAGTAATCTTTAAAATTATGGTTGTTGAAAATTGCGGTGTGTTTTTGGGGTTTTTCACTACATCCCAAACATCCACCATTACAATGAAACCGATAGCGCCAAGCAGCGACAGCACTGAAATAATGATGTTAACAGTAAGGTGGCCTTGATAGCTCTGAAAGCTGGTTGTCATTAAGCTAAAACCCGCAGTACAAAAGGCACTTACGCTATGAAAAATGGCCGACCAAATAGGCGCCGCTTCTCCATTTTGAGTAAAAATAATTGCCAATAATACGGCACCAATGCATTCCACAATAAGCGTGAATAAAACCACTTTTTTCACAAAAGCACTGGGCTTAAAGTCTTTCGGAAATGCAAATTCTCGCTTGCTCATTTCAAGAGATTTTTTAAGCGAATCTTTCGACATTTTTGCTTTTAAGGCTACCAGAATAAATGAGCCAAAAGTCATATACCCAATGCCGCCAATTTGAATAATTAATAGGATGACAAACTGCCCAAAAAAGCGGTAATCCGCCCCTGGCTGAGCAGTGATTAAACCGGTTGTCGAAACTGCTGATGTGGCAATAAACAGAGTATCTAACCATTCAATCGGTGAGTTCTGCGCAATAGGGAGGCTCAGCAAACTAAATGCGATGATTAAAAAGAACACATAGCCATAGATCAACAGCGCGGTTGGCGATTTGGTTACTAGTAGATTTTTAATCGATGTCAGTTTTGTGTCCTCATTATTTTCGTGTATCGCTTTTGTGGTGAGTCAACCAATGGGATGTCACAGCAAAGCGAAAATACGCACGTTGAACAACGGCTGTTCATGCAATTTGCTGACGTTTATGTTGCAATTTTTAAGGGGCTCACGTTGAAAAGGATCAGACACCATCTAAGCTGCGAGGTGATCTTTTATGCTCTTCCCCCTCGTAGCTATGATGGTTTCAGATGCTTTCAGACGGTTTCGGATGTTTGTACTAGCGATTGATAAACGCTTCGCATTGGTAGCCATTTAACTATCCAAAACTATTCAAACAGTGACCATCCTGCAGTTGCTTCACGCAACGTGCAGGCGACCGTTAAGGGAATAAGCCGCTTTCTTTATTCCACATTTACTTCACACCACGGACATGATGAGCAGGGATTATGATTAAAAATATTAGTATTGCATTGGTGTTCGCCGCTCTATCAACCACTGGTTGTAGCGATAAAGATAACGCCTCATCACAAGCTCAACAAACTGCTTCTTCGCAGCAAAACGATGGAAATGCTAAGCAACCTGCAACGCCGGTGGGATACATTGAACTCACGCCGCAGCAAGTACCAGCATTAACCAAAATTCCTGGCAGAGTAGTTCCTTATCAAGTTGCTGAGGTGAGACCTCAAATAAGCGGTATTATACAATCTCGCTTGTTTACCGAGGGCGCGTTAGTCAAAGAGGGCGACCAGCTTTACCAGATTGAGCCCAATCGCTACCAAGCAGAGGTAGATTCTGCACAGGCAAATTTCAACAACACCCAAGCGAGAGTGAACAATGCCCAGTCCGTTGTTGAGCGTTACGATAGCTTGGCCGAATCTGACGTGTTAAGTCAGCAAGTTTTCGAAGATGCGCAAACGGAGCTAATGCAAGCAAAAGCTGCGGTAATGCAAAGCGAGGCGCAGCTGAAACGCGCAAAAATCAATTTAGCTTATACCAAGGTTTATGCACCAATTACCGGCTACATAAGTCCTTCAAGCGTAACTAAAGGCGCGCTTGTATCGCAGCAGCAAGAACAAACTCTCGTCACTATTCGTCAATTAGACCCTGTTTATGTCGATTTCTCTGTCTCTGCTAGCGATAGACAGTTAATAGGCCAACAAGTGCAGCAATCCAGTCAGCTAAACGATGCCGATCAAACTCAAACTGTAAGCTTGTTTTTAAATTCAGGAGAGCGTTATCCGTACATTGGCAATATAAAAGCCACAGATTTTGCAGTCGATAATCAAACGGGCACTATTCAAGTTCGCACCGAGTTTGCTAACCCTGAAACGGCTCTTTTACCTGGGCTATTTGTGCGTGGTGCAATTAATGACAGCACTGCAGACCCCGTTATTATTGTTCCGCAAAAAAGCGTAAAAATTGGGGCGAACGGTAAAAAGCATGTGTGGGTGATAGACGCCGACAACAACGCCCGTGAACGAGAGGTTACTACGGGTACGGCGTTTGAAAATAAATGGGTAATTAAAGAGGGCTTGACACAAGGAGAGCGGCTTATTGTGGAGGGCACCATGACATTAGCCGACGGGCAACGTGTTAAGCCGCAAAAAGTGACTCAGGAGGATGAACAAGAAGCCAAAAATAGCGCTAATGATCAGAATGCACAGTCGACAGGGAAGGCACAATAATTATGTTTTCTCGCTTTTTCATCAACCGCCCTATTTTTACCGCCGTGATCGCACTTCTTATTATGGGAAGCGGCGCTTTTTCAGTAATGAATCTTCCGCTTGAGCAGTACCCGAATATCGCGCCACCCAAAGTTTCTATTAGCGCAAGTTACCCCGGTGCGTCGGCAAAAACCATGGAGGTTACGGTTACTCAAGTTATTGAGAAGAGTCTCACGGGTATCGACAACTTGCGCTACATTCAGTCGCAAAGCTCTTCTGCCGGTACAGCGTCAATTACCTTAACCTTTGAGCCAGGTACCGACCCCGACATTGCGCAAGTACAAACCCAGAACAAAGTATCTCAAGCGCAATCTGCGCTACCGCCCATTGTGCAGCAGCTTGGCATTGCAGTAGAAAAGGCAGGCAGCAGTTATGCGCTGCTGGTCAGCTTTTTCTCAAAAAGTGGCGAGATGAACCGCAATGAGATTTCAGACTTTTTAGTGTCGAACCTTGAAGAGCCATTAAGTCGGGTTAACGGGGTGGGCCAAATACAAACTTTCGGCCCTGAAAACGCTATGCGCATATGGCTTAATCCTAACGCCATGAACAATTACAACATTACTGCACTCGATGTCACTAATGCCATTGAACAACAAAATGTGCAGTTAGCAACGGGGGAAATTGGCGGAGCTCCGTCGGTGGAAGGCCAGCAACTTAATGCCACTATTACTGCGCAGTCGCTGTTAACCACGCCTGAAGAATTTGAAGCTATTTTATTACGCTCAGATTTAAACGGCGCAAGTTTAACGTTGGGAGATGTTGCTCGTATTGAAGTTGGCGCAGAAAATTACAGAGTGTTAGGGCGATGGAACGGAAAGCCTGCCTCGGGTATTGCTATTGAGCTTGCGCCATCGGCTAATGCGCTTGCCACAATAGAAGCCTTGAAAGCGCGAATTGATGAATTTAAAAGTATCATTCCAGAAGATTTAGATATTGCTTATCCTGTCGATACGTCGCCTTTTATCCGCGCGTCTATTTTCAACGTGCTTGAAACCCTCGTGATTGCGGTGGTGTTAGTGGTGCTAGTGATTTACATCTTTTTGCAAACGCTAAGAGTCACCTTAATTCCGGCTGTTGCGATACCTGTTGTTTTGCTCGGTACATTTAGTTTTTTATTGCTGTTTGGTTACTCCATTAACGTACTTACTATGTTTGCCCTTGTCTTAGCTATTGGCATGTTAGTAGATGACGCAATAGTGGTTACCGAAAATGCCGAAAGAAAGCTTGAGGAAGATGAAAGCCTGTCGCCTAAAGAAGCGGTAAAAAATGCGATGGCAGAAATTTCTTCTGCTCTGGTGGGCACTACAGTAGTCATTTGGGCGGTATTTTTGCCCATGGCATTATTTAGCGGCTCGGTTGGCGTAATTTACAGGCAGTTCGCTATTACGATATCAGTTGCAATGGGGATATCACTGTTTATTGCCCTTACGTTATCGCCAGCACTTTGCACATTGTTGCTGCAATCTGGTGGAAAGAAACAAAGCGGGAAATTATTGCAATGGTTTAATACTGGTTTCGACAAGATCAAAAATCGTCACAATTCACTGTTAGAAAAATTGCTAAACAATAAAATAGTGTTACCTGCGGTGTTCATTGTACTAGTGACAGGAAGCATGTGGATCTTTGGACGAATTCCTACCTCGTTTCTACCTGAAGAAGATCAAGGCCGAATGTTTACCTTGGTGTCTGGGCCGCCTGGCTCAACGCTTCAGCAAACACGAGAAAAAATGGCCAAGCTTGAAGACTTTTATCTCAACGAAGCGGGTGATGCAGTAGAAGGGTTGTTTACTGCAGCTGGTTTTAGCTTTGCAGGGCAAGCGCAGAATGTGGGCATTGCGTTTGTACAAATGAAGGATTGGGAAAAGCGTGGCGAACAAAACAGCGTTTTCAACGTTAAGCAGCGTGCCGCAAAGGCGTTGGCACCGGTGAAAGACGCTATGATTATTCCCCTTGTACCACCGCCCGTGAGTGCGTTAGGTAATGCTAGTGGCTTTCAGCTGCAGCTGATTGACCGCGAAGGAGCGGGGCACGAGGCAATGAAGCAGGCGACTCAGCAATTATTAAAAGCTGCCAACGAAAGCCCATTGCTGTCCCAAGTTCGCTTTAATGGTCTTGCTGACAACCCTCAATACAGCTTAGATATAGATACGCCGAAGGCGCTGGCGCTAGGGGTACCAATATCAACTATAAATCAAACGTTAAGCGTTGCTCTAGGCGGTCGCTATGTGAATGATTTTGTTGATAGCGGTCGCATTAAGCGGGTTTACGTTCAGGCCGATAATGAATATCGAATGCTGCCTGCTGATATCGATAATTGGTATTTGCGTAACAGCAGCGATGGCATGGTACAGCTTAGTCAAATAGCAGAGGGTAAGTGGTCTTACGGCCCTTCTAAGTTAACGCGCTTCAATGGCGGGTCTGCAAGGGAAATACAGGGCTCGACGCCACCAGGAGTGAGTTCAGGCGAAGCGCTAAAAGAGTTAGAGCGAATTGCAGAATCACTCGATAATGGTTTTGAAATTGCGTGGACGGGGTTGTCTTACGAAGAAAAAGAAAGTGGTAGTCAAACGTTGCTGCTTTACAGCATTACCGTGGTGGTGGTGTTTATGATTTTAGCCGCTTTGTATGAGAGCTTGGTGATCCCCGTTGCTATTATATTGGTGGTGCCGTTAGGTATTTGCGGTGCAGTAATAGCAACGTGGTTAACCGGTCAATCAAACGATGTGTATTTTCAAGTAGGGCTGCTAATGACAATTGGTTTAGCGGCTAAAAATGCTATCTTGATTGTGGAGTTTGCACAGCGCAACTATAAACAAGGCATGGACGCTTACGACGCTGCCATTAACGCCGCAAGTCAGCGCTTCCGCCCTATTATAATGACATCGCTTACTTTTATTTTAGGCGTAATGCCCTTGGCATTTGCCTCTGGCCCGGGCTCAGGTGCACAAAACGCAATTAGCATAGGCGTACTTGGCGGGATTACCATGACCACAGTGTGCGTTGTGTTCTTTGCTCCCTTTTTGTTCGTGTGGGTACGTCGCATTGGGAAAAAGTCAGATGACAATACTGAAAAGGCCAGCTAGTACTTTATCGAACATGTAACGCACATTGGATTACAGGATTAGCTAACGCGCCTTCATTTAACATGAGGGCGCACACCATGGATTAAGGTTATGTTTGTATTATCATCAAAAGCCACGTTTTTAAATGGAACGGTGTTAAACAGCACGCTATTAAGTGAAGCGGGGATGCATTCAGCAGTACTGAATAAAGCGGAACACGATTCTGTTTTCTCATTGGTGCAAAGCACTGGTGGTGGAGGCGCTATTTCTAGCCTCTCTAATGCGCATTCGCTTTTAGCCCAGCTTTGGGAGAGCTTTGTGTATCGCTTGCCCGGTTTAGCCCTTGGCATTGTGGTAATGGCAGCCTTTATCTTTTTAGCCCCTCATGTTGCCAGACTACTTGTAAAACCAATGACGCGCACGACAACGTCGCCTTTACTGCGCTCTGTTATTCAACGAAGCATCAGCTTAGTGCTCATGCTACTTGGCATTTACCTCTTTTTGTTTTTGGCAGGCTTAACGGGCTTTGCCATCGCGGTAGTCAGTGGAACCGGTGTCGTAGGGCTTATTTTAGGTTTTGCGTTTAGGGACATTGCAGAAAACTTTATTTCAAGCCTGCTACTCACTATCCAGCGGCCTTTTCGCATAGGCGATATTGTTCAGATAAATGATTTTACGGGCATTATTCAAAAGGTGACGGCGCGTGCTACCACATTGGTCGATTTTGATGGTAATCACATTCAAATACCTAACGCGACAATGTATAAAGGCGTGATAAAGAACTTAACGGCTAACCCGCTAATGCGAGGACACTTTGTTATTGGAGTAGGATACGACGCTGACATACAGCGAGCACAACAAATAGCGCAGAGTGTTATTGGCGAACAGCAAAACGTGCTGACCGATCCAGAGCCTCAAACGCTTATCGATACGCTAGGTGCCTCTAGCTACAATGTGAAAGTGTATTTTTGGGTAGACGTAGAACAAACCAGCGTGCTTAAGATGTCGTCAGTGCTTATGCGCAACATCACCACGGCTTTCTTAGATGCCAATATTAGTATGCCTGACGACGCAAGAGAACGGATATTCCCACAGGGCCTTAGGGTTGAAACGGCGTCAAACCAAGGTGAGGTTGGTGGATATGGAAAAGTCAGTGAAAGTAATGAGAGTAATGAGGACAGAACGGGTGAGCCATCACGCTTTAGCTATTGTCAACCCAACCAAGTTAAACATAACAATGATGTGGACGAGAAAACCCATTTTTCAGGTGATGATGTGGCGTCTGAAGCACATGAAATTAGAGAACAAGCGCGTAACTCAAGAGATCCGGAAGGTGGCGAGAATATTCTCTAAAAGTCTTGTGCTTGAAAACAGACTGCCAATGTAGATAATACCGTTGCAGTGAAAAGGGTATTTAAAGGATTAAGATGAAATTGAATGGACGATTGAGTAAATGGAATGACCAAAGAGGTTTTGGTTTTATTACAAAAGAAAATGATGGCGAAGAGGTTTTTGTTCATATATCCGCGTTTCCCCACAGCACAAATAGGCCAGTAATTGGTGAAGAGTTGTCGTTCGACATCGATATAAGTCGAGATGGTAAACGAAAGGCTGTCAATTTAAAACGTTCACCTAGCTTCTCATCGACATCATCCAAACAAAATTACGCTACCAAGAAGTCGTCGCTTTCAGTTTTGAATGTCTTAGTCGTAGGTACGCTAGTTTTGTTAGGCTTCTTGTTTTATCCAAGCATTGTGCAGCAATTTGAAACGAAAGCTTACAACGACTCGTCCTTTCAGGACAAAGTGATTTTACCCCGCACAGACGTTCAATCGCGCCAATTTAAGTGCGATGGCCGTCAACACTGTAGCCAAATGAACTCTCGAGCTGAGGCCGTGTTTTTCATCAGAAACTGCCCTAATACCAAAATGGACGGAGACAACGATGGAAAGCCTTGTGAGAATGACTCAAGGTTTTAAGTAGCTGTCTCTATCTGTTTTCCAACCGGTTAAAGTCTAAATACCCAAACTCAGTAGGGTAGGTGGCTTTAAAGTAGTTGTGCATGTTATCGGCATAGTCCCAGAATTTGGGGTTTGTGCGTCTCACGCCATAGGTGTCTAGCAACGCTGCATAATCCGGTTCTGACCCCATTTTATTGATGCGGGTGGCGAGGTCTTGTAGTTCTGATATTTCGACTTGCAAAAACGCATTTGGGTGAGAGGTCATAAATCCACTGGCTATTGTGACGGTGTCTTCTTCGGGTAAACGCCTGTCTTCCTCATTAAACAAATGGGAAATATTGGTGTGGGCGCTGTGCCTTAGCATGGTGTAAAAGTGCTGTTCATCGTTTGATTTGTCATAAACACGCACTATGGTTGACTCAGGAAGCAGTGAAATGTTTTTGCCCTTAAGCGAGTTTATCGTGTTAAAGCTAGCGATAGCCTCTTTTCCTTTAAACCCGTTATTTAGGTAATGTCGCTCGCTGATTGTGCCTGTGAATTTACGCTTAATATTGTCGAGTAATTCTTGATAAGGGTTATCGGTTTTGTACTCAATATTAGTTTCTAACTTTGATGTATTGCCTTTATACACAAATTCTTCAACTTCACTCACCGAGCCGCGATACCATTTGCTTCTAATTTTGTCTCTGGTTTTACTGGGTAGTAACGCTAAAAAGTTGAATTCGCCTTCCATACGCAAAAAGTCCATATACATTCTACTGTTGAGCTGGTGGCCTACGTTGCCGTACACGTCGTAACCCGCTACGAGCAAGTAGTGAATGCGCTCAAAGAGTGGGTAAGTTAATACCCACGCTGTTTGTGGTGTGTCTCCAACAAGCCCTTTAACCACGCTTGCGGCATCTTTATGCCTAAAGATAGTTAATGCCATATTTTCATTCTCGCCATCACCGTTCCACAGTAAATCAAGATCGATGCTTAACTTGTCTTTTATTTGGGTATTGATGAATTCAGATTTCGCGTTTAAATATTCACGCTCCATCGCGGCATAGTTCATCCATGCCGTGGGTAGAGCATTGCTTTGCTCTTCAGCAGGCAGTTCAATATTTTGAAGTGCTTGTTGTATAAATTCGCCGTTATTTTGAACCAAATCTAAATCTGGCTCAGAAAAAACAACCCAAAAATGGTCGTTTATCACGTTTAGCGCCATTTGTCCGCGACACACTGGGCCTTTAATAAATTGCATGATGGTGTTTTGCGCCTCATCAAGCATATAGTTGTATCGCGCGTTTATGGGTAATTGGGCAAAGGTAATAAAGGGATTAGAGGCCTCTTCAGGCTTATACGACGGCATTGAGGTAACCTCGTAATCGTCGTTTAAAAACCAGTCTTCGTATTTATCCATGCGACCGCTGGTAAGTAATACTGGCATGTGCGACTTGTGCACTCGCGTTTGTTTTAGCGGCACTATTCTGTAATACACCCGCTCTACGCCTGGGTTGTCGAAAGGCCGACGGGTATGAATACTTTGTATAGGTTGTCCAGGGGCAGTTGAGGAGCGAACTAGCTTGAAAAACTGTTGAGGTTGCTGCTCGTCAAAGTGTAAGTGCACAAGAAATAGATGCTCAAATAAATAACGGCTCATTAATTGAGACTTTAGACTATCGCCGTTTAAAAAGTCTTCCCACGCCATAATCTGCTGCGCATTCTCTTCGGTAATAACAACGTCGTCACTACCTTTGCCGCCTTGAGCTATCCAGTTGAGAATGAGCGCGTTTTCTTGTTTGTCTAATGCTGGCAGCGCATAGGGCATTCCCCATAAAGGGTAATCTTCTTTGAAGTCATCGATATCGTCGATGGTAGGGCATTGATATGCTCTGTTGATATCCAGCGGATAATCTTCTTTATTGAGTAGCGCAAGTGTTTCGCTGGCTGTTTT
Organism: Alteromonas ulvae; assembly: GCF_048987005.1. Taxonomy (GTDB): domain Bacteria; phylum Pseudomonadota; class Gammaproteobacteria; order Enterobacterales; family Alteromonadaceae; genus Alteromonas. Next base: position 2,708,240 of record NZ_CP185261.1, on the reverse strand, counting down.
TACTGGCGTATCTTGTTTTAATTGCAGTAAGTGGGCAATAACGCTAGATGATAAGTTTTCATTTGCCGCGGTTTGGTAATCTGCGGATGACAAGCCATTTGTGCTTGTTTGGGGCGTATCAGAATTAACTGCAAAAAATGCTTTGTCTCGCCATTGGGCCAGCGTATGGCCGTCTTCGAATAGCCGAGTTAAGTTAGCCTCTATGAGTCTTTCACCATCGTAAACCCGCTCTTTGCTCGCGCCTCGTTCAATACCGGAATAAGAGCCCATTTTAAGTTGGCAAGGGGCGTCATAACACGCATGGCAAACCACACAGCGCTTGGCTAACACAGGCTTTACGTCGTCGTGATAATTAACCACTTCACTTGTAAGCGGCACTGATGCAGGTAGCGACTTAGCTTTTATGGGCGTTTGGAAAAAATGATAGATGCCTGACCCAACTAGCAGCACAACGATACACCAAATGGAGGTTGTCCATTTATTCATGCAAAGACTCTCTTTTGAATTATCTTGTTTAGACTGTACTGTTTAACCGTACTTTTTAGCTGTACTTTCTGACAGGCGGCAATTGCCTGAATATTGCGTCGAGATAACATCAAGATAACCTTATCGCGAGTGCGAACAGCCTTAAGGTTACAACTATACAGTAGCCAGAGGGCAGGTGGTAGAAAAGAGGAGAAATGTGCGCGTGCAAGCGCAAGAAGGGTTCCATTTCTCCCATATCTTTAACATCTTCTCCTTATTTCAGCTAGGCAGGAGGTAAATCAAACCAAAGCGCCTCAATAGGACTGGTTGCTGTTATGTGAACTTGCTCATTTGCGCCAATAGCAAAGGCGTCTCCGTTACTGAAAACCTGATTATCGAACGCCTCTGTGCTTGTGTTATTAACAGTAGCGTTTTTGGTATCTGCGGCTTCGGTGTCAGCGCTTAAAGTAGCAAGGCTTAAAGTACCAGAGCTTTTGATATCAGGGCTATTTACTTCAACGTTGCCACTGATAATGTGCAAATAGCCCGTTCGATTTGCGGTGTTTAAGCTATAGCTCTCTCCCTCATCTAACATTAACCTAAAGATACTGGCATCTTGATTTATTGATAGAGAGCCATCGTTGCCTTGGGGGGTAACTAAAGGCGTAAGCGCGCCTTTTTGTGGCACTGCACTTTGTTCATAGCTTGGTTCAATTCCTTTTTTGTCCGGTAAGATCCAAATTTGTAGAAATTTTACTTTTTCACTTTTTGATGCATTGAACTCTGAGTGTGTAACGCCTCGCCCTGCGCTCATGCGCTGAATATCGCCTGCTGGCACGATATATTTATTGCCGCTACTGTCTTCATATTTAAGCGCGCCCTCAACAACATAAGACACTATTTCCATGTCTCGGTGCCCATGAGTGCCAAACCCGTGTCCCGGCATGACTTCATCTTCATTGATCACCCGTAGCGCCGAAATCCCCATATGCTGTGCATCGTAGTAGTGTCCAAATGAAAAACTATGCTTGCTTTTTAACCAGCCTAAGTTCACGTCGCCTCGTTCGCCTGCGTTTCTAATATACATCATTTGAATGTCCTCACGTTATTTCAATATCGGTACTGTAGTCCTAACGATGCATTTAGAAAATGGCTTTAAAAAGGTTGTTTTATTCTTTTTATTAGAATGTATTGCGGATCGGGGTTTAACGGACGTTACTCTTTCTTATGTTCCTATGGGTTCTTCTTGTTGTGTGATGTAGTACTTACTCAGTAACAATATAGTGAATATGGCGTTTTTTCTTTTTATTCGTTTTATTGGAATGAATGGTGCGTTTTTAACATATTTATTTTCTTGCACTTTCATTCAATACTTCGACATAGCATTTGTGATGTTTCACTAAGGCAACACCCCTTAATATTGAAGGAGAAAAACGAATGAACACTGTTTTATTATTGAAATCGTCACTAAATGGTGACCAAGGAAATTCGTCTATCTTAGCGAATGCGCTAGTAGAAAAGTTTAAATCCCAATCTGAAGGCAGTAGCCATGCAGATGTTGGTTTAACGGTGATAGAAAGAGATCTTGCTGCTGATGCTCTACCTCATTTAACGCAAGCTGAAATGGCTTCATGGGCTCGAGAGGGCGAAGATGAACTCGCTAACTTATCAGATACGTTAATTAACGAGCTAAAAAGCAGCGATACTGTTGTTATTGCTATGCCTATGTACAATTTTGGCGTGCCCTCTACGTTTAAAGCATGGATCGATCGCATAGCGCGAGCTGGCGTTACCTTTCAGTACACTGAAAACGGCCCGGTCGGATTGTTAGAAAACAAGAAGATAGTAGTAGTTGCCGCGCGAGGCGGTATTTATGAAGGCACACAAAAAGACACCCAATCGCAGTATCTAAAAGATTTCTTCGGACTGATTGGCCTTACTGACATCTCCTTTATCTATGCTGAAGGCCTAGCTATGCCAGACGGCGAAGCGCGAATGAAAGCAGCTAAACAAGCCGTAAATGCGTTTAGTGTATAGATAGTAATTTCAGGGCTAAAGCAGGTAGGCGAATGTTCACTAGGTCATTCGTTTACTTGCATTTTTGGTCAACCTCATCGTCAAATTAATTTGCCATTATCAATTTTCTGAGAATATACTTTCGTCTAAGTTAAGTGGTTTTATGCCAAGTTATGGTTTAACAGAGTATGGTCTTAGATGATGCACATGGAAGTTATTCACTGTCTTTGCAGGGCGACACGGTATATTGCGATTATGCCGATGGATTTAACTTAAGTGGCGTTCGAAAACTCACCCTCGACATTCTTTCATTAACCGCCTCGTTAAATGCCTGGGTGCTGTTTCAGCGTCCCACAGAAACGGCGGGCATTACTCATGATGCGATCGGCGAAATGATGGCGGGATATGTTGCTTTTCAGCAGGCCGGTTGCAAAGCGGTGGGTATTGTCGAAAACAGTATATTTGTTCACGCAGGCTCCCCGCATCGGCCGTCAAATCTCACCATGCCGTTTATGATTGATAAAGACGAGGCAAAAATTCAACACTGGCTTTTGCAAATACGCTTATCACCCCGCTAAATGGCTATTTTGTGTTAAACCTTCTTTTTCGCCTTTTTGTCGTTTATAGCAGTCCTAAATTTTTAAAACGCCGTATTCTATGTCGTAGAAAAACTGATGTAGTGCGCGTGCTGCGCGGAGTGAAAATATGGTTAACACCGATAATAACAACAATAATCAACAAACGATCTATAACAAAAAAGCGCCGTGGGTTGCTCATGTGGTCGTATCTATCGTTATTCTCATCATTGCTGTGCTAATAGTGAAAGCGATGTTTTCAAGCAAGCCAGAGGCAAAAAAATGGGGAGGAAGTCAATCTGCCCCCACCGTTGCCGTTGATGTAATGGATCTCAGTATAGACAACTACAAGGTATGGATTGAGTCTTACGGTACAGCGCAACCACTCACACAAACCGAGCTTGTAGCCGATGTTTCTGGTCGCGTGATATCGGTTGCTCCAAATATTCGAGCCGGGGCGTCGTTTAAAAAGGGTGATGTTCTTGTTCGATTAGAAGACAGAGACTTTCGCATTGAAGTGGATATTGCAAAATCTGCGGTTGCAGAGGCCAATGTAAGCTACCTTCAAGAATTGGCAGAAGCCGATTTTTCTGCGCAACAATGGAACAAGCAGCCCAAGGGGGAGGCAGCTAAGCTTTTGGCATTGCGCAAGCCTCAGGTTGCTGCTGCCCAAGCGGCCCTTCGGGCGGCCGAAGCAAGATTAATGGGCGCCCAGTTAAATCTCGAACGAACTGTTATCAAAGCGCCATTCGATGGCATGGTGCTGAGTCAGTCAGTCGATGTTGGGCAAGTGGTTACTCCATCACAGACCATCGCGTCTATCTACAGTACAGACGTAGTTGAAGTGAGGTTACCTATTAAAACTGCGGAATTGGAGTATTTTGCATTAAGTGAAAACGGTTCGGGCAGTGCTCAAAACCCTCGCGTAAGACTATATGGTGACTTGGGTACCAAAACCTATCAATGGGAAGGCGAAATTGTGAGAAGTGAAGGCGCTTTCGATCCCACCACCCGTATGTTATTTCTCGTTGCGCAAGTTGAAGCGCCTTTTCAAGCAACTCAACAACGGCCAGCTCTTCGGGTTGGGCAATTTTTAAGTGCTCGGATCGAAGGACAAATGCTTGATGATGTATTTGTTATTCCCCGCCAAGCCGTATCTCAAAACAATATGGTGAGTGTAGTGGATGAGGGAGTCTTGAGAAAAAGGCCCATTACTCCATTATGGACTGACGACAAAAATGTCATTGTTTCCGCTACAAACCCGCAGGTCACTGTTAATACGAGCAATGTGTTAACACCCAACGATCAGTTAATTCTTACGCCAACTGCCAACATTCCCGATGGTACAAAGGTGAAGTCGCTAGCAGATAGCTTGCCAGAGACATCTTCTGCTAAAAAATCGCTTCAGGCAAAGACTGCTGACAGTGTAAAAAGCGCTGAACAAGAGTAGGAGTTGCCAACATGATTGCATGGTTTGCTAAAAATGATGTGGCGGCAAATATCTTACTTGCCGTAATTTTTATTTCAGGGCTCTATGTTGTATCAAACCATATCCCTGTTGATTTGTTTCCCGAATTTGAACAGCGCAGCGTGCAGGTCACTATGTCTTTGCCTGGTGCATCGCCTCAGGAAGTAGAGGAAGGGATCACAATTCGTATTGAAGAGGCTATTCAAGACTTAGAGGGCATACGTGAACTTAGCTCATCAAGCAGTGAGGGCAGTGCATCCGTTACTATTGAAGTTGAAGAAGGGTATAACGTTAGGGAAATGCTTGATGATGTAAAAATAAAAGTCGACGCCATCAATAATTTTCCAATTGATGCTGAGAACTTGCTTATTCAGGTACCCCAATGGCGACGAGACGCGATTGGGGTAGTGCTGTATGGCGATTACGATCCGATAACACTGCGCCGATTAGCAGATACAGTACGCGATGAATTGGCGGCCAATAAAGGTATTTCTCAAGTTGAAGTGGGGGGAACGCTACCTTTTGAGATTTCAATTGAAATTCAAGAATTGGTGCTCAGAAAGTACGACTTAACGTTAGAGCAGGTTGCTAACGTTATTCGTCAAAACGCAACTGATGTATCTGCGGGTAACCTCAAAACCGAAGGCGGTGATATTTTTATCCGCAGTAGAGGCCAAGCCTATAACGCTGATGAATATGCCAATATTCCTATAGTCACCACGCAAGACGGTACAATGATTAAACTAGGTGACCTAGCTAATATTGTGGATGCCTTTGAAGAAACGCCGCTTAAAACACGGTTTAACGGTATGCCCGCGGTGGAAGTAGAGGTGTTTCGCACCGGTGATGAAAGTATTATTGAAGTTACCCAAGCGGTAAAAGATTACGTATTAGCAAAACAATCGCAAATGCCTGAGGGGTTAAGTTTAGATTTTTGGCGAGACAGAAGCGAGCCGATAAAAGCCCGTCTCGCGACGTTATCGACTAGTGCATGGCAGGGAGCGTTGTTGGTTATTACCCTACTTGCACTATTTTTACGCCCATCGGTGGCGTTTTGGGTGTGTTTAGGCATTCCAATGAGTTTCATGGGGGCATTCTTACTGATGCCTGTTTTTGATGTAACTCTAAACTTAATGAGTCTTTTTGCCTTTATTTTGGTGCTGGGCATCGTGGTGGACGATGCCATTGTTACCGGTGAAAATGTGTATGCTCATTTAGAACGTGGCGAAAACCCTCTTGATGCGGCCATTAAAGGCACGCAAGAAGTAGCGGTACCGGTTACGTTTGGTATTTTGACTACAGCGGCGGCTTTCTTGCCACTCGCTTTTCAAACAGGCAGGGGAAGTTGGTATGCGGCTATTCCGTTTGTCATCATTCCTGTATTGCTGTTTTCATTAATTGAATCGAAATTTATTTTGCCCGCTCACTTAAAGCATGTGAAACCCCGTGGCGATAAACCAGCCTCAAAGCTGTCAGAAATTCAGAAGAAGGTGGCTCGGTCTTTGGAGGTGCTCATTGAACGGGCATATCAACCCGTATTAGCGCGCGCAATGAAGTGGCGTTATGCATCATGGATGCTCATGTTGTCAACGTTAGTCGTTATCATTGGCTCCATAGCCAGTGGACAGACCAAGTTCGTTTTCTTTCCAAGAGTGCAAAGTGAGGTGGCAACGGCTACTTTAGTTATGCCCGCGGGCACGGCATTTGAAAGTACAGACCGCATTGTAAAATCTATGACTGGTCACGCCCAAGCGCTTCGCGATGAGTATCTTGATGAAGATACTGGCGAGTCAGTCATTCGAAATATTTACTCGGTGAGCGGAGGAAGAAATTCCACCACAGGCAGAGTGCAAATTGATTTAGTGCCACCTGAAAAACGCACGGTAGACGTGTCTACACGAGAAGTGGTTAACGAATGGCGCAAACGTGTTGGCCAAATTGCCGGCGCTGAACAGCTTAACTATCGCGCTGAGATTGGCGGATGGGGCGGCTCACCTGTAGATGTTGAGCTTAAAGGCCGAGACACTAATGCACTTAACGAGCTTGGTGAAAAGCTGAAAGCAAAAATGGCGGAATATGCGGCTGTTTTCGATATCGAAGACTCGTTGTCAGATGGCAAAGAGGAGCTTCAGCTTGAATTAAAACCCGAAGCTCGACTGCTAGGGTTAGACCTCAACACGGTGGCAAGGCAAGTTAGGCAAGCGGTGTTTGGGTTTGAAATTCAGCGCATTCAGCGCGGCCGGGAAGAGGTACGCGTGATGGTACGTTACCCACTTCAAGCCAGGCAGTCTATTGAAACGCTAGAACAAATGATGATCCGCATTGGGCCAAACCAAGAGGTGCCGCTGTGGCAAGTAGCCGATGTAATCCCTGGTTTCAGTCCCGACAGCATTTTGCGGGTAGATAGGCAGAGAACCCTATCGGTTACCGCAGATTTTGATAAAACGAACGGTGACTTAACGCTGGTGCAATCAGAGCTAAACGATTGGCTATCTGAGCAGCTAGGTCAATACCCTGGTGTTAGTTTTGAAATGGCGGGTGAAGCGCGAGATCAAGAAGAGTCGTCTCAAGGGCTAATTGTAGGGGGAGCGGGTCTGGCAATACTGATTTATATTTTGTTAGCTATTCCGTTTAAGTCGTACTCTCAGCCGATAATTGTCATGTCTGTTATTCCTTTTGGCCTTGTTGGTGCTGTTATTGGTCACTGGATCATGGGCATGGATTTAACGCTGCTTAGTTTTATGGGCATGCTCGCGCTGTCGGGGGTGGTGGTCAACGACTCATTAGTGTTAGTAGATTACATAAATCAAAAGCGCATCGAAGGTGTTCCCCTTAAAAAAGCGGTTTACGACGCGGGTGGTCGACGCTTCAGGCCCGTATTACTCACATCGCTTACGACTTTCGCGGGCCTAATGCCGCTGTTGTTTGAAAAGTCTACCCAAGCCCAATTCCTCATTCCCATGGCAGTGAGTCTCGGTTTCGGTATTTTATTCGCTACCCTCATCACTTTATTCATTGTGCCGCTTAACTATCTCATCCTTGAGGATATCAAGGGATATTTTAGGCGCTACGCAAGTGATATGAAGGTATTAATGAGCAAAAAGTCTTCATCATAAATAACTCTGTCTTAAGGAGTATTTATATTGGGAATGAAGATAGATAGGGATGTACCTTTATTAGGTGATGAACTCAGAGAGAGTTCACCACCTAATTTTTGCGTGACCAAACTATAAACGATAGATAAACCCAGTCCAGTTCCGCCTGCGTTGCGTGCAGTAGTATAAAAAGGCTCGAATACCTTTTGCTGCGCGTCTATAGGAATGCCACGTCCATTATCAGCTACGGTGAGCGCGACCCCTTTTTCGGTCTTTTCGCAATGCACAGTGATGTGTTTGGTTTGCGTTGTGGTAAATGATGAGAAGGCATGCCGCTGTGCATTAGACAATAAGTTGGTAAGGAGTTGTGCAATGATGCCTGGGCAGGTTGTTATTGTAACTTCTGGCGAGACTGACACGGCGAGCTCAATATTATCCTTTTTTAACATAGGTCTTAAAGGGTTACAAACACTGGGAATATATTCATTTAACGAGATCTCTTCGGTTTCTAACGAGGTCTGGTCTGCAGAGGTTCGTTTGAAGTCTTTAATTAGCTGAGCAGCTCTGATTAAGCTGTTTTCCGCAAGTTCCAATCCCTCGGTACACGTCTCATAAAAATCGCGAAAGCCTGTTTCGCAAAGGGTATCATTTTCGAATTGTTTAAAAATGCGTTTTAGTTCTTCTTGAGAGTGGCTTACCGATGTCAGTGCAATACCAAGGGGGGTATTTACCTCATGTGCAATACCTGCAACTAGATTGCCAAGCGCCGCCATCTTCTCTGACTCGACTAATTTTTCTCGCGCCGAATCCAATGCCAAAGTTCGCTCTTTGACCTTTCTTTCAAGGGATTGATTGGCGTATAAAAGTTGTGCTTCATAATGGGCCCGCTCGTTGGCACTTACCGCCCTTCCGTACAAATCTGCTAGCGATGCGGCAAAAACCATTTCATCCTCGTGCCATTGTCTTGCCATACCTTGGTGCTCGCAGCAGATAATACCTATCATCTTACCCCTATGCCTTATCGGTACGTCCAGCATGGACGTGATCCCCAAGGGGGCCAAATACACATCTGCGAATTCAAATGTGGCGCTATCTGTCATGGCGTTGTGAGCGCTGATGGTACGCTCGGTATCCATCGCGTTGAAATAGTGTGGAAAATCTTGACGCGTGAGGATCAAGTTTTCGTTTTTCAAATCGTTGCCTTTATCGATCAGTAAGCGGCAGTGCACCTCAGATTGGTCGGTGTTCCATAACCAAATACCGGCGCGAGAAATAGAAAGCCCCTCACAGACTGACGTAATAATGAGTCGAGATGCTACATCAAGTTCGCCTTTATCGATGTCTTCACTTTTGCTTACTTGAAGTAAAATGAGCTCTAATGTATCTCTCATACATTGTCATCCGGTTCAAGAGCACGAATTTCGAGGATCCTATCGAAATTTTTTAGCATGACCTGTGTAATGATTGGGTCGAACTGAACACCTGAATTATCTATAAGATATTGTTTTACTTCTTGTTCACTCCACGCCGGTTTATAACAACGTTTTGATAGAAGGGCATCAACTACATCAACAATTGCCATAATACGCCCTTCCACGGGTATATCGTCGCCTGTTAGTCCATCAGGATAGCCCTTACCGTCCCACCGCTCATGATGAGTTCGTGCAATTATCGCTCCCATCTTTGCAACCGTTCGGTTTGAATCAGCAAGCAGGTCGTAACCTTTTTGTGCATGGGTTTTCATTATTTCCCACTCTTGCTCGTCTAGTTTTCCGGGCTTGTGGAGAATACTCTCGGGGATACTTATTTTACCCACATCGTGTAACGCCGCTGAGTAGCGAATAGTATCGACAAAATCGTCATTCATTCCCATCATTCTTGAAATGTGCTCTGTCATCAGCATGACTCTGCGAACGTGACCGCCCGTTTCTTTGCTGCGCATCTCTATGGCGTCACTTAGAACCATGATGAGCTCTTTTTGAGTTTGTTGTAAGTCCTCTTTTTGAGTTAAATTTTGAAAAATAACTGCTACGTTAGAAGCAAACATTTCTAGCGTCTTTCGCTGTAGTTCATTCAATGGGCCATGCAGTTTCACGTACAAAATGTTATGACTATGTTCACCCGTGGGGTAGTAACCAATAAACAGATCGTCTGACTGAAAATGAGTTTTACTCTCTAATACTCTAGTAACTTTTTCTTTTATAGGGCTGGTATCTGTGAGGTTATGCCTGGCGTAACGAGTCCAACCAGGTCGCCGCTCGCTCCGAGCACCGTCATTTTTGTATAGCCGTATAAATCAGTTTGCTGAGTGGTGAGGTAAAGTACTGAGTTGTCTAAGTTCAACAAGGTTAGGGTTTGTTTGAGAACGGCGGTACCAAATTGTGCCAGCGTTTGACTTGCTAACACAGAAGAAGAAGACTTTAGGACCTCCTCCATTCCTCGCTTACCCCTTTCAATTGTTTTTATATCGCGAAATGAGCGAATTGCAGCGTAAACGCATGATTTAAGTTTTAGCGATGACAACTCGGTTTTAGCTTTGTAATCGTTAATGTCGTAATGCCGTATTACATCCTCTTCAGGGGCCTGCCCAGGTTGGCCTGTGCGCAAGATTAAACGTGTCGTATGGTTGTCTAGTTGGTTTCTTATCGCGTCGATAAGAGTCAGTCCCGCGTCATCACTTTCCATCACTACGTCTACAAAGGCGAGAGCGATATTGGGGTGCTCCTCAAAAAGTGCTAGGCCCTCTTTTGCGCTAAAAGCGGATAAGAATTGAACGCCTCTGTTTTCAAATGTGAAGTTTTTAAGCGTCAGCTTTGTTACATCATGAACACCTGGCTCATCATCAATAATAGCAATTTTCCATGGCCGTAATCCTTGGACTTTAGGCTCAGAGGAAGCTTTTTTAAATAGTGGCATGTCGATTCGTCAATAAAAGCAATTAGATAAAAAGTAAAACACAACGTCGTAATGCGCAAATTTAAAAAAACACGTTACTCAAAGGTTGTGCCGTTAATTTAGCCTTACCTAATAGAAATATAGCTGGTAAGGTAAATAACTACAGCAGTCCATATTGTCCAGTGGCATTAAAAAAATTAAAGAGAAGCGATTAATGAACATTCGAAGTAAGCTCATAACCTCATTTCTAGTCGCCGTTACCGTTCCAATTATTGTTTTGGTCGTAACAACTACGGTCCAAACGTTTACACAATCCCGCAATTACTTCGTCAATAGTGCATCCCAAGAAATCAAACAAATAGATAATGCGTTTGAATTGTTTTTCGAAGGAATGAAAGAGCACGTTCGCTACCTTTCTGACGACGTGAGAGTGAAGTCAGCGGCAAACACCTCAATTACCAACTACATAAACCGCTCTGCAGATATGACGCCCCTGAGTAACGGGGATATTGAGAGAAACATTTATGAGTTTCACGGTCAGTTTCGAGAAAAACACCCCAATTTACTGAATGTCTACATGGGAACAGAGACGGGAGGCTTTATTCAATATCCTGCTGAACCCATGACTAACTACGATCCTCGCAAGCGGCCTTGGTACGAGCAGGCAAAGCAAGCGGGAGGTGAGGCCATTATTACCTCACCTTATCAAGGGGTGTCTGGCGGACCGATGATCTCTATTGCCACCACGATAGAATCTGACAGTGGCAGCGTAATAGGCGTGCAGTCTATTGACGTGACCTTAGATACGCTAACGCGATTGGTCAACGATGTTAAAATTGGCGAGTCGGGCTACGTCATCTTAGTCGACGATAATGGTGTGGTGCTTGCTGATCCTCGAAATAAAAGCAACAACTTCAAAAACGTGAGTGAACTGCAAAACTTAGCCATGTACAAGGCGTTGCAAACCCAAAACGACAACACATTTTCTGTCGATACCAAAGAGGGTGAGGTGACCGTAACCAAATATAGTTCACCTAATTTGAAATGGCAGTTTATCGGTGTAATCGAAAGTTCAGATATTGAAGCGCCGGCAAGAAGCATTGTCACCACCATGATGATAGTGCTTGTTGTAATGCTCGTGCTATGCAGTGTACTTGGCGTGTTGCTCGCCGATAAAATTGTTGCGCCTATTTTGCATATCAGTCGAAGCTTAAAAGGTATCGCTGACGGTAAAGGAGATTTAACCCAGCGCCTAAACGTTAAAACACGTGACGAAATTGGTGAGCTTGCCAATTACTTTAACCAGTTTATGAACTCCATTGGTGATTTAATCAGTCAAATTAAAGCGCAAGCACAAACGCTGCACAGCTCATCTCAAGACTTTAAAGCGGTAGCCGAGTCGCTTAATCAAGCAAGTGAAAAACAGGAGCAATCAATAGAGCAAACCGCTACTGCTACCAACCAAATGGCAGCGGCAGCGCAAGAAGTAGCCAGAAGCTGTGTATCAACGCAGGATGCGACAGAACAAACTGATAACGCAAGTCAAAGCGGTCGCGCCATCATAAAAGGTACTGTGGTTCAGGTTGAGCAATTGATGGCGTTGATGCGTGAGGCATCCTCGGCCACTGATGAGCTTGAGAACGAAAGTGGTAATATCAATAAGATTCTTAATGTCATTCGAGATATTGCTGAACAGACAAATTTATTAGCGCTAAACGCCGCCATAGAGTCGGCCAGAGCCGGTGAGCAGGGTAGAGGGTTTGCCGTGGTCGCTGATGAAGTGAGAACCCTTGCAAAACGCTCACACGGTGCAACAGAAGAAATTGATAGCATGCTGAACAAGCTGGTAGAGCGAACGCGATTTGTGTCATCAAAGATGACGACAAGTCTTGAACAATCTGAGCAGGCGACTAAGCAGTCAAATGAGGCAAGCGAAATCTTTGAGAAAATTGGCTTGTTAGTAAAGCAAATCATGAATCAAATAACGCAGATCGCCACAGCAGCTGAACAGCAACATCAAGTGTCAGAAGAGATAAGTAAAAATATCGTGGGAATGCAGGCTTCAACTTTAGAGGTAAGTAAAGCGTCACAGGGCTTGTCGAACAACGCTGAAAACTTGCTGCTGTTATCTGATGATCTTAACGACTTAGTCGGACAGTTTAAGCTTTAGGTTTGGTGCACTAACAAACATAGATATATATAATTATAATCAATCATTTATGCTTGCCTTTGGCATTGCATGATGGGCCGTTGAGCGTTTACTCTATGTTAATAATTTGTAATAGCATAGAGTAAACGAGAGTCTTATGAATTTTGCAGAATTTGCCGCATCAAGAAAGAGTGTTCGTGGTTTTACCAAGCAGCCTGTGTCAAAAATAACTGTGGATTCTATTATCAACGCGGCTAAATGGGCGCCATCTTCATACAATACACAAACGTGGAAGATACACGCTGTGTCCGGCGATGTGCTAGATAAAATACGCAAAGGTAATACAGAAAATACGCTTGCAGGAAAGCCGCATAAACGGGATTTTCCCTACAAGGAAGACTACGAAGGTATTCACCGTCAGCGGCAAATTGATGTCGCCGTTCAGCTGTTTGATGTTATGGGCATCACTCGCGAAGACAAAGAAAAGCGAATGGACTGGATGATGCGTGGTTTTCGTCAATTCGATGCACCTGTATCGTTAGTGCTGACTTATGACAAAACCCTAGAGCCTGCGGGAATTACTCAGTTCGGCTTGGGTTCTCTAGCTTACGGTATTGTACTGGCCGCGTGGGACTTAGGCTTGGGGTGCGTGATTAACGGACAGGGCATTATGCAGTCTGACGTGGTGCACAAGTACGCGAATATTCCAGACGATGAAGCAATTATGATCTGTATAGCGCTTGGCTATCCAGACCCTGACTTTCCTGCCAACTCAGTTCGCTCTACCCGAGCAGACAATGCAGATTTTGTGACCTACCATGGTTTTGAGTAAACGCTAAACAGCTGAACGAAAACTACTCGTTTTTGGCTACTCAACTTTTTCCTGCCGCATAATAATTACAATGATGATAGTGAGTAACAATGCGGTAGGTACTCCCACTAATAAAAACTGCTGTTGACGCACGAAGTACCACGCCAGCGATATCAAAGACACAATTACGGCAGCGGCAAAGCCTAGTTTCAATAATTTCACATTATATTCCTTATCGTTAAGCGTTTAGTTTGTATGAAAATTATATTGAAGTATATGCTTTATTAATATTCTTTAACATTCCCAGAAATTTGAATGATGTTCTGATCCTTAAAGTTGTTATTCAATTACCTAATGGTACGTTAAGTAATTGTGAAAATACTCAACGTCAACCTAAACTCAGTGATGAATGTGAGAGAAAATAATGAAGATAAAATTTAGCTCCATCTCAGATATGTGTAAAAACGTGGGTAAACTCGGATTAAAAGGCAAAATGCTCGCAACTGGCGGTTTATTGCTTTTAACTCCAACCATGGCCCACGCAGCCGCCAACCTTCAGCCAGATGATTTCGTTGGTATTTCATTTTGGTTAATTTCCATGGCTCTTATGGCATCAACCGTGTTTTTCCTATGGGAAACACAAGCTGTAACGGCAAAATGGAAAACATCCTTAACCGTGTCGGCGCTAGTGACGTTTATCGCCGCTGTGCACTATTTCTACATGCGCGACGTGTGGGTAGCAACAGGTGAAACACCAACGGTGTACCGCTATATCGATTGGCTTCTAACGGTGCCACTGTTAATGATTGAATTCTACTTAATATTACGTGCTATTGGCGTAGCTACAGCTGGCATATTCTGGCGCCTACTTATCGGTACGCTAGTCATGCTAATTCCAGGATACCTTGGCGAAGCAGGGTATATGGACCTTACGCTTGGTTTCGTAATTGGTATGCTTGGTTGGTTTTACATTCTGTATGAAGTATTTCTTGGTGAAGCGGGTAAAGCAGCAGAGACTCATGCAAGTGATGCAGTAAAATATGCCTACGGTGCAATGCGTTGGGTTGTAACTATTGGTTGGGCAATCTATCCAATTGGCTATGTAATGGGCTATCTGATCGGCGCTGCTGATGCAGATTCGCTCAATATTATTTATAACTTAGCGGACGTAGTGAACAAAATTGCATTTGGCCTCTTGATTTGGTTCGCCGCAACGAATGAAAGTGACGGTAAACTCAAAAACTAAGAGATTAAGCAGCAGTAACTAACTGTTGCCTTGCGTTATGCACGCTTGCGCTGTAAAGCAGCGCAAGCGTTACTGCCAAGGGTGTGAAAATGAACAAAAGCAAATCTAAAAGCACCAGTAAAAACAGCTTACAGGTAATGGAGTTATTAGAAAAAGAGCTCTTTTCATCTGTATCAGAAAATTCAGCTGCGTGTTACCACCTCCAAAGCGGAGGTTCGAGAACACGGGCAAAACTTTGCCTTCAAGCCTGCGAGGCGTTATCACTTAACGATCAAACTGCTTTAGCACTAGCTAGCTGTGTAGAGCTTTTGCACAACGCTTCGCTAGTTCACGACGACTTGCAGGACAACGACGAACAGCGCCGTGGTCGAGCGTCAGTATGGAGTCGGTTCGGAAAAGACATTGCGCTGTGTGCGGGCGACTTGATGCTGTCAAAAGCCTATGGCGCTCTAAGCAATATTGAAGATGTTGCAAAACTTCCTGCCTTAATTCGTTGTGTTAGCGACAATGTTTCTAAAACGATAGAAGGTCAGTGCAAAGATATCCATCAACAGGTCAAATCACTTGCCGACTTTGAAATTATCGCGGCAGAGAAATCTGGGCCTCTTCTACAGTTATCGTTGGCGCTACCGCTCATTGCAGCTAACCATGAAAGCGTGGTCGACAAAGCAAGTGAAGCCATTCGCCAGTTTGCAATAGCCTATCAAATCGCTGATGACATGGATGATTGGCAGGCAGATTTAGCCAACGGTCAGCTCAATGTAGTTAATTTATTGGCTAGAGAGTCGGATCACGACCAAGCCATCGAACTTGCTAGAACGCGAGCGCAGTATTTACTCAAACGTTGCGAACTTGAATTGAAAGTATTACCTGCCAATTGTGGCGAGTCTGCAACAAAGGCGTGTCAGCTTTTGTTTAAGACTGTGTGTAGGAGCCAAAATGAATAAAGCAGTGGTCATTGGAGCCGGGTTTGGCGGCATTGCATCGGCCTTGCGTATGAAAGCAAAAGGTTACGATGTTACCTTAGTCGATCGCCAAAACGAGTTAGGCGGTCGCGCACGGGTTTTTCGTCGCAACGGTTTTGTTTTTGATGCAGGCCCTACCGTCATTACTGCACCCTTTTTATTCGAAGAGTTATTCGAACTGTTCGGGAAGAAAATTGAAGACTACATAGACATTGTGCCCGTAGAGCCTTGGTATAAATTTGCGTACCCCGATGGCGATACGTTTAACTACGGCGGCACACTTGAAGATACGTTAGAAGAAATTAGGCGTATTTGCCCAGAAGATGAGAACGGCTACCTCGAACTATTAAAAGAATCAGAAGCTATTTTCGATATTGGGTTTAGCCAATTGGCTGATAAACCTTTCCATACCCTTTCTAGCATGGTCTCCCAAATTCCCAATCTCGCTAAGCTTCGTTGCTACCGCAACGTGTGGCAGCTAGTGTGCGAACACTTAAAAAGTGAAAAGCTGCGCCAAGCCTTTTCGATTCAGCCTTTGCTGGTTGGCGGCAACCCATTTGATACGACCTGTATTTATAACCTAATCCATTTTTTAGAGAGAAAGTGGGCAATTCATTTTGCTATGGGAGGGACCGGCGCGTTAGTTCAGGCACTAGGCAAGCTGATGGAAGAGGAAGGCATTAACATACAGCTAAACACCACTATAACGGGTATTGAAACTGAAAATAAGAAAGCCACAAAAGTGCACTGCGAATCGGGTGCCATTGACTGCGATACCCTAGTGTCGAATATCGATCCGAAATACTTGTATTCAAAACTAATTAAAAAAGAAGATCAAAAGCTGTCAGCTCGTATAAAAACCAAGCATGCCAAACTCTCCATGGGACTGTACGTTTTGTATTTTGGTACCACCAAAAAATTTGAAGACATAGCCCATCACACCATCTGGTTAGGCAAGCGTTACGAGCCACTTTTAGATGATATTTTTAATAAGAAAGTGCTAGCAGACGATTTTTCCCTCTATCTACATCGCCCAACAGCAACCGACCCCAGTATGGCGCCTGAAGGTTGCGATAGCTTCTACGTATTATCTCCCGTTCCCAACCTGTCATCCGGAACACAGTGGGAAGACATTCGTGAAGAATATGCAGAGAAAATTATAAAGGCGCTCGAGTCATCTATCATGCCGGGTCTTAGCGACTGCGTTGTTGAACAATTTGACATGACACCAAAAGAATTTTCTGAAGAGTATTTAAGTGTAGAGGGCGCGGGTTTTTCAATTGCACCCACCCTTACTCAGTCGGCGTGGTTCAGATTTCACAATAAATCAGAAGGGATAGAGAACCTCTACCTGTGCGGTGCAGGAACCCACCCTGGTGCTGGGTTACCCGGCGTTCTTTCCTCTGCAAAAGTGGTAGAGAGTTTAATTCCTAGTGTCGCTCCCAATAGAGCCCATGAAGTAGCGCAAGAAAAAGCGACGCAAGCGCCATTAAAAAAAGCAGCAGAGGTAAAGTCTTTTTCCGTTGCAAATTTAGAGAATTGCAACTCTACCGATTCAAGCTTATCCGCATCTCCAGAATTACAAGGCGGGGGCGTGAATGCAAAATGAAGAGGTGGCATTAGCAACACTCGCTAAACATGGTAAGTCTTTTCGTTTTGCAGGATATTTTTTACCTGAAGAAAGACTTACTCAGGCCGCCCGTCTTTACGCCTTTTGTCGCTGGATTGATGACATAGCGGATGAAAGTAGTGACAAACAGCTCGCTAAGACAGAGCTGGAAGATATTCAGCGCGCTATTGACACTGGAACCGAATCATGTGCAAACACGGCAGATTTTCTGTCATTGCAGCGTGAGCTCGGCTTTTCTTCGACGCTTCCCATACAGCTTATAGAGGGTGTAAAACAAGATTTATACACCGTGGATTTTAAAACGCAGGACGACCTTATCAGGTATGCCTACCGGGTAGCAGGCGTAGTGGGGTTAATGATGTGTCCCATTTTAGGCGCTGAGGAGAAAGGGCTGCCTTATGCCACCAACCTCGGCATCGGCATGCAGCTCACCAATATAGCAAGAGACGTTTTTGAAGATGCGCAGATGGAAAGACGATATATTCCGCGTATCTGGTGTGATGTGTCTGCTGAAGATATTGTGAAAAACTCCATTGCCACGCAGCAAAAAGTAATAAATGCCACAAAGCGATTACTGGCATTGAGTGAGTGTTATTATAATAGCGGTTGGCAAGGGTTACGGTACTTACCTAAAAATAGCAGAAATGCCATTGCCATCGCTGCTTCAGTGTACCGCGAAATAGGCATTAAGTTAGCAGCACGTCACAACTATGCGTATTGGGAAGGAAGAACCCGAGTAGGGTTACCTAAGAAAATACTGATTGCTTCTTCTGTCATGGTGAGAGGCGGTTACCCAGTATTTGCTGAAAAGCGTGCGCCAAGTATTGATGTGCTTCACGCTTCTATTACTGATCTGCAGCCCGCTAGCATTATTAATGACTAATGATAACGTAGACATTATTATTCGAGGGGCAGGGTTATCAGGCATGTCCCTACTATTAGCGTTAATCGAACAAGGCTACTCGGGAAACGTATTAGTCGTTGAAAAGCGCGCTAAACCCGAAACACAAAAAACTTGGTGTTTCTGGGGCGAGCAAAATATTTCATCCTCCCTACATCACTTAATTAAACGCCGCTGGTTTTCGTGGTCATTCTCAAATGGCGGTCAAGAATATCACCACTTTACACCATCAGGTGAACATGCCTACTGCTGCTTACAGGCCGAAGATTTTTATCAATACGCCTTTGACAGGCTCAAAGGCCTGCCCACCATAGAATGGCTGTGGAATACCGATAGTGAGCTGATTGATACTGTTGATGTGCATGCCGACACCTATGCCAGCGCCAATAGTGTTGAGCTAGCGCTGAAAGGCCGGCGGGTTTCAGCGTCCTTTGGATTTGACAGTGCGTGCGGCATCTCTCTGCCAGAAGGTAATACTATCCATCAGTATTTTGTTGGTGCGTGGGTGAAAACGTCCAGCAAGTCGTTTAACGCAAAAAAAGCCGCACTGATGTCAAACATGACCGCTGATGAAAGCTGTTTTGAGTTCACCTATATTTTACCCTTCGATTCAGACTATGCACTTATTGAGCTAACTCGCTTTTCAATGCGCGATGAATCCCTTGCCGATATGCAGTCTGCCTGTGAGAAAATAGTCAATAATGGTGATTATGGCAATGATGTGGTTATTGAAAAGTGGGAGAAGGGGGTGCTGCCAATGGATACACGAATAGCACCCATTAAGGTAGGCAATTGGAACAGTATTGGTGCGCGAGGCAGTATGATTAGAGCGTCGTCTGGGTATGCGTTTTTAACCATTCAGCGGTGGGCGCAAAAAACAGCCCAAAGCCTCTGCAGAGAAAATAAATTACCTCTAGCCAAGCCCATGTCACCGCTATACTCTGCGTTAGACTCTTTGTTTTTGAAGGTAATGAGAAAAAACATGGCGCTGTCCCCAACACTGTTTAACGCAATGGCTAAACATGTGAATGCTGATGTGTTTGCCCGCTTTATGACAGAGAACGCTACTTTTTCAGACGTTCTGTCTATTATCAAGGTCATGCCTACTAGACCGTTCGTCAAAGCGCTTTTTACCCCAGAACGCTCATGAATACCCTTCGGCTTTTTAATTATTTTACCATTTCAAGTATCGTGCTTTGGATAGCCTGGTACGCCGCCTTTCCCATTTCAAATGATGGGATAGGCATAGCTGCTCTTATTGTTATTTTCATCATGGGAATGCCTCATGGGGCACTAGATATCCTTATGCTTAAGTCTTTAAGCAAGCAAGGCATGGGGAAATACCGCTTCAGTTACGGCGTGAAGCTCAGCATACTTGTTTGCGTGTATACCGCATTAGTGGTGATGGCGTTTTTTGCATGGATGTTGTTGCCAACAGTGTGCCTTTTAGTGTTTTTAACTATTGGCGCTGCCCACTTCAGGCACGACTGGCAGCAAACACGTTCGACACCCGCATGGTGTCTCAGTACCGTGGTGGTGACAGCCCCATCGTTGGTGTATTCACAGCGTCTTGAAGATGTTTTTGAATGGCTTTTTGTACCCGCCTACCATGCGTCCATTATCGCCTTAGTCATGCAGGTGATAGCAATGCTGTGCATTGCACTTGTACTGGCTTATTGGTTAAAAAACAGTATTGAGACGCCAGTTGTGAGGAACATGATTATTGTTGTGATGTGCGCGTGCGTGTTGCCTCCCCTTGTCTTTTTTACGCTGTATTTTTGTATTGTTCACTCTGTTTACCACACAGTGTTAGTGCAAAAAACAATGCAGATGAATTTCAAAAGTTTGGCCGTAGCTACGCTGGTTCCCATGCTAGGAACTGTCGCGATTTTTAGCGCGGGCTATTGGTATTTTATCGAAGCAGAGACATTAAGTGTGTACTACCCGCTCATCTTTATTGGGCTATTTGCAGTAACGTGCCCCCATGTCGTGCTCACACATCTTTGTAAGCACCATAGCTAGGCATTAGGCGTTGGCTTTTGTTCTCTTGCACTCACGAAGCGCTGCAGTAATTCTGCAAACCAAGCAGTATAGCTGTGTGGGTTTTGTGATAATTCAGTCCTAATGTCTTGTTCGCTTACCCAGCGAGTAGCGCTAACTTCATCAGGGTTAGGTGATAGAGCGACGTCGTTGTCATTGCAATACTGAACGAAAATATGATCATACTCATGCTCAGTAAGCCCATTATCCAATGACGCTTTGTACGTCATTGCACCAACGTACTCAGGGTTAGGTAAATGGGTAACACCTAGCTCTTCAAAAACGCGACGCTTTACTGCACTATCAAGCCTTTCTCCTTCTCGAGGGTGAGAACAGCAGGCATTACTCCATTTGCCACCGCTGTGGTATTTATCACTGGCTCTTTGTTGAAGTAAATGTTCAAAGCCGTTTTCGGTTTTTCTCACTAGCATCAGTGAAAAAGCAAGGTGGAGAAGACCGTGTTGATGAGCTTGCAGTTTCTCGCATGTACCTACCATATTGCCCATTGAATTGACTAACACTACTGATTCATTCATAACAGTACCCATCTAAAAGAACCTGCCCAATATTTATTAATATATACGCGTGGGGGACAATATGGTTTTACGTTGGTTGAAGTAAGTAGTCATGCAGGGCTGCTGTGCGATAACAGTGACTTTCCTACCGCTAAAATTCAAACTAAGAAGGTACAGATATCCTATTGGTAACTTACCTTGTTCAGTGATAAATGTAATACGGGGGTAAACGGTGTGGCGCCAAACTCGCGCTAATAAACAGACTCATTCGACCCACTTATTAGCGCGTTTTTTTATACTTACTAGTTTAGACGTATGCGCGGCTTGCAGCAGCGCAGTCGCTTAATTAGTAGCGCAGCCGCTTAATTAGCCTAAAACCAGAGAGTTTAAGCGTTAGGCAGCCAGTGTGAGAATTTCTCTTGCCTTTGCTAGGTCAATGTCGCCATGCTCACCAAGCGCAGTTAGGCCGTTTCGCTCTAGGTTATCAACTAATCCATCAATCGCTGATTTATCAATATCATAATCAGACAAACGAGTTTTGACCTGCATTGTTTCAAAGAAATCTTGAACGGCTTTAATCGTCAAATCTATCGCCTTTTCTTCATTTTGTTCTGAAATATTAAATACGCGCTCACCAAGCTGCAAAATCTTCTCTTTCTTGCTGTCACGTTGAACATACATCAGCGAAGGCAATACTATAGCTAGCGTTACCGCATGGTCTAAACCGTGAAGTGCCGTCAATTCGTGACCAATCATGTGAGTGCCCCAATCTTGTGGAACGCCTTTGCCAATAAGGCCATTTAATGCCATTGTCGCCGACCACATAACGTTAGCTCTTACGTCGTAATCAGTAGGTGTTGCTAGTGACTTAGGACCTTCTTCAATAAGCGTTTGCAAAATGCCTTCTGCAAACCTGTCTTGTAACGGCGCGTTAACTGAGTAGGTGAGGTACTGCTCAATAACATGCACAAAAGCGTCTACCACACCATTTGATACCTGTCGCATCGGCAGCGAATAGGTAAATTCAGGGTCGAGTACTGCAAATACCGGCTGAACAGATTCTGATGAAAACGCACGCTTCTGTGACGTTTCTTTGCGATTTACCACTGAATTACCGTTACTTTCTGAGCCAGTTGCAGGCAGTGTAAGCACGGCACCAATGGGTAATGGATTTTCAAACGGCGCTTCTTTAATTAAGATATCCCACGGGTCGCCAGCAAAGTTGACGGCGGCTGCGACAAATTTTGCTCCGTCGATAACACTTCCGCCACCCACAGCAAGAATAAAATTAACCTTGTTCTCACGAGCCACTTCAACGGCTCTCATCAGCGTTGAAAATTCTGGGTTTGGCTCAACACCGTGAAACTCTACAACCTCGGCATCGCCAAGTGCTTCAATGGTTTTATCGTAAATGCCGTTCTTTTTAATCGAGCCACCGCCATACAGAAAGAGTACCTTCGCATTTATAGGTAAACGAGTAGCTACTTCATTGAGTTGGCCCTTGCCAAAAAGCACTTCGGTTTGATTTTTAAATGTAAAATTAAGCATAGTCAGTTTTTCGTCCTTATTAGTCTTGTTCATTCAGTTGGTTGATAAGCTTTTCAGCGAGTAGTTTGTCTGAGAAGGGGTTTTGTCCCGTGATAAGCTCGCGGTCCACGACCACGTGAGGGGCCCACATTTCCTCATAACTCATGTCGCCGCCAGCAGTGCTCATTGCATCGGAAGGATAGTAAAGTAACCCTGCATCGGTAAGGGTGCTCTCAAAGTACTCTTCTTCAGCTTCCGAGAAAATCGTCATTTCATAACCCGCGTAAATCCAGTCGTCAGCCTCTGCAACGGCTTGGCTTTTAAGTGCTGAATTAAACGCTTCAGGGTTGTTTTGTGCGGATAAAAGCGCGATAGGGCCATGGCATATTGCGGCGGTGGGCTTTTCTGCATTATGAAAATAGCTCAAAATTTTACCCACTTCAGGGTTGTTGGCTAAGTCGATAAGTGGGGCGTGGCCGCCAGGAATAAACACGCCCTTGTAGTTATTTAAACCTGCATCAATGACTTCTGAAAGCGAAAGGGTATCGTCAATGCCATCAATAGAGGCAACAAAGCGTTGTATTTGCTCCATGTAAGCACTGTCACCGCCAAAATACTGCGGGATCACCGATTTACTGTCTACGGCGGGCGCATTGCCTTTCGGTGTGGCTAAAACTAGAGTGTAACCGGCGTCGACCAGTGCTTTCGCGGGTACGCCAAATTCATTTAAATAATAGCCTGTTGGCTCTGTTTTACCCTCTGTAAGTTGCATTCTATCTTCACTAGATAGCAGTACCAGTACCTCACCTTTAGTTTCAGTCTGACTCTCATGACCTTTACCGCTTCCACTTTCGTGTCCATGACTGAAAGCGCTCAGCGATAGCGATGATGATGAGATAAGTAATAGTATCGGTAGTGTCTTGTTCACAGAAAATCCTTAGTAATTTAAGTTGAATGCTTCAATGGTGTGTATCTTACGGCGGTTTAATTGGCACGAGAAGTCAGATAAGTTAGTATCAGCCATCAATAATCTGATGGGTAAGTCGATGTCATATCTAACGCAGTTAAAAACGTTTGTTGAAGTATATCGCAGTGGCAACATTACTCGTGCCGCATCGAGACTTCATATGTCACAGCCTGCAGTCACATCGCATATTCAAGCAATGGAATCCATTGTGGGTAAGGAGCTGTTTGTTCGAAAAGCGAGAGGCGTAGAGCCAACCCCAATTGCAGATGATCTTGCGCTTCAAGTATCTAGTCATATCGACATTCTTGAGCAAAAAGTAGCGTCTATTCGAAGTCGAGCTTCAACAGACCACGGTACGCTGCACCTTGCTGGGCCAGCTGAATATCTCAGCTCTGTAGCAGGGCCAACACTCGCCAATCTGCTGCAGGCTGACAGAGTGAACTTGGTTGTTCATACCGGCAATAAAACAGATATTTATGGCCTGTTAAAAAACGACGTTGCCGAACTTGCCATCACCGGCTCTGAGCCCGAATCGACGATGTATGAATATCAAAAGCTAGACAAAGAGCGACTTATTCTTGTGATGAACCGAGTCCAGGGCAAGTTGATAGGAGATCGCGAGGTTACGGCTTCCCTACTAAACGCGCACAAAGTGGTTGCCTACGATGAACAACTTCCGCTCATCCGCCGATATTTCGCTGATGTTTTCAATGCAAAATGCGACTCGCCTGTGGCAGCCATTTGTCCTGATATAAGAGCTATAGCGTCTATTGTTACGTCGGGAGTTGGGTATTCAGTGTTGCCAGATTACCTTTGTAAACGAGGAATAAAACAGGGAGAATTAATTCAGCTAGGCAAGGCTGGTCCTGAAAATGATTTATATTTAGTGTGGAAAAAAGGCGCGCTTTCTAACCCGAGAGTCGATTTTGCCAAGGACGTTATCACGGCGTTCACAAACTTAAATTACCTAGCTGAATATCCAAGCTAATATCTAAGTTAACAATATCAGCAAAATACAGAATGAGTAATAACGAGGTATTAATGGCTAAACCCCGTAAAAAAACTCCTGAAAAAACCGTTCAAATCTATTGTACAAGGTGTAAATGCTTACTTTATAAATACAAAAAAGGAGGCAAGGGCGCCTTGGTTAAGTGTTTCAAAGAGCGCATTACTGAAGACTTCACAAAAGAAGAGGGCATATGCCCTAACTGCGAACAGCAGTTTGCTCGAGATGCATTAATTCGAGGAACCCCTTCTTTGAAAATGATTGGCGGTAAGGTGAATATGAAGTAAATGACAAAAAAATTTGCTCTATAGAAAAAGTTACCTAAATTTAAGTATATGGAGTGCGTTAATTAGGGAATGGGTAATTATTAAAAGCATCAACAATAAGCATTAACGAGCGAGAAGTATATGTCGATCCAGCGTAAGTTTTTATTAGCAGTCTGTTCTGTCATCGCTTTACTAGCCTTGGTTATCGCAATTATTACGGTAGTCACTACGTCCTCTAGCGTTGTAAAGCAAATAGAAATACAAAAACAAAACACAGCAGACAGGCTTGTCAATATTCTCACCGTTACTGACGCTATTATATTAGAGC
Source organism: Alteromonas ulvae (assembly GCF_048987005.1). Lineage (GTDB taxonomy): Bacteria > Pseudomonadota > Gammaproteobacteria > Enterobacterales > Alteromonadaceae > Alteromonas. Next base: position 2,683,375 of record NZ_CP185261.1, on the reverse strand, counting down.
GAGTGAAAAGCAGCATGTCCCTGCTCAAACAACGAGGCAACGAATTAGGTGTTCCCCGTCAAGGAGAAGTTGTCACCGTAAAAGAAACACCCGCTCAGCAGTTATTTCTCGGTTCTCAGGCGCAAGCTAACAACTTTTCACTAGTAGATGGGTTAACTGACGTGATGGGCGGAACTGCCACCCTTTTCAGCAAAACCGGAGATGACTACATAAGGGTTAGTACAAATGTGATTAAAGACGGCGCAAGAGCGATTGGTACTAAGCTTGCCCCATCCGGTAAAGCCATAAAGCAAATAGAGCAACAAAAAGCCTATTATGGTGCTGTGGATATCCTAGGTAGTCCTTATCTCACTGGTTATGAGCCTATGTTTAACGCCCAAGGACGCGTTATTGGCATATGGTACGTAGGCTATTCTGCGGATTTAAACGTGCTTGAGGATGCTATTAAGAAAAGTCACCTTCTGGATGAAGGGTTCGTTGCATTAAGAGATGGCAAGGGCAATATTCGCATGCACTCGTCTCATGTAAATGAACAAACCGTGCAGTCTGCGCTTAGCGATAGTGATAAATGGTCGACCACTATCGTGCCATTTAAAGCGTGGGGCTACGATATTATTCTAGTTGCGTCAGAAAGCGAAAAGTCGTCACTGATAAGCGCCGCTGTTTTTGCCGTTATCGTCAAAGTACTTGTAGCCAGTGCAGGGGTGCTCATTACCATTTGGTTGCTTGTTAAGTACATAGTGGGTCGACCCCTTGAAGAATTTATTGCTGTGGTGACCAACTTAACCTCAGGGGAAGGCGACCTTACTTTTAGGTTTGAAGGAAAGAGAAGCGATGAATTTGGGCAGATGGCAAGAGCTTTCAACAAGCTTTTAAGCCAACTCCAAGAGACATTGCGAAATGTTGATGCCACAACCGGTGGAATGCTCACCAAATCACAGCAATTGAACAAAACAGCAGAACAGTCCAGTAACTCGGTGTCATTACTCTCTATGGAAACGGATAAAATTGATTCAGCCATTGTCTTGCTGCAAGAAAATACTGATAGTGTATCGGCGTGTATTACTAGTTCAAGTGAAGCTGCCACAGCAGCAGATAGCGATACCAGAACCAGCGTAAGCGTGCTTGCTCAGACAATTGATGATATTCAATCCCAAGCCAATGATGTTGATGAGTCAGTGAAAGTGATTGATGAGTTAGCGCAAGCCAGTGAGGAAATAAGTGGCGTAATGGAAGTGATAAGAAACATTGCGGAGCAGACAAACTTGTTGGCATTAAATGCGGCAATTGAAGCGGCAAGGGCGGGGGAACAGGGTCGAGGTTTTGCAGTAGTTGCTGATGAAGTTCGCTCTCTTGCAAGTAGGACGCAATCATCAACGGAAGAAATTCGCATCATGATCGAGCGTTTACAGCAAGGAAGTAGAGAAGCAGCATCAAAAATGAATCGCAATAAGGACACGGCGTTTAAAACTCTTGACGTAACTAAAAATGCCGGCACTTCACTCGAACAAGCGTTAGGCGCAGTGGCGCGAATTACTCAATTAAATCAAGAGGCCTCTCATACTGCACAAGGGCAAAAAGAGGTGGCGAGAAACGTTATCCAGGGCGTTGAGAGTATTAAAGCTGTTGGTGATGCTAATCGCAATTATGCCACCGAGGTGGCGGTGAGTTGTAACGAGTTGGTTGAGCAAATCAAACTAATGCAAACTCAACTCAGACGCTATCGTTTTTGATAAAAGGCTGTCAGGACTTGTTACGTTATTCTTATTAAATTAATCAACTATTTGCGATGAACCCACTAAATGCCAAGCTTGAAACGAACCGTAACAATTTGACTATTGATTACGGCAGCTTGGCATTGCGGTAGTGGGCTTTCCCTTTTATTCTATGTAGTGGAAAAATCAACGCAGTGGCGATGTCGCACTGCTTCACACATGGAATAATTATAATGAAACGAATAACTGCGCTGTTTAATACGGCAGCGGTGTTGCTTACATTAAACATGCTATTGAGCAGTTTTGCTAACGCAGCCGATGTTGAATACCGCCTGCCATCGTCTGTAAGCCCCACCTTTCAACGTATTCATCTAAATGTCGATCCGGATAAACCATCCTACTCGGGGACAACAGAGGTTGACGTTGTGGTAAATTCACCGACTCAAAAAGTCGGTTTTTATCAGCACGACTTATCTATTACGTCAGCTGCGTTAGTCAACGCTGAGCAATCGTTGTCGCTTAGCGTCATGGAAGGTGATTATGATATTAATTGGGGAACGGCTGATACAGTTATTAAGCCTGGCAACTACACACTTAAAATTGCGTTTGACGGCAATATAAACACCTCGTCAGACGGCATGTACCTGTCTCGTTTTGAAGAAAATAATTATATTTTTACCCAGTTTGAAGACATGCACGCTAGAAAAGCGTTTCCAAGCTTTGATGAGCCTATTTTTAAAATTCCATATCAAATGACCATAAGCGCGCCTGCCCATCAGGTAGTGGTATCAAATACGCCTGTGCTTGAAGAATCGGTAAGCGGTGGTATCAAAACCGTTCAGTTTGAAAAAACAAAGCCTATGCCGACCTACCTTATCGCTTACGCAGTGGGCCCATTTGATAGCACTGAGATGACAGGGTTGTCTGTGCCAGGTCGTATTTATGTGCCAAAAGGCTATATCGACAAAACGAAGTTCGTCATCAAGCACACCCCAGAAATACTGACGTCTTTAGAAGATTTCTTTGGCATCAAATATCCATACAAAAAAATGGATTTTGTGGCTGTGCCTAACTTCACACATGGCGCCATGGAAAATGTGGGTCTTATCACCTATCGCGATAGCCTGCTGCTTCTAGCCGATAACCCAAGTGTTACTGAACGCTCTGGCCCGCTCAACGTGATTGCTCATGAGCTTGCTCATCAATGGTTTGGTAACTTGGTCACTATGGCCTGGTGGGACGACCTGTGGCTAAACGAAGCGTTTGCTTCATGGGCTGCAAGTCACACAATGAAGACGTTATATCCGGAGTTAAACTATGCCGACCGCCTTGTTCAAGAAGGGGCTTTTGGTGCAGATGCAAGCCCAACGGTTAAGCCTGTCAAAAAAGTAGTGAAACGCCAGCCTGACGTTATGGATGGCTTGGGGCTTAATTATTCAAAAGGCGAATCGATTCTGCAAATGATTGAGTCGCTAATCGGTATCGACAGCTTCCGTGAGGGCGTGCGTAATTACATGAAAACTCACTCATGGGGTAATACGGTTGCTGATGATTTGTGGCGAGCTCTAGATGGCGTATCAGACTTTAATTTAAGTGCAATGATGAAAGCTTATCTAGAACAGCCAGGTTACCCCATCATTCACATTACTGAAGACGGCAAAGTCACTCAGTCTCGTTTCCATTTTGCTGGCGCATCGGTGGAAGATAAAACGTGGGCCATACCGCTTAAGTTGACCTACCAGCAAAATGGGGAAATGAAAAGTGAGGTTGTGTTTATCGACAAAACCACTACAACGCTTCCACAGTTAGCTGAGGCCGACTGGGTGTATCCCAATGACAATGCCACAGGCTATTTCCGCTGGTCTATTTCACCTGCACAACTAGATAGTTTGTTGGCAAATATTCAGGTGCTGAACAAGCGTGAAAAGAAAAATGTGTTGTTTAACTATCAAGCACTGTTAAATGCTGATGAGGTTGGTGTTGATAGTGTGATGAAAGTACTCAATGCGTTAAGTGTAGACGAAGATCCTGCCGTTATTCGCGCGGCCGTTGGGGTGTTGCAAGAATTCGATTACTTAGTTGATGATAGCAATCGCGATGCGTACGCGACTCTGGTTACTAAAACCTATATGCCGCTGCTAGATTCACTGAGCCTTACTCAGGCAGACGATGACTCGACAGACATTATTCGTCTTCGCAACCAGCTGTATGGCTTTCTAGGTATGTATGGCGATAGCGACAGCTTGGTTGAGAAGAGTAACGTCCTCGCCAAAAAATACATTGAAGACACGTCAAGTGTTTCCTCTGGCATCGCCGGAACGGCAATCGCTATTGCGACAAAAAATAGCGCAGATAAAGATAACGCTAAGTGGTTTAACGATGTAGTGAGCGCATTTAAAAAAGCGCAGTTGCCAAACGTAAAAAGTACGCTCATTTATTCCATGCGTTTTGACGATAAAGAGTCGGTATTCAACATGTTAGATTTAGCGTTGACCGACGAGATAACACCAGCAAACACCATGTATATGGTAGCGCGGGTGGCAAGAAATCTTGATGATCATACCTTGTTATATCAGTGGCTTAATAATAACGCTGACGCCTTGATTAAGAAGATGCCTGATTATCACGTAGCCCGTATGCCTGAATTTGTGTCTTTAAGCTGTTCTGAAGCAAACCTGACTATGGCAAACCAGTTCTATAGCAAGATTCAAGACCGTTATGAAGGCATGTCTCGGGGTGTTGAGATTATGCAAGACGAATCTCAACAGTGTCTTCGCCTAAAAACAGCGTTTCAAAGTGACTTTGATAAGTTTCTGGCGGATTACGCCAAGTAGTCGGACTTGAAATACCTAGCAGGCAACGTTGCTTGCTAGCCTGTATAAAAAAGCACCGAAAGGTGCTTTTTTATTGAGTGATGATAAGTTCTACAATCCACATAATAAACAACTCGCTGCGAATTCGCTGTCTTGTTAAAGTTTATATTTACACGCGGCTTTAAATAAACCACACTGGCTAAAGGTACAGGCTTTTTGTGTCGCTTAATTCGTAGCGCTTATTTTATAGCCTTGCTTGCAACAACACTCTGTCGATACATAATGAGGCGCTTTAATGCTAGATACCATTTCTTTTTCACAACGCCAGCGACTGGCCTACATCGATTTTTGCCTTTTATTTAAAGGTGCTATTCATCGGCAAGACCTCATCAAGCGCTTCGAGGTGGGACTGTCTGCAGGCTCTCGAGACTTTACGTTGTATAAAGAACTAGCGCCTAACAACTTGGTGTATTCAGCGCAAGAAAAGCGGTATTTTCAAACAGAATCCTTTTTGCCACTATTCGAGCACGATGCTAGACGTACGTTAGTCAAATTAGCCAATGATATTTCAGATGGCTTTGATGCCATCGGCGACATTCATTTCCCTGTAGAAAGCGCGTCATCGCTCAATGTGCCAGATATTTTTGTAGTGGCGAAGGTTGTGCAAGCTATTGTGAATCAAAAAGCCATGAGCGTGATTTATACGTCTCTAAGCAGCGGCTCAGGCACGCGAGAGCTGATTCCCCATAGTATTGTTGATAATGGACAGCGCTGGCATGTTCGTGCATTTGATAGAAAATCTCAGAGCTTTCGGGATTTTGTATTAACCCGAATTAGTAAAGTTACGTTAAAAGGTTCTCCTAATGAAAACGAGCTCAAGAGCTGTGACGAAGCATGGCAAAGAATGATCCCCCTTGAAATTGTTCCGCACCCCAAAAATATTAAATACCCTACAGCGATAGAGTTAGACTATGCCATGGAAGAGGGCGTTCTGGTGCTTCAGGTACGTGCAGCAATGGCGGGCTATTTGCTCCGAAGGTGGAATGTGGATTGCACTAAATTAGCCACTCTGAGAACAGGTGAATATCAATTATGGCTAAGAAATCATGGAAGCCTAGCAAATACAGATAACCTTGCTATTGCACCGGGCTATACTAGTGAGGAAGTTGAATATCAGTAAAATTGAGGAACACCTCTTTGTAAATTTATTTTTTCTACACAAAAAGGCTCTGCACACACAGCGAGAGAGGCAGTGATAGTAAGCGGTGTCTGCAAGGTTAATCAGGGTTTTACGAGGTCTGGGCATAATAGTGTAGCTATCATTGTTATTGTTCTCCCAAGTATTTTCTAATGCAGCTCATCAAGGTGTCTTTGTCTATAGGTTTGGTCAAAAAGTCGTTCATGCCAGCCGCCAGGCACTCCTCTTTATCCTCTGCGAACGCATTCGCTGTTAACGCAATAATCGGCGTATTTAAGTCTAAAGTGGCTCGAATAGATATGGAGGATTCAATGCCACCCATCACCGGCATGTTGCAGTCCATGAGTATGAGATCAAAGGTATGTTTAATGCAGGCCTCAAGGGCTTCTTGTCCATTTTTAACATGTATTATAGTAAAGTTTTCTCGCTGCAAGAGTGCTTTAACAATTTCTGCGTTAATCTCGTTATCCTCTGCTAGCAGTATACGCTTTTTCTTCACCTTGGCTTTTGGAGCTTCTGAAATAGGAGAAGAGCTGACTATTAATTTGCGCAAATCTTGCTCTATTTCACGTCTATTGATGGGTTTAGTATGTGAACGCCATATCGCTTCTGTTAGTGTATCGTGACCGCTCAGGCTCTCTAACTCAGCGGAAACCACAATTATTTTCGGCAAGACGTCGTGCTTACTGTTTTTCAGTTGTTCAATTAGCTCTACGCCACTCACGTTCGGCATTGCTAAATCGACAATAATAATGTCGTAATCAAAAGGCTTGTGGTTTAAAAAGTCGTTGGCCGATGAATAGCACGTACCTTCAATGTGCATAGAGGCCAAAATGTGTGTTAAATATTCTCTACTAGTTTGTAAGTCGTCTACGATGGCGCAGCGAATATTGGCTTTTGCATGCACAGCGATGTGAGGTAACTTTGCTTCTTTTGTCTTCATCGTAAAAGAAAAGGCGGTCCCTTTCCCTTTTTCCGAGCTCACGTTGATGTCACCACTCATCAGCAGCGCCAACTGTTTTGCTATACTTAAACCAAGCCCGGTTCCGCCAAACTGGCGGGTAGTAGTTTGATCGCCTTGCTCGAACTTTTGAAAAATTTTTCCAATAGCACCTTCTTCTATCCCAATCCCAGTATCGATGATATCAAACCTGAGTAAAACTGAATCGTTTGATAGGGTGTGGCTGACATTCAATGAAACGCTGCCAGATGGAGTGAATTTAATTGCGTTGCTCAGCAGGTTATGCAGGATTTGTGAAATTCGAGTCACGTCACCTTCTATAACCTGCGGAAGGCTAGGCTCTTTGTAATAGTGGAATTTTAGTCCTTTCTGATGACTAAAAACACGTTGTAACGACACCACGTCATCTAAAACTTGGAGTAGATCGACGGGCACTTTTTCTATGAGTATTTTATTTGCTTCAATCTTTGAAATATCAAGAATGTCGTTAATGATAGACAGGAGTTGAATACCTGAGCTTTTCGCTTTTTTAAGGTAGGTATTACTTTTACTAGGGTCGTCAATGGCGAGTTCGATCATACCAAAAAGCCCATTCATTGGGGTTCGCAGTTCATGACTCATGGTGGAGAGAAAATCGGACTTTGCTTGGCTCGCCCGCTTTGCTTTTTCTGCTTCATCCATAGCCACGTTTTTCAATTTAGTAAGCCGAGCTATTGAATGACGAATTTTTTTATCCATAGGTGTAAAAACAAATACGGCTTCAATGACAAGAAGAAATAATGTTATCAACCAAAGATATAGCGTAAACTTTGCAACGTTATCTACACGAGCATTGGCCTCGTTTTCAAACAGCTCTACAGCCATGTCTAAATGCTGAAGCAGCTGTGTTGAGTTCGCAATTATAGATGGTGAAGCGGACGTTCGTGCTGCATTATTTAGTGGATAGGTTGCGGAGCATTCTTCACCGGCCGCACTAGATGCTTCGGTAAGCTTGTCTCTGCCGCTTTTTACGTACGCATTAATAGCCTTATCAAGTTCCACATCTCCAAAGTACAATTCTCTATGTGCGGCTGATAAATTATCGAGGGTGATGAGCTTGTTATGGTTACTGTCGAGCTTGTCTAATGATGACGCTAAATAGCTTTTATTCTGTGTGCTTACACATTTACTGATATCTATCTTTAACAACGCTATTCTCTGAGAAAGCATCCGCTGCTGACCAGCAATGTTGATTATTTCAGCGTCATGGCGCTGGTCACTCAATAAATCGTTAATGATAAAATAGGAAAGTGATACTGCAGTGGCTGTAAGCAAAAGAGCAAAGATATACTGGGACTTTATGGTCATTACATTCGCATTCGGTAAACCTTGTCTATCAATGTAATAGACACGCATTTGATGTGCAACTTGTCAGCAGTTTAACTTTAAAAACCAATTAAAGATCAGATATCAGTTTTAAAATAGAATTCTTTGGCACTTACTGTTAGCGTTTCAACTAGGCTGACGTTCTCTCTTTGCTTTGTAAAAAACTCAATGCGCTCGGCTTACTTTCATGACTATCAGCGGTAAATGCAAAGGTTGATTTTGGCTCAACAAGCACCTTATTTAAGGGCTTTTTTGCTTGACTCTCCCATTTTTTTTGGTTATCGATTGGTTCTAGTGCTTTTTGGCTTTCTGTTAGCTCATCTTCGCTCGGCAAGCGAATTACACGGATTTTGTTGTGTTCAAAATCTTTATTGATTAACCCTTTATCGGCATAGGCATAAAGAATATCTTTGCGGGGATAAAACCCCCATTTTTCGCGGAAAAGTTGTGCGTTATGGGCAAAATCTAATAAATGATTAACGGGGCATCGCTTGAGATCCCGTGTTGGAGAGAAAACAATCGAAGGGGGACCAGCGAGTGATAAACCTATATTACGGCACTGGCTGAAAAAGTCCTCGTCGTTTAGCCCGTAACCGTCGAAGGTTTCATCGAAGCCACCGGTTTTCTCAAAGTCTGCCTTATGTATAAAAAACATTGCAGAAGCAATGCTATCGTGACTAAATTTTCCATAATTATGATCCTGTTTATTGATTAACCCTTTACTTTTTGGCAAGCCTGCTTTTTTTTGCGCATTTCTTGCTAAACATCCACTTTGCTGAAAGTTGCCATATAGATTGTCGCTTTTTCTTGTTACAGAAATTGGTCCGTGATTGCTTGTTTCGTTGTTGGCGTGTGAAAGCTCACAATATGATTGATTATGAGATGTAATTGGAATGGGATGTACCGAGGCTCTCATAATTGATGATGGAACGAGTGTTGATACAGCCTCTTTGAGAACGGTTGGTGAAAAAATAGTATCGACACTAATGTAAGCTAGTATGTCGCTTTTCGCATCAAACAGTCCCTTATTTCTTGCTTTAGCGATCGGAAGCTCGTCTTGGTTGACAAATTTGTGTTCAATGTTGAATCTATCACTGGTAATTAGCGACAAATCAGAAGGTGGAGTCATCCAAACAATAATTAATTCATCAGGAGTTGGGCAACATGCCTCAAGCTGATTAATGAAGTTACATAGCTTTTCAGTTCTGTTCTTCACTATTGTTACCACACTGACGGGTGCTCTCATTTTCACTATTCCTTTCGCATCGTTTTAAGAGAATACGTTTACTTAGCTAAGAGCGTGAACTGGATGGACTCTTATACTTTCGTCTAGAACAACTGATTCTTTTCAATAGTTAAGCAATAGTCGAACCATAGTTTAACAGTTTGTTTTATATCGTTTATTTTGTTTTTCACCCTTGAATATAGAGATGTGATGCGCATATTTGTAAATCGTAGTGAAAAAATTACAGGTAAACATTAACGAAACTACAAGGGAGGTATTTTTGTTTTATTTACACGATTAACGCTATGCGATTGTATGGTTATTTGGTAATCTGATGGAAATACTTAAGTAATTATTTTTCAATGACTTATTTACATTATTTTTAACTTGTGTGCGCGTAACTCAAGTATAATACCAAAGTGTTAGCGCTACTTTTTAACCTTAAAATGTGTCTCACACGTAAAAGTGGAAGATCATCTTTTTTATTTGTATTTTCTTTTTAATGGTGGTTAATACCGTGTCATCCCAGTCATCTGTAGAACTTCGACACTACGACAAGCAATCGCTGCGCCTTGTAGACGTTATTTCGGGTATTTCTCCTAATGCTATGCGAAGAGTGTTCGGCGGTTGGATATTTTTTGCTGCAGTGGTTGCTGTGATCGTTATTGTAGCTCCAGACTTGAGTGCACAGTTTGTTGGTCTAACGCTGTTCGTGTTGGTTGCTTTTACGCTCCTTATGTTCGGTCAAAGCAGAATTTCAGAGGGATGGCCAGCAATTATAAGCGATGACAACGTTATCGGTGTTGTTCGTGATCCCGTAAAGCGAGAATACATCTGCGTGGATAAGTCTTTAATTGTTGATGCGATACCTACGTTAATAAAGCCAAACAAAAAAGCGGTAGAAATACAGTTGCGCACCGAGCTACTTACTGATGAAGACAATGAAGTATTAAAGCAAGCCGTTTGGCCACGAGAAGGAAAATTGATAGGCCTAGCACATTTTAAACGCCGTGAGGATGCGTGTGAGAGCGTAATCTGGTGTACGAGAAAATCGGCCTCAGCGAAGTTGTAAGAAGTAAAACGGCATGTGTAGATAAAAGAGTAACCAGTACTGAAGCTTACTACACCAACCAATATTAATCATTAGGCCTTCAATCCTATTGAAAAATGCTTGCTAGCTGCTTAGAGTTAGCACTGTGTTTATGTTGCATCTACTGCGCATGCGCCTAATCAAGAACGAGCTCAGTATAAAGAGGATAATGATCTGAGCCAATGTCAGAGAGTCTCTCAAGGTTTACTAGCGCAAAATGTGAAGAGTGGAAAATATGGTCTAATGGCCATTTTATCAATGGATAATGAGCGTGAAACGTATTATAAAAGCCTCGTCCTTCTCTTGGATCTAGCAGTCCGCTAATTTTTTTAAATTTTCGAGTAGTGGGCGACCATGCCACATCATTCAAATCACCCGCAACGATAACCGGACCAACCGTTTTCGCTATTTCTTGTCCCACAATATCAAGCTCAATATCTCTTGGGCGGGCATAGTCGTTTTCTGTGGGACTTGGCGGTTTTGGGTGAAGAAACTGAAGAATGACACGCTCACCATCAACCCTAATGGCTATTTTTATTGATGGGACATCATCCTCAACTAAAAAACGAAGCGTATGTTCTTCAAATTCATACTTGCTATACAAATGCATGCCGTAAAGATTCTTTAAGGCGCAAAACTGTGTGTAAGGATACTCCTTTTCAATAGGCTTAAGCGCGCGCTCCCATTTTTCATTTGACTCTAGGGTAACCACAAAGTCTGGCGTTTTATTGTTAATATGGTCGATTAGCTTTTGATAATTGCTATTTGGCATAAACACATTACTGGAAAGAATGCTGATTGTTCTATGTTTTGGCGGGTTACTATCTTGTGATACTTCTTTACGGTAAAGCGGAGTGTAAGGAAAAATCCAAATGGCCTGATAGAGTAAACTTATGCCCAATCCCGCAGCAAGTGCAGCAAACAGCCAATAAGAAAATGAAAGATTCTCGTAGCTGAGGAGAGTGATAAGTACTGCGGCTATTAACGCTGAGAGTTGCAATCGTGGAAATTCCCAGACTCTGACTAACCAATGGGACGATGGCAATAAAGGCACAGCGCTAACTGCTATTAAGAATACCGAAAGTGATACCAGAAAAATGTCCATTAAATATCCATATTAAGTGTGTGTAATTCGCACACACTGCAGGCTAAGGCGTGTTTTGCGTTCTACGCTAACACCATACCGTATATGCTGGCTGCGTCCCCCCCTAAGTTGGAACATGTGCAAACTGTCGAGAAAGCTTGCATGCAGACCGCTCTAGGGCAGAAGTACTCTAATGGGTTAATTACTAAAGTACAACTGTGATGAGCCATACTTCGAAATCTATTGCTGTGTGAACATGTTTACTTTGTGTATAGGTTTTTCGATTATGTAATACGCTGAGAGTGTTGATGTTTTATTCCAACCGGCAGAATCAAACTGGCAAAATGAACATCAATTAACACTCTCTCTGAATAGGTAAACCCAGCCTTGATCCAAATAATAATCAGTAAAAATTGCTTTAAAGTACGCAAACTTTGCAAGTGAAACTTTTTTGTTCGTGATAGATATTTAATAAAGCCTATATTTAACAGTTAGTTAATGTTTTGGCATGAACTTGGCTAGCCCTCTCATGAGTTTCAACAAAGGAGAAATGTTATGAAACGAACAATACTATCTATTATTGTTGCTACATCATTGTCTACCGCTGCTTTTGCAGGTGATATGAAGTCAGACAGCCCAACAGATAACGCATGGGAAAAAGGTGCCAAAGACGCATGGATTGATGGCAAGGCAGAAGCTACGCTGCTGTTCAATGGTAATCTAGATTCCTTTGATATTAATACTGACGTAAAAAACGGCAACGTTATGCTAACCGGTAAAGTAGACAATTCGGTAGATAAAAAGCTTGCTGAGGAATTAGTTGCGAATATTGACGGTGTCATGTCGGTAGATAATCAGCTTTCAGTTATTGAAGATGAAGATATGGAGTCAATGACATCAAATATGTCCGACGACCTTAAAGCTGGTGTAAATGAAAGTACAAGCGAACTTACTGATGCGAAAATTACCACAGTGATTAAAACTCGCTTGCTCATGGACTCTGATATTTCGGGCTTTGACATCGAAGTAGACGTAGAAGACGGTAATGTTGTGCTTACGGGCACTGTAGACTCTGATGCCGAGGAAGACTTAGCAGTAGAGATTGCGAAGAATGCCTCTGACGTGAAGAACGTTGAAAACAACCTCAGGGTAGTAACGAAAACTGCGATGAACTAATTTCAACGTTTATTGAATTGAAAGGGGCTTGCGCCCCTTTTTTGTCCTTTTCGATAAATACTGATTTAATCCCGCTTTTTTAATGCTGCTTATCTACACCGAATCGTTAAAGTGTGTTTCTTCAGGACTAATTATTCAACATCCACTATTTTAAGCGTATTCGTTGCGCCCACTTTTTCCATTTCATCGCCATAGGTTAAGATAATACTATCGCCGCTTTCCACTAAGCCTTTTTCTTTAAGGCAAGCGATGACATCGTGTTTCAATTTACCTGGCTCACTGTTTGATGAATCAAAAAATATCGGTTGAACACCTCTATACAGCGCCATTGCGTTAAGCGTGCTTTCGTGGCGTGACATAGCAATGATTGGCAACGCTGTGGTAATGCGGGACATGAGTTTAGGCGTGGTGCCGCTTTCAGTTAATCCTACAATGGCTTTTACACTTGATAAGTGATTAGCCGCGTAAACAGCAGATAATGCTATAGATTCACTGGTAGATGAAAACTGCTGATCCATACGATGTTTGGAAATTTTAACGCTGGGATGAGTTTCTGCCCCTTCGCAAACACGTGCCATTGCTTTTACCGTTTCAATAGGAAAGCTTCCCGCCGCAGTCTCAGCAGAAAGCATTACTGCATCAGTACCATCTAATACAGCATTAGCTACATCCATGACCTCTGCTCGCGTAGGCATAGGGCTATCAATCATAGACTCCATCATTTGGGTTGCAGTGATTACCACTTTATTCAATTGACGTGACCGTGCGATAAGTTTCTTCTGAACGCCAACAAGTTCTGCATCGCCTATTTCAACACCCAGGTCGCCTCGAGCGACCATAACGGCGTCGGAGGCGCTGATAATATCGGTAATAGCGTCATCAGTAGCAACGGTTTCTGCGCGCTCTACTTTGGCGCAAATTTTCGCATAGCAGCCAGCAGCTTCCGCCAGCTCGCGAGCGTAGTTGAGGTCTGCGCCACTTCGTGGAAACGATACTGCAAGGTAATCTACACCAATGAGCGCTGCAGTTTTTATGTCTTGCTTGTCTTTTTCTGTCAAAGCCTCTGCGGATAAACCACCGCCTTGTCGGTTAATGCCTTTATTATTAGACAGTTTGCCACCAACGGTCACTTCGGTTATGACCTTACGGCCTTCGACAGCCGTTACTTTTAACTGTATGCGACCATCGTCTAGTAATAGGATATCACCTGCCGCCACATCATCAGGCAGTGCTTTATAATCTATGCCTACGTGGTTTACCGTACCTTCGTCTCGCTCAAGCTCCGCGTCTAACACAAACGTTGCACCAATCTCCAGCTTAACTGCGCCCTCTACAAAACGGGCTACGCGAATTTTAGGACCCTGTAAATCACCTAATATTGCCACGTATTTACCAAGGCTTCGCGCCGCTTCACGAACACGTTTTGCGCGCTCAATGTGGTCTTCTGCTTGTCCGTGAGAAAAGTTCATGCGAACAGTGTTTGCTCCGGCAGCAATAAGTTCTTTAATTTTCTCAAGTGAATCGGTTGAGGGGCCTAAAGTGGCAAGAATTTTAGTTCTTCTGGTCATGGGATTCCGTCGCTGCTTCTTTTAAAGAAAAGATGGGCAAAGCTGATCATTTCAACTCAATGAGCGCTGTAATCGCTTTACGTAATTTTATTACAGAATAGTAGAGTATTTTGACAAAAATGTGAACGAAAGAAAGAAAAACTGTCCACTGGCTCGACCAGTTGTCGTTATCTTTCCTCTTTAGCTAGAGACAAAAACTTGGCCGACACTTACACACAAGCGCCACTCACTTGTAAATTAAAGAAGAAAAAGGGGGGAATAGATTTTAACGCCTACCCATCCCTTTTGTCATACCGAGAGCCGCGCAGAGTGTCTTTTACTCGTTTTAGGTTTTCTCTGAATTTATTACCGCGACGAAGGGTAAACCCGGTAGCGAGCACATCGATGAGTGTCAGTTGTGCAATGCGCGATGCCATAGGCATATACATGTCGGTATCTTCAGGTACTTCTAGCGATAAGACATAGCTGCACTCCTGCGCTAATGGGCTATCAGCCGACGTTATGCCGACAACGGTTGCATCGTTCATTCGTGAAATCTGAGCAATCTCAACTAAGCTTTTCGTTCGACCTGTATGGCTTATTAGCACTACAACGTCACCGGCAGAGCAATTCATGCAGCTCATACGCTGCATAAGAATGTCTTCAAAGTAAACAACGGGAACGTTAAACCTGAAAAACTTGTTTAACGCATCGTGGGCTACTGACGCTGATGCGCCAAGACCAAAGAAAGAGATCTTCTGGGCCTGAGTCAGTAAATCAACAACCCGATTAACTACACTAACATCTATGGACTGTCTCGCTACTTCCAGAGAAGCCATTGTTGATTCAAAAATTTTGTTGGTGTATTCGTCTGGGCTGTCATTTTCGTCTACATGACGGTTCACATAAGGTGTTCCGTTTGCGAGACTTTGCGCCAAATGAAGTTTAAAGTCTGGGAAGCCTTTAGTATCCAGTCTGCGACAAAATCGATTCACAGTTGGCTCGCTTACATCCGACATTTTAGCTAAGGTTGCTATACTTGAATGAATGGCGGTTTGAGGATTAGCAAGTATAATCTCAGCAACTTTTTTTTCTGATTTGCTAAACGCAGCTTTATTTTGAGTAATTTTTTCTAAAATGTTCATATAGATACGGCAAGTAATTGGCTCGGTTTATTGAATGATGCCCCTTAATAGTACCCAATGTGAAAGCTGTGACAAGAAAAATGTAATTTTTTAACATTTTTTGTACTGTGATTGGGAAAAGGGAGGGGGCTTTACTATCCAAAAGGAAAGAATCTCACCGTATCGTTTGTAGAAGTTGTAATTTTACTACATTTGGTGTTAACTATACGGTAATAATAGTCGTCAGTGTTGTAAATAGAGAATCAACACGGCACTCAAAACCACATTTAAAAGGTCGACGAATATGGTATTGGAAAATTCCTACGAACCCTGTGATTTTGTACTTTTTGGTACACTCGGGGATCTTTCACGACGCAAGCTGTTGCCATCACTCTATCAGCTTGAGAAAGCGAATCTAATGCATCCCGAAACTACCATTGTGGGTGTTGCTCGCCATGATATGTCTCTAGAAGATTACGTCGAAGAAGTGCATACAAACTTAGTCAAGTTTGGCGAAAAAGAGTTGTGTGAAGCGACATGGGAACGAATGCGCGCCCGCTTACACTACGCGTGCGTGGACATGAAAAACGTCGACAGCTATTGTGTGCTAGACGACCATGTGGATCCATCTCGTACTATGGTGTGTTATTTAGCAACACCGCCCGCTATTTATGGCGATATTTGTCGTGGCTTGCATAGCTGCAAAATTATTGATTCAAGCGTACGCGTTGTGCTTGAAAAACCAATTGGTCATGACCTCGAGTCGTCGAAAATTATCAATGAACAAGTGGCAGAGTACTTTGACGAGAAGCAGATTTACCGTATTGATCACTACCTCGGAAAAGAAACGGTACTTAACCTCGTCTCTTTGCGCTTTGCGAACTCAATATTCGCAACAAACTGGGATCATAACTGTATTGATCACGTGCAAATCTCTGTTGCTGAGTCTGTTGGCATAGAGGGGCGTTGGGGTTACTTTGATGACGCCGGTCAAATGCGAGATATGGTGCAAAACCACTTGTTGCAGATCTTAAGTCTTGTGGCCATGGAGCCACCAACCACACTCGATGCAGACAGCATTCGTGATGAAAAGCTAAAAGTACTCAAAGCACTGCGTCCGATTAATGCAACTAATATTAATGAGAGCATTGTCCGTGGTCAGTACACATCAGGTTTTGTGAAGGGAGAAGAAGTACCTGGATATCTCGAGGAAGAGGGTGCTAACACGCAAAGCAAAACTGAAACTTTCGTCGCTATTAAAGCGGAAATAGATAATTGGCGTTGGGCTGGAGTGCCATTTTACCTTCGCACTGGTAAGCGCATGCCAAACAAGGTGAGCGAAGTTGTTATCTATTTCAAACGACAGCCCCATAATTTATTCGGTGATAGCTTTAAGAATTTACCGCCAAACAAGCTGGTAATTCGTCTACAGCCAGACGAAGGCGTAGAAATTACCGTAATGAATAAAGTACCAGGTTTAACCAACTCAGGCTCTATGGACCTTCAAAAGTCAAAGCTTAACCTAAGCTTTTCAGAAGCGTTTGCAGATGAGCGCATTCCCGATGCTTACGAAAAGCTATTGCTCGAAGTTATGCTAGGTAATCAGGCGCTGTTCGTTCGTCGCGATGAAATTGAGCAAGCGTGGACGTGGGTTGATTCAATACTCGATGCGTGGAAGTCATCAAATGAGCCTCCAGAGCCTTACCAGGCTGGCACGTGGGGCCCAGTAGATTCCATCGGTTTATTAGCGCGTGAAAATCGCAGCTGGTACGAAAGCAAAACGGTAAAGAAGAAATAGTATGTCACTCACTACGTTATCATTCGAAAATCCAGACGCGCTTACCAAGGCGTTTGCTGAAGATTTAATTAGTATTCTTAAAACAGGTATCGAAACTCGTGGCCGCGCGTCGCTTATTGTTAGCGGTGGTCGCACACCGCTTACATTATTCAAACAGTTGAGCGACACAGATCTTGAATGGGATAAAGTAGACATTACTTTGGCTGACGAACGTTGGGTAAATGAAGATCATGACGCCAGTAATACCAGCCTGGTGAAAAATAATCTTATTCAAAATAAGGCCGCTGATGCACGCTTTGTAGAATTAAAAAGCGATGTCGAAGATGCAAATGAAGGAGTGAATGTTGCTGAGCGTAATTTAGCCAGTATGTCACAGCCTTTCGATGCGCTCATTTTAGGCATGGGAGAAGATGGCCATACTGCATCGCTTTTCCCCTGTTCAGAACAAGTTAATGATGGCCTTGATATGAGCAGCGGACGAACGTGTATCGCTGTTCAACCTGCAACAGCGCCTCATCAACGTATTTCACTAACCTTACCCGCCTTGCTCAATAGCAGAAATATTTTCTTGCACCTAACTGGCGAGAAGAAAAAACAAGTGTTACTCGATGCTATTGAAAACGCCACCGAAGCGCAAAAGCCCATCACAGCCGTTGTTAATAGAGCGCCTGTTACATTGATGTGGGCGCCATAGGAGACAAAAAATGAACCCCAAAATTGCCGAAGTCACGCAACGCATTATTGAGCGTAGCAAAGAAACGCGTAAAGCGTATTTAGAGAAAATTGAAAAAGCTCGTCGCCAAGGGCCGCATCGTGGTGTGTTATCTTGCGGTAACCTAGCCCACGGGTTTGCCGCATGCGGAACGGAAGAAAAGGGCGATCTGCGCTCGATGACGAAAGCAAACGTCGCTATTATTTCTTCGTACAATGACATGCTGTCAGCGCATCAGCCTTACGAGTCTTACCCCGCCATTATTAAACAAGCGATAAAGGAAGTGGGCAGTGTTGCTCAGTTCGCCGGTGGTGTGCCTGCTATGTGTGACGGTGTAACTCAAGGTCAGTCTGGTATGGACTTGAGTTTGATGAGCCGTGACAATATTGCGCAGGCGGCAGCGGTAGCGCTTTCGCACAATATGTTTGATAGTGCCATGATGTTAGGCATTTGTGACAAAATAGTGCCAGGTCTGTTGCTTGCTGGTTTAACTTTTGGGCACTTACCGACAGTGTTTGTACCAGCGGGTCCAATGCCGTCTGGATTGCCAAATAAAGAAAAAGCCCGAGTTCGACAGGAATTTGCAGAAGGCAAAGTGGGTCGTGATGCGCTGTTAGATGCAGAATCACAGTCTTACCACTCGGCAGGTACGTGTACGTTTTATGGCACAGCAAACTCAAATCAGCTAGTAGTAGAGATGATGGGACTGCATTTGCCAGGCTCTTCATTTGTTAACCCAGGTACCCCTTTACGCGATGCGCTAACGAGAGCGGCAGCAGTTCAGGCAACTCGCTTAACTGACTTAGGCGATAACTATACACCAATTGGTCATATTGTAGACGCTAAAGCAATTGTTAATGGATTAGTCGGTTTGTTGGCAACAGGCGGCTCTACTAACCACACCATGCATTTGGTTGCTGTGGCACGTGCAGCAGGCTATATCGTCAATTGGGATGACTTCTCAGATATTTCAAACGCGGTGCCATTAATGACCCGTATTTATCCCAATGGTTCTGCTGATATCAATCACTTTGTAGCGGCTGGCGGTATGTCGTTACTAATAAAACAGCTGCTTGATGCTGGTTTACTCCATAACGACGTCAAGACAATTTGTGGTGAAGGCTTAGACTTTTATACTAAAGAGCCAAAGCTTATCGATGGTGAGCTTGAGTGGCGCGACGGTCCAACTGAATCACTGGATAAAGAAGTGTTAGCTACGATCGAGAAGCCATTCAAACCAGATGGTGGATTAAGTGTACTAGACGGCAATTTAGGTCGTGGCGTAATCAAAACATCAGCGTTGCGTACGCCACACTGCACGCTTAAAGCGCCTGCAGTGGTATTTGAAGATCAGTTTGAATTAGATGCGGCATTTAAAGCGGGTAAATTAGATCAAGACTGTATAGTTGTTGTTCGTTTTCAAGGTCCATCTGCCATTGGTATGCCAGAGCTTCACCGCTTAACGCCTCCTTTAGGTGTACTGCAAGATAAGGGCTTTAAGGTTGCGCTAGTTACAGACGGTCGCATGTCTGGTGCCTCAGGTAAAGTGCCAGCCGCTATCCATGTTACCCCAGAAGCCTACAAAGGCGGCCTACTTGCAAAAGTGCAAGAGGGCGACATTATCGAGCTCAATACAGAAACAGGCGCATTGACCCTTCATGTTGATGAAGCAACGTTGGCAGTACGTGAACCTGCACCTGCGAATTTAGCTAACCATCATGTTGGGATGGGTCGCGAGATGTTTGCTGGAATGCGCGCAATTCTTACGGGTGCAGAAGAAGGAGCGTGCTCTCTTTTCTATACTCAGGAGCAGTCGTAATGAGCCAGAGATTTGTGGCTGACGTTGGCGGTACCAATATTCGCTTGGCTCGGGTTACCGAGTCAGGCGTTGCCGATATCAAAAAATACATGTGCGATGACTTTGCCAGTATCGATTTAGCCATTGCACAGTATTTTTCAGACATGCCCCATGTTTCGTTCAGGGAAGGCTGTATTGCCATTGCGTGTCCTGTGCTTGGCGATCAGGTGGAAATGACCAACCACAGTTGGGCGTTTTCACAAAAAGCGCTGCGTTCACAGCTCAAGCTAGATGCACTTTTTGTAATTAATGACTTTACTGCGGTCGCTCACTCACTACCAGTGCTTCGCCGCGATCAGGTCATACAAATTGGCGAGGGCACAGCTATTGAAAACGGTAATATTGCTGTTTTCGGCCCAGGCACTGGCCTTGGTGTTGAGCATTTGACCATGACGGATTCAGGCTGGCAGACACTAGACGGAGAGGGGGGGCATGTAGATTTTGCTCCGGTTGATGAAACTGACATTCTCATATGGCGTCATTTACAGTCTTCTTTAGGAAGAGCTTCCGCTGAAGAGGTGATGTCGGGGCGCGGAATTCTGAACATTTACACGGCACTTGCGAAACAATCTGACAAGCCGGTTGCATTTCAAGAACCAGCGCAAATTACAGACGCAGCACTCGCTGGCACTTGCGAGATATCTGCGGCTGCACTTACTCAGTTTTGCCGAATAATGGGAAGCTTTGCGGGTAACTTGGCATTGAACATGGCGACCACGGGAGGCATCTTCATTGGCGGGGGTATTGCTAATCGCTTCCCAGAATTCATACAAAATAGTGACTTCAGAGCGAGATTCGAAGCTAAAGGTCAGATGAAGCACTATGTAAAAGATATTCCTACCTACTTGATAGCAGAGCCTGATCATGGCCTTTTGGGCGCGGCTGCTTATTTGAATCAAAACACAGCGAGTTAAATTATGACGACTAAATGGAAGTACACTCCAGAGGAAATTTTTGCGGCCGGTCCTGTGGTACCTGTATTGGTGATCAACGACGTGGAAAAAGCCGTTCCTTTGGCAAAAGCGCTGATGGCGGGTGGGATAAAAGTGTTAGAAGTTACCCTTCGCACACCTTCTGCAATTGATGTTATTAAACGTATTGCGCAAGAAGTCCCTGATTCTCTTATTGGTGCCGGTACAGTAACCAATGCACAGCAGTTAAAAGCGGTTGTTGATGCGGGTGCTAAATTCGCTATTAGCCCCGGTATGACTGCGGATTTACTGAAAGCGGGCATGGACGCAGAAATACCATTGATTCCAGGTATTTCATCTACATCAGATTTGATGAAGGGCAAGGATGCGGGTTACACGCATATGAAATTTTTCCCAGCTGAAGCATCTGGCGGCGTAAAAGCCATTAAATCAATTAGCGGCCCATTCCCAGACGTTACATTTTGCCCTACTGGTGGCATTGGCCCGGATAACTATAACGATTACCTGTCACTTAGTAATGTAAAATGTGTAGGTGGTTCGTGGTTAGCGCCCGACGACGCTATTGAATCAGGTGACTGGGACCGTATTACGCAGTTGGCGAAAGAAGCTGTTGCGGGTGCAAAGCAGTAATTATATTGGCGTAAGCATAAGCTAAAAACATAAGCGGTTAAAAAACCTGCCAATTGGCAGGTTTTTTGTTTTCACGTATGGGTGTATTTCTAGCTTTGCTATAGGCTCAGTTAAGGTCTTATTTCTGCTTATTTTGGCACTATTGTTTGAGCCAGTTCAAACTTTTCTCCCGGTTCAAGCTTGAGCCCTTTTGTTACCGACGATTCCACGCATAGCATATGCTTGTAGCCAAACGGGTCCATATCTGAAATAGAGGCTGCACCTTGCCATGGGTTCCACACCACAAGCGAGTCGTTACCTTCTGAAATGACATCAGTAAATTCAGTGCCATCAACTGAAATGGTTGTCTGTTTTACCGCCGATAAATGAATTCGGTCTGTTTCGGCATCAATAGTGTAGGGCACAGGCGTGGGCTTCACTGCCCAGTCATCAAGCTTATCTTTATACTCTCCCGTTATTCCAACAAGCTCAGTATGTTTAATATGGTCTACGTGAAAGTAGGTGTGTAATGCTGTATTAAACGAAAAAGGAGCCACACCGGTGTTCTCAGTTTCTATGGCGACACGTAGACTTGCGCCTACGTGCACTCGAAGTATCACGTTACAGTCGTATTCAAAGCCCTCCGCACGGGTAAACGAGGGGGTCAAGGCTAGCGTTGTTCCGCTTTCGTCTTCTGATGACTCTGCGAGTTGCCACACTTGAGTTCGCAAAAAGCCATGAGACGGCAATTCACCAGCTTCTCTGCCGTGGTCGTTAGCAAACCACGGCCAACATACAGGGATGCCACCTCTGATGGGACGTTCGCCGTTTAAATAAGCATGAGGGCTGACCCAGAGCCTGTCTTTTCCGTCTAAAGCTGGCACAAATGATAAAACGTGCCCACCGAACAAACTGATTTTTGCCGACGCAAACTCGTTGTTAACGTTGAGAAATGAAAGTCCGTTAGACTCACTAATCGAAATTGACGGTACCGGCGACATAGATGCTCCGCTAAAAAATAAAGAAAATGAAAACGCAAAACTAAAACGACAGAAGTAAAATAACAGAGCTTATACGTCAGAACTTATTCGTCAGAGCTTAAGCTAAAAGTGACGAAACATAACCACCGTCACAGAAACAAAAAAGCGCAGATATGACATCTACGCCTTTAGATTACATTAACTGTTAAACAAATAAAGCGTTAACGCCGCAAAATTTGCTATTCCCTAATTATTTGGAGATATGGGCAACCAAATCAAGTACTTTTGATGAGTAGCCCCATTCGTTATCGTACCAAGACACCACTTTTACGAAGGTATCAGTGAGTGCGATACCTGCTGTAGCATCAAAAATTGATGTATTTGCGTTGCCAATAAAATCATTAGACACCACGGCGTCTTCGGTGTAGCTCATAATACCTTTAAGCTCACCCTCAGAGGCTTCTTTCATTGCTGCGCAAATATTGTCGTAGCTTGTTGGTGTTGCCAAGTTTACAGTCAAATCAACCACTGAAACGTTAGGCGTTGGGACGCGAAACGCCATGCCCGTCAGTTTTCCGTTAAGTGCTGGAATGACTTTACCTACCGCTTTGGCTGCGCCTGTTGACGATGGAATAATGTTCTGGCCGGCACCACGGCCGCCACGCCAGTCTTTCATCGAAGGACCGTCGACGGTTTTCTGCGTAGCGGTGGTTGCATGAACGGTTGTCATTAACCCATCAACAATACCAAACTTGTCGTTGAGCACTTTCGCAAGCGGTGCAAGACAGTTTGTGGTGCAGGATGCGTTAGACACAATGTTTTCGCCCGCATAGCTGTCATGGTTAACGCCCATAACGAACATTGGCGTGTCGTCTTTAGATGGCGCGGACATAACAACTTTTTTAGCGCCTGCTTCTATGTGTTTCGCTGCTGTTTCTTTTGTTAAAAATAGACCTGTTGATTCAACAACCACATCTACGTTAACGTCACCCCATTTTAAAGAGGCAGGATCTTTTTCTGAGGTGATGCGGATTGTCTTGCCATTAACGACTAGGCTTCCATTGTCTACTGAAACTTCACCGTTAAAAACACCGTGAGTAGAATCGTATTTTAGTAGATAAGCAATATAATCTGTGTCTAGTAAATCGTTAATTGCCACAACTTCGATGTCTTGACGCTCTGCTGCTGCGCGCATTACTAGGCGACCGATGCGGCCAAAACCGTTGATACCGATGCGAATTGTCATAACGTACCTCGAAAAATTTAAATAAAATGAAAATAAATTACGTAAAGTATGGATCAAAATGGCATAATTAGCAAAATAAAAAGACAAAGTGTTGCAAAATTACGAATAGAAACTTATGCAAACGTATTCAGTTTCGTCAGCGCGCAGTTTCTAGAATAATGTTAAAAAATTGTTTGTGGACGCCCTGGGCTATTTTGCTTGCGCCAGCGTCTTTTGCCGAATAACAGGAATGACTGATAATGACACAACAACTTCTGCAACAACTGGTTGAAATGCGTGGAATCGAAACTCACTACGTCGACGCGTGGGGCAACCCAACTACCATCGCAGAACCGAGCAAAGTGAAGCTATTGAATGCGCTAGGTTATGACGCATCCAGCGATGAAAAAATTCAGTCTCAAATAGCTAAAGATGTTTCCTCAGTTTGGTTGTCGCCGCTTGATCCCGTCCAGGTAGTAAGAGCTTCTGAGGCAATTTGCTTGCCTGTTCGCCTGCCTATCGAACTTGTGAATGACGAACATGTATTTGAAATTACCTTGGAAGATGGTAGTCAAAAACAATACCCCTTTACTCCTGTCGACCAAGAAATGATATCAATGGCCCATATCGATGAGGTCGAGTTTCATGAGTACGCTGTGACACTGCCTTTGGACTTTCCTCTGGGCTACCACCATATCGAACTTAAAGCTGATGATGACCAACTTGCCACGTCAAGACTCATTGTTGCACCTGAGGCCTGCTATATCCCTAAAGAAATTAAGGAAGGGAAAAAGATTTGGGGGCTTAGCGTTCAGCTTTATTGTGTGCGCAGCGAAAATAATTGGGGTATTGGGGATTTTTCTGACCTAGCGAAACTTATTGATAGTGCTGCGGGTGTGGGGGCTGATTTTATCGGCCTCAATCCCATACATGCCCTCTATCCGGCCAACCCTGATGCTTGCTCACCCTATGGTCCAAGCTCACGCCGTTGGTTGAACTATCTATATATTGATGTCACTGCGGTTGAAGGCTTTGATGATAAATCCGTTCAAGATGTGGTCAATGCGGACGACTTTGTTCAAACCTTAAAGCATGCCAGAGCTGTTGAGCATGTTGATTATGAAGCGGTTGCTAAACTCAAGCTTTCAGCGCTGTACGCTTTGTTTAACGTTTACGATAAACAATTTTTACACGGCAAAACCCCTCAAAACAAAGATTTTAATGCCTTTGTTGAAGCCGGTGGTGAGAGTCTTGATATGCTTGCGGTGTACGACGCACTGCAGTCAAAGTTAAAAGCAGATGGCAAGGAAAGCTGGGGATGGCCTGTATTCCCTAAAGCGTACAAAGATTACCACAACTCTGCGGTTGCTAAGTTTAAGAAAGATAATGCTCACGATGTTAAGTTTTATCTGTTCTTACAGTGGATTGCTGCTCAGCAGCTCGACATGGCAAGCGCTAAAGCAACAGACGCTAACATGACCATTGGTCTTTACCGAGACCTTGCCGTTGGCGTGAGTGAAGGCAGCGCTGAAATTTGGGGTAACAAAGACCTATATTGTACTGATGCAAGTGTGGGTGCGCCGCCGGATATCCTTGGTCCGTTAGGCCAAAACTGGGGGCTGCCGCCAATGGACCCTAAAAAGCTGTACGAGCAGCAGTATCAACCTATTATTGACCTATTCGCATCCAATATGGCGTCCTCTGGCTCATTGCGTATTGACCACGTAATGGCGCTGCTTCGTCTGTGGTGGGTTTGCAAAGGTGATAGTGCTAAAGAGGGGGGGTACGTTTACTATCCAGTAGATGATTTACTTGGGATTCTAGCGCTAGAAAGTCACCGCAATGAAAGTTTAGTGATTGGCGAAGACCTCGGAACAGTACCAGAAGAGATTCGTAGTAAGCTTGCTCAAAATGGCGTTTATTCGTATCGTGTATTCTTCTTCGAGCAGGCCGAGGACGGTGGTTTTTATTCGCCAAGTCATTACCCCGAACAGTCGATGAGTACGTTAACAACCCACGATATGCCAACGCTTATTGGCTACTGGCATTGTTTAGATTTAGAGTTGGGTAAAGAGATTGGGTTGTACCCAACTGATGATATATTGCAAACCTTGTATGCTGATAGGCATGAAAACAAGCAGGAGATTCTCAATACACTGCACGGACATCACTCTATCCCAGAACATGTGGGGCGCGATGTTAATGTTACCGGTATGAATCGAGAGCTTAACAACGGCATGCAGGTTCATATGGCTGGTGGTTCGAGTGCACTGCTAAGCTTGCAGTTGGAAGATTGGCTGGAAATGGATAAGCCTGTGAATATTCCAGGTACGTTTAACGAATACCCGAATTGGCGCCGAAAGTTGACACAGAATATTGAGTCAATCTTTGAAAGTCATGATATAAATGCGTTAGCGTCTAAACTTACTGCTGCAAGAAAACAAGCCAGTAATCGTTAATCTTGCAGGGTAATTTAATGAGAGGTACTTTATGTTGCCTCTCACTATGACTTAGTTAGGCCCGCGTAACGCGGGTTTTTAATAGGAGTAACAAATGCAGTTAGTGCAGAAGGTAGTTGAGCAGTTTGAACAGGCGAAATGTTCACAACCGTTTTCCCAATTAGGTGTTATCGAGGGCGAAGGTGAACTACTTCTTCGCGTATGGCGTCCAGAAGCAACATCGATAACGATAACGTGGGATAGCCCTGCACTGAAAGACATCTCGTTACTGCCTATTTCGACCTCAGGTTTGTTTGAAGCCGTCATTTCAAGAGATTGTGCTAATCATGTTTATCGCGTTGTTGTCAATAAAGGGCAGCATCAGTACGACTACATCGACCCATACCAGTTTAAAGAACAGGCATATCACGCCGTTCACTTTATCGACAGCACACCGTTTAACCTGTATCAACAAGCGGGTGCCCAGTTACTCACTGTAGATGCGGCAGATAATTCATCGGTAGAAGGGGTAAGATATTGTGTGTTCGCACCGAATGCGTCGGCGGTATCGGTAATCGGCGATTTTAACCAGTGGGATGGTCGCGTTCATCCTATGGAAAAAACATCCATGGGATACTGGGTGCTGTTCATTCCAGGTATGGTTGAAGGCGAGCGCTACAAGTTTCAAGTTAAAGACTCTCGTGGCTACGACCTTCCGCACAAAGCCGACCCTCTAGGATTCAGCGCTGAACAATACCCTTCCCACGCATCGAAAGTATATAACCACGACAATTACACGTGGAATGATGACGAATGGTTGGAGAAACGAAAAGCGAATAAATACACCACACCTATGAGCATTTACGAAGTTCATTTGGGGTCATGGAAACGTCCGAATAGCGAGAGCGATGCACGCTATTTAAGCTATAAAGAATTAGCTGACAACTTAATCGATTACGTTAGCGATATGGGCTACACCCACATTGAATTACTGCCTATATCAGAATTTCCATTTGATGGCTCTTGGGGGTATCAGCCCGTGGGTATGTTTGCGCCTACAAGCCGATTTGGGGAACCTGACGATTTCAAATACTTTGTTGACCGCTGCCACCAAGCAGGCGTTGGCGTTATTATTGATTGGGTTCCGGCCCACTTTCCAGAAGACGGGCACGGTTTGGCGCGCTTTGACGGCACGTGCGTGTATGAGTATGAGGACCCAAAGAAAGGCTGGCACCCGGATTGGAATTCATGCATTTACGACTTTGGCAAAGACACGGTTCGTCAGTTTTTAGTGGCTAACGCATTGTTCTGGTTAGATAAGTTTCATATTGACGGTTTACGTGTCGACGCCGTAGCGTCAATGCTGTACTTAGACTACTCTCGCAATGATGGCGAGTGGATCCCCAATGTTGATGGCGGTAACGAGAATTACGAAGCTATTAGCCTATTGCGCTGGATGAATGAGGAAGTCTACAAGCACTTCCCTGATGCGATGACTATTGCAGAAGAATCTACGTCTTTCCCTAAAGTATCTCGCCCTGTGTTTGACGGCGGATTAGGGTTTGGTTTCAAGTGGAACATGGGATGGATGCACGATTCACTGCATTACATTGCCAAAGACCCCGCATACAGAAATTACCACCACGGCGACATCACCTTCAGCATGGTTTACGCATTTGACGAAAGCTTTGTGTTGCCCATTTCTCACGATGAAGTTGTGCACGGCAAGGGAAGTATGCTGCGTAAAATGCCTGGTGACGAATGGCAGCAAACAGCGAATTTACGCTGCTACGCTGGGTTTATGTATGGACACCCGGGCAAAAAGCTAAACTTTATGGGTAACGAGTTAGGCCAGTCTTCAGAATGGAATCACGATAGTGAACTAGACTGGGGCCTATTGAACTTCGACCGCCACGCAGGGGTGCAAGCGGTCTACAAAGCTCTCAATCATTTATACAAAACAACGCCCGCGCTTTATGAACAAGACCACCACGGGGATGGTTTTGCTTGGATAGATCACAGTAATGCAGGGCAAAGCATTGTTTCATTTGTTCGTAATGCAAAGTCGTCTAAACAAAAAGTATATGTTATTGCTAACTTTACACCCGTACCGCATGAAAATTTCAGAGTAGGTGTAGACTCTAAAAATACGCTGACGCTAGCGCTTAACACCGATGATAAGAGGTTTTGGGGAAGCGATATGCCAGTTTTAAGTAAAGCCACACCACAGAAAACCGCGTGGAATGATAGAGATTACTCGGTAGAACTTACGATACCGCCGCTTGCGACAATATTTTATGTGGTTAATGAAGAATAATTCGCTGTCGCACACCAAAGCGAGAAAAGGTTTTTCTCGTTCGTTTTGTTTTTCGGCCAAGAGTCGGCAAACGTGGCAAGCAAGCCCCTATCTTCAGTTATGATGTCGTTAAAAATGTGCAGTGAGTAAAAACGTGAAGCTGAATAAAATTGACAATATTAAAAGTGGTACACCATTTCCTTTCGGAGCCACTTTAGAAGCCGATGGATGTAATTTTTCAGTGTATGCGCCTGGGGCATCCGCTGTTATATTGTGTCTTTTTAACAGCGATACAGAGCAAACTACTCATGAGCAAGTGTTACCAGAAAAAACCGGAGACGTGTGGCACGGTTTTGTAGATGGCATTGCAGCCGGGCAACTCTATGGCTATCGCGTTAAACGAGCAAAGGGTGACCTTGATGACGTATCGCGAGAAAAACTGTTAATCGATCCTTACGCAAAAAAAATTAGCCGACCCATTAAATGGAATCGCCGTCAGTACAACGATGATTCACAGTTTATGATCCCTAAATGTTTAGTTATTGATGACGCGGCATACACACAGTGTGATATTACGCGTCCTAAAATTGCAAAACATAACCGCATTGTTTACGAAGCCCATGTTAAAGGCCTAACAAAGTTACACCCCGACGTTCCTAAGGCACATCAGGGCAAGTTCCTTGGCGCCGCTCATCCAAGCGTCATTAATCATATTAAAGCACTAGGCGTCACCACCGTGCAATTTATGCCGCTGTGCTCGTTTATGCCAGAACCCTTTATTACAGACAAAGGGCTAACCAATTACTGGGGATATAACCCCGTTAATTTTTTTGCACCAGAGCCTCGCTACGGTGTGGTAGACGCACTGGCTGAACTTAAAGAGATGGTGAATAGTTACCATGAGGCTGGTATTGAAGTCATTGTGGATGTGGTATTCAACCACACCGCAGAGGCCGGATTTGGCGGTCCAATATTGTCGTACAAAGGCCTTTGCCCTTATGAAGCTTACTTGCTTGAGCAGACGGATACTGGTGAAGTGTTTTATTCAAATCACTCTGGCTGCGGCAATACCATTAATACTGCACAACCATTCATGATGGGGCTTATCCTTAGCGCCATGCGTCATTGGGTAAATGTTATTGGTGTTGATGGGTTTAGGTTTGACCTAGCAGTGTCTCTTGGTCGTGAACCTCAGGATTTTAATAGTCAGTCGGGGCTACTAAGAGCAATCAGTGCAGATCCGGTGCTTAGCAACAAGGTATTGCTTGCAGAGCCGTGGGATATTGGCCCTGGAGGCTACCAAGTCGGTAACTTTGAATCACCGTGGCTAGAAGTGAATGACAAATACCGAGATACAGTTCGCGCGTTTTGGCGCGGCGATGATGGTCAAACACCCGACTTTGCAACCCGCCTTATGGGCTCTAGAGATATATTCCATAAAGGCCGTCGCCATATCTCTACGTCAGTCAATAATATTACGTATCACGATGGGTTTACCCTGCACGATCTGGTGACCTATGCGGATCGTCATAATCTCGATAATTTAGAAGACAATCGTGATGGTCATGGTAACAACCTTTCAGCTAATTACGGCGTCGAAGGAGAGACCAAGGACAGTACCATTTTGGCAGTTCGTGAACGCCAAAAACGCAACTTGTTTGCGACGCTTATTTTTTCCCAAGGAACCCCGCATATTCTCGGTGGCGATGAACTAAGCCGAACGCAAAACGGAAACAATAATGCCTACTGCCAAGACAACGCAATAAGCTGGCTGAATTGGGATATGAACAAAAGCAAGCAGGATTTCCTGCAGTTTTGTCAGTTTGTTATCCGCTTACGCCAATCATCCTCTTTATTGAGTGAGCTAAAGCTTCACGATGATTCGTTTACGTTGTCGAGAAATGTGAGAGCTATTAATTGGTTCAAACCCGATGGCTCTGACAAAGCGTCTGAGGACTGGAATGCGCATCACAACAAGGCGTTTGGTGTTGAGATTAAAGGCTACCGTGATGATAACGTTGTGCCGGAACACTGGTTTTTATGCGTCAACGCAAGCGAAAATGACGTACGGTTCCATTTACCAACGTCAAGACGCCGTGGCGGCTGGACACTGCAACTAGACACTCGTTATGCCTCACTTGATGAGCAACCTTCAATTTGTATACAGCAGGTTTTCTTGCAGGCAAGCAAGTCTTTAACCCTATTCAGTTTCTCTGAATTGGTCGGTTAACAGCAGATTAACCTTTACCAGCGGTGGTAAATACGGCATACCGCACTAAATTTTCGATGTTTGACTGTTCTTTGTACCATCAAGTGGTAACATGCTCTCCCATCTAAATGTGAGGGTTTTCCTATGCAAAATAATGGTGGCAGTTCGCACAAAGACACTTTGTGCGATATCGGTTTTATCGGTTTAGGGGTAATGGGTAATAACCTTACCATGAACCTAGTAGATCATGGGTATCGAGTGGCATGCTTTGACTTGGATCAAAGTAAAGTTGATGCAATTCTTGCCAAAGATGAGAGTGAAAGAGAAAGCAAAACACCCCCACGGGTTGAAGGTTGCAGTTCTTATACTGAATTACTCAGTAAACTTAAAGCGCCACACCTCATTATCCTCTCAGTGCCGGCCGGCGACCCAGTTGACCACGTATGTAACCACCTTATTGACGCAGGCATTCAGGCAGATGATATCGTTGTTGATACTGGGAATAGCTTGTGGACCGACTCGGTTGCTCGCGAAGAGCAATACAAAGGTAAATTCATTTTCTTCTCAACAGCCGTATCTGGCGGTGAAGTAGGGGCACGTTTTGGTCCCTCGCTAATGCCATCGGGTAACCCGTATGCGTGGACGCGTATTGAACCTGTTTTGAAATCTATTGCAGCAAAAGTTGATGCTGAAACCGGCAAGCCTATCGAGAGCTTTGTGCCGGGTAAACCTGTGGTTGGCGGAGAGCCCTGCGCGACTTATATAGGCCCTGTGGGTGCAGGACACTATGTGAAGATGGTGCACAACGGCATCGAATATGCCGATATGCAGCTTATTTGTGAAGCGTACCACATTATGCGCGATGCGCTTCACATGGCGCCTGCTGAAATAGCAGAGGTATTCCGCCGCTGGAATGATGGTAAACTCAATAGCTATCTTATTGAAATCAGTGCTGAAGTACTCGAACAGCTAGATCCTGAGACCAAGCAACCTCTAGTGGATGTTATTTTAGACCGAGCAGGGCAAAAAGGCACTGGCCTGTGGACCGCGGTAAGTGCGTTACAGGTGGGAAGCCCGGCTCAAACAATCACGGCAGCGGTATTTGCCCGCAGTATTTCAAGCTTAAAGGAAGAACGCGTGGCGGCAAGCCAAGTACTGGCAGGCCCAGAAGCCTCTGTGTTTGATGATGAACAAAAAATGTCAATCATCAACAAACTTGAGCAGGCGCTATATTGCTCGAAAATCTGTGCATACGCTCAAGGTTTCCAGCTAATGGCAATGGCAGGTAAAGAGCATGGCTGGACATTAGACTTTGGCGAAATAGCAAAAATATGGCGGGCTGGATGTATTATTCGCGCCGTATTCTTACAGTCTATTTCAAAAGCTTATGAAAACAACGAAGACCTGGCTAATTTGTTGATGGACCCGTATTTTGCAGAGCAAATTACTGAGTTTCAGGCTGATTGGCGTGAGTCTATTGCACAATCTGCACTAGCTGGAATTCCGTGCCCTGCAATGATGTCGGCACTCAGCTATTACGACTCATATCGTTCAGCAGTGTTACCGGCAAACCTACTTCAAGGGCAGCGTGATTACTTTGGTGCGCACACCTATCAGCGCGTTGATAAGCCAGCAGGTAAAAAGTACCACATCGAGTGGAGTGATCCTGCAAGACCAGAGACTGCTATAAAACGTTAACCGCTGACAATAAACACATAACAGTTTAGCGTTTAAGAACGATAGGTTAATAGAAAGCAGGTGAACAAACTCAAATAAGAAGGGTGTATTTGGCAGCGAATACACCCTTTTTGTTAGCTGAATTGCCCATAATACTTTACTAAAATTGTGGGCTAGCGGCTCGGCGATGGTGTAAAAGTGAGATAAACCGCTAACGTGAATTGGATTATTTTGAACGAAGAGAGGGCGTAATGTCAGACGATAAATGGAAAGAAAAGCTGAGTGAGCAAGAATATCGTATTTGCCGTCAGGCCGAGACAGAGAGGCCATTCACTGGTGCATTACTCGATGAAACCCGCGGTGGTGTCTATGTATGTAAGTGCTGCGATGCGCCATTGTTCCCCTCAGACACAAAATTTGATGCAGGGTGCGGTTGGCCTTCTTTTTACAAACAACTAGACGATGGCAATGTAGATTATCGCGAAGATGTATCTCACGGCATGCGTCGTGTAGAAATAATATGTAAGCAGTGTGATTCACACCTAGGCCATGTATTCCCAGATGGCCCAGAACCAACGGGTCAGCGTTACTGCGTAAATTCAGTCTCTATGACATTTAAAAGTGAGAATAACGAAGTCGTAAAAGGCTAGTACTAAGAGCTAGGTTAAAGGTAAACAGGTGGTTAAAATTTAAGCTTTTTTTGTCATCGCTTTCAATAATAGAGAAAAAACCGCCAACGAAGGGCGGTTTTTTTGTGTTTTATACGCTTTTAAAATGTAATTTACTTTCAAGATTATAGCTTATTGAGCTTTAATTTTGCAGCATCAAACGTATTACTATCGAGAGCGCTGATGATGTCAGCGGTGACTGAGTCAAGTATGTCTGTAGGTAAATCGAAGCGTTCGCCTAACTGCACGCGCTGAGTGTCAGGTAGTCTGTCGTCATACTCCTCTGCGACACCATACCACACGTAGGCCATTTGGTAGTTATCAACATCAATGCCTATTGATGCCAAGGAGTGGTAAACGCTAATATCAATATCATCACTGTCTGTGTACAGGCTTAACGCGCGATAAAGTGTTTCTACGGTTCGTGTGGGATCGTTTTTGATTTGCACAGAGGCCAAATTAACCAGTAGTTCAGGGTCTTTAACTTGGTTACTCGCTGCATAGCGTTCGAAGCGATGAAACGCGTCGTCATCACCGAAGCGCGTCCAATGGTAGTAACTTAGGTGAGGGTCTAAGGAGTCTTTTGTCTCACGACTTAATCTCTGTAACTCTCTTTGCGCTGTGATCACCCCTTTCAGACGCGTTGCTTCCTTGCCCTTACGTTTTATATGCTCGATGTGCTGTACTTCTTGAACACACTCAAGGTAGGTTTCGAAAGACAAGAGTAGGGGATATTTATAGGCATCGCTGGACGGGTTTTGATTGTAGTAACGCAGCCTAATAATTTCCGCCCTTTGCGGCGTACAACGAGCATCAAGGCTTAAATCTACGCACATGTTCTCATGTTCTGCGCATATTTCTTTTATGGTTGGTTCGAACCAATCACTACAGCCACTTACCACCACTAACGACGCTACAAGGCAGGCAACTGTATAGTATCTTGTTGGAAACTTACTAAATAATGTACGTCCATTCATAAAATATACAGCATTTTTGAAATTAATAGACAATTTGGTCTTCCCTGCGTGTTTAATTAAGATACGAACCACGATCGTCAGGCAAAACTCACCTACGTGTACCCTAAGAATAATAAAAAGCTGACGTGAAACCAACGTAAATTTATATCCATGAAGGCTGAAGCATGAATCAACAGTACGAGCAGGAATTACAAAGTAGCTGGCAAGAGCGTCAGGAATACGCAGAAATTATGCTGCCTTTAATAGGCAAGCTGTATCGCAATAAAGCCGTAGAGATTTCCGTATACGGTCGCTCTCTTCTCAATGCCAGTGCAATCGACATCATTAAAGCGCATCGCAAGGTACGTTTGCATGAAGGCATTAAGTTACGTTTGCGGGAAAGCTACCCGATATTGGAAGCGCTAAGTACAATGAAAATTGCACCGGCGCAAATTGATATCGGCAAGTTGGCCTTTGATTTCCATTATGGTTCAGCCGTTGATAACGATGATTTAATTGCTTATCTCACTGAAAAATTGAGTGATGTGGTTGATAAAGAGGATAATCAGCAACCTCAAGATGTGGTGCTTTATGGTTTTGGTCGAATAGGTCGTTTGCTAGCACGTTTGCTTATCGAGCGTCAGGGTAAAAACAACAAGCTTCGTTTGCGTGCCATTGTCGTTCGCGGCGGTCGCGATGGCGATTTGGAAAAACGTGCAAGTTTACTTCGCAGAGACTCAGTACACGGTCCATTCAACGGCAGTATTACGATTGACCACGAGCGCAATGCACTTAAAGCCAATGGATCGTTTATTCAGGTTATCTATGCTAACAGCCCCGATGAAGTAGATTACACTCAATATGGCATCGACAACGCTATTATTATTGATAATACAGGCATATGGCGCGACCGAGAAGGGTTAGGGCTTCACTTGAAAGCAAAGGGCGCATCAAAAGCGATACTCACGGCTCCTGGTAAAGGGGATATCAAAAACATCGTACACGGTGTTAACGATGGTGAGGTTACCCTTGACGACACTATTATATCGGCTGCCAGCTGCACCACCAACGCTATCACACCAGTGTTAAAAGCCCTTGATGAAGAGTATGGCATTAAGAATGGACACGTTGAAACTGTTCACTCTTACACAAACGATCAAAACCTTATTGATAATTATCACAAAGGAGATCGCCGAGGTCGAAGTGCACCGCTTAACATGGTGATCACGGAAACCGGCGCAGCGAAAGCAGTGGCCAAAGCATATCCTAAATTAGCTGGTAAGCTTACGGGGAATGCCATTCGTGTACCTACACCGAATGTGTCAATGGCAATATTAAACCTTAACTTAGAGAAAGCGACAGACAAGCTATCAGTAAACGAATTTTTACGCGATACCGCTTTATTCTCTAAATTGCAGCACCAAATAGACTACACGGCGAGTAAAGAAATCGTATCTACTGACTTGGTAGGTTCAAGAGCTGCATCGGTTATAGATTCACAGGCAACCATTGTGTCTGATGACCGACTAACACTTTATGTGTGGTATGACAACGAGTTTGGCTATAGCTGCCAGGTTTTAAGAGTTGTTCGTGACATGGCAAACCTAAGCTTCCCAACGCTACCTTTATAGCAAGAATAGCGTCTGCGTCAGTGAGTAGGTAGCCACGAGCTATTTCACCAAGCGTTAATTGATTAAAAAACCGACCAACAGGGTCGGTTTTTTATTAGTGTAAACAAAATGTGTACTTCATGCTGGTAAAACCAGCCAGTGCACATGGTATTTGTGTCGCTGACTATGCTAAATTAGCGCTCAAATAATAAGGGAAACGACAGTTTATGCATATCTCCAGTCAATTCGACAGCGGCAACATCCATGTTGTTCGCGCAGAGTCTCCAGAAGATATTGTTCTCACCATACCGAAAGACAACCAATCAGAATTTGCTCAATGGTTTCATTTTCGTCTTATCGGCGAAACGTTCGTCACCCATAAAGTGACCATCCAAGGGTTGGCAAAATCGGCGTATCCCGATGGGTGGAAAGGCTACAACGCTCTTGCTTCTTACGATAGACAAACGTGGTTTCGCGTGCCAAGCGAATTTGACGGCGACAATCTTACCTTTTCACTCACGTTAGAACAGCCAAGCGTGTATTTTGCGTATTTCATTCCTTACAGCTATGAACGTCATCTAGACCTAGTCCACGACGCGCAAATGTCATTATTGTGTGAGCACCGCTTTTTGGGGCTAACGTTAGATGGTCGTGATATGTCAGTGTTGGTCATTGGCGAAGAAACACCTAACAAGAAAAAAGTGTGGATAACCGCACGTCAGCATCCTGGTGAAACTATGGCCGAATGGTGCGCAGAAGGCATTATTTATCGTTTGCTAGATGAGCAAGACGGTCTGGCTCGACAGTTGCTTGAAAACGCCGTGTTTTACGTAGTTCCAAACATGAACCCAGATGGCAGTGCCAGAGGACATTTGCGTACAAACGCTGTGGGCACTAACTTAAACCGCGAGTGGGCAACACCAACGCCGGAAAAAAGTCCGGAAGTATGGTACGTACTGCGTGAAATGGAAAACGTAGGCGTGGATATGTACCTCGATTTGCACGGTGATGAAGCACTGCCGTACAATTTTGTTGCAGGGGGGGAAGGAAACCCGAGTTACAACGACGAAATAAAAGCGTTAGAAGACACATTCAAATCGGCGTTGCTAAATGCAACACCTGAGTTTCAAGATGAATTTGGCTACAAAAAAGATGCACCGGGTAAAGCAAATTTAACGGTGGCATCGAATGCAGTGGGTGAAAAATTTACGTGCATGGCCTATACCGTTGAAATGCCGTTTAAAGATAACGCGAATTTACCTGATGATGTGTATGGTTGGTCTGTTCAGCGCTCCCGTCAGCTAGGTGAGGATATTCTCATTGCTGTAAACGCTGTGTTAAAGAAACACAGTAACAACAAGTAAAAAGAAGCTTTTGCTTCTCACAATAAGGACCTCAGTTAATGAGGTCTTTTAATAAAAACAACAAAACGAAATAATAAAAAAGGGGAAATACCTTGGAAGGGTTATACGGTTTACTAATCACGCTTGATAGCTTTTTGGGGGGAGCGAGTTGGTTTCCTTTTGTGCTTCTTGGTGTGGGCTTATTTTTCACAGTTTACTTGAAGTTCCCGCAAATTCGATTCTTCAAACATGCATGGCAGGTTATTACAGGCAAGTTTGATAAAGAGAGTGACCCAGGCGATACCACCCATTTTCGCGCTTTAACCACGGCACTTTCGGGAACTGTCGGAACGGGTAACATATCTGGTGTTGCCTTTGCTATTTTTCTTGGCGGACCAGCTGCGCTGTTTTGGATGTGGGTTACCGCTTTCTTAGGTATGACCACAAAGTTTGTCGAAGTAACGTTATCGCATAAATACCGAGTGAAAACAGAAGATGGCACAATGGCTGGTGGACCTATGTACTACATGGACCGCCGCTTAAACA
The DNA here is from genome assembly GCF_048987005.1 of Alteromonas ulvae. GTDB lineage: Bacteria > Pseudomonadota > Gammaproteobacteria > Enterobacterales > Alteromonadaceae > Alteromonas. Next base: position 2,646,220 of record NZ_CP185261.1, on the reverse strand, counting down.
TGAAGTGGTTAGCCGTTGCGTTTGCGATTGCCACTGTGGTTAGCTCGTTTGGAACGGGTAACCTTCCACAAAGTAATGGTATTGCTCAAAGTATAGAGGCCACCTTTGGTTTTGAGCCTTGGCTTGTAGGTAGCGTGCTAGGTATTCTGCTCGCTCTGGTTATTCTTGGTGGTATTCAGCGCATTGCGGCATTCACAGCCCGAGTCGTTCCAGCAATGGCGGTTATTTACCTTATCGGCGCTATGGCAGTTATCTTCGCGAACCTTGATAATATTATTCCTTCGTTTTTGTCTGTTATCGGCGATGCATTCACTGGTTCTGCAGCAGCTGGTGGATTCTTAGGTGCGTCACTTGCCTACGCATTTAACCGTGGTGTAAACAGAGGACTATTCTCAAACGAAGCGGGGCAAGGTTCTGCGCCTATCGCTCACGCGGCCGCTAAAACTAAAGAGCCTGCATCTGAAGGTATGGTGTCTTTATTAGAGCCGTTTATCGATACTATATTAATTTGTACTGTTACGGGGTTGGTTATCCTTTCTTCTGGCGTGTGGAAGGAAAAGCATGAGAACATATTCGATCGTTCTGACATGTTTTTTATCGCTGGTGAATACAACGACAGCGAGTCAAAAGATGTTGAAAAGCTGTATGGCTTCTTAAACGGGGTGGAGGGTAACGACATCAAACCATTTACAGGTGCAATTACCGTGGTGAATGGCACCGCAGTCAGCGGCGACTTTACGCTAATAAACTCTCGTTCAGTAGCAGAAGACGTGAAGTACTCGGTAGGTAGCGAAGATTTATTTACCGGTACGTTGAAAATAGAAGACGGTAAACCGCTAAAAGAAAACTTAGAGGTAAGCGGTAAGTCTCTGGTTCACTCAGCGGCACTTACCACTATAGCGTTCACCCGAGGCTTTTTTGGTGACTTTGGCCAATATATCGTATCTGTGGGTTTGCTCCTGTTTGCATTCTCAACGGCAATTGCATGGTCGTATTACGGCGACCGGGCGATGACGTATCTTCTCGGCCCACGCTCTGTTATGCCTTACAGGGTTATCTATGTAGCAGGTTTTGTTTGGGCTGCATTTTCCGATACAACGTTGGTATGGGCGTTATCAGCGGTAGCAATTGTCGTGATGACGTTACCTAACTTGTTTGGCATATTATTGCTCAGTAAAGAAATGAAAGAGACAGTTAACGATTATTGGTCGCGTGCCAAGAAGTAAGCCCTGAAAATGAATAATGTTTAAGACAAATAAATAGTCTTAAACGGCTTGGGGACAGTAGAAATTTGCGTGTAGTGGAGTTGCGTTTTCGCAGTGCCGCAACACGCATTTTTGTTTGCGAAGTGTATAATCTGACTTCATTGTTGTCGTTAACTTCAGTATGATACTCGGCCGCGAGATAACGATACGTTGTAGCGTATGATTTCCGTTTCTTACTCGCAGCGAACAAACAGGAGCAACACATGGCATTAGTCGACTGCCCGTCGTGCAAGAAAAAAACATCTGACAAGGCAAAAGAGTGTCCTCATTGCGGATTCAAAATTGGCGATGCAACGTCTGAAGATGTTGAACGCAAACAAAGCCTTAACCGGTTTCAAAAACTTCAAAGTATTCAAAACCAATCATTGCTTGCTATGCTGATATTTGTGGCAAGCTTTGGTTTTATGTACTGGGGGGGAACCAAACCAGGTGATTTACAGCATAACCTTGCTATATTGGGCGCGATTGCAGGTTTCGTTTGGTACCTAGTAAACCGAGCTCGAATTGTAATGATAAAGCGTTTCTCATAAATGAATATAGATGCACTAGTTAGTAACATGACGCCTGAAGTTTACGAACGCTTGCGTCAAGCCGTTGAAACCGGGAAGTGGATTGATGGAACGCCACTCAACGAAGAGCAGAAAGCCAGCAGTATGCAGGTTGTGATGTTGTATCAGGCGAAAATCGAAAAGTCGTCTGAGCACATGACAGTAGGAGAAAGTGGAGAAATTGTGCATAAAAGCAAAGCAGATTTCAGACGCTCTCTATCGGACCACCAAGATGATAACAACACGATAGCGCGGTTCAAACAGGATGATATTTAGTCGTATATTTGCAGCTTCTCATGCCAGTCAAAAGCCAGAAAAAAGACTGGAAGCCATTGAAAAACTCTCACCGGAAAAACCTCAAGACAAAACAATTCTTCATGAGCTGGCCTTTAACGATGAGAATGCAGACGTAAGTCTTGCAGCGTTAACTAAGCTAAACAGTTTTGTGTTATGGCAAAAAATGGCACAAATAGCCAAGTCGCCAAAGGTGAAAAAAGCTTCCCAGCAATGCGTGAGTGAAGCGATATCAGGCCAAGGTAGTGTAGCGCTTAGCTCGCAAGAGAAGTCTACGTTTTTGCAAGAAACAGCAAGTACGGAGGTGATCATTGATGTGGTGCAGCGCGAACCTGAGCTGTTAGGCGATACTGAATTGGCTCTCGCGCTTTTAGCTAAGGTTGATAAGCCTTCATTTACGCAACACGTTTTTTTACATGCGAATAATGGCCAATTACAACGCCAGCTTATCAGCAGTCAGTCTCATACTAATACACTGCAAAAATGGGCGAAAAAACTGAGCGATTCCGATACGCTAAATGCGATCAATAGCCGAATCGATGAAATAAGAGCTGCAGAACACAAACCTATAGAACTCAAAAAACAGCTTACCCTATGTTTGTCTAAATACCGTGCGCTACTTGATAAAGCCGATGTTGAACAGGTTATAGATTTGCAATCCATTTACCACAGTGAGCTGGAAGGCTTATTTGCACAAGCTGGCATTCTTTCATCAGAAGATATACAAGAATTTGAAGAAAAACGCAGCAAAATAGCTGAGCAAGTTACGCGCTATGTAGACAGGATCCGTCCTGCGTGGGAAGAGAAGCAAAAGTCGGCAGTACTAGCTAATACACAAGCCCTTTGCGAACAGCAGCTAATTCACGCGAAAGAACAAGTAGGCTGGTTGTACAACACCCGCTTGTGTGAGGCTACGCTGGCTGATGTGGCAACGGTAAATGAAAGTGTGAGAGGTGTTGAGGCTACGTTAGAGCAGTTGAGTCAGCTTGGCAGTAACGACAAGCGAGTAAACGAAATACAACTGGCTGTCGATGTGCTAAACACAAAGCTTGAAGCATTCTCTATGCAGCAGCAATACGGTCAAAAGTTATTGTCTAGACTGAACGCAGTTGAAAACGTGGCGCAAAAATTAAACAGTGCTGACGTGAGTGATGAACAAAAGCGCGATTTACGCAATGAGTTTGATACTGCGATAGAGGAATACTCAGCTATCAGTCGCGAACTTATTGCGCAGCCAAAAGCGCTTTTACAGCGTTTCAAATCAGCAAATAAGCAAGTGAGAGCCGATGAAAAAGCGGCTAGGTCAAAGCATCTTGACGAACTGAAACACGTTAGAAAGCAAATAAGCATTGTTGATAACCTAGTTTCTCAAGGCAAGTTTCGTGCGGCAATGGCTAAATTTAAGAAGCTGTCTGAGAATGTAGCTTTGCTGCCTGAAGGGTTAAAGAAAGACATCGAGAAACGTTTTCAGAAAACGGCTGATGACATAGCAAGACTGGAAGGTTGGCAGAGCTATATTGCGGCGCCGCGAAAACCTGCTCTCGTTGAAGAGGCCAAAGAGTTGGCCGCTACGCCAGTGGATAATATACAAAAGCGCAGCGAGTCGATAAAGTATTTACGCAGCCAATGGTTATCGTTGAATACCCCCTCTGCAAGTGACAGCGAACAAGAAGATGTAGTGTTGCAGCAGAATTTTGATAGCGCGTTAGAGAAGGCGTTTGAGCCTTGCAGAGAACATTACGCTAAATTAGATGCTGAACGAGCAGCAGCGTTAGAGCTGCGTCGTTCGATTATTGAAAAAGTAGCGTTGATAGCTGATGACATTGAACCAACTGAACTAAGCAAAACCCTTGATAGGTTTGCCAAGCAGTGGCGAGCCTGTGGTCAAGTTGAAAAGCAAGCATATGAGCAACTTAAAACTGAGTGGAAGGCTGTGTGTTCACCTTTTCAAAAGCGAGTTTTTGCGTGGCAAAGCGACAATCAGGTGCATAAGCAAAGGCTAGTGGATAAGGTTAATGCGCTACAAGATGCTGATGATATTAGTGTGGCAGCAGAATCTGCGCAGCAACTGCAGCAAGAATGGAAACGCATAGGACATGCCGGTAAGCGCGAGGAGAGCCGGTTGTGGGCAGAATTTAAAGCGAGTAATGATGCCATTTTTGAACGTTTGAAAACCCAGCGTAGAGCGCAAACTAGCGAGTATACTGAGCAAGCTGAAAAGCTTTTGTCGTCTATTGCATCTATCTATGTAGAAGGCGATGACAGTACTTTTCAAAGCGCGGTTCAGGGTGTTCAAGAGGCAATGTCAGCACTGCCAAAGCCGCAGCGAGTGAAGATAGAACGCAAGCTTGAGACCCTGTTTAAGAAAAGGGAGTCAATGCAGCGTGAACACGACGAAAAAGTGATAGAGGCACGAGCTCACGCCATTATTCGGTTGTTGCAAAATGATGAACCTGAAGCCAAGAATGAACTTTTAGAAACTTTGGGTAAACGCTGGTCGAATTTGCTGACTAACGCTGGTGCGTCAAATGCGCCAAAGCATGATAGAACGTGGTTGACGGTTGCGTTAGAAGTGGCTAGCGGTATGCCTAGTCCCCAATCTGATGCATCGGTACGTTCGAGTGTGCAGCTTCAAATGATGACGGCAAAACTTGAGCAAGGTGAAGCGCCAGAGGCGGAAGAGATATTGAGCGATTGGTTACAGCATGGTGAAGTGAAAGAAGGCGAAAGCGGTCTTTTGCAGCGTGTTATTACCATTATTGATAACAATCCAAGTGTGCTGGCGTAAATGGAAAATAGTGTAGAGTTTCAATTTGATACAGAGATGTCTGCGTATCGATTTCTCAATACTGTGAAACATGTTGATGCAGATGGGTTGCGCGCTAAGTTTGGTCAAACCGATCATCATGTTAGTGTGAAATACACGTATATTGTGGGTGAGTTTGATGAAACTTTGTCTACACTGGACGACTTAGCAAGAGAGCTCGGCGGTATAGAGGTTTCCTAAAGTCGGTCTCTTTGCGTTAACCCAGTTTAGGACAAACGAACCCAGGACAAGTCAACATAAAAAGGGCCAGTAAAAACCGGCCCTTTTTGTTTCGGTAGCGTTAGGTGTAGCTATGTTTGCCATTTAGCTACGGAACAAACTAACAGTCGTCGTCTTCCGCTTCCACGCCTTCTTTAACGTCTTCACATGCATCTTCTACGGCGTTACCAGCGTCATTGGCCATGTCGCCAATTTTTTCACCGCCATCTTCAAGCGCATTGCCAGCGTCTGTGACCATTTCGTCAAGTTCTTCGCCTGCGCTCTCCGCGTCGTTTTCACTACATGCTGCAAGTGAAAGTACAAATGCTGGTGCTGCTACTACTTTTAATAAATTCTTGAATGAACTCATGTCCTTACTCCTTTTCAATTAATACTGTATATAAGATGTTGCTTACGCTTTCGGTGCTTTACCGCGCAAGGCATTCACTAAAAGTGAAATGACGAGAAAGGCGACAAATACAAAAAATAATATCTGTGCAATTCCTGTTGCCGCACCTGCGATGCCCGAGAAGCCAAAAACTGCTGCAATAATGGCGATAATAAAAAATGTGATTGCCCAGCCTAACATGACTTATTTCCTCTTGTTGCTTCCGTTACGTTCACAATAGCTTTTGCTATGATTAAGCTTCTGCTCTATCTAAGCTGTTGTTATTTTAATTAATGCTATCTTCATGCCTTGTTTGCAAAGTGTTGAAAGTATTAAAGTAATTTCATTTTTGGCTCTTTTGTTTGGTAGGAGGTTCACAGTGTGTAGACAATAGTTACAGGTAAATTGCACTTTTTACATTCTTTGAAATGTAGTCGGCCATGGGCTTAACATTATGAGGAGAGAGAACCAGGCGTTAGGTGAAATTGCCTAGGTTGGTCAGATAGTGAGCCTTTAGTATAAAAGTCGTTTGGTTACACTATTCGTCCACCACTACCTATATTGAAATATCCTTTAAAAAATGGACTAGCCAAGGAGTACCGAGCTCATAGAGCAAGCCCCCATTCTTCATTTTTAGGCCTGATGCAGCGCACGAACACGCTGCACGTCTATGGTAATGTAGGTAGTAGACTAGCCGCGATTGGGGTTATAAGGTAACGACGACTGGTGGGCAACTATACGTAAGTTTCCATCACTGTCTTTAACATAAGCAAAGGTATATTCTACTTTAGTTTCGCCGCCACTGGTATCTATGAAAAAGTAATTACCCATGGCTACCGCCATTCTGCAACTATTGTTAATAATGCCAACGTTATCAAACTTCACGTTGGTGTAAGGTTTTATTGCAAAGCCCTTATCCTCTTCGTACGCATCATTACCGCCTACAAAATACGAAAGGGCGGCGTCGAAACTTGAGCGAAATTGATCATTTGCTGCCAACGTCGGTTTAAACAGTACGCTACTCAGATCGTATCCATACATTTTTTGGATAAAATTAGCAGCTTCATCAGAATAGTCGCCGCCATCAGTAAATACTGTGCCAATTCTGACAATGCCGCTCCCCCACATTTTTTGTGCGCTAATAACCTCTCTTTCTGTAATACACGTGCTTGAATATAGCAACGAGTTGTCTAATGCTTCAGCAGAAAGCGAGGTTTTTAAGTACGCCCCACTTTGGGTAGTCTGAGCATTGGCTGCAACACTGCATCCAGACGCTAAAAGAAGAGATGCGACAGTAGCGGTCACTTTCGAGCGAATTGCTTTTACATTATTCATGGCATATACCTTCAGTCTTACAACGATAATTTTGCTAGAGACTTGCGTGAAACTAAGCCTACTGCATTGCGATGAATGAATAATATACCTAACTTATGAAGTGTACTTTTGCAGAGGGTTAAAAACAGATTAAGGGAGGGTTAATCGGGAGTGCGTTCGGTCAAGAAGGGAAATCGAATGCACCGAAGGCTTATCTACAATGCACCGAATGAATTTTTTAGGCTAAGTGAAATCGCCTTAATACCCTTTGTTCTTCTCATCAAGTGGTGTTGAAAGAAGATCAGATACCAAAAAGGCGTTTGCGCCTAACATTTGCTTATTATTCGACATAGAGGTAACGATTGAAAAGTATATGTCTTTCATCGCCGTTTTCTCGATATCGTTTGTATCTACTGTGGTAGAAGGTTGCGCTACATTTGAACATCCCGACATAGTGCACTGTTTATCTGATGGAAAAACGACGGGCTCGTCGGTGTTCAATGATACTTCACGAGCTAGGACCCGCTTTTTAGTGATGTTGGTCTTCGTTACTGCTACATAGCTGAAATCATTTTGCTTCGCGATCTCTGCAGCGCGCCGCAGCGCATACTGCTGAACTTTGTCAGCAGGTGTCCTGTCCGAAGCCTTAAATAAAATACGGTACTCTCCTTCGCCTAGTTTTTCACTAGAATAACCATAGCTTTGCTTAGAGTTGGCTGATTTATAGGGTGTGGGAGTGGCAACGGGTACTGATGAGCAGCCCGTTATCAAAGCCGTTATTATAATGTTCGCGCCTAAGAGTAGGTGAGAGGTTTTCAATTTCAAGTAACGTTTTTTTAAGGCGGATGTTTCCAATTTACGGCGCATTTACTACTTCCTTTTGTCAGACAATCATAATTTAAACAGCGATAGCAAAGCGGTTTTACCTATCGCTATTAAAGAGTTTTTACGGTTCCGCTTCACATTTGGTTTTGCATCAGACATACCTTTATATGCACCTAACGCTGCAATGGCTAACAAAATTTCTGGTTTTCCCAACAGGTATCGGCAATGTTGCCTTGCCGCTTTTTCGGCGAGGTGTGCGTGATGACGCTGCGCATAAAAATTACGTTCTTTTTGTGCAATGTCAGTCATATTATTCTTTAATAAAAGTTTATTTAGTAATGCGTTTTCCATCATAGTGTTCTCTTAACTATAGCGCAGTTTTAGCCAGATGCTTTATTAGTTGCTTTGTTGTGTGTTTGAGTTAACGAGGGTACGTTTGAGTAACGAGATAAGCCGATTAAGGCTGACCAAATGCAATGCTTTTTTTGCAATTCGGTAAAACAGTAAACAAAGTCCGATGTTGAAACACAATAAAACAACGCTGATTGCGACAATACTGATACTGAAGGAATATAACGTCCCGCCAAGTGCTATATTGATGAGTAACCAACACACAATCCCAATCAGAAGAGCAGCGAGGGCTGCAAAAACGGAAATGAACAGAGACTTTTTAACAAGCATTAATTCGCTATTTACCAAACTTAGATAGGCAGTGCCCTGTTTGGTTCGCTGCTTCACCGCGTTGGTAACCGCGTCAATAATCTCATCATAAGACGGGTTGGGATAGAGGACGTGTTCGCTGTCTTTATTTCTTTTACTTTCGGGTGTTGCGTCTTCTTGCTCAGTACTAACCCCACCATCAACATTGACTTTAATCGTAGAATCGTTCTGGCCGATAAAGTAGAGCGCCTGCTCCGAAGGTGAAGTCAGGCGAAATGGATTTTCAGGGCTCACAATAAAACGAGCGCTGTGAAAATCAGGTATCGTTGACATTATTACTTCTTACGCAATAATGAGGTCACTAGCATGCCTGCCGCAAACGCAAGGCCGGCTGTTGCTACTGGGTTTTCAACAGCGTAGTTGCGCACCTTAGATGCCTGCCATTTTTGTTCAGCGAGACGTTTACGCTCTGACATATTTTCAGCCGATGACGTAGCGGTGCGACGAATATTCTCTTCAGCAGCACTCGCATTGTCTGCCAGCTTATCGACAGACTGATGGAGCGACTCTTTCAGTTGATCCGTAACTGGGTGACTTTGCTCATTAGAGGTGTTTGCTTTTGATGATGTATTTTTAGCTGATTGTGTAGCCATAGTATTCTCCTTGATTTTACTAAATGCATTTTCCCTATGACTAAAGCAATGGCTATACCATTTTGTGAATTTTTGGTAATGTTTTGATTTTTATGGCTAAAATTATTTTTAGTGTGAGCTTTTTAGAAAGTGAAAGGAAGAATGCACACAGTATCGTGAACACCCTGTAATAATTTCGCGGTTAACCATTTCGGGGCTGAGAATTACGATCATCGGCGATCGCGTTCTCTAAATCGTCTTTGGTAACGGGTTTGAGTAATGCACTATCAATACCGATTGAGGTCATAATTTCCCTATCCGCTTGATGACCACTAACGATAGTTAGCTTGCAGTCACTCTGCTTAGCCTTTAATTTTCTTGCTAGCTCATAGCCATCATAGTCAGGCAGTGTTAAGTCCATAAGAACATGGTCAAACTGTTGCTCACTAATCGCTTCTAAAGCCTCATTTCCACACAGGCTCTTTACAACATCGCATCCAAGGTGAGTTAGAAACAGTTGCAGCAGTTCTGCGGCATCTTCGTCATCTTCGATGACTAATACTTTCTTTTTGTCTGTTGCTACAGCATCGTTTTCTACTGAGTAATCGTTACTGTTACGCTCTTGTTGAATAGAAGGGGAAGGAGAGTCCGCTTTTTGTGGTTTAGGAATATCCACGTTGCTATTGTATTGTTGTGAAAAAGCCGCCTCAGGTGCGAAAGGTTTGGTGGTAGGCATTTCTGATACTTGAGCTTCAACATTGGAAAAGGTAATAGGATTGTCTGCAGGTAAGTAAAGCGACAATAAATTGGCTAATGCAAATCTATCAATAGGCTTACCGATAACATCGTCAAACCCTTCTCGAATTAGCGACTCTCTAAGTCCTTTGCGGCTCGCTGCGGTTACTGCAATAACGGGAAGATTTTTGCCATGTCGCCTGATGGCATGAAGCGCTTCAATGCCATTCATTACCGGCATATGAATGTCCATTAATATCAAGTTAAAAGGAGCATTCTGCTCATCAGCTTCTAAAACGGCTTCAAGTGCTTTCACACCATTCTCTGCATAGCTAATATCGGCCTTAGATTGACTGACTAAGTGACCAGTAAGACGCCTTATTTCTCTCAGGTCGTCTACAATAAGCACTTTCCCAGTCAATTTTAAATTTAAGTTAGCTGGCTCAACGATTGAAAGTTGACCTAAGGCAAGCTCTTCTAATGGCTGAGTACTTATATCCCCTGGATTAATAAAAAAGCTAAAGCTGCTGCCCTCTCCCATGCGAGATGTCACTGAAATGTCACCATCGAGTTTGCAGACTAACTCTTTACAAATTGCGAGCCCCAGACCTGCTCCACCATGATTTGCACGCATAACGTCTTCAATTTGCTCAAAGGGATGAAATATATTTTCGAGTTTATCCGGTGCCATACCGATGCCAGTATCGTCGACGGTAAACCTCAACCCCTTTTCTGGTCGAATAAACTGTTCGTCTGCCGCCATCGTTTCAACTTCAATGGTAAGTGTGATGGTACCGTGATCTGTAAATTTTACCGCGTTGGTAATTAAATTAAGCAATATTTGACGAAGACGTGTTGGGTCTGTCTGAATAAACTCAGGCATCTTGGTTTTCGCAACCACATTTAAGCTGAGCCCCTTGTCTTTAGCATTCAACTGCATCAAAGAGTGGATGTCGGTGAGAAACGCCGATAAGTTCACTTGCTTTACATTCAACTCGAGTTTGTCAGCCATTATTCGAGACATATCGAGTAAGTCGTTAAGCAGGCTTAACAAGTGTTTACCGTTAGAGTGAATAATCGATAGTTCTTGTTGAAACGGACTATTTCTCGCGTCGTCAATCAGTAGTTCTGTGTAGCCAAGTATTGAGGTGAGCGGCGTTCGTAATTCATGACCTAAGTGGGCAAGAAACTTATCTTTTGCTTTGTTTTTTTGCTCTACTTTATTTCGTTCTATCCGCTCATTTTCGATGTCTCTTCGAACGAGAGCGTAGCGAATAGTGCGCATAAAGCGTGGAGATTCAATTTCAGACTTCTGTAAATAATCTGCCGCACCCGCGCGCATCACCATTTCATCAACCATGGTGTCGGATTGACCAGTCAATATAACAACAGGAAGATTAAATTGATTTGCTTTTAAAATACTCAACACATCGAGCGCGTTCTCTGCGCCTAATAAAAAGTCGAGTAAGCATAAGTCGAAGGAGCTTTCTTTTAATGCTTCCAGTGCCGCATCGCTGTCGGTTACCCATGTAAGCTCGAATGTTGAAGATTCACACCGTTCTAGATAGTCAGAGGTAAGGAAGTAGTCATCTTCATCATCCTCAATCAATAGAATCTTTATTACCTCTGTCATCTAGTACTCCGCTACTCGTGTGGTAGTTCTACGAATTCAATCCAATAGCGGCCAAGAGCTCGCATTAGGTCAACTAAACCTTCGAAATTTACTGGCTTAGTAATATATGAGGCGCAACCTAAATCGTAACCACGCAGCATGTCTTCCTCTTCTTTCGATGTCGTTAAGATAACCACGGGTATACTGCGCAGTTTAGGATCGTTTTTCAGCTCTTGGAGTGCTTCACGACCATCTTTACGGGGCATGTTCAGATCGAGCAAAATTAAACTTGGACGCGGATACTTTTCTGCATCGGCATATTTGCCCTCGTGACGTAAAAATTCTAGTAGCTCTATGCCGTCTTCAACACAAAAAAGTGTGTTTAAAACACGAGATTCTTTTAGCGCATCAACGGTAAGTAAGCGATCATCTTCATCGTCATCTGCCATTAAGATATTAATTGGTTGGGCTTGTTTACGCATCATGCGAAGACTCTCCATTATCGTTATCCGAGCCGAATGGCTCGCTGTCTAGGGGTAAAATAATATCAAACTTAGCGCCTTTTCCAATTTCACTGGTGGCGGCGATAGTTCCGTTATGTCTTTCTACAATGCGGCGGCACACAGCAAGTCCAATTCCAGTACCTTTGTATTCACTTCTACCGTGCAATCGCTGGAATGGGGCAAAGATTTTTTCAGAAAAAGACTGCTCAAAACCAATCCCATTGTCACTTACCGTTATTTTTATCCACTCATACTCGTCAGATTTTAGCAGTGCGCTTCGTTCATCAACAGTGAGGTCTTTACGTTCTATATCTATTACAGGTGCAACATCGGCGGTCTGAAATTTGAGCGCGTTTGATATAAGGTTTAAAAACAACTGTTCTAGTTGAGATTTATCACCTCGGATACTCGGCATGTTTGTAACGTTAACCTGAGCAGACTTTTCTTCAATTGCTATTTCAAGGTCGCTTAAAACACTTGAAAAAATGGTGTTTAGCTCCACGTCTACGAATTCTTTGCCGCGAGTGGAAACCCGAGAGAATGAGAGCAAATCCGAAATGAGCATAGACATACGCTCGGCGGCGTTAAGCATTCTGGCAAGAAAGTCTTTGCCTCGCTCATCGATAACATCGCCATAACCAGACTCTATTCTGTTACCGAAAGCGCGAATTTTTCTCAACGGCTCTTGAAGATCATGAGAAGCCACAAACGCAAAGTCTTCCAATTCCCTATTACTTCGCGCAAGTTCATCGGAATACACACTTAATTCCTGAGTGCGTGCTGCTATCTTGGCCTCTAATTCTTCATTAATGCCCTCAAGCTCCGATTGATGTTTCTCGTTTTCTCTCGCATTAACTTTAAGCAGTAAAAAAATAGTCATTATGAGAAGAAGGGTAGTGGCAGATGAAATAATTAAGGTATTGACAGAGTCGCGACGGAGTTTCATCAAACTTGCTAAATAAGTACCTTGAATATCTCTTTCAGAGCTGTCAATTGCCTCAAAAATACTGACAAATTGATTATACAACTGTAGACCGCGGTCAGAGCGCAATAAATCAATTGCTTGGTCTTGCTGATCTAAACGTGCAAGTTCAACAATCTCGACCATGCCGTTAATTTTTTGTTTCGTTATTCTAAGTAATTCATTTATCCGACTATGTTGTTCAGGTGTACCGGATGAAAACGCGCTCACTTCAACTTCTTCTGCTACGGATGAAAATGTATTAAGCGTTTCGGTATACTCCATCAAATAGGCCTCATTACCCGTAAGTAAATAACCTCTTTGTCCTGACTCTGCTCGCAACAGCACCACATGAAGCTTGTTGACAGCACTAATTATACGATTAGTACTGAACAGCCTTGCTTCCATTGCAGATAGGTCGTCCAACGTATTAACCACATAAAATGAATTAGCGGTAATCACTGCTATCACCAGTATGACCATCAATATCCAGCTGTATACTGATGACAACATTGCTTTAATCATCCGAATGACTCGAATTTGATGAACCCATTTCTGAGGTCATTTCGGCTAGCGTATTGCTGCAAACTTTTGCGCTTGCAATTATTTTGTCTAACGCATCAACAGCTTTTTGAGTTGGAATATCGCCATTTAGGGCCATTTTAATTAATTCCGCCTGCATAGAAATGCGATTCAGTGGTTTACGCGCGTCGTGCACGAAAACACTCATTTTCGAAAACTCATCGTCAGTCATTCAATTCGGCCTTTTTACTGCTCGTCTTTACTTAAATCGCCGTAGGCATGCAGTCGGTTGTAAAGTGTCTTGGTGCTAATACCTAGCATTTCAGCGGCCATCGTTTTATTGCCATTCACTTTTTCAAGCGTAGCGTAGATAAGTTCTTTTTCTACATCCTCAATAGTTCGACCAGCTTGAAGGGAAGGCGTAGTACTTTGTTTTTGTGCAAAAGGAGATTCGATAGTTTTCGGAAGCTCTAGTGCACTACTTTGCGGATCGCTCATTATAGCCGCGCGGTGAACAAAGTGACGTAGCTCACGCACGTTGCCTGGCCAATCATAGGCCTGCAGAGTGTCTAGCTGGGTGTCGTCCCATTTGAATTTGGCGTTGTTGTCGTTGTTAAACTCTTCAATAAAGGTTTTCGCCAAAAGAGCTATATCTTCTTTTCTTTCGCGAAGAGGTGGAATGGTAATTGGGAATACTGCTAATCTGAAGTAGATGTCTTCTCTTAATACTTTACTTTGCGCAATTTCTTCCATTGTTCTATTGGTCGCTGATACTACGCGACAATTGACGGGAATAGTTTTAGTGCCACCCACTCGTATCACTACTTTATTCTCTAAAACACGTAGCAAGTTGGGCTGCATGTCAATTGGCATTTCGGTTATTTCATCTAAAAACAGCGTGCCGCTTTCCGCTTGCTCGAATACCCCTTCTTTACGGCCAACTGCGCCTGTAAACGCGCCTTTCTCGTGGCCAAACAACTCACTGGCAATAAGCTCTTTAGAAAACGCACCGCAGTTGGTGGCGACATAGGTGCCCTCGCTGTCTGATGCTTTGTGAATTGCAGCAGCAACCACTTCTTTACCCACACCACTTTCGCCTAACAGCATAACGTTTGCACTCGTTTTACTTACTCGTGAAATAAGCTTGTAAAGATCTTTCATTGCCGGTGATTCACCGATAAGTAGGTCGAAGTGCTTTTCAATTTTTGCTTTTTTCGGTGCCGCTTTTTCCGATTTTCTTGTTAATACCGCTTCGATATCCTCACGTTGAATTGGTTTAACGAGATAGTCAATGTTTGGACCACACAACCCTTTTATAACGCTTTTTACTGATGGGTGACCGGTAATAAGCGTAACTCGAGGACGTTTCTCTAGTTCGTCTAATTCGTCGAACAAGTGTGCTCCGCTGCCATCTGGCAACATGAAATCGAGTAGAATATGGTCAAATGTTTCTTTTTCTATCCAGTTTCTCGCCTCTTGAAGCGTAGCCGCCGTGAGCACTTCGTGCCCTAAAAATTCGATAATGGTACAAGCTACTTCTGTAAATTCGGCGTCGTCATCGACAAGTAATACGGTGAGCACGTGAGAATCCCTCTTTATTTATCCCATAGTTATGAAAAATAGAATAATATCAATTATATAATTTCGCATTAAGATAAAAGTCTACCATTAAGTGTGGAAGAAGTTATCTTTGCATCGTAATTTTTTACATGTAGTAGCGCGCGGACTTAGTTTGCGCATCTGAGTAAGCGCCAGGTTATCGCGTTTATCTATTAGCGTGTTGCTGTCCTGGCTAAATGTCCATTTTTAATGCTACAAGCTCTGTTAGTAGCCGGCTATTCTGCAAAATTCGTTCCCTTCACAGTCAGCGTAGGCTCGACTTGTTTGACATAGTGTAATAAGTTGAGATTTTGGCAGATGGCTAATATAGGACCAAGGGTATATAACTAACGGTCCATGTGACATAGCTAATTATGTTTCTTATAGAATCACTGCACCTATAATTGCGTTGACTGAGTCACTTTTGACAAGTCAGTGGGACAGGGCATCGAGACAGAGGGGAGGGAATTCACAGATAGCATGACAATATTACTCGTTAGTTTGAAAATATTACTCGCTTTGCAATATTGACTACTTGTTTTCGATACACTCTGAAGTAATAAAGTCAGACGTGGGTAGTTGCATTGTCTGATGGCGCAGTTCGCCAATGAAGGCTCTTGCAGCTGGACCGAGAGCGTCTCCATCTTCAAAAGACAAATAGAGTAATGTCTTTCTCAGAGCTGCATTATTGTGAAGTGGTAATAATTTAAGTATGCCACTTTCGAGCTCTTTTCTGATGATGGCTATCGGTAACCATGCAAAGCCAAGCCCTTGTGCAATTATATCAACAGACGTTCTTACATGACTCACCGTCCAGCGCTGGTCAGCGCCAAGCCAGCCTGCGTCCACTTTGCGTTCCGCCGATGAGTCTCGAACCACAATTTGTCTATGGGACTTCAAGTCTTGAAGGGTTAGAGTGCGGCCAAGTTGATGTAGTGGGTGGTCTTTATGAGCCACCGCCACAAACTCAATCTCACAAAGGTCTTCACTAAAGCCATTGGGATAAAGGAAGGGAGATATACCAATATCTACATTGCCGCTTGACAGCATGGTGTTACTGCCACTTAGCACAGTCTCTTCCAACTCAACCCGTAAAAGAGGGAACTCTTCAGAAACTTTGTTAAGTACATTATAGAGTAGCTGCGAGGGAAAAATAATGTCGACAGCTACTCGCAATGTAGTTTCGGTACCTGAGCGCAGGCTATATGCAATTGCTTCTAGCTTCTGGGCTTCACCGAGTAGAAAAGTGGCTCTACGGTACATTAACTCCCCCTGAGGAGACAGTTTGACTTTGCGACCACTGTTTTCGAATAAAACTACGCCTATAGCATTTTCTAGTTTTTGAACAGCATGATGCACACTAGATTGGCTTTTGTGCACTACCGTTGAAGCTTGATTAAAACCGCCGGCATCCACCACTGCTTTAAACATTCTCCATTGCTCTAATGTGGATTTCAGCATACTTCAACCGTTTTAATTTAAAGGAAAATGTTAATGATAAAACTCGATTATAAAAAGTTTTACATTTCTATGTGCGATGAACTTGCTTGATTGTAGCTAATGAACACGTAATCACAGATACGTTTTCATAGCCCATTCTAATAAGTTGTTCAGCAGAAAGCTTAGCTCGAGCGCCAGATGCGCAATGCAGGTAAATGGGTTTTGATGCATCGTTTACCAGTTCTAACATTTTCATTTCTAATATGCCTCGTGGAATATGAAGTGAGGCTTCAACATGATTTTCTGCTACTTCTGCTGGCTCTCGCACATCAACTAACAGTCCTTGGTTAGTTTTCATTTCGTCTGCGGCTTCTTTTGCAGAAATAATTCGAATATTTACATCGATATTTTCTAAACGAGATTTTAGATCTATTAGCATTTTACTTTCCAAATTACGATATAAGTATAAACTAATTTATAGTTATGAGTTATTTAAGACAAGATAATATAGTCGGTTTAGCGTCTATTTTTACCGTTTGACCAGAAATTCTTATACTTTAGTCTAACAAGACGGTAGATTCATCAACAAAGTTAATGTTATTAGGAAACGCTCATGTCTGAATACGCTGTATTAAGCCCAAGCGAAATGATGGAACATTCTGCGGAAGCAGAGTTATTTCTTAAGCAATTTGCGAATAAGACGAGGCTCATGATCCTTTGCTCCTTGCTAAAGCAAGAGAAATCGGTATCTGAATTATTGCAAATTGTAAGTGTTTCACAACCAGTAATCTCCCAACATTTAGCATTGTTGCGGGAGTCGAACATGGTGGCAACGAGAAGAGAGGGGCAAACTATCTTTTATAGATTGTCTGATGAGAGAGTTAAGCGCCTAATTGCGCTGATGTATGAGTTCTTCTGCGAATAAAACTGGGGCGTGTTGCTCTGTAATGCAAAAATGCATAACAAAAGCCAATACGCCCTTACTGTGTCCGTTTATATGTGGACATCTCTTACTTTTCCGCTTTTAAGCCTCGTCTATTTGAGCGACAAGCGCAGCGATATAGCTCCCATCACCTAATTTTTCACCGTCCACTTCAGGTCGTTGAAGTAAATCGTCATGACTCAAGTTCACCACGACACTATGGGCAGCCCAATCAATTTGTTTAATATCTCGCGGCAGCAGTGCCACGTGTTTTCCGCCTGGCAACCAGTTATTAGTATCCACTACTAACATGACTAACTGCCAGGTAGTAGTATCTATCAAAAACTCACTTATGTGACCTACCTTGTCGTCTGTCGTTGCAACTTCGTAGCCATTTATTTCGCCGCAAGCGCGCAGATGATTAGTCGATTCTGACGGAAGTGCACCCTCGGCATCTGCCTCTGTGGCTGTCGGTGTCGTCACCAACTCGTTAGGATGTGCGTATTCTCCCCACGCACCGGGCCCAATCCAGTAGTAGCCGTAACCAAAATATTTAAATAAATGCTCTTCGTATTCCCGCGACACGGGTTTGTGTTCGTCAATAGATGGGCTGTTTTTGAGCGTATCAACTGTCATGTCTACGTGTACGCTTTCCTCTTGCATATCCACTTGAGACACTGACACAGGAGATATCACCACCTTTCTACTCAATGGCAACCACGTATTGGTATCTGCTACTAAATAGCGTGTTGTATAGGTTTCATCGTCAAAAAGAATATCTTTAATACCGCCAACGGTCGCGTCTGTTGCGTGGATAGAATATTGGGTGAGTTGTTTTGAACTTATAATCATCTTGCTCCTCCTTTGCTCGGCTGACAAGAGAACTAATGCGACGCCTGCTCCACTATGCAGAGGCATGAAACATTCTCTTTAATAAGTATAGTCGCTTTTAATGCTAAAACATCATGTCTACACTTTGTTCGTGCAACTTCCCTATTGAGATCAGTCGCCCAAACGAAAAAGCTCGCGAATTCGCGAGCTTTTTTAATACGTTACCATAAGGTTTATGCAACATCGAACTCGTCGTCTGAGTAAGATTCATCGTAATCTGCTTGATTACTGGCACTGCTATGCAATGTAAAAAACTGTCTTCTGCCCCTTGCTAGCTGAACATACTTTGCCCATGTTTTTTCAATGCTGCTCGATGCTTGCGCTTTTCCGCTGATAAATTTGACGAAATGTTTCTCTTCCGTTGTTTCAGGTTTCAAGTCACCATTTTCTAAGTCGAGTAGAGTAATGCCATAAGTAGTGAGTATATTTGCTTCGGAAATACTAAAATCCCCTGATTTTTTAAAGCCATAAGGAAACTTCCGACGGTCTACAAAGGGTTTGTTTGAAGGACGAATCGCTGTGCTCATGATAATAGTTCCAACGTAGTTAATTTCACAGCGAACTTTTAAAACAAGTTTTTGCTAAGTTAAAGCAAAAGATTTTTTTCTTATCAATAAAAAAAAATGATACTGCTTTGAATTGAGATATGGAGAGTTTAATTTAGTTTGATAAATGCGAACCAGAAGAAGTTGAAAACTTTAAGGTCATGATAAGTAAAAGTTTAGTTGACTTTTATTTTTTATAATCGTTGATAAAAATGAGCTGTGTGCAAGCCGATGAACAAAAAATGTTGAATAAAGCCTGGTTTTCACGCAACAAATTTTATCATCGCTACGATAATAAAATTTTGTTTCCAATTAAATCTCCCGCAGCAATAATTGTAGCGTGTTCACAACCTAGAGACACTAATGAGTAAAGACTATCGTTTTCAAAGTGATGAATGGAATGCGGCAGACGAAGGTGAGTTTCATTCTAAAAAGCCCAACACTCTTCGCGAGAAAAGTGTAAAGGCAATGCGAAAGCGCGCCATGTTGCGCCGTGACAAGCAGCGCCGTTCGCACGACGAAACGCAACACTAATCTCGTTCATCACGTAAGCAGATAATATCGCGCTATCATTTGGTAGCGCGACGCTGTGCTTTTTAGTTCAATTGACGTATCATTTAACCAAACTTGGTTTCTAATTACGCTGGTTGTACTGCAAGCATGGATATTCGCTTTCTCACCACTTTCATAGAGGTGACCAAAACACGCCATTTTGGCAAAGCTGCCGAAAACCTCTATCTTACTCAATCTGCAGTAAGCGCAAGAATCAAACTTTTAGAAGAATATTTTCATACGACACTGTTTGTGCGTCAGCGAAATAGTATTCAGCTTACTCAGTCTGGAGAAAAGCTACTGCCTTTTGCTCGACAGTTGTGTGCTACGTTAAATGAGGCCAAACAGGAGCTACAAGTACAAACCACTGAATATGCAGTGTGCGGCGCCACGCAATTAGCAAGCGATTTGTTTTTATCACACGCGTTAACTCATCTTCACAAACAGTTTCCCGCTTTTTCTGTTAAGGCGGACATACTCACACTCGATGCTTTATCCCGACAGCTACATGAGCGAGTTACAGACCTCGCTTTTTCTACAGAGCCACTCAAATCGGAAGATGTAAACAGCGTGGTTTTGTTCGAACAGCCTCTCGGACTATACAGAGTTGGTGAGCCCGCTTCGCAGATAAACGCTCAAGATTTTGTGGCAATAGATTGGGGGGTAAAAGCGAGAGACTGGTTACTTACCGCTTATCCACAGCTAAGAGATGCAAAATTACGAACAAATTCGCTTTCATTGGCACTGAATAATTTGTGCACTGAAGGGGGCATCGCGGTGTTGCCATTAAATGTTGAGTCACAAATAAGAGATAGGGCTTCATTAGTATTAATTGACCCCATCGAAAATATTTCATTGAAAGTCTACCTTCACACTATGAAGCAAATTAGACGAATAGGATTGGCTGATATTATAACCAGCGTTTCTTCTATCGCCCCAAAATAAGCAGCGAGAAAAATATGTCATTATTACACCCAATGTTAGAAAAAAACGCATTTCAACGTTTAGAGGCAAGCGTTGCAGAGATAAAATCACAGCAGAAGTTGTTTATTCTTAAAGATGAACACGGTTGCGTTATGCTAACCACTGATGAAGATGACGGTGTGCCGGTATGGCCCGATGCTGAATTAGCTCTTCTTTGGGCGACAGATGACTGGGACCATTGTGAGGCAATGGAACTGACTACTGATGAATTTTTGACAAAATGGGTGCCTGGAATGACCCAAGACAACTTAATGGTTATTGTGTGTCCCGTGCCAGCAGAAGAAGGTGAAGTGATGTCTCCACAGGAGTTTGCTGAATCTTTGTAGGGTGATCTTCCCGTTCAATTTATCGTTTATACGTTGCGGCCTCGCACAATGAGGCCAGAGCCAAACACGGCACGTTACTGTCACAACTTCCTATTGGTCGCATTATTGTAGAGGTACAACACTTGTTAGAGCCAGGTATTGATGATTTATGGTTTGCTCCTTTAGGAGGAACAGGCGAAATAGGGATGAATCTAAATTTGTACGGTCATAATGGACAGTGGCTAATGGTAGATTGCGGTGTATCGTTTGATGAGCCTCTCACAGCACCCTATAAGCAAAACCCGCGAGCTTCAAAAACAACGCACAGAGTGGTTGCACCAGACCCATCCTTTATTGCAAATCAAAAAGATGCGCTAGCTGGCATCGTTATTACCCACGCTCACGAAGACCATGTTGGCGCAATTCCTTATCTTTGGCAGCGTTTTCAAAAGCCTATTTACACCACGCCGTTCACCGCTGAAGTGCTTCGCAGAAAACTGTCTAGAAGCAAGCTTGCTAACAAGATACCCATTATCGAAGTGTCGGCGGGTGATACGGTAACCATTGGCGTGTTCTCTGTTAAGTGGCTAGAAATAACGCATTCCTTACCAGAGCCATTTGCACTAAAAATTGATACCCCTGCGGGCGCAATATTGCATACCGCAGATTGGAAAATAGATGCATCGCCGGTGACCGGTAAGCCCTTTGAACCAAAGCTCTACAAGCAATTGGCAAATGAAAACATTCTGGCTCTAGTGGGCGATTCCACTAATGCGAATAAGCCTGGTTTCTCCATCTCTGAGCGCAATTGTTACGACGGGTTGTTAAGCACCATATTGCCGCTGAAAGGTCGCGTGGTAGTAGGCTGCTTTGCAAGTAATATTGCACGGCTTATTACTCTGGCAAAGATTGCACAAAAAACCAGTCGTTATATGGGCCTATACGGGCGCTCGCTAGTCAATATGTATGGCATTGCTCGCCAACAGGGGATTTGGCCTGATGATTTGCCAATCGCTGACTCACACCACTTAGGGTATTTGCCACCTAAAGAAGTACTTATCGTTGCAACGGGGAGTCAAGGCGAGAAAAATGCAGCTCTCGCTCGTTTTGCACATGATACCCATCCTCACCTTCAGCTTGAGAAAGGTGATACAGTCATTTTTTCGAGCATTGTTATTCCAGGCAATGAAGAGACCGTAGCTCGATTAAATACTGCGTTTAAAGGAAAAGGAGTTAGGACCATTCACAGCGAGAGTAGCCCCCTTCCCATTCACGCTAGTGGACACCCTTGCGCAGAAGAACTCAAACTTATGTACTCTTGGGTGCAACCAAAAATTGCCATTCCCGTACACGGTGAGCACAGCCATTTATTGGCTCACGCAGAAGTAGCAAAATCAGTAGGTATCATGAAAACCTATGTAGGCGAGAATGGTGACTTATATCGTCTGGCGCCCCAGCCAAGTATTCGACGCAATGTCATTCCCGTTGGGCGGGTGCCTGTGCAACAAGATTAGAGCAGAAGCATTGCAGACTAGCGACCGCTGACTTTAAAATTTTAAATGAATCAATTACTTAATTTTATCGCATTTTGTTCGCATGTTGTATAATACGGCGATTATATAAGCTGCCCATCAATCGATCATTCTGATACACTAAGCCCGTTAATTAATCTATTTGACGACACTGGGTATGCCTCGCCACATTTTCGCCACTATTTTTTTACTACTTGTCAGCTTAACCTCTATGGCTGATCCTCGTATCCAAAACCCAGTGTTCCAACCTCTCTCAACTAAAAATGGACTACCTCAAGATGTCGTCAACGACATCGTTGTCGATAAAGAGGGATTTGTCTGGATAGCAACTGATGGCGGAGTAGTGCGTTGGGATGGTGTACAAACCAAAATTATCGATAATAGCGACGGCTTATTTTCAAACAGTTCTATTTGGAAATTGACGGTTCAAGAAGACAAAGCCTTATTTGTCAGTGTTTATGGACGGGGCGTATTCCGCGTGGATCTTGAGTCACAGGCAATAACACAACTTCCAGCAACACCCTACAAAAATTACAGCGAATATAATCAACATGCCGAGTCATTCTATTGGCAAGATGATTCACATCTCATCCTTGCCTTATCGGAAAAGGTACAAAGACTTAATGTATTAACCGGTGTAATTGAAGTTCTTGCGTCGCTTCCCGACAACATGTTAAACGATTCCCACAGTATTCGATACGCAATCATAGTTGAAGACATACTTATTGTTGCAACCACCTTTGGTGTTTTTACCCGCAACACGCTTGATGAGTCTTCAATGCTGAAGCCTCTTGATTACCTTAATGGCACGCAGCCGGATGAAGATAATCAAAATGCAAAATTTTTGATGCGAGATGAAAGTGATCGCATTTGGATATCCACGGTGAATGGCGTATTTAACACCGACCAAAACAGTTTGATTGAACAAGTGCTCGAGAACAAGGGAAGCCGCTTTAAAGAAGTGCTCACCGGCCGCAATGTATGGACGATGGTGCAGTCTGACGAAAATGCGTTTTGGATGGGTACGAACAAAGGATTATTTGAACTCAAAAAAACGCAAGACAGGTGGGTTAACGAACATATTCTTCAGCCAAATAATGGCCGCTCAGAATTGTCGGATAAAAAGATTTCAGCCATTGCACAGACAGAGAAAGGCAATCTTTGGTTAGCCACGGTTTTTGCTGGCGCTTTGCACTTTGGAATTCAAAGTTCAGATATCTACACTATTCAAAATGAACGGAAATCGGGTGAAGATAGATTAAGTGATAACGTGGTGTGGTCCTTTGCTCAGTCCTCTGATGGCAAGTTATGGATTGGAACCGCCAACGGCATGAGCCAGTATGACTTTACGACAAAATCCTCAACGCACTTTTTAAGAGAGCAGGTTGAAGACTCATTGCTTGGCACTAGTTCTGTCGACCGAATATTGACAGCGCCTGATAACAAACTAATTCTCGAAATTTATGAAGGTATTCGCGTTTTCGACCCTCAAACTGGTGCGCTTTCTGTTCCACCTGTGAGTGGCGGTGGGGATGCTAGCGTATTTAATGCATGGGATTCGAACCCTGCGATTTCTTCAAACGGCGTCATGTTTTTTACAGGGCCTAGCGACTTTTACACCTATGACTTTATCTCTGAAACGTTGACGGTGTTGCCACTAGACCCAAGTATATTTGATGTGAAATTTGACCCCTCCTTTCTTGGAGAGTCTACATATCACAACGCTATGTTTCTAAGTACGGAAGGTGGTGTATGGTTAATTGATACTACGACTTATGAGCCTCGCTTGGTGTATCGCTTTGCTGAGGGCGAGCGATTGAGTAATCAATCAGTAAGTTCATGGGTGATGGACGATACAGGCGTTCTCTGGCTGGCACACACCGGAAGAGGGTTAGTTGGACTAGACGCAGATACGTTTGAACCTTTGTATACGCTTGATGAATCAAATCTACTGATATCCAACATTGTATATGGCCTTCAAAAAGATAGCACCGGTAACATTTGGTTTAGTTCGCACCAAGGTTTACACCGTTATGATCCTCGCTCAAGTAAGGTCCAAAACTTTATTTATGGACGTGAACTTTCGGTATCAGAATTCAATCAAGGCGCCTCTATTATTCTGAGTGACGGCAGGTTAGCCTTTGGCTCTACTAGTGGCGTGGTTGTTTTTTCTCCAGAACAGTTGGAAGCTTCCGATGAAGGGGGCACGCTGGTGGGTAAACAAACGGCAATTACTGGAGTCTCGGTTGGAAAACGGACACTTCCTCAAGGACTAAAAAATCTGAATGGCCAACATTTCGACCTGGCCCACGATGACTTTGGCCTCACTATTTACTTTTCTTCGCTGATTACATCGGGAATAGGCGAGACCAAGTATTATTATAAGCTACTTGATGGGAATAGATTTGTTTCTGAAGGGGTTACAGAGGACGCCAAAATAACGTTTGCGAACTTAGATCCTGGAAAGTACACCTTCTCTGTAATTCCTACACCAGGTAGCTTTGAATCGAGCTATCGAGCCGCGCAAATATCTTTGTTTGTGCCTTATGCGCCTTACCGCTCACCGCTTGCCTACGCGATTTATGGTGTATTGCTGCTTTGTTTACTCACTACCTATTTGTATTCTCGTCACAAATCGTTGACTCGGCTGAGAGCAGCACAGCAGCAAGTATCGCTATTTAGCGACGCGTTCAAACAAACCCGAGATTGGGTCATTATTTTTGATGAACACAGGAAGCTAGTGGCAGCAAATCCTGCCTTTGAACACGTATTCGGCTTCAACCATAAAGAGCCATTGCCAAAGCAACTCGAGCGACTTTACTTGCGATACCCTGGCCTTAGTAGGCAGCTTTCCGACAGGTTGACCGATATGCAAGGCGGTGACTTTTGGAAAGACGAGGGGGTAATTGATGGTACCGATGGCAAACGCTACGACGTGCTTATCGATATTACCGCTATCAGTGGCAATGGGCACATACCAGAACACTACCTTATTGTAATTTCAGATATTTCTGAGCAAAAACAGGCGGAACGAAAATTACTAAAAATCGCCACCTACGACAGCCTCACTGGATTAGTTAACCGAACATTACTCCTAGACCGATTAGAGCATGCTATTGCTCTTGCCAGGCATCATGGCCACCGCGTTTCCGTGATGTTTGTTGACCTTGATAGATTTAAAGGTATTAACGATTCACTAGGACATGACTACGGCGACAAGCTACTTCGAATTGTCGCTAATCGAATGCGTAATTTGGTGGCCGATACGGGTACAGTGGCCCGCCTAGGAGGGGATGAGTTTGTCATTGTTATTGAAGAAGTTGAAAACGATGATGATTTAAGCTCGTTCGTAGGTCAAGTTATTGAAGCCGTAGAAACACCCATTTCATTGTCTAGCGAAGTGCTTAGGGTATCCTGCAGCATTGGCGTTGCATTTTATCCAGATGATGCGCCAGAGCCAGCCGATCTCATTAAGCAGGCCGATGTGGCTATGTATACCGCTAAAAAAGACACGCTTAACGGGTTTGCTTATTTTACGAACGACATGAATGAAAAGGCGAAAAATCGTTTAACCTTGGAGAACAAAGTTAAGCGTGCGTATTCAGAAGACAGTTTTTTCAATCATTATCAGCCTATTATTAATGCAAAAACGAAGCAAACAGTGGGCGTAGAGTTATTGTTACGTGGCAAGTTAGACGGTCAGCCTTTGTACCCTGACCACTTTATTCCTATCTTAGAAGAGCTGAGATATATTATCGAGGTTACTCGAAAAGCCATGTATCGCGCCGCTGAAGACCTATCAGCTTGGTACAAGAGTGGTTTTGCGGGCTTTGTTTCCATTAACCTATCAGCGCTGCATTTTAAAACTGAGTTTGATTTAGAAAGCGTCTTTAGCTTACTCGAGCAATTTGATTTGCCAAAAAAAGCCTTTCGTTTTGAAATAACGGAGGGCGTGCTGATAGATGATACAGATAACGCTTTACGCCAAATTCAGCGATTCGTAGACGCGGGGTTTATTTTAGCCCTTGATGATTTTGGCACTGGTTTTTCATCACTAAGTTATTTGAAGCGCTATCCGTTGTCTGTGCTTAAAATTGATAAGAGCTTTGTTAACGAAATGGCCCCAGGTAACGCTAACGAAGCACTCGTTGCAACTACGATTTCACTGGCAAACAGCTTGAGCATGAGCTGCGTCGCAGAGGGGGTGGAAACCCACGAACAAGCGGCTGCACTTCTTGATAAAGGTTGCGTATTTCACCAAGGTTATCACTACGCAAGGCCCGCTGCAGCACATGATATTCCACCTTTGCTAACCAAAAATTGGCACTAGTGCGCTGAATAAGCGCACTCTTTTTTCAAATTGTATCTGCTAAAAGCCTCATAATAAAACCGCAGACACGACTATAAAAAAACTAAATTGTTCTCTGTATCCCCCATTCCGTATGGGACGGAATGTAAACGTCTGTTTAAAAAGCTTGTCATTCAATAAAAAATAAGGCTTATTATACTACTGTGAAATCATTGTAAAAATGAGCTACATTATAACAACAAATGAGTGACCTATGCCGCTAGATATGACAGCAAACGCAAACAGCACGGAAGTAATTGAATCGCCATTAAGCATGTTGTACCAATGGGAGAAGTCCCGTGGAGACGAGGTGTTCCTTACTCAGCCCATCAAAGGGGAGTACCATGACTATACGTGGAGCCACGTTGCCAACCTCGCGAGAAAAGTAGCAAGCCGCCTTTGTGAAATGTCGCTACCTCCGGGAAGCCGCATTGGTATTTTTTCTAAAAATTGTGCCGAGTGGTTCATTACCGATTTAGGTATCATGATGGCTGGTCATGTCTCTGTGCCTATCTTCTCAACCGCTGGCCCAGACACAGTGCAGTACGTATTGCAGCACGCCGATGTTCAGCTTCTATTTGTGGGTAAGTTAGACAATACTGAGCAACAAGTAGCGTCTATTCCATCATCGTATAAAACGGTCGCTTTTCCTTATCCAAATATCACGGCTTCACAGCAGTGGAATGAGTTTATTGACTGTGAACCGCTGAGAACGTCACCCGTTCATGATATGGACGATGTGATGACCATCATTTACACATCGGGCAGCACAGGGCAACCAAAAGGGGTTGTACATAGCTACAACACCGCATGCTGGGCGGCCAGACGTTCGTTGGACCAACTTGGTATTGACGAGAACGATCGCACTTTAAGCTATCTACCACTCGCTCACATTACTGAGCGTGTTCTCGTGGAGTTGTCGAGTTATTACAGTGGTGGAAAAATTCATTTTGTTGAAGATTTAGCCACGTTCCAGCGCGATGTGACCCATTGTCAGCCTACGCTATTTATTTCAGTACCTCGTTTATGGACGAAGTTCCAAATGGGTGTGCTGGCTAAAATGCCTCAGAAGAAGTTAGATACGTTGCTCAAGATCCCTATTTTGAACAAGATCGTGGCGAAGAAAATACGCAACGGTTTGGGCATAAACAACGCAAGACTATGGGCGAGTGGCTCAGCACCGCTAGCGCCTGCCGTTATTGAATGGTTCGCTAAAATCGGCATTAACATTTCCGAAGGGTGGGGAATGACTGAAAATAGCGCCTATGGAACCGGCAGTGTACCGTTCAGGCACGATAAAATTGGCTGTATCGGCAAGCCTTACGACGGTGTGGACATCCGCACCTCTGAAGAGGGCGAAATACAGGTATTATCGCCTTGTAACATGATTGAGTACTATCTTGAGCCAGAAAAAACCGCTGAGGTTTTCACTGAAGATGGTTATTTGTGCACCGGTGATAAGGGTGTAATCGATAGCGACGGTTACGTTAAAATAACCGGCCGACTAAAAGATATTTTTAAAACGGCGAAGGGTAAGTATGTTACTCCGGCGCCCATTGAAGCCAAGTTCATGGAAAACCCCATTGTTGAGCAGGTTTGTGTAACAGGAACAAACCTACCTCAACCCGTAGCTCTGCTGGTGCTAAGTGAAGACGCACAGAAAAAAGACAAATCGGCTGTAGAGGCCAGTCTTAAGAAAACCTTCGAGGCAATAAACGCTAAGCTAGAGAGTCATCAAGTCATGGATAGGGTGGTTATAATGAGCAACGAGTGGAGTATTGAAAATGATTTGCTTACGCCGACGCTCAAGGTAAAACGTCACGTATTAGAAGAGCGGTTTGTTGATATTATTCAAGGTGATTATACTAAGAAGCTAGTGTGGGTTGACGCCTAAGCCGTTTATGTTGGTCTGTCATGACCTAATCGATACAGCTCGTTAACGTAAAAACGTCGGTAAGAGCTAAAAAAACAAAAAGGCGCCACTTCAAAATGCGCCTTTTTATTGTTACGAGTTATTCACTCATTACTTGCTCTGATAGCGCGCTTGCAGCCCTTGGTAAACCAAGTCACTGAATTCTGGCTTCGACAAGTCTAATGCATTCATTACTTCAACGAGGTGTTCATTGTCTTCACGACCGCTCCATTGTTTAATATATGTCCCTTCTTTATAACCGTTATCCTGACGGAAAAAGTTAAGTACATTCTTACCTACGTACTGGCGGTATAGTTCATCTGGAGACATGTCACATTGTTCAACAATGTGCATAAACAAAGGAACACTAAAGCGCTTCGCTGCACACAAACCCGTCATTAGTTCTAGGTTATCAAGCAAAGACTGTTGGGTTACATCGTAGTTTTGATTGTCGAAGGCTACTACTGTTTGACCACTCGCAAGTTCTGCTGCAATACTTTTTGCAGAAGCGTCAACGTCACCATTAGCATCGATAATGCATGCACTTAATGCGAAGTGCCAAATGTCTACAAGCTCCATCTGCAGCTGTGGTAAGTCTTTGTGTTGTGCTTTCCACCACTTCCAGCCATGATGCTCTATGGCTTCAACCGACTCAACCATGGCGGCGCGTAGGTAACCATAACCCGCATTTAGCCAGTCTGGGTTCACTTTTGTATTCATCTTGTCTTGAAGCGAAAGCATCGTTGCTAGCTGCTGTGCATTTAACATTGTGGCTCCTGATAACCTAATTTGAATCTACATTTGATGCCGCAAAGTGTACTGGAAGCCAGCGTACGGTTAAATGATTATTTGAATGAAGCATGTTGCTAGTACATGGTGTTAGCGCAAAACAAGATAAATGAAGCGTGTTGCACTTTGGTGCGACTGCACCAAAGTTAAACTAAAGTCTTAGGTTGATGCCGAGGTTGGTTTTTTAAGTTGTTGATTTTAAAGTTTTTTGCGAAATTTTAAAAGTGGCATCTTATCTGCTTTGCTACTTGTGTTAACTGAGTTGCGCAATAGCACCTCGTTTAAATGAGTGCCAGGCAACACGCATTTAAGCGGCAATTGCGCAGCCCGTAAACCTTACCCATACAGAATTTTCGTGTCCTGAGGTCTGTATGGGTTTTTTTCTCCTTGCTCCTGATTTTTCCCTTTGTTACCTCTGTCACAATAAGAAATAAAACACTTAACACTGCAGGTAATTGCGATACACTAATTCTCTGTCAAAGGTCAACGTGCCCTTGTATTTATAAGATAGGCTACATGCCAGTCAAATAAAGGATTTTTAGATTGCTTGCGCTATATCCATCAAACAAATTAGAGCATCTTAGTTTTCTGCTTACTTCGTTACTTGAGCAACAACCCTCCTCGGTATTTTCCCCTGAAACTATCCTTGTTGAAAGTCCTGGTATGCAGCATTGGGTAAGCATGCAGTTGGCTCGCGAGCAGGGAATTGCAATGAACCTTGATTTTCCTTTGCCCGTGAGGTTCATGTGGAATACAGCCAGGGTGGTGTTAGGCAGTGAAAAGGTACCTCGTCAGTCTCCTTATCGACGAGAGGTACTTACGTGGCGTATAGATAATATTCTGCAAGACGATGCCCTGATGACCACCGGTGCGTTTGAACAAGTGCGCCGCTATTGGTTAAGTGCGGGCAGTGAGCAAGAGCAGGGCGTTCAGCGTTTACAGCTCGCTACGGCCCTTGCCGATGTGTATGAGCAATACTTACTGTACCGACCAGACTGGCTTTTTGCCTGGGAAAATAATGAGCAGGTGGTGTTCGATGACATGGAATCGTGGCAGAGCGAAATTTGGCGCATTCTGACAAAAGAGCAGTCTCTGCATCCTGCTCGGCTTCACAAGATGACTATAGATGCTCTCAGTGAAGGCTTGTTACCACCGAACCTTCCATCTCGCATAGTGGTTTTTGCTATCAATACCATGGCGCCTCAGCTCATTGCATTTTTTGATGCGCTGGCCGAGCATATCGATATTCATATTTTTCATTTAAACCCCAGTGTTAATTATTGGGGGGATGCTAAAAGCGACAGTGAACTTGCGAAACAACTGCGCATGGAAGGCATCAATAAGTGGATGGAGAACGAGCAGAGTAATTCGTTGTTAGGTAACTTAGGTAAGCAAGGAAGAGAGTTGTTTAACTTACTGACCGAGTTAGACACTTTTGAAATTAGTGCGTTTGATGCCCCCGAGATTGATGAAACCGAAATTGATGCCCTTGACGACGCCACCCTTGAAGAAACAAGCAGAGAATCAATAAGCGGTGAAAAAATAAGCAGTCGAGAAATAGGCAGTGAAGAAACATATACTGAAGAGACGAATCTTTCAGGCACTAACGTAGCGGAAAAGCCTCAAAATAATATCGCAGAAACGAAAAGCTCAGGCAGAGGGCGTGCTCAGCGCAATCTGCTAAAGCGTATTCATAGCGATATATTACAGGCCCTGCCTGCAAGCCCTATTCGAGTAAACGGCCCTCAAGAAGCAGAGCAAGACGACAGTGTCACTATTATGTGCACTCACTCTGCGTTGCGTGAGGTGCAGGTGCTGCACGATCATCTATTACATTGGTTGTCACAAGATACCACGCGCACGCCTTCCGATATTCTGGTGATGTGCCCTGCTATTGAAAATTATGCCCCTTTCGTCGACGCCGTTTTTCACCGAGTAGGCACTAGAAACCAGTACACCAATGGCACCATCCGTTTGCCATGTTCAATCGCCGACAGAAGCCCAATGGATACCGAGCCATTGATTGCCGCTTTTATGGCGCTGCTAGAATTGCCAGATAGCCGCTTTGGCGTGGCAGATATAATGGATTATTTACAGCTCGATTCTGTGCAAAAGCGCTTTAATGTTGCGCAGGCTGATATCGATCAGATGATGGTATGGCTTGAGCAAGCTCATATTCATTGGGGGTTAAATGGCAAGCATAAGGCCTCCATATCTGAGGGCGTGACAAATGAAAATACGTACAGCTGGTGGTGGGGACTTCGTCGCTTACTCATGGGCATGTTAGCACCAGATAGCGAAATGATTGTTGATGGAGCGCTCACCATACCTGACGTAGAGGGCCAAAGTGCGCTTATTTTGGGCAAGCTGGTACAAGTTGTTGATTTACTTGGCCGGTTTGCAAACGAACTCACTACACCGCGCTCGCCGAAAGAATGGGCTCACGATTTACTGCAGCTGCGTGATGCGTGCTTTGTGTCTACCAAAGATCAGGAGCAAAGCTGGGATTTAATCGCTAAAGTGGCCGCTGATTTATATGCGCGATGCGATGAAGCTGACTACGAACACACGTTGAGCTTACGTCAAATTCGGGAACTATTGTTAAACCGCTTCTCTTCCCCAGATGCCGGAAACCATTTTATGACGGGGCAAGTAACCGTATGCTCTATGTTACCTATGCGCAGCATTCCGTTTAAGAAGGTATGTATTTTAGGATTAAACGATAGCGAGTTTCCAAGAAAAGCGACGCCGCTTGGGCTTGATCTTATGGCAGGACCGAAAAGGCGAATAGGCGATAGGTCACGAAGGCTAGAAGACAGGTATCTTTTTTTAGAGGCAATTGTTTCTACCCGAGAGAGCTTGTATTTAAGTTACCAAGGGAACGATGTCAAAAATAACAGTGAACGTCAGCCAAGTTTGGTGCTGGCAGAGTTTCTCGACATGCTCGCAACGGGCTATCAGCTTGATATCTCGCATTATGTAAAGCACGCGCCACTACACCCCTTTAGTGAGGCCGCATTTACCGGGCAGCTTCCAAGCTACGAGACGGGTTGGCTTCGCCTAGCAGACGCACTGCAAAAAGCTAAATCTTCGCAGCCACAGGCTGAGGGTCAAGAATTAGATTCAGTTCAAAGCGCTTCGTTAGAAACAAAAACAGACGCCCAGACCGGTAATAAGCATAGCGCTATCGAAAACAGTAAAAGTCCGGATGAAACACGGCTTACAACCATGCAGGTGGCGAGGGCATTTAAAGACCCTTTGGAATACTTTTCGCTGCAGCGCTTAGGGGTAAACCTATCTCAGTCTTTCACCTTGCTAGATAACAGCGAGCCGTTTGAAACTAATGGGCTTGTGCGATATCAGGTTCTAGACGCTATTTTCTCAGTGCCGTCGGGGCAACAGGAAAGCTCGCATCACGAACTATCTTCAGAGCAGGTGGTGGAATTTGCTTCTTTGCGGGGCGATATTCCGAATAACCCTGTGGCAAAAGAAGAGCTACAAATTTGGAAAGACGGAGCGCTAGCATTAACCCAGGCAATGGGCCCTCACGATGCTGTGGCAAAAAACGTCAGTTTTGTTGGTAAGCACATTACCTTCACCGCCAGCGCTTTTGAAGCTGCTGATAGTCTAGTTCTGCGAAGCGCCGGAAAAATTAACGACATAAGAGCACTGTCGTACTTTATGTCTCAACTTGTTTTTTGCACCGACAGTGAAACCAGCACTCATCATGGCTATCCGTTGGATATTTATTATTGCGACTGGGAAAAAGGCGAAACAAAGTTGATGAAACGTCGCTTCGCGCCACTCGACGCTGCCACTGCCGAAAACATGTTGTTATTTATTGAACAGCTATACATGGCAATACTCACTGCGCCAACGCCTCTTTACCGCAGCTTATATTCCGACCTAGTGCCAGGTAAGCGAAATTCTGACAGTAAGGTGATAGTGGGTGAGATTAAGCCTGAACATTATGACGATATTATCGCTACGTTACAGCAATCATGCCCTACTGCTTTTGCATATGGCTTTGAAGATCATAGCTCGGATGATACAAAAGGCAGCCAGCCACCGCCTAATGTCACATCAGACAAGGCACAACAAATCGTCGAGCGCAGTAGCGAGCTGTTCAATAGCATAGAGGCCGAACGTATACTTAAAAACTGGCTGCAGTCCTCGGGGCAATTTAATGCAGACATGGCCAATAACCCGTATCTGAAATGGCTTTTTCCCGATGGTATTTCATGGCAGAGCCTTCCTCATGTTGAAGGCTTTATTTTGTTTTCCATAGTGGCGAATTGTGCAGTGGAGGAACAGCTATGAATGATATTTCAAGTAGCACTCTTTCAAACAGTACTGTGGCATCTCAATTACTCGATGTGCCTAGCATGCCCCTGCACGGCAGGCATCTTATTGAGGCCAGTGCAGGAACGGGGAAAACGTACAATATTACGCGGTTGTATTTACGCCTACTGCTTGAAAAAAAGCTAACGGTAAAAGAGATTTTGGTAATGACTTTTACCAAGGCCGCCACCGAGGAAATTAAAGGTCGTGTAGCGGCGACGCTGCGTGAAGCTGCTAGCGTTTGGCAACAAGCAATAGACAATGAGGGTACCGCTTCTGAAAACATAGCCTTTGAGGATGCAGATTCTAAAGGCATAGCTCCTAAAGGAATAGCTCCTAAAGGCATAGCTCCTAAAGGAATAGCTCCTAAAGGCCCAGATCCTGAAGGAATGGATCCCGTTTTTCATCATTTACTGACCCACTGCAATCTTGAAGAAAGCTTGAGCCTACTCAAAGCCGCGCAGCTAGAGCTTGATGAGGCATCCGTTTTCACAATTCATGGGTTCTGCCAGCATGTAATAGGGCAACTTGCTTTTAATAGTGGCTTCGCTATGTCACTGAATTTAAGTAAAGATACCAGCGACCTATACTTGCAGGCCAGTGAAGACTGGATAAGAAAAGTAAGCGGTGGTCATGACGGTTATACCGAAGATGACTTCTTGTTGCTGGCATCAAAAGGGTGGCATGTACCTGAGCGTTTGCTAAGTGAATTTAATGCAAGTATCCGCAGTACATTAACCCCTAACGTGCTTGATGAACACGCAGTAGAGGAGTCATTTAACCATAATTTAGCGAGCAACCCTGACACTCAACCTAGTCAATTCACGGTGTTCTTAAGTGGCATAGAAGCCAACGAAACGTTGCTATACGAACAACTGATGAAAAGCGCTGCCCACAAAAAGGTACGCCCTGGCGAACTTGAAGCCCTGAAATCGTGGTTGAGGCAGGGGCAGTACACCGATGCGCCTAGCGAGGCCAAAGCGTTTCTAGATAAAAGGCGATACTCTCGCAACACCTCTGGCGTTAAAGAACTGCTAAGCCCTATAAAAGACTTTACCAAGGCGATAGAAGTTGAAATTGACGAAAGAGATAACACGCTGGCTCAGCTGCCTGTTTTTGCGTTAGTCAATGACGCCATTTCCTTTATAAAAGAGCGAGTAATAAAACAGAAAAAGCAGCGTGGGATCATTGATTTTGACGACCTTATTAATATGCTGGCTGATGAGGTGGCAAAGCCCGACA
This sequence comes from Alteromonas ulvae, assembly GCF_048987005.1. Taxonomy (GTDB): domain Bacteria; phylum Pseudomonadota; class Gammaproteobacteria; order Enterobacterales; family Alteromonadaceae; genus Alteromonas. The sequence continues at coordinate 2,611,534 of NZ_CP185261.1, read as the reverse complement.
ATACGCTAGCCGCAGAGCTTCGCAAAAAATTCCCCGTAGCATTAATCGATGAATTCCAAGATACCGATGCCAAACAATACGCTATTTTAGATGCAGTATATCCTCGTCATTCTGATACCAACGCCACTGCAAAAGACAGGGCCAATTGTGAAACTACGGCTTCTCATACCAATGAGACTGACACTGCTGGCCCTAGCACCACGGAGAGTAACACCAAAACCACCGCGCTTTTGATGATAGGCGATCCCAAACAGGCTATTTATCGCTTTAGAGGCGGGGATATATTCACCTATTTAAAAGCAGGGAAACAAGCAGATTTCCGGTGGGTTATGAACACAAACTGGCGGTCTGTTAAAGGCATGGTCAGTGCGTATAATCGCGTGTTTTATGGTGCGCCGCTGTCGGCAGCGCACTCAGGTGATGTATTTGGTTTTAATATTGATTACACGCAGGTGGAGTTTACCCAAAAGGCCGCTGCAGCGAAGCATCCGTTAAGCGATCCCTGCGAGCAGCGCAGTGCAATGAATTACGTGAGTATGTGCTTAGACGATAAGCAAGATACCAACACAATGCGCCGTAAAATGGCGCTGTGGATTGCACAAGAAATCTATCGTCTTCTAAATGAGGCGGGTTTTTACCACTCCGGTAGTGATGGCTCCGCTGCTGGCAGCTTAGTCAATAACTGCTCTGAAAGTAAAAGCACTGACACTGAAAATACGGATATTGAAAACAGCATCAATAGTCAAACCTTCACGTCTGTGATGCCTTCCGACATCGCCATTTTGGTAAAAGACAGAACTGAAGCCAATGCAATAAAGTATGTACTGCAGCAGCAAGGTTTGGCCTGCGTTTACTTAAGCGATCGCAGTAATTTATTTCTCACGCCAGAAGCCAAAGACATTTTGCGCTTGTTAAATGGCATTTGGCATGCCAGCGACAGCAGCAAAGTAGCGGCAAGTTTAGCATCGCCCCTATGGGGATATAGCCCTGAAGTACTGGTTGATTTACTCTATCACGAAGACGATGCGCTGTGGGATACTGCCTTCGAGCGGGTACTATTACTGCGTGAACTGTGGCTGCAAAAAGGCTGTATGAGTGTGCTGCTACACCTAATGCAAGAAAGCTACACGCCATACGGCGGGGAAGTAGAGCGAGCGCTAACCAATTATCAACACCTTGCTGAAGTCCTTGAAAAGGCGAGCACAACCCATCAAAGGCCAGAGCAATTACTCGACTGGCTGCATAAACAAATACACCAGCCTGAGTCAGATGAAGAGATGACGCTGCGTTTGGAGAGTGACAATCAGCTTATCCGTTTAGTGACACAGCACGGCTCTAAGGGGCTAGAGTATCCCATTGTGTTTATTCCCTTTGCAACTGGCTACAAAGATCCAGCAAAAAACGGCAAATCGATGTCGCAAATATTGACTTACTATGATGAAGACAAACAAGGGTTACAGCTGCAGTTAGGGCAAACAAAACAAGCCATCGCAAGAGTACGAGCTGAAGGGGCCGCAGAAGATATGCGACTGGCTTACGTAGCGGTTACTCGCGCTGCCCATCGCTGTTATATGGGAGTTATTCCCCTTGATGGTAATGAAAAAAGTGCACTTGCGCGAGCGCTAGGAGTCAGTAACGATAACGCCGATAGCGTCAGTAATTGGCAAGGTGTGCTCGATAATGTGAGTGGTGAAGCTGACGCGTATACGTGTCATATCAGCGCCGATGCATTTGACCTTAAATACACCAGTTTCACCCTTAATGAGACCAGCCAAGTACTCTATGCACTTCAATTTACAGGCACCCACAGTGAAGATTGGCGATTATATTCGTTTTCAGCCCTAAGTAGGCTGACAATGCAAGGAAACATACCGGTTGCCAATCAAAAAGAGCATACGGTACCTGTACTTCAAACTGTGCGTGACGAAGAGTTTTCTATAGATGGGCTATCTAGCTTTGGCGACAGATTTACCAATGAAGCGGCGGATAAACCTACTACCACGAATATTGAAGAGGCCCACCGCTTGCGCTTTACGTTAACGAAAGGCGCAAGCGCCGGTAATCTTTTACATGATTTGTTAGAGCTTAATGACTTTAGTGCGCCTACGTGGGATGAACATGGGCCTGAGTTGGTCAGTCGTTTTGGGCTAGAGGAGGACAAGGTAAGTTCACTGTACGACTGGCTAGAGGAAGTACTGCAAACACCGCTTTATCCCAACATAAGCCTTACCTTAAGCGACTTAACGCTACACCAAACTCTAAGAGAGGCTGAATTTTATTTCCCCATGAAAGACAGTAAATGGGCGGGGGTAAGCGAGGTTTTACGTGCTCACAGGGCAAAGGTGGCTGCAGAATATAACGCTCAGGCGTTGACAGTGCCTCATCTTATGACAGCCAACCTTGGGGGAATGATGCACGGCTTTATCGATTTATTGTTTGAACATGAAGGCAAATACTACGTGGCCGACTATAAGTCGACGTGGTTAGGCAATGACATCGCAAGCTACAGCCCCACTGCATTGTTTGAAAATAATCAGCATCATCTTTATGACCTGCAGTATCTTATTTATTGCCTTGCGCTACATCGGTATTTAAACAATACGCTTGCAGATTACCAACCAGAACGTCATTTTGGGGGAGTATATTACTTGTATCTGCGTGGTATGCACCCGGAGAACCAAGAAGGGGAAGGGGTGTTCTTTACGTCTATCTCTCAAGAAGTGCTGCACTCGCTAGACAGCATATTTGACGGCGATGATATGACCAAGGCTCAAACAGATAATAGCAGTGAGCCCGTTACTGGAAGCGAGCCAGAACATACGCCTGAGGATACTATTGATCATAAGCCGGAACGTTTGTCGGAGCATAAGCCGAAAAAAACATTGAAAGAAAAACCAGAAAACAGCGAAGCAGGTCATCAGCAAAGTTTTGGGTTTGATTAATGAAGGTGTCTATTAAAAAGAGCGACGCAAACCATGAGTGAACAACATACGGGTAGTGGTGATAAGGCCCAATCAACCATATTAAGCACAGCCACAATAAACACAGATAATATAGACCCAAAAAACAGTGCTGATAAAGACGACATAGCAGCAATGAAAATCAATAAAAATGCATTGTTTGAACAGCTATTTGGTATTGAGGCCATCGATAAATTTATAGCTTCTGAATTTACACCCACTTCTGTGCTTAGTGAGCAAGAAAATACAACGTGGCTGCATCTTTTGGTTTTGTTGTCGTTTATGCAGCGCCATGGAAACAGCTGTGTGAAGCTTAGCGATGTAGCAGGCAAAACCTTGTTTGGCGAAGATGTGAGTGAAAATAGAAGTGTGAGTAATAGCACTCATAACTCACCATCAAGTAACAATGGCCAAAACGATACGCAAAAGAAAGGGTACACGTTTGAAGAACTGACACCGCTTATCGGTGTGGTGAAAAAAGCGTTAAGTGACGAACGCATTGGTCAGCTGTTTGTTTATAACAACGGTCTGTTTTACAGCCGCAGATATTATGAGTTTGAACAAGAAGTCGCGCAGGGCGTGGTTGCTAGAACCGCCTTTACCCCCTTATCTGATGAGGCATATTCAAAGGTAAAAGCCTTGTGGCCCGCCATGTTTGTCAAAGCGCCATCAATTGCGGCTTCACAAGAGCCTAGCCAAGAGCTAGCGCTTAGCAGCGAGCAAGACTGGCAGCAGGTAGCCGTTGCTAAAAGTATTGTACAAAAATTTAGCGTAATTAACGGTGGCCCAGGAACAGGAAAAACCTACACCGTACTGCGCTTGTTGCTAGCCCTTCAAGCCTGCGAGGACAACATCAATATAGTGTTGGCGGCGCCTACAGGAAAAGCGCAGCAGCGTATGACGGAATCAATTAGCGACAGTATTGCTGGCTTGAGGGGAAAAATTGATGACGGTGTGTTAAACCGCGTTCCCACACAAGCAGTAACTATTCACCGGTTGTTAGGGCTGCGAGAACACACGGTATCAACAAAGTACAACAGGCAAAATCAGCTTTCACTTGATGTATTAATTGTGGATGAGGCCAGTATGGTCGACCTTGCCCTAATGACGCGAATAATAAGAGCGCTACCTGAACATGCCCGTCTGTATTTTATTGGAGATGCTGAGCAGTTGCCCGCTGTAGAGCTAGGGAACGTGTTAGAGCAATTGGTAGAAACGAATGACGACTTAGTTAATTCAGACGACAAAATGCTTGGCGCCGTGCCCACTGCGCTGCGTCAGCATATCGCTACCCTATGCCCCCATTTACCTTTATTACCCGTAGATGAAGATGCGAAAACATGGGTACATACGCTGCGAGCACCACAACGATTTAAAGGGCAAGTGGCGGCAGTGGCGACCGCTATCCAAAAAGGTGAACCGCAGGGTGCCTTGAGCGCGTTAAATAACGCGGTAAATAATGCAAAAAACGCAGAATCAATGGCTGATATACCAGTACTGAACGATGGTGTTCATTTATGGCCAGAAGATTGGGTAAGCGACAAAAAGCTGCGCAAAATGGCCGTGCAAAGTTTTATGCCTATTTTTGATGCCACCAATGCATGTGATGCGCTGCGTCGACTAAACCAAGTCAGGTGGTTAACGCCGGTGCGCAAAGGCAACATGGGAGTTGAGCGTTTAAATTCATTGGTTTTTGATGCTATTAAACACAAAATTACACGGCGAGAAGGCAATTTCTATCAAGGTCAGCCCATCATGATAGTTAAAAATAATCACCCTCAGCGCCTATCCAATGGTGAAGTTGGTATTATTTGGCCAGACAGTAGTGGAAAGTTACTGGCGTGGTTTGAAGCTGAGAATGATGAGCTAAGGCATATTTCCTTATCTCGCGTGCCCCAGTTTGAAACCGTTTACGCAATGACCATCCATAAGTCTCAAGGTTCTGAGTTCTCTCACGTGGTGCTGCTGCTTCCTAAGCCTGAAACTGAAAAGGCTGCAGGGTTGTTTCACCGTGGCCTGGTATACACCGGGCTTACACGAGCTAAAAAGGGATGTTTGATAATTGCCAATAGTCCTACCTTTAGTGACATGGTATCGAGAGTAGACAAGCGATATTCCGGCTTGGCAAACGCCATTCGCGACGCCGCCATTGATGAAAAGTAGTTCTTCCACTCACACAGGCGTAAAGAAAAACGCGCCGTATTCGTGAGCGTCTGATGCGTTTTTAGCAATGGGGTAAAAGCGGGTGGTCATATTCACTCTTAAAATACCCCTATCACAATGCAGAAATTGAGAAGGCAAAAAAGGTGGTGCGCTGCTATTGTACGCAGCCACCTGTATGCCTTCTTCAATACTCAAATAAGATAACCCGCCAACATCAAGCCAACCGATAACACACCGAGGGCTAGCAACAAAACTAGGATGCTCGATAATATCGCTGTGAAAGGTGACGTTTGCGCCAAAAACAGGTTTTGTCTGTATGGCCAAGTTTACCGTTGGCTTTAATGTCAGCTTGTATAGTCCGTGCACCATAGGGATAATGGTGGTTCGAAAAGCGGTGGTGTTTTCTAACGTATGCATTCTTATTAACACGAAAAGGTGTAGATGATTGAAGTGTGGCTTATCACCAGAATAGATGCGTTGATGTGGATCAACGCTACGCCTTGCTTTAGCGCAGACTAATCGGCCCTATGTAATAGACCAAACGTAATAAGATACAAACTTCACCGCGACGTTAACTATCACAAAAAACATCAATAGGAACTCTGTGAGCGAACCCACTAAAAGCCAAATGAATGAGCGTGAAAGTACACAAGCCTATTTTCGATTTTTGCGTTTAGATATCATGCAGGCTTACACACTGAAAAAAGAGATAACAGGGGCGTGGTTTTTTAAAGACGACAGCACTGATTTTTTTATCGGGGTTGTACCTCTCGAGGAGCGCTTTTTTGACGAGCTTAACGATTATGTTATACGTCAGCAGATTAGCTATGATGCGTGTGATTTATTGGTAAAAGCCACACCTTCAAATGAGACTCTCGCAGAAATTACCATTCCCTATACAGTTAACAAAATGCTCAAGTATATTGATTGCAAAATTACGGTTGCGATTGAGTAGTGTAGTCGCCTTCGTTAGTCATTATAAAAGATAGTTAAAGAGCCTTGTTTATGTCTAAACATCAGATAAACCCAAAAAAACTTCTGCGCAGTAAGTGGACGTCCACGTCGCCTAAAAACAAAGAAAAGCATTTTTTAGTGACCGACGTGACGTTCGACGAAGAGGGTGTTGTTGTCTCTTGTGTTCTTGAATCGGTGATGTCAAAAACAGAATACCCGATAAACTGGCGAGATTTAAAAGACACGACATTGTGGCGCCAAGGCTGGAAATAGCAATCATCTCACTAATTCGATAATTTTCTCGATATGGTAGGCTAGACATAACGTTACGGTTATTTCGACTTACCAATCTATATTAGTCATCGACTTACATTTTACAACGTCGATGACTCTTCACTTCTTAAGGAATCTTTGCTTTTAAAATGATTTTAACAAAACACACACACCCAAAACGTAAGATAAACATCCCGCTATTTGCCATTACCGCTGGGTTTATCAGTGTATTTTGTTTGATGGCCTTAATTGATGTGAGCGCGCTTGCTGCTTGGGTAGACAGTAGCTTCGCCTGGTCGGTAACGTATTTTGGTTTGTATTGGCAAGTGCTGTTATTGGCGACCTTTTTAATTAGCCTGGGTATGGCATGTTTGCCAGGCGCTAGGGCAGTGATGGGGAATATAGACACACCAGAATTCTCTAAATTCCAATGGGGCTCAATGATCATGTGTACGCTTCTCGCTGGCGGCGGTGTATTTTGGGCAGCTGGCGAGCCCATGGCACATTTTTTAAGCGTGCCGCCGGTATTTGATGATGTTAAAGCAGGTACTGGCGAGGCTATGGTGTACGCCCTTGCGCAATCTTATCTTCACTGGGGCTTTTTGGCCTGGGCTATTTTAGGTAGCCTGACGGTGATAATGCTTATGTATTATCACTACGAGAAGGGCCTGCCGTTAGCGCCCCGAACGTTGCTTTACCCTATTTTTAAGCGCCGCGCTATACAAGGCCCTATTGGTACTATCACAGACGCGGTATGTATTATTGCAGTGGTTGCTGGCACGGTGGGGCCTATAGGATTTCTGGGCTTACAGGTAAGTTACGGGCTCAATACATTGTTTGGTATAGCCGACAATGCCACAACACAAACGGCAGTTATTAGTGTGCTTACCATTGTGTATGTTGCCTCGGCCATCACTGGGGTGACCAAAGGTATTCAGCTGCTTAGCCGATTGAATATGATCCTCGCAGTTTGCTTGCTGGCGTTTTTAATGGTGACCACCAGTGCAATGTTTGTCATTAGCCATTTCTTTGAGGCGTTGGGCACACACATTACGCACTTTTTCCAAATGGCGTTATACCGCGGAGATGCGGGTATGTTTGGCGAGGCGGGTTGGTTAGGCTGGTGGACAGTATTCTTTTGGGGATGGTTTATTGGCTACGGGCCTATGATGGCAATTTTTATAGCTCGTATCAGCAAAGGCCGTTCTATTCGCGCAATTGTCATTATGCTGTCTATTATTGCGCCGCTTATCACCATGTTTTGGTTTACCATTGTTGGTGGAACAGGGTTGTCACTAGAGCTTGATGCCCCTGGTACTATTTCAGCTGCGTTTGAAGGCTTTAATTTACCAGCGGCGCTGCTTGCGGTTACTCAGGCGCTGCCTATGGGCGCCATTGTTTCATTCTTGTTTCTATTGCTTACCATGACGTTTGTAGCCACAACGGGCGACTCCATGACGTACGTGTTATCAGTTTCTATGTCAGACTCCGACCAACCGGCAACGTTTGTGAGAGTGTTTTGGGGCATTGCAATGGGGCTAATGGCCGCCATTCTTATTATGATTGGCTCTGGTGGTATAGATAAACTGCAAGCATTTATTGTAGTGAGTGCTGTGCCCGTATCCTTAATTTTATTACCGTCTTTATGGGATGCACCGCGCATTGTCATTACAAAAGGCAACGCTAAGGCGAAAGATGCTTGGTGAAGCTAGTAGGAATTCTCTGGTATGAATTCTTCGCTATGAAAGCATCGTTATGACTCGACTTTATAGCTCGACGATATAGCTCCATGTTATGACTCCACGTTATAACTCCACGTTATAACTGCCCCCAGCATTGACAAAAAATAAACCCGTGAAAAGGAAAGTGCCTTTTCACGGGTTCGTTATTATTCACCTAATTGTCAAAACTGGTTCTCAAAGCGGAGTGTGCGCTGAGGTAATAAAACCAGTTCGCCAAATTTGCAGGTTTATTTTCTTACGCTTACTTTCTCAAACCTATTTTCTCAAACTTATTTTTCTATGGAAAACGTAAGGCCAGCATTGGCCTCTAATCTGCTAATTAAGCTATCGCCTAGCGCAGATGCAGGCGTGTAAAAACCGCCAGATAAACTGACGTCTTTGCAAAGGCACAGTGCAGATTCTGCAATCATCTTACTGGTAGAGCCGTAGCCCGGGTCTTTGTCACCTTTTACTGATACGGCCAGCATATCGCCATTTGTCGCATTGCCAACAAACATGACGTCATAAAACCCATTTTCGCGCTCTTCTTTACTCGGTCCTTCGCCGGGCTTAGGGCCATCATCACTGGCTAACGATTTATCATTAGCCACATGCTTTGCCATGGCTTCACCTTTTTCACCAGGGCCGGTCATTAGCATTTCATCATATTTGAACGCTTTGCCATAGGCATAGTTACTTAGGTAATTAGCGCGATGCACGTTTTTAGTATTAATGGCAGCCATAATGAAAGGGGCAACCCATGTTCCTAACTGCTCATCAAAATAGGGCTTGTTGCCGTTTGGCTGTTCTGTCGCTACGTTTGTATCTGCCAGTGAAAACGGATTAATTAACGCCGCCATTATCGACTTGTCTTTCTTCGCCGCTACCATTGTGGCCTTTAGGCTCGCTGCGGTACCGCCAGAAAACGTTCCCTGCATTTTGCGTACGCGACCTTTAACGTATTCAATGGCATCGCCAGTTTGTTTTTTTGCGTGTTGTTGCAGATAGTGCACTCCTAAGTCGAAAGGCACAGAGTCGAAGCCGCACGAAAAGACAATGTTTGCACCCGTCTCTTTGGCTTTGTCATTGTACTTATTGATCATTTGATGCATCCACGCAGGTTCACCACATAAATCGGTATACCCAGTGCCGTTGTCGACGCAAGCAGAAAGCAGTTTTTCACCGTAAATTTGATAAGGGCCTACGGTAGTCAGTACAACATGAGTTCGTTTGGTCAGTGTATCTAGCGCGCTGTCGTCATCGCCGTCAGCAACAATCATTTCAACAGCGTCACTGATACCTAGCTCTTGTTTTACATCGTTAAGCTTTTGCTCGTTTCGGCCTGCTATTGCCCATTTAACGCTGCTGTCGTTGCCGTACTGCGATTGAAAGTATTCTGCAACTAATTTTCCTGTGAAGCCGGTGGCACCGAAAATCACCACATCTAAATTTCGTTCAATACTCATACTTGCATCCTGTCTTTAATTTACGTTTTTATGCGTTCTTTTACGTTAGCATTCTTGTGAAAACCACTATTGCGATAGCTAGTCTTATGTTAGCCCAATTAGTTTTCGCTAATCTCGAATTAGGTAAATATACCTATCTCGCGGGCTCGCTATTATTTTTTTGCATAATATTGGTGTATTCATGAAACCATTAGCCTACTAATTCATTCACAAATTGAGATAGTCTTTTCAGCCCTTTTTTCAAATCACTCTCGTTAGTGGCAAATGACAAACGAACGTAATTATCGGCATTATGTTCACCAAAGTCGTTTCCTGGAGTAAGCGCCACATAGTATTTTTCCAAAAACGTGTCACAAAACTCGATGGCTGAAAGCCCGGTTTTTTGAATATTGATATACGCGTAAAAAGCGCCGTTGGGCTTTGCATCAACAGGTAGCCCCATCGTATCCAATGCAGAAAAGACAAGCGTGGCCCGTTTAATCAGTAATTGCCTATTTTCCTCACATTGGCTACGGGCTTGCGGGGTGAAGCAAGCAAGCGCTGCTTTTTGAGAAAGGGTAGAAGGGCATATAAAGAGATTTTGTGCTAACCGCTCAACAACGCTTGTCATTTCCTCAGGTACTACACACCAGCCTAAACGCCAGCCGGTCATGCCGAAGTATTTGGAAAAGCTATTAATCACAATAATATTATCGTGTAAAAGCGTATTGGCGAGTGCGGTTGTTGCCGTGGGCGCAGTTTCATCTCTTGCTGCAAACACATTTTCTTCCAGCGCCGCACTTTCTCTTTGTACCGACGCATCTAATAGCAAATCTAAATAAATTTCATCGACAATTAAAAAGCCACCATGCTGTTTACAGATTTTACCAATAGCCAACAATTCAGCGGTATCAATCACTGTGCCCGTTGGGTTTGCTGGGGTTGCAATAAGTACGCCTCTCGTATTGGGCTTCCAGTGCTTTTCAACATCTCCAGCAGTAAGCTGAAAGTTATGTTCACTAGCGGTGGGAACCAGAGTGACATCCGCACCAAAGGCATTTAAAAAGCGGCGGTTACACGGGTATGAAGGGTCGCCTAGAATCACATTGTCGCCAGGCTCTACCAGTGCAGCACTGGCTAACAAAAGCGCCGCACTTGCTCCGGCGGTAACCACAATGCGTGATGAGGGAATTTTTACATCGTGTTTTTGCTCGTAAAAGCCTGCAATGGCCTCGCGCAGTTCAGGTGTGCCCAGCGCCGATGTGTAAGGGTAGTTTGGTGAATCTAACGAGTTTTTCATCGCTGTTATTACAGGGTCTGGGGCACCAAAGTCAGGTTCTCCGAGATTTAGGCGAACAACATCAAAGCCGCTTTTAACAAGCGCCGATGCTTTTTCACCATAGGCCATGGCCAAGAACTCAGAGATTTCAGTAGCGCGAGACGTAAACTTCAAAATAGCCAACCTCAATATTGATAGACAAAAAAACAATGCAAGCGGGTACACATTAGGAAATACTCACGATAACTATTCAAGTATTTTCTGTTGATGTATTTTTTACTGCCGCAATCATAGGCAAATACAGTCACTTGGGGTAGGCTAACTGTAACAATTCACACTTCACTGTTTCGCATGTACGCAGAAGGAATTAACGAATGCAGCGTTCTACCTTGATTGGTAGGTACATACAGTACCTACGTGCCACTAGCCATTTCATCACCGTGTTGTTTGCGCTATTTATCACGTCATCTTCTCTTGCCTTAGCCGCAGTGCCAAGCATCAGTGAGTTTACTCATGGCATGACGAAGAAAAGCGGCCTGATCCCTATGTATTATGATGACTCTGCCGATAAGGTGTTTTTGGAAGTACCCGCATCTGATGAGCAGTATCTATTTCAAAGTAGCCTTCCCTACGGCGTGGGCTCAAATGATATTGGCCTAGATAGGGGGCAGCTTGGTAGAACTCGTTTAATTTCCTTCGAGCGTTTCGGCAACAAGCTATTGTTAATACAGCACAACACTAAGTTTAGAGCAGACCATGGATCTTTGGCAGAAAAGCAAAGTATTGATGAAGCCTTTGCCGACTCGGTTATTGCAGGCTTTGGTATTGTTGCAAAAAGCGACAGCGCGAACCTGGTTGACTACACGGATTATTTACTGAGTGATGTTCATGGGATTGGTAATCGTTTGTCTGGCAGCCAGCAAGGCAGTTTTAAGGTAGATAAAATGCGCAGTGGCGTGTACCTACCGCGTACGAAAGGGTTTGAGAAAAACACTGAGCTTGAAGCCTTGGTAACCTTTAGCGGAAGCAAACCGGGTGACTATGTACAAGAAGTCACGCCTGATGCAGAAAGCTTAAGCGTGCACTTGCACCATTCCTTTGTTGCGTTGCCAGAGCCGGGCTATACACCCCGTGTGTATCATCCGTACTCGGGCTACTGGAAATTCAATTATTACGATTACTCTACGGCTATTACTGAGTCGACAGAGCAGCGCTTTATTACTCGCCATCGGCTAGAGAAAAAGACGCCTCACGCTGCAATGAGCGAAGCGGTAGAGCCTATTATTTATTATTTAGACCCAGGTATTCCTGAGCCAGTAATGTCGTCGCTTAAAGAGGGCGCTAGCTGGTGGAATCAAGCGTTTGAAGCAGCAGGTTTCAAAGACGCGTTTCAGGTGAAAGTGTTGCCTGAGGGCGCCGATCCTATGGACGTGCGTTACAACGTTATTAACTGGGTTCACAGAGCAACGCGAGGGTGGTCTTACGGCTCTTCTGTGGTAGACCCAAGAACGGGAGAGATAATAAAAGGCCACGTAACGCTAGGTTCACTGCGCGTGCGCCAAGACTATTTAATCGCCCTTGGCCTCACCAGCCCATTTTCTGATGGAAGTGTAGACAATACGGCGGATACTAGCGCACAGCAAGAAATGGCCCTAGACAGAATAAAACAACTTTCTGCCCATGAAGTTGGCCATACGCTGGGTATTGCGCACAACTTTGCGGCCAGCGAAAACAATCGTGCTTCGGTGATGGATTATCCGCACCCTCAAATTACATTAAAAGACGGGGTGATCAGCTTAGAAAACGCGTATGACAAAGGAATAGGAGATTGGGACAAACATGCCGTCACCTATGGTTATGCGACATTTGCAAACCAAGACGAAGAAACTGAAGCGCTTGCCAAGATTATTGTTAAAGCGAGAAATGCTGGTCTTGCCTTTAAGTCGGATTCAGATACGCGAAGTTCCAAACACGGCTCTGCAAACGGGCATATGTGGGAGAATGGTTCAGATCCATTAGACGCTTTTGATGAAATTTCGAAGGTACGGGATGTGGCGCTTAACAACCTCGGTATGAATACGCTAGCGCCCAATGCCAGCCTTTCGTCACTAGAAGACAGCTTAGTGCCCATTTTCTTGCTTCATCGCTATCAGCTTGAAGCGGTGGCAAAACAGGTAGGTGGTTTGCACTACGAATACGAGCGCAAAGGCGATTATGTTACCCCACAAGGCCAACAGTTTGTGGCACCCGCGGTGCAGCAGCGTGCAATGCAGCAGTTAATTAAAGCGTCGACGGCTGACTACCTCAGCATGCCTGAAAGTGTGCTGTCGTTAATTCCTCCCACCGCCTACGGCGATGATATTACTCGTGAACAATTCAAGGGTAAAATGGGATTAATGCTCGACCCTGCATCTGCTGCGGCCTCTGCGGCGAACTTCTCACTGTCGTTATTGTTGCACCCAGAGCGCTTAAATCGCCTTCAGTGGCAAGTAACAAGCAGTAAAGATAGACGCAAAAAGGTAGACGTTAATCTTCTGATTAAACAAATTCTGAACGTACATTGGTATAAAAATAAAGACACGAGTGCTATCTCAAAACGTCTTCAGTTAGTTGCGCTTAACGCCATCATGGCGGCTGTGACTAACGACAAATTGGCACCTGAAGTAAAACTTGCGGCCGATGAAGCGTTGTTAGAGTTTAACGAGTGGTTAGAAGATGAAGCCGATGACGATAGGTACGAAATATTAAATGGATATTTTGATACTTACTTTGCCAGTGGAACATGGCCTGCGGCGTTTGACGTGATGCCGTTACCACCTGGCTCGCCAATTTAAATTTTGAGTGATGTGAAGGCTCTGCAAAGGTTTTATTTAGGATGTTAATTAGCCTTTGCAGATGCCTTAGGGAAACTTCCAATAAGTCCTGCATTATAGGTCAGGAGCGAGACTTTCTACTGTCAGATCATCGGGTCGCTCGGAAATCAGCCATTCTGCACTTGCATCTTTCTGCTCTTCTCGCTTCTCTGCCCCCTGATAACCGGCATCGCAGGAAACGAATTCCTCATCGCCGTGTAGTTTTTTTCATTTAATTCAGGTCATGTTCGTGGGTGGCAGTGGTTACTAATGTATGCGTCAGGCCGCTTTTGGCATCCACGCCGATATGGGCTTTCATACCGAAGTGCTCACCAAGCCCTTCGATGACCAGTCATAGAAAACAGAAGATAAGTATTACCGTCTAAGACACAAGCAGTATTTTGTGTTGGGTGGCGTATCTCATTACAGGTGGTCTCACTGAAAAGTGCTGTTTAAATCAACTGAGCATAAAAACAGTTACATGGGGCAGTTTAATCAAGCGAAATATACTGTAACTATTGTTCTCGACCAATTTGGGTCGTAAATAAAAGGAAAATGATTTATGGACGAAATCAAACTAGAAGAGCTGAGAAGCATTTCTGGCGGCTATTGGGGCCAAATTGCAATCGCCATAGCTGTTGCAGATGCGGCATACGATTTCTATCAAGGTTATTCAGACCACAGAAAATAACACTCAACAATAAGGAGGTTAAAATGATTGAACTAAACGCAACCCAAGTAGAATCAGTATCTGGTGCTGGTTTTTTTTACGACTTAGGCGCATTTTTCGCTCAAGTTTCAAACGCAGATGATGCCATTTATGCGCAGTATGGAAATACAAACAGAAATCACTGGTAAATGCAGTATCTAGGGGCGAAATGCCCCTTTTTTGGAGAGAAGCAAAATGAACAGGAAATACGCGAGTATTGGTTTTAACATCGCCTCTGGAATCTACCTCTTAAGCGCTATATGGACTTATTTTGTAATAGGAGACAAGCAATTATATTTATTAGAACTTCAAACTGCTTTACTTTTTGTGATTACGGGCAAGTTATGTGTACCTACTGAGGAAACAGTCTCCAAACCAGAAAATTAGCCGTTTAAATTGTACTTTTTTAAACGACGATAACAGGCACTTCGGTTAAGCCCTTATTATTCCGCTGTTTGGTGCGAATACCCCGTCACCAGAACATGCCCTGCTATAGTGCTAAATCGTGTTTAAATTTGGCGCTGTAGACAAGTCAACCAGTTTGGCATTATTTCAGGCCGGATAATCGCTTAATAGACTAAACGCCAATATTTAATCGACACTCTTACATTTTGTCATTGAACATGGTTTTCATCTGATTGGCGAAAGCGACAAATTTTTCTTTCATAGTGCGTTTTATTTTGATATCCAAACCGCCAAATAACACAAGACCTTCAATGGTTAGAGTAGGGGCTTGACGAGAAGCTATAGAGGGGGCCTTATTATTTATTCCACCTAGAATACAAAAGGCTTTTGATACCACATTGATATTCTCTGGCACATAAATATTATCGCCACCAAACAAACATAAAATTTTAATGGTGACATTAGGTGTGGTGAATATAGCATCGGTAAAGTCGATATCGGCGCCACCAAAAATGGTAATGATATTAATCTCTCTGGGCACTGTCCATTGACCGCTACGACCTGAACCGCCAAGAATATTGACAATAGTTTCAGTCTCATGGTTGTCACTTGCAGCATAGTTGACATTGAATTGGCGTTCTTTGTACGAGTTAAACTTTGAATCTTTGGTTTGTTCTAAATCGGCAGCTAAATCGAATATTTCTTGGTGATGTTGACTCGCCATGGCCTGAACTAATCTGCGCTCGAATGCTTTATTTCGAGTTGGCTTTGATATGCGTTGACTAAATCTGCGACCACAGCCATGCCTATACCTTGACCTTCTTTACAGCTGTCTAAACGTGTATCTTTTTCTAACCATTTTTCACGTTTGTCTTTCGGAATACCTAGACCGTCGTCTTCAATATTTATCAATAGTGAATTAAGAGTATAAGAAATATTAACGCTATGTACTAAATAATGTATAAGCCTCTCTCAGCCACTCTTACTCTAATACCATCGTTCTATTTGTGTTAAGTTGCATAACGAAGAAAAAAGGTACTTACAGTGCTCCAAAAACTTAACGATGTCAGAGTGAATATGTCCGCTAATAATACGCAGTTAAAAAAAGAATATTTAGTTGTTGCTCAAAACGCATCAGGCCGTAACTTGAATGTGCCTGTGTATACTTTTTCTGGCAGCAAATCTGGGCCTACTGTTTACATTCAGTCTTCTATACATGGCGCTGAAGTTCAGGGTAATGTGGTTATTTATCATTTGATAAAGGAATTGAAAAACACCGATATTAGAGGAAAGATTATTTTAGTCCCCAACTGCAACCCTGTGGGCACTAACATTAAGTCGGGTGAGTACACACTGGGCCGGTTTGATCCTGTCAACGGTACTAATTGGAATCGCGGCTATTTTTACGACCAAGCTGCAGTAGAGCAGTTTGCGAAAACCGTTACCCCTGAAGAGCCTGTTGATGTGATTAAACAGCGTTTTCGGGCTCACTTATTAGCGTCCATCGGGAAGAAGCTGGCAGAACCCTGGGGGCTTGGACTAGCTCAACAACTTAACTTAAAGCTGCAGCAAATTGCGGTAAATGCAGACTTCGTACTCGATTTACACAACGGGCCGGTGTCAACGCGGCATATCTATATTCCTGAATACGCGAAAGACAGTGCGTTGCTCTTCAACATTCCTCACAATATTTTTATTCCAAACGAGTTTGCCGGTGCACTTGATGAAGCGACGTTTTGCCCTTGGTGGACACTACAAGACTCTGTTAAGCAAAATCTAGGGCGAAACATACAGTGTAACGTAGAAGCATTTACTCTTGAGATGGGAAGCCAAGAAGTGATTAACTTTGGCGAGGGCAGTGTGGATGCCCACAGTATATTGAGTTACCTCAATGGCAAAGGCGTATTGGTGGATAGTGATTTCACACCCGCTGAAATGACGAGATTAGGTGTGTATCTGCGAGACTATAAAACCTTATATTCTGATTTTGGCGGCATGGTGGAGTACATTGCCAAACCGGGGCAAAAAGTGCAAAAGGGAGAGCCGTTAGCACAAATACTCGACATTGATGAGTTAGACAACAGCCAAGGTAGCAGAATGTTGCACGCTCCGTGCGATCTTATTCCTATGCTGAACTTTCCTTCAGCCTCAGTACTAAGCGGTACCCAGCTGTTTAAATGCTTCACTAATTACTTTGAGCTTTAGTCTGTCGCGGTTTGGTAGTGTTTTTTTGTTGCCTCACCTTGCAAATCTGGTTGCTGCATTTATTTTGGTTTAACCTTATATTAACAAATAGCGGCATGGCCTGTGGTTATTTGTCGTATACACATATTCTAACAAGGTCTAATAACCCAACGTTTAAAAGAAGAAAACGATGCCCTATTTGTCCCATAGATTAAAAGGTTTTGCGGTTAGTCTTGCGTTATTGTCTGGCCATGTTTACGCCGACGAAAAACAGGAACTGGCTAAATTCAAAGCGATTTCCAATGCAGATACCATGTTAATGGTTCCCATGCGCGATGGTGTTCGCCTTGCAACCGATGTATATAAGCCAAAGGGGGAAGGCCCGTTCCCAACCATAATGGTAAAAACGCCTTATAACTTTAATCAGATAAAAGGCGTTTCGCTCACCTTCGCCAACGAAGCACTTGAACGTGGCTATGCGGTGGTCATGCAAAATGAACGCGGTCGTTTTTATTCTGAAGGTGAATGGGAAATCCTTGGAAAACCTCGCACCGATGGCTACGACTCACTAAGCTGGATAGCTGACCAACCTTGGTCTGATGGTAAGGTAGCTACATGGGGGTGTTCCTCTACAGCAGAATGGCAACTCGCTTTAGCGGCCCAAAATCATCCTGCTCACAAAGCGATGGTTCCGATGGCATCTGGTGCAGGTATAGGCAGGGTAGGGGAATACTATGAGCAGGGTAATTGGTACAAAGGCGGCGTGCATCAAACACTGTTCACCGTATGGTTGCACAGTGTACAACAAAATATTCGGCCACAGTTTCCCAAGGCTCTAACCCAACAGCAACGTCAGATGTTGCGTAAAGCTTATGACCTTGCTGCGGATATGCCGAAGGTGGATTGGGCCAAACACCTTCGTACACTACCGGCTACCGATTGGCTTAACACGTCTGGTGGAAATGACGGCCCTGGCGCGGCGCTTCTCGCAAGAAAACCCAATGATCCAGACTGGTTTAAAGGCGGTTTGTATCACGACAACGAGCCGTTTAGCGTGCCCGCCTACTGGTTCAATAGCTGGTTTGATGTAAGTCAGGGCCCCAATCTGGCGCTATATAACCACGTAAGAGAAAACGGTAGCAGCAAGCGTGTTCGCGATGGCCAATATATGATGGTTGCTCCTACCCTACATTGCGCGTTTTATCGCACGCCGCAACATACCGATTACATTGCAGGCGAGCTTAATGTGGGCAATGCTTATCATGATTACTGGCAGACAATTTTTGAATTTTTCGACCATTATGTGAAAGGCGAAGACAACGGTTTTATCAAAGACACGCCGCGTGTAAAATTTTACACTATGGGGCGTAATCAGTGGGAGGACGCTGATACTTGGCCGCCCAAAGATACTGAAATGACCACGCTCTACCTTGGCAGTGAAGGTCCAGCTAATAGTATTTTTGGCAATGGTACGCTTTCGTTTACTCCAGATGAAGCAGGCAAAGACAGCTTTACTTACGACCCCATGAACCCTGTACCGTCACTAGGAGGTGGCGTATGCTGCAATAGTGGTGCGTCATTAGGGGGGAGTTTTGATCAACGCGGTATCGAAGCAAGGGCCGATGTGCTGGTGTACACCTCAGACGTTCTTGATAAACCAATGGATGTTACTGGGTTTATCCGTGCCAAACTGTTTGTTTCATCAGATGCGAAAGATACTGATTTTACCGTTAAACTGGTTGACGTATACCCCGATGGCAGAGCCTACAACGTGGATGATACTATTTTGCGCGCCCGTTATCGTGAAGGGTTTAACAAAGAAGTCTTTATGAAAAGTGGCGAAGTGTATGAGCTAACACCCACAGCCATGTCTACCAGCTATGAATTTAAAGCCGGTCATCGAATTCGTGTTGAAATATCATCAAGTAAGTTTCCTCAGTATATGCGAAATCTTAACACAGGTGGCAACAACGTAGATGAAACCGAAGGCGTGGTTGCCCATAACGCAATTTACTATTCAGACAAGTATCCGTCGCAGATTGTGCTGCCGGTAAGAAAGGGTAAATAGTATTTAGCCTCTGGTAAACTGAGTGCGAGCCTCCGTTGTGAATACTTTTGGAGGTTCGTTGTATTTTATTGAAGCACCTGATCCAATGCTTTACATTCTATTCGTGGGTTCTGCTTTGTAACACGATGGCAGCAAATAACCACTTCAAAGCTGGTCGCTGCAACGTTGCGTTATTGTCACCATCTTGTGTGGCTAAGTAGGTTGTGTATTCCAATCTCAGCACAAGTGTATGGTACCAAGTGTTTATAAAGCAGCAATAAAGAAAAAATGGCGCGCTTGGAGAGATTCGAACTCCCGACCAACTGGTTCGAAGCCAGTTGCTCTATCCAACTGAGCTACAAGCGCGTATTGCTCAAGATAAGGCATGTGGCGTTTACATGCCAGACACTTTGTACCGTTTGCTTATTTATTGGTCAAATAATGTGTCGCTAGCACGAGAAGGTGGTCAGTAATTGCCTATTACGAGCCAGATAGTTTCAATCATCTTAATGCTTATATCGCCCCTAAACTCAAATCCTTCCGATACGATCATTCTTGCCACACTTTGCGTATACATCTTTATTTAAACACTTCTCTCAAACCTTACTTTACCAAACAGCACTTCATCGCGTCTGGTTACGATATTGCTCGTCGTTATCGCGCCAAGGGTATAAAGAGTGAGAAGTACGTGAATTTTTCAGTGTGCTTTGCTAATAGATCAGTAAAGACAAATAGGGTTAGATAAGGAGACAAAGCATTGGCTATACCGTCAGAAATCTCTTCACAACAGCATGAGGGAAATACTTCTTCTGCCTCTAAGAATATCTTCGAGAAACGTTTCGAGGCTGCATTGAAAAATGCGTTTATCGGTGATGCCTTGGCCATGCCGGTTCATTGGTATTACAACCCGGGTGATATCTTCAAAGCGTTTAATGGTAGTATTTCAAAGTTTGAAGATGCACCTGCGTATCATCCGTCGTCAATTATGTCGCTTCACTCTACCAGAGAAGGGGGCAGGGCAAGGGCGTCAAGTCAGGCCAAAAAAGAAATCGTTGGCGATGTCATTTTGAAGGGTAAACGACAATATTGGACGGGCGCAAATCAACATTATCATCAAGGCATGAAAGCCGGTGAGAATACGTTAAATGCGCATTGCGCCAGAGTGATGCTGAGATGTTTATCAAAGGGCTATCAGCGCGATGAATTTTTAGATGAATATATAAAAATGCTAACCGCCAGTGAGCCGCAACACCCTGACACCTACGCTGAGTCTTATCATCGCGGTTTTTTTGCTAATTTAGAGGCTGGAAAGCCTGCTCATCAATGCGGTGCTATAACCCATGATACTGCGTCAATAGGTGGGTTTGTCACTATTGCGCCGCTGGCACTTAGTTCGGCCTTACGTGGCGAGGAATTAAGCGCTGCACAAAAAGTATGCAGAGAGCACTTAATGCTCACTCACCCTAGTGATGATTTAGCCATGGTGTGCGATTATTATGTTGAGTTATTGTTTCGACTGTTGCGCCAAGAAGGCGAATCAGCGAATGCCATACTCGAAGATGTTGCTACGCGGTCAATGGGTTTGTCATTACCTAATTTAGTTGCGAAGAAAAAAAGTGACATGGAAGTGGTGGGGCACACGTATTCTCCAGCGTGCTATATTTCAGGTGCATGGCCCAGCATTCTTTATTTCGCTTATCGTTATATTGATGACAGTAAAAAAGCGCTGCTTGCTAATACTAACGTGGGCGGAGACAATGTGCACAGAGGTTTTGTACTAGGCAGTATCGTGGGGCTTATCGCTGCTGAGCCCATCGATGAACTATACGATCAACTCTGTGATGCTGAACAGCTGAATACGGAGATCAGCGATGCGGGTGAATTCCTCTCATAAATTCGTAAGCTTCTACTGAGCATACACAGCTAAAAGCGCGCCGATAGTGTTTATGTGATTACCGGCGCTTTTTTGGCCCTTGCGAGCAGCCGCTGATTTCATAGGGCATCCTGTCCCTCTCAATAGGGGATTATTCTCAACCTCTTATTTTGGCGATTGTAAAACCCTATCCATACTTTAAGAATGTTATGTTATACTGTAACAAATTGGTTGGTGAAGGGTTAAAATGAACGCTATTGCTTTTAGAAGAAGAAAATCCAAAAAAACGCTATGCGCCTCTTCAGTTTTTCTGAAGGTGAGAACTTTTGTCGGAATGAGTTTGATTGCAATAGGTGTCAGCTCGGCTCATGCAGCACCTCATATCCACGGCGAAGGAAAGCTGCAAATTTTACAGGCTGGAAATGACTGGCAGCTTGTACTGCAGTTGCCCGCTGCTGATGTGCTGGGTTTTGAACACACGCCGACAACTGATGATGAAATAAGGCGCTACGAGAATACGCAAGACACCTTTCTTCGTTTTAACGATATCTTCACGCTTAGTAGTGTATGCGAATTACTCGATACCACGCTTGAAATTCCATGGAAGGTAGGCGTTGCCCATGATGAGTATGAAAGTGAATATAACCGCGACGCCCATCGCAACAGTCACACTGACTTTCGCGTAGCCTATTTGCTTAGTTGTCATGGCCCACTAAAGAGTATTGAAATGACAGGGTTTACCCATTGGCCAAGTTTGCGGCACATTAATGCTATCTGGGTAACCAGTAGAGGACAAGGTGCACAGGATATAACGCCAAAACAGCCAACATTACAGATAAGCAGTTAACTAGATTTTTACTCCCAAAGGCGAAGGTTTCAGTGATTGAGCTTACGCTGTATTAATATTTGGAAACATGATGAATTCAATATCTCAAGTAAGTAGCACAATGCCAAAAGTACAGTTCATATTAGACAAGCTCGCTATGCTGCTTTCATCGCTTTGCATAATACATTGTTTACTCACACCCATCTTATTGATTACACTACCAACGTTTGTCAGTGTTTCAATATTTAATGACGAAATTTTTCACCATGTTTTACTTTTTTTCGTTTTACCCATTGGTGCTTTTGCACTTTTCTTTGGCTACGTATACCACAAAAATAAGAGGGTGGTATTAGCAGGCGCTTTTGGTCTAGTGCTGTTAAGCACTCCGCTGATCATTGAATGGATGGGGTTGGGGCACGAGGTGCTTGGGGAATATGGAGAGGTGCTAATTTCTGTAATGGCCTCCTTTATTATCGTGGGCGCGCACATTGCTAATTATCGACTCGGTGGAAAGCAAACTGGTTGCCAGGCCTCAAACAACAGTTAAGCGGGAAGATAAATACGCGTTTGCAAAGCACAATATTCAAAACTTCATGGTTGTTGAAGCTTCGGTAAGGCGACTGCATGTTGCGTTAAGAACCTATTACCAAGCTATCTATTTTGTGCAAAAGTAGAACATCAATAAAGTCTGCTTGACCATGAGGCCATTGCTGATATGTCGGGCTCAGTGCGCCGATAAAGTAAGACATAAATATGATGTCAATAAACCGCAGGCAGAAAGCGACACAATAAAAGGAAAATAATTTTGTTATCTCTTAACCGACTCTCTGGTATCGGCAAAGTAGTATGCATCTGTGCAGCACTATCAGCCATTGCCGCTTGCTCTTCAACACCCTCGACGCCGCTTGCTGGTGAAAAAGCACGAACGCTTTCAAACGCCGTGATTTATCAAACCAGCAGCAAAGAGTACCCGATTCTTTCAAGCTTTGTGTATAACCAGGCCATTGCTGCACTGCCTGCGCGTTTTGCCGATGGCA
Organism: Alteromonas ulvae; assembly: GCF_048987005.1. Lineage (GTDB taxonomy): Bacteria > Pseudomonadota > Gammaproteobacteria > Enterobacterales > Alteromonadaceae > Alteromonas. Next base: position 2,588,806 of record NZ_CP185261.1, on the reverse strand, counting down.
ACGTTGTAGTAATGGATGTTGATGAAACCCTATTAGACAACAGCGCCTACCAAAAAGAGCGCGAAAGCATTGGTCTAGGCTACTCATCAAAAAGCTGGGCTGATTGGGTGAAGCGTGAAGAAGCCACACTAGTGCCTGGTGTAGCCGCCTTTATCAGTGAAGTTGTTGCTCGAAATGGCAAAGTAGCGCTTATTACAAATCGCGATAAGGAGCTTGATAACCACACGTGGAATAATCTTTTGGCGCAAGATCTGCCACTTACCATAAGCAATACTTGCGTTATTGGGCGCACCGCTGAAGATAAAAATGCAGTGGGTCAGAAAGGCATCATTAATGATAAAGACTTGCGAAGAATGCAGCTTATCCAAGGGAAGATAACCTGTTCAAATGCTGCCAAAGACACACCTTCAACCTGGCGCGCGCCACACATTATTATTATGCAAATAGGCGACAATATTGAAGATGTTGGCGGTGTGACGCAAGACTCGGCCAATGTGGATTCGCTAATGCCTCGGGTAGGTACTGAGGTCTTTATTTTGCCAAACCCTATGTATGGTTCTTGGTAATTAAACACGAGGCATAATTAACGAAACTTGCTTTCTATATGGAAAGCACTTTGTTGTTCGTTGTTTATGCCATCGCTCGCCATGTCATCTTGATTACTCCTCGTAAAGCGCGAAGCCATCCAACACTAATGAATAGGCAGATGTCCCTAGAATGCCCTCATGATTGTCGATTTTTATCGTGCCCTCAAACCAATAAGGGGCATGCAAGTTTTCTACTGCAATCCCCTCTTTATATTCAACATATAAAACTTGATTTGGCGGTGGTGGAGGCATGTGTAAGCAAGCACCAAAATACGGGACGACAAAAAAAGCCGTGGCTTTTTGCTCTTCGTTTTGTTGTAACGGCACAACAAACCCAGGGATGCGGATAGCTTTGCCATCAAATGTATCTATAACACGCGTCGACATCAGGGCTTGCTGGTATCGTTTTGCGTGTTCATCTTCCTGCTGCTGCGAGATGAAGTTATCAATAGAGTCAGCAGCAGATCCATCGGCAATATCGTTCAAAAACTCTGGCCGATTTAAAAGCGCACTTAAGTCCTCCTCGGGTATCAGCGCAACCCAGTCAATCTCCTCATAATTGGCAGCCGAGGCGAGGTTATAGGCAAGGTTAAATGCGCTTACAAAGACCAGTAGCGCTGCAATTAAACTGTACTTAGCGGCCGGACGCGTTGCTGAAGATTTCAAAAGAGACCTCAATATATGATCAAATAATGTTATAACATAACATAAAGTGGCATGGTATGAAGCAGTCGCATGGCATAAAAGGCGTTGAAAGTCAGCAGGAAAATCGATTTTATCAGCACTCTCCGTGCGTAGTCGGGTTCTGTTTGCACATTCTGCGACACTTGCAACGGTAAAGTGCCAAAAAATACGATGGTTTACAAAACAACTGTTTCACTATGTTCCACAATAGATAACCAGAATATAAAATCAAAAAATGGCGTAAAAGGCCTACACAAAAACGAAAGAAAATAGCTAGACAGGAAACTCTATGAAATTCACTAAAATAAAACAGGCGCTGATCGTCGGCTTGTTGAGCTCGTCCTCACTAAGCCTCAATGTTTATGCTCAAGACGACAATAAAGATGGCATGTCAGAAAGTAAACAAGAAACCAAAGTAGAGGCGAAAAAAGAGCAAACTCTGACTCAAACACTAGAGGATAAAATTGCCTATGACGGCTACTTGCCCATTTATCAAAACAGGGAAGATGGTACCGCCTTGTTGATTATTGACGACACTAAACTTAATAAACCATTCTTATATTTCGCCAATACTGTTGAAGGCGTGGTGGATGCAGGGCATTTTCGCGGGGGCTTTCGCCAGCACCGGCTCATTGAAATGCGCAGAGTGTTTGATCGCATTGAAATAGTGGCAATGACACCTCGCTATTATTTCGACCCTAACAACGCTATTAGCAAAGCCGCCAATGCCAATACAAGTGAGGCCGTGCTGGTATCCACTAAAATTGTGAGTGAGGAGGATGGCCGTATAGCCATAAAGCTAGAAGATGTGGTGAAAAATGAAAAGCTTCATCGTATAGCGCCTATGCCAGCGGCAAAACCAGAAGAAGAGAAGAAACGCTTTAAACTGGGTAAGCTTAGTGATGACAAAACCAAGATTGCGTCCATCGATAATTTTCCTGCAAATACGCATATAGTGGTTGATTACGTGTTTGAAAATGATACACCTCAAGTGCGTGGCGGCGATTATATCACCGACCCCCGATATACCACAATCAGCTTGCAGCATGCTTTTATTGAACTGCCTGATAACAATTTTAAATCACGACGTGACGACCCGAGAATTGGTTATTTTGGTAAGCAGTTTGATGATTTAACCACAGATCAAACCTTCATCGGACGCGATGTGATTAACCGTTGGCACCTAGAAAAGAAAGACCCGAGCGCAGCAGTGTCAGACCCCGTTACGCCGATAGTGTGGTGGATTGAAAATACAACTCCTGTTGAGTGGCGTGACACTATACGTAATGCAACATTAAGTTGGAATTCTGCCTTTGAGAAGGCCGGTATTAGCAATGCCATCGAAGTGCGTATTCAACCCGATGATGCAGATTGGAAAGCCGAAGATGTTCGCTACAACGTGCTGCGTTGGACTTCATCGCCAAAACCCCCTTTTGGCGGTTACGGTCCAAGCGTTGCCAACCCATTAACGGGACAAATTATTGCCTCTGATATCATGCTGGAATACAGCTTTATGAAGGGGCGTTGGATAGCAGGAGAAATGTTTACTGATGGTGCTACCTCTCTTTCATCGCCAATGCCCTCGTGGTTAGGTGATGATGCTACCCAATACTGTTCATTAGGTCACGAACTTAATGCTGGATTGCTCTTTGGTCAATACGCGTCACTGGCAAAAGGCATGGGCGATATAGAGAAAGACAAGCTGCTTAGGCAGGCCATGCATTACCTCATTTTGCATGAAGTGGGTCATACTCTCGGACTTAACCACAACATGAAAGCGTCTCAGTTACACGGGCATGACGAAGCGCATGATGCGTCGGTTACACAAGGTATTTTGGCTGGCTCGGTAATGGATTATCCTTCTGTTAACTTCGCGCCTGATGGTGTTGAGCAAGGTGACTTCTACACGGAAAAGCCTGGACCTTACGATGACTGGGCAATCGAATATGGTTACTCTACTGCATTGGCAGATCCTGATGCAGAAGAGGAACGTCTGCAGGCTATTTTGTCACGCAGCGCAGAACCAGAATTAGCGTTCGGTAACGATGCTGATGACATGCGAGCGCCAGGGCGTCATCTCGACCCACGAATTAATATCTTTGATATGTCGGGCGATGCAGTTGAATATGCGCGAGACCGATTTGGTCTTATTAAATCAACAGCCACAGAAATTAAAGATAAAACGCTAGCTGACAACCGTTCTCATAACGATCTCGCGGTGGGGGTAAACGCCGTGTTTGGTGAGTTTGCACGCCAGGCAAGTGTTGTTTCTCGCTATATAGGTGGTGTCTATGTAGACCGAGCGTTTGTGGGACAAGAAGGTTATGAACAGCCTTTTACCCCGGTACCTAAAGCGCTGCAGCAGCGCGCGATGCAAACCCTTAACGAGTTTGTATTTGCGCCTAATGCTATTGACACCATGGAGCCTCTGTTTGCCTATATTCAGCGTCAGCGTCGCGGTTTTGACAATATGGGGAAAAACGAAGATCCTAAGCCACACAACATGCTGTTAGGGGCACAAAAAAATGTGCTTACCCATTTGCTTCATCCTGCGGTTCAAATGCGTATGAGTGATACTGCACTTTATGGCAACGAGTACAGTCTTGAGCAAATGATGGGAGAGCTCACTAAAGGAATTTTTGAGGCTGATATTAAGCGTGATGTAAATAGTTATCGTCGAAACTTGCAAACGGAATATGTGGAGCAGTTGATTAACATTAGTGGTTTAGAAAAAGCCAGTAACTACGATCATTTGGCCAAAGCAGCAGCGCTTTACGAGTTAAATCGCATTAGTGATTTAGTTGCTAATTCCCGTGGTGATAGGGCGAGTAAGGTGCATAAGTTTTACCTCACCGACCGAATTGAAAGAGCATTTCATAAAAGTAAGTCTTAGTCTTCTCTAGCGTTACCAAAGTGCTAGCCAAGCCGGTGTTACCCCTTTTAGTAGCACCGGCTTTTTCATCATAAGCGGGTTACGGAATAAAACATAGTAGTGAAAGAATCTCGTCTAGCGTTTCGGTTCATTTCTTGTTTAATAACTGTTTTTAACACGGTTTAACTGCTCTGCATTTTCCGATCTTTTTTTTTGAAGATGGTGATATGCCACCCCCAATGTAACGAGCCTAACCTAAGAGAAATGGTGGTTACAAGAGAGCCTAAAATACACCATATGTAGCTTATATCTTGGCTAAATAAGGCGGCATAGACTAAACCGCCTGCCAAACACGCCGATGCGTATGGTTCGTTTCGCATTACCGATGGCACTTCCCGACAAATAACATCACGAATCAAGCTGCCAAATATTCCAGTAGTAATACCCATAGTGATGGCAACCACCAGCCCTGAACCGCTAATGAGTGCTTTTTCTATGCCCATAATATTAAATATTGCCATGCCGATAGCATCTACCACCAAAAAGTAATAATTGTTGACGGCGGGTAAGTAGCGGATAAGCATCACGGTAGCAATAATGGCAGCGTAGGTTGAGTATAAATAATCCGGCGTTTCAATCCAAAATATAGGCTTGCTCAGCAAAATATCTCGTAGTGTGCCGCCTCCAAGTGCGGTAACAGTGGCGACCACCACAACGCCAAAACCACTGATATTTTTTTCATAGCCAAGCAACGCGCCCGCTACCGCAAAAAATGCCACTCCAATTAAGCCAAGCACCAAAAAATATTCTGCTGTCATTAAACATCCTTTTATAAGCGTGTTTCGATGAGCAGCTAATGCAATTTCTATGCTCTACTTGGCGTGAGCGGGTCCGCAAATGTCACATTGTGTGGTATCGGGAAGCTGCCAACGTTGCCACTCGTGCTCTAGAGCGTCGAAGGTGATTAAGGTGTTTACCGGAATAGTGTCAAATTGCATGAGTACCTGCATAGCAAGTAGCGACTGATAGGTACCCACAATATTCGCGACAGGGGAAAATATTCCCGACTCTACGCAGCTTAGATCCGGCGCTGTAAATAGCTGCCTCAAACACCCATAGCAGCGGCTCTTACCTGGAATGGCAACAAATAGCTGTCCTTCAAAGCGAATAGCAGCGCCTGATACTAATGGCGTACCCGTGGCGTAGCATAGCTTGTTAATAAGGTCTCTTGCTGTGGCGTTGTCGGTACAATCAAGCACCACATCACAGGAAGTCACTAGGCCTCTATGTTCTTTGCCAAACGCCTCATTAACGGCATGAATTTCACAGTCGGTATTCATTTGCACAAGGTACTGTTGTGCGGCGTGTACTTTACTTTTTGAAACATCAGCTTCAGAAAAAAGCGTTTGGCGATGAAGGTTAGTTAATTCTACGCTGTCAAAATCAATGAGGGTGATAGTACCAACACCGCTTGCACAGAGATTCATGGCTGCAGCGTTACCAAGACCGCCCATGCCCACAATAAGCACCTTTGCATTTAATAGCGATTCTTGCCCGTTTAAGTCGACACGTGGCAGCACAATATGACGGTTGTAGCGCATAGCTTGTTCGTTAGTCAGGCCTCTATGGACTGTTTTAGGCATAGGTTAAGTCAACTTAAGTATTGAATTTATGGTGTACACCCTTATAAAGTGTCTACTCAAAAAAATTATGCTGGTTTCAAAAGAGCTCATACTTTATCAAAACCAGACACGATGTCGCATAGCAAATTAGGAATTTATATGTCTGCTGTTAGCCAGCCGCTTAATATTGCCGTACTTACTATTTCAGATACCCGTACTCTTGATAATGACAAGTCTGGTGATTACCTCACTCAGGCATTAACTGATGCAGGGCATAACCTTGCTGCAAGAGAGCTAGTAAAAGACGATATATACCACCAGCGAGCCGTTGTGTCCTCATGGATTGCAGACAGTAGCATTCATAGCATACTCATAACTGGCGGTACGGGATTTACCCATCGCGACTCTACACCAGAGGCGATTAGCGTATTGTTCGACAAAGAAGTAGATGGGTTCGGGGAGCTCTTCCGCCAGTTAAGCTATGAAGAAATTGGCACATCTACCATTCAGTCTAGAGCTATTGCTGGTTTTGCTAACAACACGGTGATTTTTTGTTTACCTGGCTCCACTGGAGCATGTAGAACTGGGTGGGAGCGAATTATTGCTAGCCAGTTAGATGTGGATTTCAAACCATGTAACTTTGTAAAACACTTGGTGAACCTGTGAATGCGGGAACAGCCCTGAGCGGAAAAACAACATGAGTGAATCTTCAGGCAAATTCAGCCACATTGATGCGGGTGGTCAGGCCAATATGGTCGATGTAAGTGACAAAAGCGTAACAAAAAGAGAAGCCACTGCAGAAGGCTTTCTCTATGTTAGCGACAGTGTTATTAAGCAAATAAGCGAAGCAAAAATAGCGAAAGGCGATGTATTTGCAGTAGCAAGAATTGCCGGTATTCAAGGCGCCAAACGCTGCAGCGATTTGATCCCCCTTTGCCACCCACTGGCGTTGTCAAAAGTAGACGTGAATTTTGAGGTTCAGCCCGAGGAAAAGCGGATACGAGCTACCAGTTACTGCAAGCTAAGCGGTAAAACAGGTGTGGAAATGGAAGCGTTGACAGGTGTGAATGTGGCGCTACTCACCTTGTTCGATATGTGCAAAGCCATCGACCCGACTATGCATATGGAAGGCGTGCGTGTTATTGAAAAGAAAGGCGGAAAAACGGGCCATTGGACTAATAAGGAAGCGAGTGAAAAATAAAGCAAGTGGTGATTTTTATTAAGATCATCACGTTAGTTTTGAAGAAAGAACTCATCAATGAACGTAGCATAGGATCAGCATGCAGATAACGGTGAAAACATTTGCACAAACCCGTGAAATTTCAAAAACGCCCAGCTTGAACATCGATATTGATGATGGGGCCGCGATTGCCGATGTAATAATGCAGTTAAAAACAGTAGACAGTAATTGGGCTCTTGCATTAAAAGACAGTATTTTAACGGCGAAAAACCAGCAGTTGTGTGACAGCAGTACCTTATTGTGCCCGGGTGATGAAGTTGCTTTCTTTCCTCCCGTTACAGGGGGCTAGCAATGTTTGTCTACGTACAGGAACAAGACTTCGACCAAGGCGACTTGTATGCCCAGTTGCAATTAGAGACTAATACTACAGCGTCAGGGGCTACGGGTGCGATCGTAACATTTACTGGCTTAGTTCGAGACTTTAACAGCGCTGGCGATATAGACGGTATTGAGCTAGAGCATTATCCAGGTATGACAGAAAAAGCACTGTCTACTTTGATCGATAAAGCAGTAGACCGTTTTTCACTGACTAATGCGGGTGCGGTGCATCGCGTAGGGCGTATTTATAATAGCGAGCAAATTGTCTGGGTAGGTTGCGCTGCTGCGCACAGACAGGCAGCATTCGATGGAGCATGTTTTTTAATGGACATGCTTAAACAATCAGTTCCCTTATGGAAAAAAGAGTTTAAAGGTGATAAATCTACGTGGGTTGAAGCAAAAGGGTCGGATGACGCTGCTGCGCTAAAGTGGATGTCTGAGCGTTGAGAGCAGTAACGGGGATACTCACATTATTGGTAACAGCACTTTTGTTATCCTCAAGCCTTGCAAAGGCGGCAACTAAAAGTGTGCAAAATTATTCAACTGTTTTTCACGAACATTTTGCTGGATCACCACCGCTTAACATTGCGGTTGCGGCAAATTTCGCGAAGCCTCTAGCGACAATGGCATCCGATTTCACTGCTATTACCGGCATCGACGTGTCCATCACTACGTCATCAAGCGGAACCCTGTACGCGCAAATTTCTCACGGCGCGAGCTTTGATGTTTTTCTCTCTGCAGACACTGCAAGGCCTGTCATGTTAGCGAAGAACAATCTTATTCATCCCGATAACGTGGCTGCCTTTGCTCGGGGCCGACTGGCGCTAATTACACCCAATGCCAGTACAGAGACGAAAATGGCGCTTGAACGTTTTATCGCAGAAACCAGCGGTAAATTTGCTATTGCCAACCCTAAACTAGCGCCTTATGGGCTGGCCGCACAGCAGGTTTTACACAACATGTCATTATGGGATACCTTTCGAGGGCGGATAGTCAAAGGGAAAAATGTACTGCAAGCATATCAGTATGTGAGCACTGGCAATGTGAGAGGTGCGTTAGTCGCGTACTCGACGGTGATTGCCGAAAGTGACAGTGAAACTGAAATGCAAAGCCCCGATAGCCTATCAGCGCCAACAGCAGGGACAATTTTTTATAAATCAGCTGACGCTGATAAAAAAGGGGGGGCAGATAAACCAGCTGGCGTTGAAAAAACAGGTGGCTCTGACAACAACGTTGGCTTTGATAAAACACTGCATTGGTCTCTTATTGATGAAAGCCTACACGCTCCCATAGTACAATCGCTAGCCATAAACGACGGCGACGCCGCTCTATTAAGCCCAAATGTTTTTGACGCGCTAGATAGCGCGGGAGAGGTCATAAATACTGAATCGTTAGTCCACATTAAAGCGGCGAGCCTTTTTGTACAGTATTTACTGTCTTCCTCAGTGCAATCATCACTAAAAGGTTGGGGATATGAACCTGTATTGAGTGATAATCATGCTCATGTTCGCGGGAAACATCACATTGGCAAAACAGGTGCTCATTCATGGGGTATGTAGATGCCGATATGGTGAATGCTGAAATGTTAAATACTGTCATACTCACGTTTAAGCTAGCGTTAGTCACCAGTGTCTTATTGTTGATTATAGTTATGCCCCTTGCATGGTTTTTGGCGAACTGGCAACACAAAGTAAAATCACTCATTCTTTCTGTGTTGGCATTACCGCTGGTACTGCCACCCACAGTGCTTGGCTTTTACTTGCTCATCGCTTTCTCACCCCAAAGTGCGCTGGGGCAGTGGTGGTTGGCACTAACAGGCAGCACATTGGTTTTTAGCTTTCAGGGGCTTGTGCTTGGTTCGTTAGTATATTCACTGCCCTTCGCCCTTCAACCTTTATACAGCGGGTTCGTGCAGCTAGATAAACGGTATCTTGAGGTGGCGAGCTCTCTTGGTTTTTCACAGCTAGAAGGTTTTTATCGCATTGTGCTGCCACTTTGCAAAGCGCCAATCATGGTGGCATTTGGGCTTAGTTTTGCTCATACCGTAGGTGAATTCGGGGTGGTACTTATGATTGGAGGTAACATACCAGGTGAAACCCAGGTACTTTCCATTGCGCTTTATGAGCACGTTGAAGCACTAGAATATGAGCGTGCCCATGCGATGTCCCTTGGACTACTTGTGTTTTCCTTTATTGTGTTAGCGCTGCTCTATCGCTTTAATGGTGGCGCAGGCCCTTCAAATGGTACTAGAAATATAGACCCGGAGCCTAGGCTTTGAGTGTGGCGTTTGAGGTAATGCTTCCCAGCAGAATTGAGGGGCGAGTTGAACTGCGCTCATCCTCGTCATTTATCGGCATCACTGGGCCATCCGGTGCGGGTAAAAGCAGCTTGTTGCGCTGCATAGCAGGTTTTGAAAAAGGCGCGTTAACCCAGGCTAATTGGGGCAATGTTTCGCCAAAAATGGGTATTGTATTTCAACAGCCCTTATTGTTCCCCCATGTGAATGTAGAAGGCAATTTACAGCTTGCCACTCGTCATGCCAGTGAGCATGCTATTTCTATTGATGAGGCGGTAAAAGGGTGTCGCTGCGAGCACCTACTGTCAAAACCCATAGCCACTTTGTCTGGTGGTGAAGCCCAGCGGGTGGCTATTGCAAGGGCACTAGTTAACGGGCCTCACATTCTGCTGCTCGACGAATCACTTAGCGCGATAGATGCTGTAACCAGGCGGCACATCTACGCTTTTCTACGTCAATTGTGCGCGGTATCGAAACTTACATGCTTTGTGGTTTCCCATGACATTGATGAGCTTTTGTTACTGAGCGACGAGATGATTTACATCTGTAATGGGAAAATAGAAGCAGTAGGTAATGTAGATAGTGTTGTTCCCAATATGTACCAAGGCGGGGCGATACATACTCCCTCGGCCATACTTAACGGCGTTGTTGAATGTATTGTCGAAGCAACGTCAAGCAGCGACGCTGAAGAGAGTACTCACACAAACGCAGGACAGACTACCCATCCCGAGAAAGAGTTGCTTAATGAAAACACCAATGACTTTGGAGAACCAAATCAGAATACGGTGTATCAAGTCATTGTTAGCGGGCAGCGGCTGTATGTCTCCCAAAAATCGCTCATTGCAGCAAGGTGCAGTATAGCAAGGACTAATGTCGCAAGGTCCAGTATAGCAAGGACTAATGTCGCAAGGTCCAGTATAGCAAGGTCCAATGTCGCAAAGCTCAGTGAGTGTGAACCTAATCAAGCAGATAAAAACGAGATTGATAATTCACTATCTGTTGGCGGCCAGGTGAGATTAGCGATAAAAGCAAGTGAAGTCAGTATCGATACGAACACGGCAGCAACGACTGAAAATCCGACATCGAGCATATTGAATTCCCTTAACTGTGTGATAGAGGATATTACCCATTTCGACAATCATAATAGCGGCCGAGTGTTGCTTAATCTTCGTATTATCGGCCAGGACGGCAAGAGAGAGGACGATCAACCAGCACTCTATGCAGTTATCAGTTCGCTATCAGCAAGTCGCCTAAAACTAACTAAGGATATGCTCGTAATTGCGCGCTTCAAATTGCTTTAGAAAAGCGGGTCATGTTTTTAGTCGAGTCTACATAAGCATCAAAGGTTGCACAAATGGCACGAATGAAGATTCTTGCACTTTCTGGCACTACGATGCCTTTGTCCATGTGCAGCACAAGACCATCTTTTTGCAGCGGTCGCAGCGCGTCAAGCTCGATGGCAAAATAATCGTCAAAGGTAATGCCGTACCTACCCTCAATAGCGTCTTTTTTCAGCGATAGGTTGCACATAAGGCTCGATATTACGTCTCTTCGAATAAGGTCATCCTTAGAGAGGGTTAACCCAATAACGGCTGCGGGTCTGTGATTGTCAAGTTGCTCGTAATAGTCTTTTAATTGCTTTGGGTTTTGTGCAAAAGCGTTGCCTACGGTGCTAATAGCAGACACGCCAAATCCTATTAAATCCGCATCACCTTTTGTAGTGTAGCCTTGAAAGTTGCGATGCAATTGGCCAGCGTTTTTTGCCTTCGCTAGTGGGTCAGCTTTTTTAGCGAAATGGTCAAGGCCTATCATGTCATAGCCAACTTTTTTAAACTCATTTACTGCGATATTGTAGAGCGCTGCTTTTTGCTCTGCATTAGGCAAACTGTTTTCATCGAATTTACGCTGTGCGGCAAACCGTTCTGGCAGATGCGCATAGCTAAACAGCGATATTCTGTCCGGCGACATGGCTTTCGTGGCGGCTATTGTGGTTCTAAACGTGTCTTCGCTTTGATGAGGTAGGCCATAGATCAGGTCTAAGTTAATAGAGCTAAAACCTAAATTTCGTGCCTCAAATACTAAGTCTGCGATGTGAAGCGTGCTTTGAACTCGATTTATGGTTTGCTGAACCTGGTAATCGGTATCCTGTAATCCAAAACTTAAGCGGTTATAGCCGAGCTCTCTTAAATGCTTTAAGTAGGAAATGTCCACGTTTCGCGGGTCTAGTTCAATGGCTATTTCCGCTTGAGCATCAAAGTAAATGAACTTTTTTAACATTGTCATCAAAGTGGCTTGCTGATGCTCACTTAAAAAACTAGGAGAGCCGCCGCCTAGATGAAGCGACACAGCATGTCGTTCTGCTAGTAGATGTGACTTGCTCATTAGCTCTTTTTCGATGTAGTCGAGATAGTCGTCTGCTTTACTGTTGTGCCTAGTCACAATTTTATTGCATCCGCAGTAGTAGCAAAGTGTCTGACAAAATGGAATGTGCACGTACACACTTAAAGCTTCAGCCTGTGTGTTTTTATTTGCAATACGAAGTATGTCATTGTTTACTGGAGCAAAGTTAAGCGCAGTGGGGTAAGACGTATAGCGCGGTGCGTGCTTTGCGTATTTTGCTATTGTAGTTAGGTCTACTTCATTTGCTGGCCCTGTAATTTGATTTATATTTTGGCTTACACTTGGGCTAACGGCTTGCGGGCTTACAACTTGGCTTGCTTCATTTGCGGCCATGACACTTCTTCTTTTTACCGGTGAGAGAAAACAAACAGCATGTTATCAATACAAGGAAGGTGGTGAGTTGATCTGGTTCAATGTTTTGGCGCTCAATGTTGGCTTGCTAGTTATTCTGCCCGTAATAATTGTTCAGGCTATGTGGGTTCGCAAGAAAACCCTTCGTTTACCAGAGCCATCTGGTGCGCGAGAGCGTAAAAGCGAACTTTCAGACACCAAGTCCGGAGATAAGAAAATACCTTTTAAGGTACTGGTGGTAGGTGACTCAGCGGCGGCCGGCGTTGGTGTAAGTACCCAATCCGATGCGCTAACAGGGAAACTGTACCAAGCGCTATCACAATTATTTGGCGAATCTTATGCCGTGTCTGTCACGCTTCACGCCCGTACAGGGTTGGCGAGTACCGATGTCATTGACTTGCTCAAGCAAGAGCAATGTTGCCGTTATGATGTGGTTGTGGTTTCCATTGGAGTAAATGATGTAACCCAGTTTACTAGCTTAACAACATGGCGCGATAATCTTCGGAAAATTCATCACTTTTTGCTCCAAACAGCGTTGTGTAACCTAATCATTTATTCTGCGGTTCCTCCCATGCATGCGTTTTCCGCCATTCCTCAGCCGCTGCGCTTTGTGCTGGGGCAAAGAGCGTCACTACTCAATCGCGTATTAGAAAACACGTTGAGCCTATTACCCTTTAGCAGGCTACTTCAGCTTAATGTGTTTAACGAGAATGGCGAAGGGATAGCTGAACTAATGGCTGAAGACGGCTTTCACCCTTCAAGCGTAGGGTATGCAATGTGGGCTGAACAACTCGTTAGGCTTGTTAATAAAGAGCTTGTGGATGTGTCTAAGACACAAAAAATAGACACCTAAAGGCCTGCATACAAAGGAAATATATTAAGGATATTCAACGGTGCTTACAGCGATGTGCATTTAAAGAGATGATTAGTAGAATGATCTACATTCTCAAGTTTGCATATCCCTATGTTAACTTTCGAGATATTTATACGGTGTTTCTTGTGCAGTGCGCTTGCACTAGGGCTATCGCATGCCCTAAGGTAAGACAACAGCATCGCATGAAACGTAAGTGAGGAAAAATGCAAACCATCACAATTGATATGGTGTCTGACGTAGTATGCCCTTGGTGTATTGTGGGTTACAAGCGGTTACAACAGGCAATAAAGACGCTCGATAACATCAATGTGGAGGTAAAGTTTCATCCCTTTGAGCTCAACCCGACTATGCCTACAGAAGGGCAGAACTTGCGTGACCACGTTATTGAAAAGTACGGTATCACTCCTGCGCAAAGTAAGGAGAACAGGCAGCGTCTCGTTGATATTGGCAGAACAATTGGGTTTGAATTTAATCTTGCCGATGACGCCACTATGCAAAATACCTTCAAGGCCCATCAGCTTATCCACTATGCTAACGAGATGGGGTTAGCGGTTGCCATGAAAATGCGATTGTTCGAAGCCTATTTTAGCGAAGGTAAAGATATCAACAATATCGATATTCTTGTGCAGGAGGGCAGCAGTATTGGTCTTGATAGTCACAGTATTAAAGCAGTACTCTCCGACGAGCGTTATGGCGATGCGGTGAGGCAATTAGAGTCGGTCTGGATGCAGCGAGGAATTCAAAGCGTTCCTACGTTTGTTATCGGTAATCAGGGCGTAGCAGGGGCACAGGATCCAAACACACTGGCTGCTTTTATCAAAGAAGCGGCCAGAGAAGCGCAATAGCCAACGCCAATGAGGGAATTAATCTCCGCCTTATTGAGTGCCATGTATTGATTGACCTAACTCGCCTCAATACCAAGAGCTCTGCTTCCAATAATTACTAGGCGTTGATGGCGTTCTGACCAAGCGAGTACCGTTTCGGTAAATTCCGGTGCAAATCGATGATCCCGGGCGTGAGATGACGCACGGGTACGATTATAAAAAAGCGCGCTCGAGAAGCGGACTCGCAGGAGCAATCATGATCTCATCGAGGTGCCATAATTCGTAAGGAAGATTCAGCTCCTCCAACCATATCTCAAGGTGCTTCGTCCAGTCATTATTTTCGTTGGGCACGCAGACTTTTTCAGGGAGAGTCTTTCTTAGAATCCTCTATTAGTGGAGCACGCTGTCGCCATAATGTTTAGTCATTTCGCAAGAAATAAGCGCATCTCGTTTTGACAAAGTCCTGCGCCCAATAGCTTCACATGATGAACTCCCATTCAAAATATCAATTAAACTTATGCGAGTAGTTTTCTTAGTATGGTTAACATATTGGTAACATAAGAGCGTGTAATGACAGATATCTATTTAGTTCGTCACGGACAGGCGTCATTCGGTAAGGCGAATTACGACAAACTAAGCGAGCTGGGCGCACAACAAGCCGTGTGGTTAGGTGATTATTTCCACCATCGGGACATCCACTTCGACAGCGTCTTCATGGGAGATATGGTAAGGCACCGTGAAACTAACGAGGGTATTGCAAAAGGACTATCCGCCGGTGGGAAGTATTTGCCAGAGGCAACACGAGATAGCGCACTTAACGAGTTTAACTTTCAGGCGGTTGCAGCCGCTTACCTCAATCGGTTCCCTGAAGATAAAGTACCACAGGGAGCATCACCCGCTGAGTTCTATCGCTTATTGAAAAAGGCCATGCTTGCCTGGTCGCAAGACGAACTAGAACATGGGTTGCTCGATGAAACATGGGCGCAATTTGAAGGACGTGTAGGTTCAATGCTGACACGTTTGCAAAATAGTGATGCAAAACGCGTACTGGTAGTCAGTTCTGGCGGTGCTATCGCCATGATGCTCAAACATATCCTTGGCTACGACTCTGCAACGGTTATCAACATGAACTTGCAAATACGTAATGCCAGTTTTTCACAATGCTTTGCTAATAAGCGAGGCGTTCACTTAAATAACTTCAATAGCGTACCTCACCTAGATGTCACTGACAGGTTGCACGCCATTACCTACAGCTAAACGGGACAGCGATGAATTTTGAATATAATGAAAAAACACAGGCGCTTTTAGAAAAACTAAGAGCGTTCATGAAAGACGAAGTGTATCCAATTGAGCAAGAGTACATTCATGCCGTAGAGAATGGAAAAGACCGTTGGAAAACCCCAGCGATGATGCAAGCATTAAAGCAAAAAGCGCGCGAGGCAGGGTTGTGGAATTTATTTTTACCAGAAGAGTACAAGCCCTACGGAGCCGGGCTAACTAACGCCGAATATGCGCCACTTTGCGAAGAAATGGGGCGCGTGTTGTTCAGTTCTGAAATATTCAACTGTAGCGCGCCAGACACAGGCAATATGGAAGTATTAGCCAAGTACGGCAACGAAGCGCAAAAAGAAAAATGGTTAGTGCCTTTGTTAAACGGAGAGATTCGCTCTGCTTTTGCGATGACTGAGCCGGCAGTCGCCTCGAGTGATGCGACAAACATTGAAACTTCTATCAAGCGAGAAGGTGACGAATACGTTATCAATGGAAAAAAATGGTATACCAGCGGTGCAATGAATGAGAATTGCAAAATTATGGTGGTGATGGGCAAAACGGATTTCGATGCACCTCGCCATCAGCAACAATCGCAAATACTCGTGCCTATGGATACCAAGGGCGTCACTATTGTTAGGCCTATGGCTGCAATGGGATTTTATGATGAACCGATTGGTCATGCCGAAGTCTTATTTGAAAACGTACGTGTGCCTGCTGAAAATCTACTTGTGGGTGAGGGTAAAGGGTTTGAAATTGCTCAAGGCCGCCTTGGTCCAGGTAGAATTCACCACTGCATGCGTTTAATCGGATGTGCGCAGCGCGCATTAGATATGGCCTGTGAACGAGTAGAATCTCGAATTGCTTTTGGCAAGCCGTTAGCAAAACAGCAGTCTATTCGTGAAACCATTGCCAAGATGCACTGCGATATTGAGCAGGCCCGTTTATTAACGTTAAAGGCAGCCGATAAGATGGACAGATACGGTAATAAAGTGTCTCGTGACCTTATTGCGGCGATTAAAATTGTTGCGCCAACTATGGCGTGCAACGTGATAGACGACGCCATTCAAATGCACGGTGCGGCGGGAACGAGTCAAGACTTTGTATTGTCTGCAATGTATGCATATGCGCGCACCATTAAGCTTGCCGATGGCCCAGACCAAGTGCACATGATGCAGTTAGGTCGTAATTTAATTGCTGATAAAAACGCATAAGGAGCTGTTTTGACTGCACAAAACACGACTGCACCTCATATGTTAGATTTAGCGGTATTAAACACCTACCTGACTACCGCGTGCCCAGAAATAGGGCACGTTCAGGCGGCTGAAAAGTTTTCTGGCGGCCAGTCGAACCCGACTTTTAAGCTACTTACTGACAATGGCACCTTTGTGTTACGGCGCCAGCCTCCGGGCAAGCTGCTTAAGTCAGCCCATGCGGTAGACCGCGAATTCAGGGTGATTAATGCGCTGCAAAATTCTGAAGTACCGGTTCCAAAGGCATATCACCTGTGCGAAGACCCAGATATTATCGGCAGTATGTTTTATATCATGGCTCATGTTGACGGCGATATCTTTTGGAATAGTGCACTCCCTGAGATAGCCTCTCCTAGCACCCGCACAGCCATGTATGACGAAATGAACAGAGTACTTGCGTCATTGCACAGCGTCGATGTTCAAGCTGCAGGGCTTAGCGATTATGGAAAACCCGGCAGCTATTTTGAACGCCAGCTAAGTCGTTGGACTACACAATACCGAGCGTCAGAGCTGGAGCATATTGAGGAAATTGAAAACCTGATCAGCTACTTGGAAGCTAATTTGCCAGAAGATGATGGTCAGGTTTCATTGGTCCATGGCGACTTCAGGCTCGACAATATGATGTTTGATATGTCTGATCTCAGCCAACCTAAGGTGATTGCTGTTCTTGACTGGGAGTTGTCTACGCTGGGACACCCTTATTCAGACTTAGCGTATCAATGTATGCAGCTTCGCCTTCCCTCAGACATTGCTCACGCAGCAGGGTTAGGTGGGCTAGATCGCGAGGCTTTGGGTATCCCTTCAGAAAAAGCGTATATTAATGCGTACTGTAAACGAAGGAATATTGAAAAAATTGATAATTGGACGTTTTATCTCGCGTTCAGTTTCTTCCGACTCGCCGCTATTTTGCAAGGCGTGGTGAAGCGCGCTCACGATGGTAATGCATCTAGCGAGAAGGCGATGCAGTTGGGGGCGATGGTACGTCCTCTAGCGCAAATAGCGAATCAAACCATACACCAAGACAGTGAATAACAGTCACACTTGTTTCCTATGATTTAACCCTTGGGTTAATGCGTTTTGGGTTTTTTTGCCGAATATATAGAGAAAACAGAATACGGAGAAAAGATGAAAGCCATTGTATGTGAAGCCTTTGGGCCAGTAGATGATTTACGTGTAAAAGACGTTGCCGATCCGGAAGCAACACCTGGGCATGTTGTTGTTGATGTTCAAGCCGCAGGGGTCAACTTTCCTGACGGGCTATTAGTTCAGGGCCTGTATCAAATGCAACCTGACTTCCCGTTTATTCCTGGCAATGAAGTGGCTGGAATTGTCTGTGAAGTGGGTGAGGGTGTCAGCCACGTCAAAAAAGGACAACGGGTTATCGCGCTTTCTAATTTAGGCGGTTATGCAGAAAAAGTGGCTGTGAAAGCAAGCCATGTTATGCCGTTACCAGACCCTATTCATGTGAATGAAGGTGCGGCGCTTGTTACTGCTCATGCTACTGCTCACCATGCCTTAAAACAGCGTGCGAAGTTACAGCCTGGCGAGACGCTGGTTGTTACGGGAGCAGCTGGAGGCACTGGTCTCGCAGCCGTTCAAATTGGTAAAACAATGGGGGCTAAGGTAATTGCAGTATGTTCTACAGAAGAAAAGCTGGCCCTAGCAAAAGAGTATGGCGCAGATGTACTCATCAATTATAAAGACAAGGATCTTAAAGAGACGCTAAAAGAGGTGACGGGCGGCAAAGGTGCCGACGTTATTTATGAATGTGTCGGCGGTGACACATTTCATGCTTGTAGTAGAAGTATGGCGTGGGAAGGCAGATTGCTTGTTGTCGGGTTTGCTGGCGGAGAGATACCTAAGTTTCCAGTAAACTTAGCCTTGGTAAAAGGATACTCAGTAATGGGCGTGTTTTGGGGCTCGTTTACGCAGCACGATCCCAAAGGGTTTGCTGAAAATATGCAAGAGCTTTTAACCTGGTATGTGCAAGGAAAAGTAAAAGTGGTTGTTGATGAAGCGTTACCTCTAGAGCAAGCGACCAAGGCGATGACAAAGGTGATGAACAGGGAAGTGAAAGGGAAAATGGTCATTACTCCTTAATAAATTCTTTAAAAAAGAGCTTTCTTATAGCAGCGGAAGTGCACGCTTACTGAATAGGTTGCTTACAATAACAAAGCCCACACTTCTGTGGGCTTTGCTGACTCTGCATTTAGACAGGAAAGACTAACCGGCAAGTTGCCAGCAAAATACGATATGCGCTGTGTGAAAAAAATAAGCTCAATAAGCAAGTGGCAAAAATATCGTTGACGACTTATTCAGACTGCGACAATCCGTGCGGCATCGCAGTATGAATGAGGTATGGTTGCTTTAGGGATGTTTTGCTGCTTTGCGGGGTAATAATTCGTTGCGATAAGCCACTAGTGATGGTGTTCGAGATGCGGCGCACTTTTTTGAGAACTGGCTGGGCTTGCATTGAACCATTGAAGATTGGCTGGGCTTGCATTGAACCATTGAAGATTGGCTGCTGTTTAGCCTCTTCTGCTGCGGCCAAACTATGAGAAAAAAGAACGGCTGCTAAACAACTACTAAGCAAAATAATGCTGGTTAGTGTTTTCATCATTGTCTCTTGTATCGTATGAATGTTCAGTTGGGCCAGCGGTCTGTTGCAGCAATGAACGCTGCTTACCGAGAAACAAAAGACGTCAGAGGCGGTTGCACGCGCCTCATTCGTCAGACTTTGTTTGTTCACGATCATTAAAGCTAAAATTGAGATAAAACAAAACAGAGAAGCTCATACCAAGGTATGAAAATGAATACTTTCAATGTAGGGTGACGGCTCTCTATTTTACTGTAATTGTTCTTTATTGAACGGTGATGCCTCTTTGTTTAGCGGTGATGCCTCGCAACTATACCGTGACTTCTAGCTACCATGCGGTAACACCACCGTCTACTGCAATAGTTTGGCCATTCATGTAGCTGTTTCCAGGAGATAATATGAGCATCATGGTGTTAACTATTTCTTGCGGTTCACCAAGGCGTTTCATTGGGCTACCCTGGCCGAGTTGAGCTTGCGCTTCTGGTGTATTGTATCCATCCACGTTCAGAATGTTAGTTGGGCTGTAAAATGGGCATATTGCATTCACGCGTACATTTTTCCTCCCATACTCTACAGCTGCGGTACGAGTAACGCCGGCAACGGCATGTTTTGCTGCCGCGTAAGCTGCGCCTTTAGGTGCGCCACCAAGGCCTGCGAGAGAGCTCACGTTTAATACGTGCCCCTGTTTTTGGGCGAGCATGACGGGTATTTGATATTTCATGCCAAACATCACGCCTTTCACGTTAACGGCAAATTGGCTATCCATGATGGCTTCAGTCATTTCATGAACGGGTGCTGGCGTATGGGCAATGCCTGCGTTATTAACGGCAATATCCAAACGACCAAATTTCTCTAATGCTGCGTCTACCAGCGCTTTATTGAGACTTTCATCTGCAATGTTTCCAGCCATGATCACTACATCAGTAACGCTTTCTAGTTCATGTTTTACCGAGTTTAGCGACGCTTCATTAATATCACTAAGCACGAGTTTGGCGCCGCGTTGTGCAAGCCCTGTCGCCAAAAGTCGGCCAAACCCACTGCCTGCGCCAGTGATTAATACAACGTGGTTGGTAAAGTTAAGTAATGGATCCATGATGTTTCCTTAATGTGCTCTAAAATGTCAAGGTCGACACACTCGAGTAATTGTGAATAAACGAAATAAGAACCTGAGCTAATTCTTCACCCTTGTCTTCTTGTAAAAAATGGCCACCAGATGTAATGGTGGTGTGCGCTATTCCTTGGCAGCCAGGAATATTTTCTTGCAAAAATCTGTCGCCGCCGGCAGTCACAGGGTCGCTATCGCTAAATGCGGTCATAAACGGTTTGTTGAATCGCTTCAGCGACTGCCATGCGTTGCGATTGGCCTGAGAGTCAGTGCTGTCGGGCTGTGTAGGAACCAGCAGCGGAAAGCTTCTCGCGCCGGCTTTGTAGGTTTCGTCGGGGAAAGGAGCATTGTAAGCCGCTTTAACATGAGCGGGTAAGTCGCTAACTGTGCCCTTATTGATAATGTCTGCAGTTGGAAAATTCGGTACATCCTGAGAAAAACGACGCCATGCCGTAAACGCCTTACTGGGCTTTTGGTCGCCAGTCGGTAGCCCGGTATTTGCTGCCATTACGCCACAAAAACGATCTGGCATATCTGCAACAAGTCTTAGGCCTATCAAGCCTCCCCAATCCTGACAGAACAGCGTAGTCGGTTGCTTCACGACTTGGTTAAACCACTCTCGCACCCAAATTACGTGCCTCGCATAGGTATAGTCACTGCTGAGTGTAGGTTTGTCTGAACGACCAAACCCGATTAGGTCGGGGGCAAGCACGTTGAAGCCCGCGTCAGCTAGAATGGGGATCATCTTTCGATAGAGATAAGCCCAGGTTGGTTCACCGTGCAGTAAAATAACGGGATGACCGTCAGTTGGGCCTGCTTGATAGTAGGCCATTGACAGCTCGCTGCTGACGGTATCGGTTATTTCTACGAAACGTGGTTCATATGGAAAATCAGCGATATTCGAAAAGGCGCTATCAGGTGTTTTTAGTATCTGCATAGCTTACGCGTCCCTGTAAATTAAGTGTAAATTAATTAACGAAGTTATAACAAAAACACCCTTGTCTCATTCTGTCAATTAATCTGTAACTCTTGTATAACGGAGCGCGAGAGCGGATCCGATGAAAAAACAGGGTTTCGTTGCCGTATTAAATATTGTGATAAATGTCTATAACACCAATAAACTTGGATGATTGGCAACACTGCAATAACATCCAGTTAACGTGATAAACAGGATAGGGTTATGACTCAGACGGAAAACAAAGCAGTAGCGTATGATGTAAAGCATGGCGTGGCTACACTGACTATGCAAAGCGCTCCAGTAAACGCTCTCTCTCGAGCACTTCGCATAGGTCTAATTTCAGGCATCGAACAAGCGATAAACGATAATAGTGTTAGTGCTATTGTAGTGACCTCCGCATTGCCAATATTTTCAGGCGGCGCTGACATAAGCGAGTTTGCAGGCGGTGATTTATCACCAAACTTACCTGAAGTCCTTGAGAAAATTGAAAACGCGTCAAAACCGGTCGTTGCCGTTTTACCTGGGCCTGCGTTTGGCGGCGGTTTAGAGGTTGCGCTAGCTTGTCACCATCGCATCACGTTTGCCGACAACAAAGTGGGTCTGCCAGAAGTTAACTTAGGCATTTTACCAGGCGCTGGCGGAACGCAGCGTTTACCCCGTCTGGCAGATGCGCAAACAGCGTTAACTATGATTGTGACTGGCGCACCGACGTCTGTTCTCAAATTACCCGGTGTATTTGACAAGATATCAGATAAGCCTGAACACCTTTTAGAAGACACCAAAGCGTACTTAGCGTCGTTAGGTGGTGCAACGGCGATTAAGCGTACTTGTGATATAGCTTTAACAATGTCTGATGAAACACAAGCTGTTTTTGATGCCGTAGTCGCTCAAACGAAAAAAGCATCAAAAGGATTTTTCGCACCGCTTAAATGTATCGAAGCGGTTCGCGGCGCTTACACGTTAGCTTTTGAAGATGGCCTTAAAAATGAGGGCAAGCTGTTTATGGAGTGCATGAACACGCCACAAGCGCGAGCGCAGCAGCACTTCTTTTTCGCAGAGCGTGCAGCGGGACACGTGAGTGACTTCGATAAATCTACACCCGAACGTACTATCGATAAAGTGGCCATTATAGGCGCTGGTACCATGGGCGGTGGTATTGCGATGAACTTTGCCAATGCGGGTATTCCGGTAACCATGCTTGAGCTTAAGGATGAAGCCTTACAGAAAGGGCTTGCTCTTATTCGCAAAAATTATGAAAACAGCGCTAAAAAGGGCAAGCTTACGCAAGAACAAGTTGAGTCTCGCATGGCACTGCTTAGTGGCACAACCACGTATGATGATCTGAGCGACGTCGATTTGGTTATCGAAGCTGTGTTTGAGAAGATGGAAGTGAAAAAGACCGTATTCTCAACGCTGGACAAAGTGTGTAAGCGTGGCGCCATTTTAGCGTCTAACACATCAACGCTTGATATTGATGAAATTGCTACCGCAACTTCTCGCCCTGAAGACGTCATTGGTCTTCACTTCTTCTCTCCTGCTAATGTTATGCGTTTGCTTGAAGTTGTAAAAGCTGAGAAGACATCGCCAGAAGTTATTAAGACTTGCATGAAGATGGCGAAACGCATTAAGAAAGTGGCGGTGCTAGTGGGGGTATGCTTTGGCTTTGTTGGCAATCGAATGATTGAGCCTTACGGACGAGAGGCAAACCGATTACTGCTGGAAGGCGCTTCTCCTGAGCAGGTAGACAAGGTTCTCACCGATTTCGGTATGCCGATGGGACCATTTACTATGGGCGACATGGCTGGTCTTGATATCGGTTACTACGTTCGCCAGTCTCGCCAAGAGCATATTGCCCATGATCCTGCTTACGGCGCTGTTGCCGACCGCTTGGTAGAGATGGAGCGCAATGGCCTTAAAACCGGTCGCGGAACCTATAACTATGAACCGGGCAGTCGCGTTCCAATCCCTGATCCTGAAGTACTCGAAATTGCGAAAAAAGAAGCACAGAGACTTGGCGTAGAGCAGCGCTCTGACATCAGCGATGATGAGATTTTAGTGCGAGTCATGTTCTCTCTTATCAATGAAGGTGCCTGTATTCTAGAAGAGGGCATTGCCGCGAAGTCTAGCGATATTGATGTGATTTACGTCTACGGCTATGGCTTCCCTGTGTTCCGTGGTGGTCCTATGCAATATGCCGATGAAATAGGGCTTCAGACTATTCTTGACAAGCTAACCACGTACCGCGACCAACTTGGCGACTACGGAAAGATGTGGCTAGAGCCTAGCGATTTACTTGTAAAATTGGCGCAAGAAGGCGGCAGTTTTAAGCACTATAAAAAATAAGGAACAATACAATGCGTGATGCAGTAATTGTTAGTACCGCAAGATCACCAATTGGCCGTGCTTATAAAGGCGCGCTCAATAACCTTCCTGCGCCTTCACTTGGCGGGCATGCAATAAAGCATGCAGTTTCTCGCGCTGGTATTGATCCAGCAAGCGTTGATGATGTTGTGATGGGGGCAGCCCTAACACAAGGCAGTGGTGGAATGAACATTGGCCGTCTAGCGGCGCTTGCTGGCGACCTACCTACGTCTGTTGCCGGAATGACATTAGACAGACAGTGTAGCTCGGGTATGTATGCTATTGCGACGGCGGCGAATGCTATTCGCACCGGCGAGACCAACATTATGGTGGCTGGCGGTTTAGATTCTATTTCATTAGTGCAAAATAAAAGCATGAATATGCATCGCGCGGTTGACCCTGCGTTGGTAGCAAAGCATAAAGATATCTATATGCCTATGTTACAAACCGCTGAGATTGTTGCTAAGCGTTACAACATAAGTCGCGCGGTACAGGACGAGTACGGCTATCAAAGCCAAATGCGAACAGCCGCGGCTCAGTCAGCAGGCAAGTTTGATGACGAAATCGTACCGATTACGGCAACGCAGACACTCTTTAATAAAGAGACCGGCGAAACAAGCGAACGCGAAGTCACACTGTCTAAAGATGAAGGCAACCGTCCAGAAACATCACTAGAAGGGTTGCAAAGCCTAAACCCGGTGATTGAAGGCGGGTGTATTACCGCAGGTAATGCAAGCCAACTATCTGACGGTGCAAGCGCTACTGTTATTATGGACGAGCACTCTGCAGCACAAGGCAAAGGGCAACCCCTTGGGATTTATCGCGGGATTGCGGTTGCAGGATGTGAACCAGATGAAATGGGAATTGGCCCTGTATTTGCCATTCCTAAGCTATTAAAGCAGCATGGATTAACCATGGACGACATTGGTCTATGGGAGCTTAATGAAGCATTTGCAGTACAGGTATTGTATTGCCGTGACAAGTTAGGCATTCCAGACGAATTATTAAACGTTAACGGCGGTGCTATTTCTATTGGTCACCCCTATGGCATGAGCGGTGCTCGTATGGTGGGTCATTCACTCATCGAGGGTAAAAGACGTGGTGCGAAATTTGTTGTTTGCACTATGTGTATCGGTGGCGGCATGGGCGCTGCTGGTTTATTTGAAGTTCTATAGGTAATTAGTATGGAAGGTTATAAAGCTCCACAACGCGACGCCATGTTTGTAACACATGAGCTACTCGACTTTCAAAGTCACTATCAAAAGCTAGGCTTCGATGAAGCCTCTGAAGATTTGGTATCAGCCATTTTTTCTGAAGCAGCGAAGTTTTCAGAAAACACGCTAGCCCCAATTAATCAGTCGGGCGATGAAGAAGGCTGTAAATGGGAAGACGGTGTGGTAACAACACCTAAAGGCTTCAAAGAAGCTTATCAGACCTACGTAGAAGGCGGTTGGCCGAGTATGGCGCATCCGGAAGAGTTTGGCGGACAAAATCTCCCTTACTCACTGGCTTCTATTATTGCCGAATGGTTCTCTGGTGCTAACCACTCGTGGGCAATGTACCCAGGCCTAAGTCAAGGCTGTATGGAAACATTAAAAGCGCACGGGACTAGAGAGCAGCAAGAGAAGTTCCTTCACAAGCTTATCAGCGGTGAATGGACGGGCACTATGTGTTTAACAGAAGCGCACTGTGGTTCTGATCTTGGTATGCTGAAGTGTCGCGCTGAGCCACAAGAAGATGGAAGTTATAGCCTTACTGGCACTAAGATTTTCATCTCTGCTGGTGAGCACGATATGTCTGAAAATATCGTACACATTGTGCTTGCGCGTTTACCGGATGCGCCAGAAGGCACAAAAGGTATTTCGTTATTCGTTGTTCCTAAATTCAATGTTTCTGACGACGGCGAGAAGCAAGATAGAAATGCAGTAAGTTGCGGCAGTATTGAACATAAAATGGGCATCAAGGCGAGCGCGACGTGCGTGATCAACTTTGATGGCGCGAAAGGGTTCTTAATTGGTCCTCCTAACCGCGGCTTAAACTGTATGTTTACTTTTATGAATACCGCACGTATCGGTACTGGTCTTGAGGGACTTGCGGCATCAGAAGCAGCGTTCCAAGGTGCGCTCAAATATGCGAAAGACAGAGTACAGTTTCGCTCAATGACCGGTCGCAAGAACCCGGATGGTCCAGCGGACCCTATCATTGTACATCCTGACGTGCGACGTATGCTGTTAACACAAAAAGCGTTTGCCGAAGGTAACCGTGCACTAGCTGCGTATTGTATGCAAATGGTGGATGTTACTCTATATGGTGATGATGAAGCCGCTAAGCAGACTGCAGAAGCAAAACTTGCATTCTTGACGCCGATTGTTAAAGCGTTTTTGACTGAAACTGCGCAGGAAACCACAAGCTACGGTATGCAGGTTTACGGCGGCCATGGTTTCATTAAAGAGTGGGGCATGGAGCAGCTTGCACGTGATACGCGTATTTGTACTATGTACGAAGGAACCACGGGTATTCAGGCAGTGGACCTACTTGGCCGCAAGGTGATGGGGTCTAACGGTGAATTGCTCAATGTATTTGTTCAGGAAGTTCGCGATTACTGTAACTCACTCCGTGACAATGCCCAGTTCAGCGCGTGGACGAACGCCCTTAATTCTCACTTGGATGAGTGGCAGCAAGTAACCATGGATATTGGTAAAGTGGCGGCGTCTAACCCAGATGAAATTGGTGCGGCGTCAGTTGATTATCTTATGTATTCTGGCTATGTCACTGTTGCTTACTTCTGGCTTCGTATGGCAGTGAAAGCGCAAGAGCAGCTTGATGCCGGAAGCACAGAAACTGATTATTATAAGAGTAAGATACTGACTACAGGCTTCTACTTTGACCGTTTGCTTACTCGCACGCGGTCATTAGTATCAGCGATGCAGTCTGGAGCAGACAACCTAATGTCTATGCCTGAAAGCATGTTTGCCGTTGGGTAATTAACGCTTACAATATCTTGTGGTAAAAAGCCGGGTGAGGATGAATGCGCTTAATACGTATTTCATGTTTCCCGGCTTTTTTATTTTTTTTTATAAGGAAGTGTTATGTTGCAATCCCAATACGTGACAATTGATGGAAAACGCATTCACTATTTAAGTAGAGAGCCTTCAGCTGAGCTAGCAAAAGAGCCTTCAGCTGAGCTAGCAAAAGAGCCTTCAGCTGGATTAGGTAAAGGGCCTTCAGCGAAACTAGGCAAGGAACTCACCAGCGATAACATATTGTTTGTATTATTTCATGGCTTTCCTGAAAACGCCCATGCATGGGAAGCGTTCATTCGTACCTTACCTTCGCACTACGATATTGTTGCGCCAGACTTACCTGGTTATCATCTTTCCGAGCCCTTAAGTGAAGAACGACAGTATGAAGTTCCTGCGTTAATAAAACGTATGGCCACCTTTATTGAGAAGGTCAAAAAAGGCAGAAAGGTGATTCTGGTTGCTCACGACTGGGGAGGTGCTATTGCTTGGCCGCTCACTGCTTTTCATCCCAGCTTAATTCACAAACTTGTGATATTAAACGCAGCGCATCCTTCTACGTTTACTCAATCTTTAATAGTAAGCCAAGAACAACGAGCGAAGAGCCGATATATCTCACTATTACGAGACAAGAACGCCGTGTCTAGTTTGATATCTTCAGACTTCTGGCTACTTAAAAACATGCTTGGAGAAGCGTTTTTTGAGCAGGAATGGGATTATGCCTCCACATTGTTGAATGATTGGAGTCAAGAGGCACGCCTTAGCGCAATGCTTAATTACTACAGATGCATGCCTCAAGACATCCCTCCTGTTGATGCGTCGGACGAAGAGCTACAGGCTATACATGTTCCCAATATTCATATTGGGGTACCTACGCTAGTGCTATGGGGAAGAAACGATTTAGCATTTGATGATGCTGTGCTAGAGGGGGTTGAAAAATATGTTCCTCATTGTGAGGTCATTTATCACGAGACAGCAACTCATTGGCTCCATCGAGAGTTCCCCAACTGGGCGTCTAATAAGGTGTTAGCGTTTATTTGAAAAAATATATGTTGGAGTGGTTAACCAAAAAAGCGCCTGATGAGGAACTTTTTTGGTTAAACTGTGCGCCTATCTTAAATTCTATTGTTTAGCTCTTCCGCTATTGGGGAGGATTGGAGGCCTTGCTCGGCTATCCATGCTTGCAATGTTTTGCCGTCTGCTTCAGGTGATTGTAAATCTTTGCTTGGCATTTGCTTGATAAGCAACGTACCTACCTCAACAGCATTACTGGTAAGTGCTGTTCTGATTAAACTTTGTCCACCGCAGGTAATACCTGAGTAATAGTCGCGTAGTTTTAATCTATAATCCGATTGTACACTGCGCATTTTTTTACGTAGTTCGCCTTTATCGTCTGCTTCTACAATGGTACAAATGTTAGCGAGTGCATCATTGATGTCGTCTGCTTGAGCGACGTTTGAAAAAACGACAGAAGAGGCTGCGATAAGTAGAGAAGATTTAACTATTTTCAACATGGTTAAAATTCCTATTAAATTTGAGGTGTTCTTTTTATGTACACTTCAATTAAACGAAATCTTAGAGAAAGCAAAAACATGCAAACAAATAACTAAGTATGGGCGCGTATACGCTTTACTAAGGGCCATGCTGCTTTTGTGTCATTTTTAGCCTTAAGTATTAATAATTTGCGCACCTTTTTATCTGCTTCCACATCAGTTAATTGAAAACCCTATATTTGCCATAAAAAAATGTCGTTGAAAGCAATGAAAGCAATGAAAGCAATGAAAGCGGTGTAAAAAAGCCCCAATGAGCGTTAAATGCTATTGAGGCTTGATATTGATAGGTTGCCAAAAAATATCTAAAAGCTCAGTGAGGCTTAAAGGTGCTCGCTACTTCCATAATCTGCTCTCGCATCCACATATGCGCATAGTCATGGTCAGCACTTACATGCCAATACAGAAAGTATTCTACGGGTGGCAAATCAAAAGGCACCTCGTAAATGGCAAGGTCGTAGTGCTTGGCTAAATGAAATGGCAAACACGCAATCAAGTCTGTTTTGACAATGGTGCTTGGCACAGTCAAGAAATGTTGCCCACGCATGACTTCTTTTCTGCGTTTCCCCATTTTATCAAGCGCAATATCAATAGGGCCTGCGCCTGATTTTCTTTGGGAAACATTGATATGACCTAGACGTAAAAATGTGTCTAAATCAAGCCCGCTTTTTAGTGCAGGATGATTTTTCCGTGCCAGTACAACAAGTCTATCTTGCGCAAATTTTTCTTTACATAGATGAGGATCCGTAAAGGTAGAGGCATCTGCGAAAAAGTCTAAAGTGCCACTCGCCATGGCTGAAACTATTTGGCTACGTGGCATTTCGTAGTTGGTAATACCTATATTCGGCGCAAGATTTTGAAGCCGCGCTACTAGGCGAGGCATAATACTCGCTTCTAATAAGTCTCTGGTAGCGAAATTAAATGACTTCTCTGCTGTGAGAGGATCGAAAGTGTGACTTTCCTGCACGCTCCTTCTTAGCAAGGCGAGCGCCTGTCTTGCAGGCACAATAATATTTTGCGCTACGGGCGTTGGCGTCATACTGTGACCTGTACGCACGAATAAGGGATCGTTTAACATCTCTCTTAATCGTGCTAGCGAGTTACTCACTGCAGGTTGTGTTATACAAAGAACGTCGGCTGCTTTTGTTAAACTGCCGGCTGTGTAAATAGCATCAAACACAGCAAAAAGATTCAAGTCGACTCTATTGAGATTCATAAGTAATCCTTCAGTAGGGCGAGTGCCCTGAAAAAGCCAATAGATAAAACGGAAGCTATGATGACGTAATTAAATGTCACAATTATGTTCACAGCAACCACTAATTGTTTACAGAGTGTAACAAGAATATTTATAAATACCTATTATTAAAAGTTAATTGAAACATTCATCTTGCTAATAGTAGTCTAGTAACATTACAAATAGGACAGGAAACGATTTAATGAAAACACTCATCGATTTATCAGTAGGTGACACAGTTGAACAGTCAGAATGGCTTACCGTGTCGCAAGACATGATAACTCAGTTTGCTAATGCCACTGGCGACCACCAATGGATCCATTTAGATGAAGCACGCTGCGCTAAAGAAAGCCCATTTAAAACAACCATTGCCCATGGTTTTCTATCTGCATCGCTAATGCCTAACGCCTTTTCACAAGTTGTAGGACACAGCGATAAAATTACTTCAACGATAAACTACGGCATGGACAAGCTTCGTTTTTTAGAGCCTGTAAGACGTGATGATGCTATTCGATATCAATTTAAGGTTATTGATATTTCCGATAAACCTCAGGGAAAATTGTATAAGATCGAAGCGAGTTGCATTTTGAAATCTAGCGGAAAACCAGCGTTAGTTGGTATTTTCATAATGCTGGCGGTATTGGCATAGCGCCATCTTTCACGCTTATTAGAGTAAGCGGCTGTTGAGAAGGAGGATGAACATCAGGGAAAATGTATTAAAAGTTTGGATACATGAACCAATGTGAATGTAGATGAGAGCAGCTTTGTGGTTTTGTAACGTTAATACAACTCACGAAAAGCCGGTGGTAGTTACCTGACAAATCAGGCCAAAGCTTACGATAAATTATGTATAACGAACTCGTAAAAGCATCTGTATATTTAAAGCGAGGCGGAAGCCAATTCAGCCGGTAATGTGCACCTTTTTCAAAATGTATGGGCGCTCAGTACCAGCTTAGCTGTTTTTACATCATTGAATTTGAGTTAGTACGCTTATGTGTACTAGCTTATGACGCGTCGTCGGCGGCATCTTCAATAGCGTCGCCAGCGTTTTCTATATCTTCTCCCGCGCCTTCAACGGTGGCACAGCCACCCATGCTCGCCCCCATTACTAGCGCAAAAAATGCAGTTCTTAAAATCTTTGATTCTATTAACTTATTCATAATGTATCTCCGTTTTATGATGTGAATAGTCATTCTATCCATTGGTTGTTGCACATCAGTGTCTACTGAATCTCTTTTTTGTCCTTGAGCATAGCGTCAAGGTTATCGCTCCCTTTTGAGTTGAAATCCAAAGTACGTATTGGGAACGGAATTAGGATATCGTTTTCTTCGAGGACGGTTTTAACTGTACATATCGCATCGTGGCGGACGTCCATGAAACCATGTTCACCGGGATAGTTTATCCAAAACCACAGCACTAAATTAATACTGGAATCGCCAAAGGATTCGGCATAAACCGCAGTTTCATCTTTAATGATGACGTATTCCTTGTCTTTTATCGCCTCAACAATCACCTTGCCGGCTTTCTCTATATCATCTGCATAGGATATTCCAACAGGTACCTCTATTCGTCTCTTTCCAAGAGTGGAGTAGTTAGTAAGAATATTTCTAAATAAAATCTTGTTGGGAATAACTTCTAACTGACCGTAGAATGTTTCTACCAGCGTATTGCGCAAGTTTATGCTTTTTACGTTACCAAATACGCCCTCGGCTTTTATTACATCACCAATATCAAAGGGCTTGCGGACACCCATTGCGATACCGGCGATAAAGTTTTCGGTCATATCCTGAAATGCAAAACCGATAGCTAGGCCAATGATACCTGCGCCGGCCAAAAGTGATGTTACCGTACCCTTTAAACCCACAAAATCAAGGGCAATAAAAATACCGGCTATTAAAACAAGCGACTTAACAATAGAAGTTAACAAACCCGCGATTTGGCGAGATTCAAACGTACGACGCATCACAGTGCCGGCAATATTTCCCACAACCCTTGCAATAAAGCCAAACGCAATCGCAATCAGCAGTGCAACCACTATGTTAGGGAGAATAGTTATTGCGCTCTCCATCCAAGTTTCTAACTTTCCGGTGAGCAATTTATACACGTCGTCGATGCGGGGTATTTCCATAAGCGTGCTGTTTTCTTTTATTTGTGACTTATGGAAACAAGTAACAAGAACCATTCCGCTTTTTAAAAATATTTTAAGATTATGAATTTATTGGAGTTTATTTTTAATCTTGAACACGGTGATTGCAGGTCATGAACTAATTACACCCCTTGTGCGCAATTTCTACCCATTATTATCGATATTCACCACAATACTTATCCTAAAGTCTAACTGGTATGACCATGTGTAAAATTAATGTAAACATATTATTCACAATAAATTTACAAAAATAGGAATGAGGCATAGTATCAATCTGAGGTCGTAGGTTGTTTATGCCCTTAAAAAAATAACAGAAAATCGAATAGCAGGTCGCTAGCGGGACGCGAGAATATATTGCCGGTAGTGAAACGCCCAGATTTGGAATCACACTATGAAATTGAATACGCGTAAAACTGCAGTTGCTGCCTATGTAGGCGCTGCATTGCTTTGTTCACCCTTTATCGCAACAGCCCAAGAAGCTGAAGACGATAAGGAAAAAGAAGCGAAAAAGGAAGTTGAACTTATTCTTGTCACGGGGAGTTTTGTTCGTCGAAGCGAAAACTTCGAATCCCCATCCCCGTTAGCAGTTGTTGATAGTGTGGCAATCGATTCGATTGGCGCAAAAAATATTGCTGACATAACACAAACGCTAACAATTAATTCGGGCGCAGAAAATAATCCTGACGCTTTCACTCAAAACGCGACGGCTGGTACCTCAAACATTAACTTAAGAGGGTTGGGGGTTGCCTCTACCTTAGTAATGCTCAACAGCCGACGCCAAGTGGTGAATTCACAGCAAACTAATGAAGGTTTGAACTTTGTAGACACGAGCTCATTAGTGCCAATGATTGCTATCGATCGCGTGGAGATCATCAAAGATGGTGCTTCTGCGCTTTATGGCTCTGATGCGGTTGCTGGTGTAGTTAACTTCATTACCAAGCGCAATTATGAGGGTGCTAAAATTACAGCAGACTATCAGGATGGTGCGCATGGCGATAATTCTGAGTATGTTCTACAAGGATTGTGGGGTGCCAGTTCTGATAATGGAAATGTTATGGCTGCGGTTAGCTATACAAGTCGCGACCCTCTGTTCTTATCTGATAGACGCCTCTCTCGCCCACAAGACGATAGCAGTAATTTAGGTAATCCAGGTTCGTACTTTGGCGTACCTGGAATTCCTCCTGGTGTGCCCGTTATTGATCCTACTGGTTGTGCTGAATTTGGTGGTAATCCAAATATTGCAGCAACCGTTCCTTATCCTGGCTTCGGTTCACTAGATTTAGGAACATGCCAATATGACTTTGGTCCTGGTTACTCTTATGTTCCTGAAGAGAGCCGTTTAAATATATTCGTAAAATCTGACTACGAACTAACGGACACGATTACATGGGCGACCGAGTTTGGTATGGCCCGAAACCGAGCTGAACGTGGTGGCGCACCAAGTTTTCCAAATCTACGTGGTCCTATTGTTCCAGCGACTCACCCAAACAATCCATTTGGTACTGCTGTCCAATTCTTAGGAAGGGCCGAGGGTAATGGCTTTGAGGCAGATCCTGCCAACACTGAATCAGAAACATTCCGATTCAATACAAGCCTTACAGGTGAGCTTGACAGTGGCTTCTGGGAAATTAGCTATACGAATGCAAAAAATGAGTTCTTGTTTAGTGTTGAAGATGTACTTAATACAGAATTTAATCTTGCGCTAGCAGGTTTAGGGGGAGCAATTTGCGATCCAAGCAGCCCTGCTTCAGTTCCAGGTCAAGGTGCTTGTGAATACTTCAACCCTTTCGCTACCTCATTCACCACTGCACCAAACTCTCAATACGTCATAGATTCGTTTTCAGCAGACCAAGTCATTGACTCTGAGTCAAAACTGCAAGTGTTTGAAGGCTTCGCCTCATTTGACGTTTTTGAAATGGGTGGCGGATTTGCTGGTCTTGCAGTTGGTATGCAGTATCGTGAAGAGGAGCTAAGCCAGGATTATGATCAATTATCAAATCAGGACAGCTTTTCGTTCGTTATTGGTAACCCTGATTTCAGTGGTACGTTAGATGTGTGGGCGGCCTTTGCTGAAATGGCACTGCCTGTAAATGATCAATTAGATATTCAATTAGCGCTAAGATACGAAAACTACGGCGGTACTATTGGCGACACAATAGATCCTAAAGTGGCTTTTAACTACCGCTTTTCAGATGATCTTTCTCTTAGAGGCTCTATTTCTACATCATTCAGAGCACCTTCCATCTTCATGCGAAATGGTGGTGCAACAAGTCTACAACAATTAACAGACTCTGTGGTTCAAGGTAACGCTTTCGCTGCGGTTCGCACCGTGGGTAATGAAGACCTTACGCCAGAAGAATCCACAGCATACAATTTTGGTGTGTCTTTTGAACCTTTCAAAGACTTATCAATAGAGTTGGATTATTGGAACTTTGAGTTTGAGGACTTAATTATTCAGGAGAGTGCACAAGCTCTTCTAGACCTTAATCCGACTGACACATCAAGAATAGTTCGTGCAGGCGATCCATTGACGGGTCCAGTTTTGCAAGTTAATAACACCTTTGTAAATGCGAGCTCTTTAGAAACCAATGGACTTGATTTTGTCAGTAGTTACAAAATTGAATCTGAATTAGGTACCTTCGTGCCGAATATATCAGCGACTTACGTGTTAGGTTACGACTTGAATGACCCGCAAGCTGGTCAAATTGATGGCGTCGGTCGAAGAAACTTCACGAATATTGGTGTTTCTTCACCAGAGTTGCGAGCCAACCTGGGTTTAACGTGGAGAAAAGAAGCATACAGTGCCAATCTCTTCGTCCGTTATACAAGCAGCTACGACGATGATCAAAACTGCGCCGACGGCACAATCATATCGCAGGGCTGTGGCAGTGCTGGTTTAAGAGAGATTGAAAGCCATGTCACTTTTGACGCTCAATTTAATGTTGACCTCAGCGCCCTAATTGACTCGCAAGCGTCTTATCTACTGACAGTGGGCGGGATTAATTTAACTGATGAAAATCCTCCTCAGGTATTTACAAACAGTGGTTTCGATTCAAAAGTCCATGACCCGAGAGGTCGTCAAATATACGCTAGACTGGCTGTTGAGTTCTAATCGCTAACGTCTTACGTTAAATAGCTAAGCCGGCATAATGCCGGCTTTTTTGTAAACTTTTAATACCACTCTCACTCAAAGCTCGTATTTTAATGTTAATACAGCCTTTTCATTTTAACGCTGAGTTAATTAGAGTATCCAAAACGAGAGGAGATAATGCTATGACAACGAAACTAGACGATGCTGCTATTGAATCTAAATTAACGACACTCAACGAATTGGTTGTTGATGATGAGAAGTGGATAAGAGATGGTGATGCGATAACAAAGACGTTTTCATTTAAAAGTTTCATTCGAGCATTTGGCTGGATGTCACAAATTGCTATTTGGGCTGAAAAGCTTAAGCATCACCCCGAATGGTTTAATGTTTATAACCGAGTGGAAGTAAAATTAACCACTCATGATGTTGATGGATTGAGCGATCTGGATTTTTCACTGGCTGAAAAAATGGAAAAGTTCAAATAAGCAGCCCTGTAAAAACTGATAAAACACATTATTTTGTATTATGTTTACACACATTGCTCAATAAACCTGCTAACGGTCAGAAAAATGCAATATTTTGATGTTAGAAGCTTGTGTTAGAAAAGTCCCTATGTATAATACGCTCCACGTTGAGGCGAGGAAGAAAAGCCAAGCAATCTCAGCAGGTATTTTCTGGCGCGGGATGGAGCAGTCTGGTAGCTCGTCGGGCTCATAACCCGAAGGTCGTAGGTTCAAATCCTGCTCCCGCAACCACAGAAAATGCACCAGAATTTTAAAAGTGTGAATTTCATGCTTTACCGTACAGACGCGGGATGGAGCAGTCTGGTAGCTCGTCGGGCTCATAACCCGAAGGTCGTAGGTTCAAATCCTGCTCCCGCAACCACTTAAAAAACCTAGCATTAGCTAGGTTTTTTTTTGCTTTTACAATATGCCCAACGTTTGGATATCACCATACCCCATGCACTTTAGAAAAAGACTAATGGACTAGCGATACTGCTTGTTCGCTTTGCTCAGTAAGTCAACTGATGAAATAAAGCATAGCATCATGTTAACTTTTTCATTTTCGCTGGCCGCCTTCTCCATGTAGTTAAGCTACTTTCGCAGTGATACCAATGCATAGAAATTTTGTTTAGATCGACCTATTTGAGCTATCAATTAGTCTAGTTTTCTTCAAGGTGACTCATTAGAGTTTTAAGATGTGCTATTTTGTACATTATCCTCATTGTGAGAATCTTTGCTTCTTAATGACTTTTTTTAATCTCTTCGCTTATGACGCCGATGCCACGCTGCTTGAAGGTGTATATCATTTTCCTCTTATTCTATTATCACTACTGCTCGCGGTTTTTGCGTCTTTTATGAGTTTCAACGTAGCAAGCCAAGCCGCTGTTACCATGCACAAGGTAAGAAGGAACGTGTTGCTTCTTACTGGAAGCTTTGCTTTAGGGGGAGGCGTGTGGTCCATGCACTTCCTAGGTATGCTGGCTTTGGAACTTTGTACACAAGTAAACTATGACGCCACAATAACGATGCTATCTGCTATACCTGGATTAGCGGCGTCTTGGGTTGCCTTACATCTTTTAACCAAAAGAAAAGTGTCTACTTTTGAAATTGTGCAGGGCGGTGTGTTAATGGGGTCCGGCATCGGCACTATGCACTATATCGGCATGGCTGCTATGGATATGGCACCTTTGTTACGTTACGACCTATCTATGTTTCTATTTTCTATTGCTGTGGCAATAGTACTCGCCATGCTTTCATTATGGATAAAATTTGGCTTAAAGGCTGGAGCTAGATCGAGACGAGTGCTCACAAGGCATGTCATTTTGGCGAGTGTTGTCATGGGTTTTGCGATTGCAAGCATGCACTACACTGGAATGGCGGCAGCTCGGTTTGTACTTCCTCCTGGGGTTGAATTACCTACAAAGCCGTCAGGCGTCACAACTTACTTAGCAGTTGCAACCGCTGTCGTGACCGCAGTACTGATTGCATTGGCGCTAGGTATAAGCCTCTTGTTTAAATATCGCGATACAATGACCAGAGCTATTGAAAGTGAGCGAATACAGCGAGCTATTACAGATACTGCTGTAGATGCCATTATTACTTTTGGCGATGACGGAATTATTCGCACTGCTAATCCTGCTGCAGAGGATGTTTACGGTTACAAAGTGTCAGAGCTTATTGGTATGCATGCCAATGAGTTGTTGGTCCCTGAGCGGAGACACCTTTTCGGTCCTGATTTTTTTAAAAAGACCTCGTTTGAAGAAGACCACTCTATTGGCAGGGGGTTTGAAGCTGAGGTAGCTCGAAAAGGTGGAGAAAGGATCCCGATAAGAGCAGGAATTGGACACACTCTGATCAATGGGCGCGCAATTTTCGTCTCTCTTGCCTCTGACTTGAGAAAACGTAAAGCAATTGAGAATAGATTACGAGAGAGTGAGGCTAAATTTAGAAGTTTAATCGCCAATATCCCTGGTATGGCATACCGTAAATCAGTTGGCCCGAAACAACAGGTGATTTTTTTCAGCGACGCTGTAAAAGAACTCACCGGATACGATGCAGAAGAATTTACGCTACCAAATCCTAAGCGAGAGTTCGCGTCGCTTTATCACCCTGAAGATCGAGGCCAGATTGCAGATAAAAGAGCTGAGTCAGGGACATTCACACTTGAATATCGCATAGTCACGAAAGCAGGAGAAGTTAAGTGGGTTATTGAGCAGGGGGTGTTTGTTGATAACGAGCAGGATGAAGCAAAATATATAGATGGATTCATTTCAGATATAACGCCCAGAAAAAATATGGAGAATGCACTTAAAACTGCTCGCGATAAAGCGCAGGGAGCAGCCGCTTCGAGAGCTGCTTTCCTTGCCAACATGAGCCACGAAATTCGAACGCCCATGAATGCTATCATTGGCTTTAGTGACTTGATGTTAAGCGAGGCGACGGAACAGGATCAAAAAGGGCATCTCACCACAATCAATCGTTCAGCTCGCTCTCTGTTGCATTTACTCAATGATATACTCGATAGTGCGAAACTCGACAAAGGCAAGCTTGATATTGACCTCAGGGCGTTTTCTATTCGAGAAGAACTTGACTTAGTCGTATCAACATTTTGGCTAGAAGCAAAGCGCAAGCAAGTTGACTTGCGTTTATCGGTAGATGTTGAACTTAGCGATAGCTTTATTGGGGCGCCAGAACGGATAAGACAAGTACTCAATAACCTTATTGGAAATGCGGTTAAATTTACTCATGAAGGTGAGGTCGTCATATCGGTGCAAGGGTGCAATAATGACGTTGTTTTTGAGGTCACCGATACCGGTATTGGAATGACGAAAGAACAAGTTGACCGAGTATTCGACCCTTTTTCTCAGGCAGATGCGTCAATGAGCAGAAAATATGGAGGTACTGGGCTTGGAACAACAATTTCAAAGCAATTGGTTGAACTTATGGGAGGCAAAATAACCGTTGCAAGTGAGAAGAATAAGGGGTCATCTTTTATCTTCTCTTTACCACTGAAGCTAGTTGACGCTTGTGAACCTATAAACACTTCGCGTAAAGCCCATTCAAAAATAACAAAGCCATTGAAGGTTCTTGTTGCCGACGACGTTCAGCAAAACATAGAGCTGCTCACATTGTTTTTAACTCGCGCTGGTCACGAGGTAGAGTCGGCTGAAAATGGGGAAGTTGCGCTGGAAAAAATGAAAGAGCACGACTTTGATATAGTGCTAATGGATTTACAAATGCCTAAGTTGGACGGGCTGAGTGCTGCCAAGCAGCGTCGACAGTACGAAAAAGACAACAAATTAGCTAGCGTGCCCATCATAGCGCTAACGGCCAGCGTGCTTGTTCAAGATAAACTGGCTGCTGAAAACGCTGGCATGGAAGGATTTGCCAATAAGCCGGTCGATTTTGGTTCATTAATGCAAGAGGTAGCAAGGGTAATAAGTACAGATACTGAAGAGGTCTTGTCTGAAGCGTTTGACCGGACATTATCGCCAGACTCAATGACGACCTTGGCTAGTGCGTTTATAAGCCAATCAACAGATGGCCAAGAAAAGCAAGAGATTATTGATTTGAGAAGAGCAATGTTGATGTGGGGAGACAAAAATATCGTTTTCTCAGAATTGAATAAATTTTTGAGTCTTGCTCGTAACAAACTAAATGCGCTTGTTGACGCTGTTGCTAACAATTATTCAAACGACATAATTGCCAATTTACACGCGTTAAAAGGAACATCTGGAAATCTATGCTTAACCACTTTTTACGAGCGTGTAAAAACAATAGAATCGCAAGCGTACAAACAACATATAGATGATGAGTTAATTGCGTTATTGAAAAGTGATTTGGATGACATTGTCGCATTTATAAGTGTGTCAAAAGAGAATGAAAAAAATACCGAAATCGATGATGTGGACAACGCCGTGTTGACCGAGCATCTTGTTATTCTGAAGCAAAGCCTCCTTAAAAATATGATTGACGAAAGCGAGTTTGGCTTTTTGCGCAACGCGTCATCATCTCGATATGAAGACGTCATTTCCCAGATCTTAAATGATATTGATAATTTCGAATTTAAGTCGGCACTTCATCATGTCGACGAATTGCTTAAAAATTTAGAAACACAGTAGAGGCTGTCTATGCTAGAAACCAAAATTGCTGAACCGGTTTTGTTACTCGTTGATGATGAGCCTGCTAATTTAAGAGTACTCAAGCAACTCTTGAGCAGTCAATACCAATTGATTTTCGCTCGTGATGGCCTTGAGGCATTAGAAATAGCCGAATCACGTAGGCCTGATCTTATTTTATTGGATGTTATGATGCCTTCAATGACAGGGTTTGAGGTTTGTGAGTCTCTTAAACATAACCGGGCTACTTCGCACATTCCGGTTATTTTTGTCACCGCACTAGATGATGATATGGACGAAGCGAGAGGTTTTGATGTTGGTGCCGTCGATTACATCACTAAACCGATTTCACCGGCAGTAGTTAAAGCGAGAGTTAAGACCCATTTAAGTTTGGTTCGTGCTGAAGCGCTCATGGAGAGCAGGCTGCATGTGGTTCAGCGGTTAGGTCGCGCCGCCGAATACAAAGACAACGAGACCGGCATGCACGTAATGCGAATGAGCCATTTCGCGAGAGAATTAGCGCTTGCCTATGGGTTATCTGAAGAACAAGCTACAACGTTACTCCATGCCGCGCCTATGCACGATATTGGAAAGATTGGCATTGCTGACAGTATTATGCTTAAGCCAGGAAAGCTGACGGAGGAAGAGTATAAAAACATGCAGCGCCACCCAGAAATTGGAGCTGAAATTATTGGCGACTGTGGCGATTCTTTGTTATTACATGTCGCTAAATCTGTATCTATGACTCATCACGAAAAGTGGGACGGAACAGGTTATCCAAAAGGATTGAAAGGTGAAGAAATACCCATTGAAGGACGTATTTGTGCGCTCGCAGATGTGTTTGACGCGCTGACAAGTAAACGGCCCTATAAAGAAGCATGGAGTATAGAGAAAGCGGTGGGGTTTATTCAAAGCCAAAAGGGCAAACACTTTGAACCAAAACTAGTAGATTTGCTCGTTGCCATGCTGCCGAAGATAGTGGAAATAAAAGAGACGTTTAAAGAAGAAGAAGAGTAAATGCTGTCCCGCTGTTGCTAAATGCGCCAGCTGTCAGTATACTACAACGAAGAAGTAATAAGTTCGGGCTCCCTCAAATTTTTAGGAAAGTAACGCGCTTATTAATAGCAAGCTATCACCTGACGGTGTTTTTACCCAAATAGATGTCGCTTTATAAAGGCGATGATCTAGGGTTCAGAATGACAACAAAAAGCCCCGCTAGTCCGGGGCTTTTTGTTGTATTAAACCTAGAGAAGTACGTTTTGTCTAGGTGATGACAGGTGGGCTTATGGCCCTTTTTTCGTTTTTGGAGGTTTGGATTGGCAAAACTTGAAGATAAGCTAACCGAAATGCTAAGTCCTGGTGTTGAAGCACTCGGTTTTGAGCTGGTTGGTATCGAGTTTGTTCGTGCGGGGAAGCATTCTATTCTTCGTGTTTTTATTGATCATGAGAATGGTATTTCTGTTGATAATTGTGCAGATGTTAGTCATCAAGTTAGCGCAATATTGGACGTAGAAGATCCGATCAGTACCGAATACAATTTGGAAGTGTCATCACCGGGTATGGATAGGCCGCTTTTTAATGAAAAGCATTACGAGGCTTCTGTGGGCGAAGTGGTTCAAGTTCGTTTGTCTATGCCGATGGGTGACAGACGTAATTTTAAAGGCAAAGTACTTTCCTGCGAGGACGGTATGGTAAGTATAGAAGTGGATGGCCAACAGTTTCAGTTAGCTGTGGCGAATATCGAAAAAGGTAACGTTGTTCCCACGTTCGATTAACGGAACAGCTCCGCTTTCATCGATGAAAGCAAATGTGAGGCGAAAATGAATAAAGAAATTTTGTTAGTGGCGGAAGCCGTTTCAAATGAAAAACAAGTGCCTAGAGAAAAGATTTTTGAAGCGTTGGAGTTTGCCATTGCCAGCGCGACAAAAAAGAAAAATGAAGGCGAGATAGAAGTTCGTGTAAGCATCGACAGAACGTCGGGTGACTTTGACACATTCCGTCGTTGGTTAGTTACACCAGACGACCAAGAACAAGAAAATCCATATGCAGAAATTACCATTTCTGCGGCTCAGATTGATGAGCCAGATATAAAGTTGGGTGAATATGTTGAAGAGCAAATTGAATCAATTAAGTTCGACCGCATAACTACACAAACGGCAAAACAAGTCATCGTACAAAAAGTTCGAGAAGCAGAACGTCAGCAAATGATTGCTGAGTATGAAGACAGAGTTGGTGAACTGGTAACTGGTACCGTTAAAAAGGTAAACCGTGACAATATCATTATTGATTTAGGTAACAATGCTGAAGGTGTTATCTACCGTGACGATATGCTCCCTAGAGAGACATTCCGCCCAGGTGACAGAGTTCGTGGTTTACTTTATGTGATTCGTCCGGAAGCCCGTGGTGCGCAGCTTTTCATTAGCCGTACTCACCCAGACATGCTGGTTGAATTATTCCGCCTGGAAGTGCCAGAAATTGCGGAAGAGACATTGGAAATTAAATCTGCAGCACGGGACCCGGGTTCACGAGCAAAAATTGCCGTGAAAACTAACGACAAGCGTTTAGATCCAGTGGGTGCGTGTGTTGGTATGCGTGGTTCACGTGTACAAGCAGTATCTGGAGAGTTAGGCGGTGAGCGCGTTGACATCGTATTGTGGGATGAAAATCCAGCGCAATTCGTTATTAATGCGATGGCGCCTGCTGAGGTTGCATCGATTGTTGTTGATGAAGATAACAACACGATGGATGTAGCGGTTGAGGCAGATAACCTTGCGCAAGCAATCGGTAGAAGTGGCCAAAACGTACGTCTTGCCAGTCAATTAAGTGGCTGGGAACTTAACGTGATGACGGTTGACGATCTCAACAAGAAACACGAAGAAGAAAACGCGAAGGTACTTAACCTATTCACAGCTGGACTTGATATTGATGAAGATTTTGCATCAGTACTTGTCGATGAAGGCTTTACCACGTTAGAAGAGGTAGCCTACGTTCCAGTAAGTGAACTTTTAGCGGTTGAAGGATTAGATGAAGATACCGTTGAAGAATTGCGTACAAGAG
The DNA here is from genome assembly GCF_048987005.1 of Alteromonas ulvae. Classification (GTDB taxonomy): domain Bacteria; phylum Pseudomonadota; class Gammaproteobacteria; order Enterobacterales; family Alteromonadaceae; genus Alteromonas. The sequence continues at coordinate 2,546,477 of NZ_CP185261.1, read as the reverse complement.
CGCGTGCCTTCTTAACTACGCGAGCACTAGCGGATGAAGAGTCCCTTGAAGGTGCAGAACCAACAGAAGCCTTATTAAATCTTGAGGGTATGAGTAAACACGTGGCTTATGTGTTGGCCAGCCGCGGTATTACCGATCTTGAAGAATTAGCAGAACAAGGCACCGATGATATCAACGATATCGATGAACTTAACGACGAAACTGCAGGCGCATTAATAATGGCTGCTCGAAACATCGTTTGGTTCAGTGAAGAAGAGTAAGGTCAACAGGGGGATAATTACGTAATGGCAGATGTATCTATAGAAAAGCTCGCCAGCGACATTGGTACGACCGTTGACCGTTTGGTTGGCCAATTTAAAGACGCGGGTATTGTAAAGGATGCCGGCGGTCAAGTTAACGAAGAAGAGAAACAAAAACTGTTGGATCATTTAAGTAAGCAACACGGTAGCTCATCAGAGCCCACGCGCATGACATTGAAGCGCAAAACGACCAGTACACTAAGCGTTGGAAAGTCGAAAGAAGTAAAAGTTGAAGTACGCAAAAAACGTACCTACGTTAAACGTACTGACGTTGAAGAAGAAGCGAAGCGTCAGGAAGAAGAGCGTATTAAGCGTGAAGCTGAAGAAAAAGCGGCAGCAGAAGCTAAGCAAGCAGCGGAAGAAAAAGCACGCAAAGCCGCAGAAGCGAAAAAAGCGGCTGACGAAGAGCGTGCCCGCCGTGCAGAGCAGGCTAAGAAAGATGCTGAAGCTCGCAAGAAAAACGAGCCGGAGCTTTCTGAAGCAGAAAAAGCGAAGCAAGAAGCAGCTCGCCAAGAAGAAGAGCGTTTACGCAAGGCTCAAGAAGAAGAGTCTCAGAAGAAACTTGAAGAAGATGCTAAAAAGGCAGCTGAAGAAGCGCGTAAACTAGCTGAAGAAAATGAACGTCGCTGGAAAGAAGAAGAAGAGCGCAGAAAAAAAGCGGAAGCTGAAGAAGTTCACTTGCACTCAAATCGTTATGCGCAAGAAGCAGAAGACGAAGAAGACATGCAGGTTGAGCGTTCGTCGCGCCGTCGTCGCAAGTCGAAAAAACATGCTGGTGAACATCTCAAACAAGGCTTTAATAAGCCTGCGCAACCCGTAGAACGCGTAGTTAAACTTGGTGCGACTATTACGGTTGGTGAGTTAGCGAGCAAACTTGCAATAAAATCTAACGAAGTTATCAAAGCCATGATGAAAATGGGCGAGATGGCTACAATTAACCAAGTACTTGACCAAGACACAGCAGTTCTCGTTGTTGAAGAAATGGGTCACAAATACGAGCTCGTTAATGACAATGCGTTAGAAGATGAATTGCTCGCTGAAGGCATGGATGGTGTTAAAACGACTCGTGCTCCAGTAGTGACTATCATGGGTCACGTTGACCATGGTAAAACATCATTACTCGATTTCATTCGTCGCGCTAAAGTAGCAGACGGAGAGGCGGGTGGTATTACTCAGCATATCGGCGCCTACAAAGTAGAAACGGATAACGGCGAGATTACTTTCCTAGATACACCAGGGCACGCGGCATTCACTGCAATGCGTGCACGTGGTGCAACGGCCACTGATATTGTTATCTTGGTTGTTGCTGCCGATGATGGTGTTATGCCACAAACCAAAGAAGCAGTTCAGCATGCTAAGGCTGCTGGCGTTCCTTTGATAGTTGCTGTAAACAAAATGGATAAAGAGTCTGCTGACCCTGATCGTGTTAAGAGTGAGCTTCTTCAACTTGAAGTTATTCCAGAAGAATACGGCGGTGAGCACCAGTTCTGTAACGTATCAGCTAAAACAGGAATGGGTGTTGACGGATTACTAGAAGCTATTGTGCTTCAAGCTGAATTGCTTGATCTAAAAGCGGTACCGGAAGGTCCATGTCGCGGTATCGTTATTGAATCACGTCTTGATAAAGGCCGTGGTCCTGTAGCGTCTGTATTGGTTCAAGAAGGACAACTTCGCCCAGGTGATATTTTATTATGTGGTGAAGAGTACGGCCGTGTTCGTGCTATGCGCGATGAAAATGCACAGGAGATGAAGTTTGCTGGTCCATCGACCCCTGTTGAAGTACTAGGTCTATCTGGTGTGCCGGTTGCTGGTGAAGATGCTGCAGTAGTGCAAGATGAGCGCAAAGCTCGTGAAGTAGCGGCAAGGCGTCATCAGAAGAAACGTGAGCTCAAATTAGCACGTCAGCAAAAAGCGAAACTTGAAAACATGTTTGCGAACATGGCATCAGGCGATGTGAGCGACTTGAACATCGTACTTAAAGCTGATGTACAAGGTTCTGTTGAGGCAATTGCCGAATCACTCACTAAACTTTCCACATCAGAAGTAAAAGTGAATATTGTTGGTAGCGGTGTTGGCGGAATTACTGAAACTGACGCTACACTTGCAGCGGCATCTGGTGCCATTGTTGTTGGCTTTAATGTTAGAGCTGATGCATCTGCGCGTAAGGTGCTTGAGGCCGAAGAAATTGATTTGCGCTATTACAGCGTAATTTACAATCTTATCGACGAGGTGAAAGCGGCCATGAGCGGTATGCTTGCACCTGAGTTCAAACAAGAAATTATCGGTTTGGCTGAAGTGCGCGACGTGTTCAAATCGCCTAAGCTTGGCGCGATTGCAGGTTGTATGGTTACCGAAGGCAACATCAAGCGCAGTAATCCAATCCGCGTACTTCGTGATAACGTTGTTATCTACGAAGGCGAACTTGAGTCGCTACGTCGCTTTAAAGACGACGTTCAGGAAGTTCGTAACGGCATGGAATGTGGTATTGGCGTGAAAAACTACAACGACGTGAAAGTAGGAGACCAAATTGAGGTCTTCGAAATCGTTGAGGTTAAGCGCGAAATTTAATTGTCTGTTTTAATTGGCATTTAAAAAGCGGGGGCCGAGTGCTCCCGCTTTTGTCTATACGCTCATTATAATTAGGCTAAGGAGTTTACAATGGCTCGTGAATTTTCACGTACCGATAGGGTTGCTCAACAAGTTCATAAAGAAGTGGCGAGTATCCTTCAAAACGAATACAAACACAGAGTAGGCGACATGCCGCTTATTACCGTATCTGAAGTTGAAGTATCACGGGATTTAGCACATGCAAAAATTTACGTGACTATCTACAACAGTACTGAAGAAGAGGGCAAAGAGCAGATTAAGCAGCTTAAAGAGCTTAAAGGCTTCGTTCGCAGTATACTGGCTAAGCGTCTGCGTATGCGTTCGGTGCCCGACCTTCATTTCTTCGAAGACAGGTCGATAATTGAGGGCATGCGCATTTCAAACTTGGTTTCTAAGACCATTGCTGCCGATGAGTCAAAGCGTGATACCGATGATGGAAAAGAGTCGGAGTAAATGGCCAGACGACGTAAAGGCCGTGATATTAACGGTATAATCTTACTTGATAAGCCGCTAGGCGGCTCATCTAATCAACTGCTTCAAAAGGTGCGCTGGTTGTACAAAGCAGCGAAAGCCGGACACACTGGCGCGCTAGACCCTTTGGCCAGCGGAATGCTGCCGTTGTGTTTAGGTGAGGCAACCAAGTTCTCTCAATTTTTACTTGATGCCGAAAAAACCTACGAGGTTACTGCTCAGTTAGGTGTTCGCACCACCACTTCAGACGCTGATGGCGAGGTAGTTGAAGAAAAGCCCGTTGATGTTACTGATGTACAGGTTAACGAGGCTTGCCTTGCGTTTTTAGGTAAAAGTAAGCAGATCCCATCTATGTTTTCTGCACTCAAGCATCAAGGAAAACCTTTGTATTTCTATGCTCGCCAAGGTATCGAAATAGAGAGGGAACCTCGCGATATAGAGGTTTTTGAGCTTGAAGTGTTACGCATTGAGTTGCCTTATGTGGATATGCGGATAAAGTGCAGCAAAGGAACTTATATACGTTCTATTGTTGACGACCTAGGCCAAAACTTAGGTTGCGGTGCCTATGTAACACGCCTGCATCGCACTGAGGTTGCTGATTATCCAACGGATAAAATGGTGTCATTAGATACTCTTATCAATACGCAAGAATCTCTCGATGAGGGAGATTTTGCAGCGCTAGACGTGTTTCTCATCCCCATGGACACGGCTGTAAGCCGCTTGCCCTATGTTATCATCAATGATGATGAGCGCAGTCGCTTCGATCATGGCCAAAGTGTTAAGGGGGTTTGCAAAGCAGCACTTATCGCTGATGTTTCCTACCGAGTTTATCATCAGCAGGCAGACGACTTGTTGTTTATAGGCGTAGGTGAGGGGGTAAAGGACCCAAGAGATCAGGGGCAGCCAAAGAACGAAATCTTCGTTAATCCTAAACGACGAGTGGTTTATCCCTCTTAAAAAATAGTAGAGAAGAAATAATAGAAAAGAAAGTGCTTTTGTGGCTTGCTAACTAGGCAATCGTCATTATAATACGCGTCTCATTCCGTTCTGCTGAATTAGTGATCGGCGGGACATAATTTAGGAGAATGTTATGTCACTAACTAAAGAACAAACTGCAAAAATTATTGCTGAGTATGGCGTTAAAGAAGGCGACACTGGTTCACCAGAAGTTCAAGTAGCCTTGCTTACTCACAACATCAATAAGCTTCAAGGTCATTTTGCTGATCACAAAAAAGATCACCACTCACGTCGTGGTCTTCTTCGTATGGTTAGCCAGCGTCGTAAGCTTCTAGATTACCTTAAAGGCAAGAACGCAGAGCGTTATCTTGACCTTATCAAGCGTCTAGGCCTACGTCGATAAGACTTGGGTTATACAAAAAAAGCGTCCATTGGACGCTTTTTTTGTACCTCGCATTTATTGCCATCTGACTGAGGTAATACGACACGTGTTTTAAGCGTGTGAATGGGCAATATGAAGAGTATTGTTAAGTTAAAATCCTAACTCGCCTCACTTTTCTTGCGATGTCTTGGTAGAGTGCTTAACTGCATCGTTCAAGCTAACCAGTTCGCGAGTGGTGAGTTCTCGCCATTGGCCTGGCCGAAGGTTACTTAACGCTAAGTGCATTATTCTCGTGCGTTTTAGCTGTGTTACTTCATAACCTAAAAATTCACACATTCTGCGGATCTGTCTGTTTAGACCCTGAGTTAGGATGATAGTGAATTTATTTCTGCCTGTTTGCTTTACCGTACACGGTTTTGTTACCGTTCCCAGAATTGGCACACCGCGAGCCATTTTAGTTAAGAATCTCTCGCTTATAGGCTGGTTAACTGTTACCTCATACTCTTTGTCGTGAGCGTTCTCTGCGCGCAATATCTTATTTACAATATCGCCGTCGCTGGTCAAGATAATAAGTCCCTCTGAAGGCTTGTCTAAGCGACCTACGGGAAAGATTCGCTCTTTATGACCGATGGCGTCAATAATATTGCCTTTCACATGGCGCTCAGTGGTACAAGTGATCCCTATTGGCTTATTATAAACAAGATAAACGCGATCTGATTTGTCTTTGGCGACGGCGCCAATACGCTTTTTATCAACTTCCACGGTGTCGTTAGGGCCTACCTTAGTACCCAACTCTGGTGACTTGCCGTTAATGGTAACGCGATTTTGCTCAATAAGTTTATCGGCTTCACGGCGAGAGCATAATCCAGTATCACTAATGTATTTATTTAAGCGTTTAAGCGTCTGCTCGCTCATTAAACTTGGCTTCCTCTGATGTGTAGGTTTTTTTTTTAGTAAGCGTATTGCACTGTTTCGTTTTAGTTCGTTACGCTTAGAAAGCAATGATGACTAGCTAGATAAAAAGTAGCGATTGTCTCACGAACAAAAGGGGCGGTGAGCCCCTTTATGCGTGCATAGTATCTATATTTGCTATGATCTATGGTTGTCTATAGCGTTGCTCTGGACAGTGCTAGCTAATCGGCGTTGGGTGATGCAGCAGGACTTGTTCCTGCTGGGGAGGCGCCATTTGTATTATTTGCGCCTGTACCCGACACCAATTTGGTGGCAATTTCCCTAATTTCGTTTTCTAGACTGTTGAGCTTGCCAGATAAAGAAGCGTTGCGCTTTTCTAGCACCGATAGCGTGTCAGCTAAGTTTTTAACGTCTTGCTGTGTACCCGCTTTGTCATCTGCGGTTTGCTCAAGTCGAACATTTACTGCTAATAGTTCATCAGCAACCGAGGCCAGCTGATTTTTTAAAGAGCCAATGGTTGCTGATTGTGCATCTACATCTTCAGAAACCGCATTTATGTCTTTGTTAGCGGTACTTTGGACTTTACTCACGCGCTCGCCTAAATCTGCAATTTCTTTTTGATTCCTGCGCCATGCAGAAGCCCAAAGCTTATCCATCTGCTCCCATAATTCACTGGTCTTATCATTCAATTCGTTTACTTTTACTTGCAGAGCAACAGTAGATTCGCCCATTTCTTCACCTGTAGCAGAGAGTTTATTCTCCAGTAACATAATGCGCTCTTCTGCTCGCTCGGCGATTACTTTTTGCTTTTCAAGCAGTGTGAATAAATAATAACAGCCACCGCACGCAGATAAGGCAATAAGGGCAATAAGAACTACCCAAATACCGTTGCCACCGGATGAAGTTGAGGTGCTCGAAACTGGAGAGGGAGAGGAGGTACTACCAGGTGAAGCTTGGCGCTTGGTTTGATAATCGCGACGGTCTTCGTCATCTAACCTGATAGTTGGAAATTCATCATTGTTTGAGTTGTTAGGCATAATATCGTTACATTCTCATTCTGGCTGTTTCCTCATCGATTAAACCTTATTTTACAAAGCCTAAGGCCCAAGTTAATCGCAGGAAACGCTAATTCTTTGCTCACACAGCATGTTATCGCTTATTGTAATTAAATGCCACGGCTTATCTGCCTAACCTTTTTATACAAAAGCTATCAAAAAAGCGAACATTGAGTTCGCCTTTTCATCATGTTTAATCGCCCATCCATTCAACGCGGTATAGATCCCGGCGCCTATCTAAATAATTTCTCACTGAGCCTTCGTTTTGAAGCTTAGTCAGCTTGTCCAAATCCAAATCAACAATCAGAGTCATCTCTGTGTTTGGTGTAGTTTCAGACACAATAGCGTCGTGAGGGAAAGCGAAATCACTGGGTGAAAATACCGCAGTTTGCCCGTATTGAATATCCACGTTGTCTACTTTCGGTAAGTTACCTACGCTACCCGCAATGGCCACATAACACTCATTTTCAATGGCTCTTGCTTGGGCACATCGTCTTACTCGTAAGTAACCATTTTTTGTGTCTGTCCAAAATGGTACGAAGAGAATTTGCATTTCCTGATCGGCAAGAATACGCGCCAGTTCTGGAAATTCAACGTCGTAACAGATAAGCACACCGATTTTGCCGAAGTCTGTATCAAATGTTTTTAGGCTATTTCCGCCTTTCATTATCCAGTCTTCTTTTTCGTGAGGGGTAGGGTGCAGCTTGTACTGACTTTCTATTGTGCCATCACGCTTGCAGATATAGCTTACGTTATACAGCAAGTCATCCTCTACCACAGGCATAGAGCCTGCAATAATAGTAATGTTATAAGACACGGCTAAATGAGACACCGATGTAAGGATTTCATCGGTATAAGTAGCGAGGTGCCATATTGCGTCAATGGAAGACTCTGTGGGGCACAGTCCCATTAGAGGGGCATTGAAAAACTCCGGGAATAAAGCTACGTCACAAGAATAGTCTGACAATGCATCGACAAAGTACTCAACCTGCTGCAAAAGCTCTTCTACATTGTTGAAATAGCGCATTTGCCATTGAATACAGCCAATTCTAGCGCTCAATTTTCGACTTGCGATAAGTGAGGGCGTTCCTGGCTCGTAATAAATATTATGCCATTGTAAAAGTGTAGCGTACCCTTGCGATGCCTCATCTTCGGGGAGGTAGGCAGTCATTACTTGCTTTACTTCAAACCCATTAGATAATTGGAACGTAAGGATAGGATCGTAAATATCCTTCAGTTTTACCTGCTCAATGTATTCATATGGCGTCAGTTCTTGGGCATGGTTGCGGTAATTGGGAATACGTCCACCGGCCATAATTGATTTCAAATTAAGATTTCGGCACAACTCTTTTCTTGCTTCGTACAACCTTCTGCCAAGTCTTAACCCTCTGTATTCAGGGCAAACGATAACTTCCACGCCGTACAGTACATCACCATTTGGATCGTGAGTAGTAAGATAGGCATCGCCAGTGATTTCATCGTAGCTATGCTTGTCACCAAATTGGTCATAATCAACAATGACGGATATGGCGAAAGCAACGACTTTGCCCTTATCCTCTATACAAATTTGTCCATCAGAAAATGTGGTTACCTGTGCCTTGTAATTAGAATACGGCCATGCGCCACCCACATTGGCGTAAACCTTATCCATAAGATCTTTGACATCGTTGTAGTCATCTAATCGTAAATTCCGTAAGTCGAGGTGATGCTCTGTCTCTTCTATCTGTGTTTGGTCTTGACTCATTAACAACTCTCTTTTGCGTTACGTCTGGGTAGGGCCGTTTTTTGGTGTGTCGACCTTCACTGCAGTGCCCACTTTAAAAGTGTATGGTAATGGGAGACTGACCTAAGTATTCAAACATACATTCTATTAAAAATAAGCAAAAATCATGCTTTTTATTTTGTGATAAAAAATTTTTTGGTTCACAACAAAAATATAGCGGCTTTCTAAAAGTGATATAGGTTGTGAATAAAGCCAATTGGCTTTATAAAACTGCCAAAATACTTTTTATACACACAATGCAAAGTCATATCGATACCCACCTAAAAGTCACCCCACTCACAGTCTTTGATGAAGCTCTTTTCGAGTCAATCGTCAACGATCTAGTTACCCAAGGGTTTAGTGTTCAACATGATGCGCTGCCTCGACTGATTACAGATTCATTGCTGTCGTGTCAGCGCGCCATGGCTGAAAGTGAATATCAAAAAGCAGGCATAGGTAGAGCATCAAATTTTCAGCATGCAGATGCAATACGCACAGATGATATAAGTTGGATAACCGGCAGTACAGCTGAAGGTGAAATCTGGCTGTCATGGTGTGATTCACTGAAAACCTATATCAATAAAACGCTCTTTATGGGTCTGTTTTCTTTTGAAAGTCATTTCGCTTGCTATGATGTGGGGGCATATTACAAACGTCATGTAGATGCCTTCAAAGGGCAGAGTAATAGAGTCCTTTCGTTGGTAGCATATCTTAATGAACAGTGGTCAGAGAGCGACGGAGGCGAGCTCGTTTTGTACAAAAATGAGGATGATGAGCAAGGGATTACAGTACGACCAGAAAAAGGAACATTCGTCATATTTTTAAGCGAACAATTTCCTCACGAAGTATTAACGTCAAATCGTCAGCGTCATTCAGTGGCGGGGTGGTTTAGAATAAATGGTAGTATTAATGCAAAAATAGACCCACCGAGATAACCATGACTAGCGCTATGAGGGAGGTAAGTGCTAATATCGAAAAGGTGATGTTGGTCGGTTATTTTGGTTAACCAATCTTTGTGGGCGTTAGGTCATCAGTTGGCTCTGATGAAAGCTAGGGCTTCATTGTTGATATCGGTGCAATATCATGAATACTTGCTCATAGCGTTGTGGTTTTTCATTGTTGTAAGTCTTTTATCTAAATAATTATGCTTACATTCAACGCTGTGTTACTTAAGGAAAAGACGTAAAAAGTGGTTGTTTAATGTTGGAAAAAATCCCGGCTCCTGTTCCAATAGAGGACCTTCATGTATTGGTTATTGATAATCAAGGGTTAGTGCACGATGTGGTTGCGTCTGCATTGCACGAGGTTGGGATAAAACATGTAAGTAGCGCGTTTAATGCTTTTCATGCAAAGCGATTGTGTGAACATAGACAATTCGATTTTGTTCTACTTGCCTTCAATGTAAGCCACGATAAAGATGGCTTTCACTTATTTGAAGAGTTAAAACACCTTAACTATATCAATGACACCACCACGGTTATTTTCTTAAGCGCTGAAACGTCCTCAGAGTTGGTCAACTGCATTGTAGAGTTGCAGCCTCACGATTTCTGGGTGAAACCCTTACAACGAACTAAAATAGTCGCTCGTCTTCAGTATCTTCTTCATATTCGATACAAACTTCACAAAATGCTTCACTGTATGCAAAATGGCGATTATTCCACGGCCATGTATTATGCTGAGAGACAGTTAAAAGACAGCTCGTTAACAGAATATCATCCGAGAATAAAGCGCTTGATTGGCGATTGTCTGCTTCAATTGCGAGACTTTGAAACTGCAGAGCATTATTTTCGAGAGCTGTTGCAAAGCATGGATCATGCCTGGATACATATCGGGCTCACTCGTGCGCTGCTTAGACAAGACGAGCTAGAAGAGGCTCAGCTCATTGTCGATGACTTACTACAGCGACCAGATACTCGCTTTCTTACGTTTGATTTACTCGCCCAGTATTTCATCGAGAAAGAGCAGTTCGATATTGCCTACGAACAAATGAAAGAAGCGAGTCGACTTGCACCAAGAAACATCGAACGAAATAAACGATTGTGGGATTTAGCGCGGTTAAATCACGACAAGGTTGGTCAGCTTTCTGCTGTACAAAATATGGCTAAATTTGCTAAAAATTCGATTCACGACTCACCTCAACTTTCTCTTAATGTAATACGTTCTACCATCGATTTAGCAACAAGCCTTGGCGGCGCTGATGCTGAAAAGTATATTCAGCGAGCGCAATCTGAACTTGAAAATGTATCGCAACAAAAGGGCGTACGCACTGAACTGAGTGATCAAGTGAACGTTATCAGAGCCCGAGTGCTGTGCTTAAAAGATGATAAGAAAGGTGCTGAGCAAGTGATGAAGCAAAGCTCGGCGAATACCGATGGTCTGTCTATGGAAGACAGTCTGGATAAGATGAAAGCCTTTCATGAGCTGGGTATGCGCGAGCATTGCATTAGTATTTTAGAAAAGCTTCGAAAGCAAATTGAGGGTGATACCTTTTCATCGCAAGTGGTAGATGAATATCTCAAGCAGGAATCAATAGAACGACACGAAATACAATTTACGCCCAAAGAACTTAAGCATATGGCTACGGTGAACTACAAAGAAAATAGGTTGTTGCCCGCTTATAATAATTTAAGACAAGCCCTCACAATATCTCCTAGTGATAAGCAAGTTGCGCTTAGCCTGCTAAAAATAGTGTCGCAAATTCATGCGGGTGAAGACTTAAGCGATGAGCAGGTGGAAGTTGCACACAAAGCGGCAAAGCTTCTTCTTGAAGTGAAATTATCGCCTACTCAAACGGAAAAGCGCAATATGTATATCCAACGACTCCGGTTGAAGGTTGACGATATGAGCGCCTCAGATTTTGTAGGTGTTGTGGTGAAAAATAGTGCAAAAGAAAGTGGCCAATATGATGCCAATGACGGCACCAAAAGCGCTGAAGAAGTAATTGAGAAAGGCTAAAATGGATTAGTCATCTATCCATATGATTTTGGTATCGGTTTCACTAAGGTGCGACGTTTAAGCCTACTTTGTTGGACACGGCCTATTTACAGTATATGTGCGCTCAAAGCGAGCATAAAAACATCAAAAACACCTTTTTGTCTTAGCAACATGAAAGTAAAATACCATTTCAAGAGCTTAGCCGAGATGAGTCATATAGTTGTGGCGATAATTATGTGGTATGTCAGATTAGCAGATGAAATGTTAATTTTAAGTCATTGTTTTAAAAGGATTTAGCGCTTGAAGTTAACTTGTATTGGTTTGACTAAATCCTATAAAAATACACTTGTATTCCATCACCTGAACTTGGTATTTGGAGCCCAAAATAATCTGTTAGTAGGTAAAAATGGAAGTGGTAAATCGACTCTCTTACGAATTATTGCGAGTTTAGAGCGAGCAAATTCAGGCTCATTAAATTGGAGTTTAAAACAGGAGCCGCGTGTCGCGCTTGCCAGTGAATCCGTACTACCCCCCAATGTATTCACCGCCAATGAAGTTTTCGATTTGCTGCTGCGCTATCAAAACATCGATAAGCAAAAGCAAGGCGAGTTAATCACTGCGCTTGGTTTTGAAGCGTTCCTTAATCGACGTATTGATGAGCTTTCTTCAGGGTCACTTAAAAAACTTTTGCTTATCTGTGCCGTTGCGCAGCAAAGTGATGTCCTCCTGCTGGATGAACCCTTTGCTAACTTAGATGAGCAGAGCAAATCGGTGATTAAAAAAGTTGTTTCAGAAGATTCTCGCTTCAAGATTATTGTCGACCATCAACAACTGCTTGAAGGTTTGCAGGTGGTTTACCTCGATGCAAACAATACTACATCGCCTTTATGATTAGCGCGCCAAAAATTCCTAGCTTTAACGAGTTAATGACGCGAAAGACTAAGCGTTTTATTCAGAATAACCGCCAGTTGTACCGTTTTTTTATCGGCTTTATGCTCTTTATGGGGCCGATAGCTGGGGCTGCCATGTTGTTTTTTGCTCCCCTACTTGGTTACCTGTTTGTAACTGCTGAGTTTTTTGGGGTCCACTTGGGCTTGAGTGCAATTATTGCGGTTTTCAGTTTGATCTCGGTGCAGTCCTATTTCATTTACTGGCAGAGCAGTGAACTTCAGTTCTTACAACTTAACATGAATCAGAAAGCCGCTTTTTTTGCGCACCTGAAAGCACTTATACAACGCTCAAATACCTTTCACCTTATAATACTTGCCGCGTTTTATCGCATTGATGTTGACCTAAAGTCGGTGCTCTATGTTGTTCTCGCGTACAGCATATTCATCGCTATATTTTGCTGGCGCTATAGGAATTATCTAGGCAATCAGAGCCGGTTTCAAGAGACGCTAAGTGCTTATGTATTTATGTTCGCTCAGAAAATACGCTTTGTAAGGATTAAGACTGTTTTATTGTTAATGAGTTCTGGTGGATGGTTACGATTACTACTGGTTTTTGGCACGTATGCTCTGTTGTTTAAATTAGCAAATAGTCGTATCGCTTGGGAGTATTCAATTGGGATTGGTCTGGCTTTATTATCGCTGAATCTCTTCTTCGTTCGGCAAACGTTCAAAATTATCCTATTAAATATTCAGCGGACCGAGATGTTTTGGCTTACTTTAGGGCCTGCAATTCTGGCATCTTTATATTCCAAAGCGAAGGTATTCAGCATGGCATTGGTAGCCATCAATATTCTTATTATTGTTGTAGCTAAGACATGCCCTCTCGATATCTCCTAGCGATATCTGATTTTAAATAGAACCAAGAATCTTCGGGTAGTTCAACTTTTGCTCGGCCATAAGAAATCAGAGAGCACTGTCCGTTATTAAGGCATTGAAGTATTAAGGCTTGAAGTTGACGACGCTTCAAAAATATCAGAATCTATTAAAATTTAGGTTCTATGGGCTGCCTGTGCAGCTCTTGTGTAAGTTGAGCCGATGGTCGGATTTTGATGAAGCGCAGTTTCTCCAGTGGCGTTAAACTGGTTGTTTGATTAAGCGCTCAGGGGGCATCTATAAAGCCAAACTTCTATCACCCCATTGGCAATCTTTGCCAATATCAGCCATAATTTTTGTATACTGAGTATTTGGATATAGATAATGGCAACACTAAATGTATCGCTTCCTGATGAAATGCGGACGTGGATTGATGAACAAGTAAAAACTGGTAAATTTGCAAATGCTAGTGATTATATTCGCGATTTAGTACGTCGCAATCAGAGTGAACGAGAGGCAATTAGCTTAGCTTTGATAGAAGGTGAATTGAGCGGGAAAAGTCACAAGAATGTCTTGGATATTTTTTAAAGCTAAGAAAACTCGAGCTTCAAGATGAATAAATACATCCTCTCCAACAAAGCAGAGGAGGATATCTCGGTAATTTACGATTATTCAGCCAATACTAATGGCGTAACTCAAGCTGGGGCCTACCTTGTCGCTCTACATGAAGCTCTGGTTATTTTAACGGAAACTCCTAGTGTAGGTACTTCAGCGCAGGACATTAGAAAGAATTACCTACAATTCCCAGTTCATAGGCACATGGTCTTCTATAGAAAAGTCGATGACGGCATTTTCGTCAGTAGGGTGCTTCATCAACAAATGAAATTTTCAATGCATCTTTCCGGTTGAAACACATAGGAAAGCCCCCCAAGATAGCGAAAGCGTCAAGTCAAATAAGTAAAACAAACTACCTATTAAATTTCCGCAATTTGTCTCAAGATGCCTTTGACGCTTCGGGGCTGGAGCGTACGCAGACCGTGTGAAAACTCATATTTATGGTTGCTGTTTTTAAATTGAATAATACAGTAATTCTAAGTCCACTATAATTGTTGAAGGAGTGTTTCCACAACTCTCATGTCTTCATTGCAGATATGAGACCGCTAACGCCCATGATATTCATCATTCTTTTGAAGTTGTATGCCAAGACCTGCAAACTTACCTCTGTTTTTACATGTTTTAATGATCTTGTCAGTTGTTGTTGCGCTCCTGCCCATTGCTTTATTGTGCCAAAGGGATGCTCGACGGTTTGATGCCTCAATGTCATTGCGTTTGGCATGTTTTTATAAGCTTGTGCCACGCGTTCAACATGCTCCTCATCATCGAGTCTTCGGATCCGTCTTACTGCTGGTGATGTTGTGCACCGCGATTTCATAGTACAACCTTTGCAGGTCATGACCGACATGTAAGCGCGTAGCGGTTTTCCTTTGTCAGTTGAAACAAAGCTAAACGGGATATCTTTGCCAGCAGGACATTCATAAACGTCTTTTTCTTTGTTATAGACAAAGTCTTCTTTGGTAAACAGTCCTTTTTTTCGATTAGCCGAACTTAGTGCCGTCAATAGCCACGATGGCATCCGCAAACATATGTTGCACTTACAAGCAGCCTCAGTGAACTATCGTATTGCTGTTGGGAAAGATATTGGCAAGAAAGTATTTACACTGCAAACTTTGCCTGCACAAGATGAAGATAACTATGGCCAATTGGCACAAATAGACGGGTTTAGTTTACATGCTGGAGTGTTCGCTGATACGCATCAAGCACAAAAACCAGAGCGCCTTTGCAGATATATTGCAAGGCCAGCAGTCAGCGAAAAACGATTAAGCTTAACCGCCACAGGCAATATCAGATACGAACTCAAGACGCCTTACAAAGACGGCACTACACATGTTTTCTTTTCACCATTTGACTTCATAAGTAAGCTCGCTGCACTGGTTCCACCGCCTAGACTCAACCTTACTCGTTTTTATGGCGTGTTTGCTCCTAACAGTAATGTAAGAGCGCGAGTCACCGCTTCCCAACGTGGAAAGAACAGCCCTCGGTTAGCCGAGGACTTAAAAGACTCAGATAAGCCATACCATGCACGCAGTATGAGCTGGGCTCAGCGGTTAAAAAGAGTATTCAATATTGACATTACTATTTGCGAAGCGTGTGAGAGCAACAATGTCAAGATAATCGCCTGCATTACAGAGCCTGCTATCATCAACAAGATATTGATGTACTTAGACAAAGACGGCCCCCCGATTACTGCGAATACTTGTCGAGCCCCGCCACTTTTCGAATCTGCTCAAATCACAGTGGGGGATGACTACACCATCGAACGAGATTTTGACTTTGGGGCATAAGTGTTAAATCAAAAGAGAGCTTGAACATGCAATATGTTGAGGCAAAAGCCTCTATAAATCTGATTTCAAATTTTAGTACTAAAGGCCAGGTTACCTGCTTGTCTTAACGACTACTTAATTAGCGCTATTTTCAGGACACTCATTCGATATATGTAAAAGCCCGACTTAAATACAGCTGTTACTTTGTCTTGCCTATAGCGTTTATTCTTCTTATCCTTAAAAAATGTCTGCACACCGCCTATTTATTTCGCTGGGTAGCTTCAATTTCGCCGTTAATAACATCCTGACGCTGGTGAATGGGCAGCTCTTGTTGGAAAAACTCAGCATGCGCTCGGGCATCGCTAACAAGGTAGTTCTCGTTTTGGCAGTCAACCCCGTACGCCAACAGACGAATACACGTTGCTCTGTCCAGTGCACCGACATAAGCCGACGAATCTGAATTGGCACACCCTGCGAGCGCGACCAAAGCGGTGCCTAGCCCCATTAGTACTTTGACGTTCGCGTACTTATTTTTACCCTGCATAACTCCCTCGCTCTCTTTTTTGCTCATGCCGACTATGACTATAAACAACACAGAGAGTTCCGACAAACAATTCTGCTAAGACATAAGGATGATATGGGTTACGTTGACGTCCCTGTGTGTGATTACAAAATGGTACGTTATCGCTGCGAGTCGGCGTTGACACAGTACGGCATTGTTGCAGCCCTCACAACACTGATTTTACAATGGCATTAGGAGGGTCTGTCGATTCAGTGCTGCTGGTTTTATTCTACAATACTAAGGCAAGCGAATTATTTATGCCTCAAAAATGCGTTTATGAAAAAATAAGGATGCTCTTTTAGTCACAAACAGCGAGCAAACCGTCATCAACACACCTACCTATGATAATTTAAGGAAAAGCACAGTGAAGCCCAAAAATGTTGAAGAATACATTTTGTGTCAGCCAATTGAAGCTCAAGAACGGTTGAATGAATTGCGAAGCTACCTAAAATATGACGACAGCACGAGCTTTAAGACTGTTCATGAGGCAGGCGTTACTGCAATTGTTCCGAAGATCCGTACTTCGGCTAATCGAAAAAAAGGACTGTTTACCAAAGAAGACTTTGTCTATAACAAAGAAAAAGACGTTTATGAATGTCCTGCTGGCAAAGATATCCCGTTTAGCTTTGTTTCAACTGACAAAGGAAAACCGCTACGCGCTTACATGTCGGTCATGACCTGCAAAGGTTGTACTATGAAATCGCGGTGCACAACATCACCAGCAGTAAGACGGATCCGAAGACTCGATAATGAGGAGCATGTTGAACGCGTTGCACAAGCTTATAAAAACATGCCAAACGCAATGACATTGAGGCATCAAACCGTCGAGCATCCCTTTGGCACAATAAAGCAATGGGCAGGAACGCAACAACAACTGACAAGAACATTAAAACATGTAAAAACAGAGGTAAGTTTGCAGGTCTTGGCATACAACTTCAAAAGAATGATGAATATCATGGGCGTTAGCGGTCTCATATCTGCAATGAAGACGCCATTCGCGAAGCCGACTATATTGTCGACTTTGGCCCTCGCGCGGGTGTCCACGGCGGTCAAATTATCGCTCAGGTTTCGCTTAAAGTCATACTTAATAGTGAACAATCACTTACCGGAAAATATCTTTCTGGCAGAGAAAAAATCGAGGTGCCAGCCAAGCTTTGTGCACCCGTTGACGATAAGTGGCTGGTATTAGAAGGTGCTACAGGCAATAACCTGAAATCGGTCGAGTTGCGCATTCCGGTTGGCGTTTTGACCTGCGTTACCTGTGTGTCAGGTTCGGGTAAGTCAACCCTAATCAACGACACGTTTTACTGCATCGCACATCGCGAATTAAACAAGGCGACTACGTCAGAGCCAGCACCTTACAAGACGATGAGTGGGCTTGAGTTGCTTGATAAAGTGGTGGATATAGACCAAAGCCCCATTGGTCGTCCCCCACGCTCAAACTCGGCCACCTATGCCGGTATCTTTATACCTATTCGTGAACTGTTTACGGGCACGCAAGAAGCGCGCAGCCGCGGATATAAACCTGGGCGCTTTAGCTTTAACGTAAAAGGTAAGCGCTACAACCGCGAAACACTGAAAGTGAAGTACAAAGACAAAAATATCCACGAAGTGCTGGAAATGATCGTTGAAGACGCGCGCGACTTCTTCGACCCTATCCCTGCCATTGCGAGAAAGCTGCAAACGTTAATTGATGTCGGCCTGTCGTACATCAGACTCGGCCAGACGGCCACCACCTTGTCGGGCGGTGAAGCGCAGCGGGTGAAACTGGCAAAAGAACTGTCTAAACGCGACACCGGCAAAACCCTGTACATCTTAGATGAACCGACCACCGGGTTGCACTTTCACGACATCAAACAATTACTCGCCATGCTGCACCGACTGCGCGACCATGGCAACACGGTTGTGGTAATCGAGCACAAACTTGACGTGATAAAAACCGCTGACTGGATTGTAGATCTAAATTCGGAAGGCGGGTCAGGTGGCGGTGAAATCATTGCTGAGGGAACATCTGATACCATTGCCAATAGCAAACAGTCACATACCGGCCACTTTTTAAAGCCGATGCTGTAAACCAATCAGGCCACCAATGCGGGCTGTTCACTTATCACAAAAATGACATCACCATTTCAAAAACGCCGATTGCTGCGAAAGCAAGTCCACCACCGACGAGTACACCCGCGAAAAAGGCCGTTTTGGTTTGTGGCTGTGTGAGGTCTAACTTATCTGCTTTATCAAACAGTGGCATACTTATTCTGCCCAATGTTCTGCCCAATGTTCTGCCCAATGTTCTGCAAAAAATGAGGCGGTGAGACAAACACTGGTGCCGATCAGTAATCCTGCACCTAACGGCGTTAAAGCGAGTCCTGCCGCTGTCATTCCAAACCCTATTGTCATAAAGCCCATTTGAGCACCGATCTGAGTGCTTTGACTTATCCCACCAGAAACTCGCTCGATGTCTTCTTTTTGGAGAGATGCAAAATCACTGCGTTCCTTGATACTCATACTTGTTCCTTCTTGATTAGTTTTACTGTTTATGTTTGGCTTTCAACCGTCTTATGATAAGAGGCGTGCGTTACTTTTTATACTGAACACCAATCTAGATTTAGCGCAACAGCAAACATCGGTAATTGACAACTCCTCTCCTTGTTAAATAGTAAACCATCCCTCTTTGTGATGTCACTTCGCACCGTGCTACTGTAATAAACCGGATAAATAACAATAAACACTTTCATGAGTACACCGCTACAAACGTCGTTTGATGTGCGTTTTTATGAAACAGACGCACTTGCCCATGTGAGTAACACCGCTTTAGTTGGCTGGTTTGAAGCTGCCAGATAGCCAATTTTTCGGGTGTTCAGCCCAGAGCTTGATCTGCAAAGCTGGCCATTGATTCTGGCGAGTTACAAACTAAAGTCAAAAGTTCAGAAAATTGTCAGATACTGGTTGAGCGATAGAGCGTGTGGTTTGCATGTGTTGGCATACAATCTGAAACGAATGATATCGATATTCGGAGTATCAAACTTGATATCAGCAATAAGGGCATAGTCGCGCCTTATTGGTATCCACGCGAGAATAGCGGCGAAAGCCAACCATTGCAGCAAGCAATGTTAGAATTCCTCCAAGTGAACCACCAGAACTATCTTCGTCCTCATTGAGTGCCGGAAGCGCAACTGGATCGTCGTCGACAAAATTGAAGATAGCAATAAACGGGTCGTGATCAGAGCTTCTAAACGGACCAATATCAGTAAACGCATAACCCTCTTCATCTGGGTAAAATCGCAGTGCTTGGTTATATTGAAGCTAGTACGCTTCAAAAGAGTTGATGTTCCAGTGTGTACCATCAACCGCGTCTGCTAAACTATCTTCCGATATTTGCTGTTCAAGCATCGCCACTATTACCGCATCACCTTGTGGCGTTACTACTGTACCGCGATACATCAGCCCAACAGTAATTGCTTCAGTGCCAATTTGCGTGTTATCAGCAGTACTGATAAACGCGTATTGTTCTGCTTCGCCAAGCTGGGCATTAATGGCATTAAGTAATGATTGAATAGTACTATCATCGCCAAAACCGTTGTTCTCAATTTCCATTAGACCGACCACGTCAGCATTTAAATCAACAATGGCTTCTACTATACGACCTTCTTGAAGTGCCAAAGCCGCTTCACTTTCAGCGCCGCGATTATTGTCGTAGTCGAACGTCAGTTCACCGTTTTCATCTACATCACCATTGAAATAGTTCAGAACGTTGAAGGTAGCCACTGACAGAATGCCCTCGCTTATCACTGGCGTGTCTTCACGGATAGAGGTAACCGAAATGACTTCCGTAGGGTTGATACGGTAAGTTCCAAAACTGAAATTCAGCGGGCCTGATGCAGACACTGTGTCGCCAATTCGAATAGTGTTTGCGTAGCTAAAGTTGGGGAAGAAGCTGATAGCATCTGGGAACTGCGAACCGCTGTTATCTTCTATCGTTAGCAACCGGATTATGTCCCAGTGTGCTCTGCCAACGCAGGCATCGTCAAAATCATTGGATGTAAAAATGACGGTATCGCCGTGTGAGCCCTTTTCGGTCAGAAACCCAAAATTAGACAAGTGGCAATCACCCACAATACTTGTCAGAGGAATGGCATTAAGGTTGTCTGGCAGGGATATGACCCCATTATACACATCGGAGTAAAATAGCTGTGGCAGAACCGCGGAAGAAAACAAAAGGGCTTGAAGCCATTTTTATATGTTTCCCAATAGACCTTGACGGTGTCGAACCATCAATTCTGGCAATGTCTTGGGCAAGTCGCGAGTTTCACATTAGACTACTCCGGTGTTATATCGCGTTGTTTTTAATCATATTTGATAAGTTTTAATCGTTCGATTCAATAACTTGATTAGACGATTCACATTTACCAATTAGTGTTTTATAAATTAGCGCGTTATGCTTTGCATCAAGTTGAAGGGCACTTGAATTTCGCGAAACAAAAATTGCAAAACCAAGTGGTCATAAAAAACGTAAAGATTACTCTCGTATGCTACTGGCTTACGGATCTAATTTAACATCATTCTTTCATAAAACCAGAACGGAGAATTTCAACATGGCAATGATCAATACTGCTATTAAGCCTTTTAAAGCAACAGCGTTTAAAGATGGCGAATTTATTGACGTAAGTAATGAAGACATTAAAGGCAAATGGTCAGTATTCGTATTTTACCCAGCTGATTTCACATTTGTATGCCCAACTGAGCTTGGTGACATCGCTGATAAGTACGAAGAGCTACAGTCTCGTGGCGTAGAAGTATTCTCAGTATCTACTGACACGCACTTCACTCACAAAGCATGGCACGATTCTTCAGACACAATCAATAAGATCAAATTTGCAATGATTGGCGACCCAACTGGCGAAATCACACGCAACTTCGATTGTATGCGTGAAACAATGGGTCTAGCTGACCGTGCAACGTTTGTTGTCGACCCAGAAGGTATCGTTCAAGCAATGGAGATTACTTCTGAAGGTATTGGCCGTGACGCAGATGACCTAGTACGTAAAATTAAAGCTGCTCAGTACGTTGCCAACAACCCAGGTGAAGTTTGCCCAGCGAAATGGAAAGAAGGCGAAGCAACACTAGCACCTTCATTAGACCTAGTTGGTAAAATCTAAGTACTGACATAACTAGCGCGTTTTTACCGAAACGCAACTAGTTGATAGGGAGTGAATTCTCGCTCCCTTTATTCAATTTTTATTTAACTTTCCAGTTTCCGCTTACAAGTTAACCAACAAAATGGTTGGCGGGGATCGGCATGTCGAAAATAAGGCAGGATAACCGTGTTAACTAAAGAAATTTTACAAGCATTGAAGGGTTATACCGAGAAAATGCAAAAAGACGTAACCTTTGTCGTACAGACCGGTGAACACAGCAAGCGTGAAGAGCTTGTTGGCTTTCTGTCCGACATTGCAGGTATAAGCGATAAACTTAGCGTCGAAGAACGTGACACCAACGGCGTACTTCGCAGTTCTATCAGCTTTTTATTAGAAGCTGATGGCGAGGATACGGGGATCAGATTCTCAGGTATTCCGGGCGGTCATGAGTTTAACTCACTGATTTTAGCCATGCTGCACGCTTCAGGAACCGAATTAAAGCTAGATGACAGCGTAGCGTCTATAGTAAAAGCAGTGAGCGAACCACTTAACTTTGAAGTGTTCATCAGCCTAAGCTGCCATAACTGCCCAGAAGTGGTTCAAGCGTTGAATCAGTTTGCGTTAATCAATCCGAATATTACGTCTGAGATGATAGACGGCGGTTTGTATCAGAACGTTATTGAAGAACGTGACATTCAGGGCGTACCAAGCGTTTACTTAAACGGCGAACTATTCGCTAACGGTAAAGTAGATGCTGCTGTGCTTATTAATAAGCTTATTGAGCAAGATCCAAGTTTAAAAGACGCCAACAAAGGCGAGTCAATGCCGTTACAAGACGTTACCGTTATTGGCGGTGGTCCAGCTGGTGTGGCATCTGCTATCTACAGCGCTCGTAAAGGCTTAAAGGTATCAGTTATCGCAGAAACATTTGGCGGCCAAGTTAAAGACACCATGGGCATTGAGAATTTAATTTCGGTGTCGAAAACCACAGGCCCAGAGCTGGTAGGTAACTTGATGGAACACGTGCGCGACTATGACATTACGCTTAAAGAGCATGTGCGTGTTGATAACATCGAAAAAGGCAATATCAAAACGATTACGCTTTCTTCTGGCGAGCAAATTCGTACTCGTAGCCTTATTGTTGCCACCGGCGCTCGTTGGAGAGAACTAGGTGTGCCTGGTGAGAGAGAGAACGTAGGTAACGGCGTAGCATACTGCCCACACTGCGACGGCCCTTTCTTTAAAGGAAAAGACGTTGCAGTCATTGGTGGTGGTAACTCAGGTATTGAGGCGGCCTTGGATTTAGCCGGTATTGTGAAATCGGTGACTGTTTTTGAATTTATGCCTGAATTAAAAGCAGACCAAGTATTGATTGATCAAGCAAACAAGCGTGACAACATTACCATTATTAAGAATGCGGCAACGCGTCAGATTTTAGCTGAAAATGGTAAAGTGAACGCAATCGAGTACCAAGATCGCACTACTAATGAAGTGCACACAAAAGCGTTAGCCGGTGTGTTTGTTCAAATTGGTCTGGTACCAAATAGCCAATTTATGAAAGATACCGTAGAGCTTACTCAGTACGGCGAAGTTGTTATTGACGGTAAATGTCATACTTCCGAGCCTGGCATATTCGCTGCCGGCGATGTGACAACAGTGCCTTACAAGCAAATCGTAATCTCGATGGGCGAGGGGGCTAAAGCGTCGTTAGCCGCTTTTGAATACTTGCTTAGCCATGAAGTCGCAGAAATCGAGGAGACCAGTGAAAAGAAAAGCGAAGCAAAGGGTAATAAAGAAACAGCCGCTGCGTAGCTTCATACTGGTTACAACTAAAAAACCGGATAAGCCTGCTTATCCGGTTTTTTAATGGGCGCGGTTTAGTTGAATTTACGCGCGGCTTTGGAACTTGCGTTCCTCAGTGTTCACCTTGATCCATTCGCCAGTGCTAATGTATTCAGGAACTTGCACCACTAGGCCAGTAGATAAAGTAGCTGGCTTGGTGCGCGAGGTTGCTGAAGCGCCTTTAATTGACGGGTCGGTTTCAACCACTTCTAGCTCTACGCTCATGGGTAAATCTAGGGCAACAGGCACATCACTCACAATTAACACCTGAATAGACTCAGTCTTTTCATTAATGAATAACGCTTCATCAGCAATACTTTCTTTGTTTAGGTGATAAGGCGTGTAATCTTCATTATCGAGAAACACATAGTCATCGCCGTCAATGTACGAAAACATTACGGGACGGCGCACTAAATCAGCCATCTCTAACATGTCTGAGTCTTTAAATGTTTCGTCGAATTTAGCGCCGCTGACGACATCGTACATACGCATACGATATATGCTTCCGCCAGCGCGGCCCTGAGGTACTGAACGGTCAATATCTCTTACAATACACGTTTTTCCACCGTAAACGATGGTGTGATTTTTTTTAATTTCACTTGCCTTTGGCATGGTATTACCCTGTTATTAATGGCTCTATCTACGCTTAACCATGTTAAGTTTCCCCGCTATCTTCCGCTATTTTGCACCAATGCGGAAGTGGATTGTAGCTAAAGTTGTCGCTAAAAATGATGGTTTAAAGAAATTGTCGTTCATATTGAGGGCGATGCTGGTTAGGTGAACCGTACCCGTGCTGTGCTAATTACGCTTGTTACGTTTCCACGTGCCGCCGTAAATATAATCAACACAATCAGATGCCTCTAGCTGGCAAGGCTTACAGATAATATGCCACTCACCCTTATAACTAACGCGATACTGAACGTCTGCTTCCACCTTGCAGTTGTCGCATTGTCGTGGCGGCCTTTCTCTTGTCTTTTTTCCCACTTATGCTTTCCTACCTACACTTTCCACCTTGTACATTCCTACTTAAAAGCCCACTAACTCAATCGCTATCTATTTGCGCTGTCGAGCTCTAGATTTTCTTTGCTACGACAACAGCGATTGCCGAGCCTTTACCCACCATTTTACCCCATAATTTCATGGCATGCGTTGGGGGAGTGGTCATTGCATTGTACGCTTCGTCTCGGTGACTTTGCTCATCCAACTGACACTGCCTACATTTCTCTAGCACGTCAAAGGGCGCAGTTTCAACGCTCTCAAGTAGCCTGCACTGCGCTTCGTAGTGCTCATCAACAAAATATTCAACGCAGTAGATGGTATAAAAAAACCAGTTGCGCCCCAAAACCCTCGGAAGAAAACCTGTTATAAAGCCCGCAACCATCCAAAGCAGTAGCATATAGCTACCTCGAAATGGCGGCATGTGGTTTTCAAATATATCGAGATGATTCTTTTCAGTAACCAGATGCTCAGAAGCAAACGAAGACACGCTATGGTTTCTTTTTTGCTCTTCCTTTTGCTTTCGACTTTGTATTGGCGAGCTTAACTTAGCCCAAAGGCCTGTCACTATACTGACTAAGAAATCGGCGGTAAGGGCGCCGCGGTAAATCCAAACTGCCCCGGTCTCGCCGGCGTGACTAGCTCGTAACTCTTTGTCCACAATACTTATCGAATTGTCGGTCATCACTTTGCTTCTTATCGACATCACTTTTCCTCGTTAACAGAGAGCCAACAACTCATAGAAAGCCACACATAGTGCAACCAGCTGTACCGTATTAATTAACACGGTAACGCGGTGGTATATTTGGAATTTCTTTTCCTGTTGGTTATCGGTGGCGTGATTTGCCAGCGGCATAAGTATCTGACGGCTAATAATGAAGCCGAGTGTGACAGGCGCTACCAGCCAGGCTACCTGCCAATGGTTACTCATAATTGCAGAAGCGGTAGCAAGTAAACTCAGTGCGCCAAAATACAAATAATAAAAGGGAAAAAAGGTGCGAATAAAAGGCCGGGCGACGTCGCTTGGGAGTTTTATAAAAATCAATGGCGCAAATAGAGCTTGGAAAGTCACCATGCCGCCAACGATAACCACAAGACACCCGCATAATAGAAGAACCATAAACACAGCACTCGTAATAAATGAGTAGTTAATACCGCTGTGGCTACAGTAAAAGATTGATACTTAACGAATTGTAATTTTATAAAAAGAAAGCAAACCTAAAACTAGGTGCATACGCTAGACATTTAACCATTTGCCTTGCCATGCAAGAAAGAGTTGCTGAAAAAACGACCTGCAAATCGCAGTATGGCCAAGAATCATATGACCTAGCACAATATGATGTGATACAGCACGGCTCAGTGGCGCATGGCCTAATATAACTAAAATAAAGAGTCTATTTTGAAATTGAGTTGGTATGTTAATTGAGACTAATTAACACAAACAACATGAGACTGCACCGTGGGCACTGCCATTTTTCGATTCTTTTTTCGCTCCTTTATAAAAATGCTTTTTCTTCTCTGTATTTGCGCGGCCTATTTCTCTTTTTGGCCAGTACCCATTTCACCCGCATCCTGGCAAGCGCCAATAGATAATGGCCTAGATGGAAGCTTCAAGCAAAATGAAAAATTAAAGGCGCTTCGACATATATCAATGGCTAATGATTATGGCCCCGAGGACCTTGCATTAAGTGCAAGCGGTATCATTGCTGTATCGAGTCATTCTGGAAATATTCTTAGAAAGCGTCCCAGTGATACCCAATTTAAGGTTTGGGTTAACACGGAAGGGCGTCCTCTTGGGTTAGAGTACGATAGCGACGACAACTTACTAGTTGCTGATGCACACCGAGGCCTACTTAAAATTGATGCCGCTGGCACAGTTAGCGTATTGGTCGATAGAGTAGAAGATGGTGGCAAGGATACATCGATTGTTTTCGCCGACGATGTTGATATTGCCGATAATGGAATAGTCTACTTTACTGATGCGACATCGAAGTTTGCTGCTCAAGAATACGGCGGAACGCTGAAGGCCAGTATGCTTGAGATAATGGAGCACAGTGGAAATGGGAGGCTTATCGAATATAACCCCGTTACTGGGATTTCAACTGTGATAATGGATGCACTCATTTTTGCCAATGGAGTCGCCATAAGTAACAACGGCGATAGTGTGCTTGTGAATGAAACGGGAAAATACCGTGTATTACGCTATTGGTTAAAAGGCGCTAATAAAGGCAGGGTAACTGTGTTTATGGATAACCTACCAGGGTTTCCAGATAATATTAGTACCACCAAGAACGGGAATTATTGGCTGGGCTTTGCCGCACCACGCAACAGCATGATTGATAAACTATCCGCCAGCCCTTTCTTACGAAAGGCCGTAATGCGCTTGCCAGCCGCGTTAAGTCCAAGTGCAGAGGCCCTCGGGCACGTAATAAAAGTGAGCTCAACAGGTGAGGTACTACAAAGCCTTCAATCCGCCGACGGGGACTATGCGTTTACCACCGGTGCACTTCAAACGGCGGACGGGCTTTATATCTCAAGTTTAACAGAGTCTTCTATAGGCTTTATACCTAGTGCAGAAATGCCATTTAAAGACAGTGAGTAACTGATTTTAAACGATCAATGTCCTAATAATATTCCAGTAATATTCTCGCTGTATTCTCATCATTTTATTAGCGTTTGTTTACAAAATTTTAAATTAGATAAATGTTAAATTGCGGATGTGTGTGGCATTATCAACGTAGAGCTGAGAATTTATTCACCGTGCTGTGATCAGAGAGCCACTTTACGCAGAGCTACGTCTACGCAGAAAGCAGGGTTTACGCAGAAAGCAATGTTTACTCCACTGGTTGCGAAAAGGAATATTTGTATGAAAGTAAGCAATTTTTCATCATTTAGAGAGCTAACGATTGCTGCTCTTGTGATTTCATCTGTCACCGCGTGCGGTGGTAGTGGTTCTTCAACCACCACACCTGAATCGAGTGTCGCTCCTCCTCCTGTATCAGAAGCGCCAAACGCCCCTGATTGGCAAGCAGGCGTTTACGAGCCGGAAGAAAATTTTATCAACCAATGTGAATCGCCAAGAAGCGGTATCGATCCATTTTCAGGTAATCCCTATCCTGATGAAGCGGGCACTGCAATGGATGAAAAGCTGTGGATGCGTTCATGGACCAACGACACTTACCTGTGGTACGACGAAGTTGACGACAACGACCCAGCCAGCTTTTCAATCTCAGAGTACTTTGCACAGCTCAAAACTACGGAGCTCACGCCCAGCGGCACACCTAAAGACAATTTTCATTTCTCCCGCGCTACCGAGGAATACAACACGTTAACGCAAACTGGGGTGTCATCCGGTTACGGTTTTGAGTGGGAGTTCGTTAGCTTGACTGCGCCTAGAGAGCTCATTGTGCAGTATACCGAGCCTAACTCACCCGCAGCGAGCTCAGGTGTTCCCCGTGGTGCGTCGCTGAAAACCATCGACGGCGTAGATTTTGTCAATGCTAATACTCGAGCCGAGGTAGATGTTATCAACGCGGGGCTATTTCCGAGTGAAAGTGGCAACACCACCAACCTGACTTTTCAGCTTGTGGACGGTAGCGAGCTATCGGTGAGCGTTACCTCTGCTAATATAGAAGTATCGCCGGTTCAAAACGTCACTGTACTTGAGACCAGTGCGGGCAAAATGGGGTATTTTCAGTTCAATTCCTTTATTCGTACAGCGCAAGGCTCACTAATAAACGCATTTGACCAATTTGTGAATGACAACGTTACCGAGCTTGTTATCGATCTTCGATATAACGGTGGTGGGCTACTTGCCTTAGCATCTCAGCTTTCGTACATGGTGGCGGGCCCAAATCAAACCAACGGTGCTATTTTTGAGACGTTACAGTTTAACGATAAGTATCCAACAAGAAACCCAGTAACCGGCTCTACTATTAGCCCCACACCGTTTTACTCAACAGAAATAGATTACAATGCGGGTGTGCTCACAAATACCTTACTTCCTAATTTATCGCTAACTACAGTTTATGTCATTACGACCGGCTCTACCTGTTCTGCCAGTGAAGCGGTGATTAACTCATTGCGCGGTGTGGATGTAGAAGTGGTACAGATAGGTACACCCACGTGCGGGAAGCCTTATGGGTTTTATCCAACAGATAACTGCGGAACCACCTATTTCACTATTCAATTCCAAGGTGTGAATAATAAAGGGTTTGGTGATTTCGCCGATGGCTTTATGCCTAGCTCAACGCCCAACTTTGACTTTGAGTTACCAGGTTGCGATGTGCAAGATGACTTCACCAAACTACTTGGCGATGCCAGTGAAGGTATGCTGTCAGCGGCAATACAATACGCAGAGTCTGGCGCATGCCCAGCAAGTACTGCATCTTCAACGTCGGCATCTTCAATAAATGGGCCACAACCTAATGCGCCATCTGACAGCCAAGCAAGTGGTCAAACTACTGCGAGCGAGTCGTCCCTAGCAATAAAGCCACCTCATACCCAGCGAGATGAGTTGATACTGCATAATAAAATTAACGAGCCTATTCTTCGAGACGACAATTAATGGCATCTATAAAGCTCAAAAGAGACCTCGGTATTAGTTATAGTACTAGCCATACCGAAACAACGGCTGAAAACACCATTAAAACACCTGCGCTATGGTTTATAGGCAAAGCAAAGCGCACGTCTGCCTGTGTATTAACACTTGTTTTAACCACGACAGTAGGGTGCGCTTCCACAAAAGCTGATTCACCTGAAATGGCCTTACTTGCAACATCATCTCAAGCTGTGGCAACCTCAGGGGCTAAGTTAGACAGCGTGGCTGTTATCGAATCGGCGATTGGTCAGTGGTTTGGCGGTATGGATATTACTCTAGCAGATACTGCGTTTACTGCGTCGTCTTCCTTAAGCATAGAGCGAAAGGGCGCTATGGATAAGCGAGGTTTGCCTCTTAATGGCAGGCACAGCAACCCTGCATTTGTGTTCACGTTGCTAAAACGCGGTGATGAATGCTTTATTCGTAACGAACAGAACGCTGAAGAGAAGCTGCTTGAAGGGGTCGATTGTACGTCGGTGAATCGATAGTTCGATATGTCTTAGTTGTGACATGTGAGCTGCGGAATATAAATCCTCATACACAAAAAGGGCCTTTTAATTGTTAAAAGGCCCTTTTTTAGTTTTTAAAACTTATGTTTAACCCTGCTTTTTTATTGCGCTGTCTTTCGTTTATTTACATCGAGCTTATTCATACTGTGCTTATCTAGACCGCTGGGCTTTAGGTCTGTTTGACTTGTTGCCCACGTTGACAGCTTGATTACCGCTAAATCCACCTTTACTGGCGCCGCCCTTGTTTGAACGAGAGCTTTGCTCCTGACGGCCTCCTGATTTGGTGTTTTGGGTGTTGCTTTTACTACCGGTCTTGCCATTGCTTTTACGCTGGAATGAAGGAGGTAGGCCGGTGTGCTTGGTCAACGCGCGCTCACCTTTGCGCCCACGTTGCGCTTTTTGACGCTTTTCATCGGCAGTTTCAGGTGGCACCAAGTGCTGTGGACCGCGACCAATAAGATCTTCTCTGCCCATAGTGACTAACGCTTTACGAATTTGCGCAAAGTTTTTAGGATCGTGATAACGCAGCATAGCCTTGTGAAGACGGCGATGAATTTCACCTTTTGCTGATGGCACTTCTTCACTGTCTTTCGTGACTTTACGAAGAGAGTTTATCTCTGTGTGGTACATGGTCGTTGCTGTGGCCATTGGCGAGGGGTAAAAATTTTGCACTTGATCTAGCTTAAACTTATTTTCTTTAAGCCATATAGCAAGACTAAGCATGTCTTCGTCGGTAGTACCTGGATGAGAGGCAATAAAATACGGAATTAAGTACTGCTTTTTACCTGCTTCTTCAGAATACTTGTCGAACAGCTCTTTAAAGCGATCGTAGGTGCCCATACCAGGCTTCATCATTTTAGAAAGCGGACCTTCTTCAGTGTGTTCCGGAGCAATTTTTAAATAGCCACCCACATGGTGTAACGCCAGCTCTTTAATGTATTCAGGATCTTCAATGGCTAAGTCGTAACGAACGCCGGAAGCAATAAGAACTTTCTTAATACCTGGCAAGTTACGCGCACGGCGATATAAATCGATAGTGGGCTTATGATCGGTGTCCATGTGGGCACAAATACTGGGGTACACACATGAGGGACGACGACAGGTTGCTTCCGCTTTAGGGCTTTTACAGCGCAAGCGATACATGTTGGCTGTAGGGCCGCCCAAATCAGAAATAACGCCCGTAAACCCCGGTACAGTATCGCGAATTTGCTCTATCTCTCTGATGATAGAATCTTCAGAGCGACTTTGAATAATACGGCCTTCATGCTCAGTAATAGAACAGAACGTACAGCCACCGTAACAGCCTCGCATAATATTGATGCTGAAGCGGATCATGTCGTAGGCTGGAATTTTCGCATCACCATAAACCGGGTGAGGTATGCGCTGATACGGTAAATCAAACACAGCATCCATTTCCTCAGTTTCAAGAGGCATCGCTGGTGGATTTATCCAAATATGTCGGTCGCCATGGCGCTGCATAAGCGCTCGTGCGCAGCCTGGGTTGGTTTCTTGATGCAAAATTCGCGATGTGTGGGCGTAAAGCGTTTTGTTGTCTTTTACCGTCTCGTAAGCAGGAAGCTTAACGTACACATTCTCCCAAGGCTTACGCTTTTCTTTCTCTTTCTGAGGTGGCTGAATAACAATGGGCGCGGCGTCGGGCGCTTCGCTACTTTTGCTATTTTTTTCCTCAGAATCACATTCCGGCTCCATAATGTAGGGGCTTGGAATAGGATCTATTTTGCCAGGACGGTCAAGGGATGTGGAGTCTACACCCTGCCACTCGGGCAATGCCTCTTTAACGATAATAGCGGTGCCGCGAATATCGCGCATGTCAGCTATATTTTCACCTGCGGCTAAACGGTGCGTGACTTCAACCAGCGGACGCTCCGCATTTCCAAAGAAAAGCATATCGGCTTTTGAATCGAATAATACCGAACGGCGGACTTTTTCGCTCCAGTAATCATAGTGAGCAATGCGGCGCAAACTGGCTTCAATACCGCCAGCAATAACGGGTACATCCTTAAACGCCTCACGACAACGCTGTGCATACACCGTTACCGCTCTATCTGGACGCTTACCACCTACGTTGCCCGGCGTATAGGCATCGTCATGACGCAGCTTTTTGTCTGACGTATAGCGGTTAATCATGGAATCCATGTTGCCGGCTGTCACACCAAAATAAAGGTTTGGCTTGCCAAGTTTCATAAAGTCGTCTTTGCTCTTCCAGTCTGGTTGAGCAATGATGCCTACGCGAAAACCGTGGGCTTCTAATACGCGGCCAATAACCGCCATTCCAAAACTGGGGTGATCTACATAGGCGTCGCCCGTGACCAAAATAACATCGCAGCTATCCCAACCTAATGCATCCATCTCCTCCTTTGACATAGGAAGAAACGGCGCTGTGCCAAGGCAGTGGGGCCAATATTTAGGGTAAGAAAACAGACTGCGGTCGGCTTTAATGGTGGCTTGCATAATGATCACATATAAAAAACAGAGTTTGCCTGAAAAGCTTGGGCGTGTTGGCCCTAGGCAAATTTTCAGAAATGGGCTGCAATCATAGCAGTGTTGATGCGGTGGTGGTATAGCGCTGTCATTAAATAAGCGCCCTTTGTATACTTAGGCGAATGTGAGTAATAAAAATGAAGATACCGCTATGGCTTACTGGTTGTTTAAAACCGAACCCGACGCTTTTTCTATTGATGATTTAGCACAACGGCCAAACCAAACTGAACCCTGGGATGGTGTAAGAAACTACCAAGCGAGAAACTTTCTTCGCGACAGTATAAAACTAGGCGACTTAGTGTTTATTTATCACTCGAGTTGCAAAACGGTGGGTATCGCGGGAGTGGCCGAAGTTGTGAAAGCAGGCTATCCAGATGCTAGTCAATTTAACCCCGAGTCCAACTACTACGATATTAAGGCAACCACTGACAAGCCTAGATGGTACTGCGTGGATGTAAAACACGTAGAGTCGTTTCACCGTGTGCTTCCTCTTTCTGAAATAAAAGCGATGCCAAATATTACAGAAATACCATTGGTAACCAAAGGCGGGCGTTTATCGGTGATGCCGGTAACAGAAAATGAATGGCAGCAGCTCTATGCTGCTGCCAAGTAGTGCGATAGCTCGTCTATTTAGCTCAGTATGCTAGCCCAGCATTTGTCACCGTGGGCTAGCTTACTGTATTGGCGCTTCAGTATTTATGGCTACTTTTTTGATAGGGTAAAAGTAGTGTCTGCCTCGCGAAGAATGTACAGTGCAAAGCACGCGCCCCACATTGGCCAAGCGGCAAAAAAGAGCAAATGACTGAACGCGTCGATATACTGCGGGAATGATGATAGCGTTGAGCCACCGTGAAGTAAGAAGATAAGCCCGTAGGTATATCGCTTAGCCACGCCGCCAAGAAAAGCGAAAACAAGTACAAGCTGAAATAGGCCCATTATGTATACTGCCATTTCTGGCACACCGCCAATACCGTAGAACTTTTCAAATATAGCCATGCCGTGTGCAGGGTTGACAAATTTATCGAGTGTCCACACGAACATCACGATAAACACAGTGACACGCAGTGCCAGTAACGCCCAAGGTAGTCGAGTAGTAATAACATCTGATTGCGCAGATAGGTGTGAATGTGTAGCTGATTGACCCATAAAGGGCTCCAATTGGTTATGAGATAAATGTGGTTAATAAAGAACGGAGTCGAGAACAAAAAATTTCAAAAAGTAAAAAATGCGCTGAAATTTTTTTAATAACGTATCGGTCTTGTCACATAATATAAAAAAACGGAAACATAAATGAATAACCTAGTAGGCCTTGCCATCAGTACTTTGTCTCTTGCAGTTAGCCAGGGCGTGCAAGCACAACAAACCCAAGAACGGGATATTGAAGTTGTCGAAGTGAAAGGAAATGCATCTTCACTTGGCAATTTAAATCCGGGTGACAATCAATTGAAAGGTCTTTTTGGCGCAGGCATGTCGGCGGCAGAGACACCTCGTTCGGTAACATCCTTGTCTAGCGAGGCACTAGAAGCATTTAACATTAATGATCTACACGACATTGTCAAAGCTGCACCCAATGCCTATGCATCAAGTGGTTTTGGAACACCGAGCTTACCGAGTATAAGGGGTCAATTAGGTGAACTGTTCCAAGATGGAATTCGTCGCCAGGCCGGCAACAATGGTTTTGGGCTGCCGCTATCGTTTAATGGCGTAGAGCAAGTCGACGTGGTTAAAGGCCCATCTCCTGTATTGTTTGGTAGTACCCAGCGAAACGGTGGATTTGTTAATTTGCAAACTAAAGTCGCCTCAACACAAGGGGCGCAGGGCAAGGTGACACTTCGCGCCGGTCGTTGGGAGCAATATTCTGGGCAGGTCGATGTGAATAGGGCGATTGAAGAAGGCAAAAGCGGCTTTCGCGTAAGCGCAGAATATCTCGACCATGGCAGCTTTTATGATTTTGCGGAGCGAGACAGCGTTAATCTCTTCGCTGCCTATCGCTACACCCCAAGTGATGCATTGACGTGGGATATTAGTGCTGAATACTACGATACCGATTATCCGGACAACGCGGGTATTAACAGGCCCACTCAGTCGTTAATTGATGATGGCTTGTATATTACCGGTCAGGGCGTTCAGCCTAACGGCAGCACGGTACCCGGCGCGGGCGCAATAATTTCACCCACCGGTGAGGTAGTTATTCCACGAAATCGTGTGTTTACCAACCCCGATGATATTAATGGTGCAACCACCACCGTGGTGCGCAGCAGCATCGACTATCAATACGCTGACAACATCACTATTCGCAACTTATCGTATTATCAATATTTAGAGCGCGAGGAAGTGGCCCAAAACAGCTTTGTCGAAATAATTGATGGTGCTGATACCTTCGAAAATAGAACGGAAGTTGATTATCAGTGGTCTGATTCGCACACCACAACGGTTGGATTGTCAATTCGCTACAACGATGTATTGGGCTACAGCCAATTTACCACTGAAGCCGATAATCCTATCG
This sequence comes from Alteromonas ulvae, assembly GCF_048987005.1. GTDB lineage: Bacteria > Pseudomonadota > Gammaproteobacteria > Enterobacterales > Alteromonadaceae > Alteromonas. Next base: position 2,512,302 of record NZ_CP185261.1, on the reverse strand, counting down.
ATTTAACCGGCCCGCTTTCAAACCGCGTAATTCCCCTTACCGATGCACAGAAAGCCCGATTAGTGCAGTTGCGCCCAGGCGTATTTGTTTCTCCTGGTGCTCAATACGACCTAAACGGTGACGGGGCTGGCGATTTCAATTTATCTGACACCACAGACTCTACCACATGGCAAACCGGCATAGTGGTGCAGCAGCAATCAAGGTGGACCGATAATTTAACCACTATTGCCGGTGTGCGAATTGATTACTACGACGTTGAAGCGCGAGATGCTCTATCACCAGAAGGCGTTGAGGCTGCCTCTGATACCTACAGCGATACTTTAAGTAGTTATCAGTTAAGTGCCGTTTATAAGCTTACCAATGCGGTAAATCTGTACGCTGCATTTTCCGAAAACGATGCCACCTCAAATAGCATGGCAGGTGGCACTGTGCTTGGCGGGAACAATGAAATTGACCCACTGAACTTTGCTACTGAAAATACGCTATATGAAGTTGGTGTAAAATATTCACCTAACGGAAAATGGTACGCAGAGGCATCGGTGTTTGACCAAACCCGTAGTTTGCGTAACCGCGATGGCAGCAATAGCGGTGTTAAAACACAGGGCGCAGAGCTTCAGGTGTTTTACGAATATAACGATGTATGGGTAAACGCAGCGTATAGCTACTTAGACGCACGCTTTGATGACTCTGCAGCCTTCCAAGAAACATCCCAGGTTATCGATGCCTTTGACAGCAGCCGCCCGGATATTATAAGTGGTACCGGCGTTGGTTCACCCTCGTTCGCCGCGTTTGCCCCTTCGGATAACCGAGTGCAGGGGATACCTCGTCAAATGGTGTCATTGAATACAGGCTGGCAGTTAACGGATGACCTCGCCGTAGGCGCTAGCGCGCTTTACACCAAGTCGTTTCCATTAGACTTCTTGCAAACGGTAAACATACGTGACCAGTATTCCCTTGACGTAAATGCGGACTATCGAGTTAATGAACAATTACGTGTTCGTGCAGACGTTATAAATGTCACTGATCAGGACAACTGGCAACCACTGTTTGAAGGGGGCTTTTTTGGTGCAACCCTTGTTATGCCGAATGTACCTCGTCATGTTCAGTTAACTATGCAGTATGCGTTTTAAGCACACATAAGGAATAAGAATGTTTAAGAAAATCGCGTTGCTTGCCGTCATTGCAGCTGCTGTCGTTGGGTTTTTCTATTTTGACCTGAACACGTATTTGACGCTTGAGGGAATGAAAGGCTCACTAGATACGTTCAAAACGCAAATATCAGAAAAACCGGTGTTAAGCGTCGCGATTTTTTTTGCGATTTACGTTGCGGTAACGGCGCTGTCGTTACCCGGAGCGGCTATTCTCACGTTAGCCGCTGGCGCGTTATTTGGCCTGTTCCAAGGCCTGATAATTGTCTCGTTTGCTTCTAGTTTAGGCGCAACACTGGCCTTTTTAGTCGCCCGGTTCATTTTGCGAGACACAGTACGTAATAAGTTTAAAGAGAAGCTGAAGAAAATTGATGAGGGCGTTGAAAAACAAGGGGCATTCTATTTATTTACTCTTAGGTTAGTGCCGGTATTTCCATTCTTTTTAATCAATTTATTGATGGGCTTAACGTCTATCAAAACCTGGACATTTTATTGGGTAAGCCAAGTAGGCATGCTTGCCGGTACGGTTGTTTACGTTAATGCAGGCACCCAATTAGCGCAGATTGATAGCCTCTCGGGCATTTTATCCCCTGAGCTACTTTTCTCTTTTGTTTTGCTGGGTATATTTCCTTGGATTGCGAACGGGATTGTGGCCATTGTAAACCGTCGTCGTGTTTACAAAGGCTATACCAAGCCCAAAACCTTCGACAGAAACTTAGTGGTTATCGGCGCAGGCGCTGGCGGTTTGGTGACTAGCTACATTGCTGCAGCGGTTAAAGCGAAAGTCACGCTTATCGAAGCGGGCGAGATGGGGGGAGATTGCCTTAACTATGGCTGTGTGCCAAGTAAGGCAATAATAAAAACGGCCAAAGTGGCTAATCAAATGCGCCATGCCGATGATTACGGGTTAAATCCAGTTTCACCGTCTATGTCTTTTAAAAAGGTAATGAAACGGGTACATGAAGTTATCGCAACCATCGCCCCTAACGACAGCGTAGAGCGCTACACAAGCCTAGGTGTGGATGTGGTAAAAGGTTATGCAACCATTATCGACCCATGGACCGTAGAAATTAAAACCAATGTAGGCGACGTAAAGCGCCTCACCACCAAAAATATTGTTGTTGCTACTGGGGCGAGCCCGTTTATCCCTGAACTTCCTGGTATTGAGGAGAGCGGATACGTTACATCAGATACATTGTGGACTAAGTTTGCCGAATTAGACGATGCACCTAAGCGATTAATCGTGCTAGGCGGCGGCCCTATTGGCTGTGAACTTGCGCAGGCCTTTGCTCGCTTGGGCAGTGAGGTTACTCAAGTAGAGCGTGCTCCGCGTTTAATGGGGCGTGAAGACACCGATGTAGCCGACTATGTGGAATCGGTGCTCACCGAAAGTAACGTTAAGGTATTAACACAGCATGATGCATTGCGATTTGAAACCCGTGGTGATGACAAAGTGTTAGTGGTTGCTAAAGATGGCAATGAAATCGACGTTGCCTATGACGAAGTCATTATTGCAGTAGGGCGTAAAGCGCGCCTCAATGGTTTTGGTCTAGAAAAACTGGGCATTCAGTTTGACAGAACGATTGAAACTGATGAATACCTGCAAACACTCATGCCGAATATTTATGCTGCAGGAGATGTAGTAGGGCCGTATCAATTTACCCATGTTGCAGCACACCAAGCTTGGTTTGCAGCGGTAAATGCGTTATTTGGAACGTTTAAAAAATTCAAAGTGGATTACAGCGTTATTCCTTGGACGACGTTCATCGACCCTGAAGTAGCGAGAGTGGGCTTAAGTGAACGAGACGCTGTGGATCAAGACATTGACGTAGAAGTGACGCGATACGAGTTTGCTGAACTAGACAGAGCGGTGACAGAAAGTGCCCGCAAAGGATTTATTAAGGTACTTACACCGCCTGGCAAAGACAAAATTTTGGGTGTGACGGTGGTGTCTGAACATGCCGGAGACTTGCTGGCAGAGTTTGTTATCGCCATGAAGCACGGATTGGGACTCAACAAAATATTAGGCACCATTCATACCTATCCAACGTGGGCTGAAGGCGCTAAGTACGCTGCCGGTAATTGGAAGCGCGCGAATCAACCTGAAAAGCTATTAAGTTTTGTTGAGAAGTTTCACACATGGCGTAGGGGTTAATCATGCAATTGAGTAACGTGAAGTTCGATATGTTTTCATCTAGCGCTGAGAGCGGCGTTTGCACCATTGCACCTAAGCTAGCACCTAAAAAAGCACCGAAAAAAATACGTGAGAATGCACTAATGAATATGCTCAAGAGAATAAGCACAGGCGCAGCAATAGGCTGCGCGCTATCCATGCTCTCGCTTAACGCGCTGGCAGACAGCAAATTACATGAGAAATATAGCGCACTGCTCGATAAACACGTTGTGACTATCGACAATGGAGCCAGCACCCAAGTTGATTATAAAGGCTTTAAAAAGGACCAAACTCAACTGACTAGTTACCTTAATCAGCTTGCCGCAGTGCCGCCGCGTACGTTTGCCTCGTGGGATCAAAATACGCAGTTGGCATTTCTTATAAATGCGTATAACGCCTACACCATCAACTTAATCCTCACGGAGTATCCTAATATAAAGTCTATTCGAGACTTAGGCAGCTTTTTTTCTTCACCATGGGATAAAGAGATCGCTCCGCTTCTCGGTAAATCGCGCTCCCTTGACGATATAGAGCACAATTTAATAAGAGGGGACAACAAATACAGCGAGCCGCGTATCCACTTTGCGGTTAACTGTGCAAGTGTTGGCTGCCCAGCATTGCGAGAAGAGGCCTATGTGGGCGAGCGATTAGACGCTCAACTCGATATGCAAACGAAACGTTTTTTAAGCGATAGTTCCCGCAACACAATAGAAAACGAGACACTGTATTTATCAAAAATTTTCTCATGGTATGAAGGCGACTTTGAAAAAAGCTGGAAGGATACTCATTCGGTGCCTGAATTTATTCTTTTATACAAAGACGCGATGGCGCTAAGCAGTGCTCAAGTCGATTTAATTGAAAGCGGCAAAGCTGATGTTGATTTTCTAGAGTACGACTGGTCGTTGAACGACACAAAAGCGGCAGTGAAAAATTAGTCATAATGAGAAGTACGTGCGTTTTTTTACCTGTGTACATCGCAAAAAATACTTGCGATGGAATCATGGCTCTCGGCCGTTTGGCATGCATCCGGTTAGCATGCCTAATGATGTTATTAATTGCAGGTAGTGCTTATGGCGGTGCGTCGGTAGAAGGCAGTGACAATGCTATTGCTGGCCCAAGCGCTAATTCCACTACTAATGCGAACAGTAATTCCAACAGTAACCTGCCTACTAACCCCAACCCGGTTGTGCGATTTCACGCATGGGGAGGCAGTGCGCAAGTAAATAGCTACCTTACGTGGGTTGCCGAAAGCGTTGAACGCAAATACAGCATTACGTTAACGCACGTGAAACTTGCCGATACCAGCGACGCAGTGTCAAGAGTATTAGCAGAGAAGGCCGCGGGAAACTCAGATAATGGCAGTGTTGATCTTATTTGGATCAATGGTGAAAACTTCGCTGCTATGAAAAAAAATGCGTTGCTGGCAACGGGATGGGTGAGTGACATTGCAAACTTTGCGTTAACCAATCCAGACAATAACTCGGCAATGGTGACCGATTTTGGTGAGCCAACGCTGGGAATGGAGGCGCCGTGGGGTAAAGCGTCTATGGTGTTTTATTACCGCAAAGCGCACTTTGACACGTTTGATGTGCCGGTACCCCGCACGCTTGAAGAGCTTTTGCAGTTTAGTCAACAGCTGCCGGGTCGATTTACTTATCCAGTGGTAACAGACTATTTAGGTATAAGCTTTATTAAGTATGCTGCTATTGCCCTTAACTCGTCACACCAACATCTGTTTTATAAGCCGGTTACCCAAAAAGCCCTAGAGAAGATGACTCCTTCGTTATGGACGTACCTTGATGCGCTGCATCCCACAATGTGGCGTAACGGCGAATACATGGTACGACAAGCATCTCAGCTACAGCGATTAATTGGAAGCGGTGAGCTCTCGTTGGCCTTTTCGTTTACCGCCGCTGAGATACCAAGTGCGGTGGAACGATTCGATTTACCGAAGGATGTACGAACTTTTGCCATGTCAGACGGTAGTCTTGCTAATGTCCATTTTATAGGGCTACCGTTTAACTCCCCTAATCACGCGGCGGCAAAAACGGTAGTTAATTTTCTTTTATCCCCCGAGGCTCAAGCAAAAAAGCAACGTTTACAGGTATGGGGGGACGACACCGTACTTGATACTAACGTGTTATCCGCTTCGCAAAAAAGCCTGTTTGAAACGCAGCAGTCTCATCCTTCAGCACTTGATAAGTCTCAGCCAACGCCTCTGTATGCAGAGCCTCACGCAAGTTGGACCGATGCGCTGAGACAGGCATGGGAAGAGCGATACGGGGCAAGATACTGATGTCTAAACTCAAGTCTAATTTCAAGCCTCTATTCAAATTTAGAAAACGAGGCTTGGCTCGAGGCTCTTTCGAACGGGTTAGCGATTGTGCGAGATGGTTATTACTTTGCTTACTGACTATTCCGGTGTTGGCTGGCGTTGTTGGGGTGTTCTTGCCTGCCATGGGTTACTTTCCTGCCATTGGCGCAAATCAATTTGATTTTCGTGTTTTCGCCGCATTATTTGATGTGGCAGGTATTCACAACATGATGTGGCTTTCGCTTTTCACTGGCGTAGTGGCGACAGTTATTGCTGCGCTATTTGCGTTTGTGTTGCTGTCTGTGTTTTATCGCTCGAAAGTGCTTTCTCGATTACAGATAGTATTAAGCCCCTTTTTGGTGCTGCCACACGCTGGTGCAGCAATAGCCCTAGTATTTTTACTGAGCCCATCGGGGTTCTTTGTTCGTCTTTTTACGTTTGACACTAATGCCATTGCCTCTGCAAATGAAAGTGTTTTGCTTTTCGATAGTTTCGGCATGAGTATTATAGTGGCGTTAGTGTTAAAAGAAATTCCGTTCATTCTTCTTATGGCACTGAGCGTGATGTCACAGCCGCTAATACAGGAGAAAATCAATGGTTACTTCAAAGTAGGCTCTGCCCTTGGTTATTCATCTATCGCTATTTTCTTTAAATTAGTGCTGCCTATGGTGTTTCCACAAATACGACTGCCCCTATTAGCAGTGCTGGTTTTTGCGGTTTCAAATGTGGAGATCCCGCTTATACTAGGCGCTAACGACCCCAGTACACTAGCCGTAGCCATACTGCACTGGTTTAATCATATAGATTTGTCCATGCGCTTGCAGGCTTCCTCAGCAGCGGTTGTACTAGTAGGTATTGCCGTGTTTGCTGTCATTGTGCTGTTGATAGTCGAGAAGGGCATATGCCTAACTGGAAAGGCCTGGCTTCAGCGTGGAAAACGACAAGTTGCCGATAAGTCAATAAGCGCCGCAGCTTACTTACTAATGGCAGTGTACATGGTGCTAGGAGTCAGTGCGGTTTACACACTTGTTGCGTTCTCGTTTGCGAAGCAGTGGACGTTTCCTAGCATTGTTCCAGCTGGATTAACCATGCTTCACTGGAGCACGGTGTTCGACGCGGTGGTAACGCCCTTATCGAATACCTTGTTGTTAGGTGTCAGCGTAAGCTTCAGTGCACTAGTATTAGTGTTACTGACTCTTGAGAGCAAACCATTGAAAGTTGGAGAAACATGGGCTTCGCTGCTACTTCCTACCGCCTTATTTTTACCTCTGCTGGTGCCTGGCGTGGCCTTTTTGTATGGTTTAGTGTGGTTCCAGCAGCTTTTTTTAAAGGATGCCGTTTGGTTTCATGTGTATGTGGCGCACATGGTTTATGTGATTCCTTATGTGTACTTATCACTGGCTGTAGCGTATGGAAAGTTTGATAACCGTTATGTAATGGTGGCGCTAAGCCTTGGCACATCACCAATGAACGTGTTCTTTTTAGTAAAACTTCCTCTGCTTATTGGGCCCATTCTGGTCGCCTTCGCCTTAGGCCTGGCAATTAGCTTCAGCCAGTACCTTCCTACGTTACTCACCACTGGCGGTGCCATTTCTACAGTCACCACGGAGGCAGTGGCGTTAGCTGCGGGAAGCAGCGCAAGGTTAAGTGCGGCCTATGTGGTTATTCAAGCTGTAATGCCATTGTGTGGGTTTGGTTTGGCGTGGTGGCTATCGAACATACTCTTCAAACCTAGCAAAAACATAATAAGTACAAATAAATCTAACACAGGCAAAAGTGTAAAAAGTGTATGATCTATATAACAGAAAAGAGAGCGTAAATGGCACTGACACTCAAAGAGCTTAAAATTTTTAAGGAAAGCGCTTTACTACTTTCTCTTGATGTCACCATTGAAAAAGGTGCAATTTTAACGGTAATGGGGCCAAGTGGATCGGGTAAGTCAACGCTGCTTCAGGCAATTGCAGGGCATCTCGACACGCCATTTTCGTTCTCGGGTTCCATCTTAATAGATGGAACCGATATTGCTAGTAGGCCGCCACATCGGCGCGGTGTCGGCGTTATGTTTCAAGATGCTCTTCTGTTCGAGCATATGACGGTAGAGCAGAATATTATGTTCGCTATGCCTAGTGCTAGGTATCAAACTAAGAGCAGAAAACGAGACGCTGTGGCAAAGCTGCTTCATGCTGTTGAGTTAGATGGAATGCAACATAGAGTAGTAACCACACTGTCTGGCGGTCAGCAAAGTCGTATTTCTCTACTGCGTACCTTAGCTGCAGAGCCGCAGGCGGTATTGCTTGATGAACCCTTTAGTAAATTAGATACCGCGCTTAGACAACAAATTCGAGAATGGACATTCACCCAGTTGCGCGAGCGCAATATACCTGCATTACTCGTTACTCATGACAGTGCCGACTCTGTATCAGCGGGTGGCCAAACCGTTGAGCTATTATCATGTTAGACGCCAAAGTAACCCCGTATATCAAACCGCTTTTAAGGCCCATAGTTGTTGAGTTAGCTAAGCGCGCTATAACGCCTAATCATGTTACTCTAGCGGGGTTTATTGTTGGGGTGATGGCGGTGCCTTTAATCATTCTTAACTGGTGGTTGGGGGCCCTTGGCTTTATCATACTAAATAGAGTGTGTGATGGAATCGACGGCGAGCTTGCTCGATATCAAAAAAGCAGCAGCAGTGCTGGTGGTTATTTAGATATTTGTTTGGATTTTTTGTTTTATGCTTCAATTCCATTAGCGTTTGGTATTGCGAACCCCAGTGAATGGGGAATACCTGCAGTGGTATTATTGGCCACTTTCATTGGTACTGGGAGCAGCTTTCTTGCGTTTGCAGTCGCGGCAGAAAAATACAATATTGAGCGCCCACAGTTTGCGAATAAAAGCTTTTATTACATGCAAGGGCTGACTGAAGGCACCGAAACGATAGCGGTCTTTTTAGCGTTTTGTATCTGGCCAAATTATTTCCCCATTATGGCCTACTGTTTTGCAGCGGCCTGTTTCGTTACCATAGTGACAAGAATAGGCGGAGGCTTTGCTACACTTAAGCGGGTAGAGCTGTCTCGCGATAGCACAGAGAAATCAAACTAGGCATTAAACCAGAAATAAAAAGGCAAGGTGAATGGACACAGCATCAGTAATACGACTATCCGTGTTTATTTCGGTTTTCTTCATCATGGCGATGCTAGAGGCCTTTTTACCTGCGCGCAAATCAATATTGTCTCGCAAAGAGCGGTGGGTAGGTAATCTGTCTATGGTTATTTTTGGCGCAGTGGTTTCTCGGCTGCTTGTACCAGCTTCTTTGGTGGGGGTGTCGTTTTGGGCTAGTGAACATGGCTATGGCCTATTTAATATTTTCTTTGCATCAAATAGCGCGCTGTTAAGTGCAGTAGTCATTGCCGTGGGGGTGCTGTTACTCGACGTAGTCATTTATTGGCAGCACAGGTTGTTTCATAGCATTCCCGTGTTGTGGCGCGTTCATAAGATGCATCATGCAGATAGCCATGTAGACACCACCACAGGGTTACGTTTTCATCCAATAGAAATAGTAATTAGCTTAGGGGTGAAAACGACCGCCATAGTCGCGTTTGGCGTTCCGGTTTTAGCGGTTATTATTTTTGAAGTTGCGTTGAACGGTTTTGCGCTATTTAATCATGCCAACATACGACTACCTCAACAGTGGGACGATAGACTATCGAGGCTTATTATTACCCAACGGTTACACCGTATCCATCACAGCCAAGCTAAAGAAGAATCCAATAGCAATTTCGGATTTAGCGTGTCGTGGTGGGATAAAATGTTCAATAGTTTTAAGTCTCGTGCTCATGAAAGCGACGATAAGTTGCCAATAGGGCAACGTGATGTGCCGGCCACAAAAGACAATGCAAGCTTGCTATCGCTGCTTCGTCAGCCCTTTTCTACGTCAGCTAAAGACTGAACTGAACACATCTTCTATGCGTTTTAACATTATATAAGTTAAGAGACATTATTCTTCGTTCATGCACAGTTGAGCTGTGGTTAAAAAAACAGCATATGAAAGTAAGTGTTGTTATACTTCGTATAAGGTCAATACCCGCTTTATCAATAAGTCCGTTTTTTAGCACATAGCTGTGCAGTCTTGAAGCTAGCTTTCCAGTTTAGATGGGGTAAACGGAATTTACAGCTTAGAAGCTTTCAATTAAGTTGAGCTTATAAGCCTCAACGTAACGAGAGGTTAATATTGCACGGTCATAAAAGGAATGAATTGCTTCAGCAGCTTCCCACACCACTTATGTTTAAGCGACGAGGTGATAGTAACTATTGCTTCAATACCGCGTTTTTAACGCTCTTTGGTATTTCAAATGATGGTGAGCAAGCCAGTGAATCTATGAGCTTTCACTTTTATGACCCCCTTACTAAAATTGAACTAATTGAAGAGAAGTGCCCCTTCCAGGCATTAGAAAAATGGGGCTTCACTAGTACCTGGGTTCGTCTTAAAATAAATGAATGTGATCTAGATTGTTTTATTACCGGTTCAGTGATTAAGAATGATGACACTGAATGGTTCGTGTTTCATGTTGATGCAAATAATAGAACAACTGCCAATAATGAAAACGATAGCGTTGTTGCGCAGCATCATATTGAATTTAACCAACTACTCACCAAATTCTCTTCAAAACTGATTAACGCCAGTGCCGATGACTTAGATATTATTATTTCACAAAGTCTCGCTGCCTTTGGTGAGTTTTGTGATGTGGACCGCTGTTATCTTTTTGAATTCTCCGATAATTTAGAGTTGATGTCTAATACCCACGAGTGGGTGGCTGCGGGTGTTAATCCCTACATTGACGAATTACAGAATATGCCAACAAAGGAAATGCCGTATTTAATAGGTCATATTGAGCATGGTCTATTTAAAGTGGATGACGTTCGCAACATTCCCGACTCAGCGATTGTTGAACGTGAAGAATTTCAGAAAGAAAATATATGTTCTATCTTGTGCTCGCGAATTATGGTTGATGGTAAAACTCATGGTTTTATAGGTTGTGACATTACCGGAAGCCCTTACACCTGGAGTCCTTCAGATATAGAGTATTTAGAGCGTATTGGGGATATGCTGGGCAATACGTTGCAAAATATTTACAATCGAAAGGCTATTCATAACATGCAGCAGGAGTTGATTGAGGCGAATAAACAGCTGCAAAAATTAGTTAATATTGATGGGTTAACGGGGATTGCAAATAGGCGCCTGTTTAATAGCACCTTAGAAAAAGATCTAGCCCAACGTTGTCGAAAACAAGGCTCCCTTTCCCTTTTACTTATTGATGTCGACTTTTTTAAACGATTTAACGATAAGTATGGCCACGTTACCGGAGACCATGTGCTACAAAAAGTCGCTCAGGCACTAGTCGACAGCTGTTTGGGCACAGACGATTTAGTCGCGCGCTACGGCGGAGAGGAGTTTGCTGTTATTTTACCATCCACAACTATCGCCCGTGCGAAGAAAATAGCAAATCGTATTGTCGAGAATGTTAAGGGTTTGGGTATTGAGCACGAAGCATCGCCACATGATGGGATGTTAACCGTTAGCATTGGTATTGCCACTCAAGCAGACAATGTTGATGCGAGCTGCGTTGAATTGATTGATAAGGCTGATAAGGCGCTTTACCGAGCGAAGTCTACCGGCAGGGGACGTGTGAGCGCTTAGTGCAGCTTAGTGCATTGTTGAATCAAAGCTCCCCTTAATAAGAAAATTAAAAAGCCCACTTTGACAAGCTAAAACACGCCAAAAGCGGGCTTTTATGTTTGTCTGTTAAAGCTTAAAACTCATAAGAGACGGTTGCACTGAATGTGCGCGGCTGATTAGGGTATGCATAGTTACTACCGGCTTGAATTGGTGGTGGAAAGGCAGATAAGAAATATTCATCTTTATTCAAGTTCCTCACGACACCAAGCTTTACCATAGGGGACAACCTGGAACAGTGGGGCATATTTAACAGCAATACTCTGCAATAGCATCAGACAAAGTGTCGCTGAATGGACAGAGGAAATGCTTTGCAAGACAATTAGGACAGCAGTAATCTGACTGGCAAGCCTTAGTTGACGCTTACAAGCAGACCCGCACTTATAAAATAAGGAATGGAAGTCTCACTTGCAACAAGCAGATACCAGCTTTTCTCGTTTAGAAGCAAACGTCGCCCATCGCAGTGGTATCAGGTATCTCTGCCATTGGCATAGGTGTGGTTGGTGGTGCCGCAACGGCCTTTTTTGAGTACGTATTTGATATTTAAGTCAAGCAAGGTGATTCTAACTAAGTTCTGTTCCAATGATCAGTTTTTATTTGCATAAAAATAATGGATCATTACATAGCACGTGTATTACATGTTAATGATTTAAAACAACAAACTATTGTTTGGTCAAAATGTAATATACAGATAGTAGGTGCACTATAGCTAAGTAGTTGACGAAATACTGTTCACTACTTAGAAATTTTCGATTAATTCAACCAGGTTTCTCTTTAGTGGTATGGTAAATAGAGCTGTCTACACGGAGTGTTTAACTATGCGTGAATTACAGAACAATGTCCTCGGGCAGGTCAGTGGAGGGGTACTTTGGGTTCCATTGACGAATTGGATATTGACAACGATCGTTGCTCATGACGCCTTTTAGCAGTTTTCAGAAGGCTTTTCTTCTGGCTACAGTAACGGTGCGGAATTTTACCGAGACGAGGACGGGTGGAACGAGCAATGAAAACGTTAACAATGAGTGACCTTGAAATGATAAATGGTGGTGATTGGGATCCTTTCTGGAAAGAAATAGGTCAAATTGCTGGAAATTGGTTCGCATCCCATCCTTTTACGAGAGAAAACAGAAATCTACATAAAATTGGCTCTGGCAGTAGTTCTTCATCGTTAGCAGAATTTCTTTCTGAAAGTAATGACCCTCTGTTGTAACAGTCAAACTTAGTTCGAAGCGGTGTAATCACGCCGCTTCATTTAGCGAGGTACAATAATGAGCTTGTTCCGCAGCGTATTTGATGAGTGCATGCTCGGTTTCGGAATCTACACGGTTTACCAACATATTGAGTATGTAGTTGTTAATCAAAATTTTTCCTTCTTAATTGACAGTAACATGTTGCCCTTTTTCTTTTTTTTAGCGATGTTCAATGTGTATCGTAAGTCAAACTCATCGCTCAGCGACACAGACTAGACATGTAAGCGATTTGTCGTCCTAACTTCGATTCATCTTGAATCCATATATCAATGCGATCAAGCGATAGACATGTATCAACACTCAAATTGACTGCAACGGATCGCGAATAAAGCAAACTATATCTTCAGCTATCAAGCGCCCGCCGTTTGGTTTCAAAGCATTGTGTTGAATTGATTGATCAAGGCGACAAAGCCCTTTATCGTAGTAAAACGACTGGGCAGGGGACGTATTTGCTTCTATAAATGAATGGAATGCGTTTAGTTAAAAAGCCCGCCCTTGTTCAAATTGTTGCGGCGAGGCGGGCTTAGTATGTCTGTTAAAGCTTAAAACTCATAAGAGACGGTTGCACCGAATGTGCGCGGCTGATTGGGGTATGCATTAAAGCTGCCGGCTTGAATCGGTGGTGGGAATGCAGATAAGAAATACTCATCATTGTTCAAGTTACGTACCCACACTTTAAAACTTAAACCGTTATCCATAGTTAAGCCCGCACTTGCGTTCAGCGTGCCTACTTCACGAGTGAGTTCCGGAGGAACGTTCTCCACAAGCTGTGTTTCACTTTCAAAAAGGTAGTCTGAGCGAACAAAGCCGTACATGCCGTTGCCTAATTCGAAGTTATAGGTGAGCCCAGCAACAAAGCTGCGTTCGTGTATACCTGCTGGTTGCGTTCCTGACAGATCAACTGGGCCATCTATACCGTTTGCCCCAACAAAAGAGTCGTACACAGGGTCGAGGATAGTGCCGCCAAATGAAAATACCAGTTCATCGGTGACGTTAAAAGTAGAGTCAAATTCTATACCTTTGGTGGACTGTTCTCCTGCATTTGCCAAAACAAAGCCCGTACCTACGAAAATGCTCGACTGAAATCCTTCAATGGTTTGATCGAATAATGTGACGTTAAACGCACCCCGCTTAAATCGTGCCTTAACACCAAGCTCGTAAACCGTAGACTCCTCAGGCCCAGCATAGCGAGTACCGTAGCTTTGATTTGCTCGCGTTAAACTCGCTGTTTCAAGTGCTTGCTGATCGCTAGCAAAAGGACGAGTATCACGAGATAGGTTCCATGACGAGGCTTTAAAACCCGTTGCAGCGGAGGCGAATACGTTGAAATTGCGATTGATTTCATAGGCTAAGCGCACATTCCACGTGGTTTTACTGTCGTTTGTATTCCCTGCCTCAACTTCATTAGGGAAGATAAGCTGCGGTGGAAGGAATTGAACCCCCTTTAACGTAGGTACAAACGGCTGTAAATCTGGAATAAATGCGAGAGGCACACCAAACACAGTAGGATCTGTATCAAAATCAATAGCCGCTAAGGTCTCATTATGAACTTGGGCAACCGATACGTCTTTTTCATCGTCAGTATAAGAAATGCCTACCGTTGCCGTGAGTTTGTCACTTAAATCATAGTCAAAGGTAGCAAAGAGGCTGAATGCATCGTTTTCTTGCAAAAAGTCAGTAGCGAGAAAGTTATCAGCGGCAAAAAAGGCGTTTCGGGGCTGAGCATATAAGTCTTCCGCGGTCTCTAAAAGAGGTTGTAAACCAAGAATATTGAAAAATGGTCGTGTTCCTTCCCCGTAATAAAGTACATCGCCTGTATCCACGTCTTCAGAGAAGTAAAATCCGCCTACCATCCAATCGAATTTGCTATCACCAGTAGAGGTTAAGCGGAATTCTTGTGTAAATGTTTCTATATCGGTGTTACCCGTTTCGGTAAGAATATCCAGTGAGGTATAATCTACGTCAGAGTCATAACCACTCGTATTTTTTCGAAATGCCGTTATTGAGGTAAGTGTAAAAGAGTCATAATCCACGTCTATCTGAACGGAAACACCGCCATCTTCGACTGTGTTATTAGGATCTTGATTGAGTGCCGATTTAAATTCAAACTGATCTTCTATATCAAGAACGGTTCCACCGAGGGCTCGTACCGCGGCTGTTGTTGGACCATTGATAACATCAGCTACGGTGCAGCAACGTTCATCAATTTCACTGTAATCTGCAATAAATCGGATGCGTGTATCTTCGGTTGGTTCGTAAAGCGCTTGACCACGAATATTCCATCTATCGCGATTATTCATATCGTCAAGCCCAACCACACTTTCGGTGTAGCCGTCTCGCTTATTAATACCGCCAGACACACTAAATGCCAACTCTTCAGTGATCGCGTTGGTGTAATAACCTCGCAATAAGCGTTGGTTAAAGTTGCCAACACCTAACTCTACTTTGGCGGCTTCCACAAAAGAAGGGCCTGCTGTTCTCACGTTGATAACCCCCGCAGAGGCGTTTTTACCAAACAGCGTGCTTTGCGGGCCGCTCAATACTTCAACTTGTTCCAAGCGAGGCAAATCACCAATTTGTGCAGCAGCTCTAGAGCGGTATACGCCATCTATGAAAACGCCCACTGAGGGCTCGATACCTGTGTTATTCGTACCGTTACCAAACCCTCGAATTGAGAAGTTGGTATTAGAAGAGCGTTGCAGCGGAGTAACGCGAAGGGTAGGAACTAAAGCCTGTAAGTCTTGAATATCCAATACTTGAGTTTGCGCTATATCCTCTCCGGTAGTGACGGTGACAGCGATAGGCGTTTCTTGCAGTCCGGTTTGTCGTTTTGAAGCAGTGATAAGAATTTGTTCAAAGAGATCGTCATCGGTTTGTGTTTCAGCTTGCGGTGAGTTGGTGGTAGATTCTTGTGCATGGGCGACATGGCCTGAAAGACCGAGTGTTACTGCGACCATTAGCGCAAGTGGCTTGCGTTTAAAAAGTGAAAGTGGACACTTTTCCATAGTACGTTCTCTTGTTGTGTTTATTTTTATAAGTTGTTCGTCAACATTGAGTGATAAGTAAAATTAATATCGACAAACACGACAGGTTACTAAATTAACGGAAAATCAATCAATGTAAATGTAATGTTATTATTTAGTTAAATGATATTTTATGTAAGGTTTGAGTGATATTTAAACACTTGCGGAGAATGGTGAGATTTTCTTTAAATTTTTTATTGCATAGACGCAACACACGTTGCAGTAGATTTACGATCACGGCACAGGGCAAAGCGCGTCTCTCATAGAGCAGGAATTTCTAAATGTTCTGCCTCAGATGCACAGTGCATCTAAGAAGAGCTTGAAACTAACGAGCAGTTGGACATTGCCAGAAGCATTGGCGCAACGGCAATGGAAGGGTATTATTTTGTGACGCCCTTTAGCATGTGTGCATTAATGAACTATTTGCAGGCTCACCATGTTACTAAAAATCAAGCGAGGTGAGCTGCTATTGAAAAGTATGCTTTTTTGTAAATATGCTTACAGACCGGTTTTAAAGCCAGTAACTACCGTTACACCAGGAGTGGTTGAAGTGTCCAATGTAGTGAGTGCGGCGATAGACTCTTCTAAACTAATTGTCTTACCCAATAACTTCTCAGGCGCTAACGAGCCTGACAGTATCATGGAAAGCATTGCATCGTAACGGTGAGCTTGCATACCGTGGCTACCGATTATCTCTAGCTCATCGCTAATTACCTTTGCCATAGGAATGGCTGGATTAGCATGTTCAGCAAGCATCAATCCTACCTGTATATGTTTACCTAGTTTACGAAGACTGTTTATTGAATTAACGCAGGTGATAGGGTGTCCGAGCGCGTCTAGAGAAACATGAGCGCCACCTCGACTTATTTCAATAACGGCTTCTGGAATATCGGCAACCTTGTTGCCATTAAGCACGGCAACAGCGCCTAATGATTGGGCCAGCTCTAGCTTGGCGTCATCAATATCAATGGCAATAACATTGGCGCCAACAGCCGTTGCAATCATAATTGCAGAAAGGCCAACACCACCACAACCGTGAACGGCGACCCACTGACCACCCGATACTTTTCCTTGATCGATAACTGCTCTGAAAGAGGTTACAAATCGACAGCCTAGGCTTGCTGCTGTCGTAAAATTGAGATGTTCTGGCAGGTGTATTAGGTTTACGTCGGCGTGATCTACGGTTGTGTACTCGGCAAACGAACCCCAATGAGTAAAACCTGGCTGAGTTTGGTTACCACACACTTGATGATTACCCGTGTTACATTCGGGGCATGCACCACAGGCATTGATAAACGGCACGGTTACGGGCTGGCCAATTTTAAATCGGCTAACGGCAGACCCAACGTCAGCGATCACTCCTGCGAATTCATGACCAGGAACATGAGGCAATACAACATCTTCATCGTGACCTTGCCAGCAATGCCAGTCACTCCGACATACGCCTGTAGCTTCAACTTTTATTACTACGCCGTGGGAAGCGGGTGTTGGATCAGGTACATTTTTAATTTCTGGTATAGATGAAAATGTTTCGATGACGACAGCTTTCATAACTTCTCCAATAGTTTATGAGGCGTTTCTGTCGTGATAGTAATAGAAAGGCTTACTTAATACGATGCTGTATTTCACCGAAAGACAAAACGCACCAATACGACAGTTAGTTTGTTCCCGATTAAAATATTAGCAGTATTAAGAAAGCAAAAGGCAGCCGTTCACACAGTAGTATTTAAACGGCAGAAAAGTAGGTGAAGCGGTTGTTGAAGCATTAAGAATCTTATGTCGGCAACGAGTGATCAGAAGATCGTTTTCGTCGGTTTAGCCTGCGGTTGCCACTCGCTCCGGTAGGTCGAGACCTATCGATTCAACGTGTCAATCAGATATAAGCGACGACTACTAAGCATGTTAACATCAAACAACTTCGTCGTATGTTAATTACCAATTCTTGCAAACATTATCAGCCTGGGCTTTCACAAGCTTAACAGTCATGGCAGTATGGTCAAGAACGAGCAATGGCTTGGTAGAAAAACGCGAAAGTTGTGCACCAAAATAGGCAGTAACCGATGAAAATGATTACCTATATATTTTTAGGTACCGTTGCTTGTTATAGCTCCTTTGCAATATCAGACATGTATGGAGATGTTGCGAAAAACCACAAAGGGTTCGAGCTTAGCAAAGATAAAATAGGAAGTGCAAAGTTACAGGGTGAATGTTTGGTGCAGCTCAAGGAGCTTACATTCAAAAGAAAAGACAAATTTGATCCTATATCGGAGTGGATAAACTACAGGTCTGTTTCTTTACTTGAACAATACTCGCCGTGTGAGGTTCTCATAATGCTAGAAGTCGCTAACGAAAAGATCCGTGGAGCAACTGAGTAAGATGGGCTGGCAGTATCAGCTAGCCTAAGGTTTCTAAACTCTAGCGCCCACACCCTAATTAAAATACGCTACGCTATTGATTTTACGATGGTGTAGACATAAAAAAAGACGCCCTAGGACGCCTTAATTTATTGAATTGGTGGGCTGGCGTAAGTTGAAACTGATTTCTATATAGCTGTAATTATTAGTTATTTTTCCGTTTGATTTTATACTGTGTACCCACCTGTGTACCTATCTGTTTTGTCTAAACCAAATTTTTTTAGTTTTTTATAATGTGAGCAGTGCCAAAAAGAGATAATTTATAGATCGGCCCCACAAGAGATGTCATGAGTAGCTGCCTAGGAAATTAACTAATTTTGTCTAAAAGGCAGCAGTTGAACTTTAACTCTGAGAAAACTAATTAATGAATAAGCTATTAAAATTAAAGCAATATCTCTCTATAAATGACTCTGCCGATTACTTGTCAGCGACGTTAGAAGAGACGGTTTCAGTCGCTGACATATACGAACTATCGCTAGAAGGCCATTTGGCTATATCAATCCGCTTAACGAATCAGGCATATGCGAAGAAAGTCGGTTTAGATCCAGAGCTTGAACTAATAGATGATGAACATCAAGTTGCGCCAGTCTTGGCCGACGAAGTTGATGAGCAAGTCCATATCTTTAACGGTATTTACGACTTAGCAATGTTTGGTGAGGAACGGTTCGAAATAAGAAAGCTCTATCAACAAGCGATTCAAGAAGATAATCCTGTGCTTTCTGAACTTAGTGGCTTCTATGTAAAGCACGAAGGCAGTATTTATAAACTCTTAGAATCCCTCCCTGTATCGAACTCGGAAGACTCCCAAACATCAAAAGAGGCTAGGTTAGAAAGCTTATTAAAAGCGAAAGGCTTAACGAGTCAAAGTCAGTTTGATGACCCGCTTACAGTATTTGAGAATTTAAGCATTAATGAAATTGAGCAAGTAGCGGAATTGATTAGCCCTTTTAACGATAGCGAAAATAATAGCTCCATTCCGCTTGATAGACATTCGTATCAACTTGTTCTGAAAACTACGGAACTTCAGCGTTTTATTTCGCAAATAAGTAGCCCTTCTGCATCAGACATTAGTGAAGAAAAGCCGGTTCACCCGCCAGAAAAAAGAAGTTACTTAAAACTCATTAGTATGTTTTTTAAGCAGCATGGATTTGACCTTGCAAAAAAGGGAAATACAACCGCTTTGAGTACAATGTTGGATCAGGCAGGTCTCTCACTATGCGATAACACAGTGCGAAAAATAATGAGTGAAGTTGAAGATATTTAGATTTGGCTTTTGGTCAACTCATACCTGTTAAGCAGGTATGAGTTTTAATTTTTTTCTCTAAATCAATTAGCTGGTGACGATTTCTCGCACTAGTTACGATAGTATTCACTACTCTTCATGCTACAAGATGGTTTGTACTTAGGGCCTAAATATGTGCACCTACCGTTATAATCATCGTTACAGGCAGCCCATGCCTTTTCATATTGAACGTTACATGGTGTATCTCCGCCTGAGAGCACTCGGATTACAATAAGAGTCAGAAATAGGAAGAACGTCCCTCCGATGATCACATAGATCTTATCCAGTATCTTCGTTGATGAAGACTTGTGATTTTGCTTGAATTTATTATTTTGTTGGCCTTGTTTCGAGAGGACTTTATTTAGAGAGTCTTTTTGTGCTGGAGAAAGCTCGCTTAGTAGAGCAAACTTCTTACTTGAGACACCTGTAAACGAAGCGCTCTTGAACACTACTTTACAGTTCCCATTATCCCCATCGGCGTTTTTCAAGGTAGTTGTCGCCTAAGCTGTTAAGCTGCTTCTTTTTTGTTCTCTGGGTTTAACCCCACATCACCGATTTCATCCCAGTTTCTGATACCCTTTGACCAACGGTTGGGGTTCTGCTCTTTCGCTTTACTATATAGCTCATGGCGCTTTGCCAATATTCCTTTATCTTCACCATTATGGCGTTGCGCTGGTGTCACGAACTTGATGCGACTATGCCTGTGCTCGTTGTTGTACCATTGCGCGAAGCCTTTCACCCAAGCTCTTGCATCTTCAAGGCTTTCAAAACCTTCGCTTGGCCAGCGGTGACTGTATTTGACCGTGCGGAATAATGATTCTGAGTACGGGTTGTCATTACTTACACCGGGGCGGCTACGAGAGCCTATTACGCCCATATCAATCATTTTGGCCTGCATCGTCAGGCACTTCATCGGGCTGCCGTTATCTGAGTGCAATACCACGTTTTGTTTTACACATTTTTCAGCCCAGAGAGTACGCTCAAGCAATTCAGCTGCATGTTCACCAGACTCGCTTTCATGAACTTCCCAACCAACAATCTTACGGCTGAAGATGTCGATTATCATGTAGAGATAAAAGAACCGA
This sequence comes from Alteromonas ulvae, assembly GCF_048987005.1. Classification (GTDB taxonomy): domain Bacteria; phylum Pseudomonadota; class Gammaproteobacteria; order Enterobacterales; family Alteromonadaceae; genus Alteromonas. The sequence goes on along the minus strand of NZ_CP185261.1, from coordinate 2,491,882 downwards.
CCAATGACCGTTGACGGACAGTAACTGATATCCCAAGTCCACACTTGGTTTGGCGCTGTTGCTGTGTACCCCTTAGGTTTAGCTCGGCTACCTTTGGGTTTTGCTTTTCCTCGATGGGTTAGCTGGTCATTGGCTTTCAACACACGATAAAAGCTCGATTCAGACGCTAGGTATTGCCCGTTATCTGCCAGCATTGGCACTATCTGGCTTGGCCCTAAATTAGCGTATTCGTCTTGGTTACAGGTCGCTAATATCGCTTGCTGCTCTTCCTCTGTGAGCTTATTGCTCGGCGCTGGCCTAACAGCTACTGGCCTTTTATCACCGCTGATTTCACCACTTTCCTGCCAGCGTTGTAATGTGCGTACAGACATACCAACTTCTTCACAGGCTTTCTCTTTTCTTGCACCGGAGGAGACTGCTTCATCAATCAGAGATGCGTAATACTGCCTATCTGCGAGTGAGGTTAATTGTCCTCGTCTTCCCCCCAGTAGGCATTTAACTTTTTTCTCAGCACCAATAAGGCTGCTGTTTCAGCAAGCGCCGCATCTTTGCGCTTTAGCTCCCTTTCTAACTCTTTAATTCGCTTACGATCTTCCTTTCGCTCTTGGGTTAATTGCTTGCGTTGCAGGGCTTTAGTTTGATTGCCTGCAATGCAGCTTTGCTTCCATTCTTTAACTTGCTCAGGGTAAAGCCCTTTTTCACGGCAATACTCACTTAACTCTATTTCGCTTAATGAAGCCGTTTCTAAAACAATTGAGAACTTTTGCTCTGGTGACCAACCATCTGAACTATTGCTATCTGCCAAACTAGAACCTGCTTTTAAATACTTATCTCGCCATGAATACAAAGTAGATAAGTTGATACTTTCTAGCTTTGCGAATTGGCGTAATGATAAGCCACTTTCAACAAGCTTTCTAATGACGGCTTTCTTATGGTCTTCTGGATAATGCTTCACTCATAACTAACTTACCGCTCCCTGTTCTATTATTATAATTACTGAGGCGACAACTATCCTGACACAGGGGGCCATCAACTTCTATTACCTCTCCAACTGCATGTTCCGGCCCATTCCGATCACTCATTTCGGTTCAATCCGATCACTGATTTCGGTCTAACCCGATCGCCTATTTCGGTGTTATCCGATCAAAAATGACGTTTTTCCGAAATCACTGATCGGAATCCCGAAATCTTCTTCTTTTTCTCACTAAATCAATTGGTAAGCTCAACTTCATTACTTGATTGAAGGAACGAGCTGCCATGGCGAGAAAGAGAACCGATATGAGAAAGATTAAAGACGTCCTGCGTCTCAAATTCGAAGTAGGATTAAGCCATCGAGACATCGGCCAATGTTTGAGTCTCGGCCCTTCAACCGTGAGTGAAATACTCTCACGCTTTAAATCCAGTGATTTATCGTGGCCGTTGCCCGAAGCGCTCAACGATAAAACACTCGAAGCTCAGTTATATAGCACTGGCCCAGCTCAGCGCCAGAAACGGCTGCCTGATTTTATGCTTATGCAGCAAGAGTTGAAGCGCAAAGGCATGACTAAGCTGTTGCTGTGGGAAGAGTATTGCGCCGAAGATAGTGCGTCAGCTTATGGTTACACGCAGTTCTGCGAGCATTATCAGCGGTGGCTTAAAAAGCAGAAGCGTAGTATGCGCCAGCACCACATCGCAGGCGATAAGTTGTTTATTGACTACTGCGGGCCGACGGTCCCTATCGTTAATCCCGATACAGGTGAAGTGCGTTATCATGCACAAATCTTTGTTGCGACCTTGGGCGCGACCAACTACACGTATGTTGAAGCGGGCCGCTCTCAGCGTGAGGAAGATTGGATAATGGCGCATGTGAGAACGTTCCGCTATCTTGGCGGTGTCCCCCGTTTACTTGTGCCGGATAACCTGAAATCAGCCGTTACCAAAGCCCACCGTTACGCGCCCACGCTGAATGAAAACTACGCCAAAATGGCGCGGCATTACGGCTGTGCCATTGTGCCTGCACGCCCTTACAAACCGAAGGATAAAGCCAAAGCAGAAAATGCGGTACTGATTGTTGAACGCTGGATACTAATGCGATTGCGACGGGAGTGCTTTTACACCTTAGCGGGCCTTAACGCACGTATCAAAGTGTTAATGGAAGAGTTAAATAATCGGCCGCAGCGCTTACATCCAGGCTCTCGCCGAGAGCAGTTTGAACTGCTCGACAAACCCGCGTTAATGCCATTGCCTGGCACCACGTATGAGTATATCGACAGTAAACGGGCGAAGGTGGGGCCTGATTACCATGTGTTGTACCAAAAACACGCTTACTCTGTACCGCACACCTTAGTAGGCAACACGGTGACCATCGAGGCAAGTGGCAGTGTGGTCAGCATCTATCACCAAAATCAACTGGTGACACAGCACGCTAAATCAGCAAAAGACGGCGGCTTCTCAACGCAAAAAGAACACATGCCCGATAGCCATGTAAAACAGCGCTTCAGCGCTGAACGCTTATTGCACTGGGCGGAGAATATTGGTGTAGGTACGCGCGGTGTGGTGCAGTGGCACATCCATAGCCGTCAACATCCAGAGCAAGCGATTAAAAGCTGCCTAGCCATTCTAAATCTCACTAATCAGCATGGTGCCGCGCGGCTTGAAGCCGCTTGTCAAAAGGCGTTACTGCTAGAACGCCCTCACAGAAGCGTTGTGATGAACTTACTCAAACATCACCAAGAAAGCGTACCGAGCACCGCTGTCGAACACGATGAGCAACCTGTAACCCACCACAATATCCGCGGCCAACATTACTATCAATAGGACAACCCATGACACAATCTCAATTACAAGAGCAACTGCGTAGCTTACGGCTTGGACACTTCGCTCAAGCGTTACTGCAACAACAAAGCCAAGCGACAACCTACGACGAGATGAGCTTCGAAGAACGCTTAGGATTACTGGCACAGCACGAAATCCACTGTCGCCAAAGCAGCAAAGTGAAGCGTTTACTGCGTCAGGCAACCTTGCGCTTAGAGGCTCACGCCAGCCGATTGGAATACCGTGCAGAGCGCGGTCTACGCAAAGATAAAGTCGCCACACTGTTGAGCGGCCAATACTTACATCACGCCCATAACATTATCGTTACTGGTGCAACGGGGTGCGGTAAAACGTACTTCGCTTGCGCATTAGCCAGACAAGCCTGTGAACAGCATCATACAGTACGATATTACCGGCTCGGCCAGCTTCTAGATGAGCTGAATATCGGCCACGCCGATGGAAGTTACCGACAACAGCTTGCACAACTCGCTAAGAAAAAGCTGCTCATCCTAGATGACTGGGGAATGGAAAAGCTGAGTGCAAGACAGGCCAATGATTTACTTGACGTGATGGAAGAACGGTATCAAAACACCAGCACCATTATCGCTAGTCAGTTGCCAGTTACCGAATGGTACAAACTCATCAGTAACCCCACCGTGGCAGATGCGTTACTCGACCGTTTACTGCACAATAGTCATCGAATTGAACTGGCTGGCGAATCGATGAGAAAACTAGACCAATCCGATCACTTAAGGTAAAACTGGCAAGGACGAAAAAGAAGAAGAAAAAGTGATCGGATAAAACCGAAACGACCGATCGGATTCACCGAAATACGCACCAACTCCATGTTCTAAGCTCCCAATATGACAAACCTTTGATCCTACTTTGATCATTTACATTCCTTTATAAAACGGGGAGGAGGTCTGAGAATACTGAGTTACGATTAGCGTTCCTCTGTCTGTAAGACAACTCCATTTAGTAACTACGCATATTTTACTAATCAAATATTATTTAATCAGTCATTATGTTTAGTCGTCGATGACCGAGCTTTATCAAACTTGAATTTTTCAGCAACATATTTTGCTGAATTTTCAATGTATGGAAAAACAGTACTCTCATTAATATTAAGCAAATCCAACTCTTCAAGTATTGAATTCTTGTTTGTAACTGTGATTCTCGAAACGCTTATATCTGGTGTACCTTCTTCAACAAAAACAGCATCCAATCCAAAGAGCAGAAATGCACCAGACTGTGACGAGATTCTATCATTGCTATGTTTACCTTTTACGCATATGATTCTTCTTAAATCTTCTGGCTTTATAGAAGGCTCAAAAAATGGCTTTTCTTCCTTAATAAAATGAAGAAGTCGCTTAATTGCTGGCTGTTCATTGAAACTTTCACGATCGAAATCAATTTGGCCCTTTTCTGTCTGGGGGAGCCGCGCCAGATTAGCAATACAACTTGCAACATCCGAGTCAAAATACTTCACATTTTTTCTGTTCATTGAAAAGACCACAACTTCGCCTTCCTTGTTAATAGAAGACTTGCAGGCGAAATAAAGTGCGATTAGAGGGTTAGAAGTTATGTCTAGCAATCTTGTAGGAAGTGAATAATGCTGCATTCGTACTAGACTATCGAGCGTATAAACATCCGATTGAAAGTCAGCTGAATTTGAAACTAGCAACTCTCGGTAAATTAAGTGCTCATTGTCTTTATACAAGTAATTTCCATCTTTATCTCTGCGAAATAGAGATGGTTCGAGTTTGTACTTTATTTTATCAGAGTGGCCTCTATAAAATACCTCGTTGCCGTCTCTCTCTTCAAGAGAAAGTACTTTTCCGATAAACCCTTGTACTGTTGTAATTTTAGGGCTTTTCGATTTGTCTGCTGTTGGACGCCCCTGATTGAATTTTTTTAGCGTCGTCTCATTAACTGTTATTCCAATCTTTTGAAGTCTAGCGAAGAGATTTTCTTCCTTAACTGCCCAGTGAGTTCTGTTCATTTCCCAACTTCGGATATCCAGTAGTGGCGCTATTGGCTTGATTTTTTCAAATGGAATAGGAGGGATATCCTCCCTAAACTCAAACTCTATCAGAATTTTTCTGCCACGCTCTTTGATAGATTGGATAGAACCTATTTTAAAATCAGAATTCTCACCCTCATAGGCAAAGACAGTTGGGTAGCTTTTTAGTTTATCGATATTGGAGCTAGTTAAATCTTTTAGAGCAAGGGCAATTTTTTCATTTGTGTATTCTAAAATTCGACTCTTGTCGAACTCATAATGTCCTTTATCCCAATCGCCTTCTCCCGCGGTAACTAGCAAGTTATACATTAGCTAAAAAATTCCTTCGTTGATTGTAAAATGTTTTAGTGTGAGGCAGAGGATTGTCGTGCTCTCTCGCTTTTTCATTGTTAAGCATTGTAAGCAATTAAGAATGAAGATAGCTAGTACATAGAAACTGCTTCCCAATAACTCAAAAACTCATATGAGCTTTTGCTTGGCTCATATGAGCTTTCTCTTTAGCTTTTCATCGTAACCTCTTGGTCATCCAATAACAAACCAAGAGGACTTACTATGTCTCATAAGATCATGCGGTTACCAGAAGTCATTGAGGTGACTGGTCTATCGCGCAGTACTATCTATCTACGTATGAATAAAGGCAGCTTTCCGCTTTCCATTTCTTTAGGAGAGAGAGCTGTAGGTTGGTTACATACCGATATAGCGCATTGGCTTGATGCTCGTGTTGCTGAATCAAAGGTGTGTAGCCATGACTAGACGATTCACAGCAAACCGTATCAAAAGCAATCGAAACTATACCGTTGCTGATGTCAGCGAAACGTTAGGCGTTCACTTTAAAACAGTGCGCAATTGGATACGAGTTGGCTTACCAGTCATTGACGCCAATCGTCCTCTCTTAATAAATGGGGCAGATTTGAAGGTCTATTTAAAGCAGAAGCGCAAAGCAACAATGTTTGAATGTGAGGTTCATGAAATGTGTTGTTTTCGTTGCAAGCAATCAATGAAGCCCATACTCGATTCAGTGCTCTTTATCGCTAAACCAGCAGGAATGGCTCACATGACTGGGGCTTGCGAAGAGTGTGACACTCGAATGAATAAGTATGTTTCTTGGCGCGACGTCAGTGATATTTGGAAAGATCTGAAGGGTAAATTACCGATAGCAGAAAAACACATAGTCCTAAGAGGACAAAAGCTCTTAAATTGTCCTTTCAGCGAGGTTTCTAGTGATGAAAAATAATAGTACAAATAATGCCCGAATTATCTACGAATATACAAAGTTTTTGAAGGAAGCAAAGCGCTTAGATGACTCGACGATTGATGGTGCTCTCAAATCTATAAATCGCTTTGAAGATTTCACAGGGTATATAGACTTTAGGAAATTTAGGGCAAAGCATGCGATTGCTTTTAAAAAGAATCTTCTTAGCAAAAAGTCTCTAGCAACTGGTGAAAAACTGAGTAAAGCAACGGTGCTTACAGCGACCCGTCACCTAAAAGCGTTTTTCCAATACTTAGCTACTCAAAAAGGATATCGCGCAAAAGTTAACTATAGTGACATCGAATATTTCAATTTATCGGAAAAAGACACTCGGATTGGAAATGCAAAGCGTAAAAGGAGTGTGGCGAGAATTGAACAAATCGTTAAAACCCTAGAAGGAATGCCTTGTTCGACTTCAATTGAAATGCGAGACAGAGCTTTAATAGCATTTGTTATTCTGACTGGTGCGCGAGACGGAGCAGTTGCCTCTGCAAAAATTAAGCATATTGACCTTGCTGACCATAGCTTTTATCAAGATGCTAGAGACGTGAATACTAAATTTAGTAAGACATTCACTACTTACTTTTTTCCAGTAGGAGAATTGCCACATAAAATATTAGCTGACTGGATTGATTACCTAGTGACTGAATTAGGATACAAACAGAATTCGCCATTGTTTCCAAAAACAAAGCTGGCTCATGATGCTAATCAGCAATTTGAAGCTGTAGGGTTACTTGAAGAGCATTGGAGCAATGCTAATCCGATTCGTAAAATATTTGCGCAAGCATTCGCTCTGGCTGGGTTACCCTATTTCAATCCACACAGTTTTCGAAATACTTTGGTGCGATTAGGCGAAAAGCTTTGTCAGACACCAGAAGAGTTTAAAGCGTGGAGTCAGAATCTAGGGCATGAGAGTGTACTAACAAGTTTTTATAGCTATGGGGATGTTCCTGACTATAAACAAGCTGAACTGCTTCGGAAGCTTTCTAAGCCAGCAGAAAATGTTTCCCCCGATATGGAGCAACAAATTAAGCTTTTCCTTCAATTCCAGCAAAAAGAAGGAAATCTATAAACCTCCTAAGTAACTCAGTCTTAGCTGGTATCAATAAACATTCGTATTTTGATACCAGCTTTTTTATATCCTCATTGGTATCATAAAAATAGGGTCTTTTAATGATGATGCTAAAATTGTATGATACCCCAATAGATGATACTAAAAGGAAGTTTACTGAATAATGCGTATATTTGCTTATTGTCGAGTCTCTACCACAGAGCAAACGACAGAAAACCAATTAATAGCCATCCGTCAAAAAGGATATGAAATCTTCGATTCACGGATAGTTAGCGAAACAGTTTCAGGTTCGGTCGAAGCCATGAAGCGAGAAAAATTTAAGATGCTAATTAATCACCAGATGGAAAAAGGGGATATGCTGGTGGTTCTAAAATTAGACCGTTTAGGTCGAGACAACATTGATGTGCAGAGTACAATTAATTTACTCACTGACAAAGGAATAAAGGTGGTGTGCCTAGATTTACCAGTCGCTGATCTTTCTAGTGCAGAAGGTAAGCTTATGCTTCAAATGTTCTCAGCATTTGCTGAGTTTGAGCGTAATAGAATTAGAGAGAGGACAAGGGAAGGGCTTGAACGAGCGAAAGCAGAAGGAAGAAAGTTAGGACGACCAGTAGCAAAAGCGACAACGCTTTCAGTACAGGCGAGGAAAGCTGAAGGACTGTCTCAATCGAAAACCGCAGAATTATTGGGGTTAGGTATAGCTACTGTGAAGAGGCATTGGAACAAATAGGGCTCAAAAATTTTCTGTGTTTTGTTCTGTTCCTCAAAGGCACATAAACTTCGAAGTCAATGTAAAATATTTTTTGAATGTATTTCTGAATCGACAATTGAGTTAGGTTATTGGTGTGTGTAATCTGTAGCTGACGGAACAGACGGTTTTCACCACCGTACTTTATATGGAAAGGACGCTCTATGAAAATGAAAAAGCACAAAAGCAATATCTCCGCAGACGATATCTTTGCGCACGCGGAAAAGATATATCAGGCATCAATCGCAATTAAATATACTCTAAACTCCTGGTCTCCTGAAAATAGATTAGAACCGTGGCTCAACTTCACTCCTGCCTACTACGTTACAACTTCATTTGTTTTTGAACTTTTAATCAAAACGCTTTTGGTATTAGATGGGCATTCTCCAAAGGAGTTTCATAAACCGAAGTATGGTCATGGTTTGGTAAGTATGTATGAGATGTTACCCGATGACTGGAAGATTCAACTTGAACACGAGTTTAATAACCAAGTTCAGTCTAGCCCTCATTATACACAGCAAAAAAAACTTATGGAGATGATGGGACATACTGGCTATGTACATCAATCTGTTAAAGACGTCTTGGAGTTAAATAACGATAGGTTTAAGGACTTTCGTTACGCTTATGAATTAAGTCACGAATATATGCTTCAAGTGTTTCAGCATAACGATTACGAAATGGCTGAACTTATAGACTTGATGAGGAGTCTAGCCTTGATTTTGAAACCAGAACTCGAAGAAAAGCTTCTGAACAGTAATTGGGTAGGTGACTTAAGGAGTAATAAAAAACCTTCACCTATGAGCATCGGTAACAAGGAAACTAAAGGCTGAATTGTTGTTATATTTTTAATGGTACTGTTAACTTTATTTGATAAATTAGAGAGTTACATAGCGGAAACAACGGGGTATGTGACATTTATGGAGTTTTTATGTTTAGTTATTTTGAGGCTCAATCACTATGTTGAGCTATATCGTTTCGTTTAAAGAGTCTGGTCTTTCTGAAATATCAGAAGATGAATACAAGCAACGGCTAGTTAACATTTGCCCTATAAAAGCTGAAAAGGCATTCGAGAAAGCATGGGCCACTAGAAATTTTGAAATCGAAATGTACTGGAAACGTGCAACGTATTTCTGGGCCTTTATAGCTAGTACATTTATTGGATATTTTTCGCAGGTTTCATCAGAAAGTTACTTAAAAAATAGTGCTTTCAACCATGTTGAAGTTTACTTTCTAATTTGTATTGGCTTTGTATTATCATTGGCATGGCATTTTACTAACATTGGTAGTAAGACTTGGCAGCGACATTGGGAGGTGCATGTCGACCTACTTGAAGATGCGTTTACTGGACCTTTATACAAGACGGTCTATCCAAACAAAACTTATTCTGTATCAAAAATTAATGAAATCGTAAGTTTAGTCTTTGTTTTCATTTGGTTGCTATTAGGTATCAAATTTCTTATCGACCAAGATTTAATTCGGTCGTGGGGCGAGCAGTATCAAGTTAATTGGTTCGTAGTCGCTAGCACAGTAATGTCTATTTTAGTGGTTGTTTCCATGTCCTATGGACATGGAAGAGGGCGCTTCGGTTCTAGACCGATCGTAATGTATACGCGTGATGTTAAATACTCTAAAGATAAAGTTTCCTAATTCAGCATGGAGAGAAGCAATTGAGAAAACCAAGGTTATTTATAGCATCATCAGTTGAGAGTCTAGCTATCGCTGAAGCAGTGAATGTCAATTTAGATCATGAATTTGAAGTAACTCTTTGGAAAAGCGGTACATTTAAACTTTCATCATCAGTTATTGATGATCTTTTAGAGAAATCATCTTGTGTCGATTTTGCTCTTTTTATTTTTGCACCAGATGACATTGTAACACTCAGGAAAAAAAGTGAGCATGTCGTCAGAGATAATGTGGTATTTGAAATGGGATTGTTCGTGGGGGCAATTGGAAAATGTCGTTCATTCATACTCAAACCCCGTGATGTAGACATGCACTTACCTACAGATCTATTAGGTATGAACTTCTCTGATTATGATGCAAATCGCTCTGACGGAGATTTAGTATCAGCAACTACTCGTGCATGCTCATTGATAAAGTCAGAAGTTGAGGGGCAAGGTCTAATAAGCCAGGAGCGAATTTCTGGTTTTAAAAATGTAGTTGCTAATCCTGCAAGCTATAAACTAAAAGCTCAGGACCTTGAAATTATGGCTGCTTGCCTACAAAGCCATACTACAGAACCTGTCGGTCTGCCTTTCTACAAGATAGCTAATGATTTTCGAGGTATGAGCGAAGCCTTATTGCAAATATCTTTAATAAAACTTGAAAGAATGGGTTATGTGAGCAAAGTCGTAGAAACAGACCAGCACGAAGGGTACGACTATTATGCTTATTCGATTACTGAAATGGGAGTTGATATTCTGTTACAGAACGAAGAAGTTCTGCAACCTAAAGAGTCTCTACCAGAAGTAGATTTTGATTTTGATAGCGATGGGCCATTTTAATGCTATCGAACGAATGCTCTTGGCATGTTCTTCTTTCTATTTTCATTTCATTCATAAATAAATAAATACATTATTTATAGTACTCATTGTGGAAAGCTTTAATGCCGAACCTTAAGATTGACGAGAACTTGGTTGAATGGGATGAATTATCATCTCAAGACTGGAAGAGCCTATTAATAGGAAACGGATTTAGCATAAATATATGGAATAAATTTGGCTACGGCACACTTTACGAACTTGCTAAAAGCGATATTGTCGGCACACCCTTATCAGCTAGAGAAGTAGCTCTTTTTGACCACTTGCGTAGTAGTAATTTTGAAGAGGTTTTGAGAATTCTGTATCACGCAAAGATTGTCGACGAACAGCTAGGGAAGCCACAAGAAACTGGTATAGATGCTCTTTATGTCAATACCAAAAATGCGCTAGCCTCGGCGGTCAGTTATGCGCATATTCCACCCAATAGTATAAATGCTTCAGAAATAAACAAAGAACTAAGACACTACAAAAACGTTTTTTCTACAAATTATGATTTGATTCCGTATTGGTCAATTATGGATTCGGATACATGGAGGTTTAAAGATTACTTTTGGGGTAATGGGAGTAGCTTTGACATAACAGATACTGATGTACCTGCAGACAGAACAAAGATCCATTATCTTCATGGTGCAATTCATCTAGTAGAGTTGTCGGACGGTAAAACTAAAAAGCTCACAGCTAATGGCCTTAATAGATTGTCAGATTTGTTTGACCTCTCTCATCCTGAACAGTTTCCCTTATTTATTTCAGAAGGTAGCTCGGAGTGGAAACTTTCGCGCATAAAAAGAAACGACTATTTACGATTTTGTTATGAAAAGTTAGGGAAAATAAGCGGAGGATTAGTAGTGCTTGGGCATTCACTTCACAATGAGTACGATCAACATATCATTGATATTATTAAAGATAGTGACGTAACACGAATTGCAATAGGGGTCTGGCCTTATCTAGGTGAAGAAAATATAGTGACCTTCAAAGCTAGATTAAGCGAAGATTTAGGTGAAAAAGAACTATATTTCTTTAACTCTGAAACTCACCCATTGGGGGCAGCAGAACTCAATGTACCGGTCCCATAACAACAGAGTCTAGCTCGAAGCAAAGCTGCCTAAGCAAGAGAAAAGGCAATTAGAGTGAACTTTTTGCTACATATCCTCTAGGAAGGAAAGTCTTTAGTTAAAAGATGCTTTTGTATGTACCCCACATTTTATTGAAGATTATTTTAATGAATTTCTAACAGCCAAGTTGAAGCTAAGTTTCAAAACGGATAGAGCCTATGAAATTTAGTTTACAGAATTAAATCTTAATGATTTCTTGCTTCATTGCGTATTTACAATTTTTAACTGCTTAACACTAGTAACTGAAAAACAGCCAGTGGCAGCTTCTTGGATATGCTCACTCCACCAATTCATCATAGGGCGGCGTCGTTCTAAATAATCAGTTCTGTTATAAGCACTCCGTACTTGGTTATCATCTACGTGCGCAAGTGCTGCTTCAATAAGGTCACGGTCAAAACCTTGTTCATTTAGTGTAGTACTCGCTAATGACCGTAAACCGTGGCTAACTAAACGACCAGCAAAGCCCATACGCTTGAGCGCCATATTTGCAGTTTGGCTGTTACATGGCTTCTTCGGGTCACGGTCAGATGGGAATATGAAGTCTCGATGACCGCTGATTGGATTCATTACTTCGAGAATAGCCAACATTTGGTCAGTAAGTGGAATACGCTGATCTCTGCGTTTTTTCATACGCTCCGACGGAATTGTCCAAACCTTACTTTCCATATCAATCTCTTTCCACATAGCACCAGATGCTTCGCTCGGCCTTGTCATTGTGTGGAGTTGCCACTCAATTAGACAGCGTGTGGTTCGCTTAATACTAGCATTTGCGATAGCTCCCATATAAAGCGACAATTAACTTGAACGGTTGAGCGACAACTATCTTGACCGGTTGTTCTGTTAAGGTTCGACACGATAATTCGAGGAGAATGGCGTGTCGGGAAATCACATCACAGAAAAACAAGTCAGGTTATATATGAAGTTCAGAAAGGATTTCACGCAGGAAGTGGCCGCCAGTAAAGCGGATATCTCTGTTAGCTCCGCCAGACGAATCGAGAATGGTCGTCACCAACCTAATCAAGCAAAACGCCAATGGCGTACCAGACCCGATCCTCTTGAAGCGGTGTGGGAGAGTGTCGTTGTTCCCATCTTACAACAAGATGAATTGATTACGCCGGTAGGCGTATTTGATCATCTATGTGAATCACATAGTGACGACTTCCCAACTACAGCACGACGTACGCTTGAGCGCAGAATTAAGAAGTGGCGACAATTACACGGTGGCGCTAAAGATGTGATGTTCTTGCAGCATCACGAATCAGGACTACTGGGAATATGTGACTTTACCCACGTCAAATCTCCTATCACCATAGGACGAGAGCCGTGTAAGCACATGCTGTTTAACTATCGCCTAGCGGCCAGCGGCTGGCAGTATTGCCAAGTAGTTTATGGCGGTGAGAGCTTTGCTGCATTCTCCGATAGCCTTCAGAAAGCGTTTAGAGAAAGTGGTGGCGTGCCCAAAGAAGTCCGTACTGACAGCTTAAGTGCGGCGTACCGAAACCATGACAATGCCGAGGCATTTACCGAACGCTATAAGTCGTTGATGGCGCATTACGGCTTTACGGCCACACGTAATAATACCGGTGTAGCTCATGAAAATGGTGTTATCGAGTCTAGCAATCGACATATCAAAGCGCAGTTAGAACAAGCGCTGCGTATACGCGGCTCGTTCGATTTTAACTGTCGCGATGACTATGAAGGCTTTATTCAGCAGTTAGTTGGGCGGCGTAACAAGCGTATCAACACCGCCTTTATCAAAGAGCAGCGACAATTACAGCCATTGCCGCCTGTAGGTAGCGTCAATTACTCAATAGAATATGTGCGCGTCTCGCGCACCAGCACTATCAATGTTAAACGCGTGACCTACACAGTGCCTTCCCGCCTGATAGGCAGTCGCTTGCGGGTACAAGTGTATGATAACAGGTTAGCCTTATATCTCGGTCATGAACTGACTTACACCCTAGAGCGCGTTTATGCGCAAGGCAGTTCGCGTAAACGCAGCGTCAATTACAAACACGTCATAGATGCTCTGGTTAAAAAGCCACAAGCCTTCCGGTGTTCACAGTGGCGCGACGAGCTATTACCTAACGAGGATTACCGATGCATCTGGCAATATGTTAACGGCAATATGAAAGCAGATGATGCCTGTCGTTATATCGTCAGAGTGCTTCACCTTGCCAGCAAAGAAGATAACGAAATACGGCTGGGGCGCTTTATCATGCAGCAACTGAATACGGGGAGACTGCCCAGCCTGTTTGACTGCCAAGAGCGCTTCCAGCAACAAACACGTGATATACCCCAACTCCAAGTGGGGCAGCATTCGTTAAAACAGTATGGCCTACTGTTGCAAGGAGGTCGACATGACTAATACAGCTTCACTGCCATTGATGCTAAAAAGCTTGCGCTTAAGTGAGTTCAGAAACCACTGGGAGAGCCTTGCTGAAAAAGCACTGCACGAACAATGGCGACCAGAACACTACTTGAGTGAGTTGTGCCACATGGAGCTGGCAAGTCGGACAGACAAGCGACAATTACGTTATCTAAAAGAGTCGAACTTGCCCTCAGGCAAACATGCTGGCGGCTTCGACTTCAATGCTATAGAAGGCATTAGTAAAGCGCGCCTGCATGACCTGGCTGATAACCACGAATGGGTTAAACAAGCCACAAACCTGCTACTGTTCGGTGCTAGCGGTGTAGGCAAAACCCACCTCGCCAGCGCATTAGGTTACAGCCTGATAGAAGCCGGAACCCGCGTAAAGTTCTATCCGGCCACCGCCTTGGTGCAACACCTACAAGACGCAAAACAGCAACTAAAACTCCAGGATGCGCTGAATAAACTGGATAAATACCAAGTGCTAATCGTAGACGACATCGGCTATATCAGAAAGACAGAACAAGAAACCAGTGTGCTGTTCGAACTCATTGCGCACCGTTATGAGAGGTTCAGCCTTATCATTACATCCAATCAATCGTTCGAAGACTGGGATGCATTGTTCACCGATACCACCATGACAGTTGCAGCTATAGACCGGCTCGTTCATCACTCACATATCATTCAATTACAGGGAGAAAGCTATCGAAGAAAAACAGCAATAAAACAGGAAGAATAACTCAGCGACAACCGGTCAAGATAATTGACGCCGGACCGGTCAAGACAGTTGACGTTCTATACTCCCATAAGCTCTGGTAATTCTGCTGGCTTTAATGCAGCCATATTTTCTTTTTTCGGCTTTTTAAACGCAGCTTTAATTCCTACAAGTGGGTTAGCTTGAATAAACCCACAGTTTGTAGCGAAATTCATTATTTCATTTAGGCGCTGTGATAAGCGTTTAACTGTTTCCAAACTTCCTTTCGCCTCAATAGGCTTAAGTAAGTCGATAATTTGTGGGGCAGTAATAGCACTTACCGGAACTTTCGCTATAGAAGGGAATATGTGTAGCTCTAAAGAACGCCAGATATCAACGGCGTAGTCAGGTGTAATATCGTCCTTTTTAATTTCAAACCATTCTTTAGCCACGTTGTTGAAAGTATGCTGGTGGACAGACTTATATTCCTGCTGCTGACGTTTTCGCTCTTCTTGAGGGTCAATGCCTTGGGCAAGTAACTCGTTTGCTTCAAGCGTCGTTTTACGAGCATTCGCTAGTGACAGGTCAGGGTACTTACCTAGACTGAGGTTAGCTCTTTTGCGGCTAGTAGGCCTGTAATAATTAAATATCCAATTCTTAGAACCATTTGTCTTAATACGAAGTCGAAGGCCATCACCATCAAACAGGTTATATTCTTTTTCGCTTGGCTTTGCAGATTTGATTTCTTTATCAGATAGCCGTGTAGTAACTTTTGCCATAATGGGTACACCAATTTCATCTAGTTTGCGTAGTGTACCCAATGGTGTACCTAAAGATCAAAGAAGCTAGGGGAAGCTAATGAACGTTATAATACGCTAAGTTATTGATTTTACGTTGTTGAAGACATAAAAAAAGACGTCATAGGACGTCTTAATTTATTGAATTGGTGGAGCTGGCGGGATTTGAACCCGCGTCCAGAAAATGTCTACCTTTGGTACTACATGCTTAGTTTGTCTTTTCTTTAACTACTTTAGACCCCGACAAACAGGGTTCCTGGTAGCTGTCCTAATACTATTTCGCGGTTCAACCTTAGGAAAGTTTCCCTCGCTAGTTTGCTTATATGACCTTCCAAACCCACGCTAGCAAACTAAGCTGTGGTGGAAGGGCCTATACCGGTTATTAAGCGGCTAGTGCGTAGTTTTCGTCGTTTGCGACTATTTAATGCGGCTTTTTTAAGAGGCCAGCCGCACCTCTGCATGCACCTCCGGCTTCCTAGATCCTGTCGAATCCTAATCAGCCCCGAGTGTGAATGCAGAGTATAACATAACTCGGTGTACGTTAAACGTTTCTTTTATAAATTGCTTTCAAAAGATGCATTTATAATCAATTACCTTTAAAATGTGAATCATTCAAATCTAGCTGTGTTGTGCATGTCTTCAAACTCTATTCTATATTCACCTTACACATTGCCTTGCGGTATCACGGTTAGGAATCGCCTAGTTAAAGCGGCAATGGAAGAAAATATGTCAAGTAAGGGGTGTGTTCCTGGCGAATCCCTTTTTTCCCTCTATCGTTATTGGGCTCATGGTGATCTAGGTATGGTCATTACCGGAAATGTAATGGTAGACAAAGAGGCCATGACAGGCCCTGGTGGCGTGGTGCTAGAAAAAGACACAGATATTGCAGCCTTTCAAAAATGGGCAAAAATTATAAAGTCCAACGGCGCGCTTGCCGTAATGCAAATAAATCATCCTGGTCGTCAAGTATTTAAAGCCATGCAGGGTAAAGCGATAGCGCCTTCTGCGGTGCCGCTAGATATGGGTAAGCACTCAAAATTGTTTGCCGTGCCTCGAGAAATGACCTGCCAAGACATTCACGATGTATGTCAACGCTTTGTTCATACTGCGAAACAAGCTGAAAAAGCTGGGTTCGATGGTGTCGAGGTTCACGCTGCTCATGGTTATTTGCTCACCCAGTTTTTGTCACCACTAACCAATCAGCGTCAAGACGAGTGGGGCGGTTCTATTATTAATAGAGCACGGCTACTTATTAATATTGTCAGTCAAATACGAGCGGTTTGTGCCAAAGATTTCATTGTTATGGTGAAGTTGAATTCAGCTGATTTTCAAAAAAATGGGTTTTCTTTTGACGATGCCTGTGAAGTGGTAAATCGATTAGAGGCACTGGGGGTCGATGTTGTTGAACTTTCTGGGGGGAGCTATGAGGCACCCGCTATGCAGGGACAGACCAAAGACAATACAACACTTGCCAGAGAGGCTTACTTCTTAGAATTTGCGCACGCGTTAGAGAGTAAGACTGATATACCGTTAATGACAACTGGCGGGATCAAACGTGCAGAAATAGCTGAGCGAGTAGTGCAAGAGGGCTGTGAGCTTGTTGGTCTAGCAAGTGCACTTGCTATTACGCCTAATTTGGCTAAAAAGTGGCAACAGGAATGGTCATATTCTGGCATAATCCCCCATTGCACATGGAAAGATAAATCTTTGGCGAGCCTCGCGAACATGGCCATTGTAAGAAGACAGCTTCGTCGCCTTGGGAACAACCTAACTACACTGCGAAGTCCTTCTCCGCTCTGGAGCTTAATCTTAGACTTACTGCACCGCAAAAGAATGACCAAGCGGGATGTAGCCTTTAGAATGTCTCAGTAAAACCGAAACCAAGTAGGTAGGCTTACAGGGCGATTCACAGCGAACAATACAGCACGTTTATCGAGGGAGAGTGCACAGCATTACATGCTGTGCTTCATTAATCTCTCTTTTTGACGCTGCCAGTCTTGGTCTTTTAGCGTATCCCGCTTGTCGTGAGCGTGTTTACCCTTCGCCAGATGAATTTCCAACTTAACCCAACACTTCTTCCAATACATAGAGGTGGCTACGATGGAATAGCCTTGTCTATCACGGGCCCCCATTAAGCGGTCGATCTCTCGTTTATTAAGCAACAGTTTACGTGCTCTTTCAGGAGCTGCTATAACGTGGGTCGATGCCTGAGTCAGCGGACTTATTCTGCACCCAACAAGGTACGCTTCCGCGTTTTGGATGATGATATACGCATCGGTAATATTAACTTTACCAGCCCGAATACTCTTGATTTCCCAGCCTTGAAGCTCTAAACCAGCCTCAAACTTGTCCTCTAAGAAATAATCATGACGCGCCTTTTTGTTCTGCGCGATGTTTCCAGTGGTATTTTTGTTTGCTTTATTCTTTTTCATAAACGCTATTATACTGATAGTGTGAATAAATGTCTTTAAATGTGTCTTACAAATTTAGGCGTGTATCGTTTTATATTTGCTGAAAAGTATCAACCGATAACAGATTATTCATGCACAATTGTGGTTTCAGATCTAAAAAGATGAAAAATAACTGTGATATAATTTTGCGATTAGAAATTGTATTAGTGAAATAGATGCCAAGTATTCATAGAAGTGCACTTGTAGCTCATAGTGCAGAGGCCATGTTTAACTTAGTGAATGACGTTGAGTCGTATCCACAGTTTTTACCGGGTTGTGCAGACAGTAAAATTTTGAACAATACAGAACAAGCGATGAGCGCATCGTTATTAGTCTCAAAAGCCGGGATTAAACAGTGGTTTACCACCGAAAACGTATTGTATCCAGCTGAGCGAATTGAAATGCAGCTGGTCGATGGTCCTTTTCGGTCTCTATCCGGCGGTTGGACGTTTTCAGCGCTATCTGATGAAGCGTGTAAAATAGAACTTAACTTGCACTTTGAGTTTGCCAATAAGCTTGCGGAAATGGCATTTGGAAAGGTGTTTAATAATTTGGCGTCAAGCATGGTGACCGCGTTTACTGAAAGAGCAAAGAGTGTATACGCATGAGTAGAGAACTAATTAATGTCGAGGTAGCCTACGCGCTCCCTACTAAGCAGTCTTTAGTTAGCATTGCCATCGATAAAAGTGCGACTGTGGAAGACGCCATACGGGCTTCAAACCTTCTTCAGGAGTACCCCGATATTGATTTATCAAAAACCAAAGTGGGTGTATGGAGTCGTGTAGTTAGGCTAAAAGACACACTCACTGAGGGCGATAGAATAGAAATTTATCGTGCGCTAATTGCCGATCCAAAAGAAATAAGAAAACGTCGAGCCGAGAAAGCGAAAGAAGAGGGTAGAGCCGATAGAGTGACTGGCGGCAAGGTAAACCCTCTCAAAGCGAAGTAAGTCGTTACAATGTTTTGTCAGATATGCTTCCCAATTCCAAAAATGGAGAAGCATCAATATTTTCAGCATCCATCATGGTGGCTATGCGCTGCATTGTTGCTACCATCTGACTTTGCTCCCATTCCTTAAGTTGAGAGAAACGCTCAACGAAATGCTCCTGCAAAGGACGAGGTGCGTCCTTAACCGCCACTTTACCGCGGTCAGTAAGAAACACACCTACCTTTCTTTTGTCTTTGGTGCTTCTAATCCGTGTGGCTAGGTCGCGAGACTCAAGCCGGTCCAAAATATTAGTAATGGTTGCAGGACTCAAATTAATGTTCTCTGCAATTTCGCGAACCATAATACCTGGCTGCACTTCTATATTTTGCATAACGAGTAATTGTGGGCCGGTTAGGCCCACGTGCTTACTCAGCTGTTTGCTGCGCAAATCTACAGCACGGATGACGCGCCGCAGGGCAACGAGCAATTCTTCTTCTTTTCGCATATTTTTTCCAACAAATGGGTAACGTGTGTTACTTAAGCAAATGAATAAAGTGCTGGTGCTTGTGATAATGATCTATCACATCATTAATGACCGAGAGCTTCGACCAACCCATAATGTCATAGTTTTGACCGCCTTCACTCAAGTGAACCTCTGCGCGATAATACGTCTTTTGTAACCCCTCGTCCATTTGCTCTGTTGGTGCGAATTCGGGTTGATCAGTTGAAGTAGGGTACACGGCATAGATAAAGTCTGGATCTGTACCCATACTAACGGTTAGGATAAAGGCTTCATCAGTTTCTACAACTTTCACTTCGAAGTTCTGTTCCTCGAACTCTTTACCTACTTCATTCATCGCCGGCAGCGCTACTTTTCTCATAAAGCGAAGCACAGCGTCTTCATCTGGGAAGGATACAATGTTTTCGAGACGACCTTTCCAATTTTTGTCACCATCGTTGTGCTGGGGTGCACCCGCAAGCACTTGTAAGCTCTCTCGTTTGTAACCTTCTACGCGAAGTGCTTTAAGTAAGCCAAACATCGCAATAAGCAACACAATTGCAAATGGCAGGGCTGCGGCGATAGTCATTGTTTGTAATGCTCCAAGACCTCCTGCATAAAGCAGTACAGCGCTCACCACACCCACGCCAACTGCCCAATAAATTCGTTGCCATACTGGTGTGTCGTTTCGTCCGTGTGAACACAACATATCGACAACCATGGCGCCAGAGTCACAGGAGGTAACGAAAAATACGATTACCATTAATACGGCGATAAAATTCAGAACACCTGAAAACGGGAACTGCTCTAGAAAAACAAAAAGTGCGATTGCTGTATCTTCGTTCACCATATTGGCGAGCACATCTTGGCCTTGCACGAGTACTTGGTCAATTGCGCTATTTCCGAAAACCGTCATCCAAAACAGTGTGAAAACTGATGGTATAAGCAGCACGCCAAGTATGAATTCTCTGATAGTTCTGCCATACGATATACGCGCAATGAACAGACCGACAAAAGGTGCCCATGCAAGCCACCATCCCCAGTAGAAAATTGTCCATCCACCAATCCAGTCTGTTTTGTCGTACGCGAATAAGTTAAAGGTATTTCTCACGATATCTGCAAGATAAGCGCCAGTGTTCTGCATAAAAGCCTGCAGTAAAAAGACAGTTGGCCCCAAGATTAAAACGATGAGCAAAAGCACTATGGCCAGAACCATGTTCGTTTCTGACAGTCTTCTTATCCCTTTATCCAAACCTGTGGTTACCGATATGACGGCAAGACCAACTACACAAGCCATGATGATAATTTGAACGCCAGTGCCAGATGGCAATCCGAATAAGTAGTTAAAACCAGCATTAACCTGAGAAGCGCCCAGTCCGAGTGAGGTCGCAATACCAAACACCGTGGAGGTTACCGCAAAGATATCCACAACGTGCCCAGGCCACCCATATATTTTTTCACCAATAAGCGGGTAAAGCGCAGAGCGAAGCGTTAGTGGAAGGTTTTGTCGGTATGAAAAGTACCCTAATATGAGCGCAACTATGGCGTATATAGCCCACGCATGAACGCCCCAATGAAAAAAGGTAGTTTTCATTGCTTCTCTTACAGCATCTATTGAACCCGCTTCAGCTGTTGGTGGAGCCAAGAAGTGCATTAGTGGTTCAGAAACGCCGAAGAACATTAACCCAATGCCCATTCCAGCAGCAAACAACATACTTAACCATGTAGGAAAGCTGAATTCAGGGGTGGCGTGGTCGGGACCAAGTTTTATTTCGCCGTAACGTGACATGCCGAGGTACACAACGAATAGCACCACAAACGCAACCGCAAGCACATAAAACCAACTACCGTTTGCCACGATAGCGCTTTGCACTGTTTTAAATAATGAATCAGCCACAGTCGGCATCAAGGCCGCGAAGCACATGAGTAGTATTATGATTGCGGATGATGTGTAAAACACCGGTTTGTTTAAGGGAGACTTGTTTTCATCTTCTATCACGCAGAAAAATCCTTCCACTTGTATTTAATTACAACAATTTCCCTCAAATATACCCCAAAATAAGGTTTTTATAAACATGTGTTTAAATAATTAGCTTTGATGCTAACTTTAAGGTGGTGACTTATTTTTTGTAAAATTAGTTTTAGTTAATACGCAAAATTACGCTTTTTATTCGTCATTAATTTATATTTTTGGTGTTTTTGCATAAAACTTAATCGTTAGAGTAGAAATTGTTTTCTGTTTGTGGGTTAATAAAGATGATCTTATTAATACATGTTTCAAGTAAACAGTATCCGAAGAATAAAAAATCAACATCAAAGGGAAAACACACATATGCGTAAAACTCAGCTTAGCTGTGCGATCGTCGCTGCATTGGCAACAACATCTATAGCCGCGCAGGAGTCGAAAGCACCCGCAAAACTCGAAACCATTGAAGTAACTGCAACAAAACGTACTGAATCTATCCAAGATGTTCCTGTTGCGGTTCAAGCTTTGAACGGCAAAGCGTTGGAAAATCTTGGCATTGATAACTTCCAAGAATATGTCGAGTTTCTACCTAACGTTGTTTTCCAAGGCACGGGACCTGGCCAAAACGAGATTTATATTCGCGGAGCCGCAACAACGCAATCAAATATCATGCTGTCTTCAGTTCAAGCATTGCAGCCTTCGGTAGCCTTTTATCTAGATGAAATGCCAGTGTCTATGGCCGGTCGTAACCTTGATATTTACGCAACTGACGTTGAGCGAGTTGAAGTGCTTCCCGGGCCACAAGGCACACTGTTTGGCGCAAGCTCTCAGGCCGGCACCATTCGCCTTATTACCAATAAACCAGATCATACAGGTTTTGCTGCCGGTTTTGACACTAATATCGGCTTCACCAAAGATGGAGAGATGAGCAATTCAGTTGAAGCTTACTTCAATATGACACTCACCGATGATTTGGCAGTCCGCGTAGCTGCATACAACGACCAACAAGGTGGTTGGATTGACAACGTAAGAAATGTGCCTGGAGAAGGTGGCTACATTGGAAGCGCAGTTGTTGTTGATCGCATTTCTGGTGGAGTGCTTGCTGACCCTGTTGCGATGGATGCAAACCGTATTACTAACCCTAATATTTCTTCAAGCTCTGAAGCATCGGTGGTGTCACCTCAGAATGACGCGCTTGTTGAAGAAGACTTTAATGATGCGGTATATTCTGGTGCTCGCTTCGGTTTGTCATACCACATTAATGACGATTGGGACTTGCTAGTACAACACACTCAGCAAACGTTAGACACTGAAGGTGTCTTTTCTTATGACCCTACGCTAGAGGGCGAAACTTCTGCTATACGTTTTCAACCAGAAGAAAACAGAGATGAGTTTGGACTCACAACGTGGACTGTTGAGGGCCGCTTGGACAAACTTGATGTTGTATACACTGGTGGGTATTTAGATAGAGAAATCGACACATTAGCTGACTATACGGGCTACACCAATGGTGGCTTATTTTCAGCATATTATTTATGTAATCATTACGATACGCCGGATAACGCAGCAGACGAGCGCTGTCTAGATCCAACAAAATTCTATAGAGAAGATACCTCTTCAACTCGAAACACTCATGAATTGCGTTTTAATACCACGATGGATACACCGTGGCGCGTTACCGCTGGTTTATTTTACGACGAACAGGAAATCGCAACAGTCGGTCAATTTAAAATTCCGAATACTGAACTGTTCAATAATCTTGAGCGCACTCTAGTGGGTAATGAGGGCATCAATAGTGACGGTGGACCTTTCCCAAGTGAGGTAGGTTTCGTCAATGATATTACTCATACTATTGAGCAAATAGCCGTTTTTGGTCAATTAGAATACGACCTGACTGAAAAGCTCACGGCTAGCTTAGGTGCGCGTTGGTACCAAATTGATGATATTTATGTGGGTTCAACGTCAACAGTTGACGTAACTCGCCGTATTCGTGCTTTCGGTACACAGGACCCTGATGAGTTAGCGGCAGTTGGACTTGACCCCGATGCGGTTAACGCAGCAATTCAAAGCGGCCAGTTAGAAACTGACCTTCTTGATAGCAATGGCGTTCTTACTGTTGACGATACTATCTTCAAATTTTCACTAGACTATAAGGTGAATGAAGACGTACTTGTTTTTGCAAACTATTCTGAAGGCTTCCGTCCGCCGGTGACAAACCGTGTTGGTGGCGGTTTAGCGTCTAATCAAAGCGGAAAGTTTGAAAACTTTCGTATTCCGGTCTATTCAACGACGGATACGTTAGACAACTACGAACTTGGACTGAAAGGTGATTTTTTTGACGGCTTATTTCGCGTAAATGCCACAGCGTATTATTCTGAAATTACGGATCTTCAAACGTCACGTTTTGACCCAACCAATATTTCGTTCCTCGTGTTTACCGACAACGTCGGTGATGCCGAAATCAAAGGCCTCGATGCAGACCTAACGTGGCTTGCTACTGATGACCTAGTCATTAATGCAGCATTCAGCGTACTAGACACAGAGTTGACTAGCATAAACTCTGAGCTTGAAGGTATTGCAGCAGGTGTGGGTTCACGATTACCTTATTCTGCTGAATTTTCGGGTAACATCAATGCCCGTTACTTCTTTGAACTTGAGGGTGGTAAACGAGGTTACGTAAATGGTTCTGTAAGCTACACTGGCGACCGTTTTGCTGGCATGATAATGGATGCCTATGTAATGGAAGATGCCACTCAAAATATTTATGGTACAGGGTCTGGCCTTAAAATAGAGCAAGAAGCTGCGGTGTATGAAGGCGTAACGTACGCAGATTCAAACGGTGAAACGTTCCGCGGCGGCCGTTATGTTCAGGAGTCATACTTCCTTGCTAATTTAGCAGTAGGTGTTACCAACGATGTGTGGAAAGCTGAACTCTATATTGATAATGTTTTTGATGAGCGTGCAATGTTAAATATCGATACGCAACAGTTTACGCCAAAAGTAGTCACAAACAGGCCTCGTACTATCGGAATGCGTTTCTCTTACGACTACTATTAAGTTAGTGTCTGAGACATTGGGTAAGCCGTAGGTAAAAATCAAAACGGCAAACTTTCGAGTTTGTCGTTTTTTCTATTTTTAGGCATGCTGTAAAAATGAATACTAAAGAACAACAAACACTTCTTACTATAAAGAAAGCTTTAATGCAGTCCCACTTTGCAGCCGTGATCACGCAATGTACTGAATTGCTGACTGTACATACTCCGTTTAATGAGGCAAACGCTGCTCAAAATGAAGCTGATGGCGATGCTAAGGGTGGGCTAAGCAGTGATGCACAGCGTGAAGCGTTGTACTTACAAGCGGTCGCCTACAGGCTATCAGGTAACACGCAAAATGCTATTACCACTCTTGATAACGTAATTGCCTTGTTTCCAGATTACGGAAGAGCGTTTCAAGAACTGGGTTATTGTTATGCGAATATAGACGGTAAAAAGTCTGCTCACAGCTTTTATCAAGCCACTCGATTTAACCCTGCATTACTTGCATCGTGGCAACAGCTCGAAAAAGTGTATAAAAGAGACGACCAGAAGCAAGCACTGACATTGTGTCAGCAGCAAATTCAATTTTTAACCTCACTGCCAAAGCCGCTATTAGGTGCTACAGATTTAATGCACGAAGGCCAATTACACAAGGCTGAACAGGTTTGCAGACAGTTTCTTACTAATAACAAGCATCACCCTGAAGCCATGATGCTGCTTGCTGAATTAGGCATTCAATTAAAGGTATACAACGACGCTGAGTTTTTATTAGAGAGCTGCGTTGAAATGTATCCCGACAATGACAGAGCCGCTGCGGCTTTTCAAAGTCTGTTATCGAAGTTAGGAAAATTTCCTGAAGCAGCGGGGCTGGCTAAAAAACGCTTGGCGCTATCACCGGATAATTTTACCGTGCAAGTCTCATTGGCTCATGCCCTGGTAGGCATTGGTTCCTTAGATGAGGCAATTCACATATACCAAGAACTTTTATCTGCCAATGACGATCGCCCTGCGTTATGGGTTGCCCTTGGCCACGCTTTTAAAGCGCAAGGCAATATGGAGCAAGCGGTTGGCGCTTATCAGAAATCAATTGCCTATGCCGCTGATTTTGGTGATGCATACTGGAGCCTAGCTAATACCAAAACCTACCGTTTTGACGATAAAATGATGACAAAAATGGTCGCGCAGGAGTCGTTGGCGTCGACAAAATTAGATGACAAAATTCATCTTTGTTTTGCACTAGGTAAAGGATTTGAAGATAGGAAGGACGCTAAAACCGCGTTTCACTATTATAGCCAAGGAAATGCGCTTAAAAAACGAACCTTACAGTTTGATATTGAAAGGACTGAAGCAGCATTAGCAGCACAGCAAAAAGCGTTTCATGCAGAAAGCTTTAAAAAAGCCCAAGGTTGTCAGGCGCCAGACCCTATTTTTATTGTCGGCCTGCCGCGGGCTGGTTCTACCCTACTAGAGCAAATACTAGCTTCTCACTCTATGGTAGATGGCACTATGGAGCTGCACGACGTATTGGGAATTGCATCTTCACTGAGTCATAAGAAAACACCTTATCCGTTTAATGTAAACGAATTAGACGATGAAGCGTGCAAAGCATTGGGACAACGGTACATAGATCAAACGCAGGCATACCGGCAAGGAGCCCCGTTTTTTATTGATAAAATGCCAAATAACTTTATTCATATTGGCCTTATCAAAAAAATACTGCCTAACGCAAAAATCATTGATGCTCGCAGGGCTCCCATGGATTGTTGCTTCAGCGGCTATAAGCAATTGTTTGGGGAAGGGCAAGAGTTCAGTTACGGACAAGACGATATTGGCCGTTACTACGTTGCTTATGAAGCGTTAATGACTCATTGGAAGTCTGTGCTTCCCGGTGAAATATTGACGGTACAGCATGAAGATGTGCTTGATGATTTAGAAGGGCAAGTAAAGCGAATACTCGCATTTTGCGACCTTCCGTTTGAGGAAAGTTGCCTCTCATTTTATGAAACAAAACGGGTTATCAAAACGCCAAGCTCGGAACAAGTTCGCCAGCCTATTTATAAAACCGGTATGGAACAATGGAAACCATTCGAGGAGTATTTGACAGAGCTTAAACAAGCGTTAACTCGTTTACCGACTTAATCTTGCTTTAGCGCAGAGAGGTTTGGCTTTAATTAAAAGATTGAATTAAAGGGCTAGAATAAGAGCTTAGCGTAAAGGCTCGAGTAAAAGGCAAGATAACAAGCCATATATTGTAATGACAAAAAAGCAGCCGAGGCTGCTTTTTTCGTTATGGGTAATTTTGACTGAAAACGGCCATATCACAGCCTGTTAATACTAGTATTTTCTTCGCTTGAGTCCGGTTTCGGCCAAAATTTTTGCTGATATTTCTTCTATGGAATACTTAGTACTGTTCAAAAAGGGAATTTTTTCTTTGCGGTACAAATTTTCCACTTCTCTTAATTCCATGCGGCATTGTTGCATGGACGCATATTTACTGTTGGCACGTCGCTCTGAGCGAATTTGATGTAGACGTTCAGGCTGAATAGTTAAACCAAACAGTTTGTTTTTGTAACGTCTTAACGCTGGAGGTAGCTTAAGCATGTCTCCCATATCTTCTTCAGTGAACGGGTAATTAGCGGCTTTTATCCCAAATTGAAGCGCCAAATATAAACTTGTTGGTGTTTTTCCAGAACGAGATACACCGGTAAGGATAATATCCGCCTCGTCGTAGTCTTTTAAGTTCGAACCATCATCATTGGCTAACGCGTAATTCACCGCCTCAATGCGAATATCGTAGGTGGTTTCGTGAATACTGTGCGTGCGATGTTTTTCTGGTTTTGACGGTACGCCAAGTACTTTTTCCAAAGGAGCAACAAATTGGTCGAGGAAATTATAATTAATACCGACCGATTTAGAGATGATTTTACGAACATCTACATTCACAATTGTATAAAAAACGAGCGGCCGTTCCCCGGTATCTTGAAAACTTTCAGAAATTTGCTCAAGAACTTTTTGCGCGTGTTCCTCTGTTTCAACAAATGGAATAGTGTTGTGATTAAACTCAACGGGGAATAACGAGAGCAGCGCGTGACCAAACACCTCTGCTGTAATGGCTGTGCCATCTGAAATATAAAAAGCTGTTCTCACAACATATCCTTAACATTGTCGTAATTTAATTACAGAATTAATAAAGAGTTTACATTCTTAATACGCCCATTCTATGATGATTTTGTCGAAAAGCCAGACGCTTATCGCGAATGACGACGATAAAGAAAAGTGACAAGTCATTGCGCAGAAGATATTGGCTGTTAACATTTCGATTAACGAATTGAATTTTTTCAGGTAATAAAATCAATAAAACCTGAAATTAACCTCATACCCTACACAAAAAAAGCTGGAGGCTTGGGCTGTGCAAGATTACGTACTTTGGTATCAAGAACTGGGCATGCACGATGTAGGTCGCGTAGGCGGCAAAAATGCATCATTGGGCGAGATGATCTCAAACCTTTCAAACGCCGGTGTGCAGGTGCCAGGTGGCTTTGCAACAACCGCCGAAGCGTTTAATGCGTTTTTAGAACAAAGCGGGTTAGAAGCAAAAATACACGAAACGCTAGACGCGTTAGACGTTGACGATATTGGCGCACTTACTGAAGCGGGTAAGAACATTCGCCAATGGATCATAGACACGCCTTTCCAACCACAACTTGAAGACGCTATCAGAGAGGCATTCGTCACTCTGCAGGGTGATGCAGGAGATGAGGCCTCTTTCGCCGTTCGTTCTTCAGCTACCGCAGAAGACATGCCAGATGCGTCATTTGCTGGGCAACAAGAAACCTTTTTGAACGTGAAAGGCTACGACTCAGTGATGGTAGCCATTAAACACGTATTTGCTTCATTGTTTAATGACCGCGCTATTTCCTATCGTGTTCACCAAGGTTACGACCACAAAGGTGTAGCGCTATCGGCTGGTATTCAGCGCATGGTGCGCAGTGATATCGCGTCTTCGGGCGTTATGTTCACCATCGATACCGAATCAGGCTTTGAAGATGTTGTGTTCATCACTAGCTCCTTTGGTTTAGGCGAAATGGTGGTTCAGGGTGCGGTAAACCCTGACGAGTTTTATGTGCATAAGCCAACACTAGATAAAGGTTTACCCGCTATTGTTCGTCGTAACATTGGCAGTAAACTGACTAAGATGATTTATTCTGATGATGAAGCTCACGGTAAGCAGGTTTCAATTGTGGATATTGAGCCAGTTCAGAGTAAAACGTTCTCGTTAACCGACGATGAAGTGATGGAGCTAGCTAAACAGGCCCAGATCATTGAAAAGCACTACAAGCGTCCTATGGATATTGAGTGGGCCAAAGACGGTGTAGACGGCAAGCTTTACATCGTGCAGGCTCGTCCAGAAACCGTTCGTAGCCGCGAAGACTCTCAAAGCATCGAGCGTTTCCAGCTTAAAGGCCAAAGCAACATTGTGTGCGAAGGTCGCGCTATTGGCCATAAAATTGGTGCAGGCGTTGCGAAGGTTCTGGGCTCTATCGAAGAGATGGATAAGATCCAAGCGGGAGACGTGCTAGTTACTGACATGACAGACCCTGACTGGGAACCTATCATGAAAAAAGCATCAGCGATTGTGACCAACCGCGGTGGACGAACTTGTCACGCAGCAATCATTGCTCGTGAACTGGGTATTCCTGCCGTTGTGGGTTGTACCAACGCAACAGACAGCATTCAAAACGGCGATAGAATCACCGTGTCGTGCGCAGAGGGTGATACTGGTTACATCTATGGTGACGTACTTGAATTTGATGTTGTGACCTCACGCATCGATTCTATGCCAGACCTTCCGCTTAACGTAATGATGAACGTGGGCAATCCGGATCGCGCATTCGACTTTGCTCGTCTTCCTCATGCAGGGGTAGGCCTTGCCCGTCTAGAGTTTATCATCAACCGAATGATAGGCGTTCATCCTAAAGCCCTTCTTAACTTCGACAGCCAGCCTGAAGAGTTGAAAGAAGAAATTACCGATATGATAGCGGGCTACGAGTCGCCAACGGAATACTACATCGAGAAACTTGTTGAGGGTATTTCAACCATTGGTGCGGCATTCGCGCCTGAGAAAGTTATCGTTCGTATGTCTGACTTTAAGTCGAACGAATACTTTAACCTGGTTGGTGGTTACCAGTACGAGCCTGATGAAGAAAACCCAATGCTGGGATTCCGTGGAGCAAGCCGTTATATCTCAGAAGATTTCAGAGACTGTTTTGCTTTAGAATGTGAAGCGATAAAGCGTGTACGCAATAAGATGGACCTGACGAATGTGGAAATTATGATCCCATTTGTGAGGACCGTTGAAGAAGGCCGTAAAGTTATTGAGCTTCTAGAAGAGCAAGGGCTTAAGAAGGGCGACAAAGGTCTGCGCATCATCATGATGTGTGAGTTACCGTCAAACGCACTGCTTGCTGACCAGTTTTTAGATATCTTTGACGGCTTCTCAATTGGCTCTAACGACCTTACCCAACTTACCTTGGGGCTTGACCGTGACAGTGGTCTTATTGCTCACTTGTTCGATGAACGTGATGATGCAGTAAAAGCCTTGTTGTCTATGGCAATCAGAGCCGCCAAGAAGCGTGGCAAGTACGTGGGTATCTGTGGACAGGGTCCATCGGATCACGAAGACTTTGCAGCGTGGTTAGTGGCTGAGGGCATTGATTCTGTATCATTAAACCCTGATTCAGTAGTAGAAACATGGTTGTATCTTGCTGAAAAGCACGGACAGTAAACGCCAAAAGTAAAACGAAAAAACCGCTCAATTGAGCGGTTTTTTATGTTCAGAGTTTGTGTTCAGAGCTCGTGTTCATAGTACTTGTTCATAATTCGGCTAGTTAACTGCTAGTTAGCATCGTTTTTAAGTGCTACTTTCTCAACCGGCGCATCAACATAAAACGGTCCAGTTTTCTGGCACTGGTTGTCATCGATTTCTGGCTAAACCTAAGCCATGCTCGAGCACGAGGCCAATCGAAACTAAGCAGCATCAACCCTCCAAGTACAAGGAGAATAGAGCCAGGTAATAAGGTAAGGATTATACCGCTGATCAGCAATAACCCACCGATGGTTAATCGCACTGCTTTCATGTTTATCTGTTCCGCTGAATATGTCTTAATGCCAAGATGCCATAAGTACTATCATTTCTTAACGCACTTGCTCTTACTTAATACATTTACTATCAGATAATGCGCTTTAGTGAGATAAAAGCCAATAAGTTAAATGTAACTAAGTGTAGCTGTCGTATTTTGACAGAGAATTATGTCAGAACGTTTGTTCAAAGTGTGATGGCTTTATTCAAGTAGTAAACTGCCTTGACAAACACGCAGTATGTACCCTCATAAATTAATTCTTTAACTCACTCAAGCAGATTGGGGTACTAAGGATATGTTAGTAGTGAAGGCGGTGTCAGTGTAACTGTGTAACATCGGGCAAAGGAAACTGTTTTGCTTTACATTTAAGACGTTGCCTTGGTACGCCTGCGTCCATGAATACTCTTCCCGCCGGTTTAAAGCCTAACGAGCGATGATAGTCTACGCTGTCGAGGTTGCATACGACATTGAGAGTAGGAAAAGCTTGTTGTTCTGCCGTTTTAAGAAGCGCGGCAAACAAAATTTTATAAATAGACAAAGTTCGATGGCTTCGCTTCACTGCTATTCGTCCTAATTCACCCCCTCTAGTGAGTCTTGCAGTTGCAACGGCCTCGTTATTATCGTCAACAACAAGGACGTGTGTTGCCGTGCTGTCCTGTTCATCAAATTCGCTGGTCTGCGGAATTCGCCACTCAACCACAAACACACTCTTTCTGAGTGCTTGAATGATTGGCTTTCCATTTTCCCAGCTGACGCTTTTAACCGTAAACGCCATATTGACATTCCACCGTATTAACTATTCCCAATATCCGTTGTTAATAAGTGTAGTTAATGTCTGCAAAAATGCAAAAGAGGGCGAGTCTTGGCTCGATGTAGCATCGAACGTGTTGCCTGAGGCGAGTATCTCATACCATTCAAAATCGTTTTCTGCCACATCGAATCGGCTACCATTGACGTACAAAGCGAGAGGCAGTCCGTTAGTACCGTCGCACAGCAACGGCCTTATACCGGGTGCAGGCTGAAAGCTTAGACCCGTTGCAAGCTCGTTAGACACCTGCTCAATGGTAACTTCTTGCTCTAATGGAAACTCAGGAATACCTTGTTCGCTCATTGCTTCTAATAGTGAGTGGGTATAATCCTTTGAATTAATGGTGTCGATTAACTGTTGTTTTAATGCATTAACATCGACAGCAATAACCTTCGCAGGCTGCAGTGTTGTTGGGCGGCAAGGGTCGCTAAAACGCTGGTTGCCAATGCCCTTATCAAGCATCATCGCAAGGCTTTCTGCAAGTTGAAGGTTATCAGGTGCACGATAACCAACAGAGTAGGTCATGCTGTCTTCTATTGTTTTGCCGTTGTGAGGCCAACCTGGCGGCACATAAAGCACATCGCCGGGCATCATTGTTTCATCAATGATGGGAGAGAAATCTTCAATTTGACGAAGCTTTCCATGGGGATGTATCTCAGCATAATTACCTGGCTCGCCTACTCGCCAACGTCGAGCGCCTTTTCCCTGCACCAAAAATACGTCGTACTGATCGATATGGGCGCCAACGCCGGCGCCCTCAGTAGCAAAGCTAACCATGAGATCGTCAAGGCGCCAATTTGGAATAAACGAGAAAGGCGCGAGCAGGGGCGTTACGTCCCCAATGTATTTGTCCACACCTTGAACGAGTAATGTCCATTGTCCTTGGCATACGCGCTCAAAGTCTTCTATTGGCCCTTCTTCTACATGCCATTGTCCATTGTCATGGCTGATTATTCTGCTGTCTACTTCACTTTCTTGTGCTAAGCCCGCGAGGTCGTTTTCATCAATAGGGTCGGCAAAGTTTTTAAAA
Source organism: Alteromonas ulvae (assembly GCF_048987005.1). Classification (GTDB taxonomy): domain Bacteria; phylum Pseudomonadota; class Gammaproteobacteria; order Enterobacterales; family Alteromonadaceae; genus Alteromonas. Next base: position 2,459,624 of record NZ_CP185261.1, on the reverse strand, counting down.
AAACCTTTAAGTACAACAGGTTTCTGCTGCCAGTATTCATTGAGAAATGTGTCGATATCAAAGTTTTTCATAGTGTCTTGCTAAATAGCCTCGCTAAAAAGTCTTGCCAAAAACAGGAAAGAGAGAAAGAAAAAAGCGCGGTAAATAACCGCGCTTTGGTAGGGTTAATATACCCTTGCACTTACACTTATTACAGCTGGCCTACTAGTCTAATGGCATCGCCAATGTAATTAGCTGGTGTTAGCGCTTTTAACTCATCTTTAGCAGACTCTGGCATTTCAAGGTTATCAATAAAGGCTGCGATACCGTCAGCATCTACCTTTTTACCGCGAGTCAGCTCTTTTAATTTTTCATAGGGCTTTTCGATACCATAGCGACGCATCACGGTTTGAATTGGCTCAGCAAGAAGCTCCCAATTGTTATTAAGCTCGTTTGCGAGGCTTTTTTCGTTTACCTCAAGCTTACTAATGCCTTTAAGTGTAGCTTGGTATGCAATTACTGCATAACCCACACCCACACCTAAATTACGCAAAACGGTAGAATCGGTAAGGTCACGCTGCCAGCGAGAAATAGGCAGCTTAGCGGCTAGGTGGTCAAAAATAGCGTTGGCCAAACCTAGGTTGCCTTCTGAGTTTTCAAAATCAATAGGATTTACTTTGTGCGGCATGGTTGATGAACCAATTTCGCCGTCAACAGTTTTTTGCTTGAAGTGACCCAGTGCAATGTAGCCCCATACGTCTCTATCAAAGTCGATAAGAATGGTATTAAAGCGTGCAATTGCATCAAACATCTCGGCAATGTAATCATGGGGTTCGATTTGTGTGGTGAAGGGGTTCCACGTTAGGCCTAGAGATGTTACGAAGCTTTCTGACACACTGTGCCAATCCACATCTTTATAAGCTGATAGGTGAGCGTTGTAATTACCCACCGCACCATTGATTTTACCTAACAACTCAACATTTGCGATTTGCGTGCGCTGGCGTTTAAGGCGGATAGCCACGTTCGCCATTTCCTTGCCCATAGTGGTGGGAGATGCAGGCTGACCGTGAGTTCTTGCCATCATAGGTATTGATTGATATTTTTTTGCTAGTGCAATAAGCGCATCAATGAGTTTATCGCAGTAAGGCAATATAACGCTTTCACGAGCTTCATTAAGCATAAGTCCGTGAGATAGGTTGTTGATGTCTTCTGATGTACACGCAAAATGAATGAATTCGTTAACCGCTGAAAGCTCAGCATTATCGGCAACTTTTTCTTTCAGAAAATACTCAACCGCTTTTACGTCGTGGTTAGTGGTACGCTCAATATCTTTGATACGAGTGGCATCTTCAACACTGAATTCAGCCACAATGCTGTCTAAAAGTGCATTTGATGATTCAGAAAAAGCGGGAACTTCTTCAATGTGCTGGTTGTTCGACAGCATTTGTAGCCAACGAACCTCTACTTCTACTCGGTACTTTAATAAGCCATACTCGCTAAAAATGCTGCGTAATTCTTCGCTTTTGCCAGCATATCGACCATCGACAGGGGAAATTGCAGTTAACTGACTCAGTTCCACCTTGAGCTCCTCACTAGTTTATTAGTATGAGCGCCTTAACGGCACTAGTTGATTAATCTGAGCGCCTTAACAGCACTACTTAAAATTTGTTTGCGCTTGAACAAAATGTTGCGTCTTTTACCACCCATTTGTCGCCACATTACCGCCGCTCTGACCCCTGAAAGTAACACCGCTCGCACCTTATGTTGGGTAGCCGGTTGGCTTAGGTAGTCGGGATTGCCTGCAACCTGAATTCTAGGCGCTAGCGGGCTGACGACATCGCTGTAAATACTTGCAAGAGAAGACACAATTTGGGGATTTTGAAAGTCCACGTGGGCAAGCTGTCGCTGAACGTGTGAAATGCGATCGCCTAGCTCGTGCATGGCTTTGGATTTGCGCGCTAGCTTGCGCTCAAGGCCAAGAATACTCGCAATGTAACGAGTAAGCTCTGTATCTTTGGTTGCCTGCTTGTCGGAGAGTTGTGAAACCAGCGTAGAGTATCCCAACTGCAGGTTGCTCAGTTGACCAAACACCTGCTGTGGTGTTTCTGGGTCGGTAACAAGGATACTTGATAAGCTAGCCTCAATAGCATCACTATCTGCTGTCCCCTTTCTTGCCAGTTGCTGAACAAGCGCTGCCGCTTGGCATACACCGGCAAGGGCTAAGTTATCTTCAATATCTGCATCTAACATTATCGGATATAGCTCTCAATAATACCGCCACCTAAACAGACTTCATCGAGGTAAAAAACGGCTGATTGGCCTGGAGTAACGGCTTTTTGTGGCTCGTCGAACATGACTTCGATAGTGTCATTGTCTTTCGGCGTAATGGTACAAGGGATATCAGCCTGGCGGTATCGTGTTTTGACCATAGCCTTAAACGGCGCACTCACCTTTTCGCGGTCGACCCAGTGTAGCTGTTTCGCCACTAAACCTTTTGAATAGAGGCGAGGGTGGTCTGCACCTTGACCTACAATAAGGACATTACGTGCTACGTCTTTATCTACTACGTACCATGGGTCTTCACCAAATTTCGCAAGGCCGCCAATATGAAGCCCTTTACGCTGACCTAGTGTGTGATACATCAAGCCTTCGTGCTTGCCTATTTCCTCGCCTTCAGCGGTTTCAATAATACCCGGCTGTGCCGGCAGGTACTGCGCTAAAAAGTCTTTGAATTTTCGTTCACCAATAAAACAGATGCCCGTGGAATCTTTTTTATCATGTGTAATAAGACCTTGTTCTTCAGCTATTTTTCTAACCAGTGGCTTCTCAATGTCTCCTACGGGAAACAGTGTTTTGGCAACGTGCTCTTCGCCTAGTGTATAAAGAAAGTAGCTTTGGTCTTTGTTGTTGTCTAACCCGCGCAGCATTTGCCATTTACCGTCAACCTCGCGACGGCGTACATAGTGACCCGTTGCAATATAGTCGGCACCTAAGTCCTCTGCTGCAAACTCTAGAAACGCTTTAAATTTAATTTCCTTGTTGCACATAATGTCGGGGTTTGGTGTTCTACCCGCCTTGTATTCTTCAAGGAAATATTCGAATACGTTATCCCAGTACTCTGCAGCAAAGTTGATTGTGTGCAGTTCCATGCCAAGCTTGTCAGCAACTGCTTGGGCATCTTTTAAGTCTTCAGCTGCGGCGCAATATTCGTCGTTGTCATCTTCTTCCCAGTTTTTCATGAAAAGTCCTTCAACCTGATACCCCTGCTGTTGAAGCAGGTAAGCTGAAACGGATGAATCTACACCGCCGGACATTCCGACAATAACTTTTTTGCTGGCGTTTGAATCTATGTCAGTCACTACGTCTTGCACACTCAATAATTAGAAAATTGCAGGAAAAACCCAAGCTGTTCTCTGGGAGAGTTCTTTCAACCGGCTTTTTAACCGATTTTTCAATGTCGATTTCTAAATAAACGACAACTTTATTGCATATCAATTTTTAGGTCGCGGATTTTATCAGAATTGGAGGGGTAATTCACGCTAATATCTTTTCAATACGGCATGGCTTATAAAGGTAGGGTGTTTAAATCTAAGTTCAATATGAACAGCGGTTTTGACTCTTTCTCCCTATAGGTGCTGAGGCTAAAAAGGCGCGTGCCCTAGTACTGAATATAGGCTCTCAAAACACAGTGGATATTTCATCAAGCTATTTCACCACACTATTTCGTCACACTGTTTTACACACTATGCATCAATGCTTACGAACTTGCCGTTTTGAATACCGTCTATGGTCCAGTTTCCAACTCGATAACGAATCAGGCGCAGAGTAGGGTAGCCCACGTGCGCCGTCATTCGTCTAACTTGTCTATTGCGTCCTTCGGTAATGGTTATTTCAAGCCATGAAGTAGGAATAGACTGACGAAACCTTACAGGTGGGTGTCTATCCCATACCGTTGGCTCAGGCATCAATTTAACTTTGGCAGGTTTAGTCATGCCGTCTTTCAGCTCTACACCCGCTTGAAGTGACTGAATTGCAGCACTATCAGGAACACCTTCAACTTGAGCCCAATAGGTTTTGCTGGTCTTCGCTTTTGGGTGGGCAAGCTTGTGCTGTAATTTACCGTTGTTGGTAAGCACTAAAAGTCCTTCAGAGTCTCTGTCTAGTCGACCCGCCGCATACACATCAGGGACATCTATATAGTCTTTTAACGTTTCGCGACCGTCTGCATCGGTAAACTGAGAGAGCACCTGAAACGGTTTGTTGAAAAGAATAATTTTTGTGTCGGGCTGCATAGAAAGCCTGCTTAAAGTGGTATTGGTTTACGTGTTGTCGGGAAAAACTGTTGCTGCGACGCGGTTTTCATTTACGTGACGAAATTATACCCTGGTTACCTTCCCTGGACTTTGTATACTCTCCCCGACCCATCACCTTAATGGTGATCATACGTGTGAATCGTTCTGTCGTCACCCTTAGCGTGAACATGATCGTAGCATGGTTCAAATAAAGGTTCCTGTGTTTCCCGTTAATTGCCAAATGCTACTTACCTACGGTATCTCTTTGCTCTCTGGGACTAAATTGCCAATTAATACGTTGATCTTTAGCACTAAGACAATGGTATGACTTGTAACTCGAACTTTCGACCCTATACTAATGGACGCAACTGACGTAATAGGCTGTGCATTCGTTTATCCGTTGTAAATTGACAGAGTGATATGTGAAGAGCGTTTGTCGCAATGATTTGTCGCATTGATTGTCACAAAACACGCCGCTAAAGCGCATTGTTAACAGGATGTGCGGTGGGAAACGAAGACGAAAGAAAATAATCGCTTTTACAGTCAGAAGTGTAAAGTAAAGCGTAGGGTAATTACGTATTGCAATGACCATGGGCGCTGCCCTTCGTAGCGGGTTGTAGCAACAAAATGGATTAAAAACGGCAGCACTCTGCCGACTTAACAGAGGTATATAATGACCAAGTCTAAGATCATCTATACGAAGACGGATGAAGCGCCAATGCTGGCGACATATTCGTTACTTCCAATTATCAAGAAATTTGCTGCGGCGGCAGGCATCGATGTTGAACTAACCGACATTTCATTAGCCGCTCGTGTCTTAGCAAACTTTCCAGAGTATCTAAAAGAAGAACAAAAAGTACCGGATGCATTATCTGAACTTGGTGATTTGACTCAAGATCCTAATGTAAACATCATTAAGCTTCCAAACATCAGCGCGTCAATTCCACAGCTTCGTGCAACCATTAAAGAGCTAAACGACAAAGGGTTTAACGTACCTGCGTTTCCTGACTCGCCGAAGACCGATGAAGACAAAGAGATTCGCGAGCGTTACAGCAAAGTACTTGGTAGCGCAGTAAACCCTGTATTGCGTGAAGGTAACTCCGACCGCAGAGCACCAACAGCGGTTAAGAACTTCGCACGTAAGCATCCTCACTCAATGGGCGAATGGTCTCAAGCGTCTCGCTCACACGTGGCTCACATGCGCGGCGGTGACTTCTACTCAGCAGAGAAGTCGGTTACCGTTGAGAAAGACGGCTACGTAAGTATCGAATTTACGGGTAAAGATGGCAGTAAGAAAACCCTTAAGCCTCGTGTAGATTTGCTAGCTGGCGAAGTTATCGACGGCATGTTCATGAGTAAGAAAGCACTTTGTGAATTTTTTGAAGAACAAATTGAAGACGCGAAGAATACAGGCGTACTGTTCTCACTACACGTGAAAGCAACGATGATGAAAGTGTCGCACCCTATTGTATTCGGACACTGTGTTAAGGTTTTCTACAAAGACCTGTTCAACAAGTATGGCGACCTTTTCGACGAGTTAGGCGTTAACCCTAACAATGGCTTAGGTAGCGTTTACGACAAAATAGCGACCCTTCCCGAAAGTCAGCGTTCTGAAATCCAAAAAGACATCAATGCGTGTTATGCAGATAGACCACCCATGGCGATGGTTAATTCAGACAAAGGCATTTCAAACCTTCATGTGCCAAGTGACGTTATTGTTGATGCGTCGATGCCCGCAATGATCCGTAATTCTGGTCAAATGTGGGGACCTGATGGAAAAGCACACGACACCAAGGCGGTTATTCCAGAAAGTACTTACGCTACTATTTATCAGGAAGTGATTAACTTCTGTAAAACACATGGCGCTTTTGACCCGACAACAATGGGTACAGTGCCAAACGTTGGTCTAATGGCACAAAAAGCAGAAGAGTACGGTTCTCATGATAAAACATTTGAATTAGAAGCCGATGGTACAGTGTCTATCATAGACCAAGATGGCAACGTGCTTATTTCTCATGACGTTGAGGAAGGCGATATCTGGCGTATGTGTCAGGTGAAAGACGCGCCTATTCAAGATTGGGTGAAGCTAGCGGTGACTCGTTCACGTCAATCAGGCATGCCTGCGGTATTTTGGCTAGACGATGAGCGTGCACACGATGCCCAGCTTATTGAGAAAGTGAATGCCTACCTGAAAGATCACGATACATCTGGCTTAGACATTCAAATAATGTCTCCAGTGCGCGCTATTCGTTACAGCATGGAACGCGCAATTCGCGGCCTAGATACTATTTCGGTAACCGGTAACGTACTTCGTGATTACCTCACTGATTTGTTCCCAATTCTAGAGCTTGGCACCAGTGCTAAAATGCTATCTATCGTTCCACTGATGGCGGGCGGTGGCCTTTACGAGACGGGTGCAGGTGGTTCCGCGCCGAAGCACGTTCAACAGTTTGTTGAAGAAGGCCATTTACGCTGGGATTCACTTGGCGAATTCCTTGCGTTAGCGGTATCTTTGGAAGATGTTGCTATTAAGCACAAAAACCCGAGAGCGAAAATTCTTGCAGAAGCATTAGACAAAGCAACTGAAGCACTGCTTAACAACGGTAAGTCACCACAGCGTAAAGCAGGGCAGCTTGATAACCGTGGTAGCCACGTTTACCTTGGTCTGTATTGGGCACAAGAAGTGGCTAATCAAAGCGAAGATGCTGAGCTTGCTGCGCAGTTTAAGTCCGTTTATGACGAGCTTTCTGCAAAAATGGACGACATTATTGCAGAGATTGATGCGACACAGGGTAAAGCGCAAGAAATTGGCGGTTACTACTACCCAGACGAAGACAAGGTTTTCGCGGCAATGTCACCTAGTGAGACGCTTAAAGCAATTATCGGCGCTTAAGGGCTTGAGCATAGCTGATAGCGCGCAATTAGCGCATAAATACCGCGCTAATTAGTGCACATACCATAAACCCAGAAGTGTTGCTTCTGGGTTTTTTATTGCCTTTTTTTCGGCTGTAAGGCATGTTTCTGCTAAGGTTGATGCTAATGCTAATATCTATTTCAAGTGACAATTTATCGCTGCCATGTCTGTTTTTGTCAATTGACGACCGCTTTGGTCAATAAGTCACTGCGTTAGTCAATATGGCGTAATGCAAAGGGAGATTAATCATGAGTGATAAGCAACAAGGTTCGGTGATGTCGAGTGAACAGGCTGAAATGCAAAAGCAGGAAGCCGCGAACACTCTCACACTTCAACAAGAATTTCCCCCTTCCCGTTTTACGGATAAAGAGACTTACAAAGCAGAAGAAAAAGCGTTGCAAGAACAGCTTTTTCACATTCAACAAGCCTATTTTCATCAAAATCGACGCGCACTGATTGTTTTTGAAGGCTGGGACGCATCAGGGAAGGGAGGGGCAATAAGACGAGTTACTGAAAAGCTCGATCCCCGAGGTGTGAAGGTACTTCCTGTGTCTAAGCCTGATGAAGTAGAGCAGGCTAAGCATTTTCTATATCGTTTTTGGCGACACGTTCCCGCTCCCGGTAACATGACTATATTTGATCGTTCGCACTATGGACGAGTGCTAGTCGAACGCGTTGACCGATTGGCCAGTGATACACAATGGCAGCGTGGCTATCGAGAAATTAACGAGTTTGAAGAGACACTTCACAACAGCGGCGTTCGTATTGTGAAGCTGTTTATGCATATCTCTGCTGCAGAGCAACGAAAACGCTTTGAAGAAAGGCTTCGCAACCCCTATAAACGCTGGAAATTGACCGCAGAGGACCTACATAACAGTAGGCAACGACATCATTATATTAGTGCTATTAATGACATGTTTGCCAAAACAAACACGTCATTCGCACCGTGGAAAATTATTGATGGTGAGCATAAATGGCAGGCTAGGGTTGAAGTATTACGCGTCATAGTTGAGGCGTTGATTGCGGATATGAATATCGTGCCTCCTCCTCTTGATGAAGACTTAATAGGCATGGCAATAAAAGAACTCAACATTTCCTATGAACTCTCTGGCATCTAAATTTTTTTGCTGTCGAATCTTTTGTTGTAGATAAATGAGTACCCCACAATAGTCTACAACGCTACAGGACGTTCTGTTGTAGTTAAGAATACGCTTCATTTGGTTGGAATAAACACTAACTAGCTAGCCAAATGTGTTTCGTATTCACTTTGTTATTACAAATTTTCCATAATTAGGGAAAACGTTGATTCGGAAAACGGATCGAGTTGACTTTATTATAAGAAAAAAGGCCATGTTCAAGACAGCAGATATTGAACCTTTTTCATTTAAGGCTAACTGAAAAAAAGAGGGGTTAGAAGCGCCCGACATGGCAGTCGGGCTGCTTAGAATTTTTCTTTAACGCTCGGGTTCTTCTACAAAACCTATGTTCTCCGCATGCAAACCTTTCGGTCCTTGTTGTACTTCGAACTGAACTTCTTGACCTGCTTTCAATGAGCGATAGCCTTCCATCTGAATTGTTGAGTAGTGAGCAAATATGTCATCACCACCTTCTTCTGGAACGATAAACCCAAACCCTTTCGCGTTGTTAAACCATTTAACTTTGCCAACCGCCATACTTCGACTTCCTCTTAATCCTTGAACTCACACGTTTATGCCCCCATTATAGATCCGAGAGCCCAGTGTATTAAGTATCGATATAGACAGATACTCAATGTCACTAATAAAATGTAGATTTTTTAACCATATTATGTCAAGAGCTAATGCGAATTAATTTTATCCAAAAGTTTAACGACATCTGCCAGTAACACACTATTATTAAGTTATGAGTAAAGACAACGCTATTAGTATTGAAAAGGAAAAGCAAAAAGACGCGCAGCGACAAAAGCCGCAGCCGCCTCCCATGTATAAGGTGTTGTTGAATAATGACGACTACACACCAATGGATTTTGTTATAGAGGTTCTCACGCAGTTTTTCAATTTGGATGCTGAGAAGGCCAATCAACTTATGCTTACCGTGCATTATCAAGGTAAAGCGGTTTGCGGTGTGTTTACCGCGGAGATTGCAGAAACAAAAGTAATGCAAGTCAACCAGTACGCACGCAAACATCAGCACCCATTGATGTGCACTATGGAGCAGGCATAAGGTAATTTGTAGAGGGCGAGCAATATGTTAAATAAAGAATTAGAGCAAACGCTAAATAGTGCGTTTGTATTTGCCAGAGAGCACCGTCATGAGTTTATGACGGTAGAGCACTTGTTGTTGGCATTGCTGGACAACACAGCAGCTCGCGATGCACTGAAAGCGTGTGGTGCAGATGTTGAGGCCGTTAAAAGCGAACTGCTATCTTTTGTGAAAGATACTACGCCGCTAATTCTAGACGAGCAGCTAAACGAACGGGAAACCCAGCCAACGCTTGGGTTTCAAAGAGTGTTGCAGCGTGCGGTCTTTCATGTTCAATCTTCAGGTAAAGACGAAGTGACTGGCGCAAACGTGCTAGTAGCAATCTTTAGCGAACAAGAGTCGCAAGCGGTTTTCATTCTCAAGAAAGCAGATGTCACCAGGTTGGATGTGGTTAATTACATCAGCCATGGTGTGAGTAAAGCTGAAGATGATGAGTCAATCAATTCTGAAACCCCAGAAGAGGCTGAGAGCGGCGAAGAAAACGGTACAGCGTTAGGTAAATACGCTACCGATTTAAACCGCCATGCTAAAGATGGCAAAATTGACCCCCTCATCGGCCGTGATGCAGAGGTTGAACGTACGATTCAAATCTTATGCAGACGTCGTAAAAATAACCCTCTACTTGTTGGTGAAGCTGGTGTGGGTAAAACAGCCATTGCCGAAGGGTTAGCTTATCGTATTGTGAACGACGACGTCCCTGATGTCATTGCAGAAAGTACAGTTTACTCTCTTGACCTTGGCGGTTTACTGGCGGGAACAAAATATCGCGGCGACTTTGAAAAGCGTCTTAAGGCTATCCTTAAAGAGCTAAGCAAAGATGAACACGCCATATTATTTATAGATGAAATTCATACCATTATTGGTGCGGGTGCTGCCTCTGGCGGCGTCATGGATGCGTCTAACTTACTAAAACCTAAGTTATCAAGCGGCGAATTACGCTGTATTGGTTCAACGACGTATCAAGAATACCAAGGTATTTTTGAGAAAGACCGTGCCTTAGCGCGTCGTTTCCAAAAGGTTGATGTGACTGAGCCAAGTGTTAGCGACACTACGAAGATTTTACTTGGACTGAAAAGCCGTTACGAAGATCACCACAATGTGCGCTTCACGCAAAAAGCGATTCAGGCTGCGGCAGAATTGTCTGCTAAGTACATCAACGAAAGGCATTTGCCGGACAAAGCCATTGATGTCATGGATGAGGCAGGTGCTAGCCAGCGTCTACTTGCCCCTTCGAAGCGTAAAAAGACAATTAACGTAGGTGATATTGAGCAAATTATTGCAAAAATGGCTCGAATTCCTGAGAAGTCCGTTTCGGCATCTGACAAAGAAGTACTTAAAAACTTAGGGCGTAACCTTAAGATGGTAGTATTTGGTCAGGACAAAGCGATAGAGACGCTAAATGACGCTATATTGTTGTCTCGTTCTGGTTTAGGTGCTGAAACAAAGCCGATTGGTAGCTTTTTGTTCGCAGGTCCAACTGGCGTAGGCAAAACAGAGGTGACTCAACAGCTTTCCAACATTATGGGAGTTGAGTTGGTGCGCTTCGATATGTCTGAATATATGGAACGTCATTCTGTAAGCCGCTTAATCGGTGCGCCCCCAGGCTACGTGGGTTTTGACCAAGGCGGATTATTAACTGATGCGGTAATTAAAAATCCATATTCAGTAGTGCTACTGGACGAGATTGAGAAAGCTCACAGCGATATCTACAACATACTTCTGCAGGTTATGGACCATGGCACACTCACTGACAACAATGGCCGTAAAGTTGACTTCAGAAATGTTGTACTGGTAATGACAACAAATGCTGGTGTGCAAGAAACGGTGCGTAAGTCTATTGGCTTCAAGCAACAAGACCATAGCCACGATGCACTTAGTGAAATAAACAAGGTATTTACTCCTGAATTCCGTAATCGGCTTGATGGCATAATCTGGTTTAACCATCTGGATGCTGAGGTTATTCTGCAGGTAGTGGATAAATTTATTATCGAATTGCAGGCTCAGTTAGACGTGAAAGGCGTATCTTTAGAGGTGACATCAGAAGCTCGAGCTTACATGGCTGAAAAAGGGTATGACAAGTCAATGGGTGCACGTCCAATGGCACGCCTTATAAAAGACGAGCTTAAGAAAGAGCTAGCTAATGAGTTGTTGTTTGGTGAACTGGCGAAAGGCGGAAACGTAAAAGTACATTATGTTAATGATAAATTGACGTTTGAATACAGTGGTGTAGATACTAAGTCAGAACATGTTGAGCCGAGTTAAATATACAGCCAATAATCTTCTCAAAGGTTGTTAGCTTGACATCTAAGGCAAGTATTAACATCAGACCAAGCTGTTGCCTAGGTTGCAGCTTGGTTTACTCTACTCAGATGACAGTGCGGTCGCCCATACCTTTTGTGGTTTGACTTTCATCGTACAAATGAAAAAGCCCGATAACGAGATAGCTATCGGGCTTTTTTTATGCGTTACCGCTTCAATGGCTCATCATCTTGCGCGATAAATGATACGACCTTTGGTCAAATCATAAGGAGTCATCTCAACAGTGACCTTATCGCCAGTAAGAATTCGGATATAGTTCTTACGCATTTTACCAGAAATATGTGCAGTCACTACGTGACCATTCTCTAGTTCTACGCGGAACATAGTATTAGGTAGGGTGTCTTGCACCGTACCTTCCATTTCAATACAGTCTTCTTTTGCCATGTAAAGCAGTTACCTCAGTAATTCAAAATTTTTGCCGCGCAGACATTAACCAATCTTGCGGGCAGTGTAAAGCGATTAAGCTGGTTTTTTAGTAAATAGACGCCATTGGTTGTCTATAAACTGTTCAAAGGGGTGAAATTTGTGCTTATAGCTCATTTTTTGACAGCCCTCCACATAGTACCCTAGGTAAACGTGTTGATGGCCTGCTAATTTTGCCTGCTCAATTTGCATGAGGATCATCCACGTACCGAGAGATGAAGCAGCATAGTCGGGGTCAAAAAAGGTGTACAACGCCGATAACGCGCTAGTGTGTGCATTGTCCTCTAGTACGTCGGTTACTGCAACCGCTACAAGCTTATCATTGTCGTAAGCTTCCAAAAACTGCGGCGCCATCCATGTGCAGCTTAAAAAATTGTCGAATTGCTCATAGGAGGGCGGGTACATAGACCCATCCGAATGCCGTTCGTTGATGTAGCGTTCGTATAACGGATAATATTCTGGCTTTAAAGAAGTATGTAACTTTACAGATAGTGTGGCATTGCCTTTTAAAATCCGCTTTTGGCTGCGAGAGGGGGTGAACGCATCTACCGGGATCCTCACAGACTGACATTGATTGCAGCTAACACAGTGGGGGCGATAAATTTGCTCGCCACTGCGTCTAAAGCCAGCTTGAATGAGCTGTGAATAGCGCGCCGATAAAAATGAATCCTCCTGTGCATACACCAGTAAACGTTCTTCCTCGTTAGGAAGATAGCTACAAGAAAATGATTGTGTAATACCAAACTTCATGGCGTTATGACCCTTGGACGCCAGCGCTCTGCGTACTCAGAGCATATCTCACCCTGTGAATCCACTGTCTGATTATTCTCTTTTAACGTTCTAATGAAGGCTTTTCTGCTGACTGTGCGTGCGCCCAGTGAGGCCAAATGCTCTGTAGGTAATTGGCAATCTATAAATGCCATTTGTTGTGAACGCATGTGCTCGACAAGGGCAACCATTGCAAGTTTAGATGCATTACTTTTTTTGTGAAACATAGACTCACCGCAGTACACCTTACCAATACCTACGCCGTAAAGGCCGCCAACGAGTTCATCGTTTTCCCATACCTCAACAGAGTGGGCAATTCCTAAACCATATAGCTGCGAATAGGCAGCTTTCATATCGTCGGTAATCCACGTTTCGTTAGAAACGCCGCTTCCAGATTGCGTAACCCGAGGTATTGCAGAGCAAGTATCGATGACTCTATCAAATGCATGATTAAGAGTTACCGTGTATTTTCGCTGTCTGACGAGTTTCTTTAAACTTTTTGAAACACTGAAATCGTCTAAATTAATAATGACTCGCGGATCAGGAGACCACCATAATAAGGGCTCGTCATCACTGAACCAAGGAAAGATGCCTTGAGAATAGGCAGAAAACAAACGTTGCGGGCTGAGGTCGCCGCCAAAAGCAAGCAAGCCATTAGGATCGTCTAACGCCTCATGTACCGGGGGGAAGGGCGCATTATCTTCAATGTAGTGTAATGCTAGCATAAGAGAGGCCTCACAAATTCTTATCAGGATAAGTAAGGCCTATATCGTGATTACCCTTGTTCAGAAGCCATTCCGTCCAAGAATTTTTCTGCATCAAGTGCTGCCATACAGCCAGTGCCGGCAGACGTGATCGCCTGACGATAGACGTGGTCACTAACGTCACCGGCGGCAAAAACGCCTTCAACGCTAGTTTGTGTGGCGTTACCGTGCAAACCACTATTCACAACAATATAGCCGTCTTTCATAGTGAGCTGGTCGGCAAATATATCTGTGTTTGGTTTGTGGCCAATGGCGATGAATAAGCCCATTACATCAATCTCTTCAGTGGCATCGCCGTCGGTATCTTTGATTCGGATTTTAGTCACGCCCATATCATCACCAAGTACTTCATCTAATGTCTTATTCAGATGCAATACCACGTTGCCGTTTTCCGCTTTGTCTCGTAGACGTTGCTCAAGGATCTTCTCACTTCTGAAAGTATCTCTTCTATGGATAACATGAACTTCAGACGCAATATTAGACAAATATAGCGCTTCTTCTACCGCGGTATTACCACCGCCAACAACCGCTACTTTTTGGTTGCGATAGAAAAATCCGTCACAGGTTGCGCATGCCGATACACCTTTGCCCATAAAGGCTTGTTCTGACTCAAGGCCAAGGTATTTAGCTGATGCACCTGTTGAAATGATAAGTGCGTCACAAGTGTAAGTACCGTTATCACCGTGTAGGGTAAATGGGCGTTTGCTTAGATCAGTCTTGTTGATGTGATCAAAAATGATCTCAGTATCAAATTTTTCAGCATGCTTTTGCATGCGAACCATCAAATCAGGGCCCGTTAGTCCCTCAGGATCGCCAGGCCAGTTTTCAACTTCGGTGGTGGTCGTAAGCTGTCCGCCTTGCTGAATACCGGTTAAAAGTACCGGTTTCAAGTTAGCACGCGCTGCATAAACTGCTGCCGAGTAACCCGCAGGACCCGAACCTAAAATAAGTAGACGGACGTGTCTGCTCTCTGACATTTTCCTCTCCAATAACACCCATAAACAGGGCAGCTAGACTATTCAAATCGTTGTATAAAGGGAAGTGAGGTCGTTTGGATTAAAATCAACCTTTACACCCCCACTCTTTTCAGTCGTGTATGCTGAAAAAATGCCGGCGAGCCCTTTAGACAGAATTCACCTACCATTTCAATTCACATAATGCCGATAACCATATCAATATTCGAACATGTTCGTAGATAAAAATTTTCAAATAGGAGGCAACATAAATTAAGAATCAGCAATCTAACGCAAAAACATGGCAAAAAAAGTGGGCAACACATCAGTGTTTCTTGTATTAAATGTAAAGAAGTTTACACTTTAAGTAATACGTAAAATTATTTCACGAATCAATACGCACGTTTAGAGGTGAAGCATGTCTCAGCCAGTGAAGACAATGTTGCAAGACGGCCAACAATACATGAAAACATGGCCCATGAGGAAAGAGCTGTATGGTTTTTTCCCAGAGTGCAGAGTTGTGGCTGCCACTAAATTCGCTATAAAGACTATGCCGCCAGCCACCATGGTGATATGTTTACTGCTGCTTCAAAACTTAGGTACGCAGTTTATTCCACAGACTATTGCCATGGGTATGTTTTTTCTTAGTCTCCCCATACAAGGTTTGCTGTGGTTAGGCCATCGCTCTGACCAATATTTACCCCCCCAGTTGAACAGCTGGTACCAAGAAATACATTCTTCAATGCGCTCACAGGGCTGTAAAGTCGCTTCGGTTAACTCAAAGCCAAAATATAAAGAACTTGCACAGTTACTTAGAACAGCGTTCAAAGACTTAGACAATGCGTTTACCGAAAATTGGTTTAATTAAGTATTCTGTTTTAGTTCTGAATTACACTTCCTACAACGATAGCGAGTACCGGTGAGAATGCTTTTATGGCGTCGCATTGACAGGGCATGCTCACTGCATTCACAGAAATAAGCCACGGTGTTCGTTACAGCTTTGACATCAAAGCAATGGGTCGTTTTTGCCTCACATCCAAACACCTCAATCATAATGCTTTGCCACTCTTCACCGTGAGGCTTCACCCGTCCAAACAAAGTCCAAACCAGTAAATGACTAACCTCATGGGGGATCACCTCTTCTAAAAATGCCTGTTGATTTTGCTTAAAAAGTAAAGGGTGTAAGTTTATCCTGTTTTGTTGCAAAAAAGCAGTGCCTGCGTTTTTACCAGAGCGGCGAAACGACAGGTGAGGGCGGAGGAATCGCCTTTTAAAATATTGCTCGGCTTTGTCATAACAAGAGGACAAAGCAGCATGAATTTCCTGTTGCTGTTCCTCAGATAAGTCACGAATGGCGATTGCGTTTGTCCTTTTAATGTTAATTGAATTGCCCAGCGTATTGTCCCAGATGAATTGCAATATGCTGTGCTATAAAAAGGATTAGTAATAAGTCTAGAAAAAAAAAACGCCGTGTAAACGGCGTTTCCTCTTTGGCGAAGCGAGGTCAATCCTTGAAGGCGTATTATCTCACATCACATGGTAAGCACAATATGTAGGTGCCTCTTGGATCGTTAAGCTTGTTAAGGGTATTAAATTCACCCATAACGCGCTTTAACTCATTAACAAGGGCAGAGTTACTGTTGCCAAACTGCCATTTGCCAACAATTGTCATTGCCTGACCAAAAAATTCTTTCCAAAATAACTCTTGAGCTGAAAGGCTTCGCTGTAGATACACTTCATCGTAGTTTTCTAACTCAGCAAGCTCTGCAGCAGCCGCTACTGCATCATCAAGCTCACCGAGCTCATCAACAAGGCCTAACTCTAATGCGTCTTCACCAATCCACACGCGTCCTTGAGCAACAGTGTCAACTTCTTCAACAGTCATATCTCTAGCGTTTGCCACTAAAGATAAAAAGTTACTATAGGTGTTTTCCACATTGCGCTGAAGGATTTGTCCAAACGCTGGTGACAACGCTCTTGCTGGCGATAAGCCTGTAATGTCGGTCGATCCAACGCCATCGCTGTGTATGCCTAAGTAATCTAATGAATTCTCGTAGGTCATAAACATACCAAATACACCGATAGAACCTGTGATTGTGCTTGGACTCGCTATAATCTTATCGGTGCTCGCTGCTATCCAATAACCGCCAGATGCTGCATAAGTACTCATTGAGGATATAACAGGCTTACCAGCTTGCCGCAGCTGTAATATTTCTTGGCGAATCACTTCTGAGGCAAATGCGCTACCTCCTGGAGAGTCTATTTGCAGCACTACTGCTTTGATGTTGTCGTCTAAGCGAGCCTTACGCAGCAAGCGTGCTGTGCTGTCGCCACCAATGGTGCCGGCTTTTTGATTACCATCTAAAATGGTGCCTTTTGCCACTACGATTGCCACCTTGTCCATATCATTATTGACCTTAGGCATTGGTGGATTAATGACTTTCAAATAGGTGTTAAAAGCTGTGAGGTTAATCCCCTGCTGGTTATCACCTTCACCCACTAATTGAATAAGCTCTTGTCTCACTTCTTCGCGGGTTTTAAGTGCGTCCACCCAATTATTGTCTAGGGCATATTGAGCGAAATCGCCTCCAGCAGCCTCAAACTTAGAAAGCAATTCGTTAGCCGTTTCATCGAAGTTAGTGACATCTATACCGCGGGCCGCAGCAACATCCTCTTTATACTGCTTCCAATACCCGTCTAACCACTGCTTTTCTGCTTCTTTTGCTTCAGCAGACATATCATTTCTCATTATCGGTTCCACTGCCGACTTGTACGTCCCCACTCTGAAGATATGTGTGGTTACTTTGAGTTTGTCCAGCATGTCTTTGAAGTACAAACCGTAACGGCCGTAACCTTCCAATAAAAGGCCGCCCATTGGATTTAAATATACATGGTCTGCTTGTGCAGCGAGATAGTATTGATCCTGAGAGTAATAATCGCCTATTGCGTAAACGGGCTTTTCTGATTCTTTAAATGACTCAATGGCTTCTGCCACAACGCGAAGCTTGTCTAGTCCACCTCCGGTAAGCCCTTGAAGGTCTAGCACAAGCGCTTTAATTCTTCTGTCTTTCGCCGCGTTCGCAAGCACCTCTACAACATCGCGTACAAGTACTTCTGGGTTGTCTGGTTCGCTGCCCAATGACTCTTGCAAAAACTGCTCGAAGGGATCAACACTTTCTTTTTCAATCACCAGCTGGCCATTGAGCGTAAGATATAACGCACTGTTGGATTTAACTGTAAGTTGCTCACCGTCTTGGTTGGCGATGGCCATGATTATGCCAACGAAAATTACAATGAATATTACGTTGAAGAAAAGTTTGCGGGTGAAGTTCAATACCGTCCACAAGCCAATAAACAAGGATTTAGTCCAATTTCCCTTGGCCGCCATATTTTACTACCTTTTTCAAAAGTGTGATTGTCTTTTAAAGTTTGACTGTCTTTTAAAGTTAGAGCGTTACGTGTGATGGTAAATCTAACTTCGCTTTTTTATTATGGTACCTGTTTAGCATAAGATCGCTAAGTTAATTGTAATTTTTTGTAACTCCCACCGATAAAACAGCTTTAAGCGCGTTAAAACTAATACCATTTTGGCATCGTTTTGCGTCCACATTGAGTCGATGAGCAAAATTCCATCAAAGGTTTGTGTAATAAAGCTACCGATGCTGATATGTCCAACAAAGTCGAAATTATCAAACAACTAGGTTGGCTAAGAATAGTGGTGTCAAAAAGTTCGCTTGTTTATTTCATATATATGTAGGTCTAGGGACGACTATTATGTCACTACTTATCGTGTTCTAGCCAGCTAGCAATGAGTTTTGCAATTCGCTTGTGGTCATTTTCACTCATCAGCATAAGCAAGTTTCCTGAGGTTGATTGATAACCTGTTTTTAATTGACCTTTTTTCATCAAACGAGACAACGGAGACGGGTTAGGCGTTTTATTAGATGACGTGTTCAAAACCTTAGTCTCCTCGTCGATTATGCCTTATGTATATTCACAATACGCAATCTGACTATAAAAGGATTACGTAGTCACACACGCAATAGGCCGTTCGCTCTTAACAATATGGTAGAATAGAAAACTGTTGTGTTGCGATTATGTGAGTACATTTAATGTCAAGCAAGGTAGTTTTGGTCGACAGCCACGGCTGTCCTCCGTAAGATTGACCTACAAACGAATTCGTTTCTTTATCAAAATACTGACGCCACAGTACATCAATATCGTGTTTTAATGAGGCGTCATCAAGGAGGCCCCAAAGTGGATGCATTATCTCTACTTCTTAATCGAAGCTCTCAGCCACGCTTAAATGAGCCTGCTCCAAGCGGAGATGCGTTGGAAAACATTATGCAAGCGGCATTACGTGCCCCTGATCATGCTTGCCTTACCCCATGGCGATTTGTGGTATGCCAAGGCAAAGGGTTAAACAAGCTTGGGTCACTTTTTGAAACATCTGCAATTGAAAACGACAAAAGTCAGAAAGAAATAGAAAGAGCGCCACAACTTCCTTTGCGTGCGCCTATGGTTATTGTTGCCATTGCACAATACAAAGAGCACGAAAAAGTACCTCGTGTTGAGCAGATAGCGTCTGCCTCTTGTGGCGTAATGGCCATGCAAATGGCTGCAGTAGCACAAGGGTTTAACGGTATGTGGCGCACAGGTAGCTACGCACAGTGTCCCGTTGTGAAAAGTGGACTAGGAATGTCAGAAGAAGATGAACTCGTTGGGTTTTTGTATTTAGGTACGCCAGCTTTTGAGCCAGCACCAAAGCCAAAACGTGACACTACTGCGTTTTTTGAGCAGTGGAGTTAATAAAAAACCCGGCTACTTGATATAAATTTAAAGGCGCACGTTGCGTGCGCCTCGAACCGCTGATTTCCTATGTGGCATCTAGAAAATATGGCTTTAAGCGTAACGTTTAAAAAACTTGAAGCGTGACGTTATAACCAGCAAATTTTCGTATGTTAATGACCCTGTCACCATCAAGCATCCAGTATTGCCCTTTAATACCCTTAAGCTCACCAGAAAAGTCAGGGGTTTTGTCGAGATTAATCGACTTTATTTTATCTGGGTAACTGTCGACGGGAAAGTTGATTTGATGTACTTTCGACGCTACCTCAGATACAGCTTGAAGCCCTTTTTCTTGTTTTAATACAGCAAGTTCATCAGAAATTTTTTCCATAAGCTCGTGTTTTACCGCTATCAAATCCACTTCATCTGGCTTGCCTTTTAACATGGTGCGCCAGTTGGTCTTATCGGCAATATGCTTTTTGCATAACGTTTCCACAAGCCCGCTAGTTAACCTGTCTGGAACGCGCAACATAACCGTGGCTTGCGTTGCGCCTTGGTCCATCCAGCGAGGCGAGACAGATTCGGTTATTTCTCGGGTAATACCCACTTTCACGTTGCCTGTATTAGCTAAGTAGACAAAGTGTTCGTTAAAACAGTGGGCCTCGCCCCATTCTGGCTCGCGACACGTACCTTCGTGGTAATGGCACTTTTCAGGTTTTATAATACAGCTGTCGCACTGAGCAAGTGAAATTAGGCAAGGGTAGCAATAACCCTGGTTGAAACTCTTTTTGGTTTTTCGGCTGCAGTGAACACAGTGAATTTCATTGTTAAAGGACAATGAAATCTCCCGACCTATCAGTGCGTTCATGTCTACGCTGCTATCTCCAATAGGGAGTTCATAGCAAACTTCACTATTATCAAATGCATGAGTACGCATTTTTCGTAATGCACCAGAATAACGTTGTGTCAAAATTTAATACCTTATTCGCTTAATTCGCCGCGCAGGTTGGCGGTGAGCAGTAAATTGATTTGTTCAAACGAGAGATTTTTACTTAATAAATAATGCAGTTTTGCTAGTGCAGCCTCTGGGGTCATATCACTGCCCGAGAGCACGCCAACTTCTTGCAGGCCATGGCCGGTTGCATACCCACCCATGTTTACTCTACCGCGCATGCATTGAGTGCAGTTAACCACCGGTATTTCTCTGGATTTAGCGTATTGCAACTGCTCAATCAGTTTTGGGTTTTGTGGGGCATTGCCTACACCGTAACTGAGTAATATAAGCGCGTTTACAGGTTGTTGAAGTGTGTTTTTTATCACTTCAGGCGCAATTCCCGGATACAGGCTCACCATGCCGATGGGCTGAGCGGATACATTGGAAACGGTCAGCTTTTTATCTGACGCTTTTGCTAAAACACCTGCTTTAAGCCGAATATTTATTCCAGCTTCCAGTAGAGGAGGGAAGTTGGGTGAGTCAAAGGCATTAAAGCCGTCTGCATCTACCTTACGGCTGCGATTTCCGCGCAGTAAACGATTGTTAAAAAATAACCCGACTTCTGCGATAGGGTAGTTGGCGGCAATAAACAGGGCATTTAACAAGTTTACCTGACCATCTGAGCGCAGTTCAGCCAGCGGTATTTGAGAGCCCGTCACTATCACAGGTTTGGCTAAGTCTTCGAGCATAAAGCTTAGGGCCGACGACGTGTAGGCCATGGTGTCGGTACCATGCAAAATAATAAAGCCGTCGTAGTCGTCATAGTTATCAGCTATATCGTCAGCAATGCGCTGCCAATCCGATGGATCCATATCCGAAGAGTCGATTAAGTTGTCGTACTCATGAATAGTAAAAAGGGGCATTTCACTGCGGTTAAACTCAGGCATTTTCGCCAGCGTTTCTGTTAAAAAACCAGCAGCAGGCACATACCCTTGACTCGATGGCTTCATCCCTATGGTGCCGCCTGTATAGGCGATATAAATATGTTTACGCATGAATACCCTGTTGTCAGCTTTTGCCATTTTTTACAATAAGTGTGGCTGCATTTTAGCAGTCGTCCTTACTTTGTCACTCGTTATACAAAAAAGGCGGCTCGCTATTAACGGCCGCCTCTTATTGACATAGATATGCCTATTTAACTTCTACACCGGCAGCTTGCTGATCGGCATGGTAACTTGAGCGTACCATTGGACCACACGCAGCGTGGGTAAAACCTATCTCTTTCGCGTAATCGCCTAGCGCATCAAACTCAGTAGGGTGCACATATCGCTTCACAGGAAAGTGGTGACGGCTGGGCTGTAGGTATTGACCAAGCGTTAGCATATCAACGTTGTGATCACGAAGGTCTCTTAATACACCTTGGATCTCTTCGTTTTCTTCACCCATACCCATCATCAAACCAGATTTAGTTTTAATGTGAGGGTGCTGCGCTTTAAACTTCTTGAGCAAATCAAGGGACCACTGATAATTGGCACCAGGACGACATTCGCGATAAAGGCGAGGAATGGTTTCTAAGTTGTGGTTAAACACATCAGGTTCACCATTTTTAAATATCTCAAGTGCACGGTCCATTCGCCCTCTGAAATCGGGTACTAGCACTTCAATGGTGGTGGAAGGGCTGTGCTCTCGAATAGCATTAATACAGTCGACAAAATGCTGTGCTCCACCGTCGCGTAAATCGTCTCGGTCAACTGACGTAATAACCACATAGCGAAGGTTCATCTCTGCAATGGTTTTGGCTAGCTTTTCAGGCTCTTCGGCGCTTGGCGGTAATGGCTTTCCATGAGCTACATCGCAAAACGGGCAGCGGCGAGTACATATATCACCGAGGATCATGAACGTTGCAGTACCATGATTGAAGCATTCAGCTAAATTTGGACAGCTTGCTTCTTCGCATACCGAGTGCAAATTGTTCTTTCTAAGCGTACGCTTGATGTGATCAATTTTTTCCGTAGAGCGAGGGAGCTTAATCTTAATCCACTCAGGCTTTCTCAGCATTTCTTCCTTTTCAGTAGGAATAATGGTGATTGGAATGTGTTTTACTTTTTCATCATCTCGGAGTTTTACCCCCGCTGTAGGTCGTGCGTTACTCATCAAAACCTTCTTTATATGTTGTTTCCGTTAAGGAAAGCGCCTCTAGTAATAAGCGAACAAGCTCATCGCCAGCCTGTTTAAGCGAATCGGGACCGTTAAGACGCGCAGTGTCCGTCATTTCCATACCTGCGTAACCGCATGGATTAATCCGCTGAAACGGTGATAAATCCATGTTAACATTTAACGCTAGTCCATGAAATGAGCATCCATTACGTATTCTTAAGCCAAGTGAACATACTTTTTGTTCGTTGACGTAAACGCCTGGAGCATCGGGCTTGGGATAAGCGCTTATACCATAGGGCGCTAACAATCCCACCACGGCTTCTTCCATTGCGGTGACGAGATGTCTTACGCCTAATTTTCTGCGTTTAATGTTTAAAAGCAGATAAATAACTTGCTGGCCTGGTCCGTGATAAGTGACTTGGCCACCTCTATCAACTTGCACAACCGGAATATCTCCCGGTAGTAATATGTGCTCTGCCTTTCCAGCTTGACCTTGGGTGAATACAGGCTCGTGCTCTACCAGCCAAATTTCATCAGCCGTGTCGTTATTGCGATTATCAGTAAAATGCTGCATTGCTTGCCAAACTGGCTCGTAAAGTTGACGTCCCAACTGGCGAATAATAACTTCGTTTTTCACGCTATCGCCATCACTGGTTTTAACAGCCTGGTCCTGCATACTCACTTACAGAACAACCCTAACTAGTTCCAACTCGGCCAGTTCAGTGTAAATGGTTTCCATATGCTCTTTGCTGGTTACTCGCACACTGATTGACAAGGAATGATAATTGCCTTTGCTACTTGGTTTAATAACAGGCGCATAATCACCAGGAGCATGTT
Source organism: Alteromonas ulvae (assembly GCF_048987005.1). Classification (GTDB taxonomy): domain Bacteria; phylum Pseudomonadota; class Gammaproteobacteria; order Enterobacterales; family Alteromonadaceae; genus Alteromonas. The sequence continues at coordinate 2,436,255 of NZ_CP185261.1, read as the reverse complement.
GCTGCAAGCACGAAACTACCTGCACGGGTAAATCTTCGTGGGCCACGCCCATTACTTTAAACGTTTGGTGTGTGGGAAAATCTAACAGTTCGTCGAAACGGGTATCCATGCGATATTCTCGGTATGTAAACTTTATATAAAAAAACGGCCAGATTGTATCAATCTGGCCGCTTCACAACTAGGTGTTAACGCAATTATTTATTCATCGTCAAAACCAATTTGAAGCATAATGTAATCTTTTAGGCGGTTGAACATGCTGCCTTCTTGCACTTCTTGGAGTGTAACGAGGGGGTAGCTAGCCACGTCTTCCCCGTCTAGCTGAAGATACAGCTTTCCAACGACTTGTCCTTTCGCTAATGGCGCTTCCAGCTTTTTATCTAATTCAAAATTAGCTTCCAGGTTTTCAGCCTGGCCACGTGGAATAGTAATGGGGGTAGATTGATTAATTCCAAGGTCTACGGTTTCCCTATCGCCCATGTATATTCTATGTGCCACAAAGCTCTGACCTGCTTTATAGGGGGTCACTGTTTCAAAAAAGCGAAAACCGTATTTCAGCAGCTTCTTGTTTTCAACTTTACGCGAACGCTCGCTGTCGGTGCCCATAACAACCGAAATAAGGCGCATGTCGCCTTGCTCCGCTGATGTGATTAGGCTGTAACCTGCATCAGATGTATGTCCAGTTTTAATACCGTCTACATTTAGGCTTTTATCCCACAACAAGCTATTGCGGTTGTACTGCTTAATGCCGTTAAACGTAAATTCCTTTTCACTGTAAATAGCATACATGTTCGGCGTATCCGCAATGAGTGCCCGAGAAAGCACTGCCATGTCACGTGGCGTAGTGTAGTGGTCTGGGTCGTGCAAACCATGCGCATTAACCCAGTTAGTACTGGTTAACCCTAGGGCTTGAGAGTGTGCGTTCATCATACTAGCAAAGGCTGATTCAGATCCGGCTACATGTTCTGCCATAGCCACACACGCATCATTACCAGATTGAACTACGATACCGCGAAGGAGGTCGCTAACTGAAACCTGTGTACCTACTTCGATAAACATTTTCGATGAATCTGGAAATTTCTTCGCCCACGCATTTTCTGAAATAGTCACTTCATCATCAAGGCTTATATTGCCTGATTGCAGTTCTTTCCCTATGACATAAATAGTCATTATTTTGGTAAGACTCGCAGGGGCAAGCTGCATGTCAGCATTTTTTTCTGCGATGACATGACCGGTTTCAAAGTCAGTAAGCAAAAAGCCTTCTGCAGCTACGGTAGGAGCAGGCGGAGTAACAACAGCAGCGTGAGCAATATTAAAAAGTACGCCAAGCAGTAAGAAGGCAAATGACAGTGAAGGCGCTTTAGTGCGTTTAATTATTTTTAGCATGGTTGTTTTCTTTTACCGAGTTATATCCGTGTGAGTTTACAGCTACTCTTAGATTGACGTTCTCACCACTAAGACTACCCATCAAGAGCGATTAGTAATTGCATATCAAAATGACAGATAGAGATTGTCATAGAAATTGCGATAGGAATTACAATAGAACTTACATTAGTAACGAAGTCTATCGCAAGGCTGAACTTAGGACTAGGGTTTACCGAAAAAGTTTCGATGAAAGTGCGACTTAGCAAGACAATAGCTAGCGCTAATCGAATGGAGCAAGTTGCCAGTATCATGGCACTGCGAGTGCTATTGGGGCTGTTTTATTGCATACGCATGTGGGTAGCCGTTTTGTTTAAGCTGGCTTAGCACATCTTCAATCATTTGTTTGTCTTCAATAGGACCAAGTTGAAGTTTGTAGATGTTGTTGCTAACGGGGAGGTGGGCTGGAAGCTGATATAACGCGGACAACACATTACTGATGGATTTTGCCTTTTCTGCGTTAGATAGGGCAGCAACCTGAATAAATATACCGCCTGTATTGATAGGGCTTTCATTTTTGGTAGCTGTAGATTGTTCATCGTGTTGTGCTCTGTTTTCTGCAACTTCAGACTGAGCCTTTTTACTCGGAACAGTCGTATTGAGAGCAATCCTACTTGGAGCAATGGTTTTCGGAACATCTATACCCAAGTATTCATCATAACTGACGGTGGGATTACTGCCTATCGTAACGTTATTGTCTTCATCGAAATGTATAACCTCCAGTTTTACCTTCGCTGTGCCTTTGCTGTGATATCCCAACTTCACCGCAGCGGCATAAGACAAATCAATAATTCTATTGTCATGAAATGGGCCACGATCGTTCACACGAACAATAGCTTGTTTGTTATTTTCTAAGTTTGTCACCCTCACGAAAGAGGGTAGTGGCAATGTTTTGTGTGCTGCACTCATGGCGAACATATTGTAGGTCTCACCGTTTGACGTTAAATGGCCATGAAACTTCTGACCATACCAACTGGCATATCCCTCCTTCTCGTAGCCTTTACCTGAGGTCATGGGGGTATAATGCTTGCCTAGGACCTTGTAGGGTCGGTTGTTAAAGGTGCGGTAGGCTTCAAACTTAGGCACAGCGTCAAGGGTTTCTGGTAGTTTAGCCACGTAATTAGGGGCGGAGTCTTGCGATTGTGTATAGCGACCAATTTGGCCTGACTGACATCCGCTTAACAGAAACGCCGATACACAAGAGAGAAGCAGAAGGCCTCGGGTACATGAGTGAATGAAACGCTTAACTAAATTTGGCGAGTCTAACAACGAAAGCAACGGCAACAAAACCGATGGCAACAATAACGATGTATGACAAAGCTGCTGTATTAGCTTTGAAATTTGCGGAAACATTAAGAGTGGCAAAGTCATCGAGATATTAAACGTTTTTGCGTTGCAATAGACATAAGAATGCCAAAACCCGCCATTAATGTCACCATAGATGTTCCACCATAGCTCACCAACGGTAAAGGAACACCCACGACGGGGAGTAATCCCGATACCATGCCCATGTTAACGAATACATAGACAAAGAAGGTTAGGGTTATGCTGCCGCCAAGTAGTTTTGAAAAAGCATCTTGAGTCCGACTAGAAATGATTAAACCGCGTAAAATAATGTACAAATAGATAGCCAGTAATACCATAACGCCGGTAAGACCAAACTCTTCACTAAAAACAGAAAAGATAAAGTCGGTATGCCGCTCAGGTAAAAACTCTAGTTGAGACTGCGTACCTTGAAGCCAGCCCTTGCCCTCAACGCCACCGGAACCAATCGCTATCTGAGATTGAATAATATGATAGCCCGAGCCAAGTGGGTCGCTCTCAGGATTTAAAAACGTTAATACCCGCTGCTTTTGATAGTCCTTCATTAAGAAAAACCACATGATAGGGGCGAATGCGCCAATAAGCGCCCCTACCAGAGAAATAAGGCGCCAGCTCATCCCTGCAAGAAAGATGGCAAAAACACCAGAGCTTGCAATAAGCAAAGAAGTGCCTAAATCAGGCTGCTTGGCTATGAGCACCGTAGGCACCACCACCATAGTAAAACCTAATGCAATATGGTGAGTTCGTGGAGGCAGGGTATGTTTACTGATATACCATGCCACCATCATAGGTACGGCAAGTTTCATTAGTTCCGATGGCTGAAAGCGAATAAAACCAAAATCTAGCCAGCGTTGGGCGCCTTTACCTATGTCACCAAAAAGCAAAACGGCAACTAACATAAGCAGGCCCACCGCAAAGGCAAAAGGAGACAGGCGTCGATAAAAACCAGGCGGCAATTGAGCGAGTACTGCCATAACGACAAAGCTTAAACCTAAGCGAGTAAACTGTCGCTCCATCTGCGCTATGTCTTGACCTGACGCAGAATAGAGCGTGACAAGCCCAACGCCACTTAAAACCAAAAGGCCCAGCAACAACCAGCCATCTACATGAATGCGCTGCAAAAAACTTATTTTATCTGGCGTGATTGCCGTTCTTTTCATTATTCGTCAGGCTCGCTGTCGATACTTGCGGTTTCAAAACGTCTGTCGCGAAAATAAAAATCCATTAATTTCCTTGCTACAGGCGCCGCATTGGAGCTTCCGCCACCGGCATTTTCTAGCACCACCGTAATAGAAATTTCTGGGTTGTCGAAGGGCGCAAAGCCAACGTAAAGAGCGTTGTCGCGAAGCCTTTCATCCACTTCATCCTCATTGTACTTCTCATCCTGCCCTACGGTAAATAACTGAGCGGTTCCCGTTTTGCCCGCAGACTCATAAGGTGTGTCGGCGAACGCAAAACGAGCGGTTCCTTCTTCGCCATGAACAACATCGTGCATAGCATTTAATACAATATCGAGGTTCTTTTGATCGTTTATTTGAATAGGTGGCGAGGTTTTTAGAGCAATAAGGTCGTCTGTGCCATCAAGGTTTCTATAACCGCGTATTATCTGAGGAATATAGCGTTCACCGCGATTCACTAACGTGTTAATTGAATGGGTAAGCTGAATAGGCGTGGCGGTCCAAAAGCTTTGTCCGATGCCAACGGGGATAGTATCACCAATATACCAAGGTTGATTAAAACGAGCACGTTTCCACCCTCTGCTAGGCATATTCGCATCGGATTCTTCGTACAAATCGATTCCCGTGTAATCACCGAACCCGAAGTTTCGCATGGCCTCACTAATTTTATCGATACCCAAGTTATAGGCTAAATCGTAGTAGTAGGTATCGCATGAAACCTCAATAGCTTTTGCAATATCGACGTCACCATGCCCCCATCGTTTCCAGTCTCGCCAAACATGATTTACATTGGGCAGTCGATAGCGGCCGTTATCTTTAATAGTGTAGTCTTCAGTAATCGCACCGTCTTCTAAACCCAGTAAAGCCAGATGCGGCTTTATGGTAGATGCCGGCGAATACTGCCCTTGAGTGGCTCGATTAATCAACGGGCGGTTTGGCGAATTAAGCAGCGCTGAGTAACTCTTACTGCTAATACCGTGAACAAATAAATTGGGGTCGTATCCGGGATTAGAGTAGAGCGCCAGCACGCCGCCGGTCTTTACTTCTGAAATCACTACTGCACCACGAGTACCTTCTAAAATTCGCTGAACTTCTTGTTGCAAAGTCAGATCGATATTTAGAATAATATCCTTGCCTGGTGTGGGCGGTTCCACGTTTAATACACGTATGATCCGTCCTTGATTGTTCACTTCAACCTGTTGGTAGCCTACTTCACCATGGAGAAGTTCTTCATGGTACTTTTCAATCCCTAGCTTGCCAATATCGTAGGTGGCGGCGTAGTTATCTTCTTGACCGGCTTCAACTATCTTTTGTAAATCCCGTTTATTGATACGTGCCACATAGCCAAGTACATGAGTGAGGGTTTCTGCATAGGGATAATGGCGTGCAAGACGCGCTTCAATTTGCAACCCTTCAAATTTGTGCTTACTGGCTGAGAAAATGGCCACTTCTTCTTCAGAGAGCTCATTGCGCAGTACAATGGGTTTGAAGCGGCGAGTGCCCTTTAAATTTTTCTGGAAGCGTTTAAGTTCGTCATCAGTAATATCCATCAATGCGGTGATTCGCGCTAAGGTATCGTCGATGTTGTCCACTTTCTCGGGGATAACTTCTAAACTAAAAACCGGTCTGTTTTCGGCAAGCAGTACACCGTTTCTATCGTAGATAAGCCCGCGATTTGGCGCAACAGGCAATACTTTTATACGGTTGCCATTTGAGCGAGTTTGATAATCGTCGTGTTGTGTCACTTGCAAGGAGTAGAGGTTGTTCAGCACGATCCCAAGCATTGCAGTAACAATAATAAAAGCAATCGTTGCACGGCGGGCAAACAGATTGGCTTCCGCTGTGTGGTCGCGAATAGCTTGGCGTTTACGGTGCATTGAGTTCCTTTGCATTAATAACTGCTTCTATTCTCTATGATAAGGGTGATTTTGTGTTACCGACCACGCGCGATACACGCTCTCAACGAGTATAATTCTGACTAATGGGTGAGGAAGGGTTAGCGCAGATAATGACCATTTTTGTTCTGACGCAGCAGTGCAAGAGGGAGCTAAACCTTCTGGACCACCAATGAGCAAGCTGACATCTCTACCGTCCATTTTCCAATTATCTAGCTGTTTTGCCAGCATGGGAGTATCCCAAGGCTTTCCGGTCACCTCAAGCGTCACTACCCGGTTGCCTTTTGGGATGGCCGCCAACATCTGCTCGCCTTCTTTTTCGAGGATCCGTTTGATGTCTGCGTTTTTTCCACGTTTGCCGGCCGGTATTTCAGTGATGCTCACGGGCATATCGCTAGGGAATCGACGGATAAACTCGTCGACGCCCGCGGATACCCATGAAGACATTTTTGTTCCCACAGCAACAATTTGAATCTTCAACACTGCACCATGGATGACAGTCCTAACCTTAATGGCTGTTGTGGGTGAATATAAGACATGCTGATTGCTGACTCTGTAAGGGCGAAGCCTATGACCAGAGCTTTTCTAGTTGATAAAAGTCTCGGGTTTCATCTTGCATAACGTGCAAAATGACATCGCCGAAATCAACCAGTACCCATTCTCCGGTGTCTTTACCGTCGACGTGCCCAGGTGCATGCCCAGCATTTTTCGCTTCAACCAATACATTCTCTGCAATTGAGGATACGTGACGCTTTGAATTACCAGAACAAATGATCATGGTATCTGTAATGGTCGACTTACCTCTAACATCAAGCTCAATGATATCACGGCCTTTCATGTCATCTATTTTGTCTTTAACAAACTGCTTAAGTTGTAGACTCTCCAAGTGTTTTCCTCTTATCTTTCTTCAATATATAACTGGTTGGCATCAATATATTCAATGACGCTGCTTGGTATCCAGTTTTCAATAAAATCTTGAACGGCTTTATCTAAAGCCCCTACGTTTTTTTGGGTTATGGTATTGCGCAACTGCGTTGACGAAATTGCTTTTAGGGGAGTATCAACTAACAATACATATCCATTTTTACGTTGATGTAACTGCGTCGCATCGCGAGTAACAACCGATTTGAGCCAATCTGCTACAACCGGTGGCGGGGCGAAATTATCATCGTCCCTTCGCATTACAACAAGGTGGCAATACGTTAATAAGCATTCCCACTCGTACCACTTATCTAGATTATACAGTGAATCGGCACCAATGAGAAAACAGATTGTCTCGTCGGTTTGAGAATGTAATTCTCGCAGTGTTTTTACCGTATAAGAAGGAGAGGGAAGAGAGAGCTCAATCAGCTCTGCGTGAAGCTTAGGGTTTTCCTCGCAACACAGATTGATCATATTCACTCTGTGCTTTTCAGACACTGATACCGATTTATGAGGCGCTAACTTGCATGGCATCAAATAAACAGAGTCAATTGCCAAGGTTTCTGCGGCTTTGAGCGCAGGCGTAATGTGACCGTAATGGGGTGGATTAAACGTACCGCCCAATATCGCTTTTAACGCCACAGCTATTTATCCAATAACGGGATGTTAGCCAAATTTACACCCATAAACATCATACATAGGTGGCATAGCTTTATATAAGGACGAGAGATAACCTGTTGCTTAAAGGCAAGATTGGCTTGACCCAACGCGTGTTGAATACTTTCTAGCTGTTGCAAAGATAGACGCTGCATTGCATTTTGATATACCGCTTGTTTATTGCGCCAAATACCAAATTTTTGCCATTGAATGGGCTGGCCTTGTTGTTCAGCCGCTTTTAAATTCCACAGCTGTTCCCACTCTCTCACTAAGGCCCAAATGATTATATTTGGCTCTAAACCCTCACTTTCTAATCGGTAGAGCATTTTAATACAGCGGGTGCTTTCTCCGTTAAGCATTACATCAACAAGCTGAAACACGCTGTAGCGGGATTGATCGACCATGGCTCGTTCAATTTGCTCATCGGTTACAGACTGATGTGGATAAAGCAGCGCGAGTTTATCTATCTCTTGTTTTGCGGCTAGCAGATTTCCTTCACAAAAGTCGGAAATCATTTTTGCGCCATTGGGTGATACAGAAAGCTGATGCGAGGTGAGTTGCTGGTTTATCCAAGTGCTTAATTGGCGTCCTTCAAGGGGATAACATAGTGTGGATGCGCCTATTTCGTCGAGAGCTTTAAACCATTTTCCACGCTGCACGTCTTTACCAATTTTAGGCCCATGAATGAGTAGCAGCATATCTGGGTTGAGTTTAGCGACGACTTCTTGCAGCATTTTACTGCCCTCCGTGCCGGGTTTGCCGGTAGGAAGCTCTAGCTCAATAAATTGCTGGCTTGAAAACAAAGACATACTTTGCGTAGCCTCAAGCAGCTGGTTCCATGAAAAACCTGCGTCAGCAACCAGGGTAGTTCTCTCGTCAAATCCCTTTAATTTTGCGTGTGCTCGAATTTGCTCGATAACGTCGAACTTCTGCTGCGGCTCATCCCCAAACACCATATAACAAGGTCTCAGACCTTTTTTGATGTCTTGATGAAACTGGTTTGGGTAAATTTGCATGCTTAGTTGTCAGTCGTCATTTTTCAATGTCCAATGCAGCAACCGCTTGACCAGATAAGCGTCTAATGATCATATCCGCTGCCTCGGCGCGCATTTCATCAAGCATTAAATCAAGCTCTCTCGATTTTGCTAACACCTGATCAGGGTCGTCTTGATAATCCCGTACTACTTCAAACTGCGCCATCATTGGCTCTTTGTTGGGAAAGGATACGCGATAACGCACCACATAAATGAGGTCGTACTCCGCCACCTGACCCGATGGATAAACGGATAAAAGTTGGCGGTCCAATTTTTCCGGTAAAAGGTAAATGCTGATGTTCTCACTCGGGGCGCTATCGCTACCCCGTTCGTGTGACTTTAATCCGTAAATGTTCAATCTATTGTCGAGCGCACGGGCTAAGGGCGCGTGTGCTCGGGCACTTTCAATTACGATCGTATTGATATTGTCAGGAAGGCTGGGAGCACCACGCAGGTGAAAACCACAGCTACTAAGGGTGCTCACTATCGCTGCAATACCGACTAATTTTAAAAGTGCATTCATTATCAATAGTCGCCTAGTTCGCTACAATATTTACAAGCTTGCCGGGCACAACAATCACTTTTCGAATCGTTTTCCCATCAATAAATTGTTGGACATTCGACTGGGCGAGGGCGCTTGCCTCCATGTCGTCTTTGCTCGCATCAGCGGCAATGGTCATTTTGGCGCGTACCTTGCCATTTACCTGAACAATGATCAGTTTTTCGTCCTCAACGAGTGCGTCTTTGTCCACTTCTGGCCACGGCGCAACATCAATATCTTCGTCATGTCCAAGCACCTTCCACAACTCATGGGCAATATGCGGTGTAATTGGGTTAAGCAACAAAAGCACTGACTCGGTCGCTTCGCGCATAATGGCAATGTCTTGCGCATCGTCTTGCGGCGCTTTTTGAAGATGATTCAGTAGCTCCATAACGGCAGCAACAGCGGTATTAAAGGTTTGTCGACGGCCAAGGTCGTCGCTAACCTTTTGAATGGTTTTGTGCAGTTCACGTCGAAGGGCTTGTTGAGATTTATTAAGCGCTTTCACGTTTAACGCTTCAGGAGTCCCTTTTTCAACGTGCTCAGTCACTAGCTTCCAAATACGGCGAAGGAATCGGTTAGCGCCTTCTACACCCGAATCTACCCATTCAAGAGTCTGTTCAGGTGGAGCAGCAAACATAGTAAACAAACGCACGGTGTCCGCACCGTATTGATCAATAACTTCTTGCGGGTCGATACCATTGTTCTTTGATTTCGACATCTTTGTCATGCCGCCGTGAGTCACAGGGGTGTTATCGCTGGTGAGCCATGCTTTTACAATACGCCCTTTGTCGTCTTTTTCAGTGGTTACTTCCGTAGGTGAGTACCAAGTCTTCTTACCTTTCTCGTCTTCTTGATAGTAAGAATCTGCTAACACCATGCCTTGGCATAGCAAGCGCTTGAATGGCTCGTCTGAGTCTACTAAGCCTTCATCGCGCAATAATTTGTGGAAAAAGCGAGAGTAGAGTAGGTGCAATATTGCATGTTCTATTCCACCGACATATTGGTCAACAGGCAGCCAGTAGTTAGCTGACTTTGGGTCTAGCATGGCATCGGAGTTGGTTGCACTAGCATAGCGAGCGTAATACCACGACGATTCCATAAACGTATCAAATGTATCCGTCTCACGCAGGGCAGGTTCTCCATTATAGGTGGTCTTCGCCCATTCAGGATCGGCTTTGATAGGCGAAATGACGCCGTCCATCTCGACGTCTTCCGGCAGCTCAACAGGAAGTTGGTCCGACGGCACAGGGGCAGACTCGCCATTTTCTAACCTTAACATTGGGATAGGCGTGCCCCAATAACGCTGACGACTTACGCCCCAATCTCGCAGGCGATAATTCACTTTGCGTTTTCCGCATTCTTTATTTTCCAGCTCGTCTGCGATGCTGTTGAATGCCGCATCAAAATCAAGTCCATCGAACTTGTCAGAGTTAATTAATGTGCCTTTTTCCGTATAGGCAGACGTTGAAAGGTCGCATTTATCTTCGTCGCCTTCTTTCGCGGCAATGACTTGTTGAATGGGTAGGTTGTACTTTGTTGCAAACTCCCAATCTCGTTGGTCGTGACCAGGAACGGCCATTACAGCGCCAGAGCCGTATTCCATTAGTACGAAGTTAGCAATCCAAATGGGTAGCTTTTCGCCAGTAAGCGGATGAACAACTTCAAACCCAGTAGCACGGCCCTTTTTATCCATCGTTGCCATTTCTGCTTCAGCAACTTTCGTATTTTTGCATTCGTCGATGAAACGGGCGATGTCTGGATTTGACTGTGCTGCAAATTCTGCCAATGGGTGCTGGGCAGCAACGGCAACATAAGTAACGCCATAAAAAGTATCAGGGCGGGTGGTGTAAACCGTAAGGTCGGCAATGTCGTTGATAGGTGATGCTAGATTGAAGGTAATATCTATCCCTTCAGACCGACCGATCCAGTTCGCCTGCATGGCGCGCACTTGGTCAGGCCATTCTTCAAGCTGTTCTAAATCGCTTAATAATTCTTCAGCATAATCGGTTATTTTGATAAACCATTGCGGGATTTCTTTTTGCTCAACTAACGCACCAGAGCGCCAACCGCGGCCATCAATCACTTGTTCGTTGGCCAATACCGTCTGGTCAACGGGATCCCAGTTCACCGTTGAGTTCTTCTTGTAAACTAACCCTTTTTCGTAAAGGCGGGTGAAAAACCATTGTTCCCAGCGATAATAATCAGGTTTACACGTTGTAACCTCTCTATCCCAATCATAACCAAAACCTAGCGAGCGAAGCTGGGTTTTCATGTAGTCAATATTAGAATAGGTCCACTTAGCAGGCGCCGTATTGTTGTTGATTGCTGCATTTTCAGCAGGCAAACCGAACGCATCCCAACCCATTGGCTGCATGACATTCTTTCCCTGCATACGCTGGTAACGGCTGATAACATCGCCAATCGTGTAATTGCGCACGTGACCCATATGCAGACGGCCGCTTGGGTAAGGAAACATTGATAGGCAGTAAAATTTTTCTTTATTTGCGTCTTCATCTACTTTGAAAGATTGATTATCTTCCCAATATTGCTGAACGCGTTTTTCTATATCTTTTGGGTTGTACTGATTATCGGCCATGAAACTTAGGCTTCCGCATTAATAAGTTGAAACGTTCTTACTTTGCTAAATAGTCGTTATTTCTGGCCCAGAAATGGCACCAAAAGGTAATAGCAACGAAAATGTAGCAAGTTAAATACATATGTAGCCGCATAGAATACCCCACGGGTGAGTCATGCCTCAATAGCTTAACGTATATGAGCGGAATTTTTATTGCCGCTTGCTGTAAAAATGAACAAGTGGCGGTTTTAAATTATCCGTTTAAATACGCAACTTTGTTTGATTCTTGTTCATTTGCGCCACGAAATCGAGGCAACGAGCGATAAGGGTTTGACACCCCAGTTAAATAGAGTTTCACTTACCTAAAAGCACTATAAAAAGAATGATATGTCAGTCGACAGTAAAGCCTTTGCGTTAGCTAAAGATGCATTAACGCCCGCAATAAATAGACGAGTTATCAACAGCGCGCTCAAAGACGAGCAGGCGCTCAATGCCACCTTTATTGGACAAGAAAGGGCGAGGGAAGCCTTGACCTTTGGCTTAGGAATCGATGCCATTGGATACAACTTGTATGTCATGGGTGAGCCTGCTACTGGTCGGTTTACGTTAGTAAAAGACTACATAGAGCGGCAAGTTTCGCGGTTAAGCTCCCCTGATGACTGGTGCTACATCAATAACTTTGACGAAGAGCGTGAACCCGCGGCCCTTCGTTTTCCTCCTGGCGGTGGTAAGGTTTTTCAAAAAGATATCGCCCAACTTATCGACGACGTGTTAGACACATTTCCAGTGGCGTTCGACAACCCTGGATATCAGCGCAAACGCGCCTCTATTTTACGAGATTTTGAACAAAAGTACGACGAGGCCATCGACGCGGTAGAGCGCTATGCTAACGCCAATGAGATTGCCATGTTTGAAGAAAATGGCGCTATCACATTTGCTCCTATTATTGATGGTAAACCCGCTGACGATAGTCATGTCGCCACGCTGAGTGAGCAGCAGCGTCAACATTTTTATACAGTGGTGGATGAGCTAGAGAATAGGTTAAGCGAGGGCTTGTTGAGTCTTCCGTCTTGGAAGCGAGAAAACTCCGAGCGTCTTCGAGAACTTGATAGAGCGACTGCAGAGCAGGGTATTAAAGGGCTGATAAAAGATCTTAAACATCAGTATGCCGCAAACCTCGGAGTCATGAAGTATCTCAAGCAGCTTAAAACCGCTTTGGTCAATGCCATTCTCGTGATTCACCAAGAAGAACAAAAAGAAGAAAAAAGTGACGACTTTGACAGAAAGATATTTTTGGAAGAGCAGCTTTTACCAAATGTATTAGTGGCCAATAGGCGCGACGATGCTGCCCCTGTTATTTATGAGCCAAACCCCACTTACCAAAACCTATTTGGAAAAATTGAATATACCAACATTCACGGCAGCGTTTTTACCAACTACAGAATGATTCAGCCAGGTGCGTTACACCGCGCTAATGGCGGTTATTTATTGTTGGATGTTGATCAGTTAATCGAGCAGCCCTATGTGTGGGAAACGTTAAAACTGGCTATAAAATCTGGGCGATTAAGAATGGATTTACCCCAGCAAGACGTTGGCATGGTAAATAATATTACGCTAAACCCACAGCCCATTGATTTAACTGTGAAGATTGTTCTGCTTGGTTCTCGAGACTTGTATTACACCTTGCAAGATTACGATGACGAATTCGATGAGCTATTTCGCGTGTTGGTGGATTTCGATTTGGAGATTCCAGTGACACGTCAAACCTTATTCGACTTCGTTGGAAAAATCCGGGCGCATTTAGCGTCATTAGGGCGAAATGGTATTACCGCAAATGCCATGTGCCGTTTGGTCCAATTTTCGTTGCGAAAAGCTGAACACAAAGAAAAACTCTCTGCACATTTTGCAGAGGTGATAGAGCTAGTTAACGAAGCGAATTATTTCTGCGCTATGTCAGGTGCAAGTGAAATTGAACTTGGACATCTGGTTACAGCCCTCGATGCGAAAAAACGTCGAACGGGTCGAGTAAGCCAAGCCCTGCTCGATGATATAAAAGAAGGCCACGTTCTTATCGACACAGAAGGTAAAGCAGTGGGTAAGGTTAATGGGCTGACCGTATTAGATGTAGGAGATACGGCGTTTGGTACACCAGCCCGTATTACTGCAACAGTGTTTGCCGGTGCTAGCGGCGTGGTTGATATAGAGCGTGAAGTAGAGTTAGGACAACCTATACATTCTAAAGGCGTAATGCTTCTCAATGGATATTTGGGAAACAAGTATGCACAGCATTTCCCTCTAACATTGTCCGCCAATATAGCCCTCGAGCAGTCTTATGGTCACATAGACGGAGATAGCGCATCGTTAGGCGAGCTTGTTGCACTTATTTCTGCGTTAACGGAGATCCCCTGCTTGCAAACATTGGCCATTACAGGGTCAATAAACCAATACGGTGAAGTGCAGGCTGTGGGAGGGGTGAATGAAAAAATTGAAGGCTTCTTTGACCTCTGCCAATATCGCGGTCTTACGGGAACTCAGGGCGTTATTATACCCAAATCTAACGCTATTAACTTGGTGTTAGACGCGACCATAATCGATGCGGTGAAAAAAGGGCTTTTTCACGTGTATACAGTGGAAACTGTTGATGACGCGCTCACCATATTGATGCAGCAAGAGGCGGGTAAGCTAAGTAGCAAAGGGCGATACCCCAAAAACTCAATCAATTATCATGCTGTAAACAGGTTATATAATATTGCTCTCATTGTTAGCGGTGGTGATGGAGAATAAGATATGTGGTGTGCCCATATTTATTGGCACGAAAAGTAATTGGTCTGCCACAGCGTGGTTCGATTATTTAAACCTTTGAATTAACGGGCTCGATTTTCACCAACAATTGACCAGTGGCCAAACTCCATTTACTGATGAAAGAGTGTTAGCAGTATTCAATACATGGGTAGAGCCTATCGAGAAAGGTTACTTTATTTCTGACCATGATAAGCTGTCATGGAGAGAGGGCTTACCGTTTTTATTTAGAGACTTGGTTGGCATGTCCATGATTGGAAATTATGTTATCCAAGATATTCAACAGGCGGCGGTTCAACGCCTTGGCTTTTTCCCATTTCCTCAGCTAGATGAACGTGTGCGGTGTACGAAGAAGCGCCCATTGATGTGCTAATTATTCCGAAACGGGCAATCAATATTCCTTTGGCTTAACAGTTCTTAACCTTTTCGGCTCGACATGAAGTGCAGTCGAAGTTAAATAAAAGTTTGGGTGTGCTGTCGCCAAATAAATTTGCTCAATAGGATACCTCTCCCCTGACCAGAGAAGCTTATTACGTCTTATCTAATGCTGCCGGGGTGTCTCATTTTTTGATAGAGATGCTAGCGAGGCATTTACAAATGAGATAATGCCAACATTAGATAAGTTAATACTTGCGCCTGACGTTGAAGCAACCATACTTGGGCTAGAAAAGGCAAGGCATGCAGTATTTTCAATCCCGTCAACCTAGTTGAGGTAAGCGACGAGAAAGCGGCGCAGCTTGTAAAGTGACAACTGAATTGTTTGCCGCGGGCGTTCATCATTAGCCTAAAAGCCGCGGCAAATGCGATTACGCGCTTTCGCTTATTTAGGAGGCATCCGCAGGCCACCGTCCAAGCGAATGGTTTCGCCGTTGATATAGGTATTGTCAGCTATTTGCATGACCAGTTTTGCAAACTCTTCAGGCAAGCCTAAACGCTTTGGAAACTGTACGTTTGCTGACAGCGCTTCTTGCACTTTTTCAGGCATGGCAAGCAGCATTGGAGTGCCCATCACGCCGGGCGCGATGGTATTCACTCGAATACCTAGGGGCGCCAAATCACGGGCCATAGGTAGGGTAAGACCAATGATACCGCCTTTACTCGCCGCGTAGGCTGTTTGACCTATTTGACCTTCATAGCCTGCCACTGATGCAGTATTGATAATAAGACCCCGTTCACCCTCATCATTAATAGGAGACTGTTTTGCCATTGTTGCAGCAACAAGTCGCGCAACGTTAAAACTGCCAACAAGATTAATGTCGATGGTCTTCTGAAAGTCGCCAAGCGGGGCGGGGTTGCCTTCTCTGTCGAGTAAGCGTTTTGCTGGCGCGATACCGGCACAGTTGACCACTATGCTAATAGCGCCAAATTTTGCTGTGGTAGCGTCAATACCATCTTGAACTTGCTTCTCGTCACGAACGTCAACGAGAGAGAAAAGTGTGCCATCTTCGCCTAACTCAGAAACGCGCTTTGCACCCTGTTCATCATCTAAATCGAAAAGACTGACTTTAACACCGGCACCTCTGAGGGCAACCGCGGTCGCGTGACCCAAGCCAGAACAGCCACCAGTGACTATTGCAGTGAGATTAGTTATCAGCATGAAATTCCCGTTATGATCGTTGTTTTAACAAGATGTTAACGGGATTTGCTTTGAAAAACTATGGCGCTAGCTTATGCCAACACCAAAAGCTTTCTTATTTTGGCAACTGAATTTTACAGTCTTCGCTAGGGCGGAAAATGATAAGAGTATGGCCTATGACCTGAAGCTTCGCTGCGTTAGTTTCGCGAACGATGGCATCCATTATCAATAATTTTTCTTCGCGGTCGTCAGACGGTACTTTTACTTTTATCAATTCGTGATGATTTAAGGCGCTATCAATTTCCGCTACGACGCCCTCAGTGAGCCCATTCGAACCAAGCTGTACGATTGGTTTTAATGGATGAGCCAGGCCTTTAAGAAATTGTTTCTGTTTATTTGAAAGTTTCATTTAATAAATATTCTTACAATTAATCTGTTAGTTTATGCTTGAAATAACGTATTCTAACGCCATCTCCTCTACAATCCTAATAACATTGTAATTGAATGACAAAAAAGAACCAATCCGCCAGCAGCAAACGCTGGCTCAAAGAACATTTTGACGACCATTATGTGCAAAAAGCGCAGAAAGAAGGGTGGCGGTCTCGCGCTATCTTTAAACTGGAAGAAATTCAGAATAAAGATAAATTAATCAAACCCGGAATGTCGTTGGTCGATTTGGGGGCAGCTCCAGGTGGCTGGTCACAACTTGCTTCAAAGCTCGTAGGCGACAGTGGGCAGGTTATCGCATGTGATATTTTACCAATGGATTCAATTGTTGGAGTGGATTTTCTTCAAGGTGATTTTCGTGAAGAAGAAGTTTTGCATGCATTACTGAACAGAATTGGTGGGAACACCGTAGATATAGTGTTGTCTGATATGGCACCTAATTTGGCCGGCAACTCGGCAGTTGATCAGTCTCGTTCCATGTATTTGTGCGAACTGGCGCTAGATATGTGCCATCAAGTATTAAAACCGGGTGGCTCATTTGTCATCAAAGTGTTTCAAGGTGAGGGTTTTGTTGAGTTCATGAATTCACTCAAACAATCCTTCTCTACCATAAAAACGCGGAAGCCTGCTTCGTCGAGACCTCGGTCTCGTGAGGTGTATTTGGTGGCTTGTGGGTATAAAGTGTAGTACGCTTTGAGATAAGCGATTTTTGTTGCGAACTGTTTTGCGTTATGAATGAGCAACTTGTTCAAAACCGCACCGGTTCCGATTTATAGAGGTTAGTAGCATTGAGCGACATGGCAAAAAATTTAATCTTATGGTTGGTTATCGCCGTTGTATTGATGTCGGTTTTCCAGAGCTTTTCACCGAGTGAATCTGCTCGTTCACAAACTGACTACACAACATTCCTAAGAGAAGCGGAGCAGGGCAATATCCGTGAAGTTCGCATTAATAATGATGGTGAAATTCGCGGCACTAAGCGTTCTGGTGAATCGTTTCAAACTTTCGTACCTTACTTCGATGACAAGCTGGTTTCAGACTTGGTAAAGAATGATGTGAGAGTGTATGGTGAGCCACCAGAGGAGCAATCGTTCCTCGCGTCGATATTTATATCGTGGTTCCCCATGTTACTGTTAATCGGAGTATGGATATTCTTCATGCGCCAGATGCAGGGTGGCGGTGGCAAAGGCGCCATGTCTTTTGGCAAGAGCAAAGCGCGCTTGTTAGGGGAAGACCAAATAAAGACTACGTTCGCCGATGTCGCTGGTTGTGACGAGGCAAAAGAAGACGTATCAGAATTGGTTGATTTTTTGCGCGACCCGTCAAAATTCCAAAAGCTGGGCGGTAAGATCCCAAAAGGCGTATTAATGGTTGGGCCTCCGGGAACGGGTAAAACGCTTTTAGCGAAAGCCATTGCCGGAGAAGCAAAAGTACCTTTTTTCAGTATCTCTGGCTCAGATTTCGTTGAAATGTTTGTGGGTGTAGGTGCATCTAGAGTTCGCGATATGTTCGAGCAAGCTAAAAAAGCCGCGCCATGCATCATCTTTATTGACGAGATTGATGCGGTAGGTCGCAAACGAGGCGCAGGTTTAGGCGGCGGTCACGATGAGCGTGAGCAAACCCTCAACCAGATGCTAGTTGAAATGGATGGCTTTGAAGGGCACGAAGGCATCATAGTAATCGCAGCAACTAACCGTCCAGATGTGTTAGACCCTGCATTGCTTCGTCCAGGCCGTTTCGACCGTCAGGTTATCGTTGGTCTTCCTGATATTCGTGGTCGTGAACAAATTCTTAAAGTGCACATGCGCAAAGTCCCTATTGCTGATAACGTAGAGGCATCATTAATTGCTCGCGGGACACCAGGTTTTTCTGGTGCTGACTTAGCAAACTTAGTGAACGAAGCTGCACTGTTTGCTGCCAGAGGTAACAAGCGCGTTGTTGCTATGGAAGAGTTTGAAAAAGCAAAAGACAAAATCATGATGGGCTCAGAGCGCAAGTCAATGGTGATGTCTGAGTCTGAAAAAGAAATGACGGCTTATCACGAAGCGGGTCATGCAATTGTAGGTCGTTTGGTGCCCGAGCACGACCCCGTTTACAAAGTATCGATCATCCCTCGCGGCAGAGCGCTCGGTGTAACCATGTATTTGCCTGAGAAAGATCGTGTGAGCCACTCTAAACAGCATCTAGAAAGTATGATTTCTAGCTTATTTGGTGGTCGAATTGCTGAGCAGATAATCTACGGTGACGACAAAGTCACTACCGGAGCATCAAACGATATTGAACGTGCTACTGAAATTGCTCGCAAGATGGTAACGCAATGGGGACTATCGACTAAGATGGGACCCATGCTTTATGCAGAAGATGAAGGTGAAGTATTCCTTGGCAAGTCAATGTCGAAAGCGTCTAGCATGTCTGATGATACCGCTCGCGCTATAGATGCCGAAATTAAGTCACTTATCGATCGCAATTACGACAGAGCGCAGCAAATTTTAGAAGATAACAAAGATGTTCTTCATACTATGAAAGACGCGCTAATGAAGTATGAAACTATCGATGCTAAGCAAATCGACGATTTAATGAACCGTACTGATGTTCGTCCTCCTGCAGATTGGGACGGCAGCAAGCCATCAGGTGGTGATAAGCCAAGTGGTGGCTCTCCAGTGAAAGAAGGTGAGATAAAAAACGACGGTGTAAATAAACCACCAGTCGGCAAGCCAGGTGATATTCCCAGCTAACACCTTTTCCGATTAGGCATTTACATTACGCCTAGTAGCTAAAAAAACGCCAGTTAATCTGGCGTTTTTTATTATAGAAACAGTAATTTACACACATTTATGAGTTCTTCTATGCAGTTTGCCAATCACTTTATTAGTCTTTCTGAACCTCGAATTATGGGTATTTTAAATGTTACTCCTGATTCTTTTTCTGATGGTGGACAATATGTTTCCACTCAACACGCTGTTCACCACGCACTCAAAATGATTGATCACGGCGCTGCGTTTATTGATGTTGGTGGAGAGTCTACCCGCCCAGGCGCAAAAGAAGTGTCGTTGCAAGAAGAGTTGGATAGAACTATTCCGGTGATTGAAGCTATTTCGGCAAATAGCGACTGTGTGATTTCAATTGATACAAGTAAAGCGCAGGTGATGACTGAAGCCGTCAACGCTGGTGCCGGTTTAATAAACGATGTTAGGGCGCTTCGCGAACCAGGCGCGCTAGCTGCGGCAGCAAAAGCTAAAGTTCCGGTGTGTCTAATGCATATGCTTGGTCAGCCACGGACCATGCAATCTAATCCTAAATATAATGATGTTGTAGAAGAGGTTAGCCAATTTTTACTTGAGCGTATTGACGCTTGCAAAAGCGTAGGAATAGACAAGGCATCTATATTGTTAGACCCTGGTTATGGCTTTGGGAAATCACTTGAACACAATTATGCTTTGGTTAAATATCTTCCTGATATGATGGCACTGGGGCTTCCTGTTTTAGTGGGCATGTCTCGAAAATCTATGATTGGAAAGTTATTAGACAGAAATGTGGACGAACGCTTGGCTGGAAGCATAGCGCTCGCTACAATTGTTGCTCAAATGGGCGCACACATTATACGTGTACACGATGTACAAGAAACGGCGGACGCTGTGAATATCGTGAAAATGCTGAATAAAATGTAATAAGGAATAATAATGGGTCAGCGTAAATATTTTGGTACCGATGGAATCCGCGGTAAGGTCGGCGAAAGTAGTATTAATCCTGAGTTTTGTATTAAATTAGGGTGGGCTGCGGGTAAAGTTCTTGCCGGTCGAGGTACGAATAAAGTGCTTATTGGTAAAGATACACGTATTTCTGGGTACATGCTTGAGTCTTCGCTAGAAGCTGGGCTTTCGGCAGCGGGTATCAATATAGGCCTATTAGGTCCAATGCCCACCCCAGCAATTGCCTATCTTACTAAAACATTTCGCTCTGAAGCCGGCATTGTTATAAGTGCGTCGCACAATCCTTATTACGACAACGGCATCAAGTTCTTTTCTGCTCAAGGTTTTAAGCTTGACGATGATATTGAATTGGCAATAGAAGAAATGCTTGAGCGACCAATGACGTGCGTTGCGTCTGATAAACTTGGTAAAGCAACCCGTATTGATGACGCTGCAGGTCGTTATATTGAGTTTTGCAAAGGCACGTTCCCTTCTGAATTATCTCTTACCGGTTTGAAAATAGTAGTCGATTGCGCCCACGGTGCTACTTATCACATTGCGCCCAATGTACTGAGAGAGCTTGGTGCTAATGTTATTGAAATTGGTACCGCACCAAATGGTTTAAATATTAATGATGGAGTTGGTGCAACGTCGATGGACGGTATTGTTGCCAAGGTGAAAGAGACGGGCGCAGACCTTGGATTCGCACTAGACGGAGATGGCGACAGGCTCATGATGGTTGATCACTTGGGTAATGTACTTGATGGCGACCAGATTGTGTATATCATCGCCCGCGATGCGCTTAAAAATGGTCAGATGCAGGGTGGTGTGGTTGGAACACTTATGAGCAACTTAGGATTGGAAAATGCCTTGAGTAAGTTGGGTGTTCCATTTGTAAGAAGTAAAGTGGGTGATCGTTACGTTATGGAGCTTCTTCAGCAAAAAGGCTGGTCTATTGGCGGAGAGAGCTCAGGCCACATTCTTAATCTTTCTATGTGCTCGACAGGTGATGGCATTGTGGCTGGTCTGCAGGTGCTTGCTGCCATGCTACGCTCTCATTTGGACTTACATGATTTAGCCAGCGGTTTTGAAATGTATCCTCAAACATTAGTAAACGTTCGATACACAAAACAAGATACAGACTACCTAGCTCATCACGATGTACAAAATGCAAAATTGGAAGCCGAGGCTGCCTTGGGTAAAACTGGGAGAGTGTTGCTACGAAAAAGTGGTACTGAACCTCTGATAAGAGTTATGGTTGAATCTAACGAAGAACAAAAATCTGAAAAATGGGCAGAGCATATTGCACAAACTGTTCGTTATCTCGCCAATTAGTTGGTGTGTCAGGAAATTTCGCTTTTTATACTTGTATCTTACGTTGTAAATAGTTAATATCACGCCCGCTAAAAGACAGGGCTAAGGTCGACATAGTGAGTAATAAAATAAGACAGCCTTTGGTTGCTGGAAACTGGAAGATGAATGGAAACGCTGCACTAGTTGCCGACTTCAATGAGAAGCTCAATGCAGTGCAATGTGAGACAAACGTAGTGATTTGTTCACCGTCAACGTTGTTTCATCATTTTGCAGGCGATTCATTCTCTATAGGCGCTCAGAATGTAAGCCACCTTGATAATGGGGCTCACACTGGCGAGTTGTCATTGGAGATGATTAAAGATGCCGGTTGTCGTTATGCCATTGTTGGTCATTCTGAAAGAAGGGAAGAGCATCAAGAGTCTAACGAACTTGTAGCACTTAAAGCGAAGAAATGCGTCGAGGCGGATGTCATACCAATCATTTGTGTTGGTGAGTCCTTAGAAATCCGCGAAGCGGGTGATGTAGAACAATTTGTTGGCGAGCAGTTAGATGCACTAGCTTCCACGCTTTCAATTGAAGAGTTGTCAAAGTCTGTTATAGCTTATGAGCCAATTTGGGCCATAGGAACAGGAAAAACTGCTACGCCTGAACAGGCGCAAGAAGTTCACGAGTTTATACGCGGTTACTTTAATAAGGTAGACGCAGATTTGGCCCTCAAACTTCCTATTTTATACGGTGGAAGCGTGAAACCTGATAATGCGCAAACGTTGTTTTCACAAAAAGACGTAGATGGCGGTTTAATTGGTGGGGCTAGTTTAAAAGCTGAAGATTTTATTTCAATTTGCCAAGCGGCAAACTGACGAGGTATTTATGATTTATGAAGTGCTTTTAGTAGCATACCTAGTTGTTGCACTCTTATTGATTGGGTTCGTGTTGATCCAACAAGGTAAAGGGGCGGACATGGGCGCTTCTTTTGGCTCGGGCGGTTCGAACACGGTGTTTGGTTCTAGCGGTTCTGGTAACTTCATGACACGCACAACATCAATTCTGGCAGGCTTGTTTTTCTTCATAAGTTTGTCACTTGGTGCATTGACTGCAAACCGTGAAAGCGCAGAAGTCGAGTGGAATAATTTAGAAGTACCTGCAGCGGTTGAGGCTCCGGTGGAAGTACCCGGCGATGTAGACGTACCGATGGTAGATGATACGCCAGTACAATCTGATATCCCACCGTCTGATGAAGTACAAAACGACGTCTCTGCGGTTGATAGCAGCGACACACCAGATTAGAGTTTATTGCGGAAGTGGTGGAATTGGTAGACACGCCATCTTGAGGGGGTGGTGAGCATAGCTCGTGCGGGTTCAAGTCCCGCTTTCCGCACCAATTGTAAAGGGTCAGCAGAAATGCTGACCCTTTTTTTATTGGTGCGTTTACATTTGCCAAATCAATAACACCTCAAATCCGATGGTACGATATTACTTTTTTAGACTCGGCTGAGCACTTAGAACTCAATGCCTCATAAAGTTTGTCATCTATCCCCATTGAAAGTCCCTTTTTTGTGGATATTGCATTGCCGGTTGTCAATTTTCGTTCAATTCAGCTGACTTTATTTTCCCTTTATATTTTTGGCCCGCTCACAATCACCTTATTTACCCTTGTGTGGATACGAGGGATAACAATACCAATGAATTCTGTGATAGGCGCTGTAAATAATATTGCGTCTGGGCGCTATAAAAATAATGTTGAGAATACAAATAAGTTTCAAGAAGTAATAGTGCTTGAGAAAGCAGTTGAGGATATGCAACAAGATATATCTCCGCGAAAGGCTAACATAAAGTACGGGGCACAGCACGATACCTTGACAGGTCTGTTTAATTGCAGTTAACTGGAGCGTTATTTTGTTAAGCAAATGCGAGAGCCTAAATGGGTTCAAGTTATTGCCATTACCGTTATTGGTCTTCGAACCATTAACGACCTGTATGGCTACTCTAATGGAGACACTACGTTAAGCACGTTGGCAAGGCGATTGTTACGATGGCCGGGAGCCTCGGCCCGCTTAGCCGGCGCCGAGGTAATTTACATTACCGATGAGCCGCTAAAATAATAATCAGCTGGAAACGTTAAAACATATTCTTGAACAGCCCGTTGAGAGTAACCTCATCACCATTCCTGTAAAAGTGGCGATGGCGGTATTATTGTTTCCCGAAGCTGCATAGACACCAGGAGAGCTTTTCAGGAAGCAGCACTTTGAAGCGCGATGATGTAGACGTATAGCTCGTCTGTTCGCCCTTTGAAAAATAGGTTGAGGTAAAAATTATTTTTACGTGCCGAATACGGGCGCTTATTGAATTGTTATATTTTTTTAATGTTGGAACGTAATGTGCTTTAATTCACTGCGTTGTTACTTTTTAGTGCTTTTTATACTAATGAGTAAAAACAATTTGAGCGCTAATTAGTTGTAGTGCTCTTTATTTAGCAAAATATTTGGTAAAGAACAAAATTAAGAAAAAAGGGTTTTTATGGACATCATACGCATACTACTATCAATTTTACTCCCTCCTTTAGGCGTGTTTTTGCAAGTTGGCATAGGCGCTCACTTCTGGATAAACATATTGCTCACTATTCTTGGATATTTTCCAGGTGTAATTCATGCGGTTTATATTATAGCTAAAAAATAGCAGTGCCATAAGGGATGAACACTTATAAAGCCAGTAACAGAAACTATTTTCTATTACTGGCTTTTTTACTGTATTTTGAATAAAGCGTGTTTAGGGGGGCGGTATTTGCTAGCTAAGACGGTAACGCTAGGTTCATTTCTTTCTTATAACCCGCCGCTAGTTCGGTCTTTTGGTGTTCATTAAGCACTCTTCCAGCTACATGAAAGAACTCTTGTTCTTCATCAGCTAAATGGTGCTCAACTTTTTCCTGAAGCACTTTCAAGTGATGCAGCCATGCAGATGAACTCATATCGGTATCGTCTAACTTTGCGATAAGCTCATCAATTTCGTGATGCTCTGCAATTCCATGCCGTGTTAAATCTATCGTCGCGTCTTTTTCAAGAAGATGAGTATAAAAATGACGTTCCTCAGCAATAGCATGACTCTCAAGCTGTTGTTTAAGTTCTTCGAAATATTCTTGACGGGCAGGGGTGTTACCGCTCGTCTCTGCAAGAATTTTAAGCAGTAGGCGTTGCTTCTCGTGGTCTTGACGTAATGCTTCAAAGATTTTCACAGTTGGTTCCTCATTAATTAAATATTCAATTACTTATATAGTGTAATGCGATAACCATTCCATAATGCTGGGTTTTGTATCCATCTGAATATTAGTACTTTTTATTTATATCAAGTCGGGCGTTTCATGTAGGCGTGCAAAGATGAGCAGTTTTTACACTTTGTACGCCTAATCTTTCAAAAGGCATTTTACGCTGTTGGTTTACACGCCTTGTGCAACAATGGCATCCGCTAATCTTCTAAACGCGGCGATGTTTGCGCCTTTCATGTAGTTAATGTACCCGTCTCGATTAGCTAGCAATTTGGCTTCCTCAAGGCAGCGCTTGTGAATACTTTGCATAATGGACTGTAGCTCTTCATCGAGAATGTGGGCACTACGTTGGCTAAACATCGCATTTTGCGACATTTCTAAACCAGAAAGAGCAACGCCACCTGCGTTGGATGCTTTACCTGGTACATAAGTAATCTTTTTGCTGATGAACGCCTCTTGTGCTTCTATGCTGCAGGGCATATTTGCGCCTTCTAACACCATAGTGCATCCATTTTTCAATAGCTCTTGTGCGTCGGCTTCGTGAAGCTCATTTTGTGTTGCGCAGGGTAGAGCGATATCGCACTTTATATGCCACGGCGTTTTCTTTTCAAACCACACTCCAGCGCCTCTTTTTTCAAGCGTGACTAAGATATTGTCTGATGTCGTGTGCTGCTTGATAGCCCACGTGATGTCAGCTTCGCTAAAGCCTTCTTCACAACATAACAAGCCGCGACTATTCGATAGTGTTACCACAGAAGCGCCTTTTTGTATGGCTTTTTGCGCAGCATGGAGCGCTACATTCCCGGCACCAGAGACAACAACGTGCTTGCCGTTGAGCTCTGTGTCATTTGCCTTGCAAACCGACTCTGTAAAATAAATGAGGCCATAACCCGTTGCCTCGGTTCTGACGTAGCTGCCACCAAACTCAAGGCCTTTTCCTGTGAGAACGCCTTCAAACTTGTTGTTTAAACGGCGATACTCACCATACATGTAGCCAATTTCCCTTGCTCCAACGTTGATGTCGCCCGCAGGAATATCAGTATTAGCACCAATATGACGTTGAAGTTCACGCATAAACGCCTGACAAAAAAGCATAATATCGCGGTCGCTTCTGCCTTTAGGGTTAAAGTCTGAGCCTCCTTTGCCACCGCCCATTGGCAGGCCCGTTAATGCGTTTTTAAAGCATTGCTCGAAAGCCAAAAACTTCAGCACTGAAAGATTCACGGTTGGATGAAACCTTAATCCTCCCTTGTATGGGCCCATTGCGCCATTATGCTGCACGCGCCAGCCTTGATTGACTTCTACGTTTCCTTCTGAGCTTACCCAAGAAACCGTGAAATAGATAACACGTTCTGGTAAACACAGGCGGCGAACGACGTCTGCCTGTTTGTAAGCGCTGTTGGCATTGTAAATTGGAATGATGTCTTCTAGTACTTCATGAACAGCCTGAAGATATTCTTTTTCGTTTTCAAACTTTGTATTTAAAAAACCGTAAATTTCATCAAAGTTACTGACGTCTGACATGTGAGTATTTATTCCTTTTTTTCTATATTGGTAAGCACAGTAAGGCTTCTGGGTGAGGTGGTTATCGATAAGGTGTCTGCCTGATAGATTTCACCATCTACTGCATATGACACTGTGCTATCGAAAGTCAGTATGACTGTTTTAGCTTGCGCGTGACAAATGTTCTCTGAGTGACGCTTGTTTTCGCTGGGGCTCAATATTAATTCTGCCAATGACAACAGCTGCTTATCAGGTGTGGTTTGGGGTATCAGCCACGTCAGGTCAAGCTTTCCATCAGTAATATCTGGTGGCTCATCGCCTTGAGCTAGCGCCGTTGACATAGGGGCAGCATTAGCCGCTACAAAACTGGGCGTCATCAAGGTTTCCTCTTCACCACCATCGATTTGAATTCGAAAATTCATGTTTTGATTGTTACTGATAGCACTCCACAGGCCCTTGAGATAGGCAAATTGACCGCCCTCATTTTTTCTATCTCGATCAGCGGATGAAATCATTTGTTCTTCAAAACCAACGGCAGCAACGAGTAGCATGATGTTGTCATTGCAGCTCGCCGTATCGATAGACAGTGTTTTACCCTCGATAATAATGTTGCAGGCGATATCGATTGGCATTACCTTGCTTATGTACCCGTGAAGCACTTGGCTAAGTGCGTTCGCTGTGCCTAGCGGAATAAAGCCCATAGTAAGCGGTGTATTAACGAGTACTGAGGCAACCTCTGCCAAGGTACCATCTCCACCGCAGGCCACAACAATATCGGCACCTTCGACTTTTGCCTTCTGGGCAAGCACTTTTCCATCCTCATCAGGGGTAGTTTCAGCTACCGTTACATTGAATTTTTCGTTTAGCCGCGCCAATATCTGGCTTTTGTTCTGCGACCATTTGCCACCGCCCGCAACGGGGTTAGCGATAAGAAATAGATTTTGCTGTAGAGAAAGAAGCCCACCTTCTTTTACCTTTTCCAAGGCATATAGCTGTTTCTTGTTAAGCCTTGCAGTTTCACGTATTTGATTAATACTCTGCATGGCCTGGTCAACGGTTAACGATGAATCTTTTGCTAACAAATAAGCGGCAACCACGAGAACAGAACGTCCTCTGCCTAAGGCACAATGCACAACCACATTTCGCCCAGCTGCTATCTGCTGATCAATCCAGTTGATAGCATGAATAAGTTGCTCTGAGGTTGGACTTGTATGATCGAGTACCGGAATGTTGAGGTATTGATAATCTTCGCGCAGCGCGGTGTAATCAAGACCATCAAATTCGGCGGTGACATCAAGTATAGCGGCAATATCATTTTCATTTAATAGGTCAACATGCTGACCAGACATTCGACACGCTAAAAAAAGATTGTCTTTCACCTTCTGCAGAGGCGGCACCGTATCAGTTCTTCGTGCGTATTCGTTATAGAGCCACGAACCAAATAGGAAAGGAACGAAAACCCAACGTATATAAAACGGGATGGAACCATCATCGCGTTTTCTAAAAAGAGAGGGATAGTTAAAAATGTAGGCACTGCTCACCGCCGCTAAAGAAAACGAAGTCCATCCCAGTAACATTTGTAAGACGACAGATTTCGTAAAAAGTAAAAGTGCAAATGCTATCAGTGCACCGGCGATGTAATATTTAACCATCTTCACGACTAAACATATCCTTTGCTATTGCGATTAGTTATCTATACAGCACAATATTAAATTTCGTTTACTTTTCCACGTAATTTAGGGTCCGGATTAACACTTGCCTTGCAGATAGAGAATGAACTTTGTCTGTGTTGGCATCGTAAGTGAGGTTATGTAGTTGTATGTGACGTTACGTGATTAACGAGTGAGCTCAATGAAAAACGATGTTGTTGTTAAAGTTGCCAATTTTGTATGGTTTCAAACTATTTGGTGGCTAGTTATTTTATTTCAGAACCAAGCGGTCCTCGCAGTCGTCGGTCTACTTGTTTTGTGGCTTTGGTTTTCAAAGGAGCGTCAAAACGACATAAAACTGATGGCATCCATGTTTATCATCGGCACCCTCATCGATACAGCACTCACCCTGTCAGGTGTTTTTATTTTCACTGAGACACAAGCCAATATTCCTTTGCTACCAATTCCTATTTGGCTCAGTTTGTTGTGGGCTGGCTTTGCTGGCACGGTGTACCACAGCCTTACTGTGTTTGAGGGAAGGCCGCTTCTAGCGGCATTAGGTGGCGCTATTTTTGCGCCGCTCAGTTACATTGCAGGGGCTAATTTTGACGCTGTTGAACTGGGCTTCTCTATTCCTGTAACGTTTGTAATTATTGGGATAGTCTGGAGCGTTGCTTTTCCATTTTGTTTTTATCTATCAACCGTGTTTGTATCGTCAGACACCAAGAAATAGTCGTTGGTGAAGCGCGGCTATACATCCATCAACTCAAGGAGCGTATTGATTATGACAAAAAATGTTTTGATTACCGGAGGCAATAGGGGCATTGGCTTTGAGATTGTCAAAGGCATGGTTGCTGAAGGCTACAAAGTATTAATGGGCTGTCGAGACGAAGATGCCGGACTAGAAGCGAAAAAAGATATCGTTGGTGGAGACCTCCACGTTATCGAAATGCCTTTGGACAATGAGTCTGCAATAGTAGATGCATTTACGAGAGCAGAAGCGGTATATGGACCTATTGATATCTTAATTAACAATGCTGGGGTGTTAGACGATACCCAGTGGACTGACGTGACCTCCGAGTCATTCGCATCGTCTATGCAAGTCAATGTATTTGCACCGCTCACATTAATACAGCAGACCCTACCGAAAATGATAGAGCGAGGATTTGGCCGGATTATCAACGTCAGTTCTAGCTATGGCAGTTTTCATGAATCTCTAGCCGGCCCCTTATCGTATGCAATATCAAAAGCAGCCGTTAACGCACTAACCGTGAAGATGGCTGCCGTAGTAGACAATGCAAAAAAAGACACAGAGATCGATGTTGCGGTGAATAGCATGACTCCCGGTTGGGTGCACACGAGGATGGGTGGTTCAGATGCACCTAAAACCCCTGAGGAAGGTGCCGATACTGCAATTTGGCTAGCAATGATGGAAGACGATGTGCCTAACGGAAAGTTCTTTAAAGACCGAAAAGAAATTGCTTGGTAAATATTAAAGCTTCACTCAAGTGACAAGGCTGCAACTGCCGCGTGCAGCCTTTCGTGCGGTGCTCCTATGAATTTGTTGCTTCATTAACTGGTTGCCTTAACGCTAAGCGTTTGCCTTAATGATTACAATATCAATTAGATAGCACTATTAATTAATCGAAGCGCCGCTGAAGTAGGGCGTCTCGCTACGGTTATTAGCGGAACCGAATAGTTATTTACAGTGAGAATCGCTCTCTTAAAAAGTGGGCAACACCATCGTCGTGGTGATGGCCGATAATAGATGATGCAGCCTCTTTTATAGGCGCTTTAGCATTACTTGGCGCATAGGCTTCGTCCGCTACCGCAAACATGCTCATGTCGTTATCACTGTCACCAAAACAAATAATGTTTGTCGCTCCCAACTGCTGTTTTAGTATTTCAACAGCGCTTCCCTTGCTGGCGAGTTTGTGATGAACATCCATCCACCTGTATTCATCGCCTTCTATCGCAGGGCCAGAATAGGCAATTAAACCTTCGTTTACATTAAGCTCGTTCCACATACGACGAATAACATTCCCATCTCCTATCATACTAATATTGGTAATGTGCGCCTGTGCAGGCATATGATCTATCGGAAGTAATGTCGCATTTGTTTTACAAAAATATTTATTGATAAGATTTTTTTCAATATCGTGCTGCGGTGTGTGATGAAAAATTACATGGTCGTGACGCTGCGTGTTTACATTTACCGTATTGATAAACGGAGTGATCCCGTTTCGTGTGGCACACTCAATGATGGTGGTGGCTTCGTCATTGTTCAGCAGGTTTTCTAGCGTAAGGGCATTGCCTGTAGGGTCCCAAATTGCGACACCATTGTTATATATATGTGGAAGCACAAAAGGTTGTTGTCCAATCACATGTTGCGCTGAGTGCATTGTCCGTCCTGTTGCCACTGTATATGCAATATCGCGTTCACTGAGAAGCGCAAGAGTTTCTCTGGTGTAATCCGATATTTCGGATGACTTGTTCAGCAACGTTCCGTCTAAATCGAAAAAAATTAAATCCATAGATACTGTCCGGTCAATGTTTCTGGTGGCCAAAGTGTAAAGACCCCATAATACGGGATCTTTACTGAATAGTTTAATAGAACGCTGTGTCTATGTAATTTATTTAATTGATTGCACGACGTTATCGCTTTTTTGCTGCAGAAGGCCTGAAATAGTGTTAGCGCACTGTGATTTGCGTAAATTAATAATTAATGTCGATTTTCCGTTGCGGGCGGCCTCACTGACATTTCGAACCAGTTCGTTACGATCCGGTCGCAGTGCAATAAGGCCTGCGATAAACATTCCAATAAAGAGCCCAGGACTAATTAACGCAATATAGGTAAACAAAGGATTTTGTTGGGTGAGAGCGGGTCCATATTGTGTTAAAAGAAATGCGACAGCCATACCTACGCTAAAGCCCAACGCAGAGAGCACTAAATGCGAAGTCCATAGTGAAGTAGCTATGGATGAGGACTGTTGCTCCAACTTAGCACTTAAATGCGGATCAGACGGTTCAATGAGTTCACTTTAATGCGCAGCAACGCTTGTCTGCGTCTCTACTCGTTTCAGTGCGTCTCTTGCAGCGTCTGAGCTTTCAAAAATGGCAGCAACTTGGAGCTTGTCACTCGATATTATTGCTTCTCGAAAGTGAGTGTAAATAGATTTATTCACCGTGGATTTATTTTGCCTGTTGTCCATCATTTGAACCCTCATAATTATGTGTTCTATCAACCGCATCTAGTCGAACCCATTTCTGACTGATAAGAGTTAACAGTTCATCCTTATCTTAAGTAATCACAGAAGTTATCTCATTAGTTGAAAGATTAACCGCCTGTCGAATGTGAACGCTATGTGATTGATATTAATCTACCTATTGATTCATAGAGATAGAGTTAGACACTAACGCATACAAGATTTATTCCGTTGATAAGTTTTATTGTATGACGTAATGCGTAGCGACTCTTGCTGCGGAAACTGAATCAATCACGTAGATGTATCTCGTTGAATTTATGGCACTAAAAATAAGGGTTACATTATATTTATATTATAAAAATAGTGCGCAAGACTACCAGTCTGCTTCGCAGAGAAGCGGATTTCAGACTAATCATTGGCTTGAAGGTGTGTCGGTTTTTCACACTATTTGCAAAAATAACACGATAAAAAAACACGATAAAAAATAACACGATAAAAAATAACACGGTGAAAAATGACAAAGGAATTGGCTGAAATGAAAAATAGCAGTTTAAAAAAGCCAGTACACGACCAAGTTTTATTGTTTCACTCGAAGGTAAAAAACACGTAAAAAGTGAGCAGTCAGTCGATTTTTTTCAATTTAATTTACATCACCGCCAACAGTCAAAAATCTATTCCATGTCCTGTAAAAGTCTGAAAGTAGCGTCTTTTAAATGCTATTTGTAGTGAGCGGATGTTTTGTTTAATTTGTGACCCAAATGTTTCGTTATCTGTGTAACTGATTAAATTTTGTCTAATATCCTTACTGCTAATATTTTTTCATGTTAAATGGGTTTCAATTAAGTTTATGAATATAAAGGGTTAAATATCGTAACCTTAACTTATCTGCTAATGATATACGCTTAGCCTAAAAAAGCACGCTACTAGTGTTGAATGTAATTTGTGTATAATTTGTTCTTGAAATATTTTTTAAAATCTATATATTGTTAGAGCTCTAACGATTATTGTCAGTGCGAGTCACTACAGTGCTGAGAAATGTGGTGATGTAAAAGTGAATGAATAATCAAGTTAAAAATAACTGAGTAATTGTTAGAGCCCCGAGGCTGAAGAGGACTTTGCATACAACATGTTATCCAAAAGTTACATATTGCAGGCTGCAGTGTCACTAACATCGCCACTGTGTGGAATGTTTGCATATTTTCCCACGAAGAGTAACGGTTCACAGTTGTCGTCAGGTCAGTTAATAAACACAGCAAAGAGAGCGGTTAATGCAGCTTTCCTGGAACTGTTAGCACCTTCAGGTAATGTCTCTCACACGAACGTTACTACTTCGTGATTGAGAACCAGCGTTGCGAAGCTGAAAGCGCCGTATTGCCTGTTTTGCGACGTTTTTACTAAGTTAAGATCATTATCTTTCATCGAATCATGGCAGGTAAACAACGTCAATCGGGTTTGCTGCGGTAAAAGTGACTTTCGAAAAAATGGTCTAAAATTGGCATAGTTAAGTTATAAATAATGTGGAGCAGGCAATTGTGTATTGCTCCTAGGTTGGATTTTGTTAAGCAAGTTGACATTTGGTAGCAACCATCTGTGAAAGACCTGCTTTTAGGAAGACGACCAAGAATTTGCGAATCAACAATCTAAAGGTTAGATATTTATTATGAGTCATCCAAATTGGAATCGCGTTGTGATTAAAGTGGGAAGTGCACTGATTGCACCCAATCAACAGGGGTGCAGTAGCCATTACTTACTTAGCATTGCGCAATTCATCGTGCGCTGTAGATCCAACGGTACCCAAGTAGTTTTAGTTTCATCTGGGTCAGTGGCTGCAGGTTCGCACATGTTTGCCGATCAGGAAAAGACTAACATATCAGTTAAGAAAGCCATGGCTGCAGCAGGCCAAACAGAGATGATCGCTACTTGGGATAGATTATTCGACTTCCCGTCTGCCCAAATGCTGCTAACGCATGCTGACCTGCGAGACAGAGAGCGATACGTCAGCATCAGAGAAACCATTTTTAGTCTTCTTGATAACAACATTCTACCAATCGTAAACGAAAACGATACGGTAACGACTGATAAACTTAAAGTGGGCGATAACGACAATCTTTCTGCAATGGTAGCCGCAGCAGCAGACGCTGACGCTCTCATCATATGTTCTGATATCGACGGGTTGTACGATAAGAATCCACATGAACATGACGATGCGAAATTGCTAAAGTCAGTAGATACGATTGATGAAAGTATTTATGCCATGGCCGGCGGCGCCGTGAAAGGCGGAGTAGGTACAGGTGGCATGCGGACGAAGATTGAGGCTGCAGAGAAGGCAGTGTCGCACGGCATCGACACTTTTATAATCAACGGTTTTACAGAGTTGTCGTTTAACATGCTATTAGCCGGTGAAAATCCTGGTACGCACTTTAGGCCTTTTAAGAAGCCAATGAAGGAAAATGAACATTGGATGCGTCACACGTCAAACGCGCAGGGTGAGGTTATTATTGAAGGTAACTTTGATGGCACGTTGATCACTGACAGCAACCAACTTACCAGCAGTGAGATTATCGGTGTAAAAGGGGAGTTTGCCGTCGGCGATACTATACTGGTTCGCAAGGAAGATGGAACAAAATTGGTTAAAGCCAAATCTAATTACAGTAGCTGTTTATTGAATTTTATTGCTAATCAGGATAGTGATGAATTTGCTCACGAATTTGAAGAAAAGACGGGGCCAATTATTTCTGATCAGCACGTAGCAAATCTGGAGAAAGAATGAGTATTATTAAAGAGTTAGCACAACAAGCAAAAAAAGCTGCACGTACACTGGCAATACTAGATGAAAGTCAGAAAAACGCGGTGTTAACTGATATGGCTGCAGCAATAAGAGCAAATAAAGAGAAAATTATTGCTGTTAATAAAAAAGAGGTTGCGAGAGCAAAAGAAAACAAGCTCGACGCCGCTATGATAGACCGCCTTATCCTCGACGACGAGCGCATCGAATCAATGGCTGAGGGAATTGAAGTTATTGTTGAACTTGAGGATCCAGTGGGTAAAGAGCGTGCTTTCGGAACCCGCCCTAACGGGATTGAGATTAAGAAAATGCGAATCCCTCTTGGCGTCGTATGCATGATTTATGAAGCACGTCCAAACGTGACGGCAGATGCCGGGGCATTGTGTTTCAAATCGGGTAATGCAGTTATTTTGCGTGGCGGTAAAGAAGCCTTAGATACAAGCCTAGTCATTGCCGAACTGATGCAGGAGACGCTAGAAAAACACAACTTGCCAAAAGCGCTTGTGACGGTTGTACCGAATCCAGACCGTGCGCTGATGCAAGAGTTAATGGAGCAAAGAGATTACATTGACGTAATCATTCCACGCGGCGGCGAAGGCCTTATTAACTATGTCACTGAAAATTCAAAAGTGCCAGTTATCCAGCACTTCAAAGGCGTATGCCACCTTTACGTGGACAGTGATGCTGATCTAGACAATGCACTTGAAATTTTACTTAACGGTAAAACACAGCGAACGGGTGTATGTAATGCACTGGAAGGATTGGTTGTGCACCAAGCGGTTGCAGGGGACTTTTTGCCCCGCGTGGCCGAGGCTTTCAAAGAGCACAACGTCAAAGTGCATGTCGACAGCAAAGGCGCCTCGTATTTTGAGGGGGCTGACGTCATTGACGAAACCGGTTACGGTGAAGAGTATTTAGGTCTCGAAATCGCTATCCGGGTGGTAGATGATTTTGATGGTGCTATCGACCACATTGCGCAATTTGGTAGTAATCATACTGAAGTTATTTGCACGAGAGACAAAATAAAAGCGAAACTGTTCCAGCGAGCCGTTGATGCTAGTGTGGTAATGGTAAACGCGTCATCGCGTTTCTCTGACGGTAGTCAGCTGGGATTAGGCGCTGAGATTGGTATTGCGACAACTAAACTACATGCATACGGACCAATGGGTCTTGAATCGCTGACGTCAGAAAAGTATTTAGTGAACGGCGAGGGGCAAATTCGAGCTTAAAACCAACGTTTTATGTTGTTTTTACGACATCCTGACTGGTCGGCATTGTGCCTGCTAGTTGCGTGCTTCATAATGCCTAGCGCTGACATTCGTCAGCGCTTTTTTTTACGTAATTTTTAAATAAGTCTCGGAGTACATAAGTGGAGATATTAATAGAGCCAGAACAGCTATGGCAGCAAGTTATTGCTTATGCGAACGAATTCAAATTAGTGGCCTCTATTATATTGCTTGTGTTGCTCCATTATGTGAAAAAAGGGCTGTTACGCCTAATCAAGCATATCAGTAAACGTCATGGAGAAGACCGACGAAACCAAATTAACATCCTCGAACAGTTAGGCAATGCACTGATCATAATACTGCTGATGGTGGTATGGTCATCAGAAATACAAACACTTGCCATATCCATAGCAGCATTCATGGTTGCCATTGTATTGGCTACCAGAGAGTTTATTCAGTGCTTTATGGGGTTTATCTACTACCTTGGCGCTAAACCTTTTCGGGTGGGAGACTGGATTCAAATGAATAATGTCATTGGTGAAGTTGTTGAAATGGACTGGGCAAAAACTGCATTGCTAGAAGTTGACCCAGAAACGTTCAACTTTACGGGTAAGCACGTTTACGTGCCAAATAGCCAACTAGTAACCCAAACTGTGCGAAACCTCAACTTTATGCGTCGTTACAGGCTACATTCTTTTGAAATAGTCAATGAACCAACCGTTAACGCCTACAGTTTACTTCCTGCATTTCATGCGAGAGCGCAAGCTCACTGTGAATATTTTCGTGATGTTGCAGAGAGGTACAAAGGGTTAATCGAGCGTCACCTCGAACAGGAATTTATTCGTATAGATCCTGAAGTCGAAATTAAAACTAATGAACTTGCAAAAGTTGTGGTTAAAGTCAGTCTGTTTTGCCCTACCGTTGAGGCCCATGAATTAGAACACAAGATGTGTTCAGACTGGCTAAGTCTGTGGTTTAGAGCAATGAAAGAGGACACTCTACTAGGTAATACGCCAGAACAAACCGGTATTGGTGTGCCGCAACACCTTGGTGCTGCAACACAGTCTTCTGCAGGCGGTGGTTTCTAGCTGCACTTCCATTGCCGATAACGAGTAAAGTGAGCTTCCAAAAACGCCATTTGGTCAGCAAGAATTTTTCTGTTCATCAGGTAAAAGCGCTCATATACATTTGGCCTGAAAGGAACAGCAAGTAATGGCATGCTTGCTTCTTCCGGTGTTTTTGCGCCCTTTGCGTGATTGCACCGCTGACAGGCAGAGGCAACGTTGGTCCAGCTATTTTTTCCGCCTCGGGAGCGTGGAACGATATGGTCGCGCGTAAGTTGTTTTGGCGCAAACTGTCCACCGCAATAAAGGCACATACAATTATCTCTTCGAAAAAGGTACTTATTGGTTAACGCAATTTTTCCACTCATATCAGTAATCTTTCCATCGCAAGCGATAATACTCGACAACGCAAGTTCGCTTTGAATCCCAGCGTTATTCCAGCCGCCCTTCAGCGTGATGGCATCAGTGCCAAGTTCAAATAACACCTTATTTTGACAATATAGTTTGGCGGCCTGTTCTATGTCTATCCACTCTTGTGGCATTCCAGCCTTATTCAGTCTAAGCACGAGCATAAATTCCCCTAACGCACAGTTGTTATATACAGATATTTTATGAGGTTCTTATTTTTGTCTGTTTTCTGACCACTATCTTACTCAATTTTCTAACCGCTTTTCATTGCATTGTGATGAAAATATAGTCATGTCATCAATTTTAATACAGTCATAAACCCGGTGCGGGGAATAGGGTGCATAAATACATCATAATTTCAGAGTTAGCGTGCATTTGACGATGGCAAAATTATGCGTTCATCGCTATACTATGGGCCGCAATTAAAAGCGATAAATAAAGATTGAAATTAAAGGACAAATAGTGACTCCTATTACTAAATCATTTCAGTATGGTCAGCATACTGTAACTCTAGAAACGGGCGTAATCGCTCGTCAGGCAACAGCAGCCGTGCTTGCGAGTATGGACGATACGTCTGTATTGGTATCGGTAGTTGGCAAGAAAGAAGCAAATGCGGGCCAAGACTTCTTCCCTTTGACAGTTAACTACCAAGAGAAAGCGTATGCTGCAGGTAAAATCCCTGGTGGATTCTTCAAACGAGAAGGCCGTCCATCTGAAGGTGAAACGTTAATTGCACGTCTTATTGACCGTCCAATTCGTCCACTTTTCCCTGAAGGCTTCAAAAACGAAGTTCAAATCATCATTACGGTAATGTCTGCTAACCCAGATATTCCAACTGATATCATCTCTCTTATTGGTACATCAGCAGCGCTAGCGATTTCTGGTATGCCTTTCAACGGCCCAATTGGAGCCGCACGAGTAGGTTACAGCAACGGTGAATACATTCTTAACACCCGCGCAGAAGAGCAAGAATCAAGTGAGCTTGATTTAGTTGTTGCTGGTACAGAAGCAGCCGTACTAATGGTTGAATCTGAAGCTGCGGTGCTTTCAGAAGACACTATGCTTGGTGCCGTTATGTTCGGTCACGAGCAAATGCAAGCTGTTGTAACAGCGGTTAACGAATTCGCTGCAGAAGTCGGCACTGAAAAGTGGGATTGGAAGCCGGAAGAAGAAAACACGTCGCTTAAAGATAAAGTGAAAGCACTTGCTGAAGCAGAAATGACGGCGGCTTACCAAATTTCTGATAAGCTAGAGCGTAAAAACGCTGTGGTTGCTGCAACAGACAAAGCGCTAGCGGCGATTGTTGCTGAAGACGCAGAACAAGATCAAAAAGAAGTGCTTGAGCTTCTTCACGACCTTGAATCTGACGTAGTACGTTCACGTATTCTTTCAGGTGCACCTCGGATAGACGGTCGTGACCCTAAGATGATCCGTGCTATCGACGTAGCCACGGGCATTCTTCCACGTACTCACGGTTCTTCGTTGTTTACACGTGGTGAAACACAGGCAATCGTAGCTGCAACACTAGGTACAGAACGTGACGCACAGATGATTGACGAGCTTCAAGGCAAGCGCGACAGTCGTTTCATGCTTCACTACAACTTCCCTCCATACTGTGTAGGCGAGACGGGGTTTGTTGGGTCTCCAAAGCGTCGTGAGATTGGCCACGGCCGTCTAGCGAAACGTGGTATCCAAGCGGTTATGCCAAGTGAAGAAGAATTCCCGTACGTAGTACGTGTCGTATCTGAAATCACTGAGTCTAACGGTTCATCATCTATGGCATCAGTGTGCGGTACGTCACTTGCGCTTATGGATGCTGGTGTTCCTATTAAGGCATCAGTTGCAGGTATTGCAATGGGTCTAGTGAAGAGCGACGAAAACTTTGTTGTACTTTCAGACATCCTTGGTGATGAAGATCATCTTGGCGACATGGACTTTAAAGTTGCGGGTACTACTGACGGTATTACTGCACTTCAAATGGACATAAAGATTGAAGGTATTACTAAAGAAATCATGCAGATTGCGCTTAAGCAAGCGAAAGAAGCCCGTTTGCATATCTTAAAAGTGATGGATGAAGCCATTGGCGGTCACCGTGAAGAGCTGAGTGAATTTGCTCCGCGCATTTACACCATGAAAGTTGACCAAGACAAGATTCGTGATGTAATTGGTAAAGGCGGCGCAATGATTCGTCAAATTACTGAAGAATCTGATACCAATATCGAAATTGAAGATGACGGTACTATCAAGATCTTTGCAACAGAGCGTGCGAAAGCAGAAATCGCTATTGCTAAGATTGAGCAAGTGACAGCAGAAATTGAAGTGGGTAAAACCTATAACGGTAAAATTACCCGCATCGTTGACTTCGGCGCTTTCGTTGAGGTACTTCCAGGTAAAGAAGGCCTTGTTCACATTTCACAAATCGCTCATGAGCGAGTGAACAAAGTAACTGATTACCTTAAAGAAGGCGAAATGGTTGACGTTAAGGTTATGGAAATTGATCGCCAAAACCGTGTACGTTTAAGCATTAAAGAACTTCTAGAAAGACCTGCTCCAAAGTCTGACGACGCAGAGTAAGTATGTTTAAATGCGGTAAATATCGCAGTTAAACAACGACGTTGAAAAAAATGTTATAAAAAGGGAGCTTGGCTCCCTTTTTTGTTTTTTGAAAATGAGTTTTACCGCTAAGGATTAAAAATGGATAAACAAACGCAAACTGAAATAGAGGCCGCAGTTTTTCGTCGCTTAGTAGAGCACCTTGATGCCAACAAAGATGTGCAAAATATCGACCTAATGATTCTGGCTGACTTCTGCCGTAATTGTTTAGCAAAGTGGTACACAGCTGCTGCAAACGATAAGGGCGTTGAAATAGATTATGACGCGGCACGTGAAGTGGTTTACAAGATGCCTTATTCTCAGTGGAAAAAAAATCACCAGCTGCCGGCTTCTGATGAACAATTAGAAAAGTTAGCAAATAGGCAAAATAAATAAACGTTTCTTTTCCATTAAGTATCTCCATACCATTGAGGCGGCAGTGCAACGAGTCTGTTGTCTCATAAATTAAACTAAAACCTACAAATCACGTAATTCTTGTATTACTAACTTTGCTGTACAGATTTTTGCTGTCGATGTGGGGAAAATTCTTCCAATAAGCTTGAAAATCGTATGTCACTGCGCAATTTCGACATAGCTGGAGAAGCTTAATGCAAGAAACCTTGAAAAAATCTGAACCATCGCTGACGGAAGGCTCCATATTTGCCCATATGTTACGGCTGGCTGTCCCTGCCTCGACGGGTATGATCTTCAACACCTTGTATAACCTTACCGATACCTGGTTTGCTGGTTATTTATCAGATGATGCTCTTGCCGGCCTATCTATTGCCTCTAGTGTTTTCTTTTTACTCTTATCTATCGGTATTGGTATCCAAACCGGTGCGTCTGCAATGATTGCGCCCGGGGCCGGACGGGGAGAGACTCATGAAGTTAAAGGGTGGCTCGATAACGTAAGCGGTATTGCCATTGCCTTCAGCGCACTTTCATGTATTTTGGGTTACTTTGCGGCGCGACCTTTGGTGGTGTTGCTTGGTGCTGAGCCTCATATTGAACCATTGGCGATGGAGTATTTATGGGTAACGTTAGCGGGCACCGTAGGCTTCACCTTATCGTTTGGCGCAGCTGGTGCGTTAATGGCACTGGGAGATACAAAATCTAATCGCAATGCCCTCATGATTGGTTTTGTTGCGAATTTTGGCCTTAATCCGCTATTTACCTTCGGCCTTGATTTAGGGGTAAGCGGTATAGCACTGGCTACCGTAGTGATAAAGTGTGCTACTGCCTTTTACCTGCTTCGCGTGCTTGTGAAGCGTCTAAACATATCGGTCATGCCCACCTTCGATAAAAAGCGTTGGCATGAGCTACTAAAACAAATATTACCCGCTAGTTTTAATATGCTCACAATCATTTTAGGTGGATTTATCACTGTTGCGCTTATTGGCCAATTTGGCAGCGAACACGTGGCAGGTTACACCGTTGGGCTTCGTCTTGAGCAAGTACTTTTACTGCCAGCATTAGGGCTAAACAGCGCAGTAATGGCCATTGCGGGACAGAACATGGGCGTGGGTTATTACGACCGAGTTGGCCAGACTTACCGCAAAGGACTATTAATCGGCTTTTTTATGGCCGTTGTGTCTATTCCGGTGATGTATTTTTTATCACCAATGGCAATGGGTTTTTTTACTGACGACAGTGCCATTAAAAATACGGGCGTAACGTACCTTCGAATTGATACGTTAGCGTTTTATGCTTATGTTATTCTGTTTCAGAGTGTGGCTATTTTACAGGCTATGCAAAAGCCAATGTTTCCGATGTATCTTGGGATTGCCCGACAGCTTATTGTGCCGGCTTCGATAAATTATGTGCTTATTGTGATGTGGGGCTACCCCATGGTATCCATGTTCTACACCATAGTGACTGTGGTCATATTAAGCGCCATCATAGCGTTCTTCTATACCACCCGAGAGATTAATCGAGTAAAGGCCGACAGCTCCCCAAAGAGCTCCTAAAAAGGCTCGTAAAAAAGCTTCTGCAGTAAGGATAATCACGCATCAAACCCCCTACGTTGAGAATAATAAAGTGAAGGGGTGTACCAATTTGTCTCGAGCCACAAAAGCGGCTACTGCTTGACGTTGCATCGTGCTTTAACGTTTTGTAACGATTAATCTTTATTAGTCCTTTGCGTTACCGCTGTTGAAAGGCTACCTTATTTTAGATGGTGGGCACTATCTGTATTTTTGCCGCCCCAAGAAAGGTTTAACACCTCGAAGTCATAACTAGAATTTACGACCAAAACTGACGTCAAAAGCTGGCGTCAGAGACTGATGTGTTGACCTACTAACTAACCTACGAATAAATTACGAATAAAGTCATAAACGTGTTGCAAACATAAAAATAAGGATAATATTTTATGAGTGTGTTTAAACATTTTTCCAGGCAAATTTCTAAAAAATGTCTGAGTATTGTCGCTATTACCCTGGTAGGAATATCCCCCGTGGTAGCTAACGACGATATTGATATAAGCTATGAAAAGTTTACTATTGATAATGGTCTTACCGTAATCGTTCACGAAGATCGCAAAGCTCCCGTGGTCGCAGTGGCGGTTTGGTATAAAGTGGGCTCGAAGGACGAGCCAGAGGGTAAATCTGGGTTTGCCCACCTTTTTGAACACCTCATGTTCAACGGTACCGAAAACTACGATGACGAGTGGTTTGGCCCTCTTCAAGAAGCTGGCGCTACTGGGTTAAATGGAACAACAAACTTTGATCGCACCAACTATTTTCAAACGGTTCCCACGCCAGCGTTAGACCGAATTCTGTGGATGGAATCAGACCGTATGGGGCACTTACTAGGCGCAGTCACGCAAGAAAAACTTGATGAACAGCGCGGTGTAGTGCAAAACGAAAAGCGCCAAAGAGAAGACCAGCCATACGGGGCGTTTTTAGGTCATGCTGTTAAAGCCCTGTTTCCCAATGAACATCCTTACTCACACGATGTTATTGGTTCGATGGATGACTTAAACTCAGCGTCTTTAGACGACGTGAAATCGTGGTTTAATAGATATTACGGTCCGAATAACGCCATTCTCGTGCTAAGCGGTGATATTAACGCTGAAGAAGCAAAACCCATGGTGAACAAATACTTTGGTGATATCGAGCCTGGTCCGTCACTTTCTAAATGGCAATCTTGGATCCCAAGCCGCTCTGCAAATACACGGGAAATTATTCAGGATAAAGTGCCGCAAACGCGTATTTCTCGCTTGTGGGTGTCTCCAGAAAACAAAAGCGCAAAAGCTACAGACTTGTTGATCGCCGCCAGTGTATTGGGCGATGGTAAAAACTCTCGCATGTACAAAGAGTTGGTTTATAACCAACAGATTGCTACTGATGCGTCAGTATTTAACTACGAACTGCAAATCGCCTCCATCTTTGGTCTAAGTGTTGATGTGGCTGCAGGCGAAGATGTAGAAAAAGTAGAGCGCGAGATGGATAAAATTATCCAAGAATTCTTGCGCAAGGGACCAACAAAAGAAGAGGTTAAGCTGGTTTCAACAAAGCGTCGAGCCTCGATTATCCGAGGGCTTGAAGAAGTTGGCGGTTTTGGTGGCAAAGCTGACAGGTTGGCAACGGGTGAATTCATTGCAGGGGACCCTACTTATTTCAAAACTGAGCTAAAAGAGCTGGCTAACGCAACACCCAAGAAAGTTAAAGCGGCGGCTAATGAATGGTTAGGCGATGGTTGGCACCAGATTACCTTTGTGCCATTTAAAGAGCATGCTGCTAGTGGCGATGGCGTCGACCGCAGTTCTGGGCTTCCTGATATTGCTGCTGAAACACAACTCACATTTCCAGAAGTGACCAAAACCACATTATCTAATGGTATCAATGTAGTTTTCGCAAAACGTTCTACGGTTCCGCTTGTTAACGTTGCTGTTCAGTTCGACGCAGGTTATGCCGCTGATGCGGGCGGTAAACTCGGTTTAGCAAGCTTTGCAACGGGTATGCTTGATGAAGGCGCAGGTCGCTACGACGCCCTTGAATTAGCTGCTGAGCTTGAGCAACTAGGCACAAGCCTGAATAGCGGCTCAAATTTAGATACGACAACAGTGCGTATGTCGATGCTCAAAGAGAATATGGAGGAGTCACTTGCCTTGTTTGGCGATATTCTCAAAGACCCAACGTTTGACAAAGAAGAAATAGAGCGTCAACGCACATTGATATTAAGTAATATTGCACAGCAGATGACACGCCCAATAAGTATTGCGCTTACGCTGTTGCCACCATTGATTTACGGTGATGATCATGCCTATGGCATACCTTTCACAGGTTTAGGTACGGCGCCTGATGTGACTTCAATTACGCGCAGCGATTTAATCGACTTTAAAAATACCTGGTTACGCCCAGACAATGCGACCATTTTTGTTGTCGGTGATACAACCCTTGGCGATATTAAACCAATGTTAGAAAAAGAGTTTGGTAAATGGAAAGTGTCTGGTGAAAAAGGGACTAAGCAGATTGCAGAAGCACAGCTGCCTGAAAAAGGCCGAGCCATCATTATTGATCGTCCCGGGTCACAGCAGTCACTTATTCTTGCCGCACACCTTGCACCGCCAACGGGTGTTGAAAATAACATCGCGATTAACGCAATGAACGAAACGCTCGGCGGCGCATTTACCGCACGGGTAAACATGAATCTTCGCGAAGATAAAGGGTGGGCATACGGTGCTTACACATTCTTGCAAGAAGCTCGTGGACAACGGCCTTACATGGTTTATGCACCAGTGCAAACCGACAAGACTGGCGCGTCGCTAGAAGAACTTAAAAAAGAGCTTAACGGCTATCTTGGTGACAACCCGCCTACTGAAATGGAATTGAACAGAGCCCGACTCGATCAGGTACGTTCGTTACCCGGACAGTATGAGACAGCAGATGCTGTACTAGGTAGCTTATTGTCAAGCAGTCGGTTTAATCGCGAATTTAACTATCCAGAAAGCTTGGTAGAAAAATACAATGGCTTAACACTTGATGACTTAAATAGCGCAGCTAAACAAGTTGTGCAACCTGGTAAGCTTACATGGTTAATTATTGGTGATGCTGAGAAAATTAAGGCGGAAGTAGAAGCCGCTGATATTGGACCTGTAACGGTTCAGGATATGAGCAGCCTTTAAACAAATTCCCATCGTAGAAGCCGAGGCAACTATTGCTTCGGCTTTTTTTTGTAGCTTGGTTACCTTGTTTGTGGGCACCTATTTTGAAAAGAGGACATGCCAAATGAAGACAATTGAGGTGCATTTGGTCAATGCGTTTACTGCTTTTGATAGAGGCGGAAACCCTGCGGGGGTAGTGTTAAATGCAGATAGCTTGTCTGATGAAGAAAAACTGAAGGTTGCTCAGGCGGTTGGCTATTCTGAAACTGCCTTTGTATCTAAAGACGAATATGCTGACGTAGCGCTGTCATTTTTTACCGTCACTGGTGAAGTTGATTTTTGCGGCCATGCCACTCTCGCCGCATTTTCACTGATGTTTAAAAAAGGAATATTACCAGCAGGGGACTATACACAACGCACAAAAGCGGGAATGCTGGGCGTGAGCATCACGGGTGAAGGTAATGTGGTTATGGGGCAGAAGTCGCCAGAGTTTATCCAACGCATTACCTATGAAGAGGTATCCGAACTCTTTGGAATTGCACCTGATATTTTGGCATCTACGCATCTCCCCATTGAAGTCGTTTCTACTGGGTTACCGGATATTATTGTGGCGGTGCCACCAGGGTATTTAAGTAAAATTGACCTAAACGCAGATAAAACCACTGAGTTTTGCCAACAGCATAATGCAGTTGGCATTCACGCCTTCGAGCTTTGTGAACCCCCGTCTAACCTCACCGCGAGTTGTCGAAACTTCGCCCCTTTGCTAGGGATCGCAGAAGAATCGGCC
This sequence comes from Alteromonas ulvae, assembly GCF_048987005.1. Taxonomy (GTDB): domain Bacteria; phylum Pseudomonadota; class Gammaproteobacteria; order Enterobacterales; family Alteromonadaceae; genus Alteromonas. The sequence goes on along the minus strand of NZ_CP185261.1, from coordinate 2,391,301 downwards.
ACAGGAAGTGCCAGTGGTGCCTTGGCCTGCTATTTAGCTAAGCATTGCGCTGGAGAGATTGGAATTAAAGAGATTGGTTCTAAAGCGAGTAGCAGTGAAAATTGCAGCAAACACCAGCGTACGCACACTATGACGAATTCAACTTTCAACTTCGTCTTTGAGCAGGGGCGAGCAATGGGATGTGTTTCACGTATTTTAGCTACTGTTGCCATTAAAGACAGCGAAAACACTCAATGGGAAGTATCGGTGGCAGGCTTAGCCAGCCTTATTGGCAATAAAGCTATAGAGCTCAGATCCCCGAGTATCTAAAACTCACTTGCTCTTGTTTCGCTGAACGTAATAGCCTGGGGGGATGCCGAAAGCAAAGCGTGTTCAGATACTCAATGTGCCAAAGTCATATCGTAGAGGCGTATGTATTAGACGCCTTAGTCTTGGGCCAGTTTTACCCGTATTTTATTGCTTGCCAATGTAGTGTGATGAAGACTTTTCAGGGCACTGTTAGCCTCGTCAGCATCAGCCATTTCAACAAAGGCAAAACCTTTTGATTGGCCGGTCTCTTTGTCTAGTACAAGGCTGCAGTCATTTACCGTGCCGTGGGCTGAAAAAAGAGTAAGAATTTCTTGTTCTGTGGTCGTTCTCGCAAGATTGCGAACTAGAAGTTTCATAGGATCGTCGCTTTAAAAAATGAACATTTATTGTCTCAGGTATAAACAAGCAAACCAAGCAAAGAATACATTTATTCAATCAGGTCAAAGGCGCCTTGATCTGTGTTTGGTAATAGCGTTTAGCAATGAACGTCAGGTCTGAGTTTTTAAATGTAGAACTCAACTTTCAATACGTAATAAAAGGAAAAGAATAATGATTACGCACAAACGATTTATACCGCTGGTATTGATGGTACTAGTGAGCGGGGGGCTCTATAAAAATGCCTATGGCCAAACCAACAGCGACGAAAAGCTGCTATCTGAAAAGTCCTATGCAATACAACCCAATGCCGTGAATGCCATACCTTCTTCTGAGGAGGTAGAAGGATACATTGAGTATTTCAATTCGCCATCGCCCTGGCTTGAAATACGTAAAAAGCGCATTAGCACGCTATTGCCCGGCGCAATGGCTGCAGCAAACTTGAACCACTGGTTAATTATATGCCGTGAGAATAACAATGATCCCTTAGCCAATCATGTAGGTTGTGAAAATGCAGGCGGCACAGCGGTGGTTCTTTTTAGTAAAGATAGTGAATCCGACGAAGTGACTTCACGGATATTTTCACCAATGAGTGAGTCAACGGCGCTAAAAGAATTAGGTACATTTGACTTTGTAATCGACGTAGATAAATCACAAAGTGCGATAGAGGCGGCATCATCGTATCTCACTGCGCAGAATACGAAAGGCCAAATTGGGATCAATAGTTTTACCGTTAACCCACTTGCTGATGGACTAAGCCATTCACAATATATCGCTCTTAACGACGCTTTTACAGGCACTGATGTATCACTTATAAGCGCTGAAGATGCTATCTATTATTGGCTTGCGAGAAAGTTACCGGAAGAAGTAGAGATAATGGCGAAAGCCGCTGCTATCACCTCAAGGTGGGAGTATGAAGCCTATCAAGCCGTCATTCCAGGAAAGACCACCGACCTAGATATTGCTCAATTCTTAAAGCGTAAGATGTCAGACGCGGGAGTTGGCGATGGTTGGGCCCCTAGTCAAAACCCATCGGTTAATTCCGGTCCAGATAGAGGGCATTCACACCCTACTAATCGGGTTATTCAGCGAGGGGATGTAATACAAATAGATTTCGGTATACGCGTTTTTAAGCAGTGGGTCACTGACATTCAACGTTTTGCCTATGTGTTGCAAGAGGGTGAAGCACAACCACCGGAGCAACTCCAGCATGCCTGGGCAAGTGCAATTCATGGTCGCAATGCAGCATTTAACGCCATGACCCCTGGTTCCACGGGTAATACCGTTCACAAAGCGCAGCAAAAAGTAATGCAGCAATCAGGCTCACTACCAGTGATGTGGAGCACGGGTCACCCAGTGGGTTATGTGGCGCACGATGTCGGGCCCAATTTGGGAGTGAGGCCCGCATCCGATAAACTATTGGACAGACACATGACCTTTGCTTTTGATGGTTTTTTTAGTTGGTATTATTCAGAACATAATGACGATTCATCAACCGTTTTACATGAAAGAAAAAATCAAACAACCAAGACTATTTCAGTAGAAGATATGGTGGTTATAGAAGAGGATGGTGCTAGATTTCTAACACCACCGCAAACTTCTCTTATTTTAATCAATTAGGTGTATCTAGAGCGCGTGTTATCCATCAGATAGCACGCTATTGTTCTGGCAGGGTATATATTACTTACAAGTAGGTATCGGGATGAATCTTGTTAATCTTCCAGTCACCGTCTTCTTTAATCAGGTCTAAGCTGCGCAATTTTTCAATTTTATCATCGCCATACATGCCGCTTAGAAAGACGGTAATGGTAGATTTTTCCGCAAATTCAGTTCTGCCTAAACTGCCAGACGTTTGAGGTGTTACGATTACAGTGTCGTATTTTAAATTGAGAAGATGCCGCTGAACGTTTCTATTGGTGTGGTAGCGTTTAAGTATACGAGTCATCTTTTCACTAGATAGTGAAATAGCTCTATCAAGACTATCATCCTCATACACGCTGTTTAAAAAGGCGACGGCCGTGTATTCAGGTGTACTTTCATCAAGCATGCCGTAGCGTCCAATTCCCTTTTCCTTCTCACCACATGCACTTAGCACTAGCAAAGCGGTTAGCCAGAACACGATATACAGCTTATTAGCGTTCATTCTTTCAGCCTCCTGGGCATTTAATTTTAAGGGCATTAATTTCAAGGCTATGCACACACTATCTAGCGCGTAAATTAGTCTGTCCAACATCTCTGACTGCAAGAATACCAAAAATGTGGCGGCTAAACGAAATGCAAAACAAAAAAAGCGAGAAACTTTTTCAAGTTTCTCGCTTTTGTTTTCAATAAAAGTGCGTGCTCTGCCTTTTTCATTAAAGCATGCTTTCCACTAAAGCGTGTTTTCTATTAAAACAGGTTAGTCCTAGCGACACCCTGCGTGGTTAGCCCGCAGTAGGTTTGTCTTTTATTGCACTTCTTCTTGCTCATCGAAGGCACCGGCAAACATTGGGCTACTTAAATAACGTTCTGTTGCACTAGCGAGAAGAACCACAACAATCTTGTCTTTGTTTTCTGGGCGTTCTGCAAAACGCTTGGCTGCTACAACCGCTGCACCAGAAGAAATACCCGCTAATATGCCTTCATCGGTCATTAGCTTGCGTGCCATTTCCATACATTCTTCGTTTGAGACTTGCTCAACTTCGTCGATAAGATCTAGGTCAAGGTTGCCTGGGATGAATCCTGCACCAATACCCTGAATTTTATGTGGGCCTGGGGTTAACTCTTCACCCGCAAGTGCTTGGGTGATAACAGGAGAGTCAGTTGGCTCAACCGCAACAGAGGTAATGGCTTTACCTTTGGTTTTTTTAAGGTAACGACTTACACCGGTAATGGTGCCGCCTGTACCTACGCCAGCGACGAAAGCATCGACTTTACCATCGGTGTCTTCCCAAATTTCAGGCCCCGTGGTTTTTTCATGGATAGCTGGGTTTGCTGGATTGTCGAACTGCTGCAATAACACGTACTTGTCAGGATCTGAGTTAACAATTTCTTGTGCAGCGGCAACAGCGCCTTTCATGCCTTTTGGCGCTTCAGTAAGCACTAAGTTTGCGCCTAATGCTTTAAGTAGCTTACGTCTCTCTAAACTCATGCTGCTTGGCATGGTGAGTGTTATCTTATAGCCTCGTGAAGCCGCAACAAACGCTAGAGCAATACCTGTATTGCCGCTCGTGGGCTCTACGATCTCTTTACCTTTGGTCAGCACGCCGCGCTCTTCTGCATCCCATACCATGTTTGCACCAATACGGCACTTAACACTGAAGCTTGGGTTGCGAGACTCTATTTTTGCGTACACGTTACCAGAGGTAACGCGATTTAATTTCACTAATGGCGTACGGCCAATCGCAAGAGAATTGTCGTCAAATACGTTCATTTCTAATCCTTAACTCGTTCCTGATTCGTAAGCAAATCCCAACTGTCGTGATCGGTACGACCTTTTTAATAGTTAATAATTCATAGCCTGAATTTGGGGATTTCTTTATACCCCTATATCATTGGCCCCAAACGTAAAAATGCAAAGTGTTTTTTAGCTATATGTTATTGTTAAAATACATGAAGACGAAGAATTAAACGGAGTATAAGAAGAATGGCTTTTAGTGGCACGTCTAATTACATCGCAACCAAGGACTTACAGCTTGCTGTAAATGCAGCAATAACCCTAGAGCGTCCTTTATTAATAAAGGGCGAGCCGGGCACAGGTAAAACGATGCTTGCTGAAGAGCTCGCTGAAAGCTTAGGCACTGAGCTTATCCAATGGCATATCAAATCGACGACGAAAGCTCAGCAAGGACTGTACGAATACGATGCGGTTTCCCGTCTTCGTGATTCACAGCTTGGAGACGATCGTGTTCACGATATTAAAAACTATATTGTTAAAGGCAAACTTTGGGAAGCATTCACGGCCGAAAAACGCCCGGTACTGCTCATTGATGAAATAGACAAAGCCGATATCGAGTTTCCAAACGATTTGTTGCTAGAGCTCGATAAAATGGAGTTCTATGTGTACGAGACTCAAGAGCGCGTTGTCGCCGCTCAGCGTCCCATCGTTATTATTACGTCTAATAATGAAAAAGAATTGCCCGACGCTTTCCTGCGTCGCTGTTTCTTCCACTATATTCAGTTTCCAACACCTGAAGATATGGAAGAGATTGTTAATGTTCACTTCCCTGATCTTAAGAAGAATTTGCTAAGCGAGGCATTAGGCGCATTTTTCAATTTACGTGATGTGCCAGGGCTTAAGAAAAAGCCATCGACCTCTGAGTTAATTGACTGGCTTAAGCTGCTGGTCGCTGAGGATATTCCACCTGAGGCCCTGCACAATAAAGATGGGAAAGCATCTATCCCACCACTTTATGGTGCATTGTTGAAAAATGAGCAAGATATTCACCTGTTCGAAAAACTGGCCTTTATGGCGAGACGCTAATGCTTATTCAGTTTTTTTTCACGCTACGAAAATATCAGGTTAAAACAACCCTTCGCGAGTTGCTTGATTTACTCAGAGCAATGGAAAAGCACGTGGTGTATGCCGATATTGAAGCGTTTTACAGTTTGTCGCGCACCATCATGGTAAAAGATGAAACTCAGTACGATAAGTTCGACCGAGCTTTTGCTCATTACTTTGAAGGTGTTGAGTCAATTGACTTATTCGGTAAAGAGATCCCTGAGGAATGGTTACGTAAGGAACTTGAGAAGAACTTAAGCGCTGAAGAGCGCGAGGCCCTTCGTCAAGCTGGTGGCCTTGATGAGCTCATGGAAACCCTTAAAAAACGTTTAGAAGAGCAAGAGAAGCGCCATCAAGGTGGAAATAAGTGGGTAGGCACCGGCGGTACGTCACCCTTTGGCGCGTATGGCGATAACCCTGAGGGCGTTCGCATTGGCCAAAAAGGCAATCGCAAGTTCTCGGCAGCAAAGGTTTGGGACAAGCGGGAATTTAAAAACTTGTCTTCCGATGTAGAGTTAGGTACGCGAAACATTAAGGTTGCCCTTCGAAAGCTGCGTAAATTTGCTCGCACAGGTGCCAGTGAAGAGCTTGACGTAAGAACGACCATTGGTGAAACCGCGAGGAAGGGGGGCATGCTTGATATTCATATGGCACCTGAGAGACACAATGCAGTAAAGGTATTGATGTTTTTCGATGTGGGAGGCTCTATGGACCCGCATGTAAAAACCACTCAAGAGCTGTTTTCAGCGGTGCAGTCTGAATTTAAGTACTTAGAATACTTTTATTTTCATAACTGCGTGTATGAAGAAGTGTGGAAAGATAATTTGCGCCGTAATAAAGAACGGATTTCAATATGGGATATTATTCATCGATACGGCAAAGATTATAAAGTGATTTTTGTAGGGGATGCCACTATGGGGCCTTATGAAATTACCTATCCTGGCGGCAGTGTAGAGCACTGGAATGAAGAGCCAGGCAGTGCATGGATGCAAAGGCTGTTAAACCATTTTAATAACGCGGTGTGGCTCAATCCTCAGGCTGAAAATTATTGGCCTTATTACTCGTCTATCAAAATTATGCGTGAAATTATGGAAGAGAAAATGTATGGGTTGACGTTGGAAGGTCTGACAGACGCCATAAAAGGACTGAGTCGTACTCGATAATCAGCAGATAGTGAATATCGTGTTGGATAGCGCATAGAAAGCGGTAGTAAAATAGCAATGAGCCCTTTTACTGTTAATAGTGAAAGGGCTCATTGCTAGCTGATTGGTTAAAAACTTCTACACCGTTGCTATGAATTTATCTGTAAATGACGGGTTAATCGCTTGTCCGTTGTTTACGCTTTAAGCACGTTGGTTGAACGTTGAATGTAAAGCAGCCTGGCTCCCAGTAATACTGCCGCGGCACTTAATCCAACAATAAACCCAATCCAAAAACCAGCCGCAGCCATTGGCTCGTTAGTCAGCCATGCGGTTCTTCCCAAAATAATGCCAGTAGGAAGACCAATAAGCCAATATGACACAAAGGTGATGATAAACATGGCTGTGGTATCTTTATATCCTCGTAGTGCATTGGCCGATATTACCTGTACAGCGTCTGAGAGCTGGAAAAGCGCCGCATAGATAAGTAGGGCATTGGCAATAGCGTAAACCTCGCCGTCGCTTGTGTATAAGCTGATAATGAAACCTTTAGCGATGAGGGTGAAGCTGGCAGTGCATGCAGAAGTAACAAAGCCAATTAAAATGGCGCTTCGCGCTGCTATTTTGGCCTGACGAGGGTTTTTTTGGCCAATGCGGTAGCCAATACGAATAGCCACCGCCATGCCTATGCTCATGGGAAACATAAACATGAGTGCAGAAAAATTAAGGGCGACTTGATGTGCTGCCACTACGGTAGCGCCAAAGGGTGCAAGAAGTAGAGCAACGGCAGAAAACAGCGTCACTTCAAACAGGATTGTCATGGCAATAGGAAGGCCCAAAGCAAAGGTTCTTCTAATGGTTGTTAAGTTTGGACGGTACCATTGATTGAAGAGGTTATATTTTCGCAGAGCCGGTGCAAATCGAACGTAAATAAAGGTAGCAATGAGCATGGTGTAAATAACCAGCGCAGTAGCGACGCCACAGCCAGCACCACCCATGGCAGGTAATGGGCCAACGCCATAAATGAATAAATAATTGCCTACAATGTTTGCCATCAAGCCAATGACGGTAATGATCATGGTGGGCTTTGTTTTACCTAGTCCTTCGCAATAATTCCTCAACCATTGATAGATAGCAAAGCCAGGCATAGCCAGAAATACATAGATAACGTAGTCCACGGTTATGCTGTGAAGCTCTGGTGCCATTGGAAATAACGATACGATGTTTTCAGTAAAGGGAATAAACGCGGCGATGATTAAGTCTACAAATAACACTAAATAACCGGTTTGCTGACTGGCATCAGCAATACCTGCAATGTTTTTATTGCCGTGTAGCCTTGAGATGATAGGCGGTAAGGCAAGGGCAATACCCTGAATGAAGCAAAGAAGGGGGATGGTAATACTAAAACCTAACGCCACTGCAGCCATGTCAGTCGCGCTGTAGCGTCCTGCCATAATGGTATCACTGACGCCCATGAGCATTTGCGTAATCTGGGCAATGAGCAACGGCCAGGCTAACTTTAATACGTCTCTAGCTTCGATAATAAAGCGTTTTCTTTTCACAGCTGTTTATTCTCACGGTAAAAAATGTAGATAAAAAAGGCTTGTCTAAGTGGCTTTGTTTAGAAGGGTTCGCCTGAAATACAGTGTCAAAGGGTAAAGAGCACATCGCGACACACAAACGGGACAAGCAAACATATTAGACAAATGGCATCACCGGCACCTTATCACCTATGGATAACGTACTGATATCTTCATGGATGATCATAAAGCAATTCGCGGATGTGATCGATGTCATCACACCTGAGCTTTGTGTCTCAAACGGCGTGACCACTACGTTGCCATTGTCGTCGTAACTCATCGTGGCGCGCTGGTAATCTCGACGCCCAGCACGACGCTTAATGTCTTTTGTCAGCGTGGCCGTTACCGTGAGCGCAGTGTGACCATCTTGACGCCCCTGCATTTTACTGATGATGGGAAGTACAAGGAGCTTCGCGGTCACAAAGGAGGAAACAGGGTTACCTGGAAGCCCACAAAATACGGTATTGTTAAGTCTACCGAGTGCAAAAGGTTTTCCAGGCTTAACGGCAATTTTCCAAAACTCGATGTGGCCCATGGCCTCTATAACATCTTTCACATAATCGGCATCGCCAACGGATACACCGCCGCTGCTCACCATAATATCAACACTGTTGTCTGCGCTAGCATTTGTACTAGCTCTTGTTCCCGTTCCCGTTCTTATTGTGGGAGTTCCTAGGCCGGGTCTATTATTAGAAGAGTCTGAAGTACTCGATGCCGCTTGATTAAACAATTTAGCCAGAGATGCTTTATCATCTTCAACGATGCCGAAATCGATAACCTCTACATTTTCGTCACTTAAAATGGCGCTGATACCAACACGATTCGACTCGTAAATTTGCGTATCGCCGCGCAACTCGCCAGGGGCGGCCAATTCATTGCCAGTGGCAACAATACCAACCCGTAATTTTCGATAAACCACCACCTCGTTCAGGCCTTGAGAGGAAAGTAACATAAGATGCTCTGCCCTTAGCTGAGTCCCTTTTTTAATAAGTACTTGCCCTTTGGTGATATCGTTGGCTTGAGGGCGGATATTTTGACCCGGTGTAGGGGCCTCATGAATGATCACGTTGCCGTTGGCATCACTGCCACAGTTCTCAATCATTATCACTGCATTCGCGCCATCTGGAATAGGCGCGCCAGTCATAATTTTGAAGGCATGACCGACGGCTAGCGGAGTAGAGGCCTTTTCTCCGGCTGTAATAATGCCTTGAACGATAAGGGCTTGGCCTTGATGGTATGAGCCTGCGTTAATAGCAAACCCATCCATTGCAGAGTTATCCCAGGGCGGTACATCTAACGTAGCGACAACATCTTGTGCCACTACACGGCGATGTGCACTGAATAGGCTTACTCTTTCAACGTCTGAAACAGTGTGCGTAGCTGCTAGCGCTTTTGCGAGTGCCTCTTCCAATGAAAGCCAGCTAGATGACATGTCGATAACTCCTCGATAGCACGATATTGTTAACGTTTGGTCCAATAAACAGATTATGAATGTCGCCAAATATAGACGATACCAAAAGTTAACGACGATAAAAATAAACGGGGAATACTACAGAAAAAGTACGCTATACACCAAAGGTTAATGTATTGGCGTTTAACCTTTATTTAATATAGTCGACCTTGCAGAGCGCAATCTCATTAGTGCCCAGGAATAACTGAAACAATACGACTGAAATCATCGAATACCCAATTGGGGTTGTGCGCTCCAATATCTTCGCCGTAGTTATATCCATAAGTAAGTCCAATACTTCGCATACCTGCTGCATTTGCCGCAAGAATGTCGTTTTTTGAATCGCCAACCATAACGCATTCATTCGCTTTGACGTTCAGTGTTTTACAAACATGTTTTAGTGGTAAGGGTGAAGGTTTCTTTTCCGTTAAAGAATCACCACCAATCAAGAGAGAGAAAAAAGGTTCCACCTTGAAGGCTTCTACAATGGGGGCGATAAACTTTTTGGGCTTATTGGTTACTAGCGCTAGCGTATAACCTCTGTGTGAAAGGGCACTGAGTGTGTCATAAACATGAGGGTAGAGAGTAGAAGCGCGACACACATTTAAATCGTAGTGATATAAAAAACGCTGAAATGTATGGTCTATTAACTCGTTGCTTATCGGTTTGAACTGCTGAGTGTTAGGGTCGGTGTTGCCAGATAATCCTCGCTCAACCAGCACTCTTGCACCATTACCTACCCAGTTTCTGATTGTGCCTTCATCAAACGTTGGCATACCCACATCGCCAAGCGCATTGTTTAATGCACCTGCCAAATCAGGTACTGAATCAACTAAAGTGCCGTCTAAATCAAATATAAAAGTGGTTATAGGTTTCATAAAATGCTGTTCATTACGGTTTATGATTACTGTTCATATTGACTGCTTGCATTTGGTGCTGTGAGTAAAGTGTGCCGAAAACCACCTCTGGTAATAGGGTTCGGCACATCTTCCAACACTTCTTTTGGCGCTTATCTTGACTGTTATTTGACTAGGAATTGTAGGCCCCAGTCTCAAGCGTTTAAGCAAAGTTACTGATATAAATTATTCAAAGTCTTGGTTGCTGATCCACAATGTCTGGTAGGGCTTCAATTGAATAAAGCCGCTTGAAAGACAAATTTCATCACGTGTTACCAAGTCTATCCAGTTGTCAGTGCCGATTAAATTGATGTCTGATAACAAAATGGTTTTTTCTTCATCGCAAATGTTATTTACACAGAAAATACTTTGCTTTCTATCAAGACTCTGTCGCCAATACCCAAAGATCTGATTACCCAACTGCAGGGTGAACTGAGTTGCATTGGGATGAAACGCTGGTTGAGCTTTCCTTATACGAATGAGCTGAGATACCCGTGTCAACACTTTATGGTGTTGGGAGTGGGGTGAATCAAGCAGAGCCTCTAATTCATCAATATTCCAGCGGCGACGGTTAATACTGCGATTTTGCCCTGTATTTGCCACTTTTTCATAGTCATTGGAGGTCCCCAGTAAGCTATGAATATAAATCCCCGGAATACCCTCCATACCTAACATAATCGAATGAGCACAAATAAAGCGGTCAACTTGGAATTTATCTGGTCCTTTTGTGGTGCCTTGTAAAGCGTCAAATAGGGTAATGTTAATCTCATAGGGTTTTTGTTTACCGTGATCAGACGCTCGCCACGAAATTTTACCGCCAAAGTTCTGCATGGTGTGTACGAGATCTGATATCTCTTCGTCGTCTAGCAGCCCTTCGGCTGGACGTAGCCCAATACCATCATGAGACGCGATGAAGTTAAAATAGGCTGTACCGTTTTGCGCCGGAGGCATACTCATCATCCAGCTTTTCAAATAGGTACAATCGCCAGTCACTAAAGTGTTTACTAGCAGTGGCGGTAAAGAAAAATTATAGATGGCATGCGCTTCGTTCGCATTGCCAAAATACGTTAAGTTTTCTCGATTTGGAATGTTGGTTTCTGTGATGATAATAATAGAAGGATCAACATGCTCAATCAGCGTTCTTAGTAAACGGACAACTTCATGAGTTTGAAACAGATTAATGCTGTTCGAGCCAACTATTTTCCACAGAAATGCCACCGCATCTAGGCGAAAGAGCTTGGTGCCTTTATCGATGTAAAGTTTGATAATGTCCACAAAGGCGAGCAGTACCTTTGGGTTTCTGAAGTCAAAATCAACCTGATCATGGCTAAAGGTACACCACACGTGTTTCGTGCCCTCGGCGGTTTCTGTTTCTCGCAATAGCGGTGACACACGAGGTCTAGTTACCATCGAAAGATCGTCTTGCGGGTCAGCGGTAAAGAAAAAATCTGAACCGGGTCCTTCACCTTTTATAAAGTTGTCAAACCAGACGCTTCTCGCCGAGCAGTGATTTATCACTAAGTCTGTCATGAGCCCGTAGTCTTTGGCTATGGCTTCTATGTCTTCCCACGAGCCAAGCGATTCATTAACGGTTGAATAATCAATGACTGAAAAGCCATCGTCTGAGCTATAAGGGAAAAATGGTAGAATGTGAACATTATTTATTGTGTTTTTACAATATTGATGTAAGAAGTTATTCAACGTTATCAGGGGTTTCTCGTTTTCACGGATAACGCTATCACCGTAGGTGATCATGATAATATCTTCTTCATCCCAATAATTGTGGTGAGATTGAGGAGAAGCAATGTCATTGCTCGACGTTATGCCGATAGCGGCAAGCAGTTGTTCCGTTAGCGTGTCATAGGACACGTCTAACGACACATCGGCATAGATAGTCTCTAAATGGTGTTTTACTTTGTCATAGAGAGGGTCCCATGCCATGTTATTTCTCCATATGTTCTGCGGTGTCAGCTTCAACCGCTTCAAGTAGGCGTTCTAAAATATCAGGTACCGCACTTGTTACACGGTTCCAGCTTGGTATAAACGGCGTTTCCATCGGATTTTCTAAGAAATTTTGACCCGCTTTCATGATGTTACTCGCAAACATCTCTACTGCTTTTTCTTCGCTGTGAATATCTAGCGTTAAACCGTTCATTACCGCGTCGTTGTGGTAAGTTTCGATAAAGTCGAGTGCAATCCTAAAGTACGTCGCCTTAATTGAGCGGAACATCTCATTACTAAATGTATAGCCCTGAGTCGCTAGTTTTCTGAAAATGGCTTTAGTGATATCGATAGACATCTTTGATAAGCCGCCTTCATCATTATTCAGTGATAAATCTTGGTGCTTATGGTCGTAAATGTCGCAGATATCGGCTTGGCATAAACGATTATGTGAATAGTTGCGGTGCATCTCAGACAAGACGCCTATCTCCAATCCCCAGTCACTAGGAATGCGAATGTCGTTTAATACATCACGTCTGAATGAAAACTCTCCTGCGAGTGGATAGCGAAAGCTGTCCATAAATTCGAGATATTCATTGTCGCCCATGATGCGTTTAAGTGCTCTCAGAAGCGGGGTCACAAGTAGTCGAGATACCCGACCATTAATTTTACCGTCGGCGACACGGGCGTAAAAACCTTTACAGAACTCGTAGTTAAAGTTGGGATTAGCAACAGGATAAATCAGTTTGGCAAGTAAGTCTTTTTCATAAGTCACAATATCGCAGTCGTGAAGTGCGACAGATTCAGCGCGGTTCGAAGCCAGTATGTAACCCATGCAGTACCATACGTTCCTTCCTTTGCCCATTTCTTTAGGTGCTAAACCCTGTGCCTGTAACTCTTCGTCTAGGGCTTTTAGGCGCGGCCCATCATTCCATAACACACGATGGTGTTGCGGTAATTTATCGAAGAATTTGAGCGCATGTTTATATTGTTTTTCATTGGCTCTGTCTAGTCCGATAACTACCTCAGCCAAATAGGGTACTGATGTCAGTTCGTCGATGATATGAGGTAATGCATCACCTTCAAGTTCAGAAAATAGTGATGGCAAAATTAATGCCATCGGGCGTTTTTTAGAAAATTGGAGAAGTTCAGCCTCTAAGTCTTCTGTAGGTCTGCGCGATAAGTTATGTAAAGTAGTGATAACACCGTTTTGATAAAAATCAGCCATGTGTGCTCCTGATTATAAAGATAGCAATTGAGTAAGCATTTCAGTCCAACCTTCTGGACCGTTGAGGGTGCTGGTATATACCTCTTCTTTTTTTACTGTTGGCGGAGGATTTACCGGTGATAAAATTCGTATTGAGATATCTGCCGCTTCTAGCATGGCAATATCGTTATTTCCGTCTCCAAGGGCTATGGTTTTTACGCTAACACCATTTTGTCTTTGGTATTCTTTGGCTAACCAGATTAGTGCTTGACCTTTATCGCAGTTACCGGAAACGTGAATAAATCGGCCTCCTTCTAAAGGAAATGCGCCTCTGTGTGATACAGCTTTAAGAAATTTTTGTTTTTGGTCATCACGTCCTTGCCAGAGAATGGGCTCACCAAACTGCCGCTTAGCGGCAAGGGAGGCTGAGTATTCATCTAAACCGGTACTGTCTTGGATTTCTTCAATAGACATTTTAGAAAACTGTTTGTAGCTCCCTTCAAAATCACCGCTAATTTTCTCTAACAGCTTAATCCAGTGGTTTTTGCTTGATATGAACGCCTTACACCAATAGCCGTCTACCCATACCGTACCGGCTGGCTTTTGTTTAAAAAATCCGTGGGGAATAAAAATGGCAGCGCCATTTTCTACAATAAATGGGCCTGTTAAATTAATTTTCTCTCTGAGTGGCTGGAGCTCTGCAAAGGTCTTGCTGGTGGTTGGAATAACGGGGATCTGCTTATTATCCAATGCAGTTAAAGCCGGTTTCGCCGCCTCAAAAGAGTAAGTGTGATGGTCTAACAATGTGCCATCCATGTCGGTGAAAACAAGCGTTTTTGTCATTACTTCAAATCCTGTTGTGTGATATTTCTATGCTCGTCTAAGTAAAAAACCGTATCACAATTTTTTGGAAGTGTACGCAATGCATGCTCTGTAATACGCTGATAATGCTGAATAAAACGAGCAACCTCATCATCATTCATGATGCCGGCTTTTTCACCTTTGGACGTTTTTGCCAACTTGTGTTCCTGCTCTAAACGCCAATGTAGTACGCTGTCGAAAGAGGGCACGGCTAGCATTACACTGTAATCTATCTTACTGAAAAGTGTTTGATACTCACGGGATAGTTCACTGTTCACATAAGAGCGCCATGTACACAATGAATCTTCAACGCTTTCCAACTCATTTACCGGCTGTTTTAAGTATGATGAGTCTTGCGGCGAGACGCCCACGCACCACCCCTCTAAAATGATGACATCAGGGATACCGTCCACTACCGGCCATTGTGATGTGGGAAAGGGGTTATCTGTTGCTTTGTCGAACCTTGGAAGCAGTGTACGTTCGCCGTTTTCAAGCATAGAAAACGTGTTGAGGGCTAATGGTATGTTGTGGGTGCCCGGCACGCCGCGAGTTTTTAACAACGGGTGTACTTTTATTGCTAGAGCGTTGCGATGGCTTTTATCGAGATAAAAATCGTCGATGGAAAGTGAGACTACTCGCATATCGTATTCAGATATTAAGTAGGTTTCTATAAAACTGGTGAGCGTAGACTTTCCTGAACCTTGGCAACCATTAATGCCAACAATAAGAGGTTTCCTTGCACCTTCTTGGTGCTTTAGTAGCAGTTTACACAGCGGAATGAACCACATTTGTGCAGTGTCTGCATAACTACTTGGCAGATGGTGGGCTGTTAAAAAGCCATGTATATCCATGTTGTTACCCTAATCAATACAGAATTAGCACTCCATAGCTGGTCAGGGTTACAACATCTATGCCAACAAAGCGATTAACATAAAGATGAGCTAAATTACTTTTTGTTAGCGACGATCACGGCTCGTTGTGGTGCAGGGTATCCCTCAATGGTGCGGGTAATATCTGCTGGGTTGAGAAAATCTTTCAACGACTGAGTCTCCATCCAATCCGTAGAGCGCTGTTCATCAAGGGTGGTGTGGTTAATATCGACCACGCGTATATTTTCAAATCCAAGGCGCTCTAGCCACACCATCAGTGCATTCGCACTGGGAAGAAACCAAACATTGCGCATTTGTGCGTAGCGCTCACCTGCCATTAGTACTGTGGTTTCATCACCATCAACAACGAGGGTTTCTAGCACTAATTCGCCGCCCCTGCGCAGTTGGTCTTTCAATTGAGTAAGAAACTGCATGGGGTCTTTGCGATGATAGAGCACTCCCATTGAAAACACAGTGTCGAAAGCGTTAAGCGGTTGCATATCTTCAATGCCGATAGGCAAAAAATGAATATTTTGTTGTCCAATAAAATGCTTAATGGCTTGAAACTGAATTAAGAACAGCTGTGTGGGATCGATGCCATAGACCGCTGAAGCCTGTTCACCCAGCATTCTCCACATGTGATAGCCACTGCCACAGCCCACATCGAGCACGTGTCGGTTTTTAAGTGGCGCAATATGAGGTACCACGCGATCCCACTTCCAATCAGAGCGCCATTCCGTATCAATATGAATATCGTGTACGAAAAACGGGCCTTTACGCCACGGCATAAATTGTTTCATTAATCCGCTGATTTGCTTTTGGGTGTATTCATTAATATCAGCAGCATTACCTATAGTAACACTACTGTTCAAGTCGATAGTGCTGGGTGATGTCTGCGGCAACTTTGCAAGAAGTCGACACCATTTATCGAACTCACCGTGCTTATTGTGTTGCTGCCATGTGTTGAGCTGTGAAGGAAGTGTTTGAAGCCACGCTGAAAGAGGGCTATCTAACAGAGATTTATAGCAGTCGTTAAACCATGTCTGCGCTAATTTGCTCATTGTGTTCTCATTGTGCTCTTAGTGTATAAAATGTTGATAACGTCATGTGTAGCTAAAAGAAATGATGGGTGCCGATAAAGTGATAAAAGTGACTCGAGGTTTTAAACCTATCGCTTAAGGGCAACAATAGAGGTGAAGTTGTAGCACTTAAACCACATTACGACCTCGTCAAATCCGGCATTGCCTAACCTTTGCTCATGCTCTGCATATGTATCGGTCAACATAACCTTCTCTAGCGAGGCACGTTTTTGACTGACTTCTAACTCGCTGTAGCCATTATTGCGCTTGAATTGGTGATGTAAGTCGATTAGAAGCTCATTTCCAGCTATTGAAGGATGGCGAATTTTTTCAGATAGAACCAATATGCCCCCAGGGTTCAAGCCGTCAAAAATTCGTTTAAGCAGACTTTCCCTGTCCGAAGGGGGAATAAACTGCAAAGTGAAGTTCATTATCACCATAGAGGCGTTTTCAATTTGAATATCCTGGGCCATTCCTTGTTCAACCCTAACGGGGTTTGGCAATGAAAAGGTTTGCACAATACGCTTGCAGCGCTCTACCATTGCCTCAGAGCTATCAATGCCGATAATTTCACAGGATTTGTTGTCTGTTGCTCTTGCCACCGATAGACTTGCGGCGCCAAGAGAGCAGCCCAAGTCATAAACACGGCTACCAACGGTTACTTTCATTGCAGCAAGTTCACCGATAGCGTGAATAATAGATTCGTAGCCCGGCACCGAGCGTTGAATCATATCCGGAAACACATCCACCACAGATTCATCAAATTTAAAGTCGGTGACTTTGTTCAGCGGGGTGGCAAAAATGTTGTCGTGTTTCTTCACGTGTTTCCCTTGGTTTTGAATTCAGGCTTTCAATTTTACCGTTTGAAACGAAAATGCCAAACCAAAACGCAAAATATGTACTTAATTTAGAGGTTTTTTGCGGTTAAGGGGTTTTAGTAACTAGTCTAAAGTATTAATCTATACCCATATTATAAAAAGGACGTAGTACGTTAATGACTAGAATCTTAATTGCAGACGATCATCCGTTGTTTCGAGAAGCATTGAGTGGTGCGCTTACCCCTTATTTCGAAAATGCTCAAATCGTTGAAGCGGAAAGTTTAGAGACTGCCCAAGATAGACTTAGCGAATTTGAAGATATCAAGCTAGTACTTCTTGATTTGAACATGCCCGGTGGGGAGTACTTCAATGGATTAATTACGTTGAGAGAGCAATATCCAAACATCCCCGTTGGTGTTATTTCTGGTAGTGATGGTGTTGAAGTTGTTGCTCAGGTAATGAGTTTGGGTGCTCAGGGTTTTATTCCCAAAGTTTCTGCAACACGAGAAATTGCTCAAGCTATTGTTGATATGATTGCTGGCAAAAAGTGGTTACCTGATGGCGTAGGTGAGCAATTAGAGAAAGTGGATGATGAACTTAAACTCCTGCTTAAAAGGTTTAGAGAATTGACGCCAAAACAAATTCAAGTTTTGTCTTATTTACGTGCAGGTCTCATGAATAAGCAAATCGCTCACGAGATGAATGTCACAGAAGCGACTATTAAAGCGCATATTAGCGCAATACTCCGCAAGTTAGAAATTAACACTCGCACACAAGCGGTATTGCTGATGGATAAACTTCAACTCAGCTAACAAATGCTAGCTAGGTTTTTATTCAAAGTAACGACACAGCTTATTTAGCGTAGCCTTACCAAAAAACCGAATTTTATGTTCGGTTTTTTTATGCCTCAAATAAAGGACAATCATTAAAGCAGAGGTAAAAAAGGCCGCTGTAATGCGGCCTAACTTGAGAAAACGAAACGTCTACAGCAACAAGCTATGCAGCCTTACCACTTCGCTTCTTCGCAGTACTTGTTGAGTTTATCTTGGCCACAAGTTCTTCGTGGTCAAAGTCGTCAACATTGATCGTGCGCAGTCTTCCGGCTTCCGTTTTGTGCAGTAACTCAGCTTCAGCTTTATCAATAATACCTTCAGCTAAGGCTTCATCTGCTAACACGTCCAAACGAGTAAATGGAAGTTTTGCTTCCTTATGCTTACAAATGCGGTCAAACACAGGCTCGCTTAGCAACACATCATCAAGCGTTTGCTCAAGGTCGCCGAATAGGCTGCCGTCTTCACGGCTTAGGTACTGTCCATAACCTAGACGGCTACGTGCCGATGACGGCGTCTGAAGCATTGTAGCAATGGCATGTTCAGTCTTATCTGATGGCTTGCCAACACGACGTCCCACAGGAAGTACCATCACGCGTAACACTACTGCAATGGCTCTGTTAGGGAAGTTAGCAAGGAAGTCTTCGATAGCCGTTTCTATATCGTGCAATGTGTTTTGCATTGCCCAATGCAGAAGAGGAAGGTCTTCTTTTAAACGACCGTCTTCATCGAAGCGCTTCAGCGTTGTGCTACCCATATAGATACCGCTTAGAATGTCGCCCAATCGAGCAGACAAACGTTCGCGACGTTTAAGATCGCCGCCAAGTACACCCATAGACACATCGGTTAGTAGCGCTAAGTTTGCACTGTAACCTTGCATTAGTTTGTAATAGCGTGCTGTTTCGTCGGTAAATGGGGCACTGCTGAATGCTCCGTTCGTCAGTGAGAACCAAATACTGCGAACAGTATTCGCTACTGCAAAACCAATGTGACCAAATACGGCTTTATCGAAGGCAATAAGTGCGTCTTTCTTGTCCTCAATGGCAGCGGCTTGAAGTTCTTTCAACACAAATGGGTGGCAGCGCATTGCGCCTTGTCCGAATATCATCATGTTGCGAGTTAAAATATTTGCGCCCTCAACCGTGATTGAAATGGGCACACCTTGGTAGCCACGACCTAAATAGTTATTGGGTCCAAGCATTACGCCTTTACCACCATGAACGTCCATGGAATCGTCCATGACTTGACGCATTTTTTCCGTCAAATGGTATTTACATATCGCTGAGATAACAGAAGGCTTCTCGCCAAGGTCTACACCCACCGTAGAAAAGCGGGTTACGCCGTCCATCAGGTAAGCATTACCACCAATGCGTGCTAGCATCTCTTCAACACCTTCCATATGACCAACCGGCATACGGAACTGGCGACGAATTCGCGCATAAGCACCTGTAGCAAGTGATACTGATTTAGCACCACCTGCAGCAGAAGAAGGTAGGGTAATACAACGACCAACAGACAAGCATTCCATCAGCATACGCCATCCGCGACCAGCCATTGAAGGCCCACCGATGATGTAGTCAATAGGGACGAAAATATCGTTGCCCTTCACCGGACCATTTTGAAATGGCGTATTCAGTGGAAAGTGACGACGACCAATTTCCAATCCCTTCGTATCACGAGGAATAAGCGCACAAGTAATGCCTGGATCGACATTATCGCCAAGTAAGCCGTCTGGATCTTTCAGTTTAAATGCAAGGCCAATAACTGTAGCAACTGGTGCGAGGGTGATATAACGCTTACTAAACGTAAGACGCATACCTAACACTTCTTCACCGTTAAACTCGCCCTTACACACTATACCAACGTCTGGAATAGCGCCTGCATCTGAGCCCGCTTCTGGACCCGTTAGCGCGAAACATGGAATTTCGTCACCAGCGGCAAGTCTTGGTAAATAATGGTCTTGTTGCTCTTTAGTACCATAGTGCTGTAGCAGCTCACCTGGACCTAATGAGTTAGGCACACCTACCGTACTTGAAAGGACAGCACTAACACCTGCCAGTTTCTGTAAAACACGAGACTGAGCAAATGCTGAGAAATCTAAACCGCCATATTCTTTTTTAATGATCATAGCGAAGAATTTATGATCTTTAAGGAACTGCCAAATTTCAGGAGGCAGATCGGCGTCTTTATGGTTGATTTGCCATTCGTCCACCATAGAACATACTTCTTCACATGGTCCGTCTAAGAACGCCTGTTCTTCTGCGGTTAAACGGCCTTTAGGGATGCGGTGTAGCTTGTCCCAATCTGGCTTACCACTGAATATATCGCCATCCCACCAGACAGTACCGGCATCGATAGCCTCTTGTTCAGTGCTCGACATTTCAGGCATTACCTTGCGGTAGAATGCCAACAATTTTTTCGAGATGTACTGTTGTCTAATATTCGACAGCGTGAGAGGAAGTGTGAGTGCTAAATACACTACCCAGCCTAAGAGGCCGATGTCACCGAAAAAGGTGCCTAAAACCATGACGCCTGCACCCATAGCAACCGCTGTTACCAAGGTAGTACGCTGATAGCTAGCTATTGCTAGTGTCACAACGACCAATAAAAACCATATAAAATCTGCCATACATCACTCCTGAAAGGCCTAGAACAATACACTTGTCTGAAATTTTGAACGCTGAAACATTGCCTGCCTGTATTTAGTTGCCTAGGACCATGTTTTCTGTACTATATTTTGAGGTCAGACCAGCATGCCTTAAACCTATTATTTAATGGCCGAAAGATCAAGATTTTTACATGAATAATCTACTAATCACGGCGTAAATAATAGGCGGTTAATTAAAGTATAGCGGTTACTGAAAAATTCAGATCAAAACCCACAGCGACGATAGGGACATGCCCCTTAGATAGTGTCTACTATTATTTAAGTAATAAGAGCGCAATGATGGAAAGAGGCCGCAGGTAGCGGCTTTTGGGGGAAGAATAGGTAGGCCAAAAAGCTCATTTCAAGACCGGTTTACCAAAGCTAATTAAACAAAGTTTGACCGCTTGTGAAGCAATGGGCTAAAGCGTTTCAAATGCCTTTAATTTGATATCACCTTGTTCTTCGCCTTCTTTAAATTGTTGTAATCTAACTAGGGCATAGCCTAATGAAGGTGCAAACCAAGCAAAAGTTTCGCGCTTTTTAGAATCGCGAATTAATTTAACTTTCACCGTCTCTAAATCGCCATAGGGTAATTTCAACGTTTCGTTGTCCACAACCTCAACGCCGTATTGCCTGCGCTGACCGCGATAATTAATAAAGTCGTAAGTCAGTGATGTTTCACCTCTAGCCAGTTGTTTGGCTAAGTCTAAACGGTAAATTTGATTATCAAACTCACCATCCCATTCTAAAGCATCGCCATTATCAACCGTTATTTTACCGTTACCCTGATGACTGAAAGACACTTCTAATGATTTATCTGGACCGGTGCCGGAGCGACTGTAATAGTACTCAGACGGTACAATATCATCGCCCTTAATCAAAAAAATTGAGTGTTCACTGCGTTTATCAGAAAGGAAAAACTTCGATACTTTAGAAGTATAAATAAGCGAATATTTTTCTTCGCCTAATTGGGAGAGCTCGATGGAGGCTTGGCCCACATCGTTACCCCACTTATATGCAGTGTAGGTGGCTTTATAGGGCTCAATAGTCAGCGATGTATCAGCGAGTGCATTCGCTGATACCGCATTTAATAAGATAAATAGCGTCGCTAATACGTTTTTTGCTAGCGCATTATTCGTTCGCATAACCTGTTTCTGGAAGCTCTTGCTCATCTAAGATAGCCTTATTGTCTCGCATCGATAACCTGCCTGCGCTAAACCAGCTCAGAACAAGAGGGTAAATACGCCTCTCTTGCTCCTGTACACGCTCAGCTAAGTCGCTTGCAACGTCATCTTCAAACACTGGCACTCTGCATTGAATAATAACAGGGCCGCCGTCGAGTTCTGGTGTCACAAAGTGAACACTAACCCCGTGTTCCTCGTCACCGTTATCGATAGCACGCTGATGTGTATGTAAACCTTTGTACTTAGGCAACAATGATGGATGAATGTTCACTAATTTTCCAGCGAATGCATCAACAAATTCAGGGGTGAGTATTCGCATGAAACCTGCAAGTACCACACAATCTGCACCGAAGGCCTCAATCTGCGCTCTTAAAGCGGCGTCGTAGGAGGCTCTGTCGTCAAAGTCGGTGTGATCAAGACAGATGGCGTCAATACCGGCATCTGCTGCTCGCTCTAATCCATAAGCATTTGGACGGTTACTGATAACGCCGCTCACTACGGCATTGAGTCGGCCGGCAGCAATTGCATCGATAATCGCCTGCAAATTACTACCGTTACCAGAAATGAGTACGCAGAGTTTTGTCACAGTGCTGCTCACCCGTTTATCTCTACTTGTTCACCGTCGCTATCTTTTGCTTCGATAGTACCAATAAGCCATGCATTCTCACCCTGACTCTTGAGTATGTCTAGTGAGCTCTCAACATCGCCTTCGTCAACAACAATCACTAAACCAACGCCGCAGTTAAAGGTGCGATACATTTCATGGCGGGTGACATTACCTTGAGTTTGTAACCAAGAAAAAATCTCTGGCCATTCCCACGTGCTTTCGTCAATAACCGCTTTTGCATCGTTAGGCAGCACGCGAGGAATATTTTCCCAGAAACCGCCACCGGTAATATGGGAGATTGCACTCACTTTAATTTGCTCTAACAGGGTAAGCACAGACTTAACATAGATGCGTGTGGGCTCAAGAAGGTGATCGATAATAGGCTTGCCGTTTAACTCCGCATCAACGTCGGCTTCACTCACTTCTATAATTTTACGCACTAACGAGTACCCGTTAGAGTGGGGGCCTGATGAGCCCAAGGCTATCAACTTTTGCCCTGGCTTAACGGTTGTTCCGTCAATGACGTTTTCTGCTTCAACAACACCCACACAGAATCCAGCAATATCGTAGTCGCCGCCGTGATACATTCCCGGCATTTCGGCGGTTTCACCACCAATCAGTGCACAGCCTGCTAGTTCACAGCCTGCGCCAATACCAGTCACTACCGACGCTGCAACATCTATATCTAATTTGCCTGTGGCGTAATAATCCAGAAAGAACAGCGGCTCTGCGCCTTGAACAATGAGGTCGTTAACACACATGGCTACTAGGTCGATACCTACGCCATCATGACGATTCGCGTCCATAGCCACGCGAAGCTTAGTACCTACGCCATCGGTTCCAGAAACAAGCAGTGGTTTTTTGTATTTAGTAGGTAACTCACATAACGCGCCAAAACCACCTAAATTACCTTTTACTTCAGGTCGGTGGGTTTTTTTAGTGACTGATTTGATGCGCTCTACAAGTTGATTTCCTGCGTCAATATCTACGCCTGCGTCTTTGTAGCTTAAAGAGGTTTTATTTTCGCTCACGGTTGGGCCTTGGAACTAAGAGGTAGAAAACCGCGGATTCTACCAGTTAGTTGACACAAGTCCAATTTGTAGCGGTGATTTTATGGCCTTTTTTTAGATTATCCTCTTCACGCTATAGCGCACTGCATAAAATATCTAATTTGGTGTCTTCTCTGATATGCCGTTTTCCTCGATGATGAAAAGGTTGTTAAGTCAGTCTGCAGCGCCTTAACTCACTGTCGATTGAAATATTTGTTGGTTTAAGGGTGAAATGAAACGCAATATAAAAGAGAATACACTTACTGCTGACAAATAGTGTTGAAACAACAGTAAAGCGAAGATGGAGCATATACATTGACAATGAGTAGGACATTCTCACTCGCCGAGACGGACCATTTGATGAAACCGTACCATTCTTTATTAGTGACGTTTGCAATAGCTTTCGCTCTCGTCAGCGCTTCATTTGTTGCAAGCGCTGCCCAGCGAATAGTGGTAAATGAAGCGAAAATTCTCGTTGAGGATCAAAGCTCTCGCGCTCAGCAAAAAGCAGCTAAACAGGCATTACGAGAGGTGTTTTTGAAGATGTCTGGGTCCACTGACTCTCTCAGCAATCCAGGTGTAAAAGCAGCTTTATCTTCACCTCAGTCGTTACTTCGGTCATATCGTTATTCCTATGAAGGTAATCAAACTTATTATGTAGCTGAATTTGATACCGCCAAAGTGGGTGAAATTCTACAACGTGAAATGCTGCCCCTGTGGGGCGATAGAAGGCCCGAGACGCTCATATGGCTGGCGGTGCAAGACAACAATGAAAATAAGCGTATTATTGACGAGTCTTTGGATTTTCCAATCGCAGCGGCGCTTAGAGCCACAGCAAAAGAGAGGGGAATACCGATAAGCCTACCTCTTATGGATTTAACAGATAATGTCAATATTACCACTTATGATGTGTGGGGCCGTTTCGTTGAGCCAGTGCGTGAGGCATCTCGCAGATATAGCGTAGACAACATTATTGCCGCTCGTGTTTACAAAAACGATTCTTCGTTTGTTCCGGACTTGCCCAACGCTGAGGTTGTTGCTGACTTTAACTCCAACAACTATTTAGATAACGAAACCAGTGCGCAATCCAAATCAGTGGCAGATCAGACGGTCAATAGTGAAGAATTTCTTGAAGAGGCTAACTATGAAAGTGATAGCCAAGATGAACAAACTGACGTCTCTCGCACCGGCACAAATGACGGAATGAGTGAACGCAGTGAGAATGCAGTTAAACCAGGACTTACCCCCTTTACGATGGACGAATTTGAAGCGTATGCCAATCGCTCTGAAGAGGGAGATTTTGGGCTTGATTGGGTTTTCATAAGTAACGACAGCGTAAGTTACGGCAGTATTTATGATGATTCACCCGCTTCACTTGGTAACGCACTAGCGGATGCCTACGCGGATTATCTATCATCGCAGTACGCCGTTGTTGGTATAAGTAATGCGAACCGTGAAACGCTTGAAATATCCGTTGCTAATGTCGGAACGATTGAAAGTTATGCAAATCTGAGTCGTTATCTTAGAACCTTAAGCGTGATTGAAAGTGCGAACCTTAAGGCTCAGCGAGGCACCGTCGCTACGTTTTCCATTACACTTATTGGTACGACAGAAGATCTCATGAACACGGTTGGCCTAGAAGCTAAACTTAGACCTGTAACTGATGCCTACGGCCAACCTATGGAAGGTTTCAGTTTCTATTGGAATAATTGACTATTTATGCAATTACCTTTACCCGTGACACTGCCCATTGATGAAAACTTCGATAGTTTCGTGGGTGATGGTAATGAAGAAACAGTTACTTTGTTAACTGATATTGTCGATGCCTTACCACGCTGGCGTACCTCATCGTCATTGGGACAGCTAGTATCTCTTAAACTTCCCCTTGTTACTTTATTGGGTTCGACCAGTACAGGCAAAAGTCATTTGCTATTTGCAGCGTGCCACCAACTTGCAAATAAACGTGTGAGTCATTTGTACTTAAACCTCAATAATTATAAAGCATGGTCCCGTGATATTTTTGACGGACTTGAGAACTTGTCGTTAATTGCACTAGACAACGTTCATGCAATTGCCGGCGATGCAGAATGGGAAGAGGCGTTATTTGACCTACTCAATAGAGTTATTGAGACCCAGGGTACGTTAGTACTATGTACCAGTCATTTAGGTCCATCAAACCCGGCATTCTCACTGCCTGACTTACGTTCACGTTTAGCGTGGGGCGTGATATATCATATCAACCCACTTGGCGATGATGGAAAAGAAAGGGCAGTGCGCCTTAGAGCAATAGAGAGAGGACTGAAGTTATCTGACCAAGCCCTTAATTTTCTTCTGCATCACAATGAACGAGATTTGAAAAGCTTAATGACGCTGCTTGGTCGGCTAGATACACGCTCCTTACAGGAACAAAAGCGATTGTCGGTAGCCATGGTAAAGCGAGAGTTAGGTATTCAGTAATACTGTTTTGTGGAAGAAACCGTTTGTGTTGAGCAGCGTTTCCATCGTTACGTATTCGCTCACGTTTACACCCAAACCTACACTCAGGGTGTGTGATGGAACGCCGCTCTGCATTCGGTAAACAAACTAACTCTTCGTAAAGTGACTATTTTTGTTGCTCGAAATACTCTTTTTCTTCCTGCATTTCTTCTTTCAGTTTTTTGATACCCAAACCAAGTTCACGACCTCTTTTTCTTGCAAATGCTGCACAGCCAACAAACATAGTGGTGCAAAGCACTAACTCAACAACGCCATACCAACGCTCTGCGGGTACTGCATACACTACGGTGCAAGCGTGGATAAGGTAAAAAAGTACAACAAAGTTCGCCCATGCA
The DNA here is from genome assembly GCF_048987005.1 of Alteromonas ulvae. Classification (GTDB taxonomy): domain Bacteria; phylum Pseudomonadota; class Gammaproteobacteria; order Enterobacterales; family Alteromonadaceae; genus Alteromonas. Next base: position 2,365,149 of record NZ_CP185261.1, on the reverse strand, counting down.
TGAGTATAGGGTTTGCCTTTCAACACGCCGCGATATGGTAACAGCAGGGGCAATAGATAAATCAATACAATGAACGCAGGCGAATAGGTGTGTACTTTAGTAAAGGTAAATTGCCATAACACTAACCATACAATCAGTAAGGTGTGGCTTACGAGCGCTAAATAACGAAAAAAGCGCGTATCAGATGCCATTCTAATTCTCCAAATGAGTAGGTGTATAAAGTTGTTGAGCAAATGAAGCCAAGCGTTTGCCTTGTGCCACACACAGTGACCTCTCATCGTCGCTCAATTGATGTGAATTTTTCAGATTGGTATGTGCCACGTGAGTGACCCCGTAAGGGCTACCGCCAGTTGTGGTCGTATGAAGCTCAGGTTCACTGTACGGCAAGCCACACAGCATCATCCCATGGTGTAAAAGCGGAATCATCATAGACAGTAGCGTAGACTCTTGACCGCCATGCATAGAAGAAGATGAGGTAAATACGCAGGCAGGTTTGCCTATGAGGGAGCCTTTAAGCCACATATTACTTGTTGTGTCTAAAAAGTACTTCATTGGCGCTGCCATATTGCCAAAGCGTGTAGGACTTCCGAGGGCCAGTGCACTACAATCTTCTAACTCTTGCAGTGTCACCACAGGCACATCCAGTTCAGATTCATCGGTCACAATTACAGCGCTGTCCCCTTGTTCTTGCGCCTCTACTTTCAAGCCAGGTACCGTTCGTACGATAACAGGAACATCGGTTGAAGCAATACCCTGTGCAATAGCGTTTGCCAAACGCTTGGTACTTCCATGGCGACTGTAATAAAGGACAAGAACAGGTTTCATTATATTATTTCCAGCACATTTTCAGGTGGGCGACCAATACGAGCATGGTTTTCGTTTATCACAATAGGGCGCTCAATTAATTTAGGTGTGGTAACCATTGCTTGTAATAAAGTATGTTCGTCAACGTCTGCAGCCATCAGTTTTGCTTCTTTATATTCTACTTCATTTGTACGCATCATGTGGCGAACCGATTCAACGTTAAGTTTTTTAAACACTGACGTAACCTCTTCAAGGCTCAACGGAGTTTTTAAATATTCAATAACGTTGGGCGTAATCCCTTTTTCTTCAAGCAATGCTAAGGTTTGTCTGCTTTTCGAGCAGCGTGGATTGTGGATGATAGTGACTTGAGTCATGAATAAAGCCTTACTTTGATATTTTGCGCAGACTATTGCGTTTTTGATTTTTATTTTCAAGCAGTAATCAGAGAGAAGGCGAAAAATGTTGAACGCCATCTAGGTTTCGTACTACTTTAACTTTGCGTATAACTTGTGATAAGCGAGCTCTGAGATAAGTGCGCCGTCAAATAGTGAATTGAAAAAATACTGTTCGCAACAGTTCTGAAGAAGAACATATGGAAAACACTTATGAAAAACAACGTTAAGCCAACTCACACAACACAAGCCCTTGATACAAAAACAGAAACAAAAACGAATGCCGTGAGAGGGTTTGGCTTCGTTGTAGTGATCTTACTGGCGCTATGCGCTGGTATCTTCACCTATCAGTCGCAGCAAAGCGATTTTGAAACGGTTAATGGGGAAGGTTACCAATGGCATAAACTAGAAGGGCAGTGGACCGTAATCAACTATTTTGCGCCTTGGTGTGCGCCGTGTCTACGCGAAATGCCCGAGTTAAACGCCTTTAACCAAAACCTGCCTGAGGATACACTGCTTTTTGCAATAAACTACGACAGGCAAACATCTACACAACTGACTGAGATGGCCTATAAATACACCATTGAAGTGCCAATTATTTTCGCGTCTGAAAACACAGTGCTTCCCATGGAAAAACCACCGTATCTGCCAGCGACATTTATCGTAGGCCCAGAGGGAAAAGTGGTAGATACCATAATGGGTGAAGTGTCAGAAGAAGCACTCCGAGAGCGAATTCACCAGTTGAAAATGGCGGCTGACAAAGCCGCTTGAGTTTTGGTTAGAGCCGCTCTAATCGGTCTTCTTGATCTCTAAACTGTTTAATGCGAGCCCTTATACGTTGTTTCTGCAAATGGTTATCACCAGCAAAATTATAGGCATATTGCAGTTCATCTACCGCTCTATTATAGGCTCCATAGAGCGCATATACCTCTGCTTTGCTCTGATGCATTTGAGAAAAGCGTTTCGCTTTTTGATAGGCTTCACTCATCATTTGATACGCCACTTGGTAATCTTTTTTCACCAGTAAAAAGTCTTTTAGCAATATGATAGCGTCATCATATTTCTGGGCGGTAATGAGGGCATTTGCCTGATTCAGGGCCAATACTTGATTTCGTGGGTTATGCGTAACGTGAGGCTTTAGCATTTCTATTGCTTTTAACGGTTCACCAAGGGCAATATGTATATCCGTTGCCGCATCAAGATAGAAAAGGTTAGAAGGGTCTTTTTCCAAAAGCTTGTTTAATATCTCCTGGGCTTTCCCGTTTTCTTCATTTCGCATATAGGCAAGAACTAACCCATATAAAGAGGCTTCTCTGCTGCGCTGTGCTTGTTGGTCAACGGCGGCCTGATAATATTCAAGCGCATAATCCTTATCGAAAGAGTATCGAGACTTTATTCGCGCCTTTGCTAATTCAAACTGCTTGTTAATAGGTAAGTAGCGTCTTGGATAATCGTTGGCACGACTTCGAGCATCAGCAATACGGGTTTCGGTCAAAGGGTGAGTTAACAACCTAGCCGGTGGTCGTGAGACCATTCTGTATTCTTCGGCCATGGTTGAAAAAAAACTGGCAGCTCCTCTTGGATCAAACCCGGCCCTGGCAAGCATTGCTATACCAATTCTGTCTGCTTCTTGCTCGTTGGAACGAGTATAATCTATTTGCAATTGTGCTGAGGCTGCCGAGCCAGCTTGCATGGCAGCCATGCCCGCCTGTGGGTTGGCAATAGCAATGAGTATCCCGCCTATCAGTGAGGCAAGGGCCAAAGGGGAAGCTCGTTTTTGTGCTTGCATTCTTCGCGCAATATGACGCTGAGTAACGTGAGAGATTTCATGAGCGAGTACTGATGCAAGTTCACTCTCTGTGTCTGCACGTCGCATCAACCCTGTATGAACACCAATATGACCGCCAAAAAAAGCAAATGCGTTAATGGCATCGTTATTGACCCAAAAAAATTGAAAGGGAAACTTGGCATTATCTGCATGAATTACAAGACGGTTGCCTAAGTCCTGCAAATACTCATCTAACACAGGATCGGCGATGATTGGGCTTTGACCCCGCATTTGGCGCATTACAGCGTCGCCAATAATCATTTCTTTATCAAGAGAAATAGCGTCCGAGGCCACTACACCAATTTCAGGTAACGTATTTTTATTGCTGAAATTCATATCTTGAGCAATAGCCGACAGGCTTAGGACGAGAGCACAAGAGAGCATAATAAACGGCGCAGATAATTTTTTTCTCATGAATCTACAAGTGTACCAATGTTGTTTACTGTGTTGTTTGAACCATAAGTGATTAAACAGTTTCATTTTTCTTTGAATATTTCACTAATAATACCAGTGTCATTGTGCACCATGCTTTACATTATTTCTACTTATGCACAATAAGCGCAACTGGTCTTCTCAATTAACCTTAATAATTTCTAGTACGTTAGTAATGTCATACCAGTTTGATTTAGAAAGATTCTTATCTGCTACTTATTGCTATCTCGCTATCCGATAAACTATGATGCGTGTCCTATTCTTTGTATTTTCTGGATATTGATATGATTAGCGTGTTTGGTCGATGGTACCGACGCAAATTTTCCGATCCTGATGCAGCAATGCTGCTGATTTTAATTTTGCTCAGCACCTCGGTTTTGTTGCTGTGGGGCGAGCTCATTATGCCTGTTTTGGTCGCTGCGGTTATTGCGTACCTTCTCGATTGGCCCGTCACAAGGTTGATAAGGGTGGGAGTAGGAAGGGGAATAGCGTGTGGCGTTGTTCTTTTAGGGTTTATTACAATCACGATTCTTACGCTAATTGGCCTTGTACCTATTATCTCCAAGCAAAGCGTAAACCTTATTCAGGAGACGCCACTTATCTGGCAAAAAGCTCAAGAGTGGATCTTAACATTACCAGACAAATATCCCGATTATGTTCAGGTTTATCAAATTCATCAAATGATGGAAGGGTTAAACGATAAGTTAGTTGAGGTTGGAGAGACGCTTATTTCCGTGTCGTTTAGCAATATTGCCAATGTGGCTGCACTGCTGGTTTACATGGTGCTCGTGCCCCTGATGATATTTTTTATGTTGAAAGACAAGATATTTTTCTTAGACAGTATCTCTAGACTACTTCCAAAGGAAAGGCGCTTAATCACCCAAGTGGGTCACGAAATGAACTCTCAAATTGCTAATTATATTCGGGGTAAGGTCATTGAAATTGTCATCGTAGGCATTATCAGCTGCACTACGTTTGTTCTCATGGATTTACGCTACGCCATTTTATTGGGCGTTCTTGTGGGGCTTTCTGTGTTAATTCCTTACATCGGCGCTGCTGTGGTTACCATACCGGTTGCCATTGTAGCTATGTTTCAGTGGGGTATTAGCCCCGATTTTTGGTATCTCATGCTTGCCTACGGAGTTATACAGGGGCTAGATGGAAACCTACTGGTGCCACTATTGTTCTCTGAAGCAGTGAGCTTGCACCCCTTATACATTATTGTTGCTGTTTTGGTGTTTGGCGGTTTATGGGGGTTCTGGGGCGTATTTTTTGCGATTCCACTTGCAACGTTAGTCAAGGCAGTGATAAACGCGTGGTCGAGTAACCCCGTAAAAGAGACGCCAGAAGTCGCATAGTAGAGATGTACTGCTAAAAAAGCCCCTATATTGAGGGGCTTCTTCATGCAACCGTTTTAACATTTGCTATTGGCGAGTTATACATTCGCCGTATACTTTTCGTTATACGCTACAGGCTATCGCTATAAGCCATTAAGCATTATTTACATAATCTAGCACCACTAAATGGTGGTCTTTCGTTTTGAACTTATCGAAAACATGTTCAATTGTGCCTTCTTCATTAATTAAAAACGTTAGCCTGTGGATGCCGTCGTACTCTTTTCCCATAAACTTCTTCAAACCCCAAACGCCGAAATCGTCTGCCACAGCGTGATCCTCGTCTGATAGTAAGGTAAAATTAAGACTTTCTTTTTCGATAAACTTTGGTAAGCGTTTCACCGCATCAGGACTAATGCCCAGTACCACAATGTTTTTTGCTCGCAGTTCGCTCTGGATATCACGAAGCCCTTGCGCCTGTACGGTACACCCAGGCGTCATCGCTTTCGGATAAAAATAGACTAAGACTTTTTTACCCGCAAAATCGGTCAACGAGACCGTCTCGCCATTGTGATCTAAAAGAGAGAACTGTGGTGCTTTATTACCAGCTTGTAGTGTTTTCATTAGGATCCTTTTTCTGTTTGTCTGCCACTTTGCCCGTCACATTTAACGAAGCAAACAGGGTCATTAGATCAGATTCTAACTGTTCAACGTTTTCTGATGTGGGGATAGATACCACAAATTTACACCGCATAACGTTATGATCTGACTTTTGATAAGTGCGTTGTCTGAAAGCGCTGATTATCGCATCGCGCGCTGCAAAAAAACCGGTAACCGACTGAATTAAACCTGCTGCATCTTGACCACTGAATTCAACATTGAGTAGATTAGCGAGGTTTTGTTTTTCGTGGTGGCTTGTTCGCTTCATCATTGATAGCAAGCCCAAACGCTGTATGACCGCGGGTAGAGTGCACTCTGCTTTGGTGATGGCGCTTTGGCTTCCCTCAATAATCATGGTGAGAGAGAATTCTCTCCCGTAGACTGCCTGTCGGCTATCGAGGATATTGCATTGAGCCTGCGAAACCGCAGTGGCGATTTCGCTTAAAATGCCACTTTTGTCAGTACCTAAAAGTGTAACGATTAGTTGGTGTTTAGACATCAAATTCACTTTAAACCTAACGATGGCGGGATGTTAGCATAGAGTTTTTTGTTAAGTTAGTGCCTTTTTGGCGTCATTGCATAAGTTATTGTCAAATTCTTGTCTATTTACCCGCGCAACCGCTTGTGTTTGCGCACTGAGATAATTAACATGTGCGCTCACATTTTGCGGAGAGATTATGTTTACTGGTAGTTACGTCGCACTCGTCACACCCATGTTCGAAAATGGCGATATAGATTATAAGTCTTTAGAGAAACTCATTAAGTTTCATATTGAACAAGGAACGCACGGGATCGTCTCCGTTGGAACAACCGGTGAATCAGCGACACTTCCCTTTGACGAACACGTAAATGTGGTTAAAGAGACAGTAGCAATGGCGTCTGGTGCCATTCCTATTATCGCCGGTAGTGGGGCAAACTCTACAGCAGAGGCTATTTTCCTAACAGAACAGCTTGGTGCAGTTGGTGTAGACGGTTTCTTAAGTGTCGTTCCGTATTACAACAAGCCCCAGCAACGGGGTATGGTGGCGCACTTCAATGCGATTGCCGATGCCAGCGAACAGCCTGTTATTCTCTATAATGTGCCAGGCAGAACCGTTGCCGATATGTTGCCTGAAACGGTTGCAGAGCTTGCCGTACACAAAAATATCGTTGGATTAAAAGATGCCACAGGTGATATTTCGCGTTTAAAAGAAACGCTGCCACTGGTACCTTCCGACTTTGTAATTCTGAGCGGAGATGACGGCACAAGCAGCCAATTTATGTGTGAAGGTGGTCACGGCGTTATTTCAGTCACAGCGAACATTACTCCTAAGGCTATTTCACAAATGTGTGAGGCTGCGCTTAATAACGATTTCGACAAATGCCGTGACATCGATAGAACTATCGAACTGCTTCACAGCGAATTGTTTATTGAGCCAAACCCTGTCATGCCTAAGTGGGCATTATATAAAATGGGCATGATGGAAAGCGCTGTTATGCGTTTACCAATGGTATTGCCGGAACTATCAAGTCAAAAACGTATCGAAGAACTATTACAAAAATACGCATTGATTTCTGGTTAATTAAGGAACACAGATGAATAAAACGCTGGCTATAGCAAGTACAGTAGCGATTGTTGCGCTTGCGGGTTGTACAAGCCAAATAGAAAGAAAAACCGCCTCAGGCAGCTATAAATATTTAGAGACGGAAAAGCAAGAAGAACTCAAAATACCATCCGATTTAGACAAACCGGCTTTTTCTCGCGAATTTGCGCTCCCTGAGTTAGGCAAAGGGGCTAACGAAGAGCTAGTGGGTAAAATATTGCCGGTGCAATCGCCTGCGTTGGTTTTGCCATTGGTTACAGGCTCTCACGTTGAAGAGGGGACCAACACTGCAACGATTTGGTTTGACCAAGTAGACGATAGTCAGCCTCTCAGTGAAGCAATTTGGAATTCATTGCTCAGCTATCTTGATGAGAAAGGGATAGGCGTTGATTCGTTTGACCCTGAGGCGCGCGTACTCATTACCGATTGGATGGTAGTGAAGCAAGATGTTGATGGCCCTTGGTATAGTATTGTTGATGAAGAAAGTGAAATCGGCCGTCGTTTCGAGTTTAAGCTCAATGTGAAACCCCACGGACGAAGTGCGGCGCTTAGCGTAGATCTCAAAGATTATATGAAGTCTATCGGCAACGAAGTTACTGAGCAGGTATCGGAATTGGACGAGCGCCGCGAAGAAGTGAGCGTCCTCAACCAAGTTGTTGGACATTATGAGTATCAAATCCGGCTAGAGCAAACCCGTCGTATAGCGCGCATTCGCAAGGGTATCCAAACCGAGATGGGATTTAACGCCGATGGTGAGCCTGCTTACGTGGTTGAATCTCAGTACGACATCGTTTGGCCTCGTATGCTGCTTGTGTTGCGCAAGCTTGGTTTTAACGTGAAAGACTTAGACAAATCCAACGGTCTGTTGTTTGTAACCTATAGTGGTCCAGAGGGCGATTGGTGGAATGATTTGTTTTCAGGCGATAATAAGTTACTCCAAAAGGGTGATTACCGTTTGAAAGTGGCAAAAGCAGGTGACTCTAGAACGTCTGTAACCTTCATGGACAATGAGAGTACCCCGTTTGAAGCCAATCAGGTTTCCGACCTTTACGATGCATTTGCTGAGGTCATGTCAGAAGATAATCTTGATATATAACTGAGACTGAGAATGGAAAAACGCGACGAGCTTTACCGTGGTAAAGCAAAAACGGTGTATTACACCGATGACAGCGATAAGCTGATACTGCACTTTCGAAACGATACATCAGCGTTTGACGGTGAAAAAATAGAGCAGCTCGACCGCAAAGGTGAGGTGAATAACAAGTTTAATCATTTCATTATGAACAAGCTTGAGGATGCAGGCATTGCCACGCAGGTGGAAGCCCTTGTTTCCGACACCGAATCGCTAGTGAAGAAGCTTGATATGATCCCGGTAGAATGTGTCGTGAGAAACCTCTCAGCGGGTTCCCTTGTGCGTCGACTTGGCGTTGAAGAAGGTCAAACGCTTAATCCCCCCATTTTTGAATTTTTCCTTAAGAATGATGCGCTCCACGACCCAATGGTAAATGATTTTCATATCATCTCCTTTGGTTGGGCTTCTGAGTCGCAGATTAGCGAGATGAAAGCCCTCACGTTTAAAGTTAACAATGTACTGAAGGCGTTGTTCGATGATGCTGGCATGCTGCTAGTTGATTACAAACTCGAGTTTGGTGTGGACAGCGACGGTAACATTGTTCTCGGTGATGAGTTTACGCCTGATGGCTGTCGTTTGTGGGACAAAGAGACACGCAAGAAAATGGACAAAGACCGATTCAGACAAGGGCTAGGCTCGGTAGTAGAAACTTACATCGAAGTAGCTGAACGCTTGGGTTTATCGTTGTAATCGCTCATCGTCATACGTTTTAGCGAAGAGGACCTAGTAGGGTCCTCTTTTTGTTTTGAGTAATAAAAATTGGGTAGGCGCTGATCACTTTCTTTAAGTGCGATGTTGATAAGAGTAGTATCTCTAGCATTCGTTATTATTGAATAGCCATTGACTGGGATGGTCTTTACGGAGAGTTTATTGTGTTAAAAGCGGTGCTTCTTGTTATTGCGGCAATGGTCGCTTTTGCTGCAAATTCATTGCTGTGCCGTATGGCGTTAGTTAGTACGAATATTGACCCCAGCTCTTTTACCATTATCCGGCTGTTAAGTGGTGCAGTTAGTCTTCTTTTTCTTTCAATAGTGTTCTACGTTTCTCAATCACGGTCGCAAGAGGCAGAAAGGCTCATCGTTATGATGAAGCAAAATGCGAGTGTTGCTGGGGGTATGGCGTTATTTGTTTATGCATTGTGTTTTTCATTTGCCTATATTTCAATGGCAACAGGCACAGGTGCACTGCTACTTTTTGGTACAGTTCAAATAACCATGATCGCTGTAGGTCTTATGAAAGGGGAGAGGTTTTCACCGTCTCAGTGGCTTGGCTTCTCTTTTGCAATAATCGGGTTAGTCATATTACTGCTGCCAAGCAGCAGCGCGCCCTCAATGTTGTCCGCTATCTTAATGATACTAGCCGGCTTTGCATGGGGAGCGTATTCTTTGATTGGAAAAAGCGCAACGTCACCATTAGTAGCCAGTGCAGGGAATTTTGTTTTAGCTTCAGCGCTTTGTGTGCCTCTTGCCGCAGTTGTGCTTCTAACGGGTGCTAAAATCAATATAGATCCCACAGGCAGCTTATACGCGCTTGCATCAGGCATGCTCGCATCTGGCGCCGGTTACGCTATTTGGTATGCGGCCTTACCTTTAATAAAATCTACCACCGCCGCTACTGTTCAATTAAGTGTCCCTATCATTGCAACATTTATGGGGTGGGCCATTCTAAAAGAATCACTAAACATAACTATCATAGCGGCGTCACTTGCTACCTTAGGCGGAATTTTGCTGGTGATAAGGCAAAGAAATTAGCAACGACGTGTCTAGTCTCATTTCTCTAGTTGCAGTGGTGAGTTGTGAGTAATAAAGAGCAAATCTGAGTGTTTCTGGCGATAAACCATAAAAAATTGAATAAATGAGCGATTTTAGCACCAATTTACGCTTCTCTGTGTTAGCTTCATACGTTAGCCCAGCTAGGTTTTTCACAAAGGATATGTATTAGCTGTAAGGGTTAAAGGCCCCTTTATTCAATACGGATGTTCATCAAACACAGTATCGTTTTAGATTTTCTATATAGCACTCTTAGTAGGTGTTAGGAGAGATTTTGACCAGCTCAGTATTGCCGCCAAATGAACAACAGCGAATGGAAGTGCTGCGTAGCTTAGAAATATTGGATACCTCCCCTGAAGAGCGTTTTGATAGAATTACTCGTCTGGCAGCACAATTATTTTCCTGTGAATTTGCAACTGTTTCAATGATTGATTCAACTCGTCAATGGTTTAAATCGCGGGTCAATGTGGATATGGAAGAAACATCTCGAGATATCGCTTTTTGCGCCCATGCTATTTTAGAAAGCGACGCGTTGATTGTACAAGACACACTTAGGGACAGTCGTTTTTCTTCAAACCCTCTTGTGGTAGAAGACCCTCACATACGCTTTTATGCGGGGATAAAGCTTATGTTTGACGGGCAGGCCGTAGGCAGCCTCTGTGTATTCGATACCACTCCCAGAACCTTCTGTGTACAGCAGCTCAAGTCACTTAAAGATTTAGGCACTTTGGTTGAACTCGAGCTGCAGCGAACTGATCTTTCGCTGTTGTCACGTGAACTCGATGCAAAGCACCTAGAGCTTATTGAATCACAAAAATTGTTGCGAGTGCGCAGTGCTATCATTGAAAAAGTGGTAAATACGGAGCCGCTTTCATTTGTACTTGACGATATTGTCGATGCAGTTGAAAAAGAATACAGGAACCAGCTCTGTAGCATACTGTTATTAGACGGTACTCAGTTACGATTAGGCGCCGCGCCTTCATTGCCGGGCTTTTACAACGATTTAATAGACGGAGTAGAAATTGGTATTGGGCAGGGCGCATGTGGCACGGCTGCTTTCCTTAACGAAAGAGTCATTACAGAGGATTTAAGCACTCATAGTTACTGGGCATCTTGGCGTAATGCGGCAAAACAGGCGAACTTAGGGGCATGTTGGTCGCAACCTATTTGTGGTGCAGATGGAAAAGTACTGGGTACTTTTGCCATTTACCACAAAGAAGCGGGCGTTCCTTCAGATGAAGATATTAAGCGTATTGAGTATTTCGCCCATGTGGCGAGCATTGCCATTGAGCGGGAAAGGGCGGATGAAATCATTTGGCGTCAGGCTAATTACGATAGCTTAACGGGTTTACCAAATCGCCACTTAATGGAAGACAACCTGATACATGCTTTGAGTTCCGCCGACCGACTATCAACCAAAGTTGCCGTGATGTTTCTCGACTTAGATCATTTTAAAGACATCAACGATACCATGGGACATGGTGTAGGGGACGAATTACTTGTTCAATGTGCTCGCCGCATTGAGCGTTGTGTAAGGCAAAATGATAGCGTCGCTCGCTTAGGCGGCGATGAGTTCGTTGTCATTATTAACAATTTGAAAGATGTAAAGCATGTTGAACGAGTTATCCATGATTTGCTGTCGTCACTATCAAAGCCACTGACAATCGAAAACGAGGTTATTCATACCAGCGCCAGTATTGGTATAACGCTCTACCCCGATGATGCGCAAGACGTAAGTAGCCTGCTTAAAAATGCCGATCAAGCCATGTTTCGCGTTAAGGCAAGCGGAAGAAATAGCTATGAGTTTTACACGGAAAGCATGCGCGAGGCGGCTGTTAAAAGGTTGGGGCTGCTCAACGATTTGCGTTATGCCACTCAAAACGATGAGTTTTTTATTGAATACCAACCTATTGTGGCTTTAGACAGCGGCGACATTCATAAGGGTGAAGCGCTAATTAGGTGGAATCATCCCAAACGGGGACTAATCAGACCCGATGATTTTATTCCGCTAGCTGAAGAGTCTGGTTTGATCATTGAAATAAGCAACTGGGTTTTTTCTCAAGTATGCGACGATATAAATCGCTGGAGAGAGTCATATTGTAAAGACTTGCAGTTAAGCATTAATACATCAGCGAGCCACTATTTCAGTTCAGAGCCCAATATTATGGAGTGGATGACTGCACTATTGGAGACCAACACGCCATCAAGTGCTTTGTTAATTGAAATTACCGAAAGCTTGTTAATGGATGCTGATGAAAAAGTCTCACAAAAGCTATTTCAGTTCCGCCAAGCCGGGATAAGTATTGCGCTAGATGATTTTGGTACTGGGTACTCTTCTATTTCCTATCTAAAGAAATTCCCCACCGACTATATAAAGATAGACAGAAGTTTCGTTAACTCGATGACAGAGGTTAGCAACGACAAAATTCTTTGCGAAGCCATTATTGTTATGGCGAAAAAACTAGGTATTCAGGTAGTTGCAGAGGGCATTGAAACAAGTGAACAGCTGAACATATTAAAGAGTATGGGGTGTGAATACGGTCAAGGCTATTATTTTTCAAAACCACTGAGTAAGTCGCAATTCGAATCTATACTCATGAATCAAAGCGAAGAAAAAAAGTCTTAGTGCTTAGCTAATCAGAAAAAGGATAGGCATTGCATTGTCCTCGTTTAATGTTAACAGGTCATATATTATCATTCAGTCTCGTTGAATGGGTTTTAACTTCATCTAAAGTGAGCGATGAGCTTAACCCGCGAATTCGAGCCTAGGTCGCCTCCATAGCGCTCGCTGTTGTCTGTTTAAGACCTTGAGTTCAATCAATGACCAGCCGTTCTAATTAGATTGTGTCTTGAGGGATGAAAGAAATGTTCTATTTATTGATCTGTGATTATAAGGTGAGCCGAGACTGAATGAAATCCAGGAAAGCGGATATCCGAGACGAAACTGCGCTATTTTTATAGTACACCGCTTGAACCGATTCCCGTCGGTTCGGGCTTATAATGTCGTCGCTAAATAAATCGACAAGCGTACCCGCGCTAAGGTCTTTATGCACCATAAAGTGAGACAGTAACGCAATACCTTGGCCTGCCAAGCATAGCTGGCGAATGGTTTCACCGCTTGAGGCGTGAAGACTGTACTGCAAATTGATATCTAGCTTGAGAGGCCATTTATTTAAACTTGGTGCGTCGCTAAAACCAATCAGTTTGTGATTGTTAAGCGTGCTAATGTCCCACTCGTCTTCAGATAAAGGGTATTTTTCAAGATACTGTGGGCTTGCCACAATATGAAGCTTACTTTTTCCTAAGCGCCTAGCGTGCAAATTTGAATCAGTTAAATCACCAATACGTATCGCTATATCTGTCTTGTGTTCCAACAGGTCGATAATGCTATCGTGACTAGTAATGTCCAGAGTGATATCTGGAAATGCTTCGCTAAACTCGCCCACCAATGGCGCAAGCTGGTGCAAGACGAATGGGCTTGCCGCATCTACACGAAGTTTTCCTGAAGGAGTACGCTTCAAAAGTCTCAGTGCTTCTTCGCCTTTTTCTAATACGTTTAAGCCGTCTCTGGCGTATCGCAAAAATAGCGCGCCTTCTTCGGTTAGCTCTAAACGCCTAGTAGTGCGATTTAATAGGGTTACCTCTAATGCACCTTCAATCCGCGTTACCGCTCTACTAACTTTTGCTACTTGCTGATTAAGCAAGTTAGCCGCACTGGAAAAGCTACCTGTATCTATCACGGTTAAAAACGCTTCTAGGTCTTCAGTTTTTGATGAAACTGGCATCACACACCTTATATTTTCAAATTTTACAAAAGTATTTTGTCATTAGTGCTGTTTTTTGCAAATAAATTTATTGTCAAACTGAACGCACTTTATAAATGACTCCCAAAAAGACGATTTAACTGTTCACTTGGAGGGAGTAGGTGGGGGCGGCAACGACCCAGATCATGTTGAATACTTTGTGAGGATAATTGAAATGCCCATTGCATTATTTGCCTTAACGTTGAGTGCGTTTGCTATTGGCACAACCGAGTTCGTTATAGTGGGGCTTGTACCTACCATAGCGACCGATCTTGGCGTAACATTACCCAGTGCAGGCTTGCTGGTGAGCTTGTACGCTGTAGGTGTTGCCGTTGGCGCACCTGTTCTTACCGCCCTTACTGGTAAGTGGAATAGAAAACATGTTCTGCTTAGCTTAATGGCGCTTTTCGTCGCAGGTAATATTCTTGCTTGGCAAGCGCCTAGCTATGAGAGCTTGATTTTAGCGCGAATATTGACAGGCCTAGCCCACGGTGTGTTCTTTTCCGTTGGTTCTACCATCGCTACAGGACTCGTGGCGAAAGAAAAAGAAGCCAGTGCCATTGCCATTATGTTCACTGGCTTAACGGTAGCGTTGGTCACAGGCGTGCCTTTGGGTACATGGATTGGCCAAAACTTTGGGTGGAGAGCCACCTTTCTTGTAGTTTCCGCTCTTGGCACGCTTGCGCTTATTGGCAGCGCGTTTCTGGTACCGAATAACTTAAAGCAAAGTAAGCCCGCTACTTTAGGTGAGCAAATGAAGGTGTTGGTTCAGCCTCGACTGGTATTAGTGTATCTAATGACGATATTAGGCTATGGCGGCACGTTTACAGCATTTACTTATCTTGCACCAATATTGCAAGAAGAGGCGGGTTTTGCTCCTTCAGCTATTAGCTTAATCATGTTGGTCTATGGTGCGTCAGTTGCGGTCGGTAATATTTATGGCGGGAAACTTGCCGACAAAAAAGGCCCAATTCGGGCGCTAACGATTATCTTTTCAGCCCTTGCGGTAATTTTGTTTGCGCTGACGTTCACTATGGGCAGTAAAGTTGCTGCAGTGATCACTGTACTGGTGTGGGGCGCCTTTGCTTTTGGAAATGTCCCAGGTCTTCAGGTCTACGTCGTTCAATTAGCAGAGAAGTTTACGCCCAATGCAGTTGATGTCGCCTCTGGGTTAAACATAGCGGCATTTAATATTGGTATTGCTCTGGGCTCAATTATAGGCGGTGCCATTGTAGACGGCATGCAGTTATCAGATACCGCATGGATTGGTGCACTTATCTCTGTCGCGGCCCTAGTTGTCACTCGCTATAGCGGCCATTTAGACAAGCGTTAACACTTCAGGCAATGCAACGAGTTCATAGGAGTCCACCATGACAACAAATACATTTGATAAGCTTGCACAGCATGAATTTTCTGTCGGTGTGGAGCTTCCGCTAGATAACGACTGGGCGCATTTTGACGCTACAAAGGGTACGCCGTTTGGCATACCTGATATGACCGAGCACCACAGCCGTATTCAGCTAGCCGACAAGCTGGGGTTTAAAGCGGCGTGGGTTAGAGATGTACCGGTTTACGACCCCAGCTTTGGTGATGCGGCCCAGATTTTTGAAACTTTCACCTACTTAGGCTATTTGTCGGGCATTACAGACAATATTCTTTTAGGATCAGCCGCTGTAGTTTTACCTCTTAGGCAGCCATGGCTTGTTAAAAAAGCGGCAGCAACAGTCCAGCGGCTGAGTGACGACCGTCTTATTCTCGGTGTCGCCAGTGGCGATAGACCGGCTGAATACCCTTTGTTTGATGTTGATTTTGACAGTCGAGGTGAGCAATTTAGACAATCACTTAAGATTCTTAAGCATGGCGACAATACGCTTAAGGACGGTATGTCAATGCTGCCAAAATCGGCTTCTGCGCCACTTTACGTGGCAGGGCTAGCTCAACAAAGCCCTCTGTGGGTTGGAGAAAATATGGACGGTTGGTTGGCATATCCCGGCACACCAAACGACCATATAAAGCGTGTTGAGCTTTGGCGAAATGTCGCGGGTAACAAGCCTTACGTTAGCTTTATCCATCTTAATTTGGTTGAAAACGACGAAGCGCCGATAAAACGCCTCCGATTCGGGGTTGAAACTGGTGTAAACGGGCTTATCACTGAACTCAATGCAATGAAAGACGCGGGTGTAGATCATATTGGCCTGCACTTTAGACGTAATACTCAACCAGTAAAAGATGCGATGCAGCTTACTGCCGACAAAGTATTGCCGCACTTTCATAACTAATTAAGCCAACAAGGAGGCATCATGGCTAATGTAAATCAGTCACAAACAAACATCCCTTTGCTAGGAGTAGGCACGTTTCGTTTAAAAGACGATGAAGCCTATAACAGTGTGACAATGGCACTTGAAATTGGTTTTCGTCATATCGATACGGCGCAAATTTACGGCAACGAAGAAGCGGTAGGCCGTGCTATTAAAGACGCTATTACAAACAATGTCGTGGCTCGAAAAGACCTTTACGTTACTACCAAGGTATGGAACGACAAGCTAAATAAAACAAGCTTTGTGGATAGTGTTAGAGATAGTTTGGAAAAGCTTCAGCTGTCGTACGTTGACCTACTACTGATTCATTGGCCGGCACCGGAAAACGGCGAAAGCATGAAAGAGTACCTAGGTGAATTGCTGCGTGTTAAAGAGCTGGATCTGACAAAAGAAATTGGTATTTCTAACTTCACCGTGGCACAAATTGAAGAAGCGGTGAGTGTGTTAGGTGAGGGTGTGATCGCCACGAATCAGGTAGAGGTGCATCCTTATCTCACGAATGAAAAAGTGCGTGGAGCGTGCGAGAAATATGGCATCACAGTTACAGGGTATATGCCTTTTGCTGTTGGTAAAGTTCTAAAAGATGAGACCATTATCGCTATTGCAGATAAGCATGGCGTAAGCGCTGCTGAAGTGGTTATAGCCTGGGAGCTTGCACATGATTTAGTGACTATCCCATCGTCCACCAAGCGCAAAAACCTGGAAACCAATTTCAAAGGGCTTGAACTGACGTTAGACGCAGACGATATCGCAAAAATTGACGCGTTAGATTGTGGCGATCGCCAAGCTAACCCCGATTTTTCACCTGCGTGGGATTAATCAGGAAAATCACCTTGTTAAGGAGTTTTTATGCGAGCAAACGTTTGGCAATTCGAACACGCCGGTGCAGCACTGGTACAAAATATACGGGAGTTTTCTGAGCCGGAAGCGGGGCGTATGGTTGTGCGTAACTATGCTATCGGAATTAATCCTGTAGATTGGAAGTTTATCGATGATAATCCGCGCGAATGGGAAACAGGACACATTCCCGGCGTAGACGGTGCGGGTGTCGTTGTATCAGTAGGTGAGGGCGTTGACAACAGTTTCTTAGGTAAGCGCGTGGCTTACCATCATAGCTTAGGTGAAAACGGAAGCTTTGCCGATCAAAGCGAAGTGTACGCAAGTCGAGTCATGGTAGTGCCAGAAAGTGTTGATTTTGCATTAGCTGCCGCGTTGCCATTTCCGATGCTTACCGCTTGGCAAGCATTTAGTAAAGTGCCGGTAAGAAAGGGGGCTGACGTCTTAGTTAGCGGCATGGGCGCAGTTAACAAATTGCTGGCTCAAATACTTTCTCAGGCTGGGTTTAATGTGCATGTTATCTCAGGTAGCTTTACCCAAGAGCAAGCGGACGAGATGGGAGTGAAAGCCATCCATCGCGGCAAACCTAAAGGGCAATCATTTTACGCGCTTTTCGACGCGAATGGCCCAGAATACGCGGCTTCACTTGTTCCGCTTCTTGAGGCTAATGGTCACGTGGTGAGCATTCTCGGTCGTATTGAAGCGCCTGTTGATGCACCTTTCACGCGCACGATCTCTTATCACGAGATAGCCCTTGGCGCGCTGCATGATTATGGCGATTTACCGCAGTGGCAGCGGCTAGTTAAAGATGGCGAGGCTCTACTTGAGCAAGTTGCTGCGCAGACTTTGGTTGTTGAAATTCCAAACCTGTTTGAATGTGATAATCTGAACAAGGCGCTGCAATTTTCAAAAGAAGATAAGCGAAAAGCGGTGGTTACGGTGTCATAACACTAAAATAATTAAGACTATTAATTCATCTTTAACAATATATAGAGCCTTGTCCGCTCACATTAATGTTTCGACGATACCGTCGGAGCCTTTAAACAATGTCAAATCTATTTATGATTCCTATGTTTTGGCATCGAGCGACGCCGTACTTCGTTTGTCAAAAGCGAGTTGGTCAAAGGCGAACTGGTAAAAGGTAAGCTGGTTAAAGACGTAATGGAATCCGTCGAGTTGCTTTGCAAACTCATGGTAGTGATCAAGTCATTTTGACCACTACCATTTTAGCTGTTTCAGTAACACATCCCTGGACTTCCCAACGTTATCTTTTTGGTTACACTAGGGCTACCGAAAGTGATTTTGATTTGAAAAATCGATTGTCGTTATGTCTGTCGTAATATCTGTCGTTATGCCTATCGTTATGACAGCGAGCCAAGCGATTTCCCTGAATACTGCTTTAACTCGTCTGTGCGACCTTCTTTAATTTTGTTCGCCCAACTTGGATCTTGAAGCAACGCTCTTCCAACTGCAACTAGGTCAAATTCCCCTGCATCTAGGCGCTCTAATAAATCATCCACTGAACGAGTGCTTGAATCTTGCCCTTTAAATGCACCAAAGAAATCGTCATTTAAGCCTACTGAGCCCACAGTGATTGTCGGTTTTCCAGTAATTTGCTTAGTCCACCCAGCTAAATTTAATTCACTGCCGTCAAACTCACTCTCCCAATACCGACGCTGAGAACAATGAAATATATCAACACCAGCGTCGCTGAGAGGCCGCAAAAACTGCTCAAGTTCTTGAGGAGATTGTGCAAGTCTAGCGGTGTAGTCCTGCTGTTTCCATTGAGAGTATCGAAGCACAATGGGAAAGTCTTTTGAAGTTGCAGCGCGAATAGCTTTGATGATCTCAACAGCAAAACGGCCTCGATTTTCCATGCTGCCACCCCAACTATCGGTACGTTGATTAGTGCCTTCCCAGAAAAACTGGTCAACTAAATACCCATGAGCCCCATGAATTTCAACACCGTCCATACCAATCCGTTGAGCGTCAGCTGCAGCTTCAGCGAACGCTTCAATCACAGATTCGATATGCGCTACGGTCATTGGTTCTGCACTTTGCTTACCCGGTTTAAACAAACCAGAAGGTCCAGCGCTTGGCAGCTCGGGGAAAGGCGCATTTTCTGCCACACGCGCCATACCTACATGCCATAGTTGTGGCATTATTTTGCCACCAGCATTGTGAACTTCGTCTACTACTTGTTTCCAGCCTGCAAGGGCATCCTCGCCGTGAAAACGTGGGATTGTTACGCCCATGGTAGCGACTTTATCGTTTACGGTTGTGCCTTCAGTAATAATGAGTCCGGTTCCGCCCTCGGCACGTCGTCTATAATATCCAGCAACATCGCTTGTTGGTATGCCATCGGGTGAGAACTGTCTCGTCATTGGTGCCATTACGATACGGTTGGCGAGTGACAAACCTTTATTTTTAAAAGGCGAAAATAGTGTGTTATCTGACATTAGGCATTTCTTATATTGGGTGATTAAGATATCAAAAATAGTAACCTGAGGGACAACTAAGTCAATTTTCTATTAGTGATAGTAATTCATAAATCATCGCTGCGAATACCACTGTAAACTTTCAGCATCATTTTCAAGTATTGATTTAAATACACTTTATTAATATTGCGAAAGATAATCACAGTGAGGAAGTAATGATACGAAAAAGGACTATGGCTTTAGTTGGGCTTTTATGTAGCAATGCATTTCTTAATGTAGCAACAGCGAAGCCGATCAAAGTAGCAGAGCTAAAAGGAACGCAGATCACTGGAGTAACAGTGAGTAACGATGGACGATTGTTCGTCAATGCACCCAATTGGCGCGATGGTGTGGATTTTAGCGTCGCTGAGATTTCGAAGAGCGGGGACGTTAGTGAATATCCAAACGCCCTAGCAAATCGCTGTATTAGCAATAGTCTTGTGAAGGCAGACTGTTTTCTTGCTGTACAGTCGGTGGTCGCCCATAAAGATAAACTGTATGTGCTTGATACCAGAAACCCAAAATTTCAAGGTGTAGTCGATGCCCCGCGCGTGTTTGTTGTCGATTTACGTACTGACAAAATAGAGCGAGTATTGACGCTGTCAAAAAATGCTTATCATTCGGATTCTTATATTAATGATCTTCGCGTTGATGATAAGACACATCGAATTTATATGACTGACTCGGGACATGCAGGGCTGGTTGTTTATAATCTAAACGACGACTCGAGTTACAGAATACTTAATAATCATCCATTTACCAAAGCAGAAGTGGAAACCTTATCGATTAAAGGTAAGCCATTTAATATGCAGGTGCAATCAGATGGTATCGCCCTTGATAGGTTGAATGACACACTTTATTTTCACGCGTTATCGGGTTATTCACTGTATGCACTAAATACAGCGGATATTAGTAATGACTCTAGCGCTGATATCGCCGAGAAAGTTCGTACTGTAGCGGAAACTGGTGCACCCGACGGTATGCTATACCATAACGGCAATCTCTATTTAGCTGATTTAGAGAAGCAACAAGTTCAGTATTTAACACCAAGCCAGTCGCTAGAAACGTTGGTGGAAGGTAGCACTGTTAATTGGGCTGATACTTTTAGCGTTTACGATAACACGCTGTACTTCACTAATAGCAAAATTCAAGACGCTGGTGATGATGTGAGTAATATGTCGTTTGAAATTTATAAGGTACCTTTACCTGCAAAATAATGAGCTTATAAACATTAAGCGTCATCGCAACCTTACACTTCGATGGCGTTTACGTTTTCAGATTTCAAATATCAGTAGAGTAAAGAGACTTATAACTCGAGGAAGGCGTGATGAGACTGAAGAGTGCCTACCGCACACAAACTTACATTACAGCGGGACTTTAATTTTCAACGGCCTTTTTGCCACACAACAGCAGGGTAAAATTTCGTCGTCATCAATAAAGGCAAGAGGGTCGGTAGTGTATTCCACTTCACCTTCAAGCAATTTAGTTCTACACGCACCACAAAAGCCTTCTCTGCAATGATAGTGGATATTGATACCAGCAGCTTCAATAGCGCTTAATAGGGTTTTATCGGTAGAGGCGTTAATTTGCCCCACATCAACAATGTCGATGCGGAGCATCTCGTTACTACTATTCATTAAACTGCGTAATTACAGTTCAAAGTCAGCAAAGTCTTCTTCACTTACCGCTGAGTCAATTTGACCAACAAGGTAAGAGCTAATCTCAGACTCTTGAGGAGCTACCTGTACGTTGTCTGAATTAAGATAGTTATTCATCCAAGGCAGTGGGTTACTGCTAACGTCAAACGGTGCGTCGAAACCAATGGCAGTCATACGCTGATTAGCGATGTACTCTACATAAGAACACAATATTTCCTTATTCAGGCCGATCATAGAACCGTTCTGGAATAAGTAATCTGCCCATTCTTTTTCTTGCTCAACGGCGTTCATAAAGATAGCGCGAGCTTCGTCTTTACATTCTTTTGCAATTTGCGCCATTTCAGGGTCGTCTTTACCCTTCGCCCACAGATTTAATACATGTTGCGTTGAAGA
The DNA here is from genome assembly GCF_048987005.1 of Alteromonas ulvae. GTDB lineage: Bacteria > Pseudomonadota > Gammaproteobacteria > Enterobacterales > Alteromonadaceae > Alteromonas. Next base: position 2,343,729 of record NZ_CP185261.1, on the reverse strand, counting down.
CAAGTGAAGGTTTTCGTCGCGAGCAATAAGACGGATAATTTTTGAATTACCTTCCATCAGCTTGCGTTCAGCAAATGCGAACGTACATGCAAAAGATACATAAAAACGAATTGCTTCAAGGGCATTCACTGAGTTCATGCAAAGGTATAGTTTTTTCTTAAGCTCGTACATATTGATTGTGTGTGCAACACCGTCAACCGTATGCACGCCTTCGCCTTGGGTTTGCCAAAGCTGGGTCGCAAAAATCAAATCATCGTAGTATTTAGAAATATCAGCGGCACGGCGCTTAATTTCATCGTTTACCACGATGTCGTCAAAGATTTCACTTGGATCAGAAAACAAGTTACGCAATATGTGCGTGTAAGAGCGCGAGTGAATCGTCTCGTAAAAAGACCACGTCTCTACCCAGGTTTCTAATTCAGGCAGTGAAATGATTGGCAAGAACGCAATGTTAGGGCTTCTGCCTTGTACCGAATCAAGTAATGTTTGGTACTTAAGGTTAGAAATGAAAATGTGCTTCTCTGGCTCGGTTAATTTTTGAAAATCAACGCGATCTCGAGTGACATCGACTTCTTCAGGGCGCCAAAAGAAGCTTATTTGTTTTTCAATAAGCTTTTCGAAAATGGCATGCTTCTGCTGGTCGTAGCGTGCAACGTTTACGGGGTTGCCGAAAAACATTGGCTCTAGCAACGGATTTGTACTTTGTTGATTAAACGTAGTGTATTTCATGATGACCTAACTAAAAACTTAATGATAAACGCGTATTTTTATTAGTGTTCTTGCTGCTATTCATTACCTTGCGATGCACACGCAAGGGCGTGTGCAGTGTCTAAATACTTAGATTTTGCACGCACCGCCGGCACAATCATCATCTTCTTCTATTACAACTTCTTCTTGACGAGGAAGTGGCTCACTAGTTTTTGCATCTAGTGCTGAAGTGTCTGACGCGCCGTCTCGAGTATTGTGATAATACAATGTTTTCACGCCAAGCTTATACGTAGTCAACAGGTCTTTAAGCAGTAGCTTCATTGGAACCTTGTTGCCATCGTAGCGGCTTGGGTCGTAATTTGTATTCGCTGAAATTGTTTGATCGATAAACTTCTGCATAATACCCACTAGTTGTAGATAACCGTCGTTTGACGGAATATCCCACAATAACTCGTATTGATTTCTTAGCGTTTCATACTCTGGAACAACTTGTTTTAAAACACCATCTTTACTGGACTTAATACTCACGAACCCACGGGGTGGCTCAATACCATTGGTTGCATTTGAGATTTGTGATGATGTTTCAGATGGCATCAACGCCGATAGCGTCGAGTTGCGCAGTCCATGGGTTTTTATATCTTCACGCAGTGCATCCCAGTCGTAATGCAGTGGTTCGTTACATACTTTATCTAAATCACGTTTATAACTATCAATAGGCATTACACCTTGAGAGTAGGTAGTTTCATTAAACTTCGGACAAGCGCCTTTCTCTTTGGCTAGATTGTTCGATGCTTTAAGTAAGTAATATTGCATTGCCTCAAACGTGCGATGAACAAGACCATTGGCACTGCCGTCAGAGTATTTAACGTTATTTTTAGCTAAATAGTAAGCAAAGTTAATTACACCGACACCCAAGGTTCTGCGGCCCATAGTGGCATTAAATGCCGCTGGCACTGGATAGTCTTGGTAGTCTAATAAGTTGTCGAGTGCACGAACCGCTAGGTCTGCTAGTTCTTCAAACTCGTCTAGTGATTTTATGGCACCTAGGTTAAACGCAGAGAGTGTGCAAAGCGCAATCTCACCTTCTTCGTCATTCACGTGCTGAAGCGGCTTAGTTGGCAGCGCTATTTCAAGACAAAGATTGCTTTGTCGTACCGGTGCAACTTCAGGGTTAAACGGGCTATGAGTATTGCAATGATCTACATTCTGAAGATAAATACGGCCAGTACTTGCACGCTCTTGCATAAACAAGCTGAACAATTCCATGGCTTTGATTTGTTTCTTGCGAATACTGTCGTCATTTTCGTATTTAACGTACAGCTCTTCAAACTTATCTTGATCGGCGAAGAAGGCATCGTACAAACCAGGCACATCAGAAGGGCTGAACAATGAAATGTAGCCATCTTTCATCATGCGCTGATACATAAGCTTGTTAAACTGCACACCGTAGTCGAGGTGGCGAACGCGGTTCTCTTCAACACCACGGTTGTTTTTAAGTACCAACAGCGACTCAACTTCCATATGCCATAATGGATAGAATAAGGTTGCTGCACCGCCACGAACACCACCTTGAGAGCAGCTTTTCACTGCAGTCTGGAAGTACTTGTAAAAAGGGATACAACCTGTGTGAAACGCTTCACCACCGCGAATTGGACTGCCGAGGGCACGAATGCGCCCTGCATTTACACCAATACCAGCACGCTGGCTCACGTACTTAACAATGGCGCTTGCAGTTGCGTTGATTGAATCGAGGCTGTCACCGGCTTCAATGAGAACGCAAGAGCTGAATTGACGGGTAGGGGTTCTAACACCAGCCATGATTGGCGTCGGTAATGAGAGTTTGAACGTAGACGCAGCGTCGTAGAAGCGTCGAATATATTCCATGCGAGTGGATTTGTCATAATTCGCAAACAAGCAAGCAGCAACTAAGATGTAAAGGAACTGTGCGCTTTCATAGATCTCACCAGTAACACGGTTTTGAACAAGGTATTTTCCCTCGAGTTGCTTAACCGCAGCGTAACTGAAGTTCATGTCGCGCCAATGGTCGATATACGTTTCCATTTCGGCAAACTCTTCAGCAGAATAGTCTTTAAGTAGATGGCTATCGTACTTGCCCATTTCAACCATGTGCGTAACTTGGTCGATGAGCGCTGGCGGCTCAAATTGTCCGTATGCTTTTTTACGAAGATGGAAAATAGCTAGGCGTGCAGCAAGGTATTGATAATCAGGCGCGTCGGTAGAAATGAGATCCGCCGCAGACTTGATCAATGTTTCGTGGATCTCGCTTGTATTAATGCCGTCAAAGAACTGTATTTGCGCTTTAATTTCAACTTGCGAAACAGAAACGTTACTAAGTCCTTTTGCCGCCCACGTGACTACTTTATGGATTTTCTCTAAATCAATAGATTCTTTTTCACCATTTCGTTTGGTGACAAATAAATTGTTATTCATGTTACTTGGCCGTTTTTCTGTTAGCGCATATAGCGTGGGTTTAACACCCATTTTCATTTTAATTGGTGTCGTATTTCTAAGGTGTTTCGTTGTCATTTTTAGCATGTCTGCGCACAGCGTTAATCGCTGTGCGTGATGCTGTTTTGCATTAACGCTCGCATCATTACACACACTAAAGCCGTCTGAACTGACATACACGAGTAGAGACTGCTTAAAATTTTTTGCTTTTGATGTGTCCGGTGAAAGCGTCGCGTATGAGTCGCGTATAACTTACTACGCATTACGGGACGTCTGAGCGTTGGTCCTGAAAATTACTGCCGGATCGCGCTGCGGACAGAACACAAGATAGTGAGGTTTTCGCTGTAATGCAACCCAATATCTGGTGGTATTTCCATCACTCAATCTGGCATAGTTTTTACGTTAGTGGAGACTAACTTTTTAGCGTTCTACAAGCGTTAATCAAACCAAATGCAAGCACTTTTGAGAAAAATGATCGAACGCTAAATTAATTTATTATTAAGAACGCTTTTTTATAAAAACACGATATATAGTGTATGAAATATCATCATGCCCCTACATGTAGTGTCGAGTTAGTCTGATACCACTGTATATAGTAGGTAATTAACATCCATATTATTAGCGGAAAGATAAAATCCTTGTGTGACTGGATCCATATGAAGACCTGTCATGTCTCGGGGAAGTAAACCTGCATTGTCAGTCATCGACATGAGCTCAGAAGGCTTTAAGAACTTGCTGTGATCGTGAGTACCTTTGGGTACCAATTTAAGTACATATTCAGCACCGACGATCCCCATCAAATATGACTTTATATTTCGATTAAGCGTAGAAAAAAACACATGCCCACCAGGTTTAGCTAGCGCTGCGCATGCAGAAACGACAGAGGCTGGATTTGGAACGTGTTCAAGCATCTCCATACAAGTGACAACATCAAATTTACCCGCGTTTTCATTAGCGTAGTCTTCAGCAGTTGAGCAGACGTAATCAACTTTTGTTCCTGACTCTAAACCGTGCAGTTTTGCCACTTCAAGTGAAGCGTGCGCCATGTCCAATCCAGTCACCTTTGCTCCGGCTTTCGCCATTGATTCAGCCAAAATTCCACCACCGCAACCAATATCGATCACTGCTTTGCCAAAGAGACCTTGGGCATTGTGATTGATAAAGTCCAGACGAAGAGGGTTGATAAGGTGAAGCGGCTTAAATTCTCCCTCAGGATCCCACCATCGAGAAGCGAGTTGTGAAAATTTATCAATTTCTTGTGGGTCAACATTTGACACAGCGTTGTTTGTCATAGATGAGTAAATCCTTCAATAGCGTATAAGTAACATAACGCAAAATACAGCGCAGCTGTTACATTTTTCACTACTATTTGTCGATTATTCAGGGTCAAAAACTGCCGTCTGCACGAAAAATAAACGCTTACTTAATATTGCTCTAATTAGCTTAATTAAGCGCTACATAAATCTGTTATCAAGTGATACACTCATGAGTCGATTATGAACCCACATAATAACAATAGTGCGCGCCACGACATTGCTTTGCCACATATAAAAAGCAGGTCAAAACGGATAACGCAGAACAAATCAAGAAAAAGGGATTAAGCAGTTTATGTCTGATAACGCTAAAGAAATTCTCCCCGTTAATATTGAGGAAGAGCTGAAGAACTCCTACCTCGATTACGCGATGAGCGTTATTGTCGGGCGAGCATTGCCTGATGTAAGAGATGGCTTGAAGCCAGTTCACCGCCGAGTGCTGTTCGCGATGAACGAACTCAAAAACGACTTCAACAAGCCATATAAAAAATCTGCCCGTGTGGTAGGCGATGTCATTGGTAAATACCACCCGCACGGTGATTCTGCCGTGTACGACACAATCGTTCGTATGGCGCAACCCTTTTCGTTGCGATATATGCTGGTAGATGGGCAAGGTAACTTTGGTTCTGTCGATGGCGACTCTGCAGCCGCAATGCGTTACACCGAAGTTCGCATGGCAAAAATTGCCCACGAGTTATTAGCTGATTTAGACAAAGAAACCGTTAACTTCGTTCCGAACTATGACGGCACCGAATTTATTCCTGAAGTATTACCAACCAAAGTGCCTAACCTTTTAGTTAATGGTTCGTCGGGTATTGCCGTAGGTATGGCCACTAATATCCCTCCGCATAACTTAACTGAAGTGATCAATGGTTGTGTGGCGCTTATTGAAAATCCCGATTTGTCTATCGATGAATTGATGACTCACATACCGGGTCCTGATTTCCCAACGGCCGCAACGATCAGCGGTCGCAAGGGAATTGAAGATGCTTATCGTACCGGGCGTGGTAAAATTTATCTACGAGCTAAAGCTGACATTGAAACTGACAGTAACGGTAAAGAAACGATTATAGTTAACGAAATACCGTATCAAGTGAACAAAGCTCGCCTTATTGAAAAGATAGCTGAGTTAGTTAAAGAAAAGCGAATTGAGGGTATTTCAGCACTTCGTGATGAGTCTGATAAAGACGGTATGCGCATCGTCATCGAGGTTAAACGCAACGAATCCGCTGAAGTGTTGCTGAACCACCTATATGCCAATACGCAGTTGCAAACTGTGTTTGGTATCAACATGGTAGCGTTGGATAATACTCAACCTAAGATATTCAATCTTAAAGACACGCTAGAAGCGTTTATTTTACATCGTAGAGAGGTGGTAACTCGTCGAACGGTGTTTGAATTACGCAAAGCCAGAGATCGTGCGCACATTCTCGAAGGTCTTGCCATAGCGCTTGCCAACATCGATCCCATTATTGAGCTGATTAAAGCGTCTAACAGCCCAGCAGATGCGAAAAAAGGATTGATTGCGCAAGGTTGGCATTTAGGCGATGTGTCACAAATGTTAGAACGAGCGGGTGACGACGCCGCGCGACCGGATTGGTTAATGCCAGAGTTCGGTATTCGCGAGGGAAAATACTTCCTGACAGAGCAGCAAGCGCAAGCTATCCTCGACCTCCGTTTGCATAAGCTGACTGGTCTTGAACACGAGAAGATTTTAGAAGAATACAAGCAGCTACTAGAGATCATTGCTGAATTGCTTCATATATTAAATAGCCCAGAGCGTTTGATGGAAGTTATTCAAGAAGAACTTGAGAAAGTTCGTGATGAATACGGTGATGAACGCCGCACCGAAATTACAGCTGCAAGTCATGATATTGATATTGAGGACCTGATTGAGAGAGAAGAAGTGGTTGTCACACTGTCTCGCGAAGGTTACGTGAAATATCAAAAGCTGACAGACTACGAGGCGCAGCGACGGGGCGGCCGCGGTAAATCAGCGACTAAGATGAAAGACGAAGACATTATTGAAAAGCTGCTTGTGGCGAATACCCACGATCATATTCTTTGTTTCTCAACTCGCGGAAGACTGTACTGGCTTAAGGTTTATCAACTGCCGTTCGCCAGTCGTAATGCTCGTGGTCGTCCAATAGTCAATATTTTACCGTTGGAAGAAAACGAACGTATTACTGCAATATTACCTATTAAAGAGTTTGTTGAAGGCAAGTATGTCCTTATGGCAACGGCGAACGGTACGGTGAAGAAGACTGACTTAAGCCTTTATTCTCGCCCTCGTGCAAACGGTATTATTGCTGTTAATCTCAATGAAGGCGACGAATTGATTGGTGTTGATATTACCCACGGTGATGATGACATTATGTTGTTCTCTGACGCTGGTAAAGTGGTTCGCTTTAACGAAAAGCTTCGCGATAGCGAAACGGGTGAAGTGAAGCGCGACCCTGAAACTGGGGAAGAGTTGCTTGCAATTCGTCCTATGGGCAGAACCGCTACCGGTGTTCGCGGTATTCGCTTACAAGACAATCAAAAAGTGGTTTCCCTAATTGTACCTAGAGGCGATGGTCCGATCCTTACCGCCACAGTAAACGGTTTCGGTAAACGTACACCACTAGAAGATTACCCTGCGAAGAGCCGAGCTACTCAAGGGGTTGTGTCAATTAAGGTTTCAGAACGTAATGGAAAAGTAGTTGGAGCCGTGCAAGTAGACGAAACCAACGAAATGATGTTGATTAGTGACCAAGGTACACTTGTACGTACGCGGGTAAGTGAAGTCTCAGTAGTGGGACGTAACACTCAAGGTGTTCGCTTGATGCGTACTGTGGAAGGTGAACACGTGGTTGGCTTACAACGCATTGAAGAGGTTATAGAATTACCAGAGCTAGATGAAGAAGGTAATCCTATCACTCCTGAATCGTTACCTGAGCAAGAAGAAAACGTCGCACAAGACGACGACAGCTCAACGACAGAAGACTAGGGGTAGTGCAAGTTACTTAAAAGGTAACTATTTGTTGGCAAGAGGCCATTCGCACTTGTCGACATGCACTATCGGTGTTCTTAATAAACAAGCGGCTTATGCCTCTTGTTTGCCAACTGAGGCTCAAATTGGCATCCCAATTGGCAACTAGTATACAGGTGTTGAAAAGCGCGATGAATGAGGTATTTAACTTTAGTGCCGGCCCAGCAATGCTTCCGAAGGAAGTAATGCAAAAAGCCCAAGGCGAATTTACAAATTGGCGTGACTTACACTGCTCTGTTATGGAAGTAAGTCATCGAGGCAAAGATTTTATAGAGATAGCCGCAAAAGCCGAGCAGGATCTACGCGACCTTTTGTCTATTCCCTCAAACTATCACGTTCTATTCACTCATGGTGGTGGTCGTGGTCAGTTTGCCGCAGTGCCTCTGAATATATCTAAGAGTGAAGAGACAAGCCTGCATCTTGTCAGTGGCTCATGGTCAAAAGGTGCAGTAGAGGAAGCCAACAAATACAATAATGCCCAGGTAATTGGCGAAGTAACGAACAAAGACGGTTTGCAATTTGTTCCTCAGCCTTCACTTGCCAATGTTGATCAATCTGCGGCGTATTATCATTTTTGCCCGAACGAAACTGTCGATGGCATTGCCTTTGACTGGCTTCCTGAATCTGGCGATGTGCCTTTAGTGTCTGACATGTCATCAACAATACTGTCTCAACCACTGGATGTGGCTAAACACGGTATTATTTATGCCGGTGCGCAAAAAAATATTGGCCCAAGCGGTTTATCGGTAGTTATTGTCCGTGAAGACTTAGTGGGTTATGCCAGAAAGGAAACGCCTTCTATTTTTGATTATGGCCTGGCAGCCAAATCTGACTCTATGTACAACACACCACCAACCTTTTCATGGTATTTAGCTGGTCTGGTATTTGAGTGGCTGAAAGACATGGGGGGGGTAGATGCCATGGCGAAACGCAACGCTGAAAAAGCCTCGTTATTGTACTCAGCTATTGATAGTTCTGATTTCTATTCAAGTAAAGTGCACCCACATAATCGCTCAAAAATGAACGTACCATTTCATCTTGCAAACTCCGACTTAGACGGATTGTTTTTAAAACAGTCGCAAGAAGCTGGGTTGCTAGCGCTTAAAGGTCATCGTTCTGTTGGTGGCATGCGTGCGAGTATTTACAACGCTATGTCTGTTGAAGGCGTGTTGGCGCTTGTAGAGTTCATGCGTGAATTCGAACGGGTAAATGGATAAGAAAGGAATAGACAACAAGATGGAACAGTTAACATTAGAACCGATTGCAAACGTATCGGGTGAGGTCAATGTACCTGGTTCGAAGAGCCTGTCAAACAGGGCTCTGCTGCTTTCGGCGCTAGCAGAGGGCGATACTGAACTGACGAACCTACTTGACAGTGATGATATTTCTCACATGCTTAACGCATTGACACAACTTGGCGTGAGCTACACGTTAAGTGAAGATAAAACCCAATGTGTAGTAACGGGTAATGGCGGTGCTTTTGATGTTGCGGCGTCCCAAGAGTTATTTTTAGGCAATGCAGGCACGGCAATGCGCCCTTTGTGTGCTGCATTAGCCGTAAGTAAAGTAGATACAATCCTTACCGGTGAGCCTCGTATGGAAGAGCGACCTATCGCTGACTTAGTCGATGGGTTACGAGAGGCCGGTGCCGATATTACTTATCTAAAGAATGACGGATTTCCCCCGCTTCGTATCAAGGGTAAAACATTAGCCGGCGGTGAAATGTCGGTAGATGGCAGTGTGTCTAGTCAGTTTCTTACCGCGCTATTGATGGCTGCTCCTTTATTTAACGATGATGTTACTATCAGAATTAAAGGCGAGCTGGTTTCTAAGCCGTACATTGATATTACCTTGGACACCATGGCTAAGTTCGGCGTGCATGTGAGCAACGACAATTATCAAACCTTCACTATTTCTGGTGACGCGAAATACGTTTCCCCAGGTAAGTTTATGGTTGAAGGCGATGCATCATCTGCTTCTTACTTTCTTGCAGCCGGCGCTATTAAAGGTGGCACGGTACGCGTAACCGGTATTGGTCAAAATAGCATTCAAGGTGATATCCGCTTTGCCGATGTTCTCGAAGCGATGGGTGCTACTGTTCATTGGCATGATGAATATATAGAAGTGACGGGGGCACCTCTTAAAGGTATATCGATGGATATGAACCATATCCCCGATGCTGCCATGACGATTGCGACCACGGCGCTATTTGCCGATGGACCAACTACCATGACTAATATTTACAACTGGCGTGTTAAAGAAACCGACAGACTTTACGCAATGGCGACTGAGCTTAAGAAGGTTGGTGCTAAGGTAGAAGAAGGTCACGATTACATAAAAGTATGGCCCACTGATAGTTTGAAACATGCAGAAATAGACACTTACAACGACCATAGAATTGCCATGTGCTTTTCGCTTGTCGCACTAAGTGATACGCCGGTAACGATTAACGACCCAAGTTGCACTCGTAAAACGTTCCCAGATTATTTTACTCGGTTTAAAACGCTTTTCGATGAAAAAGCGAAGACGCTAAGGCCAGTAAATAAGTAGTACTTAGATCGATTTCACAACATCAATAACGTGATACATATCAATGTTGGCGATTAACTGCGCGGCGTGCATGTACTGTCGCCATTGCTAATCTCGTGTTAAAGCGTATAATTACGCGCGATTTTTAGCAATTTTAGAAATATGGAGCAGGTATGCATTCCACACCCGTAGTCACGGTCGACGGCCCAAGTGGTGCTGGTAAAGGTACACTAAGTAGCTTATTAGCCAAGAAGTTAGAGTGGCATTTTTTAGATAGCGGTGCAATTTATCGCGTTCTAGCTGTTGCTGCGCTTCACCACGACCTCCCGTGTGATGATGAAGAATGTGTTGTTCCCCTTGCAACAGGGCTCGACGTTAGTTTCGAGACGAGCCAAGATGCGACCCGCATTATTTTGGAAGGCGAAGATGTCACTGATGACATCCGCACTGAAGAAGTGGGAGCTGTAGCGTCAAAAATTGCTGCATTGCCGAGAGTGCGCGAAGCGTTACTGCGAAGGCAGCGTGCTTTTCAGCAATCACCAGGCCTTGTTGCTGACGGTCGCGATATGGGCACAGTGGTGTTTCCTGATGCACAGGTAAAGATATTTCTTACAGCAAGCGCTGAAGCGCGCGCAGAGCGACGCTATAGCCAGTTGAAAGCAAAGGGTATGGATGTTAATATTGCGCGCCTTTTAACCGATATCAAGGCGAGAGACGAGCGCGATACGCAGCGCACGGTTGCACCTTTGGTACCGGCAGAAGATGCTGTCATTATAGATTCGACAGACTTGGATATAGACCAAGTCTTTGAAAAAGCGATGGATATTATTTCCTCACGACGTTAATTGCGTGGGGCAAAACACGTTCAGAGCAGAGCTGCCACAGGAAGTAGCGGCGATTTTTTAATAACCCCGCGTTATCCGGATTAGAAGCGTGGATATCAACTTAAAAGTTATCTGAGACTTATGACTGAAAATTTTGCACAACTTTTTGAAGAAAGCTTACAAGAACTAGAAACACGTCCTGGTTCAATTGTAAAAGGTACTGTTGTTTCTATCGACAAAGACATCGTTCTTGTTGATGCGGGCTTGAAATCAGAAAGTGCTATCCCAGTAGACCAATTTAAAAATGCTGATGGCGAATTAGAAATTGCAATCGGTGACGAAGTAGATGTTGCACTAGATGCAGTAGAAGATGGTTTCGGTGAAACTATTCTATCTCGCGAAAAAGCGAAGCGTCACGAAGCATGGGTTGAACTGGAAAAAGCTTACGATGATAAGGTTACCATCAAAGGCGTTATCAACGGAAAAGTTAAAGGCGGTTTCACTGTTGAAGTAAACAGTGTACGCGCGTTCCTTCCTGGTTCATTAGTTGATGTACGTCCAGTGCGTGATACAACTCACCTCGAAGGCAAAGAGCTTGAATTTAAAGTTATCAAGCTTGATGCAAAACGCAACAATGTTGTTGTTTCTCGTCGCGCAGTTATCGAAGCTGAAAGCAGCCAAGAGCGCGAGTCACTTCTTGCTAACCTTGAAGAAGGCCACGAAATTAAAGGTATCGTTAAGAACCTTACCGATTACGGTGCGTTCGTAGACCTCGGTGGCGTAGATGGTCTTCTACACATTACAGATATGGCTTGGAAGCGCGTTAAGCACCCAAGTGAAATCGTAAATGTTGGCGATGAAATCAACGTTAAAGTTCTTAAGTTCGACAAAGAGAAGCAGCGTGTTTCTCTTGGTATGAAGCAAATGGGCAACGATCCATGGCAAGAAATTGCTTCACGTTACCCTGAAGGAACTAAGATCAACGGTCAAGTTACTAACCTAACTGATTACGGTTGTTTCGTAGAAATTGAAGACGGTGTTGAAGGTCTTGTTCACGTTTCTGAAATGGATTGGACTAACAAAAACATCCACCCATCTAAGGTTGTTAACCTTGGTGATACCGTAGATGTAATGGTTCTTGAAATTGACGAAGAGCGTCGTCGTATTTCTTTAGGTCTTAAGCAATGTATTGCTAATCCTTGGGAAACATTTGCTGAGTCCCACGAAAAAGGCGACAAAGTGTCTGGTAAGATCAAGTCAATCACTGACTTTGGTATCTTTATCGGCCTTGACGGCGGCATCGACGGTCTGGTTCACCTTTCTGACATCAGCTGGAACAAGTCTGGCGAAGACGCGGTTCGCGACTACAAGAAAGGCGACGAAATATCTGCAGTTGTCCTTCAAGTTGATCCAGAGCGTGAGCGTATCTCTCTAGGCGTTAAGCAAATTGAAGAAGATCCGTTCAACAAGTATCTGACAGATAACAAGAAAGGTGCTATCGTTGTTGGTACAGTAACTGAAGTTGAAGCGAAAGGCGTTACTGTAAACCTAGCTGAAGAAGTTGACGGTTATATCCGCGTTGCTGATATTGCTGTTGAGCGTGTAGAAGACGCAACTGAAGTAGCGAAAGTTGGCGATAGCATTGAAGCGAAATTTATGGGCGTAGACCGTAAAAATCGTACTGTTAACCTATCTGTAAGAGCGAAAGATCAGGCTGACGAAAAAGAAGCTATCGAGAAGGTTAATCAGCAAGATGATGCTGGTTTTGCTAGCGCGATGGCAGAAGCATTCAAAGCTGCTAAAGGCGAGTAATGTTTTTGTGGGTGTGCCTAGGCGCACCCAATTCGCGATAGCTGTTTAAACAATAATAGTGACAACGAGGTTAAATATGACCAAGTCTGAATTAATTGAACGGCTCGCGGATCAAGCGCGTCAGGTTCCAGCGAAAGAACTAGAACTGGCTATCAAAGAGCTTCTCGAACAGATGGCACAAACCCTTCAGAAGGGTGAGCGTATAGAAATTCGAGGTTTTGGCAGTTTCTCACTGCACTACCGCGCACCGCGCGTTGGTAGAAACCCTAAAACGGGCGAAACAGTTAAGCTAGACGGTAAATACGTACCGCACTTTAAGCCAGGAAAAGAACTTCGCGAACGAGTTGATGCCTCAATATCATAAATTATAAAAGCCGCTGTCAAGCGGCTTTTTTGTGCCAGCTTTTCTCACTTTCTATAACATACCGTTAAAATCTCATCATTGATGCGTATATTCTGTTACACGTGGTGCTTGCCGTTAATAGTTATTGACCCTCACTAAAAGACAGTTATATATTATTCCTATAAGAATAGACGGTTTTAATTGAAGTAATGTCAGCCGGCGAAGAACAAGCAATAATAAAACAATATCAGCCGCTAATTCGTGCACTAATTCCCTATGAACAGCAAAATCGATTGTTAGAGGGTATTAATAAGTTTTCTAAACGCTTACCAAGTAGTGTTCGAAAAGTGATAAAAGAGGAAGTCGTGAGACTCACCTCTCTTACAGACGCGCCCGCTGATAATTCCGCCTTTGCACATTTTCCGGTTATGAAGTTCAAACACTTCGGCATACAAATGCGCTTAGATAAGGTGGGAGCCAAAATTCTCAAAAGTGAAACGTCGCTTTATCAAGATAGATATACCGTTGGTGTATTTGAATCGGTGATGAATTCTGATTTTTATCAGAACCAGATTAAGAAAGATCAGTTCAAAAAAATCGTGGATGCGTTTAATATCGAAAGTCAGTCTTTTACTGATATCGATTTTGGTGACGACATCGCAATAAGACCGAATTTTACTGTAAGCTCTCCAGAATTTGAAAAGGGAAGGCACTGCAGTGTAAGTGCCTTTTCTCACCTTGGAATGGTAGTAGAAACAAAGCGTCCTCCTAATGTGACCACAGGTGATATTATTACCTTTACGTTGCCGGAAGTTGCGGGGTTAACGAAAGAACCTACAGATATAGCCTTTAATCTTCAAGCGGTAAAATATAATAAGCATCTCGGAAAATATGAGTCTTTTTTTGTCTTCCCCGACACTATAGAGCCTGATTTTCTTACCAATCTAAAACGCTATGTTGAAGTTACCGCTTATCGACAGCCTTTGCAGAGGGATTTAGAGATTGAACGCGCCATGCAGGAATTAGAGCGCGATAGAATATTAGAAAACAGCCCCTGGTTACCTGTCTATTTATCACCTCATAAAAAATCACTTAAGCCGACAATAGCGCTTTTTACTAAAGCAAACGTTGAACACAATAAGACTGAGCGGTTACTTACAAGCTTACAAGATAAACCGTTTTTTAGTGCTCTTGCCAAGGAGGTATTAAAATATAATGAAGCATTTGTCTTTCACGGCACGATAAAAACTAAAAATGCGACGGTGAAGATCACGGCAACACACAGGCAGTTAGTGGAAATGGGGCAACTAAACGCGCTGGTTTACTTGTTGGCGAAAAACGATGATTTTATATGCAGTCATTGTCGACTCGATACGGTGTCGAGGAAAGATAAGCAAAAGGCATTTGCCATTCACGATATCGCTAGCAAAGAGTTCGAGCATCTTTCTGCTATCTCTCATGTACTTTATTGTAAGGATGTCTCTAGCTATATTGGCAATTTAACCTTAAGTGCGAAATGTAGCTTCAAACCTCTCTCAGGCAATCTTAAAGCAAGCGGTGATAATTGGCATATTGATTATGTCATGGAAGAGGACTTAGATAGACGCAACGAAACACGTTACGTTATTGATAAAACCGCCTCAATCAAAATAGGGCTACTTTCGTCTCTAGAGGCGCGAGTTGCCGATTTGTCTGCCAGCGGTATGCAACTTATTGTTGCGCCAAACAGTGAATTACAGAAAGAAATTCGGGTTTCTGTGCCAGACCTTAAAATTAAAAATGAGAAATATAAAGTTGTACATTTTGAGCCTGCCTCTGGTGTTATTAGGCTGTGTCTGCCAGAGGTGGGCCGAAAAACAAAAGTTAGCGCCAACGTAGACACTATTGTTGAAGAAAATACGGCTTACTTTAAGGTGAGAGACATCGCTCGTATCCAGCGTCTAACTCATCGATTTATATGGGAGTTGGCAGTAAGGCATATGCCGTCTCTGGCTGTACTATGTGTAATGAACCGCTTTACTCTAGATAGACTCAAAACCGTGTATCAAAGCGACAATTCCGATGATCTATTCCCTTTTTCTCGCACCCAAAATATAGTTCCCCTGCATGGATTCTTTGCTGACAAAGGCCAAGCTAAGCCTAAGTCTCTAATACTAGAAGCGATGTTTAAAGAGTCAATACAGCAGCATCTAGTGGTGCACTGTGTTCGCAAAAGTGACAACAGACTTGTTTTCATTAGAGAGCGAGACTTTTTGTACTCCAAACTCCGCACCCAAATTAAAGAGCAGCTGGATGAAGGAAAAATTCAGCTGAGTTCTACTGACGTAACCGCCATACGTTGTCACGGCGCTATCACGCCTTTAACCAAAAAACGCTTGGCACAATTATCAAAACTCGATAAAGCAATGTACGATAAATTAGAAACAATGCAAGCAGGGTATACCCACTGTATTTTCATTACTAACATGTCGGCATTGCATCATGATCTTGTCATTGACAACCTAATTGCGAAACGGGAGTCGAAAGAGTCAGAATCTGTATCTGCTTAATAAATTTGCTGCACTGCTCACTGCTCACTGCACAGCTAACTGCACTGGGTTATGCTTTTTTGTATTATCTTTTTTCCCATTTTGCTATTCTTACCAACAAGTCAATTTAAAGGGTTTTGTGTTGAAAGGGATCATATCATTTTTGATTATTCTTGCGCTGTTAACTGTGGCGTTCGTTATTGGGTCGCAAAACGAAGAAGTAGTGACGGTTAATTATCTTATTGCTCAAGCAAACATCAGATTATCTACTCTCATCGCTATTTCGCTCTCTATAGGAGTGATTGTTGGTATCTTGATCATGCTAGCGAGTTGGTTGCGTTTAAAAGTGCAGCTCATGTCGACTCAATCTACGATGCAGCATTTGGAAAAAGACCACTAATGCTAGAGCTGCTGTTTTTACTTTTACCTGTCGCAGCAGGTTATGGCTGGATAATGGGGCGCAATAGCGTTCGCCAGGCACAAAGAAAGCAGTCGAGCATACTGTCTAAGCATTATTATAAAGGTCTTAATTTCCTTCTTTCAGACCAACCTGACAAAGCGGTAGATACGTTAATAAAAATGATTAACGTCAATAGTGATACGGTAGAGACGCACATTGCGATGGGCAGTTTTTTTCGTCATCGAGGTGAGATAGATCGCGCGATTAAGGTACACCAAAACTTAGTGAGTCGTGATGAACTTCAGCCTGCACAGCGGGAAAATGCGTTGCGCGAATTAGGGCAAGATTACACTCAAGCGGGCTTCTTAGAACGTGCAGAAAATGCGTTTCTACAGTTACTAAACAGTGACAAACATTACATCATAGCTCAACAGCAACTTTTCAGTATTTATCAAACAACCAAAGAATGGCAGCGAGCCATTGAGCTTGCTGAACGTATGGTAAAATGTCACGGTGATAACGATGATGTGTGCGAGCGGCTTGCCCATTTTTATTGTGAGCAGGCAACGGTTGAGCTTAAAAATAACAGCCAGGGCGCAGCCCTAACGTTACTGCAAAAAGCCGTTAATGCAGATGCTCACGCGGTACGCCCATGGCTGATGCTGGGAGAGCTAGCCCTTAATCAAAAACGATATACTGATGCTACTGCTTATTTCGTTCAGGTAGCTGAGCGAGATATTAATTGGTTTAGTGAAGCCGTGCCGAGTTTGGAAACAATTGCTGAAGATACTGGTGAGTGGGATAGTTTCGAAAAGCTCTTACAAGCGCACTGGCAAGAATGCGCTACGTCATACCTTGCCATGGTAGATGTGCTGCTGAAAAAAGGAGAAGTATCTCAGGCTAGTGAATACTTAATCGAGCAGCTTAGAAAGCGGCCTACCATGCGTGGATTTAAAACCTTGATGGGTCTTTATATCGACGAGGTCAGCGATAAGCATACTGCCGATAGTTTGCGGTTATTAAAAGAGTTAGTTGGAAAACAAATGCTTCAGCGACCAAAATATCGCTGCAACAGCTGTGGTTTTTCCGGTAGAAAATTGTATTGGCTATGCCCATCATGTAAGAAATGGGGCGTAGTCAAACCCATAAAAGGGTTAGATGGAGAGTAATGATTTATGCCCAACGCTATTCCTAATGAAGCTATTCAAGAACCCCGCGTAATTGTAGCGCTTGATTATGACGACAAAGATACCGCATTAGCTTTTGTTGATAAGCTAAATCCTAGCTTGTGCAAGCTCAAAGTAGGCAAAGAAATGTTTACTTTATTCGGGCCAGAGTTTGTAACGCGCTTGGTTGATAAAGGTTTTGACGTTTTTTTAGATCTAAAATTTCATGATATCCCCAATACCGTCGCCAAAGCCTGTAAAGCTGCTGCTGAACTTGGTGTGTGGATGGTAAACGTTCATGCCTCCGGCGGACTGCCAATGATGCAAGCAGCAAAACTTGCCATTGAAAATAGCAACAATCCTAACACCAAACTGATTGCCGTTACTGTGCTAACCAGCATGGATCAAGAGCAGCTTTCAAGTGTTATTGATGGCGTTACCCCTGAAGAACAGGTATTGCGACTGGCCGAGTTAACCGAAAAAGCTGGCTTAGACGGTATCGTTTGCTCCGCGCAAGAGGCTGCTGCACTGCGCAAACGACATAACGATGATTTTTTACTGATAACTCCTGGCATAAGGCCGAATGGAAGCCAAGCAGGCGATCAGAAGCGAGTAATGTCGCCGCAGGACGCTATTAATCATGGAGTGAGCTATTTAGTGATGGGGCGACCTATCACACAAGCAGCAGATCCCATGGCAGTGTTAGAAGAGGTTAATAGATCTATTCGCTAAACATGTGATAGTTTGAAATGCATCGGTTGTTAATGGTCTTTTATTGACTCTTGCTACGTGTCTCGGGTGGCAAATCTGTTTGCAGTCCACAAATCGAATATATATAAAAAAGCTCGACGTCTTGTTAACAACGTCGAGCTTTGTCATTGAGTCAATCTAATCCTAGGTAATAACTATAAAATGATAGACTCGATAGCTATAGACACTTTTCGAAAGCGCTTATAGACCGTTAAGCGCGACTTCCGCAGGCGTGTAGGTTAAACCAAGCTCTTCACCCAACGCATCGACAACTGCTTTATAAGTAACTTTTCCTTCGTGGGTGTTCAATCCCGCAAGTAAATGCTTGTCATCTAGCATTGCTTGAACAGGACCTTTGTTTGCCAAAGCAAGGCCAAAGGGCAGCGTTGCATTGTTTAGCGCCATTGTTGATGTACGCGCAACACCACCTGGCATGTTAGCAACACAATAGTGCACAACATCATCAATGATATAAACAGGGTCTTGATGTGTCGTTGCTTTTGAAGTTTCAAAACAACCGCCTTGGTCAATGGCAACATCTACCAATACTGAGCCAGGCTTCATCGCCGCAATTTGTTCACGGTTAAGCAGCTTAGGTGCTGCTGCACCAGGAATTAACACCGCACCTACCACTAGGTCAGCTTTTGAGGAATAGTGCTCGATTGCGTCAACAGTAGAATAAACTGTCTTGACTTGACCATTAAAGATATCGTCGATCTGACGCAAGCGCGGGAGAGAGCGGTCAAGAATAACCACTTCAGCGCCTAAACCAAGGGCCATTTTCGCTGCATTTGTTCCTACAACGCCACCACCAATAACTAAGACTTTACCAGGTGCCACACCAGGTACACCGCCAAGCAATGTTCCGCTGCCACCGTGGGCTTTTTCTAAGTAATGCGCACCTGCCTGTACAGACATACGACCGGCAACTTCACTCATAGGAGCGAGAAGAGGGAGACCTCCACGGTCGTCAGTTACTGTTTCATAAGCAATGCATGTTGCTCCAGATTCAACGAGAAGTTTAGTCTGCGTTGGGTCTGGTGCAAGGTGGAGGTAAGTATATAAAGTCTGGCCTTTGCGCAGCATTTTACATTCGTTAGGCTGGGGCTCTTTTACTTTTATTATCATTTCTGCTTCCGCAAATATTTGCTCAGCAGTTAGCGCAATAGTAGCGCCAGCAGCTACGTACATTTCGTCAGTAAAACCAATGGCGTCGCCTGCTAATGTTTGAACTAGCACAGAGTGACCGTTGCTTGTAAATTCTTTCACTGCAGCTGGCGTTAGGCCAACACGATACTCGTGGTTTTTTATTTCTTTTGGTACACCAACTAACATACTAAATCCTCTTGTTACTGATGAGCACGGAATGGCTCGGCTTTAGAATAACTGTGTATTTATTTTGGCGAGTATACGTTAATAAAAAGCGAACTATGTGCTGAAAATTGAGAGTTTCTGGAATATAGTATGGCCATTAATTGTTTTTGAAAAATATAATATGTTAGTGAAAACCCCAAAACACCTTGACCGAATAGACAGGAATATCCTAGTTCAATTACAAAAAAATGGGCGAATTTCTAATGTTGAACTGGCAAAGGAAGTGGGCTTAAGCCCTAGCCCTTGCCTTGAAAGGGTTAAACGACTGGAAAGCCAAGGGTATATAAAAGGCTACCACGCTATTGTGGATCCAGAAAAACTTGGCGCTGCAATGTTAGTGTTTGTGGAGATAACATTAACGAAAACTTCTGTGGATATCTTTGCAGAATTTTCTGCTGCGGTAAAATTGCATGACGATATACAAGAGTGCCATCTAGTGTCAGGCGACTTCGATTTTCTGTTAAAGGCAAGAGTGGCAGATATGTCTAGCTATCGAAAGCTATTAGGGGACACATTACTGCGCTTGCCGGGCGTCAGTGAGTCTAGAACCTATGTGGTTATGGAAGAAGTCAAAAGTACGTCTTCTTTGCGCATTAATTTGAAGTAATGAAAGCATGGCTCAGAATGTTGCTTTTATGGTAGGCTGTGCAAAAATACAGTGCTTTAATACTCGCGCGCTTTCAATACCTTACAGAGCCAGTACATGTCGGTTACAGAAGGTTTGGAGCGGTTACAGAGAATGGATTGCGGGAAACAAAATCGGGTTTCCTGTACTTATAGCGCATTACATCAATGGCAGTGGCAGATAATTTAAAGGTTTTATAAACGTTATGGCGCGATTAACAGGGGTTCAGCGAGTGTGGGAAGCAGGCATGATAGTCGCTTGCGTTTTCGCCTTTTTCTTATTGCTGGCACTAGCATCTTTTCATCCTGGCGATCCTGGATGGAGCCAAGCCGGGCTTCAGCTCGATGTACACAATTGGGTAGGGGCCACTGGCGCATGGGTTGCCGATTTATTGCTGTTTTCTTTTGGCTTTCTTGCCTATTTATTGCCTTTTGGTGCAGCGTTCTTGGGCTGGTTTCTTTTTCAGCATATTAAAGAGCTTGATGAATTTGACTACTTAACCATAGGTCTTCGCATTATTGGCGGTTTACTTATGGCACTGGGTGCAACGGGTATTGCGAGTATCAACTTTGACGATATTTACAACTTTTCTGCTGGGGGCTTTGTTGGAGACGTTATAAGTTCTGCACTAGTTCCCTATTTTAATACCGCGGGTACAATCCTCCTCTTACTCTGCTTTTTTTGCACGGGGTTTACTTTGCTCACCGGTGTTAGCTGGCTTTTGATAATTGACAAAATAGGCGAGGGCGCTCTGTGGCTTACCAGAAAAACGATTAGTGCACCCCAGCGGTTACTGTCTTTTGAGATGCCGCGCTTAGCGCTAACCAGTAATGTTAAGGATAATACCGCTTCATCAGGTGAGCTTGATATTACGACCATGCGCGCTGAGCCTGCTTATGAATCTGAATCTGAATCTGACTCTGACTCTTATTCTGGCTCTGCTCATGGACAGGGGCAGGAGAGGGGAGCGCAACCTGCTGCGCCTTCACACAATGCACACAATGATAGTGCGGCGAATCAGCGTCATGCACCCTCTGAGAGACAGGAACCACGCTTTACGGTAAACACTGCTACTCACCATACCAGCCAGTCAGATGAAGAGAGCGAACCGCCATTCTATTCTCACACCGACGATACCGACGAGCCCTCAGCGCATTCTAAGGATATCGAAAGTGAGCCGAAAAAGTCGCCATTTTCTTTCTCAGGCATGAGCGCGGCGGTCAAAGCTAAAGTGGGGCTAGGTGAGTCTGGAAATTCCGCTGAGCCAAGTGAAGAGAGTAGGTTGGGTGAAGGTGCTGATTCGAGTAACGAATTAACTTCTAACGCAATAAGCTCTGCCACTTTCAGTGAAAGCACAAGAAAAACTGAGCCAACCATCGGTGACTTTGACGAGTTTGATGAGTTTAACGCAGACATGCCTTACGCTAGCGACGAAGAAGACACAGTGAGCTCGCATATTCAACCTCCGTTAGAACCGACAATGGCTCAAAAAACGGTAGATACCTCTGTACAACAACCGTTTTCCCCAGCGGCAGTGGGTGCTAAGCCTATGAAGGCAAGACAGGAAATTGATGAAAACATGGCGCCCATGCCATCGTTTGATTTGCTAGAGCGGGCCGATAAACACGAAAACCCTCTTACCCAAGAAGAGATTGAGGGTATATCTCGCCTGGTTGAGGAAAAGTTAGCCGACTTTAATATTGAAGCCACGGTAGTGGGTGTTTATCCGGGGCCTGTTATTACGCGCTTTGAGCTTGATTTAGCGCCGGGAGTTAAGGTAAGTAAGATTACCGGTTTGTCGAAAGATTTGGCGCGGGCAATGTCCGCTATGTCGGTGCGTGTTGTTGAGGTTATCCCTGGTAAATCAGTTATTGGACTGGAACTGCCAAACAAACAGCGTGAGATGGTTCGTTTAAGCGAAGTCATTAGCTGCGACGCGTTTCAATCGAATAAGTCGGCGCTCACCATGGTGCTTGGCGCAGATATATCCGGTAAGCCGGTTATTGTAGATTTAGCAAAAATGCCCCATGTATTAGTTGCTGGTACCACTGGCTCGGGTAAATCGGTAGGTGTGAACGTCATGATTTTGAGCCTGTTGTATAAAAGCACGCCTGAAGACGTTCGCATGATTATGATCGACCCTAAAATGCTCGAACTATCGGTATATGAAGGTATTCCTCACTTACTATCTGAAGTGGTTACCGATATGAAAGAGGCGGCAAATGCCCTTCGCTGGTGTGTGGGCGAAATGGAGCGCCGATATCGATTAATGAGTGCACTGGGCGTGAGGAACCTCAAAGGCTACAACGTTAAGGTTGAAGAGGCTAAGGCAAACGGAACGCCGATTAAAGATCCGCTCTGGAAAAATGAAGAGAGCATGGAAACTGAAGCGCCAGACTTGGATAAATTACCTGCTATAGTGGTTGTGGTGGACGAATTTGCCGACATGATGATGATTGTTGGTAAGAAAGTAGAAGAATTGATAGCCCGTATTGCACAAAAAGCGCGGGCCGCCGGCATACACCTTATTTTGGCCACTCAGAGACCTTCGGTAGATGTTATTACCGGATTAATAAAAGCAAACATCCCTACTCGTATAGCATTTCAGGTATCGAGCAAAATAGATTCGCGCACTATATTAGACCAGCAGGGTGCTGAAACCCTGCTTGGTATGGGTGATATGCTCTACCTTCCGCCAGGAAGCCCAGTGCCTACGCGAGTACACGGGGCGTTTGTAGACGATCATGAAGTGCATGCCGTGGTTGCCGATTGGCAGAAGCGTGGCGAACCCGAGTACATCGATGAAATTCTAAATGGCGAAGCATCTGCTGAAGTTTTACTGCCTGGTGAACAACCTGAAGGCGAAGAACAGGAGTTTGATGCATTCTACGATGATGCCGTTGCATTTGTTACAGAAACACGCCGTGCAAGTGTGTCTAGCGTGCAGCGTAAATTCAGAATTGGTTACAACCGCGCAGCGCGTTTAGTTGAACAAATGGAGGCGAGTGGGGTCGTAAGTGCACAGGGGCACAACGGAAATCGCGAAGTCATAGCGCCGCCCCCAATAAAGGAATAACGATATGAAGAACGAAGCAATGTACCTTGTACGCAGTGTGCTTTTAGTGGCTGCTGGCGCGACAAGTTTTGTATCAAATGCCCAAACACAGGCTTCAGCCGAAGGGGCTCCAATTCAACAAACATTAGCTCAACAAATACCAGATAAGGCAACAAATGCCGCTAGTGCAGGTATTGAAAATAGTCAATCAGCGGCAGCTATAACGAGCACTAAAGCGGCTCTTCAATCAAATGCTGCTCCTGAATTAACGAGCGATATTGATACTAACGACACATCTGCGTTAAAAGCACTGCTTAGTGATATGCGTCAGTTTCGGGCTAGCTTTGCTCAAACCGTTGTGGATGCTCAGCAAAATGTAGTACATGAAGCACAGGGCGTGCTTGTGATGACACGTCCTGACAAGCTGCGTTGGGAAACTACTTTTCCAGACGAGACGCTACTGATAGCCGACGGCGAAGCCGTGTGGAATGTAGACACATTTGTAGAGCAGGTTACTGTACTATCTCAGGCTAACGCCATTAAAGACAACCCTGTCATGTTACTCACCTCTAATGATGACAGCACGTGGTCGATGTTTTCAATTAGTCAGCTTGATAATGCGATATCGAAGCTGTTAGAACAAGAAAACAGGTCAGGACAAGAAAACACGTCAGGTTTGCGCAGCTTTCAAATAACGCCTAAGCAGCAGGGCGGACAGATACTCACGCTTACCCTTACTTTCAACAGCGACAATGAGCTTGCTGCGTTGACCATGCTAGATGCTCAACAACAAATAAGCACGCTGACATTCAGTGATATAGAAACCACTTTCCCACTTGCCGCTGATACGTTTGAAGTTGAAGTGCCAGACAGTTTTATTATCGATGACCAACGTTAATCAGGCATTCGCCCCGCTGGCCGCGCGGATGCGGCCGTCGATCATTGAAGAATACAGTGGGCAATCTCACCTTTTAGGCCCTGACAAGCCCCTTCGTAAAATGCTAGAAGCGGGTCACTGCCATTCGATGATTTTGTGGGGGCCTCCTGGGACAGGAAAGACAACCTTAGCAGAGCTCATCGCCGAATATACTAACGCTACAGTGCTTCGTATTTCAGCGGTGACGTCTGGGGTAAAAGACATTCGTGCGGCCATGGACAGTGCACAAGACAATGCACGTTACAATCAGCGTACGCTATTATTTGTTGATGAAGTGCATCGTTTTAATAAAAGTCAACAGGATGCGTTTTTACCCTTCGTTGAATCTGGTGTTGTGACTTTTATCGGTGCAACCACGGAAAACCCGTCTTTTGAGCTAAACAATGCATTGCTATCGAGGGTAAGAGTTTACGTTCTTAAGCCACTTGAAAATGAAGCTTTGGCCGAGTTGGTAGAACGCGCCTTAGCCAATGCGCAAAAAGGGCTAGGCGAACGACATTTAACAATTTCAGCGCCAGCAAAACAAGCCCTTATCGACTTAAGCAGTGGTGATGCCAGACGCCTTCTCACCTATTTAGAATTATCTGCCGATTTTACCAGTAATGATGAAATTGCTATTGGAGACATTGAGCAAGCCGTTGGTCAAAAAGTGGCGAGCTACGATAATAAAGGCGATACGTTTTACGATCTCATTTCCGCTTTTCACAAATCGGTAAGAGGTTCAGACCCTGATGCAGCGCTTTACTGGTATGCCCGCATTTTAGACGGTGGTGGCGATGCCCTTTACGTTGGCAGGCGTTTGCTAGCCATTGCTTCAGAGGATATTGGCAATGCTGATCCGCGGGCCATGCAGCTTTGCATTAATGCTTGGGATACATTTCATCGCGTGGGCCCCGCTGAAGGGGAGCGGGCTATCGCGCAGGCCGCCGTATATTGTGCATTAGCCGCAAAGAGCAATGCGGTTTACATGGCGTTTAGTGCAGCAAAGGCATTAGCGAGAAAAACGTCAGATGCGCCAGTGCCTATGCATTTACGGAATGCTCCCACGTCGCTAATGAAAGAACTAGGTCATGGTGATGGTTATCGCTATGCACATAATGAGCCAAATGCCTTTGCGGCAGGCGAGACCTACCTGCCAGATAGTATTGCGGGGACGCGCTTTTATGAGCCAAGCGAACGAGGCTTAGAAAAGGCGCTTAAAGCGAAACGAGATTTCTTAGACAGCTTAAATTCACAGAGCAAGAACAGACGATAAAGGGGTAAAGCGTGTCATATGGCGTATCACAAAGCCTAACATTGTACTGTTTTATCGCCGCGGGCGGCGCGACAGGTGCATGTTTACGCTATTTTGTTACCACAACGGTAGATTCTTGGTTTGGAAAAAACATGCCGTTTGGTACACTAACGGTAAATGTCATTGGCTCATTTGCGCTGGCGCTTCTTTATGGCTTGATAGAACGTCACGATTTGAGCGATTCGCCATACCGCGCACTACTAGGTGTGGGGTTATTAGGCGCATTTACAACATTCTCAACGTTTTCCATTGAAACGCTAACGTTGTTAGAAAATGGGCTGTGGCTGAAGGCTATGGCAAACGTATTTCTTAATGTTGGCGCTTGCTTAATAGCAGGGTGGCTGGCAATTGAATTGATGAAAGGATAAGTAGGAACGCATGTTAGATCCAAAGTGTTTGCGAAGCGATATAGAACAAACTGCCGAACGTTTGGCTGCCCGTGGTTTTAAGCTTGATGTGGCAGCATTTAGTTCGCTTGAAGAAAAAAGAAAAACACTTCAATCCAGAACGCAGGATCTGCAGAACGAGCGTAACGTGCGCAGTAAGTCTATTGGTAAAGCGAAGGCACAGGGCGAAGACATTGCGCCTTTGCTAGCTGAAGTTGGTAAGCTCGGTGATGAGCTTGATTCAGCAAAAGCTGAGTTAACGGCGTTGTTGGAAGAAATCACAGTAATGACACAAGGCATTCCTAATTTGCCTGACGAGTCTGTGCCACAAGGTGAAAACGAAGATCACAATGTAGAGATATCACGCTGGGGCCAGCCTAGAACGTTTGATTTTGAAGTGAGTGACCATGTAGATATAGGCGAGCGCTTAAACAATGGCCTCGATTTTTCTACAGCAAGCAAAATTACCGGTAGCCGCTTTGTTGTCATGCGTGGCGATGTTGCACGTTTAAATCGGGCGATTGCGCAGTTTATGTTAGATGTGCATACCGGTGAGCACGGCTATCAAGAGATGTATGTGCCTTACTTAGTAAACTCTGACAGCCTGTACGGCACAGGTCAACTTCCTAAGTTTGGTGAAGATTTGTTTCACACTCAGCCAGCAACTGAAGAAGGACAGGGGCTATCCCTTATTCCTACTGCAGAAGTGCCACTCACTAACATCGTGCGCGATGAGATAGTAGACGCTAAATCGCTACCAGTGAAAATGACTGCCCATACACCGTGTTTTCGTTCTGAGGCAGGCTCATACGGTCGCGATACGCGAGGCCTTATTCGTCAGCATCAATTCGATAAGGTGGAGTTGGTACAACTAGTAAAACCTGAAGATAGCTTTGACGCACTTGAGGCGCTTACTAGTCACGCAGAAGCGATCCTGCAAAAGCTTGAATTACCCTACCGTAAAATGTTGCTGTGCACGGGCGATATGGGCTTTGGTGCGTGTAAAACCTACGACTTGGAAGTGTGGTTACCCGCCCAAAACACCTATAGAGAAATTTCTTCATGTTCTAACATGTTAGATTTCCAAGCCCGTCGTATGCAGGCTCGCTTCCGCAATCCTGAAACCAACAAGCCTGAGTTGCTTCACACATTGAATGGTTCAGGTTTAGCAGTAGGGCGTACATTGGTTGCTATTTTAGAGAATAATCAGCAAGCCGACGGCAGCGTAACGGTGCCTAAAGCGCTAGTCCCTTACATGGGTGGTGTTGAAGTACTCAAGCCTCAGTAAAACTGGTAGCTTTGCAACACTAAGTAAACACTGTTTATAGCTACTCGCACTTGTTCAGTTTTTAAAGTCTCGTACTAAAAAGTCTCGTACTAAAAAGTCTCGTACTAAAAAGTCTCGTACTAAAAAGTGTTGTATTAAAAAGTTTTTTAATTAAACGTACAATAAAGGCCTGATGGTTTCTACCTCAGGCTTTTTTTTATTTGCTGGCTTAATCGGTTATGCGTAACGAGGATCTTGGCTAAATATCATCCTATTTGCTAGGAAATTGTAATTCGTATTTGAAGTCGAATAAGTGTGGAAAACATGGAGGCTATATGTGCGGTTTTATTCAACGAGAGACAAACGCCCCCGCGGTTTTAGAACTGCTTGAGGAGGTGGGATTAGGTGACACTATTCCGCTTTTTAACGATGAGGCACAGCATAGCGATACACTCAATTTTTATCCGGCATTTGGCAAAGCGGCAGATAAACGTATCACTAACCTTATCGTGGATAATAAGCGCACTATAGACGCAACGTGGTGGTTTGACGCAAGTCCACAAGGCGACACACTAGAGCTTGGTGATCGCACCACCTTTAATGCAAGAAATTTAGATAGTCCATACTGGCATAAAGCGATATCTAAACGGCGTGGTGTTGTTGTCGCTACTGCAGTGGGAGAGTCTAATCCTTGTGCTAAAGGTAAATCACAGTATTTAATGCGTGCTACCAGCGGCGCCATGCTGCTGGGGGTGGTCTATCGAATGTTTAGCAATGGATGCTTTTCATGTGCAGTGGTAACGCGGCCGCCAAGGCCTGATTTTAGCCAGTATCACGAAAAATCCATTCCTTGTTTCTTACCCCACGATAAAGAAGTCATTAACGCTTGGCTTGGGAATGAGGACCACGGAGCTGTCGATGAACTATTGTCGAACCCCAAAATTTACTGCGACCTAGAAGTCACTAAAGTGAAAACCTTTAAAAGCGGCGAACCTTTAGCACCCGCAGCTATACTGCCGGCTTCCACACGCTAAACAGGCTAGACCGCAAATAAGGGGTAGTGGACAAAAGCTGCTGTGTCTGTGAAAGAGTTCTCTTTTGTGATGTTGTAATAATAGTCTCTTATAGAGTGCCAGTGGCACTATTTGGGCACGACATATTAGAGAAGGGCATATTAGGGAGTGATACTTCAGGAAAGGGCATAGTAGAAAAGTACTTAATAATAGAGGCGTTATAGGCAGCGCGCAGGCTTTGGTAGGCCAGCTAGCTTTGTTGCCTGTTTGGCCGGGCCTTTCTTAAACAGACGCTGTAAATAGCGACTATTGCCTTTTTCAGGGCCAAACTTGTTTGCCATGGCTTTAACCAAAGCTCTAATAGCGGGACTTGTTTCGTACTCTTCATAAAACTCGCGAACAAAACGAACAACTTCCCAGTGTGCGTCGCTTAGCTCAATATTTTCTTCTTGGGCCAGTAAGGGCACCATTCCCTCATCCCACATCGTATAATCTAGCAGGTAACCGGCTTTGTCTGTTGGAATTTCGTTTCCGTTGTAGGTAAAGCTAAACGTATCTTGTGACATATTTCTCTCGTTCGTCTTTCTCTTAGGTTTTTCTCTTAGGTCTATCTGTTGGCTTTTATCGTAGCGAATTCTTGTAAGGCTATTTCGAAGCGTCTTCTAACAGGTCATTTCTGTGCCACGATTTCTTCTTGGTCGGCCATATCACCTTTTTAAACCATCAAATACGCTTTACCAAATACAGTCCACCCACTCTTTAACGCAAACCAATCTAACCCGTAAACTCAAAGCGTAACCCATTGTTGATGACGATTCACTAGCTCTGCAAATTCTCGGTGATTGATTATCGAAACATTGTTCACAACACACGCACCTCGAAGTTCTAAATCTGCTTTTACTGCAAAAAGCATAGCTTTGCTGGGGCATGCTCCGGCTTCGTTCGACAACGCTTTACGCTGAGTTAATAGTGCCGCGGTGCTGGATTGTGCGAAGACGCCATCGCCAGAAAATATAATGATGGGCGGCGAGTCAGTGGCGTGATCTGTTTTAAAACCGGCATCACTGGTCGCCACCTTATTTGCATTTAAATTTGTATCGAAAGCGGCTTTAATTAACGCTTTATTGCCGTTTGAAAGCTGTGTACTGGTAATATTAATAATCATTAGAAGGTTACCACGTGATCAGCACGTTGAATTAATGCCAGACGCTGTGAAGCGCTTAGCAGTTGTCCTTCGAGTTCTTTTATTAATCCGGTATTTAAAAGTACGCTATCGAGTGGAAAAGCGTCGAGGCTATCTTTACAGATAAAGCATTCTTCAATATCAAAAAAAGGCAAAGAGGCTAAACGTTTACTGTGGTTTTTTATCCCTTTTGTTGATGCTGTTTGTACAAGTTGTAATACCCCTTCACCTTCAAAAAGAATCTGTACCGTATGCCCATAATTGGTTGCTGCCAGCGCAAAGTCTAGCCCGTCTTGACTAAACGCGCTGCCATAAGGGCTACGGGTGAATCGGATTAGTAAACTCGCCATTAAAATTGTACCAACCTAGTGCAATCATGTAATTCAGTAAAAAACTCGCCCAAGCCAGCTTGAATAAAAGGAGCAGTTAAATTCGCAGAAGCAATGCCGTTATTCACCGCTTCTTGTTCGCTAACAATTCCGCGTTTTACAGCAGCGGTAATGCATACTAACAGTTTTACATTATTGGCTTCAGATAGCTTTTTCCACTCACCAAAGCTAAAGCACTCACCACCAGTCTCAAGCATAAGGTTATTGGTATGATAAACCCCATCGCCATAAAAGAAGACATTATTAACAGTGCTGCCACTATCAATCACGCCAGCAATAAACTGAAGCGCACGAAGTGCACTGTCGCCATGAAAGGGCGATGAGGTAATTAAAACTGAATATTGCGCCATAAAAAGTGTTCCAAACAAAAACACCCCGATTAAGGGGTGTTTATTTTACGTATTAAACGCTTGTTTAGTCGTCGCCGCCAAATGCACCTAGAAGGTGAAGTATCGCAGTGAACAAGTTGTATATGTTCAGGTAAAGCGACACAGTAGCGCGAATATAGTTTGTTTCACCACCGTGAATAATACGGCTAGTGTCAAATAAGATGAAACCAGACATAATGAACACGATAGCTGCACTAATTGCTAGGCTTACCGCTGGCACTGCAAAGAAAATGTTCGCAATTGCAGCAACAAGCACTACTACTAAACCTACCACCAAAAAGCCGCCCATAAATGAGAAGTCTTTCTTAGTAGTAAGCACATAGCCCGATAGGGCGAAAAACACTAATGCTGTTGCACCTAATGCTTCCATAATTAGACCTGGTCCCGCCACGCCAAGATAGAAGTTTAAAGTGTAGCCAAGGGACGCACCCATTAACCCTGTGAATGCAAACACCCAAAAAATGCCTGATGATGTATCGGCTTTCTTCTGAACGACAAATAAAGTGATAAATGCGCCTATGGTCATGCCTAATGACATCATAGGAGAAATTCCTACTGCCATTGCGACACCTGCACAAACTGCACTAAACGCTAGTGTCATCGCAAGCAGCATGTAGGTGTTGCGTAGAACCTTGTTCGTCTGCAATACCGATGGTTGAGATGCACTAGAATACATCGAACGTTGATCCATTGTTTCCTCCAATAGGACTATGATATGACCACAACTGGTACACTTGTAATTAGTGTATGTTGTATGGGTTTTAGTTCCCATTTTCAAGTAGTTTCAGATGAAAATGATGTTATGTGCTTATAAAATCATCCATGATAGGTACGATTTAGTGTATTTGTCTGATTTGTAAGCACTTGAATAACTTTTTTCATTTTTCCCTTTACAGCAAAAAAAATATCATTAAGATACGCATCACTTCTGGAGAGTTGGCAGAGCTCGGTTTAATGCACCTGACTTGAAATCAGACGTGGGGTCAAACCCACCGGGGGTTCGAATCCCTCACTCTCCGCCAGACTAGAGAAACCCGCACACTGTTGCGGGTTTTTTTATGCCAAAAGAAAATAAAGCCACTAGCAGGCACGATTAGACTTTTGACTAAGACTACAGTCGCATTGTTACCCTCATTAGACCTGTTTACCCTTGCGCTTCCTTTTAGCAACCCACAGGTGTTTTGTGTCTCAAGATAGCGCTTCATATCAAGAACTGCATAAGCCAAGTCACTCTTTCGAAACCCGAGATGATTATCTCAATCACGAATTACAAATACTGTCTGTGAAACGCTGGCGTCCAAATCTTCCTTTTAAAGATTACCGCATCGAGTGGGAAGACTTTATTCCAGGCATGGCAGCTACTATCGGTAAAATTGTCATGGTTGCAGCAGTGGTAGGGGCTTTCGCTGCACCACTTGGTTTATCGCCTGAATTTGTCATAGAGAACGTTCGCTTTGAGCTACTTATCGCCGCCGTTTTGTTTGTGGTTCTCATATCCGGTTTTTTAAATCCATCGGCTAACTTGGCCGGCACCCACGGGCCTTTATTACCTCTGGTGCCTTTAATGGTTGCATCGGGTGGTCATCCCATGGCGTTAGGGTTATTAATTGGCGTACTGGGCTTTTTATTGGGGATCACCAAAGGGGGAAGCCTGCTTGCAAGGCTAACCAGTAACGGTGTGTGCGGCGGTCTTTTACTGTATCTCGGCTTTATTGGTATTACTGGGCAGGTAAAAAAACTGTTTGAGTGGGCCGAAGCTTTCAATATGGGCTATGTGGCGTTTGTTGTATTAATTGCCACTATTGTAATGTTTGCTTGGCTCGAGCACATCAAAAAGCGCTGGTTAGCCATTCCTCTTGGGGCCGTTATGGCGGCGGTGATCGCACTTGCGATGGGCGCGCCTTTTGAATTCACGACCACTCCAGGTATGCCAAATTTAAACCCAGCCTATTGGTGGGGTGAGAATACCGGTTGGCAGCTAGGGTTACCCGATTGGTCTCATTTTGTTGCCGTATTACCTTTTGCTGTGTTGGCAGTGGCTATGTGGTCACCGGATTTTCTCGGTCAGCAAGTGTTTCAAAAACTGAGCTATCCTAAAAATAGTGAAAATGCGTACATGAACATAGATGACACTATGATTGCTGCGTCTAGTCGACAAGCAATAGGCTCAGCGCTTGGAGGTGGCAATATTGCCTCATCATGGGGAACCTATATTATTCCAGCGTCAATTGCTCGCAGGCCTATACCCGGTGGCGCATTAATAACAGGGCTGTTGTGCGTGATAGCTGCAATTTGGGGCTATCCCATGGACTTGGCAATTTGGCCTCCAGTGCTGTGTGTCGCTCTTATTGTTGGCGTGTTTCTGCCTCTTATGGAGGCTGGCATGCAAATGACCCGAGAAGGCAAAACAACCCAATCTGCCGCGCTTGTTGTCATCAGTTCTGTACTGGTGAACCCCGTATTTGGATGGTCGTTTACCATGCTGCTCGATAACCTCGGCATTGTAGGGTGTAAAGAGCGAGCGTTAGATCTTGGAAAGGCGGGTAGATGGCTAATACCAGGCATCACTTTTATCGTGCTGTGTACGGTAATGGCGCTGATTGGCATGTTTCCCGGTGTGCCGGCCATCATGTCGTCTTTTCGTGTTTAGTTTTTTTATCCCAATGGGGGGTATCGTCAAAAAATTCACATAAAAAGTTGATAAACACCTTAAGCTTTGAAGAAAC
The DNA here is from genome assembly GCF_048987005.1 of Alteromonas ulvae. Lineage (GTDB taxonomy): Bacteria > Pseudomonadota > Gammaproteobacteria > Enterobacterales > Alteromonadaceae > Alteromonas. The sequence goes on along the minus strand of NZ_CP185261.1, from coordinate 2,311,218 downwards.
CAGCTTACGGTGAGGGTATACGGCATAAAGTGATATAGACTGTGGAACATAGTTTTCTAGTATGGACACCAGTTCGCCGCTTTGTAGCGCCTTAGATACAATAAATGTAGGTTGCAGTACATAACCCTCGCCGTGCTTTGCTACGGCAGCAAGTACTTCTCCGTTATTGGCTGTTAATCGAGGTGCGTGCTTTTGCGCATTTGTTCTCAACGCCTGTATGAGTTCCGATTTGTCGTTGTCGTAATTAACATGTGCATATTCGAGATAATGCTCTGGACGCAGTTCGCATGGGTGCTGTGGAGTGCCGTACTTCTTTAAGTATTGTGGTGATGCGCAAACAGCAAGTTTTATCGTCGTTACCTTTTTAGCAATCAGGGAAGAATTGCTGAGTACGCCTGCGCGCAATGCTACATCTAACCCTTCTTCCACCACATCCACTTTTCTATCGTTCAACTGCAGGTTGATAGACACGTCGGGATATTGGGTTTGGAATTGACCAATACAGTCTGATAAGTGAAGGGTGGAAAATGAGACCGGCGCGCTAATGCGCAGTGTTCCCTTTACTTGAGAATTCAACAGTCCAAGCTGGCCTTCCATATCATTGACACTTTCAAGAATATGATTAGCGTGCTGTAAGCATTGATAACCGGCCTCAGTTAAATGAATCTTTCGAGTGGTTCGGTTGAAAAGACGCGCGTCGAGACGCTTTTCAAGCTGATTGATATATTTGCTAACGAGTTGATTAGACATATCGAGTTTAGATGCAGCGTTAGTAAAGCTGCCTTCGTTCACTACCACGACAAACGTCTTCAATAGATCTATTCGGTCCATAACCATAGCCTCTCAGTCATTTTTCACTAATTATTCATTTATTTTTTATAAAGGATATTGAAAACAAAATATTGATAATAATTCAACAAGCACACTATTTATTCAAGATATGTTGTTAGTTATTATTCTTCCCATCTTGAGAGCAGAGCTAAATGACAGGCACTCATGACTTCTTAATTGTAAATCTATTGGAGATTAAAAAATGAAAAGTTCAATACTAAAAAGCGTAATCGCAACTAACAACAGCATCGCCAACTTTGCATTGCGCCTACCAGTAGGCATTATTTTAGCTGCACATGGCAGTCAGAAGCTGTTCGGGGCATTTGGCGGATACGGATTAGAAGGTACGGGTCAGTGGATGGAGAGCATTGGCTTAGCGCCTGGCTTTTTAATGGCGCTATTGGCTGGAAGTGCTGAATTTTTTGGCGGTATAGCGTTAATACTCGGTTTATTAACTAGACCTGCGGCAATGGTAAGCGCCTTCACCATGATTATTGCCATTGTGACCGTTCATGGCAGTAACGGGTTATTTATGAGTAACAACGGATACGAATTTGCGCTATCACTGCTCGCTATTACTGTGGCGTTGGCCATACTGGGTGGAGGAAAGTATTCAATAGATAGCACCATAGTAAAAAAATTCGAGTAATCAGAAAATTAAGAATAGCTTTAGTTCATTATTAGTCATTATGCTAGGCCCTAAGCCGCTATTTTGAAATTGAAGTGAAACCGAATAGAGGCTAGTCGTCGCAATAACAAGTGCGAATTGCTCAATTTTTGTTATTACAAATCAAAATATAATCACATTGTTCATCAATTCGTCAGTTGATTGATTTTGTTGAAATAGGGGCTTTACAGGGCAGGCAAAATCATTATCATACGCACCACTTGAGGAGAGTTGGCAGAGCTCGGTTTAATGCACCTGACTTGAAATCAGACGTGGGGTCAAACCCACCGGGGGTTCGAATCCCTCACTCTCCGCCATATTGAAAGAAACCCGCACAATGTGCGGGTTTTTTTTCACCTGTAACAAACACTCATTACACTGACTCGTTATACTTTCACTTCAAACCACGGCCTCTTAATTTCATTCACTGGGGTATGTCAGTGATACATCACTGTTTTCACTATTTTTAGAGAAGAACTTTTGATCTCAACCAATGCATGTAGGGTATTTAAGGTTCATCCCATCATATAGCTCCGTTGTAAAACCAATACAGAAAAGTCTGATAATGCAGCGGATTTTTGCTACAACTAGTATATAACGAAATATTAATGCTTTTTGCGTCGGCATTAGAAGCGATGCTCCATGTCTTCCTTAGGAGTAGACAGGCAAACATTAATAAAAGAATAAAAACGAGGAATATATGCAGGCAATGTCAACGCTCAAACTAAACGAAGGTTCTGTTGAGCAAAAACGTATGGAAGTGAAAACGTATTTTCTCGACTCATTCGATACCTATGAATCACTTTTTTCATGCTTAAGCAGTGATGAGGCTTTTTACCAGCGCCCTGAACGGCTTCGTCATCCGCTGATTTTCTATTTTGGCCACACAGCAACATTTTTTATCAACAAACTCATTCTTTCCAAAGCAATAAATGAACGGATAAATCCTCGTTTTGAATCATTGTTTGCCATCGGCGTAGATGAAATGAGCTGGGACGACCTCAATGACAACAACTACGATTGGCCAACCGTTGATGAAGTAAGAGCATACCGAGACCAAGTGCGTACACTGATGTGCGATCTCATTGATACTATAAACTTCACCATGCCAATAGATTGGGAAAGCCCCATGTGGCCAATTGTAATGGGTATCGAACACGAGAGGATCCACCTTGAAACGTCTTCAGTGCTTATTCGTCAGCTACCGCTTTCGTTTGTTAAGTCTCAAGATTCCTGGCCTCGCTGCACCGCATCTGTGACTAGCCTAGATAAGGTACCAGTGAACGGTTTTGTTAATGTGTCTTCTGGCGATATTTCTCAAAATAAGTCTTGGGATAATCAATACTATGGCTGGGACAACGAATATGGCACGCTCAAGGAACATGTGAACGATTTTAAAGCGTCCCAATTTTTGGTGAGCAACGGCGAATTTTTGTCGTTTGTCGAAGACGGTGGCTACGAAAACGAAGAATACTGGGAAGAAGAGGGCAATAACTGGCGCCTTTATACCAAAGCAACGCACCCGTTGTTTTGGTATAAAACCGACTCTGGCTTCACGTATCGAAGCATGACTGAAGAGTTTCCGTTGCCATTAGACTGGCCAGTTGACGTGAATTATCACGAGGCAAAAGCGTTTTGTAATTATAAAAGCACGATAAGCGGAGAGATTATTCGCTTACCCACTGAAAATGAATGGTTGCGAATGCGTGACGAATCTGGTCTTTCTCAAGCGGTGTACCGTGAAGGTTTCAATATCGCACTTCAAAAGTATGCATCAAGCGAGCCGGTAAACACAAACCAAACCGGAGAGTTTTATGACGTAGTGGGTAATGTATGGCAATGGACGGAAACGCCCATTTATCCTTTCGATGGTTTTAAAGTGCATCCGTTATACGATGACTTTACCACGCCAACCTTTGATAACAAGCACAACCTAATTAAAGGCGGCAGTTGGATATCAACGGGTAACGAGGCAATGAAAGACAGTCGTTATGCGTTTAGACGTCACTTCTTCCAGCACGCTGGATTTCGATATGTACAAGGTGAGAGTGTAATTCAAGTGAATGATTTAGATTATGAAAGTGATACTCAGGTATCGCAGTACAGCGAATTTCATTATGGTGACGAATATTATGGTGTTGCAAACTTTGCCAAAGCAAGCGCAGAGTTTTGTATTCAGCAAATGGCCGGTAGAGCATCAGCGAAAGCGCTTGATTTAGGCTGCGCAGTAGGGCGCTCCACGTTTGAGTTAGCGACCCATTTTGACCACGTCGATGGCGTTGATTTTTCAGCACGTTTCATAAAAACCGCATTTTCCATGCAAGAGCGCGGGGAAGTGCGTTATAACCTTATTGAAGAAGGTGAATTAACGTCATTCAAATGTCGTAAGTTGAGTGCTATGGGTCTTGAAAATACCGTAGACAAGGTCTCATTTTCACAAGGCGATGCCTGTAACCTTAAACCTCAGCTAACAGGGTACGACCTCATCTTTATGGGTAACCTGATTGATAGAGTGTACAGCCCACGAAAAGTACTTGCGGATATGAGCGAACGCTTAAACCCTGGTGGTCTTCTTATTATTGCTAGTCCATTCACTTGGTTAGAAGAATACACAGAGCGTAACGAGTGGCTTGGTGGCTATAAAGATGAGAACGGTGAGACGTTGAGTTCTACTGACGCACTTGAACAAGCGCTAAGCCCCAATTTAGTTCGCGTTGGACAGCCGCAGGACATTCCATTTGTAATTCGAGAAACTAAGCGCAAACATCAGCATACGCTGTCTGAATTTAACGTTTTTGAAAAAAGGTAAAGAACAGCAATGCCTTGCAGTATGGATAGTCTCGGTAAGGATAATAGCGGCACGGAAATTAGCGATTTGAACAGTAGCGATAGGAATAGCCCCAATAGCGCACAGGCAGGCGCACAGGCAGGCGCACAGGCGGGCACAATGACAGAGGCAGGCGCAGTGCCTGCCGAGTTTCTTGTTTATCAAAATGTATGGGAACGGGTTAATCCACATGAATATGACGCATCTTGTAGGCTCAAGTTTTCCGCTGTTTCTAGCAGATACCCACAGGCTCCTGCCGATACCATTGCGATGTGGATTGCCGATATGGACACCAAGCCATTACCAGAGATTTCAGCTGTTATAGCCGAACACGTTCAAAGTGCATATGGTTATCAAGAGATCGATATTGGTGAGGCGGTACAGGGGTGGTTTGCAGAACAGCGTTGCGCTGAAGATTCAGGCTTTGGGAACTTAGGCTGGGTAAACGCAAATTCAGTGATAAGTGTAGCAAGTGCCATTGGTGCAGTAGATGTGGCACTCAAAACGTGTTGCGCTTTTGGGGATGAGGTAATGGTGCTAACGCCTACTTATGGTCCCCTTCTTGATTGCATCAATAGCAACCATTTAAAAGCCAACGCTATTCACGCAGTGCGTGATGAGAATGGCGATGACATCATTGAACTTAGCTCGCTATCTAAAAACGCCACTGCGTTTGTTTTGTGTCATCCTAATAACCCAACTGGCCAAGTGCTATCAACATCTTGTCAAACTGATATTATTCGGTTTTGCAAAGAACATGACATACTTATTGTTACCGACGAGGTGCACAGTGAATTTGGATTTTTAAGCAACGACGAACCGCTACCGATACCGCTTTTCGGTTCCAACTGCGGTGATGTTGCTCACAAAGACATAATTCATATTAACAGTGTGTCGAAAGCCTTTAATTTAGCTGCCATTCCAGGCGCTTCCTATGTCATTATTGAAAGCGCGGAACTAAGAGCAAAATACAGTGCTGCCATAGCCTCTAGACACTTTGAAGCAGGTTACTTATCGCAAGTTGCGCTTAAGGCAGCTTATGGTATTGGTCGTAATTGGCTAAATAATATTCGCAAGGCACTGGGTCTTAATCGTAAGCTTGTGGATTATTACCTCGAGCAAAACAATATTGACTGTGATTATACAATGGGTAAGGCAGGCTATTTTTTATGGCTTAACTTGTCGAGAACAATCACCTGCGATGGCGATAAACAAAACGTGTTTGAGATAACAAAAAAAAGTGTATTTAATCCTGCTTCATCTTTTAATAATTGCGTTCAGCGCGGCGTGATAGGCAGTGATGGCAATCAATTCAATGCATCTGGGTGGATTCGACTGAACCTTGCTTGCCACCCACTGCAACTCGTAGATGCGCTAAATAGGTTGTTTTTTCGACATCTCAGCACAGGCTTATAGCGTAGCGATATAAGTTGTCAACAAATACTACTTTTAACATCGCTTCACGAAATGCCATCTCATGGTATCATTAAGTAAAAGATAGACGTAAAAGGTGAGCGCTAGAGCTCTCATTAACATTAAGCTATGCGCAAAATCATAAATAAAAAGCCGTGTTAACGCAGGTGTAAACACAAGGGCAGTCGCAAAGACAGTGAGATAAACAAGTGATCAAAATTATCCTAGTGGACGACCATGAATTGGTGAGAACCGGGATCCGCCGTATTTTGGAAGATGTTGCAGATTTTAAAATTCTCGCAGAAGCTAAAAGTGGTGAAGATGCGGTTCAGTTGTGCAGAAAGAATGCGCCAGATGTAATACTCATGGACGTTAACATGCCGGGGATAGGCGGGCTGGAAGCAACGAAGAAAATAGTTCGAATGGCTGAAAATACGCGAGTTATTTGCTTATCTATGCATACAGAAAGTCCAATACCTATGCAGGTGATGGAAGCGGGTGCGTTTGGTTTTTTGACCAAAGACGCCGAGCCAGAAGAAGTCATCCGTGCTATTCATAAGGTAATGGCCGGGCAAAAATACGTCGATAGCGACGTGGCAAATAGCATAGCGGTAGGTCGACTCTCTCCCCGCTCAGATAATCCGTTTAACGAACTTTCATCACGGGAATTGAGCATAGCGATGCGGTTAACTAAGGGAAAACGCGTCCCAGAAATTGCCAGCGAATTAAGTATCAACCCCAAAACTGTGAATACCTATCGCTATAGAATGTTTGAAAAGCTCGGTGTTGCCACCGATGTTGAACTCACTCACCTTGCCCTACGTCATAAGCTCATCGACCCTAATTTGTTATAGGTGTAAACGTTTCACACTATGTCTGCATTTGATTCAGCAGCGTTTCTCAAAAATTTAACGTCGCAACCTGGGGTGTACCGAATGTACAGCCAGCAGGACGACGTTATTTATGTTGGAAAGGCAAAAAATTTAAAAAAACGTGTCTCCAGTTATTTTCGAACTAATGTAGATAATGCCAAAACGCGCTCGTTAGTTAGTCAGATTGCGCATATGGACGTTACCGTTGTTAACAGCGAAACCGAAGCGTTTCTGTTAGAAAATAATTTTATTAAAAAGTATAAGCCACGCTACAACGTAGTGATGCGCGATGATAAATCTTACCCGTTTATATTTCTCTCTGATCACGAACATCCACGTTTATCATTTCATCGCGGCCCACAAAAGAAGAAGGGTGAATACTTTGGTCCTTATCCCAGTGCATGGTCGGTAAGGGAAAGTTTAAGGTCAATGCAGCGGATCTTCCCGGTTCGACAGTGTGAAGACAGTTACTACCGAGCTCGCAGCCGCCCGTGTTTGCAATATCAAATGCAGCGTTGTAGTGCCCCATGTGTTGAGGGCCATGTATCAGATGAAGAATACAAAGAACAGGTGAATTTTGCCCGCCTGTTTTTGAAAGGCAAAAATCAGCAGGTGATTGGTAGCTTAGTTGAGAATATGGAAAAGGCGAGTGAATCGCTTAACTTCGAAGCGGCAGCTAGGTACAGAGATCAAATCAATGCACTACGAAAAGTGCAAGAGCGTCAGTGGGTAGCCGGTACTCAGGACGAAATGGATGTGTTCGGCTTCGCATTTAAAGGCAACATGGCCTGTATACAGGTGATGTTTATTCGTGAAGGTCAGCTATTGGGCAGCAAAGCATTTTTCCCAAAAGTACCCACTATTGCTGATGAAGATGAAGTATTCGAATCATTCTTCCTTCAGTTTTATCTTGCCGGCAACAAAACCATACCAAAACAGATTGTGTTGGCGAATACGTTAAGTGATGAATCAGCAATTTCCGCTGTGCTCAGTAGTGAAGCAGGGCATAAAGTCACCTTTTTTAAAGGTGCTCGCGAAGAAAAGCGACAATATTTGGAGTTAGCGCAAACCAACGCAGAGTCTGCGCTTGATGCGCAATACAGCCAACAAAAATCAGTATTTGCGCGGTACCTCGATTTAGAGGCGGCGATGGAAGTAGAGAGCCCCATTCAGCGTATGGAATGCTTCGATATCAGTCATACCTCTGGTGAGCAAACCGTGGCTTCCTGTGTGGTGTTTAATAGAGAAGGGCCGTTAAAGAGCGACTACCGCCGTTATAATATCGAAGGGATAACACCTGGCGATGATTATGCGGCGATGGCGCAAGCATTAAAACGCCGATACAAGTCAGTGAAAGAAGTCCAAAAAATACCTGATTTATTACTGATTGATGGTGGTAAAGGTCAACTTGCGCAAGCCGAGTCGTTTTTTGAAGATTGGCCACACGATAAAAAGCCCATGTTACTGGGTGTTGCAAAGGGCACCACACGAAAGCCGGGATTAGAAACTCTTATATTGGCAGGCAGTCACGACGTACTGCCAATGGATAGCCATTCTCCGGCGCTTCATTTAGTGCAGCATATACGTGATGAGTCTCATAGATTTGCGATAACAGGGCATAGGAATAGACGCCAGAAAGTGAAAACCACTTCTAGTTTAGAATCTATACCTGGTATTGGTGCAAAACGCCGCCAAACGCTATTGAAATTTATGGGCGGTTTGCATGGCCTTAAGAAAGCGAGTAAAAACGAAATTGCCAATGTACCTGGTATTAGTCAAGAATTAGCCGACACTATTTACGACCACCTGCACCAATAACAAAGCGACTGGCAAGCATTGCTGATTAAATTAAGGTAAGGTGTGTGAAATTATAGGCCGTGAAGGCTAGCGGTAAAAATGCCCCGTTGGCAAAACCTGAGATATTTCTTTTATGTGGAATGTTCCAAACTGCATTACTTTATTTAGAGTAATTTTAATTCCTGTATTCGTTGTTGTTTACTTTTTAGATTGGCGTTGGGCCCACGAGGCCGGTGCATTTGTGTTTTGGCTTGCCGCCATCACGGATTGGTTTGATGGTTATCTCGCAAGAAAGCTCGAGCAGTCGACGCCATTCGGCGCCTTTCTCGACCCCGTCGCGGATAAGCTTATCGTTGCTACTGCATTGCTTATGATTACCCATAGTTATGCCACTCTGTGGATCACGCTGCCTGCAGTGGCCTTACTGGTACGAGAAATATATGTGTCAGCGCTGCGGGAGTGGATGGGCTCTAGTGGTGTTCGCGACGCAGTAAAAGTATCATTTATTGGTAAAGCGAAAACCACAGCGCAAATGTTAGCGTTAATCGGTTTGCTTTCAGGGCTTGAAACTTTCATGGGCTTCCCGATTTATTGGGTGACTTTAGGTTATATTCTTCTTTATATCGCAGCAGTGCTGTCAATTTGGTCAATGGTTGTTTACACAAAAGCGGCATGGCCACACTTGAAAGGTGTCGCGTCAAACTAAAATTGATCGCGCTTTAACCAAGTCGAATAAAAAAATAGCAAACGAACGTTAAAACATGCATTTATCTCAATTTAAACGTTTTTTCGTATTGACAGTTTTGAATGGGTAGGTAAAATGCATCCCACATTTCGAGAGGACATAAACCTAACGAAATGTACGATTTTAAAGTGCGGGAATAGCTCAGTTGGTAGAGCACGACCTTGCCAAGGTCGGGGTCGCGAGTTCGAATCTCGTTTCCCGCTCCAAAATCGCTGGCATCATGTAGTTGTATTTTTGAAGTATCAATTAACACTGCAGTCAGATTACTACGGCGGAATGGCAGAATGGCTATGCAGCGGATTGCAAATCCGTGGATCTCGGTTCGACTCCGGGTTCCGCCTCCATAATCTGTAACGCCACATCAGGTTCTACGCCTGACACCTCGCTGAAAAGCAACCCAATGCCCGGGTGGTGAAATTGGTAGACACAAGGGATTTAAAATCCCTCGCTGGTAACAGCGTGCCGGTTCAAGTCCGGCCCCGGGCACCACTTTTTGATTTTATCTCTCATATTAATCAAACATATCTTAGTTTTTGGATTGAATGGTTGCAATTCTCGCATGTCACCCTGTTTAGTTTTGACATTACAGCCTTGATGACTCCTAAACATTCAATGAATATCACGAAAATTTCGTTTTGTCCGGTACCTCTTTCAAAATTAAATAGTAATACTGTGACGCAGTGTATGATTTGGACTTACATTCCAGTAACTGAATTTCAAATAATTCAACAAAGCTATCGCTAGTTGTAATAGTTCATTCGATATATAGTGGTCAAAAGTGTTTTTAGGGACTAATTTTGAACATACATAAATCGACCAAGCGTATCGCAAAAAGAGTAAGTAAGGGCTTTCAGGGCTATCCACAAATTATTCTTGAATACTTCGGTGAGTTAAAGGACTGCCCATGTGAAGTGCTCGTCTCGTTTATTTCTGAAGAGGGGGAAGCCGCTCAAGAACAAACATTTCGTAGTAAAGGTGACGCAAGAAAAGACGAAATAATTCAGACTACGTTGTTAAAGGTGATAGAGCGAGCAGACGCAAAAACTGTGTCAGAAGTTGCCGGTATTTCGATTAAAAAATAACGTTTATTTAAAAATTATCTTCTCGACAATACCGCAACCACTTGGGCGACTGAAACGCCTATTTGGAAGGAGGTTTTCAGACGTCCTCTACTGAAACGCTACTCTGATGCTGCGTCTTTGAGGGGCTTCATTTTATCTTCAATATCTGAGACTTCTTGCTCTGTCAGCGACGTCTCAAGAGGGGCTGGCTTGCCATATAAGTACCCTTGTAAATAGTCCGCTCTGGCGTCTTTTAACCACTGGGCTTCATCGTCTGTTTCCACGCCCTCTGCAATCACCTCAATACCACTGCGGTTGGCTATTTGAATAAGACTATTCACGATGTTCTGCTTGTAACTGTCGTTATGGACATTCCTTACGAGCTCCATGTCTATCTTCACAAAATCAGGGCGTAAACTTTGAAGTAAGTTAAGACCGGACCACCCAGAGCCAATATCATCAAGGGCTATTTGAAAACCGGCATTGCGATAGAATGCTAAAATACCTTTCAGGTGGTTTATGTCTGAGGCCCGGTGGGTTTCCGTTACTTCAAACACAATGTCAGATGGCGATAGACCAATGTCACTAATTGCTGCAGCGGTCGCTCTTAAGCAGTAAGAGGGGTCGTAGATGCTGGATGGATTAAAGTTGATAAATAATTTAGTTCTTAATTTACCCCTTGCTGCGCATTCTACCGCAGAGCGACGTGCAACCAAATCGAGAGAGAACAAAAGGTCAGATTTTTCTGCAAGTTGAAACGCTAATGCTGGCGGTACGATTGAGCCAGTATCGTCGCGAACCCTAAACAATCCTTCATTTGCAAAAACGTGTCCATCTATTGCGCTAACAATGGGTTGAAACCATGTTTCGTAACGCTGTTTTTCAATACTCTCCACCAGCCATTTTGCTTGATATCGATTAACCAATACTTCAAGGGTCACCATACGGCCCATATCGTCAATAGAGGGCTGTTGATCGTGTGACGCAGTGGTAACCTTAGTATTTTCTTTTTCTTTTGATTCTAGCGCGCCATTGAGGGACATGATGAATCTTTGAATATTTGGACGTTCTACTACGCAAGAAATGCAGTGATCAGACTGCTGAGTCGCATGAATCTCCATTGAACCACACATTCCTGCAACTTTTGAAAAGGTCTCTAAGGTCGGGACGAAGATCCAAAAGTGAGTGGTCTCAAAAAAATAGTCGTCAATAGATTCGCAGTCGGCGCAGTACATAAGTTATTCCAAAAACATGGTGTATGGGTATGGTTACACTAGTGACAGTGTTTTGGTTTCCTATGTAATGAAATTCTTATAATTAGCTTTTATAGACTGTTATATCTAATTAGTAAGTAGCTTTGTATTGACAGGTGAATGACGGCAAGTGTGATACTATTCACAATAGTATTGATCGTCCATTGGTAAGGGTAACCGTTGAACTCAGTTATGGCGCTGCGCGCACAAGAGCTGTTAAAAGCAGAGCGCCCATTTCATGCTAGAGGAAGCAAAGTGAAACGCTGTGATGCGTGCCTTCTGCCTATTCCTCAATGCATTTGCGCTTACAAACCTGAATTGGGCACGGATGTTGCCGTGTTAATTCTCATGTACAAGGGTGAGTACTTCAAGCCCACGAATACAGGTCGGTTAATTGCCGATGTGGTGAAGGAAAACTACGCGTTTTTGTGGCACCGCACTGAGCCAGCCGCAGAAATGCTAGCAATGATTAATAACCCGGCATATCAGCCTGTCGTGGTGTTTCCCCACGAATATGCCAACGAAATCCACCGCATTGACAAACCGCCTGTTGCGAGTGACAAAAAGCTTCTTTTTATTTTTCTCGACGGTACCTGGCGCGAAGCTAAAAAAATGTTCAGTAAAAGTGGTTACCTTTCAAACTTGCCCGTTTTAGGGGTGAACCTTGATGGCTCATCTAATTATTTGCTGCGTGAGTCATCGCATATGTTTCAACACTGCACCGCAGAAGTTGGGGTGCACATATTGGCAATGGCTGAAGAAAAGGAAGGGGCAGAAAAGCTTGCTCAGTATTTCAGTATTTTCCGGCGAGAATATGTAAAAGGAAAACCCCACTTGCGCGACAAATTAGATTTTGCCAGTGCGCAGGTGAAGTAATACGTTTACAAGCCTAAGCATTATTTGCGACACTCTGTTCGCTACAATTTTTTCAACTAGCCATTCGGAGATTTCTAATGTCATCAGTAACATTTCAAGGTAATGAAGTAAAAACGGTAGGCGAATTACCCAGTGTAGGCGCAAGTGCACCTGCATTTACGCTAGTTAAAGCAGATTTAAGCGAAGTTGCTTTGTCTGACTTGTCTGGAAAGCAAGTTGTTTTAAACATCTTTCCATCAATTGACACTGGAACGTGTGCCACATCGGTTCGTAAATTTAATGAGCATGCCGCAACGCTAGACAATACTGTGGTCATTTGTGTGTCAGCAGACTTACCTTTTGCTGCAGGCCGTTTTTGTGGTGCAGAAGGTATTGAGAACGTTATCACAGGTTCTACATTCCGCTCATCATTTGGCGATGACTACGGTGTCGCATTTGAATCAGCACCGTTAACAGGTTTAATGTCCCGTTGTGTTGTTGTCATCGATACCAATGGTAACGTGGTTTACACAGAGCAAGTAGCTGAAACTACTGAAGAACCAAATTATGATGCTGCAGTTGCTGCATTAAGCTAAACTCTCGTAATTGGTTGTGCAGTTTATATAATCGATTGGAAACCGCTGGCATGAATAAGCGTGCCAGTGGCAACCGATGTATTTTTAAATACTGCGATTTGTAGTTTTAGGAGAGACCTATGACATCAACGTTACTTCAAGTTGGAGAGCTTGCCAGTAAAATGCAGGAGAAACCTGTAACCCTTCTGCGAGCGTTGATGGATGATCCGCTTACCCAAACGCCCGACAAGCGAGGGGCCATGGTGTTACCGGCCTCAGTCGATTTAGACCTAGACGGTGAGGGCAGCGATCATGCCACTGGCTTTCCCCACAGTATGCCGTCTGCCGAGGATCTCGCAGTATATTTAGGTAAGCAGGGCATAACGGCAAACACCACGGTTGTGGCTTATGATACAAGAGGCATTTATAGCGCCCCTCGTGCTTGGTGGATGCTTAAAGCGCTAGGGCACAATGATGTGTATTTACTTGATGGTGGACAACCTGCTTGGAAAAACGCAGGTCTTCCTGTAGCGGAGCAACAGCACTTCGGCAAGCTGACTTACCACCCGTCGCCTCGCAATGGATGGTTTGTTAATTCCAGCGCGGTGCTTCAGTCACTCAATACCGATGCACAATTAGTAGATGCGAGAAGTACGCCACGTTTTAGAGGGGAGGTATCTGAGCCTCGCGTTGGTGTGCGCTCCGGTCATATGCCTGGCGCGTTAAACCTGCCTTTCGGTAATCTTATTGAAAACGGTCGCTATCTCCCTATAGACTCCCTCAAGCAGGTTTTTGAGCAAGCAGGCATAAATTTATCTCTGCCGATTATTTGTACCTGCGGGTCTGGAATTACAGCATGTGTTGTTGGTTTTGCCGCCCTTTTATGTGGCGCGAAAAACGTCTCTATTTATGATGGTTCTTGGTCAGAGTGGGGGGCCGATCCTCAATATCCCGTTATCGTTGATTAACGCTTAGGCACAATTTAATAATAAAGATTCAACACTAAAGAATCAACGAATCAGACATAGTCATTCCAATGGATTGAAAACCATGCCTCAAATAAAAACACTGCCGAAAATCGTGGTACTGACTGGTGCAGGCATCTCTGCGGAGTCGGGGTTGAAAACCTTTCGTGATAATGACGGCCTATGGGAAAATCACAGCGTTGAAGAGGTGGCAACACCACAAGCCTTCGACAATAACCCTGAGTTAGTATACCGCTTTTACAATGCGCGAAGAGCGCAATTGCAAGACAACCAAGTGTCTGCCAATAAGGCTCACCATGCACTTGCTACATTAGAGCAGCATTGGAAAGCGCAAATGGTGTTAGTGACACAAAATGTCGATAATTTGCATGAACGCGGGGGCAGCGAACGTGTGCTGCATATGCACGGCGAACTTCTCTCTGCTCGATGTGGTTTCTCAAACCAAACATTTGAATGGTCAGAGTCATTCGATGGTAAGACTTCGTGTCCGTGCTGTAACAATAAAACGTTAAGACCAGACATAGTGTGGTTTGGTGAAATGCCCATGTTTATGGACGAAATAATGTCTCACCTTTCTTCCGCAGACATTTTTATCGCCATTGGTACCTCTGGTAATGTGTATCCAGCAGCAGGCTTTGTTCAGCTAGCAAAAAGTGCGGGTGCTCACACGATTGAGGCGAACTTAGAACCAGGCAGCTCAAATGCATTATTTGATGAGTCGCTTACGGGGTTGGCCTCAGAAGTTGTGCCGAAATGGGTCGACGACACTATTGCTCAATATACAACATAGAAGACAGCGTAAATGCAGTACCTTAACGAATTCCTTACCATCGCTTTAGTACATTTAGTGGCTGTGGCAAGCCCCGGCCCAGACTTTGCCATTGTGGTGAGAAATAGTGTCGCCTATGGACGACGAATTGCTATATTCACCAGTATAGGCATCGGTGCCGCTATTTTATTGCATGTTGCCTATTCCCTAGTAGGGCTCAGTGTGGTTATTGCCACTACGCCCTGGCTGTTTACCACGTTTAGCTATTTGGCAGCGGCCTATTTACTTTACCTTGCGTTTGGGGCGCTGCGAAGCGGTCCATCTACGGATGCTATGCCAGATAAGCAAACAGTCGCAAGCGCTATGATATCGCCGAAAAAAGCACTTTGGATGGGCTTTTTGACTAACGGTCTCAATCCTAAAGCTACCTTATTCTTTCTGTCGTTGTTCACTGCCATTATCAGTATCGACACACCTTTCAGCGTAAGGTTGGGGTATGGCATCTACCTTGCGATAGCCACCGGACTGTGGTTTTGCTTTTTATCCTATATGCTCAGCACCTCAAAAGTGGCAGAGTTTATTGGCAAGAAAGGCTATTGGTTAGACCGCGCAATGGGCGTTTTATTGGTGGGGTTAGCAGTGAAGCTGGTCGCGGGTTAACGCGACCTTTTTTGGTAAGATTAAGTATTCAGAGCGTGCTTACTCTTCAGAATCTGGAGAGAGGGTTGCCAGCATGTAAGCAATGTCTTCTTTTAACGCTTTGTCTTCAATTTTATTAGCACTCACTTTCGCCGATTCAAGGCTTTTTATGGCTGCGTACTTTTGGCCGCATTCTAACTGTAATTGAGCCATTGAAAACGCAATGGAAGAGAGATGGTCTTTGGAATTTATCTTTTCTGCTTTTTTAAGCGCCTTGGCATAAATAACAAGCGCATCAACCAGTTCTTCTGTGAAATCGGCCAGCGTTTCCCACTGTTCGGGATGATCTTTGGGCGTATCTTCATGTTCAATACACAGCGCATTCAGGTCTTTGTATAAAGCTTCAAAGGTTTCCCTGTCGTCTTTATTGGCAGCTTCCATAAGCTGCTCGCTAAGTTGATATACAGCTTTATATATTTTGGTATTGATCATAAAAAACACATGTCCATCTTTGGTATTAAACGCGATAGCGCTATTGGTAAAAATCTCGCGGCAAACACCTTTCGAAGCGCCTCGCAATATGCACACATATTACCTTAATTAGACGAAACGTGTTTCGCATTCACCAAAGTATTTCTTCAATGTGCTCACTCTTTTGACTGACGTGAATGTTGAACGTTGTCGCAACGCAATACAAACAACAGCTACAGATAACTGAGCGTAGGCTGTTTAAAAAGAAAGATAGGTAAAGAAAAGACAGAAAAATAAAGATAGAAAAGCAAACCTTGAATTTTGCCACGTTAATAACTATTAACCCACAGGGGTAACTGTTGTTATGCTACAGACAAGCATTCGACTGCGTGAATTGTTATACTCGCGCGGTGATTACGTTTTAAAATAGGAACGAAGTGAAAGACGTTAATTCTGACCGCCTAAACACAACATTGGCAAAGCAATATCAATTCGATTTGAAATCGCTCTTGAAAAAAGCTTCTGTATTAACAAAAGCTAACTTTTCGCCTCTGCTTCAAAGCAGCGTTGTTTTGTTTCTCGCCTTTGTGATGATGGGCGTTATTGCTCAACGGTTTATTACAATCAACGACGACGGTAGTTATATATTCGAGCACCAGTCAGTGTTCGAAATTGTGGCTATTTGTATCGTTTCCCCACTTATCACCGGTCTTTATATGGCAGGCGTTAAGCATGCGAGGGGAGAGAGCACTACGGTGTTTTCGGTTTTTACCTATTTTCCTTTACTGTTTTTAGTGGCGTTAACACAGCTGGTTAACAGCATTTTAGTGCAGCTCGGCCTCGTGTTACTTATCATCCCTGGTATTTATTTTTATCTCGCCTCGTCATTTGCTTTGATGCTGGTGGCAGATAGAAAACTAACGCCTATTAGCGCCATTATTCTCTCTTGTCGCGTTTTTAATGCGTATTGGCGTCAAATGCTGAGCGTGTACGGCGTTTTCTTTCTATTATTTGCTACTGCGCCGCTTACTGTTGGTTTATCGCTCATTTGGGTATTACCCTTTTATTTTAGCGTTATGGGATTGCTATACGATGAATTGATAGGAGAACAAGGCGCCAGTGTTACTGCATCAGGAAATGACGTGAAAGAGTCTAATTTTAATGCATAAGCGAGAAACGTTTAAAATTGTCCTCATCACCACTGCTGTATTGGCCGTTATTGTTATCAACGCCATTATATTCAATGAGGAAACACCGGATATTCTCGACGTTCCAGAGACCATAAAGGCGAAAAAGCCCGTACCGGATTTTTCTGTTTACTCACAGATCGAAGAAAAAAAGGCTGCGTTTTTTAACTACTTGAGGCCAGAGGTAGAAAAACAGAACGCGTACTTGCTTACACTTCGTCATTATGTGCAAACCCTTTATCGAAAAGCGTTATCTGAAGAGCCTTTTAGTGAAGACGACATTACCCGTCTGGCGTGGTTAGAAAAAGAGTACCGAGTAAAGTCTTCAGATCCGCTGAACACGAAATTGCTTAACTTATTGCAAAAAATTGATGTGTTGCCTGCTGAGCTCGTCTTAGTACAGGCTGCTAATGAGTCAGCGTGGGGTACAAGTAGATTTGCCCGGGATGGCTATAACTTTTTCGGATTGTGGTGTTTTAGCAAAGGGTGCGGCTTTGTTCCAAGCCGGAGAAATGATGATGCTTCTCATGAAGTAGCAAAGTTCGACAATCTATCGCGGGCTACATACACTTATATGCGAAACCTAAACCGGCACGACGCGTATAAGGATTTACGAGAAATTCGTAGCCGATTAAGGGCCAATCAAATTGCTATTAACGGTGTAGCGTTAGCCGAAGGCTTAATGAAATATTCTGAGCGTGGCGCTGCCTACGTGGAAGAACTACAAAATATGATCAAGTATAACGAGGAGTTTTTAGGCGAATGATACGAGTTGCTATGGTGTTGCTGTGTGGGTTTTTCACCGGTCAGTCAATTGCAGAAACAATTGATGTTGAATACAGTCGGTTTTACAGCCACGTAAAAAAGTTGGATAACGAAGATACCCAAGCTTTGCAATTCGCATTCGGATTTCTACGTGTAGGTGAAGGGCGTTTATGCGGGGTTAACAGTGCTGACATTGTCACTGACAAACAAACAATGAGCCTAGATGTAAGCAATGAAGGACGTTTTACGGTGCCTACCGAAAAAGCGCTTAAACTTGCAAATGCAATAATACGGATATCGTTGGTTGAGCGCGCCAATGTGTGCGATATGTCGGTACAGCTTGAGACTAAACCAGAGTATTTAAAAGCTAGCTATACCAAAAATGAGTTAACTTTTGTGTATGGCCAGTACGAAGCGTTCTTTAATGAAATGGGGAGCTTCCTGTCTTTTCTCATGCCAACGGTTAAAGGCTTGATGATACATTTTGAGGACAGAGATTTAGACTATATTACGCCTGAGGGCGTTACCATCACCAATGGTGTATTGCATATCGAGCAGGAGTGGATAAGCGAAGCAAAAGGGTTATCGTTACCTCAAGCTCCGCTACGTATTACCGCAATGGCATCAAGTTAACAGTTGATAGCGTATTTGCTCTGCAAGTCGGTTGATAGTTTCTTCACCCTTCGCGCAGAGCTCTTCAGCGCGGTGAAACTCCATAATACCTACGTCAGTGAGCTGTGGCTCAATTAAAATATCTGGCGGGTCGCCAGCAAGTCGAGAACGGGTTACTCTAGCTTGCAATATCTCTAAGGAGCTACTCATTACGCTCATTATCCCTGGCGGATTTTTCTTGTTAACCGTAGCAGGGACTTCAATCACCTCTTCTTCAACTTTTTCGATGACTTCTGCACCTAATGAATCGTTATTGTCCTTTGATTCTTTATCAAGGCTGTTCTCAGAACCGCTTTCTTCCGACTTATTGTCTGAAGAGAACCACTGTTTCAGTGCGTTTTGGCTTTTGGTAAAAAAGTCTTCGGTTTTTTGCTGGTTGTCTTCGTGATCTTTACGTAATTTCTCAAGTCGAAGGGGTCTAAAGTCGGCGTTGAGATTGACCGCAATAACAAAATCAGCACCTAGCTGACGACACAGGTTCACCGGCACGGGATTGACTACAGCACCATCTACTAACCACCTGTCATTGTAAGCTACCGGGGAAAAAAGTGCTGGAATGGCACAAGATGCTTGTATAGAAGTACCCACGGGACCTGAATCAAAAACAACTTCGCGACCTGTATACAGATCCGTTGCAACTGCAGCAAACGGCTTATTCATCGCTTCAAAACTATCCACGCAAAAATCGCTGGCGAGTTTATCAAACACTTTTTGGCCGCTGGCTAGACCGCCTCTGCGCAGGCCAACACCCATGAGTGCTAACACCTGCCAATCACTGAGAGAGCAGGCCCATTCTTTGAGACCTTCGAGTTTACCACTTGAATAGGCGGCACCTACATATGCACCGATAGAGCAGCCGGAGACTACATCGATTTTAATACCTAGTTTTTCTAGTGCTTGTATAATGCCAATGTGGGTCCAGCCTCTCGCTGCACCCGCTCCTAAAGCGAGTCCAATTTTCATCTATTGAGGTTCCATAATGTTGATGATGGCGATAGTGTCTGCTGGCTCAGCTGACTGCTCACTTTCTGGCTTTTCAAAAGAGGGCTCGTCAAAGCCAATGTCGCCATCTTTCACCGGGCCATCATGTGTCGTTATTGACTGAAAATCGTGTAAGTTACTGTCAACTAAATGGGATGGTGCCACATTCTGAAGGGCACTAAACATAGATTCAAGTCGTCCAGGAAAGCGATTATTCCAATCTTGAAGCATACCTTTAATATGCTGACGCTGTAAATTATCTTGTGAGCCACATAAATTGCACGGGATAATAGGAAAATCAGACAACGTAGAATATTCCTGAATGTCGCTTTCGGTGCAATATGCCAAGGGTCGTATAACGATATGCTCGCCATTATCACTGACTAGCTTAGGCGGCATAGACTTAAGCTTTCCACCGTGAAACATGTTAAGGAAAAACGTTTCAAGCATGTCATCTCGATGATGCCCTAACGCTATCTTGGTTGCGCCAAGCTCTTTTGCAGTGCGGTATAAAATACCTCTGCGCAGCCTCGAGCATAATGAACACGTGGTTTTGCCTTCAGGAATTTTATCTTTCACTATAGAGTAGGTGTCTTCTTCTACTATCTGATAGGCCACGCCTAAGCGAGTTAAATATTCAGGAAGAATATGTTCTGGAAAGCCGGGTTGTTTTTGGTCTAGGTTCACTGCCACAATATCAAAGTGAATAGGGGCGACGCGCTTCAAAAACATAAGAATATCGAGCATGGTGTAACTGTCTTTTCCGCCTGACAGGCACACCATTACTTTGTCATTCTCTTCAATCATGCCAAAGTCGGCTATGGCTTTACCCACATTGCGACGAAGACGCTTTTGCAGTTTATTGAAATTGTGTTTTTGCTTACTTTGCGCTGCAGCAGAGGACGACGATTCAGCGCCGTTTGTGCCTAAACTCATAATTAACTAACTTGGTTTGTGTGAAAGCCGCCATTATACAATAAAGCGGCTTTTGTTAACTATGCTTGTGTACGTTAAATATCTACGCTTTCAGGTTCATTAATCCCTGTTACACACTGTCGCTCTTTTTTAGCGTTTCTCAGCGTAAATAGAGTGCACTTTGAGACCCTTTGTGAGCACTACACGGTATAGGGCGACACAAAACCATTAGGCTTTATGGCTAGTACGTCGCAATTTAGCGCATCAATAACATGCTCTGCGGTATTGCCAATCAATGCGGCCGATATGCCAACCCGTCCAACGGTACCTATGATAACGAGCTCAGCATCTATCTCTTTAGCAACTTGCGGGATAACACGTTCAGGTAAACCTTCTCTCACAATACATTTGTTAGGGGCTATATCATGCTTAGCTGCATGGGCATTCATTTCATCAAGATGATGATTTTTAACCGCGCTGTGGTATTTTTCCGAATCAAACTCGGGAACCTCAATGGCAATATTGAGAGGAGTAGCGGGGTAGCTATTGACCAAATTAACATGGCCTTTTAGCAGCCGAGCATATTCATTGGCAATGTCGGTTATCTTGTCATTCAGGGCTTCGTGTTCTTCATCTTCGCTGCCCACGTTTACCGCCGCAATAATTTCACCATTTTCAGGCCAGTCATGGTCTTTTACTAACAACACTGGGCGAGGGCACTTTCTCATGAGATGCCAGTCGGTTGGCGTGAATATAACAGAAGCTAGGTCGTCGTGATTTTTTGTTGCTTTGACAACTAAGTCGATTTGATTGTTAAGCGCATAGAAAATGATGGATTCGTAGGCTTTATTGTTCCATTCAACCACTATGTCGATATTGGAAAAACCTTGTTCCTTGAGCTGCTGTGACAGTCGCTTAGATTGGTCTTTAGTAACAGCATCGCGCATAGTATCGCGCTCGTCAGGGCTTAGCATGGTGGTCATATCGTAAGAAAGGTCGTATACAACCATTAGCGCGGTTACGCTTGCGCCTGTTTTTTGGGAAACCTCTAGTGCGCGGCTTAACGCTGGTTGGTTATCGCGCTCTGCATCAAGAACCGCTAAAATGTGATTACACTCAATCATAACTTCTCCCTCCTATGAAGCTCTTCATTAAGTGTAATAGACAATAGGGAAAACGTGGGTTGTTTTAGATCAAAATTTTAACAAATTTGTCAAAGCCCTGTACCACGTTAACGTGCGCTAACCATTGCAAACAATGTTCGGCCCTTTAAGGGCGGTGACTTTGCCGTCGATAGCATCAAAATCGAGTATGGTGATCAGTTTGCCATCCACTTTAATTAACCCTTCTTTTTGAAAACGACTCAGTAACCGACTAATGGTCTCAATAGTCAGGCCTAGGTAATTCCCAATTTCGTTGCGGGTCATGGTTAGGTGAAACTCTCTGTGAGAGAAACCACGCTCTTCAAAACGCTGAGACAAGTGAGATATAAAATAAAGCAGGCGTTCTTCAGCGGTGCGTTTATTGAGCATCATGATCATATCGTGATCTTGCTTTATTTCAGCGCTCATAAAACTCATGATTTGATGGCGAAGCTTGGGAAACTGAACAGACATTTCATCAAGGGTGTCGTAGGGAAGCTCACATACCATGGCCGTTTCTAGCGCCTGGGTGTAGCTTTGATGCCTACTTTCGCGAAGCGCATCGAAGCCCACAATATCACCAGGAAAATGAAAACCGGTTATTTGTTCTTCACCCTCTGAATTAGTCACAAACGACTTAAACGATCCGGTTCTTACTGCAAATAATGACGTAAACGTGTCGCCGTGATTAATTAATGTGTCACCTTTGTGCAGCGGCTTTTTGCGTTCGATAATGTCATCTAATGATTCGATTTCGGTTTTATTCAATGCCACAGGTAAACACAAGTGACTAAAGCTGCAGTTTTGGCAGTGGATAGAAAATCCGCTTCCTTTGCTCATAGTTTCTATTCTCTGTAAATTCACACCACTAAATGGTACAACATCATTTAGGATAATGCGCTATAAATAAGATAAGCTGCATATGAGGCCATCGCAATGGCGATACCTTGTCGAACCAGACTATGCTTAAACCCCTGAATAATATACTGGCTGCCAGTGCTTACCGCAAGCAGGGTGGGCAGTGTACCCAGCCCAAAACACAACATGATACCAGCGCCCTGAATTGCTGAGCCCGCCGCGAGAGACCAGGTTAAAGTGGAATAAACTAGACCACAAGGTAGCCAACCCCAAATAAACCCATAGGGTATGGCGCTAAAAGGAGTTTTAAAGGGTAAAAAGCGTTTTGAAACTGGCTGGATATAGCGAAATAGATGTTTGCCCACACTTTCAAGTACCGTGAGCCCTGTCCACCATTTGCCTAAATAACATGCCAATAAAAATACCATAACGGCACTTAGAATAGATAACGCATAACTGGCCACGGGTACAAAGTCGGTGGCCATTTTGCCTAAGGTTCCGGTAATTGCGCCTGCGAGTGTGTAACTGATAATACGACCAATGTTGTAGGCAAGCGTGAAGGGAAGTGCAGGTTTATCTTTTGGCGTTACCATTCTAAGCGCTGATACAATGCCACCGCACATTCCAACGCAGTGCACTCCGCCGGCTAAGCCAATCAAAAATGCAGAAAAGTAATTAATCTGATCCATGCTTATCTTGTTCTTGCTGAAGCTTTTTGCGTTGCTCGGCCAGCTTCTTCTCTTTGGGTGGTAAGTCGTCATCAAACAAAATGCTGTAACCTTGTCGGTCTAGGTCTTCAAATTGATTCGATTTAACAGCCCAAAAAAAAATAACGATCGCAAGCGCAACAATGATGATCGCTATGGGAATTAAAACATAGATAATGCTCATGTTATTTGCTCAATAATCGTGTTGAATTGGTTACCACAATGATACTGCTTAACGACATACCTACAACCGCCATCCAAGGAGAAAGTAACCCCGAAACGGCAAAGGGTAGAATAATAAGGTTATACAGCACAGACCAACCAATGTTTTGGCGAATTTTTTTCCGGGTTTGGTGCGCTGTATCGATAAGTGCCGGGACAGACAATAACTGATCGCCCAACAAAATAACATCGGCGGCGGTTTTAGCCACGTCAGTGGCGTTGCCTACAGCCACTGCAACGTCGGCACTGGCCAATACTGGCGCGTCGTTAATGCCATCACCCATCATCATCACCTTTTTGCCCTGTGACTGAAGCTTTTGAACCTCCTCGAATTTCTGTTCAGGGGTAAGTCCGCCTAAGGCTACTGATACTGGCAGTGATGCAGTAAGGTCATCCACGTTTTGCTGTGTATCTCCACTAAGCACAACCAATAGGTTTGTTAAAGCCAAAGCGTCTAGGGTTGATTTGGTATCATTGCGAAGCGTATCGCTCACTTCAAATGCTGCAACGAGTTTCCCTTTTGTCGCTAGGTATACATTAGCGGCAATGGGAATACTCTCACGACTCGCCAGGTCAGCACCGCAAAAGACAGCTGAACCCATTTCAAAGACAACGCCGTTGACTTCCCCACTTATTCCGCCACCGGGGGTCACCGTAAATTGAGATACCTTATGTTTGATGTCATCAGAAAATGCGTGTGCGATAGGGTGCTCAGAGCGTGACTCTAGCGCCGAGGCAATTTCCCAAGCCCGCTGGCTGTCTACACCTTGCGCGTACCAGCTATGTCGAAGACTAAATTTGCCTTGGGTAAGCGTGCCCGTTTTGTCTAATGCTACCGTGTCAATTGTGGTGATTTGCTCTAGGGCATCGGCTCGCTTTAGCAAAATGCCTTGTTTGTTCAATTTGGCCATTGCACAGGTTAAGGCTGAAGGGGTTGCTAAACCTAATGCACACGGGCAGGTAGCAACAAGTACAGAGATGGTGATCCAAAACGCGTCTGCATTGCCGACATAGGTCCAATAGCCGTAGGTGAGTACTGCAATAAGTAACACCGATACCACAAAGTAGCGAGAGAACTCATCAGCAAGCTGTGCCGCCTTTGGCTTGCTCGCCATAGCACTTGCTTGCAAACGCATTATCTGATTAACCAGCGCATTCTTAAGGGTATTTGTTACGACAACGGTTAATAAGCCGTCTTTGCATATCGTGCCGCCGTAAACTGTGCTTTTTTCGTGTTTCATCACAGGGTTAAATTCCCCTGTGAGCATGGACTCATCCACCGACGCATTGCCGTTTGTAACAAAGCCATCTATAGGAATAGTTTCCCCAGGCTTTACTAGCACCACATCGTCTTTTGACAGTTGCTTAGCCAAGCATTCGCTCACACTTCCATCGGCTTCTAATTTGGTCGCCGAAACGGGTATGTATTGCATCATATTTGCTGAAATTTGCGCTGCACGATGTCTGCTTCTATGTTCTAAAAACCGGCTTAACAGCAGCAAAAAGATAAACATACAGATAGATTCGAAGTACACCTCTCCCTGTTCTAAAAGGGTTGAACGAATACCGGCTATGTAGGTACCAAAAATAGCGATGGTAACGGGCACGTCCATATTGACTGTTTTAGCACTTATCGCTTTTAAGGCGCCCAAATAAAATGTGCTTCCGGAATACAGCACCACTGGCGTGGTAAGTGTAAGCGCCACCCAGTAAAAGTATTGTCGGGTTTCTAATTCGATAGCGCCAAACCAATCAAAATAAAGGCCTGTCATCAGCATCATCACCTGCATGGTCATAATACCGGCTAACCCTAGCTTTTTAATAAAGACCTTTTCTTCGCGCTTGTAACTGGCCTCGTGCTCATCAGGGTGAAAAGGGGAGCCGGAATAGCCGATGCGCTTTAACATGGATAGAATTTGGCTTAATTTAATGACTGAGGCAGACCACGTCACTAAGGCACGACGTTCTTGTACGTTTACCGCGACTTGCTTAATACCGTCTACTTTGGATAATTGCTTTTCAATTAACCAACCGCAAGCGGCACAGGTGATACCCTCAAGGGTTAATTGTATTTGTTTATGCTTACCTTCGTCGTAAACGAATTCATCTTGAAGCGCTGGCTCATCAAACACTTTTAACCTGTCTAAGGTATCGAGAATGCTATCGTCAGACTTTTGGGCAGGTTCGGTTCTAAACTGATAATAGTCTTCCAAGCCATTGCTTACAATGGCCTCGGCAACCGCCAAACAGCCAGGGCAGCACATTTGTCTGGTCTGGCCTAAAATGACGGTTTCAAAACGCTTGTCGTCATCATTGGGTAAACCGCAGTGATAACAGGTCAATTCGCTCATTACGGGTTAAACTTTATAACATCAGCGGTGGGCAGTATCAGCGTATTTTGAATTTTCCAGCTTTCGTCCACGGGTGTCAGCGAAACCTGCCATTTACCGTCTAAATTCGATTCTATGAATCCGCGGTAAATACCGTTAGCATCCCGGCTAAGCAGGGTGCTTACATCTTTCTCTTCTAAAGTGACATGATAAAAGTTTAGCTTCAGCGCATTACCCTCTGCTGGAATGCCTGAGTGAAACTCTAACGCAATGCTGCCGTCTTTTATCGTGAGATCGGATGTCATGTTAAGTTTGCGTGCAACGGCTTCTTTGTCTAGCCGTGCATTAATTGCTTTACCTTCTTTGTAGTAATCGTCTACCACCAAACTATCTTCTGTTGAAATGGCAAGCTTAAGCAACACGCCTCCCATGATTGCGGTGATCACTGGCACGGCAATAAGAAACCACGGCCAAAATTGTTTATACCAAGGTGTATTCATTAATCGTTGATCTCATCGTTGTTTCGCTAACTGCATATTCATGTTCACTTACTGCTAGCTTAAGGCATCGCGACTTTCAAAAACCGCGCAGAAATAATCATGAATATACATTTGGTGTTTATATTTGATAGCTTCTGTTTATGTAAAACAAATGGCTAAGTGATGGTATTTTCTCATAAAAAAAGCCCCGCAGTAACGGGGCCTTTTGCGATATTTAGCTTTTCAATGATTAATCATTTGAAAGGCTATATACGTAAGCTGCAACAACGTGAATCTTATCTTTACCCAACGTCTTTTCAAAAGCGGGCATTACCCCGTTTCTGCCGTAGGTAAGCGTTTCCGTCACTGCTCTGTGGCTGCCGCCATAAAGCCAGATATTGTCAGTAAGGTTTGGAGCGCCAAGCATTTGATTGCCCTTACCGTCCATACCGTGACACGCTGCGCAAGCTGCGAAACGAGTCTTGCCAGCCTTAGCAAGCTGTGGGTCTACATCGCGACCGCTGAGGCTAAGCACATAGTTAACCACTTCGTTAATACCGTCTTCGCCCATAGCGTCAAGCCATGCTGGCATTGCTGCGCGACGACCGTTGATAAGCGTTTCCACAATTTTATCGCCCGAACCGCCGTACAACCAATCGTCATCCGTTAGGTTAGGGAAGCCACCGTTCTGACCACGCGCATCAGAACCGTGGCACTGTGAACAGTTTTGTAAGAACAAGCGTTGTCCAACTTTATTGGCTTCCGCGTCATTCGCTAACTCTTCAACAGGCACTTGTGCATAAGCTTCAAAGATAGGGTCAAACTTGTCTGCCGCATAATCTAGCTCGCGGTCATACTCGACGAGTTTACCTTGCTCTTTCGCATCTATACGGGCTTGCATAGACTCTTCTAGAGACTGGACGTTCTGGTTCGAACTTTTCCATCCTAGAAGACCTTCGTATGCACCTAAGCCTGGGTATAGTGCAAGATATATAAAGCCCCAAACGATGGTCATGTAGAACATAATTGTCCACCAACGAGGAAGCTGATTGTTCAACTCCTCAATCCCATCGAATTCGTGACCCATCGACTCACCTTCTGGTACACCTGTCTGGTTAGAAAGGCACCAGCGCAGAAGGAAGTAGCAACCAATGATAAGCCCTAGGGTTATCACTGAAATCCAAATTGTCCAAAACATACTCATGAGTTCAAGACTCCTGCTAATCTTCTTTTGATTTTTCTTTTTCTTCGTCTGCAAACGGAAGGTTTGCGGCTTCATCAAACTTTTGTTTGTTGCGACTACTGAAAGCCCACCAAACTATGCCGATAAAGCTAACAAAGACGATGATAGTAAAAATACTGCCTATAATTCCTTGGTCCATATTATTTCAAATGTGTGCCAAGAGATTGTAGATAAGCAATAAGGGCCTGCATTTCTGATTTACCCTGTACTGCCGCTTTTGCACCCGCGATATCTTCATCGGTGTAAGGAACACCAAAGCCGCGGAATACTTCCATTTTCTCTGCCGTCAACTCGCCTTTAAGCGTGTTTTCTGCAAGCCAAGGAAAACCTGGCATATTAGATTCTGGAACAACATTGCGAGGATTGAGCAGATGGACACGATGCCACTCGTCACTATAACGACCACCAACGCGTGCAAGATCAGGACCTGTACGTTTTGAGCCCCAAAGGAAAGGGTGCTCCCACACAGATTCACCAGCAACGCTGTAGTGACCGTAACGCTCAGTTTCAGCACGGAACGGGCGAATCATCTGACTGTGACATCCCACGCATCCTTCACGGATATAGATGTCTCGACCTTCAAGTTCAAGTGCAGTGTAAGGACGTAGCCCTTTAACCGGTTCCATTGTCTGCTGTTGAAACATCAACGGCGTAATCTGAACCATGGCACCAAAACTAATAGCAACTAGAATTAGTACCGTTAAAAGGCCAACATTTTTTTCAATTAACTCATGTGGATTTTTCATTATTCGACTCCTTTACTACGCCGGCTGTGTCGCTGGGTCAACAGCGATACTACCTTTAGGGGCACGAACGGTTTTCCATGTGTTATAAGCCATGACAAGCATACCTGTAACCACGAAACAGCCACCAATGAAACGCACTACGTAAAACGGCTTCGATGCTTCTAAAGACTCAACAAAACTGTACGTCAATGTGCCGTCAGCATTAACTGCACGCCACATAAGGCCTTGTAGTACGCCCGACATCCACATTGCTACGATGTAAAGTACAACGCCAATTGTGGCAAACCAGAAGTGAACATTAACAAGACGGGTGCTGTACATCGCCGGCTGGTTAAATAGTATTGGGATCAAGTGGTAAATAGAGCCAATTGACACCATAGCAACCCAACCTAGTGCGCCAGAGTGCACGTGTCCTATTGTCCAGTCAGTGTAATGCGATAATGCATTGACTGTTTTTATTGCCATCATCGGGCCTTCAAAGGTAGACATACCATAGAACGATAGTGAAACAATTAGGAAGCGCAATACTGGGTCGGTACGTAGTTTGTGCCATGCACCTGAGAGAGTCATTATACCGTTTATCATTCCGCCCCAAGAAGGCACGAACAAGATTATCGACATTACCATTCCAAGTGACTGCGTCCAATCTGGAAGGGCAGTGTAATGAAGGTGGTGAGGACCAGCCCAAATGTAAAGTGAAATCAGCGCCCAAAAGTGAACGATTGATAATCTGTATGAGTAAACCGGGCGTCCAGCTTGTTTAGGCACGAAGTAATACATCATTCCTAAGAATCCGGCCGTAAGGAAGAAGCCTACAGCGTTGTGTCCGTACCACCACTGCATCATGGCATCCACTGCACCCGCATATAAGGAATAGGATTTAGTGAAAGACACAGGAATTGCCATGCTGTTACCAATGTGCAAAACAGCAACGGTAAGCATGAATGCACCTAAGAACCAGTTTGCCACGTAAATGTGCGAAACCTTACGAATCACCAACGTACCGAAGAAGTTGATAATGTACGCAATCCAGACGAGGGCAATTAAGATATCGATTGGCCATTCTAGCTCAGCGTATTCTTTTGAACTGCTAAGCCCCATGGGTAACGTGATAACAGCAAGTACGATGACTGCTTGCCAGCCCCAGAAAGTAAATTGAGCGAGCTTGTCGCTAAACAATCTTACTTGACAGGTACGTTGAACGATATAGTACGACGTCGCAAATAATGCGCAGCCGCCAAAGGCAAAGATAACGGCGTTCGTGTGCAAAGGACGCAAACGCGAAAATGTTAGCCACGGTGTGTCAAAGTTGAGCATAGGTGCAAACAATTGCGCTGCAATGAATACCCCCAGTCCCATACCAATGATACCCCAGACTATGGTCATGATGGTAAATTGCCTAACTACTTTATAATTGTAATCAGGTTGTGCTTGGCTTGTCTCACTCATTTTAATGAATCTTCCACTTCAAATGAACTATGGTCTCCAACTGCCAAAATAGTGCGGTTGAAACGCGTATCAGCTAATAATAACGCTTCACACCGAGCCCGGAAAGAGTAATAATTATTGTCTCCAAGCCAGTTGGTTCGCGGATAATAAGGTTTTTGATAACAAAAAGATACCACAAACTGGCCTTGCTTGATCTCTATCAATAAAGAAATACATAAAATTTAAGAAATGAAAAAAAGCGATAACAATAAAAGATCAAAGTTTTTACAAACTCAATTGCCTCTCGTCGCTATTTTAGTTGTTGCTGTGTGTGTGTATGTCGCACATAGTTATCAGTCATCAACTTCTACCAACACCGATATTATAAGTGGGTTTAAGAGTAGCTGCACGTTTTCCAACAAAACTTGCGAATTCTTAATAGATGATGAATTAGCCATAGCACGGTTTTCTGCACAGCCAATGCCTGAAGAATCAATCACGCTGTTTCTTCGTATGCCAAACGATGAAATTATAGAGAGCGCGTGGATTGAAGGAGTGAATATGTATATGGGAAAAGTGCCCGTTTTGCTCGAACAATCGGTGAAAGGCGAGTGGGGTGGTTGGTTTATGCTAGGCAGCTGCAGCGAGCCGGTAATGACATGGCAACTTCGATTAAACATAAAAAAACAGGCAGCACCAAGCTACCTGTATTTTACAACTGAGGCTTAACGAGGCTGTTACATCATAGCCTGTAGATAATTCTGCAGACCAATGCGTTTAATCAGCCCAAGCTGTTGCTCTAACCAGCGTGCGTGGTCCATTTCAGTGTCGTCAAGCAACATAATTAGCATATCTCGAGTGACGTAATCGTTTTCTTGTTCACACAACGCAATAACTTCGCGTAATTTAGCATCAACTTCATATTCCACGCGAAGGTCGCTTTCTAGCATCTCAGGAACGTCTGTCCCCACTTTAAGACCTGTGCGAGTGACCATATCCGGCGTGCCTTCTAGAAACAGCATGCGTTCTATTAGCTTAGTTGCATGGCCACGCTCATCGTCAAACTCGTGATCGATGCGCTCGTACAATTTGTTGAAACCCCAGTCTAAATACATTTGTGAATGTATAAAGTACTGATCCATCGCGGCAAGCTCATAGCCCAGTAACTCGTTAAGACCGTTGATGATGTTTTGATTGCCTTTCATTAGTCGTCTCCCATTACCTGAGCTTGAAGATAATTTTCAATGCCCATAGCATCAATTTGATATTCTTGCGTTTCAATCCAGTCGAGATGTTCTTCTTCGTATTCGAGAATGTCTTCAAGTAAATCTCTTGAAACGTAATCTTGTTTTTCTTCGCACAGCGCAATGGCTTCTCGTAAAAGGGGAAGCTGCTCTTTTTCAAAACGCGCGTCGCAATTGAGCATTTCAACTGTGTCTTCACCAATATACAGTTTTCCAAGCGCCTGAAGATTAGGTAAGCCTTCAAGGAATAAAATGCGCTCTATAATGTCATCTGCCTGCTTCATGTCTTTAATCGACTTTTTGTAGTTCTTGGTATTGAGAACTTCAAATCCCCAATTTTTAAACATACGAGCGTGCAGAAAGTATTGATTTATCGAGGTAAGTTCGCTTGTGAGCACCTCGTTTAATTTTGCTATAACTTGTCTATCGCCTTGCATTGCGAAAGTCCTATTTGAAAATAATATGTGGAGTCTAGTTGAAAGTGCGGGGGATGTCAAAAAATATTAGTAAAAACAATGATTTACTAATGAAAACAGTTCTCAATCAATCCTTTGTTCGCATTAGTAATACCTTACTGATTGGAACGCACATAGGTTAAGCTCTCATCGGCGAAACCAAGACCTGCCTCAGTAAAGAAATTAAAGACTTTATCTATGCCGTTTTCAAGTAAGTAAGACACTTCATCTTCATAGCGCGCTATGGCAGCAACACGGCCTTGGTAACCTGCGTTCTTGAGCTGACTAGTGATGTTTATCGCGTCTTGAATAGAAGGTAATGCTAGCAGTACCAGTTGCGTACTGTTTAAGTTTAGATTTTCCCACAGATCTACATCCTCTCCATCGCCGCAAATTACTTTGTGACCTTCTTGTGCCATTTTCTTAATCTTTATTCTATCAGCATCCATACCCCACACATTGACATCTGATAGTTTTGACAAAGCATTAAAGGCACCTTTGCCTACACGGCCCATACCAATAACTAGAAATTCCGCTTGTGACAAAGTAGGGTAAACATCTTCTTTTAGACGCTCATTTTTTTCATATCGCTTAATTTTGTCCTTAAAGCGGTTATATTGAGAATGAGAGCCCTTATATAAAATGCTTGTGAAGACAAATGAGATAGATACCGCAAGGGCAATAATAACAAGCCAAGACTCTGCAAGCAGACCCATAGAGACAGCGACGGCTCCAACAATAAGGCCAAATTCACTGTAGTTACCCAGAACTAAACTACTGAGATAGGCGGTTCTCCCTCTCAGACGAAGCGAGGTGAAAAGTCCAAAAAATAACATGGCTTTAAAAGGTAGAAAAAGACAGAACACCAAGGCCATCCCAACCATACTCATGGTAGGTAATGCAGTGAGACCAATTGTTAAGAAGAAACCAATTAAAAACAGATCTTTAAAACTTAAAAGTGATTTTGATAGCTCAGTGGCTTTTTCATGTTGAGCCAGCATGATGCCAAAAATAAGCGCACCCAAATCACCTTTTATATTCACTAATTCAAATAATTGATAACCGCCAAGTGCTAAAATAAAACCGGTAAGAGGGAGAAGTTCACCATGACCAGATTTGCTTATTACTTTATTAATGAGCGGCATAGCAGGGAATAACGAGAGTAGCCCGAGCGCATATAGGGAGGGAAGTTTACCGGTGGCTGCCACGAGGAACACTACCGCAAAAACGTCTTGCATCACTAAAATACCGATAGCCAACCGTCCGTGGCGCGTTTTACTTTCTCCACTTTCTTCAAGCACTTTTACAACGCAAACGGTACTGCTAAAACTGAGCGCAAAAGCAATGAGAACAGCACTTTGCCAAGAAACGGCGTCAGAGGCTTGGGCGACTAACGCCGCAGCGCCGTAGATGACGCACGTGATAACACCAATCCAGATTAGTGTGTGAGAAACACTGCCGGCCCAGACTTCTCTTCGACTTAAATCTTTAAGGTTAAGTTTGAGCCCTATGGAGAATAACATAATGGTTATCCCCAAATTTGCTATTTGAGTAAGATCATCCGTTAGCGAATAACCAGCAAAGTTGAGTAAAAAACCAGCGATGAGGTAACCAACAAGTGGTGGTACACCTATTAATTTAACCGTTAATCCACATACGAAAGCAAAAAGAAGAAACGCATACTCCATGGATACTCTAACCCTATTAGTTTTTAAAAATGGCGGTGCTGTAAGGTCATCGCGCCCTAGTGGTAAATAAGTCTTTATGTGTGGCAGACCTCAGTGTTATAAACATTATCACGTAAAATAAAAAAGTTCGCATATCAATTACGTTCCACAGAACGTTTAAACGGTTACACGTAACCTTTTTTCTATTGATATTAATCAATAAAATTCCATAAAAACAGTCAGATAAAGAATTCCATAAACTGAGATGGTAAGCCAAGGCGTCCGAGTCTCTACCTTAGTAGCATCAATAAGTTAGTGACGCCACTGAAGAAAGCAAAGGAAATACAATGCGGAAAACGATTTTAATTACACTTACTGTTTTAGTGATATTCAGTGTTGCTCTGAGTATCGCCGAGCCTATTTTGTGGTGGTTGCTCATGGTTACAGGACCGTTACTTATTATTGGTCTTTATGACGCCTATCAACCGCAGCACGCCATACTCAGAAATTTTCCGTTAATAGGCAGAGCAAGATGGGGAATAGAGGGCTTACGGCCTTACATACAGCAGTATATTATTGAAACAGATACGGGGGGAGCGCCCATCTCACGTATGTTGCGCAATATAGTGTATCAAAGAGCCAAGGATAGTAGAGAGACAGTACCCTTTGGCACTCAGTTAGATACTTATGAAAATGGTTATGAATGGATGGGTCACTCTTTAGCTGCTCGGGAAGTCGATGATGTGGAGCAAAATCCCCGAGTGAATATTGGCGGTCCCCACTGCAAACAGCCTTATCGGGCGAGTGTATTGAATATAAGTGCGATGAGCTTTGGCAGCCTATCCAAAAACGCCATCTTAGCGTTAAATAAAGGGGCTGCAAAAGGCGGTTTTTATCACAATACGGGGGAAGGCGGCCTGACCCCTTATCATCTTGAAAACAAGGGCGATGTGGTATGGCAAATCGGCACGGGATATTTTGGTTGCAGAACCGATGATGGCAAGTTTGAGTCTGAATTGTTTAAAGAAAAAGCAACGTTGGAAAACGTAAAAATGATTGAAATTAAGCTGAGTCAGGGAGCAAAACCAGGTCATGGCGGGATTTTACCTGCTTACAAAAATACCCCTGAAATAGCTAAAATTAGAGGGGTTACAGCGGGTACGCAGGTCGACTCACCACCCCGTCACAGTGCCTTTTCATCACCGTTTGAAATGGTCGATTTTATCCAACATCTACGAGATTTAAGCGGCGGAAAGCCCGTTGGTATCAAGCTAGCCTTAGGCAGAAAAAGCGAATTTATTGCTATGTGTAAAGCCATGGTGAGCAAAAGAATAACCCCTGACTTTATTACAGTAGATGGAGGCGAGGGCGGCACTGGCGCAGCGCCGCTTGAATACACCAACTCTATTGGCTTTCCATTACGTGACGCGCTGGCCTTTGTCGATGATTGCTTAATGGGGTTCGGTTTACGAGAGCATATAAAAGTTATCGCTTCGGGTAAAATAATTACCGCATTCCAGTTAGCGAAGAATTTAAGTTTGGGCGCAGATTTGTGTAACAGCGCGAGAGGAATGATGTTGGCATTAGGCTGTGTGCAGTCCTTGTCGTGTAATACCAATAAGTGTCCAACAGGTGTTGCGACACAGGATCCGCGATTGGCAAACGGTCTTAACGTTGAAGACAAGTTTGAGCGTGTTTATCGCTTTCATCAAAAGACGGTCCATGCGCTTATTGATTTACTGTCGTCAACCGGCCATAAAAATACCAATGAGTTAAATAGAACCCATATTTTTAAGCGCATCGACCAATGTAACGTTGCTAGGTACGACGAGATGTTTCCCTTAGTTAAAAAAGGGGCATTCTTAAATAATGAAATTCCAGAGCGCTATAAACTGCATTTTGAGGAGGCCAATGCAGATAGCTTTATGCCGGCTAGCTTGCTTGCAGAAATAGATAAAGAAACAAAGGCAGTGTCCTAGACATCTGCCTTTACTAAGAATCTAAAAGAGAGAATAAATAGAGCGATTAAACCGAATTAAGTTAACTCATTCAGTCTTTGTCTTCAGCCGCTTTCTCAGGAATTCTAAGCTGATATAAGCGGTAGTCGGTAGTGCGATAGGGCATCACCTTGTACTTAGGCTGCAAATAGGACACTAAGTCTATGAGCTCACTAACGGTTAATTCATCATTGACAATACGCATGAACGATACGCCGTCTTCACTTGTAAAACTTGCCGGACGACGTGGTGTAAGTTTGTGAGAAGGATTAATAATACTGGTAACTAATTCACCATAGGTTTTAATTCTGCCACTGCTTCCGCCAAGGGGAATAGGGTGGCTTATTAAATAGCGGGCATCACTGTCAGCTTTTTCGCCTGCCACCGTGTGACAGTCGTTGCATCCATACTGCTTAAATACCATTTGTCCTCGTTCAATGTTGCCCTCGGGTAAGCTGAATCCTCTGGGGGATTTTGCACCTTGATCGCATGCACTTAAAAATAGGCATGCCAGTAGCATTATTGTAATACGCATAGTTTTCTCCTTAACCAACCCATGTTGTTCATTAACAAGTATTGTCTAAATATAACCGACACTATTTGATTTAGCTCAATCCAAAGCTAAAAAACATGCACTATGATTAACATTACGACAACGTTAAAAGGACAACACTATGCAGAGTTACGATACTATTCTTGTACCCATTGATGTGTATTCTGATTATGAATTGGTTGTCGAAAAGGCATTAGCCATCTCGAAATCTAGTCAGCAGCTACATTTATTGTATGTGGCGTATCCGCAAACAAATATAGAGCCCTACGGATTCTTTTTAGAAAAAGATTTCTCACAAGAAGTGCGAGAGCAGGCATTACGTGTATTGAAAGACGTAGCAGATAAATACGAAATACCACAAACAAATATCAATGTAGAGATTGGTTCGCCTTCAGATGAGATACATCATTTGGCAGATAAAATAAGCGCTGATTTGATTGTTGTCGGTACACATGGCCAAAGCGGTTTGAAACTACTTTTAGGCTCTACTGCGAATGCCGTATTACACGGTGTAAAAACCGATGTATTAGCAGTGAAAGTGTAAAAAGTCTCGCAGTAACTATTCAAATAAATATAAAAGCAAGAACAAAAAAAACTAGTGGAGCTTTAGAAAGCTCCACTAGCACTTAAATATGCTATCAGAATTAGCTAATTAAATTCGCGACTCAAATTCGCAATCTAAATTCTACGTTTAAGACTTTATAACGCTTTGATTGATAAATCGCAGCTGTCTGTCACAAGAGTGCGAATAGTACTTTCAAGGTTCTTAAGGTGAGAATAGTGAAGGGCAGTTTCCCCACCAAACTTAGTACTGTTAATAGTAAACACAACATCGGCATCACGGGATGAAACACAAAGGCGAATGGTGTCATCACTTTCGTTTACAGGCACATGCATGTAAAGCGGTTCGTTATGAGAATCCAAATAGCGGAGCGCTTCAGCATTACTTTTAAACGGCGTTTGTTTTTCAGGTTGCAACTTCCAGCTTGACGAAGGAACCACAATTTCTGCCAATAATTTTCCATGTTTAGAATCAATTCTATTACTCATAGTATCTCCTTGTTTTTGAATCTATTCAGTATTACTTAATGGATACGCAATAAAGGCAAAGTCAGTTCTAATTTACCCAGACAGGTATGTTCCAATGAACCAATGCGGTTACGCGTAATAGATTTGTGCGTATAAAACATTGTTTTATCGATACTTTAAAAATTCATTTATTAATGCTGATAACACTAGCGCTTATGCTTTGAAGACAGTTTTGCCATGCCGCCACGTTTAACACTGGCTTGTTTGGTATAGTGGCCTGGCATTTCCGGTGACTGCCAGCCGCCCGCTAATTGCAATTCGGGCAACGATGCGCCGTCTTCCGCTAACGAAACTGCTCCACCAACTCGTCCACTGTGTGGCGTGATATTTTCTTGAATACCTGCTCGGACTGCAATGCGCTGCCACAACCTGTAAATACTTGAATAATTCAACACAGCGTCTTGGTTTGCGTTACGACTTTCTTGATAAGGATGAAGAGACGTTTTGTGATTGTTAACCCGCCTAAACAATATACCTTTACTAATTGAACGAGGATCATTCTGATCGCGAGGGTGTGATGTAGAAGGGTTATTATTTGCCTCGTTAATGTATTCGTTAATCATAGAAAGTGTGCTCGATGACACATATCGATAATGGCCTTCACCACTTTGGTCGCTCTTGGAAGATATAACGAGTACCGTGTTATTTCGATGAGAAATGTGTTCAATGCACACCCTGACTAATTCGTCTGCACGAAGAAGGGCATCGAACATAAGATTAATTATGGCTAGGTCTCGAAGTTCGAGCAAGGAATCGGGAATGATGTTGTTATTGATCTGCTCAACCATTTCGATGGTGAGAGGTACCGCTTGCTTATGTGACATGCGAAACTTTTTATTTTCTATAAGCGACAATCGAATAAAATCTCTAAGGTAAACAGAACGTATAATTGGGTTGGGTAGCTTTGCCATGCCTAAAAACTTACTCAATGCTGAAAGCCGTCGCTTGATGGTTCTATAGGCGAGGGGAGTTTGGCATAGCAGCGCAACGTATTCTTTTATGCATTCTTCATTGTTAGTAAAGCTATTGTTCAAACCTTGGAAATTATTCTGCTTGCAGAAAATTGAAAATTCGTTGTAGTCACTAATATAGGCACGCTGTGTGTTGTAAGGCAGTTTAGAAAATATATCTGTGAAATATTTCTGAAAGCTTTGGTCAGCAGACGAATAAGCATGATCTTCTGAAGTTTCTGAAGTAACACCGTATGCATCATCTGAATCTTCTGCTGTATTTGCCAGCGGTACTGGGAATGCTTGATGGGAAAGATGCTTAGTAGTCTTAATTGTCATAAAGCCAAAGCCTCAACGGATTTTTTATCAAATGTGGGTAGCCTTAATCGAAAAGGGCTTTTACTCAATGAGTTCAAAAGTATTTAATGAATCAAGTTAACGAATCAAGTGACGTGTATGTTGTCGTTTTTTGAAACAGCTTATGGCTGCAACTTAAAAGACACCTTTTTGGGAAGAAAAGACTAGATTAACTATAAACCAATCAGCGTTCTTAATATTAAGCGTCACAAAGCGGAAAATTAATCATTAAATCAACAGTTTGCACGAGGCTCTGAAGAGTCGCTTAAATATCTAACCATTTGAAAGTAAGAGGCTTTTTATGTATTCACGCATGATAACTGTAATTATCATGCGTGAACATAAAACAAAACGGAATAGGTAATATAAACCAGATTCAGATACCTCAACACCCCCTCCAAACTCTATGCAAAATAACACATAGTTGTACATCCATACAGTGGTTGGCGACAATTTAGTGCAAATTAGAGCATGACCAACATTATGTGGCTCAAAAAATAGGCGCTCCTACGTAAAATCTGAAGCGTTTTCTAGGCTGTGGCCATGCAGAATTAACAAAAATGGCCTGTTCAAAATACCGTTACCTTTGTGTTAACAAAAATTATGAAAAGCGAATTCTTCATTGCATTAGGCAAAACTCTTTATCGCCAATCGAGGTGTATAGCGATACTGCTCAAACTATAGAACAAATTCAAATCTCAATTCAAAACCTAGTTTAAAAATGACCCGGGGTGCTACGGTTAAAAAGAGTAGAAAGCGTAAAGCACCTGTAAGCAGTCCATCGGTACTTAACACTCTTTCATTTTTACTTTGAAAAAAGTTGAAGTAGATTAACCGCGAATTCCTTTGAATTTGAAAAGTATTTAATTGAAAAGAATTAAAATTCTTATTTATTTTTTATTTAACCGTAGAGTACTCGTACTAGATATTAGACCGCCATATCAATCTTTAACATATAGACCGCTATTAACTCAGGTCTATAACAAAGAGTCTTCACTTGAAGCGTCATTGAATTAAATCAGAAGCAAACACGTCTATCATTAGTCGATACTTTGATTTTCGCTGAATACGATCCTAAGGGCCAGTATCAGAGTGTCATTTTTAATTAATTGAGCTCTAAAATCTTTCTGCATAAATAAGCGATTAGTAGGTGATGCACCTTCAAAATTGGTGATGTCTTTTTGTTTATTTCAATAGTCTATTTAACATAATATACATTATGCGCAATTATGTATTGTGAAGTGTCAGGGCTGTATGTGTTGCTGCTTGGTTGGTTTGCTGTGCGTGAAGACTTACCTACTTTTACTGAATCTACAGAGCTTTGCAGTTAGTTATATCTGTATGGGATTTTAGATGGCTCTTCACGAGTTTGTTTACGGTGCTTGTAACTGGCTTTTTGCAGGCCTTCTACTGGGTCTTGTTTTGTAAAGCTTGAATTGGTATGTGTTTAATAGTGACTGCGTTACTGGCAGCTTTATCTGTAGTTATGTGTATTAATTTAAATCGTCTTCTACGTGAAATCTGAAGTACTACACCTCGCATTCTTTTATTTAATTCACGTAGCGTCACCTTATAATCTTGGGGTCATCCTAAAGGGCTTTACAAAGACATTACTCCTATCAAAAATTGTAATTCATTTGTCTCATCTTATTTCTCTCACTTTAAAATATGACCACACTTTTTAGTTTTATTTTTTTTAGCTTTTCAGTGCTTAACCAAAGTTTTAATACTGGTTTTTTACCCACGGCATGAGTGACTTTTTTTGCCTTTTCTAAAGTTTATTATTTAGTTCCAAGCCAATGATTTATGTAATTAACAATATTATCAGTCTAAGTTATTTCGTAGCCGCCAGTTTCAAGCCCGAATTCATATGATGAGTTCAGAACACTATTCTG
Organism: Alteromonas ulvae; assembly: GCF_048987005.1. Taxonomy (GTDB): domain Bacteria; phylum Pseudomonadota; class Gammaproteobacteria; order Enterobacterales; family Alteromonadaceae; genus Alteromonas. The sequence goes on along the minus strand of NZ_CP185261.1, from coordinate 2,271,575 downwards.
AAATGCCCAAGTTTTTTGATGATTGAAATAAATGCTGAACATTTGAGTGTCTTACTTCTAGGTTCTTAGTAAATGGTTTTTGAAGGACTTCAGTATCAGCTAGTGGTTTTGACACCGGTCTCAAAAATCAAATCGCCTGAGAGATTTTAAAAAGTTACCGAGGCTGTATGTGATTGTCTTTGTGAGAGTAACGGTTATTTTGCGTTAATCAAAATAGATAAAAATAGATAAAGCCAATTTGATAATGACTAACGATTCTGTGCATACATATTAAGATAATTGGAAAGACTGTGGCGGTTTTTTACTATCCTATGAAATAGTAGCGGCGCTTGGGCTTGGAAAAGGGGTTTCCAGTAAGTTAATGCGTCACGCAGGGGTTGCAGTGAGTTAATAATACATCACGCTGACTTTCTTAAATAGTTAGGTGTCGACGCTGGTTTTGAAATACGTGCATGCAAGGCTCTTAAACTTCATATCAGCAACGAGAATCAACTATGACAAAAATAATAAAACAGTGCTGTCCGCCCTACTTTCTTCGTTACTTGATTATTGGTTACCGGTTATCACTTTTTGAGGGCGAGTGTTTTTCTACAAGCTATTTTTCGATTGCGCAGACACAATATTGAGTTTTTAGGTTCATCACATTTTCTCAAACATCTAGCCGTTAAAGCCAGAGCACTAATTTTTAAGCGCTAAGTTTTAGGCGTTAATTCTTAAGCGTTAATACTTGGCCGCTAAAGCCTAACCCTCTACAGGTTTAGAGTAAGACTTTTTAAGCAGCCCGACTCCGAATGCCGCCATTGTCACCGCCACAATACCGTTTAAGTAATTGAAAAAGGCGTAAGGTGCATAAGACAAAACGTCCACATCAAGGGTTGCGGCATAAAATGCACCTGCCGTTGTCCACGGTATAAGGCCAGTTGTCATCGTGGAACCCTCTTCCACTGAGCGTGAAAGTACGGCGCTGTCTAATTGCTGTTGTTCATATTTTGGCTTAAAAAGTTGGCAACTGAGAATAATTGAGATGTAGGCTTCTCCCATCGCCACATTACCCACAAAGCCAGACACGATAGTGGTAGCAACGAGACTTGCCGTTCGTTTTACTCTGGCAATACTGCCAGCAAGAAGCGAACTTAAAAAACCGGCTCCGTGTAAAACGCCGCCTAAGGCGATAGCCATTAAGGCAAGCAATAGTGTCCAGCTCATGCTCGTTATACCGCCGCGACCGAGTAACGCGTCTAAGTTTTCAATGCCTGTGGATTCCGGTTTATTTTCCCATAGCGCGTTTAACACGCTGATAAAACTCTCGCCTTGATAAAAGATGGCAATAGACACGGCGAATAAAATACTGAATGACATGGTGACTTCTGCAGGTACTTTTTTAATGCTTAAGGCGGCCAATAATATAAGTGGAAGCAAGGTCACAATGGGTGTCAGGCTATAGTTGTTTGCCAGTGCACCTTGAATTAACGCTACTTCACTTAGGTTAAGGTTTTGATCTCCATAGCTTAACCCTATAACTACAAAAATAATGAGGGTGATAATAAATGTAGGCAACGTGGTAAAAAGCATGGAATAGATATGGCGAAACAGTGTGGTTCCAGCACTCATTGCTGCAAGGTTTGTGGTATCTGAAATAGGTGACATTTTATCGCCAAAGGTAGCACCACAAACAATCATGCCCGCCACCAATGGAAGTGGAATATTCATGGTGCTTCCTATGCCTATTAACACAACGCCCAGTGTACCTACGGTGCCCCACGACGTGCCGGTTGCTACAGACATAATGGCGCACAGTATCATACCAACGGCTAGGAATAAGCTAGGGCTTAGCCAGCTCAACCCGTAATACATCAGCGTCGCGATAGTACCGCTGTGCATAAAGCTAGAAATTACCATGCCAATCAATATGAAAATATAGATGGCGGGCATGGCGCGAGCCAGTGAATTTGTCATAAGCTCGCGAATTTGTAGGTAATTGTACCCAAGTAAATAAGCGTTTACACCCACCCATATTAGGCACAAAAACATCAGCGCGTGCAGACTAATACCCAGTCCAAAAATACCGCCAGCTAGGGTGACAACGATGACGCTAAAGCAGATGAAAGACTGCAGAAATGATGGCATGGGTAATGGCGATATAGTGGATTTGGACATAAGTAGTTAAATTGCCTATTAGCGACTAATTAATGGAATAAAGTGCATTTTTTCTTTGTGGGTACTATTTGTTATCGGAGCTATTCATTATTGGAGCTATTCGTCGTTGGTGCGACTTGTTAATGGACTATTTATCCTTGGCGCTTTGAGAATTACAGCGGTAAATTTTTTCTAACCGCGCTATATCTTGCTCAAAGCACAGTTGCTGCTTACTGCGTTTAAAGCTTTGTGTGGCAAAGTCATTCGCTACTTTTGAAAAATCAGACGCTAATTCGCTACCAGTGTCTTTTTTGAGTTTGTCGAAACAGGCCGCGAGTGTTTGTAATGACTTTTGAATTCTTATGGCAACTTCAATGTTGCCAGCGCCATCTCTTGCGATACTTGTATATGCGTCATCAAAGATATCGTGTATTGAAATTTTAGGAACGGAAATGCGGTCGTAGTTTGGTTTGTCATAATGCGCTTCGTCATAATCCAGCTTGTTATGATTCGGTTGTTCACACGTATTCTTGTCTGAGGTCTTTGCTGCTTTATTATGTTTGGAGGCGCGCTCGTCCTTATTGGTTTTGTCATTGTTCTTATTTGGTTTCGACCACAACAGCATTAAACGGGTGATACTGCTAACAATGCCGATTGCAGTTCCGTGGTCGTTTACCGATGGAGACAACGCACGTGACGCTATTTCTGCTAGCACAATAAAACCAAAGCGTGGATCAGCCTCAAAGGAGCGCGACGAACTTATACTAAACGCTGAGATTAACCCTTCACAGTCAATATCTTTATCAACGTAAGCGATGTTCTTTTCCGGCGTAACAAATTCCCCAGGCAGCATGGCAATGTTAACAAACAGGTCGTTGTTGTTTGCCCACTCTTGAATCTTGGCAAGGTCTATTAGCTGGATGTACCCAACCTCTGAGGTTTGTACCGCAAAACTCCCCTGCTCTTTAATGTCGCCTGCTGGTATGGCGCCCAAACAGGGAGTTTTAATTCGCTGCTCAATGGCGCGCTGCGTCGCTTCTTCAACTTTCAGTGTGGTTGATTCAACTCGACCTAAACGCGCTACACTGTCGACCCAACGAATAAAGGTTAAAATTACCACGGCAAATGCCAAACAGGTAATACAGAAAAGCAGGAATACACCCGCCTGTTCGTAAAACCCTTGGCTCATTGCAGTCAGAGCAACTGCGCTGTATATAAACGCGCCAACAAATGTTGATAGCGCGTTTTGCGATACATCATCTGAAATGATGAGCCCGAGTGAGCGAGGAGTTGATGACTGGCTTGCAGAGGCATACGCATTTACCATGGCACCGGCGGAAAACGTGGCAATCACCATCATGCTCGATGCCATAATAGAAAGCAGTGTTTTAACCGAATCAGGTTCAATTTTTGGTAGGTGTTCAGCAAGAGAAGTACCGTCTACTATCTTTGCAGCGAAAACCGCGAGTAGCGAAAGCAGGCAGAAACCTAAAGGTTTAATCCATAATTTTTCTTTAAAACTGAATAGCAAAAACCGTACTTTATCTACCGACAATGGCGCGTCCATACCTTTACTCCTGTTGGTTTTTACTTGTTAGTATTATTATCTGATGCTTACTTATATTCGGCGGGGGTATAAATAGCAAGGCGAATGTAGGTTCGCCCTTTCACCTAAGTTACCAATTAACTTGTTGATGTCTTGTTTTTGTTGCCGGCGCATCGTTTAGAACAGTAACGAACATGCTCCCAATCTCTTTCCCATTTTTTACGCCAGCTGAATGGCCTGTTACATACTGGGCACATTTTGGTAGGTAGATCAGACTTCTTCATTTTTCGTTATCTTGGTTAAAAACTTGGCGGCATCTTCTTTCATCGCATTAATATTGTCTTCTTTCATTCGGCCATAGGTCTTAAGGATCATAGCCATGCGATGATTGTTACTAAGCTTTTCCTTATTCTTATCAATGAAATGCCAATATAAGTAGTTAAATGGACAGGCTTTTGGCCCCGTCTTTTTCGACACTTGATAGCCACAATTTTTGCAGTAGTTAGACATTTTATTGATGTAGCTACCGCTTGCTACATAAGGCTTGCTGGCTAAATTTCCGCCGTCACTATATAAGATCATGCCAGCCACATTAGGTAGTTCTACCCACTCATAGGCATCAGCGTACACCGCGAGATACCAGGCCTGCACTTGTTCAGGGCTAAGTTCGGTGAGTAAACTGAAGTTTCCAATCACCATAAGCCGCTGTATATGGTGGGCGTAGGCATTTTGCTTCGTTTCTTTAATGCATTGACGCATGCAGTTCATATTAGTTTGCGCGTCCCAAAAGAACTCAGGCACATTTCTGTCGTTATTAAAGTAGTTATCAGTCTTAAGTTGCGGCATAAAGTGCCAATAAAACCCACGAATGTACTCGCGCCACCCTAGAATTTGACGAATAAAGCCTTCGGCGGAATTAAGGGGAACTTGCCCGCTATGATAGGCTTGCTCCGCGGCGCTTATCGCTTCTTTGGGAGTCAGCATGCCGCAGTTTAAATAAAACCCAATATGTGAATGATACATCCACGGCTTGCCTTCAACCATTGCGTCTTGATACTGACCAAAGTTAGGCAGGCGTTCCTCAATAAACGTATTCAGTACCTTTAGGGCATCTTTACGGGTGACAGCAAAAAAGAAGTCGTCTAGGTCTCCAAAATGGTTAGCAAACTCGTTTTCAACAAGTTCAATAACCTCTCTGGTTATATCGTCAACTTCAAAGGTGCTGTGTTTTGGTACTTTATGATCTTCCGGCATCGATTCGCGATTTTGTGCATCGTAATTCCATTTGCCACCAACAGGATTTTTTCCTTCCATAAGTACGTTGTGCTTTCGACGCATCTCACGGTAAAAGAATTCCATGCGTAGCTGCTTTTTCCCTTCGGCCCAGTCACTAAATTCCTTAGGCGTTGCGAGAAAGCGATTATCTTCTGAGATTTTGACGGGCGTTTTTAGCGTGTTTTCCCACTGCTGCATGCTACTTAAAAGTCGGTGCTCGCCCGGGGAGGTAACAACCACGTCGTCAAAGTCGCCAGCACTTAATGTTGCTTCAACCTGAGCCAATAAGCTGCCCTTGTTACGCTCATCATTGTAGGTAACGTAATCGACGTGATAGTTCTTCTCTTTTAGTTCTTGTGCAAAGTGGCGCATAGCACTGAACAAAAACGCTATTTTCTTTTTATGATGCTTTACGTAGGTCGCTTCTTCCCTCACCTCTGCCATTAAAATGGTGTCTTGCGTCTTTGTTGCATTCGCAATAGCCGGCAGATTGTCGGTAAGCTGATCGCCTAAAACAAGAATGAGTGACGCCATCTATTGTCCTTTAATTTCTTGGAAAGCATCAAGAGCACGCTGCCTAGAGGCTTTTAAATCTACAATGGGTTCGGGGTAACTTTTACCTAACTCTAGCTTGGCGTCTTTGGCTATTACGCCCGGTGTTTCCCAGGGCTTATGAATGTACTTATCGGGAAGATCTTTTAATTCAGGGCAGTATTTACGTACGTATTTACCTTTCTTATCAAACTTCTCGCCCTGCAAAATCGGGTTAAATATTCTAAAATACGGCGATGCATCAGCGCCTGAGCCAGCCACCCATTGCCAACCTGCACTATTACTGGCCAAATCGGCATCTAACAAGGTATCCCAGAACCACCGTTCGCCTTCATGCCAACTTAAAAGCAGATTTTTAACAAGGAACGAGCCAACAATCATACGTACTCTGTTGTGCATATAGCCGGTTTGCCACAGTTCGCGCATGCCAGCATCCACAATCGGAATACCTGTATTGCCGGTTTGCCACGCTTTCAGTGCTTTCGCATCTTTGCGCCATGGGAACTTATCGAACTTGTCGTTAAAGTTTTTATTTGGCAACGTGGGAAAATGAAACAGCAGGTAATAGCTAAACTCTCTCCAGCCGAGTTCACTCAAATAGGTGTCGATACTCTTATCTTCTGTGGCGCCGAATGTATCTTTTATCGCATACCACACCTGATTGGGAGACACTTCACCGAAGTGAAGATGGGGAGAAAGTCTCGACGTTCCTTTCATGGAGGGAATGTCTCTGCCGTCTTTGTAATGTCTAGCCGCGTGTTGTATGAACTCTGACAAATTGTCCGCTGCACCTTCTTCACCGGGCTTCCACATCTTGCTAATGGTAGAATCCCATTTAATCTCAGGAAGCAAGTTGAGCGCATCAAGTCCGTCATCTTTATACTCATCATCCGCGTAGGTAATCCGCGCTGGAGGCGCCTTTGGATAACGTGGCTCTTCAATCTTTAAGCAACCATTTCGATAGTAAGGTGTGTACACTTTGTAAGGTGTTCCATCTTTTTTTAATACTTTCATCGGCTCCCAAAGTAAGCTGCCGTTACTGCTGTAAGCTTCAAAACCACTATCAATAAGCTGTTTTTTGATTTCTTTGTCACGATTTATTTGCCAGGGTTCGTAGCAGCGATTCCAAAAAATCGCCTTAGTCTTGATCGCTTCCATGATCTTTGGGATAAGTACTTTCGGGTCACCCTTAAAGATTTTTAAGTGGCCGTTTAGCCTGTCATTAAGAGAAGTAAGTGAGTGATGTAACCACCATTTGCTCGCGCTGCCGGGCACCCTCCCATCGGGAGTAGTATCGTCATAAATGTAAATGGGGAGAATTTTACCCATGTCACAGGCTGCGTTAAGTGCTGGGTTGTCATTCACTCTGAGGTCTTGTCTAAACCACATAATACTTACGGGAACGGTCACTTTTTTTCCTTAGTGTGTTGCTCTAATCTTTGATTACTAACGTAATTGAACTTGTACGCAATTCGGCGGGTTCAGGATCCGTTGTGATTACAAAAGTGATATAAAAATAAATCTGAGAATTACTATGTCAAATCAAAACCTTAGCAGTGACAATACAACATCAAAACAACGCGGAGTCTTTTGGTTTAGACACGATTTACGACTTCACGACCAAGTCGCACTGGCCTCATTGTGTGAGCAAGTAGACGAAATTTCTTTTATTTATATAGTTGATGAGAGCTATTTTTCACCCACCAAGTACGGGTTAAAACAGATTGGTGATAATCGCTATCACTTTTTACTGGAAACCCTCAGCGACCTCAAAGGGTCATTAGAAAAGCAAGGACATGAACTCATTGCCTTAAAAGGCAGTATTTCAGAATGTCTGTCTACTATACTGGAGCAAGGTCAATTTACCCATCTTGGAGTGACTAAACATTGCGGTTTTCATGAACAGAAACAAATAGAGGAACTCGTTCGGTGCTATCCAAACCTGTCTATTGTTGAGGGTGAGTCGCTAACACTGTTTAATGAATCTGACCTACCTTTTTCAATTGAAGAAATGCCTGATGTGTTTAGTCCGTTTCGCCGTAAGGTGGAAAAAAAGCTTAATCCTAGAGAGGTTTGCAGCCCCGTTGACACCTTTCCTACTGCATTTGTGCTTGAGCACCTCTCTGCCGAAACGTTAATTATTGAAGACGAACTCGCCAACCAGCGCCAAATGTTGCAACCTATTCAGCAAAGCAATAACGACTTTAAAGGTGGTGAAAGTGCAGCCCTAGAGCATCTAAACAAATACCTATTTGAGTGGCATGCTGCAGCCACCTACAAAGAGACGAGAAATGCCTTGGACAATTGGCGTGATAGCACAAAATTTTCACCGTGGCTTGCCGTAGGTGCATTATCGCCAAGGGAGGTAGTACGCCAAGTTACCTTGTTTGAAGAACAGATTGAGAAAAATGAATCTACTTATTGGATCTATTTTGAATTGCTGTGGCGTGAATTTTTCCATTGGCTTCAAGCAAAGTATGGTGAGAAGTGGTTTAAATTCGGTGGCATTCAGCAAAAAGTGCCAGGCACGAAGCATAACCCCAAGGTATTTGTGGATTGGTGTAACGGCAATACCGGTTACCCTATCATTGATGCCTGCATGAAACAGCTCAAAGCGACTGGCTACATGTCTAATCGTGGAAGGCAATTGGTCGCGAGCTGCTTTGTACACGAGTTGCAGCAAGACTGGCGCTACGGCGCAGCATGGTTTGAAAATCAGTTACTCGATTTTGATGTGGGCAGCAATTGGGGGAATTGGCTTTATCTTGCCGGCGTGGGAAGCGACCCTCGTGGACACAGGCAGTTTAACCTAGATAAACAAACGGCCACCTACGACCGCGACGGTGCATTTCGCAATAAATGGTTAACCTAAGTGATTCAGAGAATAAGATGTTTAAGAGAATGAACAGCAAGCAAATAAACATAGCAGTATGACTCGACAAACCATTTCTGTAATTTGGCTCAAGCGCGACCTCAGGCTTCGAGACCATCAGCCGCTGTTTGATGCTGTCAATAACGGTGACAACATCCTTTTACTCTATTGTTGGGAGCCGTCCTTGCTTGCTGATCCTCATATGGATGTTCGTCATTGGCGATTTGTAGAGCAGAGTCTTGCTGATATTAACGCTCAATTGCCCAGCGGGATTCGAGTATTGCAGATGCACATGGAGGTGCATGAGGCTCTATCGCAGATTCAGAAATATTTCACCATATCCTCCTTAAGAAGTTACCAAGAAATCGGGCTTTTGGTTACGTATAACCGCGACAAGGCAATAGCAACCTATTGTAATAAAAATAAAATTCCATTTTTAGAGTGTAATACAGGTGCAGTGATAAGGGGCTTGCCTAACCGTATCCGTTGGCAGAAAAATTGGGAGGCGCATTTTAATTCCGCAACTTATGATTTCGATATTCACTTGGCAAAGTGGGTAAATTGGACTCAGCATGCGCGTTTATCTGATAGTGACACCACCTACTCTGCTTTTTCACTTTCGGGCTCAAATTCTAAGGTGAAATCTGGCTCAGTTTCAGGCGCGTTTCAAAACCCCTTAGTATCAGGTGGCGCATTAGCATCAAGTAACGCAACAGGGGGAACAGCTGAAGGCTCATCTGATGAAGACAGTGGCCAAATGCAAAAAGGGGGAGAGAAACGAGCGTGGCACGTAATGAAGCATTTCTTTGAGGAGAGAGGAAAGTATTATCACAAGCATATATCTCGCCCTTTTGATGCTCGTCGTTCTTGTTCGCGATTAAGCCCCTATCTTGCCTGGGGAAATATCTCCATCAGGCAGGTCTATCAGTTTGTTGAAAAAGAAAAGCAAATAAAGAAAGCGTCCGCCGGTAAAGACAAAGCACTGTGGTCCCGAGCACTGTCGGCCCTAACATCTCGGCTGCATTGGCACTGTCATTTCATTCAAAAATTTGAAAGTGAACATACTATTGAATGGCGACCGATGAATGCTGCCTATGAAAAATTTCCATTTATTGATGGCCCCGAGGCAGAGCGTCGTTTCCATCATTGGAAAAACGGTACCACAGGCTATCCGTTGGTTGACGCATGCATGCGCGCCCTCGCACAAACGGGTTATATTAATTTTAGAATGAGGGCAATGGTAACGAGCTTTTTGTGCCATCACTTAAATGTACATTGGTTAAAAGCGGCTCACTACTTGGCCACGCAATTTTTAGACTTTGAGCCCGGTATTCATTACCCGCAAATTCAAATGCAGGCCAGCGTAACCGGCATTCATACGGTGCGTCTCTACAATCCACATACTCAATCTATGAAACTGGACCCAGAGGGCGTGTTTATTAGAAAGTGGGTACCAGAGCTTGCTGAATTGCCCGGTGACACTGTGCATGCTCCCTACGCCATGCCGCCTTTAGAAGCTATGATGTTGAATTTTGACGTTACAAAAGATTATGTTTTGCCCATTGTGGATATTGGCAGTATGGCTAAAAAAACAGGTGAGAGATTGTGGCAGTATCGAGAGCGAACAGACGTCTTGCGCGAAGCTCGACGAATTGTGCATCGTCACACCATGCAAAATAGTCCAAGTAGACAGTGGCTAAAAAACAAAGTCTAGTTCCAGGTATCGTCTATTTTGAATAGCACATCAACTATTAACGATTGTTCTTTCTAAGCCATTCGGTGAGAAGCTTAATTTGCCCGCATTTATACGACGCATACATAAGCCGCATAGCGTTTGACATGGCCTCGCTATCTGTCCAGCCTGTCTTTTCCCGAATTTCGTCGTAACACGCTTTAGCTTCCGGAGACACATAGCCGCGCACGAGCTTTTTACCCGCTTCTTTTTGGCGTTCTCTAAAGCGTCGCTGTTTATCCGCATTTGCTTTCGCTCTATCGCTAAATTTTTTTTGTAGAGCTGTTTTTGTTTGTTTTTCTGTCATAATTTTACGTACCTGTTGAAGAATTTAGTGTACCACGCGTTTTTCTTTATAAAAATCACTGTTCGGAGTTGTTTAGCGCACAACTGTTCGCTAAATTAGCACTTAAATTAAAAACAATATGAGTTGGGAATGTCTGAGAGAAAAAATAGCTTTACTAGAGACGACTTACTAGCGTGTAGTCGTGGGGAAATGTTTGGACCTGGTAACAGCCAACTTCCTGCACCAAATATGCTAATGATGGACCGCGTGGTCTCTATAACCGAAGATGGCGGAGAACATGGCAAAGGTGAAATTATTGCTGAGTTGGATATATCGCCAGACCTATGGTTTTTTGATTGTCACTTTCCTGGCGATCCGGTCATGCCCGGCTGCCTAGGTTTAGATGCAATGTGGCAGCTCGTCGGTTTTTTCCTTGGCTGGAGCGGCGGTCCAGGTAAAGGCAGAGCCTTAGGGGTAGGTGAAGTTAAGTTTACCGGGCAAATATTACCAACAGCAAAGAAAGTGACTTACAAACTTACTATGAAGCGCGTAATTAAGCGCAAACTCTTCATGGGTATGGCTGACGGTACTGTTGAAGTTGATGGTAGAGAAATTTATGCGGCGAAAGACCTCAAAGTAGGTTTATTTCAAGATACATCAAATTTCTAATTTTTCAGCAAGTATAAAAAAAGCCCCTTATTTTGAAGTGACCCCCAATAGTTGGACTATCCAATTACTGGGGGTCTTTTTATGTCCAAACATCACAGAGCATTTAAGTTAAAGCTAGCTCAACTTGCGGAACAAGAAAGTTCTAGAGCTTTAGGCTTACAATACAAAGTAAGCGCGCGACTGATTCGCTATTGGTCTCAGGTTTATCGCATTAATGGCGCTGATAGTTTTACTCACAAGCAACTTCCTTACTCCTTCGAGTTTAAATTTCATGTGCTCAAAACCATGTCAGTGAATAATTGGTCACTGACTTATACTAGCGCTTATTTCGACTTATCGTCTCCTGGTGTTTTATTTCAATGGCAAAAGCTTTATGCTCGCGATGGTATAACCCGTATTAAGCCACAGAAAAAAGGTAGGCCTCGCGTGACGAATCATTCTTCAACTCCTAAACCGTCAACAGAGATGACAGAAAAAGAGCTCAGGGAAGAATTGGATTATCTACGTGCAGAGAACGCAGTCTTAAAAAAGTTAGAAGCCTTGGCTCAAGCCAGAAAGAAAAAAGCAAAGACAAAACGATAGTTGTCGAAGAGCTCAAGGCAAAATACAGCTTACAACACTTATTAAAGGTCACAGGACTTCCCAAGAGCGTGTATTACTACCACCGTAATACACTGGGTCGGCCTTGTTCCAATACTGACTTACGCGTAAAAATACGTGATATCTATCATAAACATAAAGGCCGATATGGCTATCGTAGAATTACTTATGCGTTAAGAGCCATGGGTTTAGTTGTTAACCATAAACGTGTACAACGCTTGATGAATGAGCTTGGCTTGAAATCAAAAGTCAGACCTAAACGCTACAAGTCTTACAAAGGTGAAGTCGGTAGAATCGCTGAGAATGTTCTTCAGCGTGACTTTACGGCTAGAAAGCCTAATCAGAAGTGGGTGACTGATGTGACTGAATTTAAGGTCAATGGCCAAAAAGTTTACCTATCACCGATAATAGACCTATTTAACCAAGAAGTGGTCAGCTATGAGGTGCGAGCATCGGTTACGTTACCGTTAGTCACTGATATGCTTAAAGCCGCAACGGCAAAGCTGCTGAAGCATGAGAGACCACTCATACACTCAGACCAAGGTTGGCAATATCAAAATAAACGATACCAACAACACCTGAAAGAACATGGGCTGCTCCAGAGTATGTCTAGAAAAGGAAACTGCTTAGACAATGCCGTTGCAGAAAACTTCTTCGGCATATTAAAAACTGAGATGTATCACAATGAAACGTTCAAGGACGCAAATGAGCTCATTGAAAATATCAAAGAATACATCGACTATTACAACAACGAACGCATTAAGCTGAAACTAAAAGGCCTGAGTCCGATACAATATCGAAATCAGGCCTTGGTTGCCGCTTAGAAATGAGTCCAACTTTATGGGGTCACTTCATTTAGGGGCTTTTTCTTTTGCTTAATCAGTATAAAAGAGAATGAGTTATTTTACACTTAATCCTAAGTGCCTATCTTCTACCGCCTCACGCCATCCACCTAACCACTGTGAACGGGTTTCGTTCTGCTGAAATGGACAATTTTCCTTCGCACGACCACTGATACCAGCTTGATAGCCTTTAGAATGTGCACGTGTCATTTTATCTCTTTTTTGTCTTTTCATTGACTAGCCTCTTCTGTTTGTTGAAAGTACAACAACGTCAGTTCGCGGGCGCTCCACATCGTATTTATTAAAAGTGCCGGAAAATCTTTTGTGTACATTACTTAGATAGTGCACTTAGCCAATTGGTTCAAGAGAATTATGAAATTAAAACTCTTGACATTTAATAAACGGATGAAGTTTATATGAAATTATTTTTACAGTTTGATGAAATTTTTTGTATGTACCTTTTTTCCGAATGAGAGCTTGCTTTATGAACAGACGCAAAAAAAGCCACTCAAAAAGAGTAGCTTTTTTCGTCATGCATTATCAAGTGAACGTGAAAATTTGAAGCTTAACGCTTAATTCTACGTCTAAATAATCCCGCCAACACCATACCACCTAACGCTAACCATCCCGTCGATGCAGCTTGCCTCTCATAGGGCTGTTCATCTCTAGGTAATTCGCAATCGTCAATCGTGCCATTTGATAAAGGCGATAACTTGACTGCGACAATAGAATCAACTTCGTCTGTTTCACCAGAACTGTTTAAAATTTCCACCCCGGTAACATGCTTACGGGTTGTCCGTAGCCGCGCATTAGCAATAATTTCATTGCTGTCGTTAATATCAACGGCTTCAACAAGCTCATAGGTGTTATCACAAGACACTAAGTCGTTTAAATCAATGAGTTCTTCGGTTTCTATGTTGTACATAAAAGCCGCTGTTTGACGTTGAGTTTCGTTTGTAGCTACCACATCTGCGGTACCTACAACGATATTATTATTGTTAATCGCATTTGGTGTAACAGCGCCACTAGTGAAAAAGCCTTCTGGATATATTTTTTCTTCAGTTTCCAAGTTATAAACAAAAAGGCTGGACCGCGAGGCCGTACTTGATTGCGGTAGAACCGCACCTGTTATCCAGTTATTGTTGTTTATGCCAATGGCTTGGCTAATTATGTTTTCTCCACGAGGAAGTAATTCAATCGTTTCACCGTCTCTAAACACGGTAGCAACGCGTTCACTTTCCGGTCTTACCGAAGCATTTGGGCGACTAATGGCAACGAAAGCACCGGTTAAGCTTTCACCCACTGCAATACCTTGATCATTAATATCGAAAGCATAGGTATAAGAATAAAAGGAGTTTTCCTCGTCAGGCTCTTCGACTAACGGATAGGTCTGTGTGTTAATCACATCGCCATTTACATCAAGTTGCCAAATAGTGGCGTTCACTTCTGATAGGCTAACAAAACCTGGAACCGGCAAATTTTGCGTGGTCAAAATGGGAGTTGAAATTCTAGGAGCCGTAAAACTGCCTGTATACAAATTAAATAAACAGCGATCAATGGAAATGTCTCCACGTAAGTCATCGTCATTACAGCGCTCTATCGCTTCATCAACAGCGGTTTGAAAACTCACCGTGCTAAAGCCAGCCACTTGTAAGTTGTTGTTGATGGCGCGAGCAGATGCAAAACCACCAAGAGTATCATCTACGGAGGGAAGCACTTTAGTCTCTCCTGATACCTGCACAAATGCTTGCTGTGAAGATTCTGGGTAGGTGTAGTTAATGATGTCGCCGTCGGCGTTTTCATATGGGTCCAAAATCACTAATCCGCCGGAGTCACCAACTACATAATCACCGCTTAAGCTGTCTCTGCCAGAAACGCGAACTGACTGCGTGTAATCGTCGAATTTGTCAGTAATTTTGTCCAGCCCTGGTACCAATTCCGCATCTACCGTATCGGTAATGTAGGTTCTAAACTGAGTAAGTTTCTGAATCTGGGGAAAAGTCTGGTTGCTAATGATGTAACTTACGATAGTAGAGTAATCTGCGTCGGTGAATACCCCTTCTCTTGCACTATCTTCGTTCTCAAGTGAGGCTCCAAATTGTTCGAAGAAAACGGTGCCATTAATAAGTTGGTCAACATCGATGGGTGGATTATATTCTAACTGCGCTATCGTCAGCATTTGTCCGGCCTCATCAATAGAGCGACCAAAATTACTTCTTGCAGAATCTTGTAGCGGAAGAGGTGTCACTGAATAAGTCGCGGCAAAAGCCGAAACACTTCCTGTTGCCAACAGAACGGCGGCGGCAAGCTGAGTTCGTTTCATCTAAAATCCTATTTACTGCTGATTATCTTCCAGCATACTTTCTAATTCATCCCAGCGCGCATATTTCTGAGACAACAATAATTCTTGTTCCGCCAAAAGCGCAAGCGCTTTAGCAGTGGTGTCACTGTCTTGTTTAAAGAATTCAGGGTCGTTTACCTGTTCTTGCATCACTTCTAGCTTGGCCTCAAGGCTTTCTAGCTCGGCGGGAAGTGATTCCAGTTCACGCTGGTCTTTGTATGATAACTTTTTAGCCTTGCGGGGTGAAGACTTAGCACTAGGACTATCTGAACTTGAATTAGTTTCATTCCTAGACTTAGCTTTTTCTTCTTTTTCAACCTGAAGGCGTTTTTCCTGCTGCCCTTTATACCAGCTTTCAACGTCAGTGAAACCCCCAATAAATTCTCGGAGTCTTCCCTCACCTTCAAATACTAAGCTGCTATTTGCTACATTATCCACAAATTCCCTATCGTGGCTCACAAGTAACACGGTACCTGTATATTCGTTAAGCAGAGTTTCTAACATTTCCAGTGTTTCAACATCCAGATCGTTAGTGGGCTCATCGAGAACCAAAAGATTACTGGGTTTAAGCATAAGCTTAGCCAGCATAAGGCGATTCTTTTCTCCGCCAGAAAGTGACTTCACCGGCGCGTTTACACGCTCTGGTGTAAAGAGATAATCTTGCAGATAACTGATGACATGTCTGGGGTGGCCGTTAACCATTAAATCTCGTTTGCCATCGCCCACAGCATCAATCACTGTCTGCTCTAAATCAAGACCATGCCTGTGCTGGTCGAAATACGCGACTTCTAAATTTGTACCACGCTTACAGTTACCACTGTTTGCTTCTAGCTCGCCTAGCAGCAATTTGATGAGTGTACTTTTACCACTACCGTTAGGGCCGATAAGCGCTAGCTTGTCGCCTCTTAGTACATTCAGGCTCAAATCTTTAACAATGCAAAGCTCACCAATGTTGTATGAAAGATTGTCAACTTCGAAGACCATTTTGCCAGAGCGAGCCCCTTGATGTTGACTCACCACTGCACTTCCTTGTACTGCGCGGCGTGCTTTGCGTTCATCGCGTAACTTTTTAAGTGCTCTTACCCGACCTTCATTTCTCGTGCGACGGGCTTTAATACCCTGTCGAATCCATACTTCTTCTTGAGCCAGTTTTTTATCAAACTCTGCGTTTTGCGAAGCTTCGACTTCAAGGTCGTGTTGTTTCTTCTCTAAATAGGCTTCGTAATTGCCTGGATAGCTGGTGAGCCCGCCGCGATCTAAGTCTATGATGCGGGTGGCCATAGAACGAATAAAGGCCCGGTC
The DNA here is from genome assembly GCF_048987005.1 of Alteromonas ulvae. GTDB lineage: Bacteria > Pseudomonadota > Gammaproteobacteria > Enterobacterales > Alteromonadaceae > Alteromonas. Next base: position 2,255,422 of record NZ_CP185261.1, on the reverse strand, counting down.
ATGACTCACAAACACAATCGCACCATTGTAATTGCTCAGGCTTGATTCTAGCCACTTGATCATTTCAATGTCTAAGTGGTTTGTCGGTTCATCAAGGAGCAATAGATCTGGCGAACGTACTAGTGCTCTTGCCAGCGCGGCTTTTCTTCTCCAACCACCGGAAAGCGTTGATAACGACGTATCAGGCTCAAGTTTAAGCATGGTAAGGGTTTGTTCAATTTGCTGTTCAAACTGCCAGGCATCACGAGCTTCTAAGGTTTCTTGTAGACGCTGCAACTTATTAAGATTGGCTTCGCTGGGATCTTCACCAACCAATCGGGTTTGATGAAAATAGTCTTTAAGCGTCTCGCCAATGTCAGATAATCCCTCTGCCACGTAATCAAACAAGGTAACGTCTGTGGTTTGCGGCGGGTCTTGCTCTAAACGAGCGATTACTGTGTTGTTCTCAATAATTCGCTGGCCATCGTCGGCAATGATGTCACCAGAGATAACCTTCATTAACGTTGATTTGCCACTGCCGTTTCGACCCACAAGGCACACCCTTTCCTTCGGCTGTACAACAAGTTCGATACCGTCTAACAGCGGCGGGTTTCCATAAATAACCGTAATATTTTTTAACTGCAAAATACTCACTGCAGAAATGCCTCCAGGTCGGCACTGTCAAAAGGCCAACCAATTTCTTTGTTTGTGTCTTCCCGTTTCAATACGGGAATGCGTGCACCATAGAGATGATAAAGGTCGGTGCTGTCTCTTATATTTACTTTTTCTACTGTTAGCGACGAAAACACGCTGGTTTGCGCAAGCTCGACGTCAGCTAAGTCACATAAACTGCACTGGGGGCCGGTATAAAACACTATCTTCACGACTGTAATGTCCAGCACTGATGAATGTTACCCTTTCTGGCAAAGTCTTCAGGAATGGTTTTTGCCGTAATATTTTCAATACCAAAACCAAGGGCTTCAAGGGCTTGGGTATCAAGTTTAAACCCGCGCTTATTATTGGAAAAAATAACCGTACCGTTCTCATTCAAGCACGCTTTTGCCCGAGTTAGCATATCAACATGGTCACGCTGAACGTCCCAAGTATTGCTCATGCGCTTGGAATTCGAAAACGACGGTGGGTCGATAAATATCAGGTCATACTTGCCTTTGTGATCGGCCAACCATGTTGTACAGTCGGCCTGAACAAACGCGTGAGGCCCATCAAGCTTATTAAGCGCTACATTCTTCTTTGCCCAATCTAAATAGGTGTTCGACATATCCACGGTGGTGACTGATTTCGCGCCCCCTTTTGCCGCAAAAACAGATACGCTACCTGTATAAGAAAACAGATTAAGTACGTCTTTGCCCTTTGCCATACTCATCACAATTTGGCGGGTATCGCGGTGATCTAAGAACAAACCGGTATCTAAGTAATCAGTCAGGTTTACTAAGAAACGGGCGCCGTTCTCATACACTTCCATCATATCGCCAGACTGGTTAAACTTTTCGTATTGCTTGGTGCCTTTTTGCTGGCTACGCACTTTTAATACAATATTTTTAGGCGCAATGCTTGTAACTGCGGGTAAATGCAATAGCACTTCTTGAAGGCGTCTGCGCGCTTTATCTTCTGACACTGTCTTAGGGGGAGCGTACTCTTGTACCACTAACCAATCGCCATACTTATCCACGGCCACGTTGTAGTCAGGCAAGTCAGCGTCGTAAATGCGATAGCAATTTGTATCGGCGTTCTTTAGCCACGGTTTGAGCTTTTTAAGATTTTTCTTAAGGCGATTAGCAAATTCATGGTTACCGGTGTCTTCGCTAAATTGAACGGTATTGTCTTCGTTTAATACATAATTAGCTAAACGACACTCTAGCTTACCGTTATTCATTGCGTAGTCTTTGCTTGCGCGCAGCTTAAGCACCCGCAACAGGTCTCGGTTGCTGCTTAAAAGAGATACGTGCCAGCCTTTCCATGCCTCTTTAAAGCGCTTGCCCCATTCACTGAATAACGGAATAAGAGACGTCAGTTCCCCTAATCGCTCTCCGTAAGGCGGGTTTGACACAACATACCCTGGTGTAGCGATAGGCGGTGATGATTTAGTCGCATCTTGCTGACTGAAGCCAATATCGTTGTAAACACCCGCAAAATCAGCATTGGCTTTTGCGATTGAAATCATTTTGCGGCTAAAGTCGGCAGCGTAGATACCGCTAGTGGAGGGCTTTTGATTGTCTAAGGCGTCATCAACAAGGCTGTCCCACGTACTTTTTTCGTGACCTAACCATTTGGTAAAGCCCCAATATGAACGCTTAATTCCAGGAGCGATATTACGCGCGATATAAGCGGCCTCTATGGCGATAGTGCCTGAGCCACACATTAAATCGACCAATGGCGCATCGGTGTTTTCAGTCCAACCGCTTCGCATCAGCATGGCACAAGCAATATGCTCTTTTAGTGGCGCATCACCGGTTTCTTGCCGGTATGCTCGCTGGTGCAAGCTCGCTCCTGCTAGATCAATACCGATAATCACATTGTCGCGTTGCAAACGAGCATAAACAGAAATATCAGGATGTCTGCGCTCGACAGACGGCCTTGCTAGCCCTTCTTCAACAAACGTATCAACGATGGCATCTTTAATACGAACAGCCCCGAACTGGGTGTTCTTTATCGCAAAATTAGTTCCCACAAATTGAACAGACAGCGTATGCCTAGAGTCCATTTGCATCTGCCAATCTACGGTCATTGCCGTATCGTAAAGGCTTTCGGCATTATTTGCTTTGCCCGATGCCAAAACCCAAATTACTCGGTTAGCCAGTCGCGACCATAAGCAAAGTTTATAGGCGTCTTCTTTAGAGCCCTCGAACTGAAGCATACCAGGAGCCTGCTTTATTTGTGCCTCAGGGCACAAAGTGAGCACTTCTTGTTTAAGTAGTTCGTCGAGACCGCGGCTGGTTGTAACCAGAATTGTATTCATTCATTTACCTGTAACTGGCGCACGACATCAGCACGTGCGCACTTTATGAGAGATCGGGGGTATTATAACGCGTTTACGATACGTTTAACGAGCGATGGACCTTGATAAATAAAGGCCGAGTATAACTGAACCAGTGATGCACCAGCATCTAAGCGTGCCTGAGCAGACTCAGGCGAATCTATACCACCTACGCCGATAATAGGCATAGATTTGTCTAATGCTTTATTTAATTTTTTGGTCACTTGTAAACTCATGTCAGTCATCACTGAACCGCTGAGCCCGCCCATTTCATTAGCATGGGCTAAACCTTGCACTGCATCACGAGAAAGCGTTGTATTCGTGGCAATGACGCCATCCATTTTGCTGTTCATCAAAGACACCGCAATACTGTTTATCTCTTCATCGCTTAAATCAGGGGCGATTTTAATGAACAAGGGCACGTATTTACTGTGTGTTTGCGTAAGTGTTTCTTGAGCGGCTTTAAGACCCACAAGCAGCGAGTCTAATGCCTCGCCGTACTGTAGATTTCGTAGCCCTGGCGTATTAGGTGACGAAATATTGATGGTAATATAGCTGGCGTACGGATAAACCTTGTTCAGGCAAATAAGGTAATCCTCTAGAGCCTTGGCGTCTTCGGTATCTTTATTTTTACCAATATTGATGCCGATGGGCCCTTTGAATCTCGCTTTTTTTACTTGTTCAACGAGGTGGTCCACCCCTTTATTGTTAAAGCCCATGCGATTAATGATAGCTTGTTTTTCAGGCAGACGAAACAAGCGCGGCTTGGGGTTACCCGGCTGTGGACGAGGCGTCACCGTACCAATTTCAACAAAGCCAAAGCCCATGCTTGAGAATGCATCTATACAATCACCGTTCTTGTCTAACCCGGCAGCAAGACCCACTGGGTTATCAAACTTAATTCCTGCTACCGTCACTGGTTTTGCAATAGGCGTGGTGCTGTACATCCATTTCAGCGGTGTATGTTGCGTTTTGTTAAGCCAATTAATAGTAAAATCGTGGCTTTTTTCAGGCTCACACTGAAGTAGCAGCTTTTGCACTAAAGATTGCATGGGTATTCTAACGCTCGCTAATATAAAAAAGCCCTGATGAACAGGGCTTAAATCATTAAGGTGCGTGTATTCTAATGGTTAGACTTCACGCTTAAAAGCATCAATTCACGTAAAGCGACAGAAAACTTCGCAAATTCGTGCGTTGTGCTTGTTTTAAACTCAGACATCATGTGATACCAGCGCTTTAACAACACTTGGTTGCTATCTATCCAATCGTCAAGAATTTGATCGGCATCCGCGGCACCCGTGCGCGATTGCAGCAAATTGGCCGCAATAGAGCGCTGCTGCCAATCCAACTCCTCTCTGTATGAAGCACGAGCGAGCGCCTGCCAATGGTTGCTGACTGCTTGATTGTTAATTTGATCAAGGAACCAATGGAGTTCTAATCTTGATCCAAGTTGGTAATAAAGTTTAGCGACTACATCGGTCTCATGTTTATCAGCGTCAACAATTTGCGCCAAATCAAAACTAGAGAACATGTTTGAGAAGCTAGCAACTCGATAAGCAATATCATGGGGAACACCTTGCTCTATGAATTTCTGCGTAGCAGCTTCTAGTTGAGAATATTCACTCTCAACCAAGTAATGCTGAAGGTTTTTCGACAACGTATCGAATGTTCCACGATAGCTTTCAATAGCCTGTTCTATAGAATGTGATTTATCGCCATGTCGAATGTACCAGCGTGCACCTCGACGCATAATTCGCCTTGCTTCAGCAAGCATGGATAGCTGTAGCTCAGCACAAATGACATTGTCTAGATCTTCTATACGACCCCACAACTCGTCCATATTGAAAATACCGTGAACAATAGCGTAGGCATCAGCAATTTCACTCACGCTTGCACCAGTTTCTTCCTGTAACCGGAAAACAAAATTAAGCCCCATATCGTTGACCATATTATTGGTTAACTTAGTAGCAATAATTTCTCCGCGCAGAGGATGCTGCTGCATATGCTCGTTAAAACGACTGCGTAGCACCTCAGGGAATGCCTGTAACAGCAAACGAGCATGGTAGGGATTTTCGGTGATTTCAGAGATATTTAGCGCGTCTTTCATCACCATTTTACCGTAGGCAATTAACACACTCAGTTCAGGGCGTGTTAAACCTTGATCTGTGGCGACGCGATCTGAAATTTCATCATCACTTGGAATAAACTCTAGCTCTCTATTTAATTGCCCTTCTCTTTCTAATCCATGGATAAAGCGCAGTTGTTCTTTGAGCTGCTTCACGCCAGACAATTCAGTAATTGATATCGACTGAGTTTGGCGGTAACAGTCTTTGAGTACGATGGCGGACACGTCGTCAGTCATATCATAAAGCAGCTTGTTGCGTTGTTTAATCGTCAGTTCGCCGTCGTTTACTAGACTATTAAGCAGTATTTTGATGTTGACTTCGTTATCGGAGCAATCAACGCCGCCCACATTGTCGATAAAGTCGGTATTGACTCTACCGCCATTAGCTGCATATTCAATACGACCTAACTGAGTAACACCTAAGTTTCCACCCTCTCCAACAATTTTTGCCTGAACATCCTTACCATTTACTCGTAAATCGTCGTTAGCGCGATCGCCTACGGCAGAGTGTGATTCTTTAGAACTCTTGATATACGTACCGATACCGCCGTTCCACATTAAATCAACCGGCATTTTCAATACGTTATGAATAAGTTCGTTTGGCGTCATAGTTTGTTGTCTTGTTCCTAACCACTTTTTCATCTCAGGGGTTAGCTTTATAGACTTGGCCGAGCGACTAAACACACCACCGCCTTTTGAGATTAATTTACTGTCGTAGTCTTCCCAAGACAAGCTTGGGTTTTCAAATAGGCGCTGGCGCTCTTTGTAGCTGTCGGCAGCATTTGGATTTGGATCAAAAAAGATATGTAGGTGGTTGAATGCACAGATAAGTTTTGTATGCTCAGATAGCAACATTCCATTACCGAATACATCACCCGCCATATCTCCTATACCAATACAGGTAAAATCAGTAGTTTGACAATTTACGCCCATTTCGCGGAAATGGCGTTTAACAGACTCCCAGCCACCTCTGGCCGTGATACCCATCTTCTTATGGTCGTAGCCAATACTACCACCTGAGGCAAACGCGTCACCTAACCAGAAGTTAAACTCCTCTGCTATGCCGTTGGCAATATCAGAGAAGGTTGCTGTTCCCTTATCTGCGGCCACAACCAAATAGGGGTCATCATCATCTAGTCGCACCACATTTTTAGGTGGAACAATTTCACCGTTCACAATGTTGTCCGTAATGTCTAGCAGACTCGTTATGAAAATACGATAGCACGCTTTGCCTTCTGCCTGGATAGCTTCGCGACCTTGGTCTACAGGGGCCTTTTTACATACGAAGCCGCCTTTTGCTCCAACGGGCACAATGACGGTATTTTTAACCTGCTGCGCTTTAACTAGACCAAGTACTTCAGTACGGAAGTCTTCTTGACGGTCTGACCAACGCAAGCCACCTCGTGCTACTTTACCGCCGCGAAGGTGAACACCTTCTACGCGAGGGCTATACACGAAAATTTCGTATTTAGGCCGTGGAAGCGGCATGTCCGGAATAAGTTCCGGAAGCATTTTAAACGAGACATAAGACTTTTCGTTCTCAAACTCATCAAGCTGGTAAAAGTTAGTACGCAATGTAGCAGACATCATATCTAAATAACGGCGGATGATTCTGTCATCATCGAGGTTGCTCACTCCGTCTAGCTGAGACTTTATATCGGCCAGGATCCCATCTTCTTTTTTCTTGTTGCGTTTTTTCTTCGGGTTAAGGCGCTGATCAAAGAAGTCCACCAACAAACGAGCGATGTCTGTGTAATTGGCCAACGTGTTAGCAATATAATCGTGACTAAATGAACTGCCCGTTTGGCGCATATATTTTGCGTATGCACGTAGAATAGTAACGCGGCGACCAGTGAGGTTTGCCCCGAGAATTAAGCGGTTAAAGGCATCGTCTTCTAAAGTGTTGTACCACACTTTGGCAAATGCATCTTGAAACAGTATTTGAGCGTTTTCCATATCGAAATGCTGCCCGCTTTTGTGCAGCATTTTAAAATCCATGATCCAGTTATGCTCTCCACCTGAACACGTTATTTTATAGGGGCTCTCGTCAATTACGCGTAACCCAAAATTCTCCAGCATCGGCAATACATCCGACAAATGGATAGGTTCTGCTCGATGGAACAATTTTAGCTTAACAATCTGACTCTCTGAATCTTCTTCTTGTGGGCGATAGAACAGCATATCCAACGTATGCTCGTCATCTAACATTTCCAGCTTGCCTATGTCTACCAGTGCTGCTGACGGTAAATTATGTTCCATGTAGCTACGAGAGAATGCATTACTGTACTTGCGTTCTAGTGCTTTTCCAGACGCGTCTCCGTGAGACGCTGAAATAGCTGACGCAAGCCTGTCATTCCATGTTTTCGTTAGCTCGATGATATTTTGTTCTATTTCCTTCACATCAAATTCCGCATTGTTATCGTTAACTCGCGCTATGTAGTGTGTTCTTGCATAGACGGACTCTGAGAAGAAGGTTGTAAATTCTACTTCTTCTGTTGCATTAAGTGACGCCTTTAATAGTTCTTGAGTGTCTTTACGCAACTGAGTGTTATAGCGCTCTCTTGGCACAAACACCATGCACGAGAAAAAGCGGCCAAAGGTATCTTTGCGTATGAATAAACGTGAGATTCCCCTTTCTTGCATTTGAAAAATACCCATTACAATTTGAGCGAGTTCTTGTGCAGGGGTTTGCAATAGTTCGTCTCTTGGATAGGTTTCGACGATGTTTACGAAGGCTTTATAGGCATGCGTACCCGGTTCAAAGCCGGACAAAGCGCAAATGAGCTGAATCTTTTCACTTAAGATTGGCAGTTCAATAACACTTTGATTGTAAAATGATGCGGAGTATAGCCCTAAGAAACGATGTTCTCCAACGACTTGTTCGTTGTCGTTGAATACCTTAACCCCGATGTAGTCCATATGAGCTGGGCGATGAACCCGAGCCCGAGTATTGGTTTTTGTAAGGATAAGAGGATTTACGCTTAATGCTTCACTGCGTGCTGAGGCTGGCAGTTTCGACAGTAAACGCTCGCGATTACTCTCCGAGTTTTTTAGTAAACCAAGACTTGTATCATTTCTCGGGATCCAGCGGTGGTCGCCCTCTATGGCTTTTACATCGTAATAGCGATACCCCATCATAGTAAAGTTATGGTCGCCCAGCCAATTAAGAAAGCGATTTACTTGGTCTTTTTCTTCACTCGACACAGGCCAATTGAATGAATCACTGGTTTTAATCACATTGTGCAATGTGCTTGTCATATCTTGCCAATCAGCCACGGCAAGTGATACTTCATCGACCACCGAATGAAGTTCTTTTGTCAGTATTTCAATATCTTTTTTAGAGGTTTGATGGTCAACTTCAATAAAAATAACGGTTTCTTTTTTCGCCCCTTCTAGGGTTTTACCCTGCTCAGAAAAGCTCTCAACCCTTTTACTTTGATTGCGCTTGATACCAATGGGACTGTGCAAGAATAAATGTGCAGTAATGTTTAGTCTATTCAGCGACATGCGAACCGAATCAACTAGAAATGGCATGTCAGACACAATCACTTCAACGATAGTGTGACTAGAATGCCAACCATGTTTTGCAATTTCTGGATTGAAAACACGTATGTGGGGCGCAGAATTATCGAATCGAGAGAGTGCATTCCATAAACTCAGAGTTGCACCATAAAGATCGCTGTCGTTGCGATTTTCTAAATCATCGCTTGATATGTTTTTATACAACAGGCGTCCGAATTGCTGCACAAGAGACTTCTGCTTCGTATCTACTTTTTTGTCGATAAGTGCGAATACATTATCTAGCAGTACTGAGTGTCGCTGTGAGGTGACTGTCATTTGTTAACCTTTTATTGATATCGTAAGTGCTGAAAACCTTTGTATTTTCTCTAATAAAGCGGCTTATTAAAAGCCTCTTTTTAACCTTATATTAACAGCATAGATAACTATGCAGAAAACACCTAAAAAAAGGGCCTAAAGGCCCTTTTTTTTGATTAGCTATGCAAAAATAATTTATGCATCAGGGTCATTTTTGTTCCACCAGAGGAACCGAGCTAGTGCTGGTAGTACAATAATTGCACCAAGCATGTTAACAACGAACATAAACGTGAGCAGTATCCCCATATCCATCTGGAACTTAAGCGATGAGAACACCCACGTACTTACGCCAATTGCTAGCGTAACACCGGTAAACAACACTGCACTGCCGCGCTCTTTGAGCGCTGCAAAATAGGCTTCTTGTACCGTTGCACCCTGCTTCAACATAAGGCTTTTGGTCGATAGTATATAAATACCATAGTCCACCCCTATTCCCACACCCAGTGCGATAACTGGTAAGGTAGAGACGGTGAGACCAATTTGCAGGTAGGTCATCAATGCTTGGGCTAGCACAGACACTACGTACAGTGGTATAACAACCACTAATGTAGCGCGTATTGAACGGAAGCTAATTAAGCATAAAGCGATGACCGCACCGAATACATATAGCATCATTGGATCTTGCGCTTCGCTAACCGCTTCGTTCGTTGCCGCCATAACACCCACCGGGCCAGACGCTAAGCTAAACTTCATATCGTCAGTTTCATATTGTGTACGATAATCTTTAACGGCATCAACAACGCGAGAGATTGTTTCTGCCTTGTGATCTTCCATGAATAGAATGATAGGCATCACAGAGCAATCGCCGTTAAGCAGACCAGATGACGTCGGTACGCGAGAAATAGCCTGAACCAGTGTTTGTTGGTTTCGTGGAATAACCTGCCACTTCACATTGCCTTCGTTGTAACCCGCATTCACAATCTTAGCGACTGACGCTAAAGACACTGCCGACTGAACGCCTTTCGTATTCTCCATTTTCCACTGGAAGTCGTCCATGGCCTTCATCACATTATGTGACGTACATGCTTCAGGCGTGGTTTCTACCAAAATAGAAATGTAATCAACGGTCACTTCGTATTTATCGGTAATTAAGAAGGTGTCTTGGTTATACCGCGAGTCTTCGTGAAGCGCTGGCGCACCGGCATGTAAATCCCCTATCTTCATTTTTTGCGCTTGGAAGTGCCCAAACACAAATAAGATAGCGGTAATAGTTAATATAATTGCAGCGGGTTTCTTACGTGAACAAGCAGCAATCATATCCCACAACTTACTGTTCGCCTTTTCCTTTCCAGCAAATTTTTCTACATAGCGTTCGTCAAGCTTCAAGAAGCTCATCAATACAGGAAGTAACAGTAAGTTAGTTAAAATAATCACCGCTACACCCATACTCGCTGTAATCGCTAGCTCTCGGATGATGCCGATATCGATGACCAATAACGTCATAAAGCCAACGGTGTCAGAGAGCAATGCAATACCACCAGGCACAAGTAAACTTCTAAACGCTGCCATTGATGCTTTTTCAGCTCCAATACCCGTTACGGCCTGCTTCTCTACGGCATTTATCATTTGCACACCATGGCTTACACCAATGGCAAACACTAAAAACGGTACAAGTATAGACATGGGATCCATACCAAAGCCGATAGACGTGAGTAGCCCTAGCTGCCATATAACAGCGATGATAGAACATAGTAATGGCAACACGGTTAACATTAAACTGCGTGAAAAGAAGTACACCATGATTGCGGTAATGCCTATGGCAATAGCGAAGAATACAAGTACGTCTTTTGCACCATCAGCTACATCACCAATCATTTTGGCGAAACCGATGATATGAATTGAGGTGTCTTCGTTTTCATATTGGCCGCGAAGCTGCTCTTCTAACTCTGCCGCAAGGGCCAGTGTATCAAGGGGTTCGCCGGTCTGAGGGTCGATATCTAGCAATTGCGCTGTGACCATTGCACAGCTGTAATCGCTTGCAACCTGTCGTCCAACAATATTGGCTTTTTCAATATTTGCCGCAACCAGCTCCAACGCTTCTGGGTTAGATGAGTTAAAGTCTGCTGGAATTACAGGGCCGCCAGCAAATCCGCCCTCAACGATTTCGGTAAATCGAGTGGACGGCGAAAACAGCGATATCACCAATGAGCGATTGACGCCGTTGATAAAGAAAAGTTGGTCGTGGACATTTTTTAATGTGTCGAAAAAATTCTTGTTAAAAATGTCATCGTTTTTGTCGCATACGGACACGAGAATATTGTTTGCACCACCAAAATCTTGGCGGTGTTCAATATAGGTCTGCATGTATTCATGATTAAGAGGAATGTTTTTTTCAAAACCAGCGTCTAAACGCATTTGAGAAGCTTGATAGCCCAGAAACACCGTTGCGATAGCGAATAGTGCTACCACAAGCTTTCGGTTACTGAAGACTAATTTTTCGAGAAAATGGGTCATTGCTTTTATTCTGCTCTATTTTAAATTCAACGTTTTAACGCCATTCGCTGATACCGCGAGGTTCAGGCCTTTGAACTGCTTAGCATTAAGAATTGCTGCTTTATCCTCAATCTGTGATACCGAAATACCTTCACCAGGTTTGCAATCAACAGGGTTAGCGTAAGGATCCCGCATACTCGTCGGTATTGGTCTGTTAGCCTTCACCATTTTGCCGTTATTGCCAAGAGCATAGACAACAGAGTCTGAGCCAATAAGAATTGAATTTAGCGTACTGGTTGAACACGTTTGAATGTACTCCCATGACGATTCATTGTGATTAATGAACATATTGCCGCGCAAACCAACCGCTAGCACTGAATTATCATCAAGTGGCTTAATATCAAAAAACGAACCTGTGTAATCAACGCTGTAGCGGTTCCATGACTTGCCCATGTCGGTGCTTTTGGCCAGTAAACCGGCTTCACCCGCAAGATACAGGGTTGTGCCGTCTAACGTGATGCGGTTGATGTGCGGAAGAATAGATTCCAACTCTTGTTGATAAAAAGCTTCATCCTCTTTGCGAATGCTTTCTAAATATTCCCTGTCATAGGGATCGAGCAGGCTCGCATGGCGCTCTGTATTCCACGTTTTACCGCCATCTTCTGTGCGATAAAAAAGACCGTACGCACCAGCGGATACGCCATGCATTTCGTCAAAAAAGACAACATCAAGAAATGGACGCTGTAAATCTGGTTGAAAGTGTTGCACTTCCCACGATTCCCCTCTGTCTGGCGAATGAATAATAACCGCGTCGTGGCCAACGGCCCAGATATTGTCTCCGACTACAGTGGTAGCGGTAAGCGTCGATTGAGTTGGAACTCGTCGTTGTTCAAAAACGTCTCCGTTTTTAGAAGTAAGTACATGACCACGTTCACCGACAATAACAACAAACTGATCAGCGTCTATATCAAGTAAAACAGACTGTTCTACCAATGGTGCCATAAATACTTCTTCAGCGATTGCAGTGCTTACGTTATTGACTGCAAAGGCGGCGGCAATGCACGCTGCAATGGTTTTTCTCATATTGAACCATTCCCCCTAATAATAATTGTCTGCAAACAAAAACGGTTGGCAAGTGCCAACCGTTTGGTGTGTAAGCCGATTAGCGCATACCTTCTCGTCGCAGTGCTTGCGGCGTGAACTCAACATCTCGAGGACGTACAGAAAAGTCGTACATTTGCTCTTCGTTGTCTAAGCCAATGGCTAGGTATCTGCGAGAGTTCAAATCATGATACGAATCAAGTGTAGACCATTGCGTTGGTACTTCGTAATAGTTTACACCATATGCAAAGGCAACTCGATACAGTTCGCCACGATTATCATACATATCAGCAACTTGAATCTGCCAGCTATCCTCATCAATAAAGAATACGCGTTTTTGATAAATATGACGGAAACCTTCTTTCAATGTTGCTTCAACCACCCAAACACGGTGCTTTTCCCAACGCGTCAGGTCAGGGTTGACGTGATTTGGTGTAAGAATAGTTTCATAACTTGCGTTATTTGAATGTAATGCATAGTTGTTGTAGGCAACGTACATTTCTTGCTTACCAACTAAATTCCAGTCATAACGGTTTGGTGAACCGTTAAACATATCGAAATCATCGGTGGTACGCAGGCCATCAGCCGCCGTTCCCGGTGTATCGTAAGCAATGTTTGGTGCCAGGCGAACACGACGTTGTCCCGTATTATACGTCCACGCTTTACGCGGTTCTTTAACTTGGTCAACGGTTTCATGAACCAGTAAAGCTGTGCCTGCCAAACGAGCTGGCTGGGTCACTTTTTGCTTGAACATAAATAATACGTTTTCTTCTGTTAACTGCTCTGGCGTAGCGTTGTCTTCTGCATACTTAATAAGAAGCTGCTCGTCAAAACCAATCACGTTGTAGTCACCGCTGGTGGTTACTGCAGCTTGCCCACCGTTACGTTGAACCGCAGCACCACGATACCGCAGAATGTGATTCCATATTGCCTCTAACCCATTTTGTGGGATAGGAAAAGGAATACCAATCGCCGCGCCTTTAATACCATTTCCACCGTCTAACAACTCTGCGCGAGTCGCGTTTGCTTTCGTCGCGTCGTAAATATCCTGCGGGTTAGACGCGGAACGACGGGTTGGGTATACCGGCATACGGAAGGTTTCTGGGTATGTTTCAAACATCTTTATCTGTCCTTCAGACAGATGCTCAGAATACTCTTTGTAGTTCTTAGCTGTAATCTCAAACAACACTTTGTCTTCAGGGAACGGATCCGGGTGATGGTCGCCCACAGAATAACCCTCGGGTGCTGATGTAATACCACCTGTCCAAGCAGGAATACTGCCATCTGCATTGGCAGCAACTTCGCCACCCAGTGGGGTCAATTCTTTGCCCAGCTTACCGGCTTCGGCATCTGAAACTTTAGCCATGGCACTTGCCCCAGACAACGCTAGTGACAAGGCGGCCGCAATTATTCCTAATTTTCTAATCATAAGTACCACTCTCTAGATTGCATATCTGATGTTAAATGAAAGAAAGTCTCTGTCTGCTAACGCATTAGTGGTGCCAATGCCTCCCCAAAAAGCGCTGTAGGATGCTGTAGCCTCCCACTTACTTAAGTAGTCAAATGTCATAGAGAAAGCAGCAGACTTAACATCTTCTGTGAAAAGGAATAGAGGGTCGGGTGTAGTTCCCTCTACATCATGTGAAAACGTTGCTCTAAGTCGCAAATTCATACCGGCATAAATTGAATTATAATCGGCAACAGCAAGTAAACGATAACCCCAGGCATCGTCAGTTGCAAACGGATTGGTTTCCGGACCGTCAGATAATGCTTGATGTAAACCTTGACGCATGTTCCCTGTCGGAGTTGGTTCCAATGAAGGTGTTCTTGCCGTACCAGGTGCATTTAGCCTTACCACGTTTGGATCTGGCATATCAACAATATTGACATAACCTGCTTCACCAAGTAACACAAAGTTATCTGCACCAAATTTAGGGCCAAAAACGTGAGACGCGGTAAATTGCATTTGCCATGTATCCGAGAAGATAAAGCCTTGGGCTGTTTCACCAGGACCTACTGCTCTTCCAATGTTGTTTAATTGAGAAATGCCTTCAAGATCTGGACGCAGACCTGCGTTTGCAAGTTGTTCAGGCATTCCCATGTAAAGCAATTCAACGTCGTCTATTTGAAGAGGCTCATCAACTCGATAGGCAAATTCACCGGCTAATGCCGTAGTGCCAATGTTAGTGTTGAAACTCATACCGTAAAGCTTGATGTCTTCAGGATAGAAAAACTCAGACTTTGTAAACGCACGTAAATCTGTGATGTTGTCGCGCGTTATCTCGTTAGCTGCGATAAATGCAAGGTCAGCGCCGATACCAGCTTGTGTAAAGTCCGAGGTAACACCTGAAATAAGTGGACGCTGACTGTGGTAATTAATGTGGTAGAAGCTGAATTCAGTTTCGTTAATCTCTGGTGAAAACACAGTTAAACGCAAGCCGAACTGGCCTTGGTCATCTGCTTCATTGTGCGGGTCATCGCCAAAACCACGAACAGCAACCTTTGTTGGGTACGCTAGATAGGCTTGAGAAATATCAGCAGCATCTGCGCCAGAACGCAACAAGTCGCCGTAGCCGTTTAATGCTGTTAGCAAGTGTTCTAAATCAATGTCTGGGTTGCCACTGAAGCCAAGTTGAATATTTTGACGCTGACCGCCGTCCCCTGCGAAGTCGTTAGCCGCAAAATAACTACCTGAAACAGGAAGCCAACTGCGTTGGAACTCGTATTGGTAGTAGCCAGATATACTTACGTCAGACGTTAAACCTAATGACGCGTACACCATGCCAACGGGTAAAAATACTTCTCTTAACTCGGCGCCAGGGGCGCGAGCACGAGTAACATCTACTGGGTTGGTCGTATTAATACCATGTTGGATAAACGTGCTTTCACCCCAACTAATTACTTGGCGGCCAACACGTAATGTAAGCGGCTTGTCTCCTACCCACCAATCGCCGTAGAAAAAAGCATCATACAAACGCACGTCAGCGCAAAGCAAGTCCTTGGCTTCTGGGTCTTGACACAAATCATATTGGTTACCAGTAACAGGGTTGGAATAAGGGCGATCACCGTCCATCTGCTCAAAGTCATAGAACCAAAATCCGCGAGCAAAAAAGCCGTAGTTGCCAAAATTAACATCAAGTTCGTGAGTACCAGAAACCTGTGTTGCGAATGCGTCACCTGGATCATGCGCCAAATTTCCCAAATCGCCATTGGTCGAATAGCTACCATCCGCTAAACCCCATACATCACCGCTAGGATAAAGTGGATTGAAGGCAGCATGGTAACCAGACCAGTCGAATTGAGGATGGTTACTGTTACCGATTAAATCATAATCTCTCGCTTCCGTTCGAATACTTGTCGCAAGCGAGAACGTTGAATCTAACGTAATGCTTACATCACCTACTTGCCAATTAGCGGCGTGAGCAGGAACTGCGGCGGCACCTAGCAGAGTGAGAACCCCTGCAGCAATCGGTGAAATCTTAAAAGCGCTAGGCCTGTTTTTCATATTTTTTATACTCCCAAGTCGACGCGTGTGCATGCCCGACATCATGACCAACCATAACGATTAACAAAATCATTACATCATTTTGCCAGAACCGCAAGAACTAATCCTACCAGTTAACAACTTTTACAACATTAATCGTATCAAATAGTTATTGCTGTATGCCGAGTATAAAAGCCATTTATGCGCCTGCACAAAATTTAGCTTGAAAGTGGGTGGAAATCGTCCATTTGTAAATCTTTTTAGGCGCAAAGTTAATCCGACTTAGTATTTCTACCTACCTAAGGCGTTCTATAGCCCTTATTTTATTGTGCTGATCTACAATCATACGAAAGCGCCCTTTCACCCCGTCTGAGGTGATAAACTGGCGCAAACGATTGGTGGGAACCTGTACCCGAACCCCAGATTCTGCCATCATGACAACGCTTGGTAGTGCAGGCGAGTAAAGCGCCTCACACTGAGTGTAAGGCACACTTATTGAAAAATAAAACACGCTATCTGTTGGTTCAATCTGCGCCATAAGCAAGGCTCTTGCTCACTTTTTCAAACACATCTTTGCTCAACCCTTTGTGGTTAAGCAAACGACCTAGTTGTTCTTTCATTAGCATTTGATGTTCAATTGCAAAGCCCTGCCATTGGGTTAGCGGTGTTACAATACGAGCTGCAACCTGTGGATTTAACCCATCGAGCTTAAGCAAATAGTCAGTAACAAATTTATAGCCACTACCGTCTAGCGCATGAAACATCTCGCTATTATAAAACGCAAAGCTACCAATGACTGAGCGAACTCGATTGGGATTACTCATAGTAAACTGAGGGTGTTCACACAACATCGTTATGGTAGCGAAGATATCCTTAGATGCTTGCGTAGCGTGCAGCGCAAACCATTTGTCCAGAACAAGCGGATCGTTACTCCACTTTTGCTCGAACTTTGCCATGAGCGAATCAAAGGTGTCACGCTGACAAAATTGTGAGCCTCGCAACGCGCCTAGCGTGTCGGTCATGTTATCTGCTTGTTCAAACTGCTCAATAACAAGGCTTTCGTGCTGCGGTAACCGCGCCAAGTGTGCAAGAACAACATTCTTACAACGTCGCTGATTCACTGCATTCTGATTGTAAGCATACGGTGCACTTTCAATGCTATTGAATACGTCAAGCAATGATGACTCGAGATGTTGTGCAAATTGAGAACAAAATGCCTTTCGAGCGGCACTTAAGGTTTCAACGTTTATCGATGTTCTAGACTGGCAGAGCGTTTCAAATGAAGGAATAACCAGACATTCGCCAAGTAGCTCAACATTATCCTGCTCACGTGCAATGGCTTCTCTTATGCCAGCCCAAATATCGTCATCGATAGATTTGTTAGGACCACTTTCTAATTCACTGATACAGCGATTGTAGATAGACTGCATTGCATCCCAGCGATTAAATGCATCTTTGCCATATTTGAAAATGGTTAATAACGATGCAGTTGGTAACTCGTTATTCACTTTTGCAGGGGCTGAAAAGTTGCCTAACACCACCGGAGTCAGTGTTTTGTTTGGTGCATCGATGGTGAAGGACACCGATTCTTTATCTAAAATGATCATTCCATCATTAATGATGGCTTCATTGTCAGTGTATTGCACTCCGTCTTCGTCCATAACTTCCATTTTGATGGGCATGTATAACGGATGCTTTTCACTCTGGTCAGAGGTGGCCGGCGTATGCTGAGATAGTGTAATAGTATGCTTGCCATCCTCTAGCTTACTCTGCTTAACACTAACAATGGGAGTCCCAGACTGACTATACCAACGTGCAAACTGGCTAAGATCTAACGACGTTGCCGATTGCATAGCAGAGACGAAGTCATCGCAGGTTACAGCCTGCCCATCATGGCGTTTAAAGTATTCATCCATACCTTTTCTAAACCCATCTGGGCCAAGCAGTGTGTGGAACATACGAATAACTTCGGCACCTTTGTCGTACACCGTCACTGTGTAGAAATTGTTCATCTCTATCACTTCATCGGGTCGTATGGGATGGCTCATTGCACTTGCGTCTTCGGCGAACTGATGTTCGCGCATCACGCGCACATGCTTAATACGATTGCTAAGTTCTGACGTCATATCAGCGCTAAACTGCTGATCCCTAAATACCGTAAGTCCCTCTTTCAAACTAAGCTGAAACCAATCTCGACAGGTGACTCGGTTCCCGGTCCAGTTGTGAAAATATTCATGGGCAATAACCGCTTCCACATTAAAGAAGTCATCGTCTGTAGCCGTGTTTTGGTCGGCCAAAACAAACTTACTATTAAATACATTGAGGCCCTTGTTTTCCATGGCTCCCATGTTGAAAAAGTCTACCGCCACTATCATGTAAATATCGAGGTCGTATTCTAGACCGAAGACCTCTTCATCCCATTTCATTGCGCGTTTTAACGACGCAAGGGCAAACGTACCTTGGCTTTGCTTTCCCTTATCTACATAAAGTTCTAGCGCAACCTCTTTACCACTAGCTGTGGTAAACGTATCAGAGAGCATGTCAAAGTCGCCTGCTACTAAGGCAAAGAGATAACAAGGTTTCGGATGTGGATCGTGCCATTTAACAAAATGTTGGCCGTTGCTTAACTGCCCTTTGTCTACGGGGTTACCGTTGGAAAGTAGCATAGGAAAGGATGTATCCCCCACCACGGTTACCGTATAAACCGACAGCACATCGGGGCGGTCCATAAAAAAGGTAATACGCCTAAATCCTTCTGCTTCACACTGCGTGCAGTAGGCGCCGCCAGAGAGATAAAGACCCTCTAATGCTTTATTGTGCTCAGGTGCAATGGTGGTTTCAATCTCGAGCGTAAATTCATCGCTATCAACAGGAACAGTCAGTGATGAATCGTCAAGTACGTAACCATGGCTGTCATCATTTTTATGTGACAGTTCAACACCATCAATGATGAGTTTGTTGACAGGAAGATTATCGCCGTCTAGAACCAAAGCATCTTGATGACTGCCTTGTCTCTTTACACGCAGTGAGCTAAATACACGAGTTTCAGTTGGATGAAGCGTAATATGTAAATCGACGGTAGAAATAGTAAATGCCGGCGGCATGTAATCCGCCCTGCGTTTAATTT
Source organism: Alteromonas ulvae (assembly GCF_048987005.1). Classification (GTDB taxonomy): domain Bacteria; phylum Pseudomonadota; class Gammaproteobacteria; order Enterobacterales; family Alteromonadaceae; genus Alteromonas. The sequence goes on along the minus strand of NZ_CP185261.1, from coordinate 2,236,302 downwards.
GAACTGACATAGAACTCCTTAATGAAGCGTCTATATAATGCTTATACGGACCCTTCGCTTTTCGTTTCAAATGTTGGCGGCGTTATCCGCAAAATTTTGATCCCCAAATAGGCGTAAACAATAGCAAGAAATGGGTTTATTAAGTTAAAGAACGCATAGAAAATATAATCAAAAGGATTGACTAGCAATACACTGTGCATGTATGCGCCGCAGGTGTTCCAAGGAATAAGTGGCGACGTTAGCGTGCCACCATCTTCTAAACTGCGTGATAGGTTGAGTTGGTCTAAGCCCCTTTTGGCATACTCTTCTTTGTACATGCGGCCGGGCATAACAATGGAAATATATTGGTCGGCAGTGACCAAATTTGTCGCGAAACACGTCATGATGGTACGACTTACCATATCACCAGCAGATTTTGCGCCTAGCAAAATGGTGGCCACAGCACGTTTGAGAAGACCTACTCGCTCTAACACAGCGCCAAAAGACATGGCACATATTATCAGCCATATGGTATTGAGCATTGAGGACATGCCGCCCCGAGATAATAGGCTATTTAAATTCTCATCAGGCGTCGAAAAGCTCACCCCATCGAACAACGCTGTCCACACCACCTTTAAAGCGCCAATATTTGCCGTATCGTCAGCATTAGTCATTGCAGCGATCACATCCCATTGGAATATAACAGCCCAAATGCCACCGAGTAATGCTCCGATAAAAACAGCGGGAAACGCAGGCATCTTTTTAATTGCTAAGGTGAGAAGCACAACAAGTGGCACAAGAAGGTGCCAACCAAGATTGAAGGACTCATTGAGAAGCTGCTGCATTTGCTCAATGCGCTCAGCTTTCGCTTCACCTACTTCACTAAACCCAATAACAGTAAACAGAATAAGCGCAATAACAAAGCTTGGAATTGTGGTCCAGAGCATGTAGCGAATGTGGTCGAAAAGATCGGTACCGGCAACTGCTGGCGCTAAATTAGTGGTTTCAGACAGTGGCGAAATTTTATCACCAAAATAGGCACCAGACACCACCGCCCCCGCGGTGATAGCCGCTGACATTTCCATACCTGCTGAAACACCCATTAGCGCAACACCCACTGTCGCTGCTGTTGTCCAAGAACTGCCTATGCTCATGGCAACCACTGCGCAAATTAAACACGTTGCGGCATAGAAAAACGAAGGGTTAAGAAGTTCGAGGCCAAAATAAATCAACGTAGGCACGGTTCCAGACAGCATCCACGTACCAATTAAGGAACCAACCGCGAGCAATATAAGACATGCACCCAATGACATTGAAATGCCATCGACTATCCCTTTCTCTATGGTTTTCCAGCTGTAGCCGTTTTTCATTCCAATAATGGCTGCCATACCCATTGCCAGCAATAAGGCTATTTGATTAGGGCCGTATGACGAATTATCTTCAAACAGATAAACAGCAGTTCCCATCATGAGAACCAGTGCAACAATAGGAATTAAGGCATCTAAAAGTGACGGTGTTTTTAACTCTTTATTAGTCATTGTTATTATTTTACTAAACCTTTTTTGAAAGCTATTTATTTTGCAAGCTTCGTAAATTAAGCGCTTTTAAAATTGAGAGCACTGATTTTAAAACTATTTACAGTCAAACGATTCGCTGGAAAATTTGCATTTACTATTATCTAAAAAACAGAGCGATAGAACATGAGCGCAATAATAACAGGACAAACGAAACGCACGTACCACGGCCAAATTTTCCAAAACAATCCGTGCTCAACGTTTTCGTTGCCCTCTTTAAGCTCAGCGAGTATGGCATCTCTGCGCCACACCCAACCGGCGAAAATACACAGCACTAAACCTAGCAGGGGCTGACTGTATTCTGTGGTTAACGCAATAACAAAACCAAACAACATATCGAAGTTAAAAATTATGATGCAGCTGAGAATAAAAATTAACCCAGCCATAAATACCACGGCCCTGCCACGCTGCAAACCTTTACTCTCAACCATGAACGCGACAGGCACTTCTAACATGGAAATAGAAGAGGTCACCGCCGCAATGGCCATTAGCGCAAAAAAAGTGAACGACACGAAAACACCCACAGTGCCAATAGTATCGAACAACGCGGGAAGTACTTTAAAAATAAGTGTGTCGCCTTGAATTAAGGCACCATCTGGAGTGAATATTTCTACGCCATTGTTCAACGCGACGTACATTGCAGGAATGATCAGCATACCGGCTATTACCGCTACACCAATATCGACCAGCGCCACTGAAGCACCAATTGTTGGCAGGTTCTCTTTTTTACTTAAGTATGAGCCATACACTAACATTGTGCCCACACCCAACGACATAGAGAAGAACGCTTGCCCCATTGCGTTAATTAACAAGTCAGGGTCGAGTACTCGTGAGAAATCAGGGACTAAATACGCACTCCATCCTTCTGCGGCGCCTGGCTGCAAGCTAACGTACACAATAAGCGCTAATATAAGAATCACCAAAGTAGGCATCAATCTTACTGACCATTTCTCAATACCGGCTTTAACACCACCGACTACGATAAATGCAGTTAACATCATGAATAAAGCGCAGAAAATAACGTTACGCGTAACGGAAGAAGTGAGCAGCCAATCGCTTGCAGACTGCAGTCCTACAAGTCTTACCGCTGAGTCAGCAAAGTAGACCAGCATCCAGCCACCTACAATGGCATAAAAGGCTAAAATGAGAGAAACAGTAACACAGCCCCAAATGCCGGTTGCCCTACCTGTAAAACTACCCGATATTTTGCCAAGCGCGTCGACCATATTTGAACGTGTACTGCGACCAATGATCAACTCGGCCATTAAGACAGGATAAGCAAGAACGAAAGCCAGTAATAAATAAACGAGTACAAATGCAGCACCTCCGTTACTTGCTACCTTCGTTGGGAAACCCCAGATATTCCCAAGTCCAACCGCTGAACCTGCAGCCGCCAGCACGAATCCTATCCGAGAGGAAAACTCGCCTCGTATCGCCATGTTAATCGCCTTTATTATTGTTGTAATATTTGTATAGACACAAAAAAAGGGCTGGCCATAGACCAGCCCTTTCCCGATAGCGCTTAATTTGTGGTGATAGCGTATCGGCCTGTTTCGATCATATCGAAAGTAATATTAGCCGCCTCGTCTAAAAACGGGTCTAACTCTTCCATATCTTCTGGAAGGTCATCAAGCGTCGTTACCGGCTCTAAGCCTAAGCGCAGCAGTCGTTCGTTAGCCCGTGCTAATGATTTTACCTCAGCTTCTTTTTTCTTGGCTTCTCTTTCAGCCTTTACCAGTGATATGAAATCTTTGTCCTTATTCTTTTTGTATTCCTCGATGTCATCATTGATGTATGAAAACTCGGGGTTTTGCAAAATTCGTTTGTTGTGCTTTGCCGATAGCACGTCTAACGCCGCTTGACCATCAGCAAACGTAGTATAATTAGCCCTGTTAATGCTATCCCATGGAAGCGCGTTATCAGCCTGACTTTCGCCCCACTCTGCAGGTTCGATTGCCGAGGGATACAAAATATCGGGAATAACACCTTTATGCTGTGTGCTGCCGCCATCAATTCGATAAAACTTAGCAATAGTAAACTGCACGCTGCCCAACGGGTTGTCATACAGGTCATATATTTTGCCCAAGCCGCGGTGTTGTTGGACGGTACCTTTACCAAAGGTTTGCTCACCAACGATCAATGCGCGATTGTAATCTTGCATTGCTGCGGCAAAAATTTCTGAGGCTGAAGCGCTGTAACGGTCAACGAGTACAGTTAACGGACCGTCGTAGGCCACTTTCCCATCGGTGTCGCGATTTACGCTAATCTTAGATTGTCCGTATCGAATTTGAACAACGGGACCTTTTTCAATGAACAGTCCTGACAGCAATGTTGCTTCCGTTAACGAGCCACCGCCATTACCCCGTAGGTCGACAATAATGCCTTTCACATTTTGTGACTTTAACTCTTCAAGTTCCTTTGCCACGTCAACACTTAGATTGTTATAAAAACTGGGAATGGTAATAACGCCTAAGGGCTGCCCTGAATGCGGTCCTTCATCAGGCACATACACTTCAGACTTTGCCGCTCTATCTTCCAGTTTTATCTTATCTCGAGTTAGCTTTACCACCGATGTCGTTTTTGATTCTGTTGCGCCCTTCTCAACTTGTAAGCGCACCATGCTACCTTTTGGTCCTTTAATCAATTCAACAACTTCGTCAAGTCTCCAACCAATAACGTCAACAAACTCTTCATCGTCTTGAGCAACACCAACAATTTTGTCTTCTGGCTTAATCGCACCAGATTGATCTGCTGGACCGCCAGGTACCACGCTTTTAATGATGGTGTAATCATCTTCGCTTTGTAGAACGGCGCCTATGCCTTCAAATGATAAATTCATTTCCATTTGGAAACGGTCTGCATTTCGAGGAGAAAGGTAGCTTGTATGTGCTTCGATAGTTCTTGCAAACGCGTTCATTGCAGTTTGAAAAACATCTTCGCTTTTCGCCTGCTTTGTGCGTTTTATTGCACGGGCATAACGCTTGGTAAGTAGCTCTTTCGCTTCTTCCCACGTTTTATCCGCCAATATCAGATTCAGCGCATCGTATTTAACTCGCTGACGCCAAATTTCGTCAAGCTCGGCAGTGTCTTTCGCCCAATCGGCGTCTTCTCTGTCGTAAAAGAACTTGTCATTTTCTTTAGCAAAATCAAAAGGCCCTTCGTCGAGCAATGCGAGTGCATATTCATAACGCTCGACCCTGCGCTTCGCAGTAACATTGTACATGTCATAAGCAATGGATAAATTACCTTTGCCCAACGCATCGTCAAACAAATCACGGTACTTTTCAAAGCTTACGACATCGTCTAATAAAAGCACTTGTTTGTTGTGGTCGAGTGATTCTATGAAACGCTGATAAACGCGGGCTGAAAGAAGATTATCCAACGAAATTTCTTTGTAGTGGGCGCGAGTGAATAATGCACTTACTCTTTTCGCCGCCACACTGTGCTGAGATTCCTGTTGAAGTATAGGAAGCTCATCAACATCTGGTGTTGACGTTACGGCACCAGCGCCGACGCCTACCGTCAAAAATGCGCTAGCAATAGAAATTCGAAGGATATCTTTCATATTTACGACCTCTTGGAACGTGCCAAACGTAAAGCATCTGCTTTTACTTTTACCACCATACCTGTATCAAGCTGAACGTGAATACCGTCTTTAGCAATCTCGGTGATAGCCGCTGGCATAGGTTCTTTACCCAACTTAACGGTAACGCGAGTGCCTTGCTTCATGTCTTCTTCAGTTAACTTAGCAGGTGGCGTAATATTTGGTCTGTTATTCTTCGGTTTAGTTCCGCGCTTTGCCTCAGGTTGCGCAGAATTAGCCGGTTTTTCGCCTTTAGGACGATTAAACTGACGCTTTTCTGAACGCTTAGGCTGCTGTGCTAGCTTTGCCTTACGTTTTTCTGCAGCCTTAGCTTTACTCTCTTCGAGTTGCTTTTGCGCGTGATCTGAATGCTCTTTCTCAATTGCTTCGCCCTTTTCACCATCAAGATCAACGCGGTGAGCGCCTTCTTTGATGCTGTATAGGTAGCGCCAGCTGTTGGTGTAATGACGAAGGGTTGAGCGCAATAGCGTTTTACTCACGCGCTCTTCATCGTCTAACCGTTGAGCAAGATCTTGAAAAATACCGATCTTAAGTGGGAGGGCCTCGCCTTCAATGCTAAAACATTTTGGGAAGGTCTCTGCAAGGAAAGCAATAACTTCCTTACTCGTAGTAAACTTCTCTGTTGATTCCATTAACTTTCTAAATTATTCAGGAGATTTCATCGTTATTTGCATCATCCCAAGTTGCCAGCGTGTGGTCAACCCAATCGAGCAATTCGTCGTCATCAATTTCTAATAAATGTGCATCTTGTTGCCAAGACTCCCAAGCGTAGTGCAAAATTTGCTCTAAACGCTGTGTTTCTATATCTTCTTCAGCAGCATCATATATCCCGTGAAGAATGAAGTTTAAACGTTCAGATGCTTCATCTGGGTCATCATGAACGTCTTCCATGTCCTCGAATGTAGATAATACTACATGAATATCGACGTTTGATTTCATAGTGCTTGCTGAGATTCAATCAATAAATTCGCAATTTCGACAAGGCCATCTTCATCATCTTGCGTGAAGCGAGCGTAATTTGGACTGTCTATATCCAATACACCAATTAATGCGTTGTTAACCACAATGGGGATAACAATTTCAGAGTTTGACGCCGCATCGCATGCTATGTGACCATCGAACCCGTGGACATCGTCAATTCGCTGAACCGTTTGTGTGGACGCACTGGTACCACACACGCCTTTTCCCATTGGAATTCGAATACAAGCAGGCTGACCTTGAAAAGGCCCAAGAACCAGCTGTTCGTCTTTGTACAGGTAAAAACCAGCCCAGTTTACATCCTCGAGGCCATTAAACAGCAGTGCACTTAAATTTGCCATATTGGCAATTAAGTCCTGCTCGCCCGATACCAAGCTTTTCGCTTGGCTTATTAGCTGGCTATATTGTTGTTGTTTCAAACGGTAACCCTGTTATTGATTAATGTTAAACGTCACATTCACACGGGCGTTCACGCTCTCTTGCCCTGGCAAAGACAGCGACATTTCTTTTGCAAACGCGTCGGCGCGCATGACTGGTAACGGCATATTGCCACCAGATTCAGATATTGCAACCACTTCACCCACTTCTACGCCCAATTCTTTTGCTAGCAGCTGTGCTCTATTCTTTGCATCAGCGACTGCTTCTATTAAGGCCTTTTGATAGGCAGAGGCCTCACCCATGGTGATAAAGTCGAACTGCTGGATACGATCAACACCTCTTTTAAGCACGCCATCAAGCACACGATCATAATTCTCTAAATCAGTCGAGGTAATGGCGATTTCTCTAGACAGTGTAAAACCATCTTGTTCTCTACCCTGCGGCGTATTGTTGTATCGGGGCGAAAGACGTACTTGCATACTTTGAATGTAACGCGCTTCGATACCTTCTTCTAATAAGAAACTAACAATAGAGGTTAAATCGTTTTCAAGCTGCCCATTGAGTTTGGTTACCGTTGTGCCTTGCTCTTCAACGATAAAGGTAACAGAGTAAGCATTAGGTGTCACATCAATGGCCCCTACCCCTTGTACACTAATTGTCCCTAATGACCTTTCATTGGCTTGCGATTCTTTTTCCTTAACAGCATCCTTGCTCGCCTCTGTATGTGCATAGCTTTGTGCAGTGTATAAAGGCGCGGTAAACACGGTAAGGAGTATAAGTGTCTTGGTAAATGTAAGCACGTTTTGCATATCAGTTCCTTTCATCGATATTAAGGTTAATTATAGCGCGTCCAGTCTATGCCATCCTATATGAACCCTGAGTGAACAAATAACAAGGCTTTGGTTTTAAAATAAAAAAGCTGGCGGCATATTTATTTATGCCTCCAGCTTTAGGTTAATTTCTAATTGTAACTTAGTATTTGTAATTTACTATTTGTAATGTAACTACTTAAGTACAGTCTTGAGCGACGCGATACAGTGATCGATGTTGCGCTGTTTACAGGCATACCCCATAAGACCGATACGCCATACTTTTCCAGCATGTTCTCCTAAACCAGCACCAATTTCTAAATTAAACTCATTGAGTAACTGACTGCGCACCGCGGCGTCATCAACACCATCGGGTATTTGTACAACGTTGAGCTGAGGCAATCTAAAATCGCTATTTACCGTAAGTTCTAAACCTATCTCTTCAAGGCCCTGTGCTAACTTTGCATGTCCGCTTGCGTGTCTCTCCCAAGCATTCTCAAGACCTTCCTCTTTAAGTACAAGAAGTGATTCGTACATCGCGTACATACTGTTGACCGGCGCGGTATGGTGGTAAGCACGTTTAGCGCCCTTGCCCCAATACCCTACGATCAAATTCATATCGAGAAACCAGCTTTGCACTTTCGTTTGTCTATTTTGAATCACTGAAACTGCTTTATCACTGAAGGACACTGGCGCTATACCGGGAACGCAACTGAGACACTTTTGCGAACCTGAATAGATGGCGTCTATTCCCCAGCCGTCCACATCAAGTTCGATACCGCCAAGAGAGGTAACAGCATCAACAATAGTTAAGCAATTGTGTTTCTGGGCAAGATCACAAATCAATTTGGCTTCGTTTCTAACCCCTGTTGAGGTTTCTGCATGGACAAATGCCACTACCTTTACATCGGGGTTGGCGTTCAGCGCATCTTCCACTGCATTAAGGTCGGTCTGCTCTCCCCACGTGTTGTGAATGGTAATGGCAGTGCCGCCGCAGCGTTCTACATTTTCAACCATGCGCAAACCGAAAACACCGTTAACACAAACAACAACTTTATCTCCCGGTTCAACAAGATTTACAAAGCATGCTTCCATGCCGGCAGAGCCAGGGGCAGATATTGGCATTGTTAGCGCATTTTCAGTTTTAAACGCGTATTGCAGTAAGTTTTTGGTTTCATCCATCAATTCAATGAACAAAGGGTCGAGATGCCCTAGTGTAGGACGCGCCATGGCATTAAGAATACGAGGGCTAACATCAGAGGGGCCGGGCCCCATTAACGTGCGCTCTGGTGGAATAAATGTTGATAATGATTTTGTAGATGGCTTTGTAAATGCTGTCATAGTAGCCCCCTCTTTTATTCAAAAAATAATTCATAGACACATACTACAAGGTTCGCCATGTGGTACAACCATCTGTATTCAACATAAATATTGTGAATAGAGTTTTAATTAAACATTTTCAAAACATAGAGAGTTTCAGCGTTAATTGAGAAAGAAGAACCTATTTTGCATTGGAAGAGGATACTGCACCTGATTCGCTGGTATTTAATGCTCCACTGAAAAAGTTTTGCACAGATTAACCGCGCGACCGCATGATGCTATTCTATAAGTTTTTGTAATTAAACATAAATAAAAATTTGACGCCTGACACAAAAAATTAATCGTCAATTTGTTTATAAAATATACAAAGCTATCCTATACTCATAAAGTATTAATACCTTATCTCCCCCTGTAAAAGTTAGCGCACGGCTCAGAGATGAGCCATTCCCCTAGCCCAGAACCGCTGTTCTGGGCGTTTTTTATTACGTCTTACCATCGGATCTACATGTCCTAGTCGAGTATATAAGCATGCTAAGAGTAACGGAATGAAGCTTACTTAAGGGCTGGAGATAAAGGGCTTCACAAATGAGCAAGGTTTTTTAGATAGTGTTGCGCATTAACTCGATAGTGCGCCGCGGAGGCTTCGAGCTTTGACATGACGCTCTCATCGAGTGTTTTCACCACTTTTCCAGGCGAACCGACTACCAAGCTAAAGTCTGGAATATCCATGTTCTCTGTTATTAGTGCGTTTGCCCCAATAATGCAATACTTTCCAATTTTCGCTCGATTTAACACTACTGCATTAATACCAATCAACGAATAATCACCAATGGTGCAACCATGAAGCATGACTTTGTGGCCAACGGTAACACCTGTGCCAAGAGTAAGGGGAACGCCAGCATCGGTGTGCAGGACACTACCATCTTGGATATTGGTATCTTTTCCTACCGTAATAGTATCCATATCGCCACGAATAACCGCGTTAAACCACACGCTACATCCCTGCTGAAGGTTCACGTTACCGATAACATGGGCACCGGGTGCGATATACGCACTTTCGTCTACCGTTGGCGATAGTTCTCCTAATGAATATTGCATTCTGTTTTCCTTTTAATGTCTTTTAAATGCGTTTTTAAAAGCTCAACAGGTTTCTGATCGGAACCCTGTTCCGCGGCTCTTGTATCGGATCACTGATAGACGATACGCACTAATAGGTTAATAGTGACTTTACTTATTACTATGCCAAATTACGCATCCACCTGACGCATCAACCCTTCCTGAGATGTTGAGGCGACAAGCTCGCCTTGCTGAGTAAATATTTGACCTCTCACCAAACCACGAGCCCCGCCACTGAAAGGGCTGTCCATAGCATAAAGTAGCCATTCATTTAAGTTCACAGGACGATGGAACCACATTGCATGATCTATGGTTGCCATTCGCAATGATTTGTCGGTTACCGCGACGCCATGTGGTTGTAGTGACGTACTTAAAAAGTGGTAGTCTGACGCGTAAGCAACAGCAGCTTGATGAACGGACAAAGGCCCAGTAAGTGGATCTCTCGCCTTCATCCATATGTAGCGCGTTGGTTCACGCTTCACCGGTTGATAAGAATTGGCCGCATTAATGGTGCGTATATCGACTGGCTTGTGATAGCTCAGGGCTTCTCTCATTGGCCGAGCTATTTTACTAAAATTCTCTTGGTAAAAATCGATGTCAGACTGCACCTCTTCAGGTGGCGGTACGTCAGGCATTTCGGGCGCCTGATGGTGCATGCCTTCTTGCGGTACTTGAAATGACGCCGTCATATAAAAAATATTTCGACCGTCTTGTATAGCCTTCACCCTTCTCGCGGAAAAGCTACGACCATCACGCACAATTTCAACATCATACACTACCGGTTTTTTCGCATCACCAGGTAATAAGAAATAGGTATGAAATGAATGGGCAACACGCTCCTTATCAACAGTTTCATAGGCTGCTGCAAGAGCTTGGCCAAGCACCTGCCCGCCAAAAAGTGCTCTAAACCCTAGGTCCCAGCTTTGTCCTCGGTAAAGGCCTGCTTCTACAGTTTCTAACTCAAATAGCGAGGATAGTTTTATGTCAGACATGGTTTTCTTTCTCTTGATGTAATGCTTTGGGATTTCTTGGATAATACTTCTCGGGCAACGAAGCCTTGTGCTCAAAAAAGCGTGTATCTTTGTAGGGTAACTTCATAAACCCTGAAATACCTAACCCTTTTATCAGCGGTATTTGCGCCACTAGACTGTCAAGAAGCGCCTTAAACGTCTCTTCTTGACTGTGATCGAGCAGCGTATAGTAATTATGAATTTTTAGATGCATGGGCAAGGCTTCAAAGATAATACATCCCGTATGATGAATCGCATTGAGAGCCTTGATAGTGTCGATGATGGTTTCAGGAAGCTTAAGCAACTCATCGGGATCATCGCCATCTTCGAAATAAGAGTGAGTTCTACTGTCGTCTTTTGACAATGACACTTTTGATAACTCGTACGGAATGTGTAGCGCCTTTGACGGAATAAAGTCTTGTTGCTCATTTTCACGTTCAATGTGTACGGTGTTTTTCGCATTGAACATACAGCATTTAAATACTGCTGGCTTGTGAATGGCCCTCGCTAGCGTAATCACGTTATTGACGGCCTGTTCAAAAGCACGGCGTAAGCTTGGGTCGTGCAGGTTTAAACTAGAGTCCACATAGATACCCTCTGGCTCCCATCTAACCGCCATTCCCCCAACCACGGGGTAGCGGCCTAAGCGGCTGATAGCAGAGACAAACGCTTTTTCCGTATCGCCCATACCTTGAAGGTAATTTTTGTAATATCGGTCAAACTGGGCGTCATCAATATACCGTAACTCTTCACTTTCAAGTGCCGCTTGCTGCCGAAGATACGATTTTCTTGAGCTGTATACCACCGTCTCAATATCTTGGCTCGTTTGGTGAACCCAGGTTGGAATAAGCGGTGTGTAAGCAGTGTCTTTATCTTGTGAAAACACCATGTTTTTCAGCACATGAAGATGCTTAAAAAAGTAATCTCCCCCCTGCCTTCTTTTTATCGCGTCTTCATCAAGCATGTAGGTGAGTATATTAGCCAGCATTTTAGGCAAGCCTAACGATGAAGGTGTAATGACTTTACTGCCATAACGACAAGATTGGCCAGATGCCAGTGCATATAGCGTACTGGCTAGTCCCTGCTCATCAAAGCGCGGGGTGGATAAAGCGCCGTTAAGTTGCTCTTCACCGATAAAATACACATCGCCAAGACGGGCGTTAGTTTGTTGAAGCTCCCCCGACATTAGATCCATCACGTTATTGGTTATAAATTGCCCTGATGCGTCAGTTTGGGCGAACACCGAAGAGCCCCAATCGATAAGACCAATACACTCGTTTTCGGCGTCCCATACCAAGTTTGACGGCTTAATGTCGCCATGTACGATGGGTTTTTCCAGCCCCTTGTCGACGAAGTGTCTAAAATGAAACAGTAGCTGACCAACCTGCACTGCAATTTTGACAATTACGCGCGGCGGTAGAGGGCCTAATCGAAGGCTCACCTTCTCAAGGTCTTCTCCTGGTGCTTGGGCCATGACCAGAATGGACTGTTTCTTAATTTGCTGGTATTCAATAAAGCGAGGGACATATTCATGCTTTACATGAGACAGCATGAACGCTTCTTCTTCTAAACGCTCTCGAATGTGTTGGGGAAGCGTGATACGGGAGAATTTAAATACACGTTGTTCACCACTGGGCGATGTACCAGAAAATGCGAAACCAAAGGCACCTTTTCCTAGCAGTTCAATATTGATATAACCTAGGCTCTTAAGCTCGGCCATACACAGACTCACCCAATCTTTTAACTTTTTAGCGTCTGCGTGGGACAGCAAGTAAATAGACTGCTCGTCGGGTATATAAAAGTGCTTAAGACCTTTGAGTTGAGACATGGTTAATTATCTTCGTTAACCCAAACAAGTCTACATGTGCTGCTTTCACCAATGTAATCTGTTACCTCACTCATAGCTGCACTCAGTGTGGTATCAAGCTGCCAGGGTGGGTTTATCACCATAACCCCAGAACCGTACATACCTGCATCGTAGGTGTTTTCAGCTACCTGCATTTCGGCTTTAAAACAGGGCGCCCCCAATGCACTGAGTGCTTCGCACATACCTTCACTGGCACCGTGCTTTGCCCCTGCACGCTCAGACAGTAACGGATACCACACCACTATTTGGGCTTGTTGCCATCGCTTTAAAACGGCCTCGATACCACTTACCACATCGTCATATTCGTTGGCTCTCTCATAAGGCGGGTCTATTAATATCGCCCCTCTGTTTGGCTTTGGAGGGGTAAGCGCGATTAGGCCTTCAAACCCATCTCGCTTATGACAGTGAGAGTGTTGCCCAGCATAAGCAGAAAAATTGGCCTCAAGCTTGGCATACTCCCCAGGATGAAGTTCCATAGCATGAAGAACGTCCTGTTCCCGTTTTAATTCAGCGCTAATGACGGGAGAGCCTGGGTAGGCATCTTTGTCTACAAATCGTTGGCATAGCGTAATGTAATCGTTAAGTAGTTCACCGTTTGCTGACACATTACGCAAATTCGACACGCCAGTCTCGTATTCTTTATTTTTTGCAGATAGCGAGTCGGTAAAGTCATATAAACCGGCACCTGCATGGGAATCATAAAGGGTAAAGGGCTTGTCTTTTTTCTTAAGCGCTTTGATTACGCCTAGCCAACACAAGTGTTTAATAACGTCGGCGTGGTTGCCCGCGTGAAATGCATGTTGATAACTTAACACAAAACCTCTACATCAATTTTGATAACCTTGTTATGCCATAATAACCTCTCGTGTTAACCGAGTACATTCCTAAGCTGAAGGGGACAATAAAAAAGACTTTAAAAAAGGAAAGTAAAAAACAATACAAACAACCAGACTGAAAAAGGGCTAATTGACGAATCAATTAGCCCTTTCGAGGCACTATTTTTTTAAAACGCTTAGTTTAATCGCGCTGTCTTGGCCCTTTCAAACAATGCCTATTTCAAGTGCATGAGCATTTTTTCAGGAGAACTAAGGTAGCTCATCCATAGGTTATTAAAACGAACCATGGTTGCGCCATCAATTATGCGATGATCTCCAGACCAATTAACCGCCATAATATGCTGAGCAATCACGTTATCGTCGGCATCAAACCGTGGCAATTTTTGTGTTTTGCCCAAGGCTACAATGGCGGCTTCCGGTTTGTTAATCACAGGAGTCGCTGTGATCCCACCAATCGCACCGATATTTGAGATACTGATGGTGCCTCCTTTAAGGTGCTCACCGGATACTCGCCCTGCTCTTGCTTGGTCAATAATATCCTGCATTTGCTCGGCAATATCGAGTAGCGACAGATGCTGAACCCCTTTAATATTGGGCACTAACAACCCTATTTTAGAATCCACCGCGAATCCAACATTGTGATCTTCGAAGTAGGTGAGCTCAGTACCTTCATCATTGAGCTGACTGTTGATGACTGGGAACTCGGTAAGCGCTAGCGACATGGCCTTGACGAAAAACGGCATGAAGCTAAGTTTAACCTCTTTCTTCTCAAACTCGGGTTTGAGATTTTTGCGAAGTGCAATGAGATTATCCATTACTACCTCATCACTTACCGTAAAGTGCGGGATGGTATATACAGAGGCAGCCATTTGTTTAGCCATTGCTGCTTGAATACCGCGCACTTTTTCCACGCGAGTTGTGCCGGCGGAAACGCTATGAGTTGCGCTAGTTGTAGCCTGTTTTGCCGGCGCTGGTGTAGATGTAGTTGCTTCACTAGACACAGATTGGCCTGGCACAGAAGCAGACGCAAGAACGTCAGATTTTAAAATACGCCCTTTTTTCCCCGAACCCGATACATTGAGCAAATCAATATCGTTTTCTCTTGCGATCCGACGTACCGCTGGGCTCGCTAGTACTTTGCCAGGGATAGAAATAGGTGGTTCAAAATCACCGTCTTTCCACTTGGAATTGTTTTCTCGCACGACTGCTTTACTGCTGCTTTGTGCGTTCGCACTCGAAGACAACGGGTTAGCGCTAGGTGCGCTATTAGATGAGAATGCGTTGGATTCGGCGGGAGCTTGTTCTTTAACGCTGTTTTCTTTAGCACTATCTCCTTTACGCCCCTGGCCTTCAGCGCCTTCAACAGAAAGCGCGAAAAGTGGGCTGTGTACTTCAGCAATTTCGCCCTGTGCATAATAAAGCTTGTGAACAATACCCGCATTTTTGGCAGGAATTTCCACTACCGCTTTATCGGTCATCACCTCAACAACCGCCTGATCTTCTTCAATGCTGTCGCCTTCTTGCACATTCCATTTAACAATTTCACATTCAACAATCCCCTCACCAATATCGGGAAGAATAAAGTCTTCGATGGTCGATGCATTAGATGACACATCTGAAGTTGTTGAATTGCTATTGTAAGTCTGAGACGCGATTGGTTCAGCGTTATCTGTTTCAGCTGCTTCTGTAATGGGCGCTTCACCTTCAGAAACGTCTGGCTTCATGGAGAATAGCGGCTCGTGCACTTTTGCTATTTCGCCAACGGCATAGTGTAACTTCTCCACCACGCCAGCGTGCATAGCAGGAATTTGCACCGTTGCCTTATCCGTCATGACTTCTGCTACCGGCTGGTCTTCTTCAATGTGTTCGCCTTCACTCACCAACCACTCCAACAATTCGCATTCAACGATGCCTTCACCAATGTCGGGTAAAATAAATTCAATTGTCATTGCTACTTCTCCCGTCATTAATAATGAAGCGTACGCTTGATAGCTTCGTACGTTTTAGTTTCGTCTGGCATATATTCTTTTTCATGCGCAAGTGGATACGGCGTATCTAAACCACACACTCGTGTAATGGGCGCTTCAAGATATAAAAAGCATCGCTCTTGAATACTTGCTGCAATTTCACTGGCAAAACCGCCAGTGAGTGGTGCTTCGTGGTTAATCAGTAAA
This sequence comes from Alteromonas ulvae, assembly GCF_048987005.1. GTDB lineage: Bacteria > Pseudomonadota > Gammaproteobacteria > Enterobacterales > Alteromonadaceae > Alteromonas. The sequence continues at coordinate 2,220,657 of NZ_CP185261.1, read as the reverse complement.
CGTCCCGTTTTCATCACCGACTGCATGACGGTTTCCACATCCCAGGGCAATATGCTTCTTAAGTCTACAATTTCACATGACACACCATCTTCAAGTGCCATATCTGCCGCTTTTTGCAAAATCTCTATCTGCGCACCCCATCCTAGCAACGTAATGTCGTTACCTTCTTGCACAATATCGGCTTTACCCAGAGGCAGTTCATAATCTTCTTCAGGCACATCGGCCACAGACGCTCTGTAAAGGCGCTTAGGCTCCATAAACAGAACCGGGTTTTTATCCCTTATCGAGGCAAGCAGTAACCCTTTTGCATGGTATGGGTCTCTCGGTACCACTATTTTTAGGCCTGGGCAGTGGGCAAAAAACGCTTCCGGAGATTGGCTATGATACAGGCCGCCTGCAATGCCGCCGCCGTAGGGAGTGCGAATGGTCAATGAACCAACATCGAACTGGCTACCTGAACGATATCGCCATTTTGCGGTTTCATTTACAATTTGATCAAATGCAGGGAATATATAATCACCGAATTGAATTTCTGCTACCGGCACTGAGCCTTGCGAAGCTAATCCATTGGCAAAACCAATAATGCCTTGCTCGGTTAATGGCGTGTTAAAGCATCTACCTTTGCCGAACTTTTCTTGTAAGTGGCTTGTCGCACGAAAAACACCGCCAAAGTGGCCAACATCTTCACCAAACACCATTACTTTTTCGTCTTCGGTCATGGCAGTAATGAGGGCGTTATTGATTGCTTGTAGTAAATTCATTTTAGCCATTACTTCACTCTCCCCGCTGTTTTAGGGTATCTCTGAGGGTATTTCTTTATGTGTGCCTTTAATGAGGCTAACTGTTCTTTCAGATGCCAAGGTGGGGTGTCGTATACATCTTCGATGATGTCGTCGATATCACATACCTCTGTTTTTTCACAGGCTTTCATGGCTGCCAGCACGTCTTGTCTCGCTTTTTCCACTCGCTTGTCATTTTCTTTCTCATCAAACCATCCCTTTCCTTCAAGCCACTTGGCCATTCGGGTAATTGGATCTTTGGCGCGCCATTTATCTTCTTCGTCTCTTGAGCGATAACCCGTTGGGTCGTCAGACGTAGAGTGTGCAGCAAGGCGGTACGTCATTGCCTCAATGAGCACTGGACACTTTTCGGCAATTGCGAGGGCCCTGGCTTCTTTCGTTGCAGCGTATACTGCCAGCGGGTCGTTACCATCAACGCGGATAGTTTTAATACCGTAACCAAGACCGCGAGACGCTATGCCGTCACCAGCAAACTGCTCTTCAGCGGGTGTTGAAATGGCATACCCATTGTTACGGCAGAAAAATATCACTGGGCAGTTCAACACCGCGGCCATGTTCAAACCGGCATGAAAATCACCTTCTGATGCAGCACCTTCACCAAAATAGCAAATGGTAACCACATCTTTACCTGACATTTTCTGGCCATAAGCATACCCGGATGCTTGTGGTATCTGAGTACCGAGGGGTGATGAAATGGTCATAAAGTTCAGCGCTTTGTCGCCGTAATGAATAGGCATTTGGCGACCTTTATTCGGATCGTCTTTATTACTGAACATCTGATTCATAAACTGATTAGTCGTGTAGCCGCGATAGGCTAATGCGCCCTGCTCTCTGTACTGCGACATTATCATGTCGTCTGGCGAGAGCGCGGCTGCACTCGCTACCGATGCAGCCTCCTCGCCGGTACTGGCAAGATAAAAACTAATCCGACCTTGGCGCTGCGCGCCTACCATTCGTTCATCAAGGACCCGAATGTATTCCATCGTGTCATAGATCTTAAGAGATTCTTCTTTTGTCAGTGTTGGTTCGACAGCGCCATCAATGACGCTTCCCTCAGCAGATAAAATCTGGAGCATTGGAATATCTACCACACCGTTTGTTATTATTTGAACCTTGGATACGGTTTTTACATTTGCGAGATGATTTCTATCTTTCACAATTTTTCCTCTTACCATTTGAGGGCTAATAGCAATGTCTATCGTTGTAGAAGATGGTAGTAGAAACAATGAGGAAGTGTCTTCCTTATTAGAAATGAAATTGTTTGCAAGATGACGAAACTGCACCACTAAACCCGCTCACACTAGGATAATCATCCTACAAAGGTAAAATCGTTGTAAAATTTGTGACATTAATGAGAAATATAATTCTATTTAATGAACACTTTGACATCGATGAAAAACATTATTTCTTACAAAAAGTGTAATAAAGTTACGAAAACTGCGTAATTTAGTGCATCTTCTTCGCAAATTTACTTTGTTTTCTTCCATTTTTATTGTCGGTTAAAAATGTAACAAAATATGTAATGTATTTAATTTTGAAACACTCATGACATTCATGTAACAAGTGTGCTAATAATTGTATTGTCTTGGTGAAAGAGGCGATGATGTATCGCTAGCTTAATAACAATAAAAGCATATTCATCGAGGTGTCGGGGAATAAAACCACAAGAGATTAACTATGAAAAAAACAACTTTAAGCGCTGCAATACTAGTGGCTTTATCTGCCACTACTGCTGCGGCGAATGACAGATATGATTTAGAAACCCTAACCAAAGGGTTTGTTAAAAATGCATCCGTTGAAGAATCTGCAATAGAAAAGTCTGGTACTACATGGCTTGTCAAAGCAAAAGCCACTACTGCCACATCTGTTGCTGACGTTGCTTTGGCAACGAGAACCGGCTTGTCGAATCTTTCTAACCCAACAGATGCCGTTTACAATGCGAATACTGGTCTTGATTTACTTCAAGCACAAATAGAGTCCTTAGGCGTAAACGTATCATTCAAATCAAGAACCACAAATTTGGTTGCTGGTTTAGTTATCGACGGTTCAGCGCAAGATATTGCAAAGATTAAAACATTAAGTGGCGTTGAGTCAGTACTTCCGGTTACAAATTCAGAACTGCACATCGCTGATAGTGCGGAGTATATCAATGCTACTAGTCTTGTAACGGCTAACATAGCAAGTGGCCAAGGTATTCGTGTTGCTATTTTAGATTCCGGGCTAGATTATACCCATGCGGCTGTCGGCGGACCGGGTACCACGGAAGCGTTTGAAGAAGCCTCTGCTGACCTTGCTGATACGCCAGCATGGCCTATCGGAAATGTCTTGGGTGGTTTCGACTTTTTCAATGGCGATCCAGACCCAATGGACAACAACAACCACGGAACGCACGTCACGCATTCTGTTTTAGGTGTTGCTCCTGATGCACAGATTTATGCGTACACGGTATGTGATCAAAACTGCCCTGGTGCAGCACAATTAGCTGGATTAGAAGCGGCAATGGATCCCAATGGCGACGGGGATATCTCAGACCGTGTAGATGTTATTAACATGTCTTTAGGCGGTGATTTCGGTACCAATCGCGGTGGCGCGGTAGGCGAGTTGATCGACAAAGCCGTAGAGCTCGGTGTTGTTGTTGCTATTTCCGCAGGTAACGATGGTCCTACGCCGTTCATTGTTGGCGGTCCAAGCACTACAACTAATGCGCTTTCTGTCGGTGCAATGACTCACCCTACTACTGAAGAGCAAGAAATTTCGGCCACATTGGGTGAAAGCGACATTGTAGCAGTTGGCGCGGCGTTTAATCCTGAGCCTGAGTTCTCAATTGACAGTACAACGCCTATCGTGTACGCAGAAGCAGAAACCAATGCAACAGGTTGTGTCGAATACACTGCTGACCTTACCGACCAAATTGTATTAATTGACCGTGGTGTCTGTGGGTTCACAAACAAAGTGATTAATGCAGAAGCTGCCGGTGCTGCATTTGTTATTGTGGCAAATAATGTTGAGGGCGATGGTGCATTCACAATGGGTGGTTCACCAGCTGTACCAATCGGCATCAACTCGGTAATGATTTCGAAGGAAGACGGCGACGCACTCAAAGAAGCTATTACAGCGGGCAACGCTGCGTTTACATTTGACTCTGTTCTTATTGCCAAGCCAGGTGCTATTGCCACATTTACTTCGCGCGGACCTTCAGTCGACGGGTTGTTAAAGCCTGAGATTACTGCGCCAGGAACAGCGATTGATACCGCTGCAGCCGGTACAGGGGACGGTACGTCTCCAATTAGTGGTACATCATTCTCAAGCCCAATTACAGCCGGTGCTTTAGCCATGTTAGCCGAAGTATTCCCTAACCGTAACGCGTTTGAGCTAAAAGCTACCCTGATGAATTACGCGAATCTTGACGTTACGTTAGAGCCGCGTTCAACAAACCCCGAGGCTGAACTTGCTCCAATTAGCTATATTGGTGCGGGGCTTGTCGATGTAGAAAAAGCGTCGATGTCTGCTACTGCGGCATGGGACGCTTCCACTAAGCAAGCTGCTCTTGCGTTTGGCCTTCTTGGTCTTAACGAAACAGCGTCTATTACAAAAACTGTAACGGTCAAAAACTTCTCAAGTGAGTCTAAGACGTATTCATTGGCAGATGAAGCACGTTTTGCCAATGATGCGTCGACTGGCGCGCTTACAATGGAATACCCAAGTACATTAACGGTACCTGCGGGCCAAACAGTCACATTTGATGTGGTTGCAACTATCGACCCAACTAAGCTTCCTGAGTGGACACTTGACAGCACTGTAGCGGGTAGCCCTGATGGAACTGCAGAGCTAACATCGGTCGAGTTCGACGGTGCGCTTGTGTTTACCGATGAAGCTGAAGAAACAATGCACCTTGTTTATCATGTATTGCCAAAAGCATACGGCTCAGTAGAACTCGGTACCGAATTAACTGAAGACGGTGTTTTACGTACTGTAACTAACACTGGCTCTGTTGACTTTGATACTACGCTCGTTGCGACTATGATTGATAGTGGTGTCGATGCTGATAAACAATTCGATATTATAAGCACGTCACTTGAGTATGCTCCAGTACCTGCTGCAACATGTGAAGCGGGCGCAATAGTGTTTACAAACATTACCATGCGCGATCCAGTTTCATCACTGCATTCAGCTGGCTTCTTTATGGATGTTGACGTAGACGGCGATGGCACTTTCGATTTCACAGCACAAACCTTAAACGAGTCAGCGTTTGGTAGAGATTCTACTGCGGTTGTTACCTTTACTCGTCCATTTAGTGCTCTGTCAGGTCAGTTGTTTGGCACTATTCATGAGCCAGGTTCAAACGTACTTAGTATGGTTAGCTGTGTAGATGGGCTAGGCTTGACAGTTGCGGATCTCGGCACAGCAAATGCGACAGTTGCCTTCCGTGTTGAAAATAGTGCTTTCGATTTCTTCCCGTCACAAGCTTATGACGAAGATTTGGTGGTCACTAATTACTCATTCCCACTTCTTGACGCACCTACAGTAGTAGATGCAAGCGGTGAAGCGGTAGACACGCTAGAGCCCGGCCAGACGGCATTCTTAAGTGGAGTAGGAACCGGTGGTTTCACTTTCTTGGGTGCTGATGGTGCTGTTGCAACGACAATACCTGTAGACGGTGGAAACGCACCAACAATTGAATCACAAACTTTCGACGTTGATGAAAACACGGAAACAGGTGCTGTCGTCGGTACTATCGAAGCATCAGATGCTGATGGAATTACAAGCCCAGTTTCTGAGTTCTTCGTTCAGTCTTCTAGCTCAATTGCACTATCTGTCTCCCGTGATGGTGTCATCACGGTAGCTGACGGTGAGTTACTAGACTTTGATGCTGGATTTGAGAGCGTAACGATGGAAGTGGTAGCTATCGATACATCTGGAATGATCTCTGAGCCTGCTGAAATTATTGTAACGATAAACAACTTGGCTGACGAAGCCAGTGAACAGCCTGCTCCACCACCTCCGCCGCCAACTGCTAATAATTCTGATGGCGGCTCTACTGGTCTGTTGAGCTTGTTGCTACTGCCGATAATTTACTTACGTAGACGCTTTAAATAGATTTAAGTAAATTATAATTTATAAAGCCCCTTTTAAAAGGGGCTTTATTTTTTGTACAAATATAGATGCTAATCGCTTCAGCTTAATTATCTGCAGTGCTTTAGCATACAAAAAACCTGACGTTACCTTTTGTAAGGTGTTTACATAGATGGGTTGATTAAAAGCTCTAAATTGAAAAATGTCATAGATAAGTGAGGCAATTCCTCAATGTAGATTTGAGTTTTTTACATTGAGATACATAGCTTTAATTTTACTCTTCGTCGTTAGAGGAGTCAGTCTGATTGACATTTAAACGCTTACTCGGCTGCACACCCAACTCTCTAAAGTGCTCTATTTGGCGAATAATATTTCCTCTACCCCGGGTTAGTTTATTCATAGCCTGTTCAAAACTTCCTTGAGCACTGTCTAAAGACTTGCCCACTTTTTCCATATCGCTTATAAAACCCACAAATTTGTCATAAAGCTTTGCAGCTTGTTCTGCTATTTTTTGTGCATTTTGATTCTGATACTCGTATTGCCATATATTATTGATTGTACGAAGAGCAACAAGCAGATTAGTCGGGCTAACCAACATAATATTGTGATTTAGCGCAAGAGTGACTAGTTCAGGCTCCTCCTCTACTGCCAATAAAAAAGCGGGCTCAATAGGAATAAAAAGTAGCACATAATCAAGCGTTCTCAACCCCTCAAGATTTTGATAGTCTTTTGCGCCTAACCCTTTTATGTGACCTTTTATAGAAGTGACATGTTGGCTTAAATACAGCGCTTTTTGCGACTCATCTTCGCAATGATAGAAACGCTCATAGGCGGCAAGACTGACTTTTGAATCAATGATGACATCTTTGTCGTTAGGCAAATGAACGACAACATCAGGTTGTAAACGTCTGCCGTTGTCTGATTTTGCAGATACTTGGGTTTCAAATTCGTGACCCTCTCTTAGGCCCGATTCTTTCAGTATGCGCTCTAAAACGACTTCTCCCCAATTCCCTTGCTTCTTATTATCTCCTTTAAGCGCACTTGTGAGCGCAGAAGCTTCTTCTGTTATTTTTTGATTCAGTTCCTTAAGGCTTAAAATTTCAGTTTTAAGGGATGCTCGTTCTTGCCCTTCTCTTATGTGTTGTTCTGAAATTTGACGCTTAAACCCTTCAAGTTCACTTTTAAAAGGTGCTAGTACTGCTTCAATATTTTGTTTGGTTTGCGTTGTGTAGCGCTGTTGTTTTTCCTCAAAGATTTTATTTGCTAAATTTTCAAATTGGGTTTGAAGCCTTTGCTCAGAGGCTGTCATATTAGCTAATTTTTCTTCATGAGTTTGGTGAAGCGCATCTATTCGAGCTTGCTGAGCTTCGTTCTGTGCTTTAACTCTAGCTAGCGTAATGCGTTCATCGTTCAGCGATCGCTGAAGGAGTTGGTTATCATATTCGAGCTGCTCTACACGTTCAGACTTTGCACTTATCACTGCGAAGTCCTGTTTCAGCGACATTAATTCAATCGATAACGCATCATTAAGGCTTTCTTTTTCACGAAGTTGAGAGTGAACAAGTAGAAAACGAACCACAAAGCCGACTAAAAGAAGTGAGATGATTGCAGTAATGGTGAATAAAACGAGAGAGTGTGATGATAAGTATTCGATAAACATAGACGCGCTTTCATACTGTTATTTTATACAGCACTATAAACAAAAACAGGCACCAATGGCACCTGTTTTTAATAGTTTAGTTTGCAACTTACATAATAATCTTCGCGTTTATTGTGCAATTTTTCAGCATACCTGCTTATTTGTTGAGTGTTTTATCTAAATCTTCGATTTTTGCTTTCCAAATAGCGGGGCCGGTTTTATGAGCATTTGCACCGGTGCTATCAACCGCTACCGTTACCGGCATATCTTCAACGTCAAACTCGTAAATAGCCTCCATACCAAGCTCTTCAAAGGCCACAACTCGAGACTTCTTGATGGCTTTTGACACTAAGTAAGCTGCACCTCCCACAGCCATCAAATATACGGCTTTGTGTTTAGCGATTGAGTCTACCGTAGCAGGACCGCGTTCAGCTTTACCAATCATGCCGATAAGGCCTGTTTTTTCAAGCATCATATCTGTGAATTTATCCATACGTGTCGCAGTTGTTGGACCTGCTGGGCCAACCACTTCATCGCCAACCGCATCAACTGGTCCAACGTAATAAATGAATCGATTAGTAAGGTCAACGCCTTCTGGTAATCCTTCACCATTATCCATCATGGTTTGAATACGCTTATGCGCAGCATCTCGTCCTGTTAACATTTTTCCAGAAAGTAATACTGTTTCACCTACTTTCCATTCTTGAATGTCTTCTTTGGTCACATGGTCTAAGTTTACGCGGCGAGTATTTTCACCTACTTCCCACGTCACTTCTGGCCAGTCTTCTAAACGTGGAGGTGTAAGTTCTGCAGGACCAGAGCCATCAAGGTAGAAATGAGCGTGTCGGGTGGCCGCGCAATTAGGGATCATAGCAACTGGCTTAGACGCAGCGTGAGTAGGCAATGACTTAATCTTAACATCAACAACGGTAGTCAAACCGCCTAAGCCTTGCGCCCCAATACCTAGCTTATTTACGCGCTCAAAAATCTCAAGACGCAATTTTTCATCGGTATTCTGCGGTCCACGTTCAATCAGCTCCTGAATGTCCACAGGGTCCATCAAACTTTCTTTTGCCAAGACCGCAGCTTTTTCCGCAGTGCCACCAATACCTATACCTAACATACCTGGCGGGCACCAACCCGCCCCCATAGTCGGCAACGTTTTTACTACCCAATCAGCAATATCATCACTGGGGTTAAGCATTACCATTTTTGATTTATTTTCTGAACCACCACCTTTAGCAGCGATCATCACTTCAATTTTAGTACCCGGCACCATGTCGATGTGGACAACTGCTGGCGTATTGTCTTTAGTATTTTGCCTTGCCCCTGCTGGGTCTGACACAATAGAGGCTCTGAGGGGGTTATCTGGGTTGAGGTAGGCACGGCGCGTCCCCTCATCGACCATTTCCTGCACTGTCATGTCGGTCTTATCCCAAGACACGCCCATTCCTACTTTTACAAAACAGGTGACTATCCCGGTGTCTTGGCACAAGGGACGTTTGCCCTCTGCCGACATACGAGAATTAATGAGAATTTGAGCCATGGCATCTTTAGCTGCTTGGCTTTGCTCTTTGTTATAGGCTTCCTCGACTGCTTTTACGTAGTCTATTGGATGGTAGTAAGATATGAACTGCAGGGAATCTTCGATACTATCAATGAAGTCTTGTTGACGGATAACGGTCATGACATCCTCTTTTTATTTGGCTTACGTGGTCTTAGCTAACTAAAAAAGCGTATACTAGCGCATCTATTATCATCGCACCATGCAAAAGCGTGTGCCGTGCGATCTTTATCATTATTGACAGCGTAATTTATGCATCAACTGCAACGGCCCCGCCTTGTAGAGTGTGCAACGAATATAGCTAAAATAGAAAGAACAAAGCGCAAATAACATTTATGTCTTTTATTGCAGATATCACCAAGATTTCCGTCACTCCGTTTACACAGCAACAAATTTCGCACTTTTTGGGTGTAGATAGCACTGCTGCTTCAACCACATTTTTAAGTCTTTTTAGTCAAATCGCTGGCCGTGAATGGGCTATTTTGCTAGACACTGCGGGCTCGAAGAAAAGTGACGGTCGCTTTAATATCATGGCGTGGAACCCTTCCCTGATGATTAGAGCAGCAAAAGGGCAAACCGAATTAATTGATACCATCAATAATACTTCGCGTAAGGTTAATGAAGCGCCTTTTGAGGCAACTGAAAAGTATCTTCATAAGCAGGTTGCACACATTGCAAGTTCCGTTGATGACCAATATGCCCATTTGCCTTTTCTTGTCGGTGTTGCCGGAATGGCAGGTTATGATGCGGGCAGGTTCTACGAGTCTCTACCTTCTATTGCCATAGATGATTACCAAACGCCTGACTTTGCTGCAGGCTTATATTTACAGTCTATTATCGAAGATACAGAAACTGGTTTTTTTTACTATTGCTCGGCGAATGGCAGTACTCAACCTGACTTTTTATGCACCTGTTCATCAAAATCGGTAAAGCAAAATCATCATCGAAAAGATAACGGTCATAACAAACCTACAGGGCACGACGATTTCACCATAACCCAACCCTTTGTGTCGAATCTAACCAAAGAGGAATATTGCCAGAGGCTTTCATCAATTCATCGTTATCTTACCGCGGGTGACTGTTATCAAGTGAACATGGCTCAGCGTTTCACTGCACACTATCGAGGCAATTTTTGGAAGGCTTATTGTCGATTGCGAGACACTAATCAAGCGCCATTTTCAGCGTACTTTTATTTATCTGAAGGCACAATAGCGAGCATTTCACCTGAGCGATTTCTGAGTGTAAAGAATGGTATTGTAGAAACCAAACCTATCAAGGGAACTCGTCCACGCTATAAAGACAAACAGCGCGATGAGGAGAGTGCAAATTCGTTGCTTAATGCAGAAAAAGATCGATCAGAAAACTTAATGATTGTGGACTTGCTTCGCAATGACATTTCAAAACACTGCACTCCTGGAACAGTCAGTGTTCCGGCCTTGTTTGCACTTGAAAGCTATGAGGCGGTTCACCACCTTGTAAGCACGGTTACAGGAAAGTTAGCAAGTGGGTCTACACCGCTGGATCTATTAGCATCATCATTTCCTGGGGGCTCGATAACTGGGGCTCCCAAAATTAGAGCAATGGAAATTATTGATGAGCTAGAGCCTCATAGACGCAATATTTATTGTGGCAGCATATTTTATATGGGGTGTCGTGAGGATATGGACTCAAGTATCTGTATACGAACGGTATTAGCAGAAAACAATAAGCTGCATTGTTGGGCTGGCGGTGGTATTGTTTTGGACTCACAAGCATCTGACGAGTACCAAGAGACGTTAGATAAAGTATCTAAAATAATCCCTGTATTAGCTGCTTTTAACGAGGGTAATGAATGACGAAGGCCGAGTTTCTGAATCAGTTCCACCATTTGCGACTGCCGCATTTAGAGCCAGACTTTCCCCTTACTAAAACGGGACGCCCCGCGGCCGTGCTTATTCCGTTGATAGATTATGGTGAATCCCTTAACGTACTCCTTACAGAGCGAGCTCGTCATCTACGCCATCATCCGGGTCAAATTAGCTTTCCCGGCGGCGCAGTTGAAGAGTCTGACAACACTCTTTTTGATGCAGCAATGCGAGAAGCCGATGAGGAAATTGGGTTGCCGCCAAGCAATGTCGATATTGTTGGGGTACTTCCACGCTATCGCACCGTCAGTGGTTACGAAATTGCACCCGTAGTAGGTTTTGTTAATCCAAGTTTTGAACTCAAGCTTGACCCTAATGAAGTAGAAAGCGCTTTTGAAGTGCCGTTAGCACACGTTTTGAATCGAAAAAATCATTTAATACATCAAACTCACCTCAATAAGCGCGCATTCCCAATCTATTTTATACCATGGCAAGAGCGTATGATCTGGGGAGCTACTGCAGCTATTCTACGCAATCTTTCGCACCATATTCATCCGTAAACGTTTGAAAAAAATAGTATTCTACTTTTCGAATTCACATGTCTTCCACGTTGGGGGCGAATTTGTCCACTTGCCTATCAATTTATCTTTACAGTCTATTAGCAAAACTAATCACATTATTAGCATTTCTGTATTGTAGTTAATGTTTGCTGAATGCATGATCGTCTCATGACTGAATAACATTCTGAAGTGTATGATAAGTGTATTTGACATGTTTAGCGTTGGCATTGGCCCTTCGAGTTCTCACACTGTTGGCCCAATGAAAGCAGGTGCGGAATTTGCCGCTACGTTAGCGAAATCTGAATCGCTATTCTCTAGCGTAGATAGCATTAGGGTAGAACTTTTTGGTTCACTGGGCCAAACCGGTATAGGCCATGGAACCGGTAAAGCTGTTATCCTCGGTCTTTTAGGGCACACCCCTGAATTGGTAGACGTTGATAAAATTGATGCCATGCTCGAGCATGTGCGCTTATCAGAAATGCTGTGTTTGAACGGTGATAAAGATATTTCGTTTCCAAACAAGAATGCTATTGTATTTCATCGTAGAAAAACACTGCCCAAACACGCCAATGCGTTAACCTTTTTCGCCATGAATGGGACGACAGTTGTGGCTCAGCAAACCTATTACAGCATTGGTGGCGGCTTTATTATTAAAGATGAAGATTTCGATGACACGAAAGCTCACGCCGCGTCGCTACAGGCTGAAGTTCCTTTGCCTTTTAAAACTGCAGAAGAGCTTTTACTTCTATGTAAAAACAATGGATTGAGTATCAGTTCATTAATGCTTAACAATGAGTCTATTTTTAGACCTAAGCATGAAGTCAAGCAAGCGCTTTATAACATCTGGCTTATCATGAAGGCGTGTATTCAGCGTGGTATCGAAAGCGAAGGTATTTTACCCGGCGGTTTGAAAGTGGTTCGTCGAGCTCCAGGACTTTACCGTCGACTACAAACTGAACATACCACTGATCCTATGCAAACCATGGACTGGGTAAATCTATTTGCGTTAGCCGTTAATGAAGAAAATGCAGCTGGTGGTCGTGTAGTTACAGCACCTACCAACGGCGCGGCAGGCATTATTCCAGCAGTTTTACAGTACGTTGATAAGTTTATTCGACCTGTTGACGAAGAAGTGGCGAGTCGGTTTCTACTCACGGCTGGCGCAATAGGCATACTTTATAAAGAGAATGCTTCAATTTCTGGCGCAGAGGTAGGTTGCCAAGGCGAAGTCGGGGTTGCATGTTCAATGGCAGCGGGCGCACTTGCTGAAATTATGGGTGGAACTGCATCATCGGTAGAAAACGCAGCAGAAATTGGTATGGAGCACAACTTAGGACTTACCTGCGACCCTGTGGGCGGTTTGGTGCAAGTTCCATGTATCGAACGCAATGCGATGGGTGCAATCAAGGCGATTAACGCCTCCAGATTGGCCCTTCGCGGCACAGGCGAGCACAAGGTGTCGTTAGATAAAGTCATTAAAACTATGCGCGATACCGGGAACGATATGAAAACGAAATATAAAGAAACCGCCAGAGGTGGTCTCGCAGTCAATATTATTGAGTGTTAGCGTGGCATAAACCTGCTAGCTAAGCAAAAGGGGCCAAATGGCCCCTTTCCTATTTGTGTGCCCCCTGAGCGCTAAACCACATCCTTTTATTATGCTAGTGAGCACGTTATTTTACCGGCAGTGTAACGCCCTTAAACATCTTCTCAACCTCATCATTATTTTTAAGCATCATGGCTTTTTCAACTTTATCCTTTGTTAAATGCGGAGCAAAACGCTCGATAAAGTCATACATGTAACTGCGAAGAAAAGAGCCTTTTCTAAAGCCAATTTTAGTGGTGCTGTAGTCGAACAAATGACTGGCATCAATTTTCACTAAGTCAGAGTCTAGCTCTTCATTAACCGCCATGGAGGCAATTACACCGATACCTACGCCAAGGCGTACATAAGTTTTAATGACATCGGCATCGGTTGCGGTAAATACGATTTTTGGGGTAAGGTCTGCCCGTTCAAACGCTTGGTCTAGTTCGGAGCGCCCAGTAAACCCGAATACGTAAGTTACAAGCGGATATTTCGCAATATCGCTGATGTCAATTGAGCCTTTTTTTGATAGCGGATGGTCTTTGTTAACGATGACACTTCTATTCCAGTGATAGCAAGGCAACATAACAAGGTCGTTGTACAGATGGAGCGCTTCAGTGGCTATTGCAAAATCCGCCTCGCCCTTTGCCGCCAAATCACTTATTTGCGAAGGCGTACCTTGGTGCATATGTAACGACACCTTTGGGTATTTTGTCATGAAGCCTTGAATAACATCAGGTAATGCATAGCGCGCTTGAGTGTGGGTAGTGGCTATGTTGAGTTTTCCTTGGTCAGGTAGCGTGTGTTCTCGGGCAACGGCTTTAATGCTTTCAACTTTCGCCAGTATTTCCCGAGCAATATTGATAACATCCCCGCCGGCGTCCGTTACGTGGGTAAGATGCTTTCCGCTGCGCCCAAAAATTTGGACACCAAGTTCGTCCTCCAGCATTCGAACCTGCTTACTTATACCGGGCTGAGAGGTGAATAAACTCTCAGCAGTTGCAGATACGTTTAGGTTATTGTTGACGACTTCTACGATGTATCGAAGTTGCTGTAGTTTCATTGGTTTTACCGCTTTTTTGCTCTTTATATACACTATACTCCTATACTTATAACCAAAACTACATTTTTTTAAAGGTTGATATTACTAAATAGCCATAATACAGTTCAATTGGCGATTAAAATGAATAAAATTCAAAAACATGTGTTTATTTTACCTCATTTTATTCTACATTATTAACAGGTTGTCGCCGCCTTATTAACCGAGACACAATGACATCTAATAAACAAATATCCACTAATATCGATTTTTCTTCGGTGTTAGCCGCCGCAGTGCACGATATGAAAAATTCCCTGTTTTTACTCATTCAATCGATTGAAGGGTTAAGGGACGCATTGCCAAAAGAAAATAGCGGTGCTAGGGAGCAAGTTGCAAACGTGCACTACGAAGCGTCAAGATTAAACACTAATTTGGTTCAAATACTTTCTTTGTATCGATCTGAATTAACGAGTATTCCAATCAGTGCTGATGAATGCTTTATTGTCGACTTAATTGACGATGTTATAGGCTCAAATACATTTTACATTGAACAAAAAAACATCAAGCTCATTGTGGATGTTCATGAAGATGTAAGTTGGTATTTGGATAGCGAACTGATCTATCTTTTAATAAACGATGTTATTGTAAATGCGTTGCGTTACGGCACATCATGTATTTCCATACATGCAAGTGTTGTTGACGATTATTTATCAATAAAAATTGAAGATGACGGTAATGGCTATCCACAGGAGATGCTCACTAAAAGTCATTCAGCGTTGAGTAATTTCGAACTAAGTCAGGGGCGCACTGGATTGGGTTTGTTCTTTGCTAAAGTGATAGCAGACGCCCACTCACACAACGGTAAAGCGGGAATAATTTCATTATCTAACGGCGGAAACCTCGGCGGAAGTGTATTTGAAGTAAAAATACCGTAGTATTAGTGCTTAACGTAATGAACTATGTCATAAGAACGAAGCAAAAGTTGGCAACTGAGCTCCTATTTTTTTTAAAGACAGTGCTTTTTAAGATAGCGTTTCTCAAATAGTGTAATTAAAAGAGAATGTGTCGGAAATAATGAACTGATGGAACCACACGCATGTACGTGATAATAATTATTCTTATTGTAGTATTGCTCATTGCCGCGATATTTATAAACGCCATTCAGCAACATAGACAAAAACTGGAAGCTGAGCGCAGAACTGAACTAGCAAAGCAAAAAACCATTGTTGATGAAACAGAAAATGTTCTTACTGCGTGCACGAATATGCCTGTTTCATCACGACTCATCGGTATTTTGCATAACCGGATGGCAAATGCACTAAAGGCAATAAACAGTATTGCTCCTACCCGAGATGTTAAACAACGCATTGAGAGTAGCAAACAAGCGGCAGACACGTCACTTCAAACCGATGGCAATGATAATATCGATTTTGTGCTCCCAGAAAACGACAAAACCATCATCCAATATATTCAAGCTGTCAAAAAGCTGCGAGTTTTGTTGCGCTCTGAACATAGCAAAGGGCAAGTGGGTTCAAAGCTGTTTTCTGAGGAAGATAAACAGTTAGAACGTCTTCAAGTTAAGGTGAATGTAGAAACTTTGATAAAACGAGGAAAAACAGCGCAGTCAACTAAGATGCTCGGTTCTGCCCGTCAGTACTTTGAGAAAGCAAAAATTGCGTTAGAGAATCAGACCAACCATGATGAATATGTTGCAACGAAACTTGCTACTATTAATACATGGCTACAAGAGATTCAGTCTGATCTGAAAAGTGTTAACGAAAAAGATCGTGCGAGGAAGCAAGAGGAAGAGCGTGACGAATTAGACGAGTTATTTGCTCCTAAGAAAAAGTGGTAAACTTCTTTGCTCCAATTTGATCGAATAGTTCAATCAGGTGCTTGTAATTGGAACACCCATTTCATCAGAATAGCGCTCAGTGGCGAGTTGCCACAGAGTTTGCGCTGATACAGACAATCCCCTTCGCTCGTTTCTTAATAGCCCGACTCGTTTGCATAAAGAAGTTTCATAAAAAGATAGGGCGATAAGCCCTAAATCT
This sequence comes from Alteromonas ulvae, assembly GCF_048987005.1. GTDB lineage: Bacteria > Pseudomonadota > Gammaproteobacteria > Enterobacterales > Alteromonadaceae > Alteromonas. Next base: position 2,204,499 of record NZ_CP185261.1, on the reverse strand, counting down.
TCCATCTGTTGCTGACAAATCGAGGGCATAATAGAGATCCCCAAGCCGCTTTTGATCAATTTACCTAATGTGGCTAACTGCCCAGTTTCTGCCACGATATTGGGCTCACCATATTGTAACAGCTCTGCTTCGGTCCATTTTCTTACCGCTGAACCACGATTCATCATCACCAAAGGGAAATTCAGGCATTGCTGCCAACTCGCCATATTATTAAACTTTGCAGCTTGCTCAATAGATGCTACAACAACAAAGTGATCAGTAAACAAGCTCACAAACTCCAATCCATCCTTATGCTCGGGTTCAAAGGTAAAGCCAATTTCTGCACGTCCGTTTCTTATTTCCTGTACAACTTGCTCCATCACTACGTCTACAACACGAAGGTTAATATTGGGCGCTTTGTGATGAAAGTCGCGCAGCAGGCTCGGTAAATGTGACTCTGCGAATGACGGCATTGCGGCAATGGTAAGCTGACCTTTTGCCATTGCGAATAAATTCTGAATATCCGAAAACGTATTATCCCAGTCTCTACTTAAGCGAAGTGCGTTGGGTAGCAGAGCCTCTCCCTCGGGGGTTAAACTGACATTTCGTGTGTTTCTCTTGAATAATCTTCCACCTAATTCAGCTTCCATTTTCTTTATTGAAGAAGACAGCGCAGGCTGAGTGAGGTAAAGCCTAGCCGCGGCCTCCGCAAACGTTGTAGAGTGAGCAACTTCAATAAAAGCACGCAGATGACGGTAAGAGATATTCATAACAATTAATAACTTTATTTTATTAATAATAAGATAAATTCAATTTTACATAAGTTGCTACAGAACAGATACTACTTATTAACAATCCATAGGTGGAGAAATAAATGTCTGGATTCAATAAAGTAGTCAATACATATGAAGAGGCCCTATCGGGCTTGGTAGACTCGATGACAGTAATAGCTGGAGGGTTTGGTCTTTGTGGTATTCCTGAAGGTTTAATTGCACATATTAAAACCATGGGCGTAAAAGATCTTACTGTCGTATCGAACAACTGTGGTGTCGATGGATTCGGATTAGGCTTACTGCTGGAAGACAAGCAAATTTCTAAAATGATCTCATCCTATGTTGGCGAAAATGCATTATTTGAGAAACAGTTGTTGAACGGAGAACTTGAGGTAGAACTGACGCCTCAAGGTACTTTGGCCGAAAAAATGCGCGCTGGTGGTGCGGGTATCCCGGCTTTCTATACCGCTACCGGCTATGGAACCCCTGTGGGCGAAGGGAAAGAAGTTAAAGAATTTAATGGCCGGCCTTATATATTAGAACACGCCATTACGGGCGATTTTGCTATTGTAAAGGCATGGAAAGCAGATAAATTTGGTAACTGCGTATTCAGACATACAGCGCAAAACTTTAATCCTATGGCGGCAACAGCAGGTAAAATTACGGTAGTGGAAGTAGAGGAGATTGTAGAGCCTGGAGCCTTGTCACCTAGCGAAATTCATACGCCGGGAATTTACGTCAATCGCATTATTAAAGGCGAGTTTGAGAAGCGTATTGAGCGTCGTGTAGTAACAAAGGAGAACGTGTAATGGCTTTAACAAGAGATCAAATTGCAATGCGAGTTGCACAAGAGTTTAAAGACGGCGACTACGTAAATCTGGGGATCGGCATTCCTACCCTTGCGGCCAATTATGTGCCTGCCGATATTAGCGTTATGCTTCAATCAGAGAATGGCTTGTTAGGGATGGGACGTTACCCAACAGAATCTGAAGTCGACGCAGATATGATTAATGCTGGAAAAGAAACCGTGACGGCTATCACTGGCGCGTCCATCTTTAATAGTGCAGAGAGTTTTGCCATGATCCGTGGAGGTCATGTAGACTTTACGGTGCTTGGGGCCTTTGAGGTTGATGTGTCTGGCAATATTGCGTCTTGGATGATCCCAGGAAAGCTAGTCAAAGGGATGGGTGGTGCGATGGATTTAGTAGCAGGCGCCAAGAATATTATTGTGACTATGACTCACACAGATAAAAACGGTAACTCAAAACTTCTGCCAGCGTGTACGCTCCCCCTAACAGGCGTAAACTGTATAACGCGTATTATCACTGACCTCGCCGTTTTATCCGTAGAGGACGGTGCGTTTGTATTGCAGGAAAAAGCGCCTGGTGTTTCAGTAGAAGAGATTAAAGAGAAAACTCTTGGTAAGCTTATTGTGCCAGATGATGTAGCAGAAATGGTGTGCTAACTTTTCCCTGCGTATAACAAGGCCAGAATATACAACGCGTGAAAAAGTAAGAGAATCCCCTTCTCTTTTCAAATGTTGTATGTTCTGGCTTTTTTGTTTTTAAATACCATGTTTAAGAGACAATGTTTAATTGTATTAGTGTTTAATAGTAATTCAGTGTAATAGAGCATGTTTTCAAAGATTAGAAATCGCTTGCTTTCAAATCGGTGACCTTTGAGGGATAATGCGGGTGAATATTCATATAGAGGCTCTACCTTGCTAGTTACTGACTTACCGGTTCATCATAAAATTATCTCCAAACTTGAAAGTAAGAACATCACCACTCTTACGGAAATTCAGGAGCGGACAATGCTACCCGGTATTCAGGGTAAAGACATTATCGCGTCCTCAAAAACAGGATCAGGTAAGACTTTTGCCTTTTTAGTGCCTGCAATTAATCGTCTTATGTCTCAAAAAGCACTGAGTCGACAAGACCCTCGCGCACTGATACTAGCCCCCACCAGAGAACTCGCTAAGCAAGTTTTTATTGAAGCAAAATCGATGTGTAGTGGCTTGGGTTTATCTTGTGAACTCATTGTTGGCGGCGAAAACTTCAATGACCAAGTAAAAGGGTTAAGACGCAACCCACACATCATTGTTGGTACAGCGGGTCGTATTGCTGACCATCTGGTCGGCAAAAGCATGTTTTTAAACGGGTTAGAGCTACTCATTTTCGATGAAGCTGACCGTATGCTTGATTTGGGTTTTGCTGCACAGCTTAAATTAATCAACACCTATGCCGACCATAGAAAGCGTCAAACCATGCTGTTTTCTGCCACGCTTGATAACATTGAGCTGAAGCACATGACAACGCAACTCACTCACGGCGCAGTAAGGGTTGCCGTTGGTAGTTCTACTGGTGAGCATGGCGATATTGAACAAACCTGCTTTTTTGCCGATAACGTGAGCAACAAAGACGAAATTCTTCGGTTTGAACTCGCTAAACGAGTGTACAACCAAGCGATTGTGTTCACCGCTACCCGAGAAGATACCGATAGGATTGCTGCAATACTTAACGAAGATAACCTTGAGGCTATCGCCTTAAGAGGCGATTTAGCTCAACATCAACGTGCTTCTATCATGAGCAGTTTTTCTAGAGGCCAGCAAAGTGTTCTGGTAACAACGGATTTAGCTTCTCGTGGTCTAGACTTATCAAAAGTAGGTTTAGTAGTTAACTTCGACCTTCCCAAAAATGCCGATGAATATATTCACCGAATTGGACGGACCGGCCGAGCAGGACAAAAAGGCGAAGCTTTCTCTCTTGTTGGGCCAAGAGACTGGAACAGTTTCGAGACACTTAAAACTCATCTTCAATACGCCCTTGAGTGTAAACCTCATGATGAATTTAGTGCAAAGTTTGAAGGTTTCACTAAGAAAAAGAGTACGCAGAATAAAGGAAAACCAATAGCAGGTAAAAACCGTGATGCTAAGCCTGTTAGAGCAAAGCCTGTAAGACGTGTTGACCCTATGGGAGGGGCGGATATTGGAATGGTGCCTGTGAAGCGCAAGCCCCGTAATACCAGTGCGCCTGATCCTGAGGAAGAATAGTTAATAAAACATTAACTAATATTAACAAAGAAAAAAGCGAGCTTATGCTCGATTTGTTTGTTCGTGTTTGAATTGGTCGCTATTGCAAACGTATTAGTATTCCCACCAACACTCTTGCCACCATTCTAAAAACTCTTCGAAGTCTATAAAACCGTCGTCATTGCCGTCGATTAATTTAAAGCCTTCTTCAACGTGACTCGCCTTTGTTTTTGGCGAAATAATGGTTAAAAGCTCAATAAACTCTGTTATATCTATTTGACCATTTCCGTCACGGTCAAAAAAACTGAAGTCTTTTCTTATCTCTTCAATTTTTGCATCTGAAAGTTGAGTACTCACTCTCAATCCTTAAAACTTTACAACGATAGAGTGAGTGTATCGTCTCTCCTTTCGGGTGTCTATGCCTCTTTTTATTTTGCTTTTTGATTTACTTTTAAGGCCCGCTCGCGCTGCGCCTGAGCTTTTTCTAAACGCTTCTGTTCCATGGTAAGCCTAGCGTCGGTTCCTACGTGCTCTTGGTTTCTCGCTTTAGCAAGCTGCACTTGTTTTTCACGCTCTCTGAAACGGGAGATTTGATCCTCCGTGTGGGTACCGTAGCAATGAGGACAACTCACTCCAGGTTCATATTTTTCACTCTTTTTATCTTCCGCTGTAATGGGTAACCGGCATGCATAGCATTGCTCGTAATGACTTTTTTCTAAATCGTGGTTTACCGCCACTCGATTGTCAAAAACAAAACAGTCACCTTCCCACAGAGATTCTTCCTTTGGCACGTCTTCTAAATATTGCAGAATACCGCCTTCTAGATGAAAAACGTCTTCAAAGCCCTGTTCTTTTAAATAGGCTGTTGATTTTTCGCATCGAATGCCACCAGTACAAAACATGGCAACTTTTTTGTTTTTACTAGGGTCTAGATTTTTTGCGACGTACTCAGGAAACTCCCTGAAAGTATCGGTTTTTGGGTCTATTGCATTTTTAAACGTACCGATGTCTATTTCATAGCCATTGCGTGTGTCAATAACAGTAACGTCTGGATCGCTTATCAAATCATTCCATTCAGTAGGCTTTACGTAAGTACCTACGGTTCTTCGAGGGTCTATCCCTTCCACACCCATGGTGACAATTTCTTTTTTAAGTTTCACTTTAGTGCGATAGAAAGGCTGCTCATCGTGAAGAGACTCTTTACAGGAAATTGGGTTAATTCGCTCGTCACTGTTTAAGTAACGGATTAACGCATCGATACCTTCTCTAGGACCTGAAACGGTTCCGTTTATCCCTTCATTAGCGAGAAGAAGCGTGCCTCTGATGCCATTCTGTTCCATGACATCAGTCAGTGGTTGGCGCATCGCCTTAAAGTTTTCAAGCGCGACGAACTTGTACATCGCGCATACAATATATTTTGATTCAGATTGTGTAGACATTATTTTAACCTTTGCTGATTGGAGCGTAAGACCAGTGCAAAATGCGGCGCGCAATATATCAAAATACATCGTAAAAGCCAATCAGCGTAAGGACAAAACAAAAACAATAAGGAGTAATAGCAAACAATAAAGAAAACTAGAACGACAAGGATTAGGCTAAACAGCCATCTTCACTGTGTTATCAGAGAATTCAGTGTCTTTATCACGTTTGGGGTTGCTGTTGGGGCGGTTATATTCCCCACTAATAATGTCGTACAACATGGTGTTGTCTTCTTCGATATTACTTCTGTAGATATTTGCTAGACGCTTTTGAGTGCCAAGACTGCAGTTATTTTTAACATCATCAGGTATACGTGATGCATCGTTTACTTGCGCAAGTGGAGAAGGATTCATAGATTGAAAGAGACGTGCAGACGTTGAATCAGTAGAAATAAGCGAGGCCAACGTAGCCATGTTCGACCAGTCCTTGTCCGTGGCCTGCAGCCTAGGCTGTCTGTAATGACTTAGGCTGGCTATTTCGTCTTGATATCGAGCGTCTCCACTTTTAGCATGTGGTGTAAGAACAATAGGATGGGCTAATGCATTTTGATGCATGGCTAAGCATAGTGCAAAAAGGCGACCTTGTGATGCAGCTTTTGCCAACGTACCATTAAATTCCCAGTGGTAACTTGGGTCTAATTTAGCGGTGGGGTTAGCATTAACTGGCTCAATACTCATAACGCAGCGGAGTAGTCATATTCATACGTTAGTTGTCGGCTAAATAAGAATATTCTAAAGGAACAAATTGCCGAATACGCACTTTTACACCATTATTGTGGTTTTAGCTCTGTAAATCTTTGAGGATGCAGTGAAATACAGTGATAAAAGAGTACTAATTGTAGAAGATCAGCGGCCATTTTTACTCATGCTTAAAGGATTGTTGCAATCGATGGGAGCCACTAACATAGTGACAAAATCCTCAGCAGAACAAGCAACTTCCGCAGCGAAAAGTACAAAATTTGATATTGTGGTTTGCGACTTACACCTAGGCGCTGACAACAAAAATGGCTATGAGTTAGTAGAAGAGCTGCGAGTCAAGCGACTGATAAAAACGACCTCTGTATTTATTTTGATAAGTGCGGATAGCACACGCTCGATGGTGCTTGGTTCTATTGATAGAAGGCCTGACGATTTTTTAGTTAAGCCCTTTTCACAGGTTCAATTGAAGAGCAGGATTAGCAGAGCGTGGCAGAAACGACAGTTTCTACAGCCCGCCTACGACCTCATCGAGAAAGAGCAATTCACTGATGCGATAAAAGTATTAACTGCATTGTATGAGGAGCAGTCCCATTACAAGGGACATTGCGAACAGCTCTTGGTTGAAGCCTATTGTCGAACCAACAATTGCCAACAAGCGCTCCATATCTTAGCGCCTTATTCAAATGGTAAGCCTGTATTGTGGGCTCAAATTGCACTGGGAAAAACCTACATTCAAAACGCCGACTATGACAAGGCTATCACTATCGCAATGAAAACCCTTAAGCGAAATCGTTTTAGCGCTGATGCAAATGATATATTAGCTTCTGCTCATCAAGGACTTGAAAACCGAGAAGATGCCCTAAACGCAATAAAAGAAGCCATTAAACTATCGCCCTACTCTGTTTCTCGCCATTTTCAAGCCTGCGAAATAGCAAAGCAAAATCTTGATTTCGTCACTGCGTCGCTTTCGTGCAGCGCTATTTGGAATTTATCTAAACGTACCGTGCATAAAAACAGTCTGCATTGGTGTACGTTAATACGCAGCCTTCTTGATGTTGCCGAGCATTCAGATGACCAAAAGCAACGGAACAAATACCAACAAGAGGCTTTGCTAGCACTCCAACGGGGCAAATTCGATGAGCATCTTTTAAAAATGGACCGGAATTTTGATGTGGACATTTTTGGCAATATTGTCAACGCTAGGGTGAGTGCAATAGACGGCAAGTTGATTGATGCTAAAAAGCACTTGGTTAACTCTCAAGTTGCCATTGAGGAAAAGTACGCCGAGCATCCCACTGCCTACCTCCCCGATAGTATTAACGTGATGTACACATTGGGAGAGTACGATGATGCTATTGCCCTGTCGAAAATTGTGGCTACCAGAACGGATGAGTTAGATCAGAACAGCGTTTCAATGCTTGAACAAGAGGCAGAAAAAGCAAAAACCAACTTGGCCAACTATCAGCAGTTTAACCGCGAAGGTATACAGCACTATCAATCGAATTCCTTTGAACGGGCCAAAGCGTCATTCGCCCTTGCCCAAAATTATGCCCCAGTGAACATTGGTGTCGCGCTAAACCTACTTCAGTGCCTACTTCAACTATTTAGAATTATCAACAAAGCAGACTCTCAAATGGCAGGAGAATGCAGGCGTCTCTATAAATTATTGGACAATATTCCACTCAAGGACACCTACAGCCAAAAGTACTCGAACTTACGGGACGAACTATCCCTATATCTTGGGTTATAGCGATATTTAGTATGCTTAACATTGCAATCAGCCTCTGATGATTAGCTAAACCATCATTACTGTCTGAAGCTTGCTGTAAACCTACTTCTGAAACTTGTCTATCGTTGTAATATATTCATCAATATTCTCGACCAGGGTTTTCTTTTGAGAATCGCTGAGTGTGGATGCAACTTCCACAATCATGGTTGCTCCCACTTTCATATTATGGGCGCTAGCTTGCTGATAATCCTCGCTTCGGTATTTATCTGGATTTTGCATTAAATACGTCAAGTCTCGGATAAAGTTTGGATTAGTGGTTTTGTTAATGAATAATCGACGGGCTGCATTTTGAATTTTTCTTCGGTACTGCAACCATTCGTCAGACGTTGACACAAACTGTGCGTTGTAGGTAGCAATAATTTGTTTTTGCTCGTCGGACAAATCTCCAATGCGCTCTTCCACGTTGTCAGTCATCCGCTCAATACGCTTTTCAGTGCGTTCTGCCTCTGACTGTTCGAGAAACTCTTTGTGCTCCTCTTCTTCTTCTTTGTTGTCTTTTTCTAGTGTGGCGAATAAAGACACTATTTGCTGGTCAGTAAGGTCAACGGCAAGCTCAGCCAGTTCTGGGCTTATCTCCGCTCGTACCCTTTCCCAATGCGTTCTCACATCGTTAATGTGCGCATAAACCGTATCGTAATCTAACTCGCTGTTTAGTACTTGCTGTTTCAACGTTTTAAGTTGATTTTCATACCGTTTCAACTCACTTCGTTTATGCCATTGAAGCCAATTGGTTAAATAGTCATCAAACCGTTCTTCTTGTTCATCGCTAAGCTCCACATAATCATCTAGATACCAATATACCCACCAATCTAGATTGTCGTAGGCGAGCTTGGAGGTACACGCCGAAAGAGAAAATAGCAGAAAAAAAATAATAGCTACGCGCATTTCGATTAGCCTTCAATATGTTGTGTGCAAAGAGCGTATTAATATATAGACCGCTAAGATGGAAAAAGTGCAAAATAAATGGCTTTACCTTACAGGCAGTCTGCTCTACTTTTCATATTATAAGAACGAAACCTACTGAGAAGGATTTTATTGTGTCAAAACGTATCGCAGTATTAACGTCGGGTGGTGATGCACCAGGGATGAATGCATGTATTAGGGCAATTGTGATTGCCTGCAAAAAGCGGAATTACGATTTAATAGGTTATCTTCATGGATATAATGGATTAATTAAACAAGAATATATCTCTCTTTCGCTCGACTCTACTCACAACCTCATTCAGCAAGGGGGAACCATACTGCACAGCGCTCGGTGCAAAGCTTTTACTGAAGAAGCAGGCCTTAAGCAAGCGGCAGCTAATTTATCCGAGGCAGGAGTAGGTACACTTCTTGTTATTGGTGGAGACGGTTCATTCCGCGGGGCCACACATTTAGCCGACCATTACCATGGCCAAATCATCGGTATTCCAGGCACCATAGACAATGATATAGCCGGCACCGATGCCACCATTGGTTATTACACTGCCATAGATACTGCAATGAGCTCAATTGATAAGGTACGAGATACTGCAGACGCATTTGAACGCATATTTTTAGTTGAGGTGATGGGAAGACACGCCGGTTTCTTGGCGCTGAACGCAGCGCTTTCGTCAGCAGCAGATTATGTGATTTTACCAGAATTTTTTGAGTCGCCAGAAAGTGAGATTAAGAAAATTCTCACACAAATTCATGCTCAGCGCCGTGTGAGAGGCTCGGTAAGTTTTATTGTAGTCGTCGCAGAAAACGTATGGCCGCAAGGGCTACAGGCCCTCACTAGCGCGCTTAACGACAGTGGAATTACTGACGTAAGACCAGTAACTCTCGGACATGTGCAACGAGGAGGTACTCCGGTAAGCAACGACAGGCTACTTGCCACTTCGTTAGGTGAATACGCAGTAAGTCTTGTTGGTACGGGTAAAAACAATGTCATGGTGGGTGAAGTGAACAGCGAACCCACTGTTGTGCCACTCACCACAACTAGCGATAAAAAACCGTTAAACAGTGCGCAAGTTGCTTTAATGAAATCAATAATGAATGAGAGATATAGTTAAGGCGTTAAACCTTTCTGAACATGCACTTATCGTGGCCTGAACACTACAAACATCGCAAATAAAAAAATTCATAATTCAATAGTGAGTATTAAATTACGTCATGACAAGACAAGCGATATTGTGGCGCTTGTCTTGCTAGTCGTTTACTTCAAGTAGCGTGGGAGCTAGGGTTTTAAGTAAATAACATTACGACACGCAAGACTGTATTCAGAGTAAAACTCAACTACATTTTCATTGCAGCTTTCACTTTATCGCGATGACTTCTGCTTACCTTTAGTTCTGTATCATTTTGTAAAATGAGGTGGTATTCGCCGCTAATATGACTCACTAGCTTTTTCACAAAACGAATATTAGCAATAGCGGAGCGATGAACTCTGACAAAGAACTGAGGATTTAACTCCTGTTCCAACTCTTTCATAGTTTTACGCATGATGTGCATACCGTCTAGCGCGTGAACACACATGTAATCGCCCGCAGCATCTATCCACTGAATATCTTGAACATTGACGCGCGTAACTTCAGAGCCATCTTTAATAGCAAGAACATCTGGGTAAGGATTGGTTTCCAAAGGCTCACCATTAGCTAGCTTGCGCAGTATTTCTTCACAATCATCGCCAGTTAATTCTGCAACTAAACTCACTAGCTTTTGTGACTGTTCATCTTGATGCGCTGTACTGGTATATTCTCTTACCTTATCGAGGGCCGCGCCTAGACGTTCATCGTCTGCAGGTTTTAACAGGTAATCCAAAGCATGTACATCAAACGCTTTAATAGCATAGCTATCATAGGCAGTTACAAAAATAATCATTGGAATGGGTTGTTTCAGTTCACGAAGTTTGTGAATGACTTGAAACCCGTTAAGCCCAGGCATTTGAATATCTAGGAAAACAAGGTCTGGACGATGTTGAGAAATACTACTTACCGCTTCAAGACCATTTTGGCACTCAGCCAGCACTTGAATATCGCCATGACGTTCAAGCCTTGCACGTAAACCTCTGCGAGCAAGAGGTTCATCGTCTACCACAATGGTTTTAATCATTAGCTTGGTCATATTATATATCCTTTACGTCATAGGGAATACGAATTCGTACTCGCACTCCCGAGGGCTGATTATGCTCAATAGAAAATGCGAAGTTGCGTTGGTAAAGCGACTGCAGACGCTCTTTTATGTTCACAAGTCCCACACCATTCTTACGGCTTAACTGACCATCTTTTATATCCGCGCCAGGGCCGTTATCGGCCACGTCCATCAATAGATCGTTGCCGAAAGTACGTGCTGTTATCGCAATTTGGCCGCCATTTTCCATTTTCGAAATGGCATGTTTAATCGCATTTTCGATAATTGGCTGCAATATCATACTTGGTACTAATGCTGACTCGCATTTAGTATCGATATCCCATACTACTTCTAAGCGGTCGTCGAATCGTACTTTTTCGATTTCAAGATAGAGACGTAGTGCTTTTATTTCTTGGCCAAGTGGGACACGCTTGATGGGATCGTTATCGAGTGAGTAACGTAAAAAGTTGCTTAGTTTAGAAACCATGGCCTCGGCGGTGTCATTCTCTTTTAATAGAATTAACGTCGATATGGCGTTTAGAGTGTTGAATAGAAAATGAGGATTTAATTGATATCGCAACATTTTGATATGAGCTTGGTGCGCCATCGTGCTGGCTTTGAGCGCATTCTGCTTCTCTTTTTGCAGCATTTGAAAGTTTTTAATACCAAAATAAACACCACTCCAACAACCAACCATAATGAGCGAGTTTATTGTATTGGTAAAGTACATGTACCATTCGTCTGGTCGATAGCCGTGCTTGTATATTTCCCAGTAGTTAATGTTTTTTACCACGGCCCACACCAGCGCCACGATATAGCACGATGCGATAACAATTAGGATCATCTTTAAAGGAGAACGCTTTCGAGCCCACCGATAGACATAGCGCAACGGAATAGTCAGCAACCAACCTGCGTATGCGTTAAGCATGATAATGAAAACCCAAATGGATCTTACATCATGTAGAAAAGAGCCTATGTAGTAAATTAGCGCAAATCCTGCCCACCCTGCACTGTGCAAAGTCCAAAATAAACGCTCATTACTTTCAATTACTCGCTGGAAGCGACTCACTGTAACACCAACTTATTATTACCAAATGTAGAGCTTATTCCCTGATTATACGCTTGGAATTCGATGACCCAAGCAGCTTGGTCGTGTTGGTAGTGCGTCTGGTCGCAGCAACAGGTGGGGTTACCTTTACTGTATATTTTCGCAGCAATAGATGCTTTGTATGGATAAAACGAATAGATTAATGTAAACACATGGTGCTTATTTAAATCCAATTCAAATTGCTTACTTAATAGCTAATATTCATTCGTTTGAGCCAGTGTACCCACCACCAAGCAGGCCCCACTAAAAGAAACCGAAGATCTTCGAAAAATGACGGTTTTTTTCCCTCTATTTTGTGACCCACAAATTGTAGAATCCACATAACCACAAACAGCGCTAAACTGGACTTCCAAACGGACACATCAAAATGGACCAATAGATTTACCACACCAAAACACGCAATAGTGAGTAATGTCATAGCCGCACCAATAGGACCAGAGAGAGAAAAATAATAATACAATATTGGAATAGCAATGATGTGTGCCCAGGTAATATCAAAATGTGCTATGGCTTCCGGGGTTGGTATGCTCCACAGCAAACCTAGCGTTACTAGGTAAATACTGGGTACTGCAATAGCGTGAATAATCACATTGATTTTATTTTGATGACTCTCACCGTACTGCATCAACAGCCTTTCAATACTTCTCATTGTCCCTCACCTTATTATTTGAATTATGAGTTTGTTAGGTTTTTAATTAGTCCACCGAGCTAACTAGCCATTCACTTTCTTAACTAAGCTCAAAACCTTTACACCAAAGGTTAACATATCCGCATACCCCGTTATGTTGACACTACAGGTTTTGATAACAGTACAAATGGTCCGTTTAAAAAAAACTATGACACCAAAGTATGCCTTGCGAGTAACTCGCCAATCATTGCATCACCAGATTGAAATTTGAGCCCGTAATAAACTATTCGATTATCTAGCTTGTGATTTTTGACCATGGCTGTAATTTCAACTGCCTCTCCATCAAGCATATATACAAGTGTTATTTCGGTATTGTCAATCAGTATAGGCCACTCAGGTTTCACCTGAAGTCCTATTTTACATCCGTGTTTTGATAAGTCGACGATGATGCCTGACGCATTCTCATCACCTTCAAAAACATCCGACTTGATGTCTATGGCAACACCTGGCAGTGAACGGGTTGAGGCTCGAAGGCCTATTCGCTGTATACGTGAAGGAAAGCTGGTAATTAATATTCCGGCAGGTTTAGAAAGTAGTTTCAACACTTTTACACGATAGGCAATGACTTGTCCGGTGCTTCCTTCTACTATCGAACGAACCACAATGTCGTTATCAACTGTTAACGCGTCTCTTACCGTTATCCACTTTGATGAGGTTGGAATATGAAACATCATAAAGTGGTTAGAATGCATGCCTAAGTACTCTGTTTTAACGCGTTTTGACGCCGCTGGCATGGCTATCTCAAGGTCAACGATATTCCCTGGACGAAACGCATCTAACGCTTCAAAGTCTTCATTGCTTATTGCTTTAGTATCAGTTTTTGCAACCATAGGTTTACTACTTAGATCTTCTCATCCTGTTAGAAGCAATATCTGTCGAATTATCGCCAATTAAAAAACATAGTCGCTCCGACATTATTGTCGCTGTTGTCTAGCGCGTTTCATGCTTAAGTAAGCTCGCTTCAGTAGTTACTTATAGTACACTAGTTCTCAACTACGTAAATACAATGAGTTTTTATGACCGATATCACGTTGCATTTTTCACTTAAGTTATCTCTATGGCAGGCTCATCAGTTCGATGTTCGGCTATTAATTCCTGCTCACAATACCTCTTCACTAACGCTTTCATTACCCAGTTGGATACCAGGTAGTTACATGGTTCGCGATTTTGCAAAAAATATCATTTCATTGACCGCAAAAAAAACGTCTGCGAATACGCTAGCAGCAGAACCATTCACTCAATCATCAGTTAACATTGAGAAGTTAGACAAACAAACTTGGTCAGTACAAACTGATGGTGATGCATGCATTATTGACTATACAATTTATGCTAATGACTTATCTATTCGGTCTGCCTTCATCAATCATGAATATGCATTCATTAACGGAACCAGTGCTTTTTTACATGTTGAAGAATTTGCAAACACAACGCATAAGCTTGACATAACGCTAGACGATAATATTCCATTCAATTGGAATGCGCATACGTCGATGGAACCGCGAGAGCGCTGCTCCGCAAATGGCAAATCCGATGTCTTGGTAACAAGCATGCTAGCCAGCGAAGGTAATGAAAAAGTAAACGGTAATAATAGGGCTTGGTATTTCGAGGCGAAAAACTATGATGAATTTATCGACCATCCTATTTATGTCGGCGTAGCGGACACTTACGAGTTTGAAATAGACAATGTGAACTTCACGCTGCTTTTTTCTGGTAATAACACTATTGATTACGCAAGAATTGCAAAAGACTTAATCCCCATTTGCCAACACCACTTATCATTGTTTGGAACGCCGTATCCAATAAAAAATTACTTGTTTATGACCCTGCTTGCCGATAATGGCTTTGGTGGGTTAGAGCACAAATATTCTACTGCATTACTGTATCCTCGGTTTGAACTTCCTTTCGTTGGTGACGGCGAGGAAATGACAGATGGATACATTACATTTCTGAGTCTTTGTAGTCATGAATTTTTTCACACATGGCACGTGAAACGCATTAAGCCTAATGTGATGGTGAAGCCGGATTTATCCAAAGAAAACTATACCAACCAACTGTGGATATACGAGGGTTTTACAAGCTTTTACGACGACCTAGCCCTTGCTCGGGCTGGCACAATACCACCACAAAAGTACCTCGACATTGTTGCGCAAAATATCAGCAGGCTTTTGCAAAATGCTGGACGATTTAAGCAAAGTGCGGCTGAAAGTAGTTTTGATGCATGGACAAAGTTTTACAAACAAGACGCCAGTGCCACTAACAATATTGTTAGCTATTACACCAAGGGCGGTATTATCGCGTTGGGGCTTGATTTGTTATTGCGAGAGCAGTCTGGCGATACGGTGTGCCTCGACGATGTCATGCGTGTTTTGTGGCAACAGTACGGTAAAGACGAGAGCGGAACGCCTGACAATGTCATACAGATGCTGTGTAAAGAGCACTTTAGTATTGATGTATCAGACTATTTGAATAGCGTTGTTTACCACACTGAAGATGTGGAATTGGAAGCATTAGTTGAACAAATTGGTATTGCACTTCGTACTCGAGCAAAAGTATCTAGCGAAGATACAGGCGGCTTATCATTAAAAGCCCCAATAAAACGACAGCTTGGCGCAACATTAAAAGCTGCCCCAATGGGTTTAACCGTTGTTCAAGTTTTCGAAGGACTGGCCGCCATGCGCGCGGGGATCCTTCTTAACGATAATATTATTGCCATAGATGGGCATGTGGTTGCTCAAGGTAAGTTACAACGTATTTTGGATACAACTTTTGAGTCAACAGCAGAAGTCAGCTTGATTCGAGACGGCCAGTTGTTAAACGTAACCTTACCTATTATGGACGCGAGAAAAGACATGGCGTTTTTTGAGATAAATGACGCGGACGCGTTTAGTCATTGGCTTGGCGTAAATTAATACATCAAGAGGTGGTGAAATGGGACGGTACACAGGGGGCGTAACAACGAAGCGCCCCCTGTGTTTTAGAAACCCTAGTTGAACGAGGCTTTTGTTTATCAGTACGTTTAATTATCGAAGCTCTTGTTAAAGAGACGCTGAATTAAAAAGTGTTGATCCATCGTGTTTTTATTCAGGAGTTCCAGCAACAACAGTTTGCGGATCTAAACGCATTTTACCGAGATTAATACGCCAGTCTAGATGAGGCCCAGTGGCTCGCCCTGTCTTACCGATGGTACCAATTTGCTCACCTTTTTTAACCACATCTCCAACATTAACCGTCATAGTGTCTAAATGAAGGAATGTAGAGAATACTCGCATACCGTGATCGAGAATTAGGGTGTTTCCCGAATAATACAAATCGTCTGCCATGGTCACAACGCCATCTACAGGTGCAAAAACAGGCGTGCCTATTGGGCCACCCACATCCACACCGTAATGGGGCCACTTTGGGACCCCATTCAATACACGCTGACTGCCGTATACGCCAGTGATGGGGCCTTTAGCAGGCCATTCAAACCGTGTAAATAGCGCGTCTAAATCGCTGTTAGTGCTTCTCGCGTTTGCTACATTAATATTGTCTTGCTTTATTCGCTGAGTGACCGATGAAGGCGGCGTCACCATCTTTTGTTCTAAACCGTCGATACGCTGAATAGTGTAATCACGCTTTTCTAACGTTATTTCACGCACTGTTTCACTGCCATCAGCAAGGGTTACTGTCAGCGTATGGTTGAGTGGTGCGGTTCGTTCAAAACCGATAACAAATTTCCCGTCTCGATTTGTAGCTACAACATCATTGTTTAGCTTCACAGTTGCATTGATAGGCACTTCGCCACGCAACAATGCACCTTGAGTAAAAACTCCGTTTAACACGAGTGTTGATGGCTGCTTACCATCGCTGTGCTCTGTATCCATTTTACCGCTTTGAACCGCCATGCTGGTGGATAACTTAGCCCCAGCGAGCATATTATTAGGCACGTTACTATTGGGCGCATCGCCGCTTGGGAGTAAGCTGCCTGGAAGTGAGCTACCTGAAAAAGCGCCAGTGGAATACACGTTTGTAGCATAAGCGTTTATAGAAAAGCTCCCAATAACAAATGCTGCTAGCACAGAGGTGAAGTGCCTAGTGCTGTTTCTAGAATTTAGTGAAAACTTCATGAGGTCGAAATCCTTTACCAACAAAAATGTGTACTTTGCAGAGCCTCTAATAGGAGTAAGCAGGCCATGTCTTTACGACAAATAAACAAGCCGAGTAAAAATCATTATTCTACTTAGGGCGTGTTGAACTTTGTTGTACGAGTTCTGGGCTATATGGAAGTATTTTAAACGCGAAACAGTCCTGTTGGCTTAGTGGGCTAAGTCAAAGGGCAGTAGCCAGGATACAGAAGCTTAGCCTTCACACAAACTTTTCGGTTACGCGTTACCCAGAAACTAATGCGCCCTTGCCAACGCCTTCGTACGCAACCACTCTGCATTCGCCGTTTGGCGTTCTTTTCTTTTGTTCCACTAGCAAATACTGCGCTAGACACTCTACTGTGGAATCTGTCTCAATCACTTCACACACTGCTTTAGCGATAAGTAGCTCAAAGTATCCTTGCGACGATTCATAACCAAAACACAAATAGTCTTCAGGTGCGTCAACAGAGCCCGATAACTTTCTGTCAGCGTACTTAATTTCGTCTTCCCGAGTGGCAACGTAGATATCTTCCCAACGTTTTGCCCAATAGGTTTGGCTTTCCTCACATATCTTGCCATCGAGATAAATGTCGATACGAGACCGGTGACCGTGAGCAATACGTTGACAGTTGCCGTCGTGCTTTTTAAGTCCGTGGGTATAGTGATAAAAGGGTGAGGTTATCACTTCCGTTCGTAGATTCAATGTCAAATTATCCACGTTTTCGGGAAGATGCGTGGCAAGCACCTCTTTGAGATAAACCCCTACCGAGTCCATGGTGATCACATCGGAATATAAAATAGCGTAGGCTTCAGCAGGGCAATAAAGCATGATTTTCTCGCCGTTCTCACGGGTAAAACGCACTTCAACTTGCTCGCTGTCTTCATCGTGAATAACCTCTGCCCCACGATATTCTGCGGGCACTAGAAGTTTGTGATCGACATATTCGTCAATCAATCGCTTGAGGTTTTTCTTCACGTGTCCAAAATCTTGGACCATGCTCTCTTCGTTCAGCTCGCCGTCCAATATTACATCGACAATCCAACTTTCCCCTACCATTCCGCGCTTGGGGCAAAGGTAAGAAAAGTCCATTACTGTCAAATCATTTACAAATAATTGCATAACACCCTTTAATCGAGTTTATTTTCTGTTGCTAGTATACTTTTTTTATCACTTAAGCGCAGTCATTAGTCCATAGAGGACTGACGATTAAGCTGATCCTTTAAGTTCGGTGGAATACCGCGGATGGTAAGGGTATCGGTGGCAGGGTCGTAAAATACTCTATCACCTATCAGTTTGCGCTCGAAACTTACAGACACACCGCCACCTTGACCAGTAAATTTCGCTAACTGTTTTAGCGCGGCAGGATCAGGCTGTATTTCTCTCTCTAGCGGCACGTCTAGCGAGTCGGTAAACGTGGCAAAGTTGTTTTTCGTTTCCTCATTTGAGGGCAAACGGTTGGCTAATTCATCTACCGATAAACTTTCGCCTGCATCAATCTGCTCTTTGAAATAAGATTTTACTTGCTCTCGATGTTGATGCTGCTCTTGCGGATCTAGGGATTCGCTCGCCAAATAAGCATCAACTGAGGAAATAAGCTGCTTATTTTGCTGTTTTACATCAACAAGCTCTTCACAGCCAACAAACTGCATAAAAAAGTCTGATACCTTGCGGCCCATTCGCCCTTTAATAAAGCTTACGTAGCGCTGTTGTTCAGGTTGAATATCCCACTGCGTTAAATCGAAACGCACGGCTAACTGCATTCTCGCTAAATCAAGATGCTCTCTTGCTGATAAGTCGAGCGAATGAGTCACCTCAACGTGGGAGCGCGTATTGAGTAGCGCAATCATAAGGAACTGAGTAGACAAAAACTCATACTGGCAAAATATTAAAAAGCCAGTTTCAACTGTACCTGTGTCTGTTAAGGTTTTAACAAGGCGACGTGTGGCGGCAACAGAGAAATCGTGAAATGCGTTTTCCACATTGTCACCCCCTGCTTTATGTGCACTTAGGTAATGTTTTAAGCCCTCAGCGAAACCTGATACATTCTGTATTGCACTCTCTTGTGAGCTGTCTTCGTCGCTATCGTTAGCATCGGCGCTGCGAGGTACTTCTGAAACAAAATGGCCAACGCCCTTGCCAGGTTTAGCATTAAAGCTGTGATTTATTTGATGAGCGAGTGACTCTATTTCTGGGGTAACCGCTAAACATTTATCGCGAGGGATAGCTTCAATTTTTTCTTCCTCGTTAACGATTAAACGATGAACAACAAAGTGGTGGATCAGTGCACTCATAATTAATCGGGTGTCCTGTTGCTTAAAAAGTGTATGAAATGCCCAAAGAACTGTGGGTTTTTAGAATGAATGATTGTACTCACTCAAACAACGATTATAATCATTTTATGAGTAAAACCATTCTTTTTATCAAAGAAAACATAAAAAAGAGGCGTAGCAATGCCCCAAAATAGCCGTTACAGCAACGACGAATTCGAAGCGTTGATGAACAAGGTAATACTAACACTTGAAGAAAGTGGTGCAAATCGCGATCTTTCACTTATGGTGTTAGGCAATGTCATTACCCATATCTTGAATACGCAAGTTAAGAAAGAAAGCCGCGAAGTGATGGCCTCTCAGTTTGCCGACGTGTTGAAGAAAAGTGTCAAAGCGTAATAAGGTAGTTTTATGATACTTGCCGAATCTCCTCGCCGCCAGCGCGTAACTAAGCTGGTGAACTGGGGGCATTGGTTTGCCCTAGCCAATATAATCATTGCTATTGTTATCGCGTCTATTTTCGTTTTCTCATCTCCAATGCCCGGCACTGGTGTGGGAACGGTATTTTTGCTGGCAAATTGGTTTGGTCATATTAGTTTTATGACGTTTTTTGGCTTTGTCATTTTTATACTCCCTTTGTGTTATCTCGTCAGTAACTCCCGCGTTATCAAAACCAGTGCATCCGTCATTGCCGCCGTTGGCTTAGCTTTATTAGCATTTGACGCGCTGCTGTTCAATCGAACAGGCTTTCACATTAGTTTTCAAGCAGCAGACCTACTTCGCAGCGAAGCACAGTCTCAAATAGCAATAAAAAATTGGCAGCAGTGGGGGTTCTTATTTTTGCTCTTCGTTGTGTGGCTCGGCTTTCAGTTAGTGTTAGCAAACGCCATTTATAAACGCATAGAACGTTTTTCAAAATATAAAATAGGTGTGCCGGTGACTACCTTCTTTGTAGCCTGTTTTGTTACAAGCCACGCCGTCCACGTATGGGCAGATGCAAAGCTTTATCAACCCATCATCAAGCAAGACAATATGTTCCCGTTGTCATACCCTGCTACTGCGAAAACCACCATGTCTCGCTATGGACTGTTAGACCTTGCCGCCTACGAAGAGCGCAAACAGCTCCAGTTTAATCCTGAATTTCACAGCACAACCTATCCAGCACAGCCGGTTTATTGCTCTGTAAACACCAGCAAAAATCTTACAGTGGTAGTTCAGATAGATGATGTGGCGATAGATAATTTAAGCACGTCACTTAACCTAAATCGGCTTGAAAATTACTACTCAACAGCAAGTAGCTTAAAGGGTTTGATGACTACGGCTTTGTTTGGAGTGCCGGAAATTTATCAAGACGCACTATCTCAAAAACGCCCCGTCATGTTGGCGCTTCCCTTAGGCTCAGGTATGCCTGTATCGGTTCACAGCGATAACCCATTTCCAATGTCACAACTTTCTGGTTATCAACAGCCTCAATCAAATGCGCTTGACGGCTTACACATTGCCTTTATGGAAGGTGTTGAAGTTGAGGATTACATTGAGAGAGCGATACAACGGCATCATGATGTTATCGTTGCTACAGGTTACGGAAGTGCTGACAGTAAGGGCGTGCTTTATAGCAACTTGCCACTTAATGCGGACGTTGCGAGCACTGAAGACCTAGCACCCACCATTTTAAATGCACTTGGCTGCAATGCCCCGAGTACTTTTTACTCGACAGGACAAAGTCTGCTTGCGCCAACACGTCCCTGGTTGGTCAGTACATCAGGCGAGCGCATTGTCGTTTTCCATGCTGGAAAACGTACAGACGTATTAAGCAACGGTAGCTATGAAATAACAGAAATGGCCTCAGGTAAGCGCAGTAACGATGCATTGAATGTGGACTTGCTCAGCCAAGCGATAAAACACCTGTCTCGCTTTTCTACACAGAATTAAGCGAGCCACGCTGCTTTAAAGGTACTGTTTGAAGTAAGGTAAAAATAAGCTGATAAAAAATCACGTGAAAATTAGCTTGCTGACAGTAGCTGCTTCAAAAAGGCTTACTGATATGAACATGGTGCTTGGGTTCAAAAAGGGCGAAAAACGAGGCTGTATAACCTTCAATAGACAAATGAAAAGCGGGTTAATGGTTATGCGAAACCGTTAACCCACTTTTCATTCGTGACTTACTCCACCTACTCTATTGCAGTAAGCTGCTGTAAACATTGGATTTTACGCACTCCTTCAATAATAGAATCTGTTGGTATGGCTTTTTCTGAAAGAAAGACGCTCTTTTTAAGGCCAGCCGCATGTGCTGCCTCAATATCTCTCCAGCTATCACCAATAAGTACGCTATCAATGAGTGCTATGCCAAGCTCTTGTGACGCCTGTATTAACATACCTGCCTTTGGTTTTCTGCATGCACAATCAATTGCGTATTTTGCTACGCTTCCCTCAATGTGATGAGGACAATAATAGACCGCAATTTCAGAGATTCCATTATTGGCAAAGTCTTTTTTTACCTTATCCATTAACACATGAAAGTCGGCTTCAGTGTAGCGCCCCCTGGCGATACCGCTTTGATTGGTGACAACAACAATTTTGTAATTTGCTGAGGCATACATTCTCACCACATCAAAAATTCCATTCACATACTCAAAGTCGTCGTAATGCCCCACATATCCATGGTCGACGTTTATCACGCCGTCACGGTCTAAAAACAACGCTTTGTGCTGCCTATGTGCACTTGTGCTAATGCTGTTATACATCTTCGATGGTGTTTGAACATGTTGACTTGAGTCTGCATACTCTCCCACTTGCAGCTTTGCTTCATCAGTGTTCAAAACGTTGGGCTTGTTCATTCGCATTTTTTCCACACTTGAACATGAAAATGGGCGGTGACATTAGTCAGCCCATCTACTATCTTCATAATGCTGTCTTGAGGTAGCTTCCAGTAGAATGGCGTCATTTTAACTAATGATAATGCATGATCATTGTTTGAAAGGGATATTTTAAAGCGCAGTCTCTCTCGTGTTACCAGAGAGAACCCTTCACGCTCACTAACATCAAGCTGATGTTTCTCAGGAGTATCATAAACTTGCTGCTTTATTTCGTACAAATGGTCTGCAGCCGGATCTACGGTGATCAGTAACCCGTGCTCTGGTGTAAGTATCCGTTGGTATTCGTCGTTGCTGCCGGGCGCAAATACTTGAAGTACCACATCTTGGCTGTTTGGCTCTAATGGGAGGTCAAAACTGCTGGCGACAACGAATGTGTGTTGTTTAAACGCCTTGGCAGCCAGTTCTACGGCTATTTTTGAAATGTCGCTGCCAGCTCCAACAACTTCAATGGTTTGTTTTTCTGAACCCTGCTCGCCTACTCCTTGATTTTGTGGGCCCTTCTCGCTTAGGCCATCCACAACAGCATTCAAATAACTGCCTTCTCCGCACCCCGCATCGTAGATTCTTACTCGTCCACGCTTTCTTATTTGTGGGCTTAAATGGTTACTGATCAGCTCGCATATTCTGTCTTTTAACGGTTTATAAGCGTTTCGCTGATGAAATTCTCTTCTTGCCCTTACCATTGCTTTGTCATCGCCCGGCATTTTTGACTTTTTAAACTGAACGGGTAATAAGTTTACGTAACCCGCTTTTGCTTTATCGAAGCTGTGGTTGTTGATGCAGCGAATTGGGGTTTCGTTTAGCGAGACAGATGTTTTACAAAGTGGGCATAGCCACATAGTGGAGGTCTTAAGGTCGATTGCGATGACAATAAGTTTATCAAATTGAATGCACTGACAGCAATGGCCTGTTTGCTGTCAGTGATTTTCACACCCAACTAGCCGGAAGTAGCCTGACTATTGCACAGAACACGCACTGGCTATTTTCCTAAGGACGCTAATGGATGGTTTTCCTCTGTCCATGGTGAATTAAAAAAATGCTCAACAACCTCTGCTGGCACTTTGTCTACAGATGCATATTTCCATTTAGGTGACATATCCTTATCTATCAACAAGGCGCGTACACCCTCCTGAAACTCGCCACTTTCCCCGCAGCGGCATGACATGTTGACCTCCATTTGGAAACACTCAGCGAGGGTCATAGATGCACCACGACGACACTGCTCGAACACCAAGTGCATCGTAATAGGCGAGCCTTTTTGCAACGTCGATTGAGCCCGGCTTAACCATTTATCGCCCTGCATATCGCAATTCAATATAGCGTTAACCACTTCTTCTGCACTATCGCCTTGGCAAAGTGAATTTATGAGGTCGCTGTGTTTTTCTATGTTGCCTTGAGGCAGCTCTTTGGGCTGCTTCAACGCGCCAAGCAACGTAGAAATCTGACCTGCCAAGTCGTTTGGCTGCCATGAGTGCTGTAACAGGCTATCAACCATTGTGTCTTTTTCAGTTGACGCCACCAGCACATCACCTAGCCCAACAAATCGAGCGTCCGCACCGTTCATCTGTCCGCCAGTTAGCCCTAAAAATAGCCCAGTCTTTCCGGGTAGTCTGGGTAGAAAGTAACTCCCCCCTACATCGGGATAAAGACCAATACTGATCTCCGGCATAGCTAGGCGTGATGTTTCGGTTACAACACGGTGGCTCGCGCCGCTTAGCAGCCCCATTCCGCCGCCCATCACGATACCAGCACCCCACACTATGATGGGTTTGTCATAGTTGTGAATGGTGTAATCAAGGGTGTATTCTGTTTTAAAAAACGTTTCCAAAAACTCTGGAACTCCCCCTTCGGCTTCCACCATAGACCGATACATAGACACTATATCGCCACCCGCGCAAAAGGCTTTATCACCCGCGGCATCAATGACAACGGCGACAACATCATCTCTGCTTTGCCACGCCAGTAATGCATCCAGCATTATGGTTGCCATGTCTAAATCAAGCGCATTCAATGCCTTTGGTTTGTTCAGCGTTAGCCGACCAATAACATGGCTTCCATTTTTTGCCGAAAGTTCTTCTTTGATAACAACTGAGTCCATATTGCGACTTCCTTAACCTGATTTTCGATTTTTGACTAGAGACTAGAGACTAGAGAATGCTGCGTTCATCTGCTAACAACCGTCTACCAATAATAACGCGCATGATTTCATTCGTGCCCTCTAGAATTTGATGCACTCGCACGTCACGGAAATGTCTCTCTAATGGATACTCTTTAATATACCCATAACCGCCGTGCAGCTGCAGTGCATCATTACACACGCTAAAGCCAACGTCAGTAGCAAATCGTTTAGCCATTGCACAATAGGTGGTTTTATCCACGTCGTTATTATCAAGCTTGCATGCCGCCATGCGCACCATTTGACGTGCTGCAACAAGCTCCGTCGCCATGTCTGCTAGTTTAAACTGCAGCGCTTGAAAACCAGCAATAGCCTTGCCGAACTGCTCTCGTTCGTTCATATAGTCTCTTGCCACGTTCAGGGCCTGTTGCGCAGTGCCTACTGAGCAGGTTGCTATGTTGATACGACCACCGTCGAGCCCCTGCATGGCCATTTTAAACCCTTCACCTTCGTCGCCAAGTCGCCATGCGTCTTGCAGTTTTACATTATCAAAGGTGATCATTCGTGTTGGTTGAGCATTCCAGCCCATTTTTTCTTCGGCTTTACCGTATATGATACCGTCGCTGTCTGCCGGTACGGCAAAAGCAGATACGCCGGAGGGGCCGTCTCCGCCCGTTCGCGCCATCACAACCAGTACGTCGGTGCTGCCAGCGCCCGAAATGAATACTTTAGCACCATTGAGCACGTAGCCATCATCAGTTTTTGTGGCCTTGGTTTTCAGTGATGCTGCATCAGAACCTGCGCCTGGTTCGGTTAAACAGTAAGACGCTAGCTTTTCGCCTGTGACTAACTCGTCACACCATTTGGCTTTAACGTCCTCGCTGCCCCATAGCGCAATCATCCATGTGGCCATATTGTGAATGGTAAGCATCGCAGTAGTAGTGGTACAGCCCATTGATAACTGCTCGAATATAATAGAGGCATCTAAACGTGAAAGGCCTAAACCGCCCGCATCCTCAGGGGTATACAGACCGCAAAAACCAAGCTCGCCCGCTTTTTTGATAGCGTCAACTGGAAAGTGATGTTCTCTGTCCCACATGGCAGCATGTGGCGCTAATTCTTGTTGTGCGAACTGACGTGCTGTTTCTTCATACGCCAGTTGATCATCATTTAATTCAAAGTTCATGTGGATTGCCTTTCATTATTGTGACTTTACACTGTATTAACACGATAACTAAAAGTTACCCCTTACGTAAACGTAAAGGTAAAACATTAATTAAATTATAATTGCGATGACGTAAATAAAATGTGACGAAAATGCTGTCTAATGCGTTCCGTCCTTTGTAATGTGTTTCTGTAAAGCCCGTCACGTTTCAATGACTCGTTTTTATCTGTAGTTTTATTTGTGTTTAGATTAGCTGTTAAATCATTCACTTTTTTAACAGAACGGATAGCAGATAATAAGCTGCTGATAGCGTGTAACTAAAATTATGGCGCATGTAGATGCTAAGTTTTTTATTGTTTCGTGCAGTCTTGAGCCTTCACTGGTAAGCTAGTTACAGAGTTATCACTAACCTTGGTTTTTGTGGAATTACGAGCAGCTATTGTTGAAGACAACGCCACTGCCCGCACAGCATTGCGCGGTCACGTTATGTCTATCGCTAATTTATCGGTTAGTAGCTACACCTCGGGAGTAGAGCTCAAAGCCGCCTTGCGAAAACAAAACTTTGAATTGCTCATCATGGATTATCACCTAGGCGAGGGAAAAACGGGCGTAGAGTGGCTGCAAAGTTTAAAAGAAGCAGACTTTATCAAACCCAGTACTGGCGTCATTTTTCTTACATCAGACCGCTCTCCACAGGTCATCGGTCGAATCATGGACTTGCAGCCCGATGTGTTGCTTATTAAACCGTACACTATTGCATCACTTTCCCGTCAGATAAAACATTACCTCTACTATCGCGATTTCGTAAAAAACGTATTAGAAGCACTCGATAATAAACAGCTTGAAAGAGCCATAGGCGTAATAAGGGCTAAGATCAAAGAAGGTATTCCCCCTCGCCTGGTTTCAGATATTCGCAAATTGTATGCTCGGTTATTATTCAATAATGGTGAAGTTCAACGTGCGCTGAATATTTACGACGACATCCTAAGTCGTTCAGATAAAGTACTGTGGGCACAGTGGGGAAAAATAAAATGCCAATATGCGGCTGGTCAATGGCCTGAGTGCAAAAATCAGCTTAGTTCCATGGTAAATTCCAGCTTAGCAAGAGACGAAGCATTCGAATGGCTGGCGTCTCTTTCTTTTGAACAACATTCCTATGAGGATGTTGAAAAGTACCTAGAGCAAATCAAGTTTAGTGAACTAAGTTTACCAGCAGCCAAACTGAAAAGCCTCGCGTTCCAGAAACAAGATAAAGTAGTAGAGGCCATCGATTTACTGCAAAAGAAGAGGGCTCTTCATCGGTCAGCAAAAGATAGATTCAATGACTTCACTTTCGAGCTAGCAGAATTTTATTTGCTTCTTGCAGAGGATTCCCCACAAACTAATCGAGAAGAAAGCTTATCTCAAGCTCGCAAACTGGTTGGCATTGCCGGACGAAACCAAGCCGACACGCAAATGTTGCAAAAGCGGGACTACCTTCTCGCTTTTTCATCGGTACTCGATGGGGATTTGGAAAAGGCGGCTAATTTCCTTGAACCTGACTATATGGATAACCACCTTAGAACCGAACCTTCTATGCTAGTTGTCGCGGCAAAGGTACATCACAGTTTGGGTGATGAGCGTCGCGCCGGTGAATTGTTACTGATGGCAAAACAGAAAAACAGCGATATTCAGAGTATTTCTGAGCAGGTAATGAACGAGGAGTCTATTTTTTCAGGAGGTGAACGCCTAGGCCTTAACCATGAGCATGCGGTAGCGATAAACGATACTGGTACCCAACTTTTTATTGACGGCTTATATGCTCAGGCCATGAAGCATTTTTATGATGCATTTCAACTGTCGCCTGCTACTGCTGCCTTCGGCCTCAACTTACTACAATGTATGATTGAAGCGGATACCGCCGTCTACCGACGATTTAATATTCACCAATTGCTCAGCACTCTTTCTAAGCTTTCGCTTAGCGAGTCAAACACCGCGCGACTCGCTCAACTTACCTTGTCTGTGAGAGCAAATGGATAGCTCTCAGGCGAGTGCGCAGCTTATTCAAGTTTACTTCAGTCGCGTTAGCAAACTTGACGTATCCCATCTACCGCCACCCAATTTTTGTACATCGGCGTAATATTGATCTACCAATGCCGTTAGCGCGAGGGTCGATCCATTTCGTTTTGCCTCATCCAATGCAATGCCTAAATCTTTGCGCATCCAGTCAACAGCAAAACCAAAGTCGTAAGTGTTAGATAGCATAGTGCTAGCGCGATTCTCCATTTGCCACGATTGTGCAGCGCCTTTGCTAATGACATCGATAACTGCGTTACAGTCAAGACCGGCTTTTTGCCCAAAATGTAACGCTTCAGATAGCCCTTGAACAATTCCTGCGATACAAATTTGATTCATCATTTTTGCAAGTTGGCCACTGCCACACTTTCCAAGTAGCTGACTATGGCGAGCATAAGAATTCATCACTGGCTGAATACGATGAAAACTTGTTTCTTCTCCACCCACCATAATGGTGAGTTGTCCATTATCAGCACCTGCCTGCCCACCAGAAACCGGCGCATCTAAAAAGTGTACCTTTTGCTTTCGGCATGCGGCATCTAGCTCTCTAGCAATATCAGCTGAGGCGGTAGTATGGTCTACTAACACCGCATCAGATTTCATTCTGCTAAGCGCACGGGTACCTATTTCTCTAACGTCATTGTCGTTACCAACACACATAAATACAATATCAGCACCTTCAGCGGCTTCCTCAGGGGTTTTTGCCATAGCACTTGAGCTCGCGACACCTGGGTATGTTGCTAGCCAATGCTCTGCCTTCGATGCTGTACGGTTGTAAACGGTGACCTTGTAGCCTGCATTCACTAAGTGCCCGGCCATAGGAAACCCCATCACCCCAAGTCCTAGAAAGCTTACTTTTAAATCTGACATGCAAAATACTCTCTTGTTGTTTACAGTAGAAGCTATGCGCCTTTGGCGAATAGAATATCAGAATTCACACTAACAAAAATATAAAGGAAAGAAATTGACTATTTATCAGCATACTGTAACAAGTAATAGTGGTGAAAATATTGCTCTTGAGCAGTATAAGGGGAAAACACTGCTTATCGTTAATACCGCCAGTAAATGTGGTTTCACCCCTCAATACAAAGGCCTTGAGTCACTGTATTCAAAATATAAAGACAGAGGCTTTGAAGTACTGGGTTTTCCCTGCGATCAGTTTGGTCATCAAGAGCCAGGCAGCGATAGTGATATTGCGCAATTTTGCGAAATGAATTTTGGCGTGTCTTTTCCATTATTTAAAAAAATTGAGGTTAATGGTCCTAATGAGAGCCCACTTTTTACTGAACTAAAGAATGATGCCCCCGGACTGCTTGGCAGTAAACGCATTAAATGGAATTTCACTAAGTTTTTAGTTAACGACAAAGGTGATGTAATAAAGCGTTACGCGCCAACGATGAAACCTGAAGATATTGAGAAAGATATCGTAACACTACTTCCCTAGCTATTTTTAAAAAAGGCTTTATGAGTAGGGCTTTATTAATTTGAGGTATAGCTCAAAGGCGTAGCGTGAAGAAAATAGATTTGATGCATAACTACAAAGGAAACGCATGAAAGATAACGAAACAATACACGTTGCGTGTTTCAGTACGCAAGAATATGACAAAGCGGTGTTTGAACGCGCAATGAATGGTGCCAGGAAGAGCGCCGATTCTGCCAATAGCCGCGCTGTCACCATCACTTACTTCGCTCACGGGCTAGCAGCAACAACCGCCCATTTATGCGAAGGATATGATGTGGTCATTGCATTTGTGAATGATGATATTGGCGCTGAAACAATTAAAGCGCTTGCGCAGTGCCGCGTAAAACATGTTGCGCTGCGTTGCGCCGGTTTTAACAACGTGGATATTAAGGCGGCACATGACTATGGCATACAAGTAAGTAGAGTACCGGCATATAGCCCAGAAACTGTTGCCGAGCACACTCTTGCCCTAATTCTTACGCTAAATAGACAAACTCATAAAGCCTACAATAGAGTGAGAGAGGGTAACTTTGCGCTAAACGGCCTTTTGGGATTTACGCTACACAACAAAACTGTTGGCGTGGTCGGCACAGGTAAGATTGGTTGTTCGGTTATTCGCATTTTACATGGCTTTGGCTGTCGTATTCTTTGTTATGACCCTAATGAAAGCGATGAAGCAAAAGACTTAGGTGCGCAGTATGTAGACTTAGAAACTCTATTTGCTGAAAGTACGATTATATCTTTACACTGTCCGCTAACTGAAAACAGCCATCACATGATAAATAGCGAGTCGCTTCACAAAATGCAAAATGGGGTCATGCTAATCAATACATCGCGAGGCGGTCTTGTGGACGACAAAGCAATAATAGATGGGCTCAAAAGTAAGAAAATTGGCTACCTTGGATTAGACGTATACGAGAGGGAATCAGAGTTATTCTTTACCGACCACTCTCAAGATATCATCCAAGATGACAACTTTCAGCGCCTGACGACCTTTCCCAATGTATTGATTACAGGTCATCAAGGTTTTTTTACCGCTGAAGCGCTTAATGAAATAGCCCACGTTACATTAGATAATATTATAAATAACAACAATATTGTTGCATTGTGAATAAATCACACCGTTGATTTATTGTGAGTCACTGTTTTTCATCACCTGTAATTCAACATTTTATGGTAGGTATGTCACTCCATCGGGTGGTCGCTCGTTGAGTGATAAACTGTCGCTTCATTTCATGCGCTTTAGTAAAACCCTTTGATGCGATTTGAAGGGTGTTTTTACCGTACCTATCATTTACAGCGTCGAGCACATTCATCAGTTTAGGGTTATCTTTGTTCTCGGCAAAAAGATCAGCTTGATAATTAGCCGCGGGTAAAATCTCGACAAGACCCATGCCACAGCGATAAAAACAAATTCCGCGCTTATAAATTTTATCTATTATCGCAGGAATAGCGTTAGTCACTATACGGGTGTCCATGGTGGGCACCGCAAACTGATGATATACCGACTTTCGATAATAGCGGGTGTCATCATGGGGCGAGTTAGATGCAAAAGCCGTGATCGCTTTTGTCAACCCACGTTGTTTACGCAGCTTACGCATTGCGCTCTCGCAATGCCCTATGATCGCCTTGTGTAATTCTGCTTTAGTTGTCACTCGTGCACCAAAAGTACGGGTACTGTAAATCTGTTGTTTATCAGGCCTCACATCATCCCAGTGTATACGAAGCTCACCGTTTAATTCTCTAACCGTATTTTCCAGTAAAATTGAAAACTGCTTTCTTATCCGAGCTGGAGACTGTTGCGACAGCTGCAGCGCATTGTGAATACCAAGGGCTGTTAACTTTTGCCCTAAGCGGCGACCTACCCCCCACACATCAGTAACATCCATTTGCCGCAGAATATCTACACGCTTCTGCTCGCTATCAATAACTGCAACACCATTATATCCAGGCAGCCGTTTACCAGCGTGGCTGGCTGCTTTGGCTAACGTAGGGGTTAGTCCTCCCCCTGCCCCGACAGGTAATCTCACTTCCTTCCATACGGTTTGTCTGATTTCACGGCCTAGCGCCATCCAACTTTCGTGAGAAAGCGCAGTGTTAAAGCGCGCAAACACTTCGTCTATGGAATATACGTGTATGTCATCGGCGAATTGGCCGATGGTGTCCATCATTTTGGTACTCAGAGAATGATATAGTTCGTAGTTTGAACTGGTTACCGTTACCCCGTATTTTTTAACGACGTCTTTCACCTGAAAATAAGGTACGAATTTCTTAATGCCTAATCGTTTCGCTAGTGGACATACTGCCACCACACAGCCATCGTTATTGCTAAGGGTGATCACTGGCTTGTTACGCAGGTCTGGCCGCATCACTTTTTCTGCTGATGAATAAAACCCCGACGCATCACATAAAAAAAACACTAGGCCCCTACCTTCTTGTTAAGCGGCACGTGAATTCTCACTGAACGTGTTACTACTCCTTCAAGCGAAAAGTCATCGCCCTCTTGTATAAAGTACGGTAATGCGTCGGATTGTGCAGAGAGTAGCGCACGACGCTCCATGTCTAGTCGTTTACAGCAAAATACGCCGTTGAGTACCGCAACGATGATAGACATGTGTTTGACCTGCTCAGCACGTGAAATGATCAGCACATCACCATCAAAGATACCGTCTAACTCCATTGACGTACCTTGAGCGACTCCGACCCATGTGGCTGAGGGTTTATCGATGAGCAACTCGTCAAGGCTCAACTCCATCTCTATGTATTCTGCAGCAGGGCTTTCGAACCCCACTAATCCTGCTTGTGCTTTGATAGGTATAACTTTCATAAAAAACCACAATACTGTACGCTTATACAGTATTTTATTTTTAATCGTGGGTTCCAGTCAAATTACATTTTTAATCGGCAAGTTAACGACTTGATTTTCTGACAACTATATTCTGGTAAAGAACAAGACCCCGGATGATCCGTTATCCCTCAGATAAAGTTTAAATGACACACTGTTAACTACCTTTGATGCCAATATCAAATCGCTTTGCATGCGCCTTCTATATTGGACGAGAATATTGTACAAGCATCTTGTATTCGAAGGTGGACATCGACAGCGCGGTCGGGCTGAATATTCAAGCGGAGTGATTGTCAAACTATGTCGGAAGAAACAGAACTACGTAAAAGCGCTGAAAGCAAAAATTCAAAAAGTAATAACGCCGAGAGCAATGACACTGAGAGCAATAAATTGGCTCGTGAAGTAGAAGATTTGTCGCAGCCAAAATCCCGTATTGTTTACGAAGCGATAAAACAAGCAGGGCAAGAGGAACTCACTAGACCGACTCAAAGCTTGTTATGGTCGGGAATAGCCGCCGGTATCTTAATTTCATTTTCAGTGCTTGGGGAAGCAATTCTTCGCACGTACCTGCCCGATGCACCTTATGCTTATTTAATTGAAAACATTGGGTATAGCCTTGGTTTCATGCTGGTGATATTGGGCCGAATGCAATTATTCACCGAAAATACAATAACGACCGTTCTCCCACTCATAGAAGATTTTAAAAAGAAAAACATGTTCTGCGTGGCAAAGCTGTGGAGCATTGTGTTGGCAGCAAATGTGATTGGCGCTTTTTTGATAACGGCGTTGTATGTGTTTACACCAGCATTACCTAACGATGTGGCGCCAGCTATGCTCTCTCTGAGCGAACACGCTGTTTTCATGCCTCCCTTAGATAGTTTTTACAAGGCCATCCCCGCAGGGATCCTTATCGCAGCGATCGTTTGGATGATCCCCCAATCCGAGTCATCAGCCTTTATGATTATTCTGGTATTCACATGGTTAATCGCTGCGGGAGACTTTACCCACATTGTGGCAGGCTCCGTTGAGATGGCCTATCTCATGTGGCTGGGGAAACTTGGGTTGATGGATGCCACATTTGGATTTTTTCTTCCCGTATTTTTGGGCAATGTAGTTGGTGGCACATTAATATTCTCATTTTTAGTCTGGGGACAAGTGAAAAATGAAATTGAATAAAATCGGCTAGTGGCTAGCGGTTAGTTGTTAGTTGTTAGTGATAAGCAAAGCGCGATATCACTTTCTTACAATGAGCTGAAAGTATTTGCCTAGCCACATGTAGGGGTCGGATTTGTGGTATTTCCTCTCCAGGGCCAGCAAGTCATCATACTTAGTGGTTTGGTGAGAGATGTCGCGCATGTAGTCATGAAAGCATCGAATACCCGCTTTATCCAATACAGTAAAACCGAGTGATTCGCAGTGGTTAAGTACTTTCACTGCAGAAAGAGGCTGCTTTGGATTTAATCGAACCTGCTTTTTAGCCCTCATGCCTTTTTCAATGTAATCGAAATTGCCATAAATGGCATTGGCAAACAAATTGGCGTGATGGTTAAAGAAGCTTAAACTTAATACCGCCCCTGGCTCCATACGGTCATAAATAGAAGATAACGCCTCATGGGGGTTGTCTAACCATTCCAATACGGCATGGCAAATAATCACATTGAAGGGTTTAAAATCGGTTATCTCTTGAAGAAACTCTTGCCTTATCTCAATGTTTGCTCGAATGTTGTCATTGTCACTGTGGGCAACAAGCTCTCTCGCTTGTTGAAGTACATCACTTGATGCATCGGTTAACACAACGCTATGCCCCATTGAAGCTAAATGTGCAGCCATTACCCCCGTGCCACCACCTATCTCAAGTACCTTACTGTTGGCAGTAAGATGGTCAGCTAATACATCACAAAGCAAGGTATGGCGAAGCTTTCCCTTGGTAGTACCGTAAATATTTTTGGCAAACTTATCAGCGATGCCGTTAAAAATATGGTCATCAATCATAGTGTGAGTTCAAATCCTGTAGGGAGATAATTAGGCTGGGTTGTCTATATCAACGAATTCTACGGAGATATCAAAATGAGACTCGATGTGCTCTCCCAATGCCTTTACACCATAGCGCTCTGTAGCATGATGTCCAGCTGCAAAAAAGGCAATACCCATCTCTCTTGCCGTATGAATGGTTTGTTCAGACACTTCTCCGGTAATAAATGCATCCACGCCTAATTCCACGGCTTGCTCTATAAATCCCTGCCCGCCACCAGTACACCACGCTAAGGTTTTTATTGGCTTTGCGTCACTGCCCTCAAGTAATACAGAGCGCCCCAGTAAAGAGCGTAATGAATCTTGTAACTCGCAAGCGGTAGACGCGGTCTCAAATTCCCCCTGCATTAAAACACCGGTGGGCTTAACTGACGTCACCGCTGCAATATTTTTTATCCCCAATAGGTCCGCTAGCTGACGATTATTACCAAGTTCGGGGTGAACGTCTAAGGGTAAATGATAGGCATACAGGTTAATGTCGTTTTCAATCAACGCCTTTAATCGCTGCTTTTTCATGCCGGTAATGGTTTGAGACTCGCCTTTCCAGAAATAGCCGTGGTGGACCAAAATAGCATCGGCATTTCGCTTAATAGCTTCATCAATTAACGCTTTCGATGCCGTCACTCCCGTAACTAATTTTGTGATTTCTGTCGCGCCCTCAACTTGAAGGCCGTTTGGGCAGTAATCACTTATTTCATTAGCTCTGAGTAACCCGTCTAGGTATGTTTTAAGCGCTTGATTAGTAATCGACACGTGAACTCCTTTGAAGCATGAGCTTGAAAATTAGACAGAATGTAAAAAACGGTATAAAAGCCATGAGCATTTATTATACTTTGTGTTGGAAGTTTTGCCGCTAAGTTCTTTATTGGCAAAGACAAAGGTGCAGGCACAAAGCAAAGCCTCGAACAGGACAGCACAATAACAAAATAAGAGTAACAAAATAAGAGTAGCAAAATAAGAACGGAAAAATCATGGCAAAACCTCGCTAGGTTTTGGCTTCCTACTTGTTTTGAGATGCTCGTTATTGTATTCCTGCTAAGCCTTGCGCTACAAAGGGCACTAAATGGGCAATGACTTCGCTGATTTCAACGTGCTTTTGAAAATCAGATTCGGCGATTTCGGTGAGTGCCTGGCTTGATGCCATGGAAAAGACGAAGCTACCTATGGCGAAATGCAAACGCCAAAAGAGCTCTTCCTCTGGGACATGGGGTAAACAGTGTTGAATGGCAGTAACGAGTGCTCGCACCGTTGCGCCATAGTCGGTCATGATAAAACGTCTTAAATGACCTTGAGTCTCGTTGTACCCTCTACCCAGTAGTTTAACAAAGTTAGCTGTGCCGTGTTCAGTTACGGTATTAAGCTCAAGCATAGGTGGAATAAGTGAGTAGAGCAGCTTTTCGACGCCTTGGGCTCCTTTGGGAGATTCAAAAGAGGCTAAGCAGGTGTCGATCTTAGGCATAAGTTGGTCAAAATAGCGTTTAAATACAGCCTGAATAAGATTTTTTTTGCTGCCAAAATGGTAGTTGACAGACGCTAGGTTAACTCCTGCCCGGGTGGTTATTTTTCGCATTGAAGTGTGTGAAAAGCCATTTTGGGAGAACAAACACTCTGCAGCGTCGAGAATGTCGTTTTTCGTTTGCCGTGCCATTTTTTCTTTCTTTTTTGCTCATAAAGCAGGGCAATCACTGCCCCACTTTCATTTGCCGATTAAAACCAGTGTCTGGCTTTACTCCACGATTTCATGATTACACGTTCAACCACTGACGCTGCTGACATGCCAAGCTTTTCAGCCACATTCTTTTTCACTGAATACTTAACACTAAAAATTTCTCGTTCAGGATAATGCGATAAAATGTAGTCGTCAGAGGTTGTAATATCATCGATTAAACCAAGCTCTTTGGCTTTGGTACCGGGCCAATACTCACCTGTCGCTACACGGTCGATGTTCATATCTGGTCGCTGGCTATGGACAAAGTCTTTAAACAACACATGAATTTCTTCAATCTCTTCTTTGAACTTAGCGCGCCCTTCATCGTTATTTTCACCAAACACCGTTAGGGTTCTTTTAAACTCACCCGCGGTATGTTGCTCAAACTCTATATCGTTTTTCTTTAATAGCTTATGAAAGTTTGGAAGCTGCGCCAACACACCAATGCTGCCAATATAAGCAAACTGAGAGGCGAGAAGCTTATCAGCTACACAGGCCATCATATAACCGCCGCTTGCTGCTACTTTATCAACCGACACGGTCAGTTTAAGCCCTTTTTGTTTTATGCGCTGAAGCTGAGAGGCAGCAAGACCATAACCGTGAACAACACCGCCGCCACTTTCAAGACGCACTAGAACTTCATCATCTTTATCTGCAACACACAAAATTGCGGTAATTTCTTCTCTTAGGTTATCCACTTCGCCTGCATCCATCGAACCTTTGAAGTCGATGACATACAATCTAGGCGGCTTCGGATCGTCGTTCTTCTGCTTGCCTTTCGCTTTTTCTTCTTTCTTTTGCTCTTTCGCTAGTTTTTTCGCCGAGTTTTTGTCTAGCAGTACTTGCTTAGCATATTGCGTAATGTCCTTTAGCTGATCTGAGATTGAGGTAATCTCTAACTGCCCTTTACCGTGTTTTTGCTTATTTGCTACGCCAACAATGGTTGCAACAACAACCACAAACGCAACCACCAAGGTAACCGCTTTGGCTACAAACAAGCCATATTCGTACAAAAACTCCAAATCTTACTCCTAGTAAAAATCTTATAAAATTATCGACGTTGTAATATAAACGCGTTAAATAACTGCAATAACCGTAAGTTACCATTTATCATACATCCAAGCATTCATATCTTCACCTAACTTCGTATCTTTACCTTAAACATAATGTAAGCAAATCAGTCTGTATTTCTAAAAGGTTAAGATTTACGCTTGTTTTGTGTAAAGGCAAACATCTCTTTTTGTTTTCCGCCGAAATATCATTTTCAGAGTATTGATTGATACCCCTAACAAATACTTAACAAACCTTTGCAAATAGATAACAAAGTCAATACTATGAAATGAATAATAACTGGTCATACTTGTTAGTAGTCTGTTCGAACAATAGTTGTCCACCAATTATTGGGCGAAGAAACAATCGAGTTGACAACTCACCTTAGTATCTTGGGAGAAAGAATGAAAAAACTGTTAATCAGCACAAGTATCTCTGCAGCATTTGTGCTCGCTGGTTGCGGTGGCGGAGATGACTTAGAAACAATTCAAGCGGAAACCGCTATAGAGCGTCCAGCCTCACGAATTTTGTTTGACCCTGCCGGTAGCGTCCTTAACGTGCCAAGTGATTTGTTTTTTGCTCTGGTAGAGCAAACAGATGACGGTACATTAGAAATGCCTGATGAAATAGCGGGTCAAGCTGCAAATGGAATACCTGACTTTGGCAACCCTTCGGCAGCACTAGGCGCGCTCGATGGTTGGTCTACGCAGCATCCATTTACTTTCTCCACTTCTCACCCTGCTGGCATTACGCTGGATGCAGACTCAGCTGCTGCGCCAGGTTCTGTTCGCTTATTTGAAGGGGCTATTGGAGGCGACTTGAATGATGCTGACTGTAGGACTGCACCGCCAATCTCTGGCTGTAAAGTATATGAAGAACTGACATTCGGTGTAGACTTCGTCACTCAGGCGAGCGGCAACGACGTAGCAGTCATCCCGCTTAAACCGCTCAAAGGATCAACCACCTACTATGTAGCGGTTACCGACGGGCTTAAAGCAAGCGATGGCCAATCGATTAAACCATCTACGGCTTACGAGAGTCTGCGCCAAGACATTAATAACTTCCCTCTTTCAACTGAGTCACAACTTAGTTTGCAAGGGCTTATTAATTCGTATGAAGGTGTGCTTACTTCACAAGCTGGCGTAAGTGCCGATTCACTCGTATTTAGTTACACATTCACAACACAATCGACTACCGAGATCATCGAGACAATTAAATCGCTCGCGATTGCGCCATTTGCCACTGCGCTTTCACAAGGTGCAACACCAGCACAAGCAGTTGCAGCAGGCACATTGCCGGTACTTCCAATTGGTGAAGCGCCGGTCGATACGGCGTTTGACGCATTAGCACCGACGCTATTAGGCAGTGCGACGTTGGCACAACTGCAAGCAGTTGGTCTAAATACGTGTTCAGGCCTTGTATCTGCAGTATTAAACCCAGCGTCTCCGTTGAACCCTACTGCTACACAGGTTTTCTCACAGGTAGCACCTTTTTGTGCAGCGTCGATGAAGCAAGGTAGTATTGACTTACCTTATTACATTGACCCAGCAGATCCGCTTAATGGTCGTTGGACTGCAGCGTGTACTAATGGTCTAGCACTGCAAACTATTGGTGCAGAAAGCATTGGAGCCTTGCTTGCAAACGGTACGATTACTACTGGTCCAAATAATGAGCTATGCCAACTAGCAAGCGGCGGTACATTATTAGACTTAGATCTTACTAACCTAGGCATTAATGACTTACGCCATGTAACACGTTATAGCCCAATTCCTGCACGTAAAGGTAGTAACCCAGACGGTACTGAAACGCTTGATGTTCAAGTTACTGTTCCTGATATCAACGTGATCAATATTGTTGCCGCTAACCCAGCGTCTGGCGTGAGCCCTATCGCGGCGGTTCCTGAAGCAGGCTGGCCTGTTGTTATTTTGCAACATGGTATTACCTCGCGCAAAGAAGACTTCTTAGCGATTACAGGTGCATTATCATTAGCAGGGTACGCAACGGTTGCTATCGATCACCCACTTCACGGTAGTCGTGGCTTTATGATCGACGGCGAAATGGTCAACGCATCAGCGGCTGTTGGCGGAAATCCAACGGATTACCTCAACCTAGCTTCATTGCTAACGACCCGTGACAACAACCGTCAGAGCGTTGTTGATGTAATGGGGCTTCGTCTTGGCTTAAATGCGGTTGTTGATACCACAGGTGGTTCGGTAAAACTTAACGCTAATGACGTATCATTTGTAGGCCAAAGCTTAGGTTCAATTACTGGTATAAGCAGCGTAGCAATGTCAAACGAGTCATTTGGTGAGGGTAACCCGCTTGCTAACTTTGACGGTATGTTTGCGTTCAATAGCGCGGTATTTAGTGTGCCTGGTGGCGGTACAGCAGCCTTTTTATTAGAATCTGTAGCATTTGGTAACTTAATCAAATCAAACCTTCTTGCCGCCTCTTCGGCAGACTTCGTCGCCTTCGTTGGCCAATACGCGCAAGCAAATGAACTGACTGCTGAGCAAGCACTTGTGCCTGCTTACGTCGAGTTCTACGCGGGTCTTGATGCAGCAACAAAAGCCAGTGTCGATGCTACCTTCGCACAGTTCGCTTTTGCCGCTCAAACGATTACAGACGCGTCTGATCCGAATAACTTTGCCGGTCTTCTTGCTGAGAACTCTGACTTTGTCATCCATGAAGTTATTGGTGGCGGTACAAATGATGACGGCAGCACAGCGCTACCTGATCAGGTTATTCCTAACTCTACGGTAAATGCACCTACGTTTGCGGGTACTGAGCCACTGGCTAAGTTTGCAGGCGTTATGGGCGTATCAACAACGACACCGGGTAACGGTTTAGTTCGCTTTATCGAAGGTTCGCATTCTTCATTGTTAAACCCAAGCCCTAGTGCAGGTGCAACAACTGAGATGCAACGCGGTGCGGCTGCGTTTATCTCTACTGGTGGCGAAACAGTCGTTATTTTTGACGAGTCAGTTATCGCTAACTAAATGTAGATTAACTCCTCATTTGATGAATAATGTTTAGCTTTGTTCATTAAAATTGTAAAAACCGATATCAGCGATGATATCGGTTTTTTTATGTTCTCCTTTCCTGTTAATCATTGTTCCCCCCTATCGGCTGCTTTACTTGTCTGTCAGTATGAGTATGATCACGCAAATAACCGCGACTGTATGTAACGCCTGCCTATCGGGCACAGCTAAGGAATGAAATGAACGACTATCAAGCCCCTCATCATCTACTTGAGAACAAAATAATACTAATAACAGGAGCCGGTGATGGTATTGGCGCACAAGCGGCAAAAACTTACGCAAAACACGGCGCTACGTGTATTTTGCTTGGCCGAACTGTCGCGAAACTAGAAGCCGTTTACGATGAAATAGTCAATGCTGGCGGCGCAGAGCCTGCTATCGTACCTTTAGATATAAAGGGTGCAACTCCTAGTCATTATCAACAGATGACGCAGACGATTATAGACCAGTTCGGTCGTTTAGATGGCGTACTTCACAACGCCTCTATTCTTGGTCACTTAAGTGCATTTAAAGATATTGACGCACAAGAGTGGCAAGATGTCATGCAGGTAAACCTAAACGGTATGGTCTACATGACTCAGGCTTTGCTCCCTGCGCTTTTAAAATCTGAGAGCGCTTCAGTGATTTTCACCACGTCGAGTGTAGGTAGAAAAGGCCGCGCGTTCTGGGGGACATATGCCGTATCTAAGTTTGCTACCGAAGGGGTTATGCAAACACTGGCAGACGAATATCAGAATAAAAAGATTCGTTTTAACTGTATCAATCCTGGTGCTACGCGAACCAATATGCGCGCCAAAGCTTTCCCGGCAGAAACCCCTGAAATATTAAAAACGCCAGAAGATATTATGCCTACCTACTTGTATTTAATGGGTAGAGATAGCGCGGATGTTAACGGTGAGTCCCTAGATTGCCAACCAAAGTAATCCAAGCCAATAGAATTGACACAGATAAGTTTTTACACAACGTTGTATTAACACAAGTCAACAGAATCAAAAAAGCCGCGTGAACGCGGCTTTTCATGGTTAAACGAAGCGTTTAACTAGCCTTCCATTTTTGCCCAGGTATTTCGCAAACCTACCGTGCGGTTAAATATAGGTTTTTCAGCAGTACTGTCGTTATCTAAACAGAAATAACCGGTACGCTCAAATTGCCATGCACCTACATCAGGTACGTTATCGGCCAAACAGGCTTCAGCCCATCCATGTTTGATTTCAAGAGAATCTGAATTGATAGCATCAGTAAAGTCTTCTTCGGCAGCTGGATTTGGTACATTAAACAAGCGGTCGTATAAACGGAACTCTGCCGCTTTTGCCGTAACTGCGTCTACCCAGTGAATAACCCCTTTCACCTTACGGCCATCAGCAGGATCTTTGCCCAAGGTATCCGGATCGTAGGTACAATAAATGGTAGTTACATTGCCCTCTTCGTCCTTTTCTACACGATTTGCTCTTACTACATAGGCGTTGCGAAGGCGAACTTCTTTTTCAAGAACGAGTCGCTTGAACTTTTTATTTGCCGATTCACGGAAATCCTCGGCTTCAATCCAAACTTCACGACTAAACGTGATGTCCCGCGTCCCCATTGATTCATCACTTGGATGATTGGGAGCAGCCAAAGTTTCAGTAGCGCCTTCTTCGTAGTTTTCAATAACCACTTTTACAGGGTCTAGTACCGCCATTGCGCGAGGTGCATTCACGTTTAAGTCATCGCGAATACAGGCTTCTAACATAGACATTTCAACCATGTTATCCATTTTAGTCACGCCGATACGCTTACAAAACTCAACAATAGAGCCTGGCGTATACCCGCGGCGTCGCAGGCCAGCTACCGTTGGCATACGTGGGTCATCCCAGCCATGAACGTGCTTCTCATCGACCAATTGAATAAGACGACGTTTGCTTAGTACCGTGTATTCCAAGTTAAGACGAGAGAACTCATACTGCTTAGGGCTACAATCAATAGAAATATTTTCAATTACCCAGTCGTATAAGCGGCGGTTGTCTTGGAATTCTAATGTACACAGCGAATGCGTAATGCCCTCGATGGCATCTGATATACAGTGAGTAAAGTCGTACATTGGGTACACACACCACTTGTCACCGGTTTGGTGATGATGAGCATGCTTCACTCTGTAAATAACCGGGTCGCGCATGCACATGAACGGTGAAGACATGTCGATTTTCGCTCGAAGGCTGCATTCGCCTTCAGCATAGTCACCGGCGGTCATTTTGGCGAATTCACGTTTATTCGTTTCTACATCTGTGTCCCGATAGGCGCTATTTTTGCCCGGCTCTTTCAAGGTACCGCGCAGTTCACGCATGACTTCCTGGCTAGAAAAATCGACGTAAGCTAAACCTTTATCAATCAATTCATTTGCAAAGCCGTGAAGCTGGTCGAAGTAGTTAGAGGAATAACGCTCATCACCGCTCCATGTAAAACCAAGCCATTTAACGTCTTCTTTAATTGAGTTAACAAAAGAAATATCTTCTTTCGCTGGATTCGTGTCGTCAAAACGCAGGTTACAGGTTCCCGTGTAATCCTTCGCAATACCGAAGTTCAAGCAAATGGATTTCGCATGACCAATGTGAAGAAAGCCATTTGGCTCCGGCGGAAACCGCGTTTTTATTGAGTCATGCAAACCACTGGCAAGATCTTTATCAATGATTTGACGGATAAAATTGGTCGGACGATGCTCAGTCTCGGCCATTCGCATGTTCCCCTTATGCACAAGTAAATGTATTAATGTCGTGAGTATACCACTGACACAAATGCTTCAACCACGTTTTATTCATTTAACGCTGACAAGTGGCTGAATAACCGCCGACAGAAACAGATATTGCTACCTCCCACATTAAACACCACACTAAAGATGATAGCGAAATGAATGGCGCAAGCTATTTTGCAAAAGGATGCGCCGATAATTCACCTTCGGGCTTCACAGTTCAAAAACAAGACATAAGGGAAAAATGTGTTACTCTATTTTCGATGACAACAATGTCGTTGTAGCGAGAATTGATGTTTATGAAAGAAAAAGCGACCTCTTTTGATATCGCTCATTTGGCCGGAGTTTCGCAATCTACCGTATCAAGAGCACTTAACAACAGCCCTCTGGTAAATTTAGAAACAAGAGAGCGCGTGCAGCGAATCGCACAGGAATTGAATTATAAGGTCGATAAAAGTGCGAGCAATTTAAGAAAACAAAAGAGTAGCACTATTGCTCTTTTACTTTTTGAGGATCCCACCTCAGACGACTCGATGATAAATCCATTTTTCCTTGCCATGCTGGGCAGTATTACACGTGCCTGTGCAAAAGCGAATTATGACCTTTTAGTCTCCTTTCAAAATTTAGAAGACGATTGGCACGCAGAATATGAAGACTCGAATAAAGCAGACGGCATAATTTTATTAGGGTATGGCAACTACACGGACTATCAAACGAAAGTGGCACAGCTTGAGTCACAGGGTACCCATTTTGTTCGTTGGGGCGCGCCTGATAAAGACCACCCTGGAGTCAGTATTGGCTGCGATAACTACCAAGGTGGACAAAGTATTACCGAGCACTTAATCGCGTTAGGTAAAAAAACCTTTGCCTTTATCGGCGATAATGGCGTTCATGCACCAGAATTTATGGCTCGATATCGCGGCTACAACGATACATTAAAAAGACATAACCTCACTACGAGAAGTGTTCAGCGAAACGCCATTTCTACAGAAGATGACGGCTCTGATGCTGTTCGTTCATTAATAGAGTGTAATGAATTACCAGAGGCCATTGTGTGCGCGTCAGATTTAATCGCAATGGGGGCACTGCGCGCCCTGAGACAGGAAAACATCAACGTGCCACATGATGTAGCAGTGGTAGGCTACGACAATATTGCCGTGTCTGCATACACCACCCCCGCATTATCTACAGTGCAACAAAATACGAATCTAGCAGGAGAATTATTGGTCGACACGTTGTTAAGGGCCATTAACAACGAAAAAGTAGAAGACTATCTCATGCCAGCTGAAATTATCATTCGCCAGTCGTGCGGTAGCGAGTAGAGCTATAAAAACGATAAAGGGTGCCTGAACGCACCCTCTTTGGTTTGGTTTAACTAGCTTTGTGGAAACTAGGGTGTTGCTGATTCGCTTTTTATTGCCTTTTCATTTGGTCCAAAAGAGTAGCCATAAGCTCATCGCCCGTAATCGCGCCGTCACGCACCCATACCTGAACACCGTTAGCCGCTACGGTGGTAACGAGCGAACCACCCACTTGTATCAGCTGGCTCTCGCCACTTAACTGCTCTTGCCACTGTCCTTCTTGCATAAACTGCGACACATTGAACGAGGCAGATTTATTGGCTTTGTTCAATAACACCAGCGCGGTTTGCTGATTTTCTTTATCTTGTAAAACGCGATAGAACACCGCTTTGTGCTCTTTTAACTCAACATTTAACTGAAGCCCTCGTTGCAAGGCTGGCGTTGCTTTTCGCACGTTAGCAATATCGCGTAGTGCTTGCTGGATTGGGTTGGCTTTTGCGCTGTTAATGCGCTCCTGCCCTAAGTAATTGCGATTGCCGGCATGCTCTGCAGTGCCGCGCATAAAACCAATTTCAGACCCCATGTATACAACCGGAATGCCTCTTACTGTAAATAGCCAGTTATGGGCATTGATAAAACCATCATCAGTGGCATTCATGCGTGCCATATCATGATTATCGTAAAACGTCGTTAAATCATACACGTTTTCATAAGGCCCATGGGTGAGGTGCAACACCTCTTTCATATCAGCAAAATCACTATCCAAAGGCTTTTCAAACACTGACAACATGGCTTTTTGCATAGGAAAGTCGAGCACACTGATGTTGCCGTTTTTATCAAGCGTGTGCTGCGCAATATTATTTGCCTCGTAATCGAAGCTTTCTCCGAACATAAAAAAGTCAGGGTTTTCTGCACGAACACGGTCGGACATTTCTCGCCAGAAAGCATGAGGCACATGGCGAATGGTGTCTATTCGAAACGCATCAGCACCCTGAGAAATCCAATAAAGATAACTGTTGATCAGGTAATCTCT
Organism: Alteromonas ulvae; assembly: GCF_048987005.1. Classification (GTDB taxonomy): domain Bacteria; phylum Pseudomonadota; class Gammaproteobacteria; order Enterobacterales; family Alteromonadaceae; genus Alteromonas. The sequence continues at coordinate 2,160,067 of NZ_CP185261.1, read as the reverse complement.
TACGGCTGGATTTTCGTCATCTAAGTTAGAAAGCTTCACTAAGTCTGGATAGTCGTGAAAAAAGGCATGCAGAGGATTATTTATAGGATCTAAATCCTCAGGCGCTAAATTTTGATGGTCTGCCACCAAAAGCCCGTTTTTATCGTATAGCTCACCGTATCCCGGTAAATCATCAGTCATGGTGAAACTGGGTGAGCCATGATTAGCCACAATATCAAACACCGATTTCAAACCCTGCTCGCGCATTTGTGCGGTATATTGCTTAACGGTCAGGTCTTCACTCACCAAATGCTCGTCGGGTTGATAAAAATTCGACGCCCAATACCCGTGATAGCCAGTTTTACCACCGTCTTTAAATGCGCCGCCATAGGTAATTTGTTCATCGCCATTAAACGCATAATCAGGGTTGTCATGAACCGGTGTCATCCACACTGCGGTAAAGCCCATCTCGGTAATGTAGTCGGCGTTTTGTAAAATACCTTTTAAGTCGCCGCCCATATACCCTACATAGGCTTTTTTGCCTTCAGGCCCCTCTAAAGGCAGCCTCCACGTTGGATAGTCACCACCTTGGTTCTCGAAGTTATTCGACTTATCACCATCCACGAATCTATCGGTCACTACAAAATAAATAGCTTCGCTTGCAAAGGGTGTGGTTGTGCCCACAATGGTTTGATTAGTCAGCGACTCAAGGTTAGCCCCGCGATTATTCACATTCGCTTTACCTGTCGGATTATTCGAGTTTGTGCAGGCCGCTGTCAATAATGTCGCCATGGCCATCGCGATTGCTGTGCGTTTAGACACCATCTTGAATCACTCCCTTCTCTTCAACAATTTCACTAGTATCGGCTTCTTTCACAAAAAATACTGCTATAGCACCAATCACCATGGATACACCTGCAACCACAATGATGTATTTCGCGTCGTTATCGAATACGCTACTTAAGATCCAACCTGCTGTTAGGCCCGATACAATTTGTGGTGCCGCAACGGTAAAGTTAAATATCCCCATGTACACACCCGTTTTATCAGCAGGAAGTGCACCTGCCAACATAGCGTAAGGCATTGCAAGAATAGCGGCCCACGCAATACCCACGCCTATCATCGGTATGAGTAGTTTAACGGCACCAAGAGGTACGGTAACTTCTGTGATGAGAAGGTTGACGTTGACCATGGTTAAATCTTGGAAGAGTAAAAAGCTTACGTAACTCAGGCCGCCCAGTGCCAACGCGCCAGCATAAATAGTTTTGCGACCAAATTTATCCGCTAGTTTGGCAAGAAAGATAGAGAAAATAGCGGCAAACACAGAATAAGCGGCAAATAGAATGCCCACCCAGTCGCCGGCGGCACCTTTGGCCATAATAATGGCCTCTGGAACCATAGGAGCCGCTGCGATATACGCGGGGTCAAACCATTGCTTATCTACGTTCCAGATATGTTGGGTAATAGCGGGCGTGGTGTATACCCACATAATAAAGAGTGCAAACCAAGAGAAAAATTGGACAACCGCTAACTGTTTCATGGTTTTAGGCATAGTTGCCACTAACGCAAAGAACTCTTTTAAACGCTGTGCCAGTGGTGCTTTCTTTTCTTTTTTCTCTGCGTTAAGGGAAGCGCCCTGTTCAGCACTTAACCCTTTATATCGACTGTATTCTACAGGCGAATATTCTTTCGTTCTAAACACGGTCCAAATAACGGTACCCAACAGCACTGAAGCACCGATATAGAATGCCCACATTACCGAAGGTGCAACCTCCCCCATTTGCGCCGTGTTTTCTAGACCCACAACGTTGGTGAGTACAAAGGGAAGAATAGAGCCAATAACGGCACCGATATTAATTAGCAGGGACTGAATGGAATACCCAACATTTCGCTGCGATGGAGGCACCATGTCAGAAACTAATGAGCGAAACGGCTGAAAGCACACATTAAACGAGGCATCCATGAGGGCAACCATGAGGGCCCCCATGACCATTGGCGCTAAAAACGCCACAAAAATAGGTGCATTAGGCAGTAGTATCATACCCACAACGGCAGCCACGGCACCGGCTAAAATAAAGGGTCTTCTGCGGCCCAATCTATTCCACGTTCTGTCCGATGCAGACCCCACTATAGGTTGCACGATCAAGCCCATAATTGGGGCGACAAGCCAAAACAATGACAAAGAATGAAGATCGGCGCCCAGATCTGAAAGAATACGGCTTACATTTGCGTTTTGCAGGGCAAAACCAAATTGAACGCCAAGGAAGCCAAAACTGACATTCCAAATTTGCCAAAATGAGAGGCGGGGTTGAGTTGCTTGCATAATGAGCTCTATTTATTGTTTTTAAATTGATTTACAACGAATACCGTTGCAGACATTGGTGGCAACGTTAACGTGTCGTCAACGCCAAATACGGTTTTATCGCTTAGGCGAGTTACCTACGTGTAATTTGATAGCATGGTCGAGTAACGAGCAAGAGATACCCTCGCCTCTTGTTTATTCATTATTACCATTAACATACTATCGTCATGCTCTTCAGACATGTCTGCGATGTAGTCAAGGTTATCAATAATGCCCTGAATATCACCGCCATGCCGGCCTCCCTTGTTCGGCCTATCCACAGTATCTCGGTAACCAGCGACATCATCGTTACTGGAATCGCCCTTTGCAAACCTATCTGGCGTAATGAGATAAATTGCATCGTTAGCAGAGAACTCTTCACGACTTTTACTCTCACTGCCTCGAAGCAGCAGTTCATAAGAAAATTCATAAGGGAATGAGTTAAAGGACGAGTTAGCAGACGAATGAGAGACTTTTGCCGAGCCAGCTTCGTTGTTTGCGTTAATATTACTCGTATTTTCTGCATCATCAGTTAACGTAAATAAAAGCTTGCCACTTTTTGCATTTGTAATGTCTAAGGTTACAAACAGATAGTTGGGGCTATCTAATGCCGTAACGGCATCAATAACCACCCCCTCTCCTGTAACTGAAACCTTTTTATTGGCAATATTGTCACCATGAAGCATCAATTCAACCAATGGCGATTCCATACCTACCCGCCAATTTGGTGGATAAACATCAATGCTCGCTTTAGCGGCATACACAGGAAGCGTGCTTGCTGAAACTGTGAACAATGCTGCAGTGGCTATTTGTAAAGAACGTGTTCGTAACGAACTTACTCGTAAAGCACATGGTCGCAAAGAACCTGATCGTAAAAAGCGTGTTCGCAAAGAACCAGCTCGCAAAGCGCCTATTCTAAAAAGACTTGTTCCCACAGTCTTTGGTGGTAGAGCAAACCTAAGAAGAGACGACCGGAGAAAATATAAAACTGGAGACGTCACTAAGACCACCTCATGTTAAAAAGACGTTAAGTAAAAAGCGAAACAAGATAGTACCTGTGTAACACTAAGATACCAATTCACTGCATACGTATTCACTACCTGGGAACTAGGGCGTGTTAACGAAAAAGCCACTAGGCTTGCTTAATACAAACAAAGTGGCTTATATCAGAGACTTTTATTAGAGGCTGCTATGAAAGGCGCCTAACGAGACTGCTTTTCAAGCTTGTGCCTGGGCTCTTAATAAAAGTCACAAAAAAGACAATACGATTCACCCTTACAGTTCAAAAACCAGCGTCTCTAGGCCCTCAAGCGTAACTGATGAAGTTACAGTGCCGTCTGTAGCGTCTAATGCGAGTGGGTTTTCGCCGACCAAAGGCTTAAGCAACGACGGTATTTCTGACTCTGCAAACAAAGACGTGGGGAAAATAAGCTGCATGTCTTTTACAGGCTGTTCTGAGAAATTAGTAACAACAATAAACCCTTTATCTTGTGAGCGCCTTGCAAACGCAAACTGTTGCTCACTGTAATTATTACTTGGCAGGCTTTGAGAGGTGCGGCTATTTGAGTTTTGAATTTGTGAAGACGAGTTATCATCCTGCGCATTACTCAAGTTGATGTCGTGCAGACTGATAAAATCGCCGTTCACTGCACCATGATTGGCGGCAATAGCCATTATAGACTCATAGAAATTTCGTAAAGACTTTTCTTGCTCTGTGGATGCACCGCCATCAAACTTTCCATTGTTCATAAAACGCTGATGGGCAGGCACGCCGGCATAATCAAAAATAGTGGTCCGAGTAGGATCGCCAAATCCCATATCTTCACTTCCGTCCTCCCCCACGTCTTGGCCAAAATAAAGTAGCGTTGGAGAGCTGCTAATCAGTGCGCTCACCGCCAGTGCTGGCTTACCCTTCTCTGCACTACCTGCAAAATCCTCACTGGCAATACGTTGTTCGTCGTGGTTTTCGAGAAAGTGAAGCATATGGGGTGCAATATCAGAAATTTGATTGTGAACAGACACCAGATCACTGACCTTTCCAGAGCCCTGCATAATGGCCTTAAGCGTATCGTAAAAGCCAACTTTATCGTACAGATAGTCCATCTTGCCTAAGTGTATATAGTCTCGGTATTTGGACGGTTGATATACTTCTGCCAATAAAAACGCGTCAGGCGAACGTTGTTTAATACTGCTGTTTAAGAATGACCAAAATTCGACAGGTACCATTTCTGCCATGTCGTAACGAAAACCGTCGACACCTTTATTTAACCAATAATGGGCAATGCTTTGAAACTTGTACCAGGAATCAGGTAAAGATTTGTCTTTCCAAAAATTCATATGTTCGCTATACGACTTCTCAGCGTATTGTGCAGGTAACGTGGGGAAGTCGTAGGTGCCATCAGGCTTCACACCGTAGTTTATTTTAACGGTTTCATACCAGTCGTTAATGTCGGGCTTAGCAGCTCTTGCTCCGTTTCCCGTCCATTTTGCTGGGTATTCTTTAAATTCACCATCAGCTAAGGGATGTTCGTCTCCGCCAAGAGTTTCATAGCCTTGTGCGGTAGGTACTTCAAATGCTTTATCTACTACATAGTAAAAATTGTTGTCTCTTGCATACACCACTGAAGTATCGTCGCTGTGACCAAAGTTGGTTTGTCCCTCGGGCAATGATAACGATTGATAGCTGCGGGCAACATGGTTTGGAACAATATCAATAATCACCTTCATGCCATTTTCGTGGGTACGCTTTATGAGGGCTTCAAACTCTTCCAATCTGTTTGCTGGATTTAGCGCGAGGTCAGGATTTACGTTGTAGTAATCTTTCACTGCATAGGGGGAGCCTGCACGGCCTTTTACTACATCGGGGTCGTCTTGTGATATTCCATAGTCGCTGTAGTCGTTGATAACTGCGTGATGTGGCACGCCTGTATACCACACATGGCTGGTACCCAGCGCTTTTATACTAGAAAGTGCAGCATCATTGATATCGGCGAACTTACCCACTCCATTGTCTTCGATGCTACCCCATGGAATATTCGCTGTATTTGTATTTCCATAGAGGCGCGTAAAAAGCTGGTACACCACCGGCTTCCCTTTATTTGATGACAGGTTTTTAGCGGTAGACATAAAAATACCATTTTGTTCATCAATCGACATAAAACCCGAGAGTTCTGCAGCATCAAGCTCCTGATCTTGTTGCTTTCTCATTGTGACAGTATCAGAACAAGCTAGAAGGGTTGAGACCACAATAGCACCCGTCATGGGTTTTCGAAACGAAGAAATAGTAAATGAAGATATATTTATAATTGGCATCGTATTGATTACTTCAACTCTTTGAATGCCAATAGGATACGCGTTAACGCATTGTTAAAAAATATGCATACGTATTCAAACCAAAAAAACCTAATGCTAGGCTGCTGCTGACACCTTATTGCCACCTTTCTCGATGCACGGAATGTAAGGTGTAGTGGTATTAAGGTCGATATTCATTTCGTTCAAAGTAGGCTGAATACTCAGGTGAATCTCTTTCTGAAAGCGCTTTAATGTGGTTGAAAGTTCACTAACCAACGTAGATGGAGAGACTCTATATGGTACTCGCTGCCCTCTAAAATTTATAGCTTTGCCAACTTCATTAAAGTTTATGCCAAAAGCCTTCATTCTTCTCGCTAACTTTGGCTCCATAAGCACGTAAGCATGCGACATATTCAAATGCAAACATACACTGGTCGCCATGAGATAAAGCGCAATTGAAAGATAAGGTAATTGCTCAATATTGAATTCAATAGTGTTATCTTTCTTTACTCTTGCCAGTTTTTCACTTGGCAACACTTTCGTTTTAAACTGCCTGACCCGAAACTCTCTTGGAATTGCTAGGCGAGAAATTTCGCACACGCCATCAGAGACTAAACTAGAGGGCAAAAGTGACGAGCATGAAAATGCATCAGAAAATTTATCTTCCAAGGGGAGCGCGCTAATGCCATGTTGAGGTAATACTAATCGTATCGTACCTGCGCACTCTCCTGTAGGGAGGTGCTTTATATAACAGTTAACTGCCCTCTCGTCGTACTTATCAACCTCAAGAGACGACGCTCTTGTCTGCTCAAACTTCATTTCTTCGCAGTAGACTTTATGGCGTGTTTTAAAACTTACATCTCTATCTTTTTCATCGTTAGCTACAACGAGTTGATAACGACTGAAAAAGAAACGGACAATTTCTTCGTCTAGCGAGGGTTGCTTGGCAAAAATACTTGTTAGCATGGATGGTAAATTGTTGAGTTTCTGAAAAACCACATGATTAAATTTACTCATTGCTTTTTTTGTTCTTGTAATCAACGCAAAACTCCCAAATTTTTGTTATTTTGGTAAGCGTCCTAGCTCACATGAAACACCAACAAGCGATTAAATTTTCGTTGTGTTATTTGTGTCTCTACTGCTTCGTATTAGCGCATCCCCACTAACAAAATCAGACTTAGACAATCTATCGTACAACAGCACATTTGCCGTAGCGGCCAAGTTCATACATGAATATGTTGGTATGTAAACAACATGGTCACACCACATAAGAACATCACTAGGCACACTTCCATCCTCTGGACCCAGTATATAAAACGCATTCTCTGGATGTTTGAAGTGCGGTAATGGTACGGCACCTTCCACTAACTCGACACACACTACTTTTGCCCCTTCAGGCACAACGTCATTTAAACTATCTACACCAATAGTAGGAATCACTTTATGAAACGCTTTTGTATCTGCGTTAAATTCTTTTGCCAACCTGTATCTCTGCCCCGTATAGAATACAGAAGCAACACCATAGCAGCCAGCAGCCCTTAAAATGGAGGCAACATTTACCGGATTTTTTGGGTTAATTAAGCCAATTGAGACCCTTTGTTTTGCCAATTCCATACTTCAGCTCAATTCATTGTTTTTAGTGTAAGCGGATACTGCCACTTATTCTTAGCACCTTCCACATAAGGTTACGCTAATTAGGCTAAGGTATAAGTTTTAACCCCTTTCACTGGGCACTTAAAGACAAATTGAGTAGAAAAACACCAAAACACATCAAGGAATTGAATTTAAACTGCGCGCTCCGACTGTATATTCTGTTTAGGGCAAGCAATTTATGAACCAGAAGTACGTAGAAATTACAGTACCCCTCGGTAAATATTTTACAATAGTCTAGGTTGAGTACAAGGGAAGTATAGTTAAAACCTTTACACTAATGAAAATGAGTTAAAGTTTAAAATTTATATATTTGTCATAAACTTAACTAAAGTCACATGACAACTTGTCTTTTAGAGTTCACGATAACGATAATCCCTCAACTTTTAAAATTTGACTACCAGATGGAACAAAAGGCAGAAGCTCTCAAAATAAGGAAAGATCGTTCATTTAAATGTATGTAATTGGGTACAGTGTAAGAGACTGATTTAGCGTATGTAAACATCATTTCACTGATACGATGAATGAATTTTGAGCTGCAACATCGTTATGTATCAAATTACATACGCCGTTGCCTATCAAATTAACATACTCGTTATTAATAACCCCGAACCCCCATTAACCTCGCGATGCTTGCTAACGTTGTAATAAAAGACAACTCTTTACAATACAACGAGCAACACAGACTAAACGTTGCTAACAAAGAGGGAAATAAAGTCAATGTCTAGGCGACATCCTTAATTAGGCCGGATAAGAAACGCCTTCCCATTCTTCTGCCTTGAGCATAACCTCGTAAAAGCTTCTTTTTGTCCATGGTTAAGCGCTTAACGCAAAAAGAGGAGTCTGGAGCAATAATGTGTATTTTGCAGTCTGCGGGAGGGGTAATCAAAAAGTCCAAAGTCTCGTTATAGGTTTTTGATCGATTAATGAGTGTTTGCAGCAATTCTGGTTGCTCTCGGAACATTTTTTCTAACAACCATGGAGATTTCAGTTCGGGTTTTGTAAACCCGAGTGGTTGAGACAAAATAACGGTGATATCTCGCGCTCCCATATCATAAGCTTGCCTTGCTGGTATAGCATCAGCGACACCGCCATCAACATAGCGGCGACCAGAAATAACCGGCTGTTCTCTAAAAGCAGTAGGTAAAGCGCAAGAAGCAACCATAAGATCATCAATGTTATCTTCGTTTGCTTGAAAGTATTCACAACGTCCCGAGATGACGCTGGTAACACCTACAAAAAGATTGATGTCGGTTCCAGTATGAGGTGCACGTATACCAAGAGACTGTTTCGAATGATGCCACAACCAATGAACATCGGTCATATGGCCACCTTTAACAAAGCGCAGTGGACTAAAAAACTCTCGCTTAGTCGCATATTGCAAAATAATTTTTTTACTTAAACCCTGCATTTTAGTGACATAGGTAGACAGGTTAGTCGCCCCTGCAGACACACCAATTGCAAAGTCGAAGGAAAAAAAGTGTTCATCCATAAACTTATCTAACACACCTGCGGCAAATACACCTCGCATAGCGCCGCCTTCGACGACTAACGCTCGTTTCATAAATGTCTCCTTCCCTGTTATAGCTATTGCGTGTAAGTACCATCAATAAAGCGTGAGATACAAAATTCGCGCCACTAATACAGCAGACCAAATTAGCAATGCATCGGATTGTCTTTAGAAGATGTAATAAGAGTGGAAATAAAACCCGCAATAAAATTGATATTGCCGGTTTTGCGGTACGGTATTAATCATAAACCTTGTGTGTGAAGATTACCTGCGATGGCATTACGAATTGAAGTCGGGTATAAGTCCCTTATCGCACCAAAAAGATGAAAGTTCGCCCCAATTTAGCGATATCAACCATGTTTAAAAAGCTATTACTCAGCTTTTTACAAACCGCAAAACTGTTTAATAAACCTATCGTGGGTCGCAATTTTTCCCACTGGCTCATTTTTAATGTTTTTGATATTCCGCATTAACCCTAAGAGTTTCTCATCTGACATGGCATCTGCCAGTGGGTGGTAATCGTTAGCGTCAATGCCCTGCCCCATCATTACCTGTAACCAGGAACTCTCTAAGAAAAGGTCGTTTTGCTCTCTAAAAATATTTCCCGATGCTTTAAATAACTCTATTTTATGGGTGAGGCTTTTTGGTACTTCCATGTTTCTCACGTCACGCCAAAACTGACTGTCGTTACGTTCGTTTACATGATAATGCAATATGATAAAGTCGCGAATTTGCTCGTATTCCAACTTAGATTGCTGATTGTACTCATCTATCTGTTCTTGCCTAATGCCATTGTGCGGAAACAGATGAATTAAACGCACCACTGCTGATTGAATAAGGTGAATACTGGTCGATTCCAACGGCTCTAGGAAGCCGCTAGCCAGTCCTACCGCAATCACGTTTTTGTTCCACTGCTTGCGTCTACGACCAGTTTTAAAGCGTATAAAATTAGGGTCGGCCAGTGGCTTGGTATCGATATTATTAGATAAAATATCTAGCGCCTGATCGTCATTGTAATAGTTACTGCTGTAAACAAGGCCATTGCCGTTACGATGCTGTAAAGGAATACGCCATTGCCACCCAGCGCTATGCGCAATTGAGCGAGTAAAAGGGCTCGTGTTTTCATGACGCTCTGAGGGCATTGCCACAGCGCGATCACATGGTAACCAATGCGACCAGTCTTCATAGCCGGTATTGAGGGTTTGTTGGGTAAGCAAACCGTTAAACCCAGAGCAGTCGATGAAAAGATCACCGCGTATTGAGGTGCCATCTTTTAACATGAGGGCTTTTATATAGCCGTCTTCGGTATGCTGCTCTACCCGCTCTATAATCCCCTCTTTACGAACAACCCCCATTTCTTCACATTTTTTACGAAGAAAGCGGGCGTAAAGCGAAGCATCAAAGTGATACGCATAGGGCATCTCAATGATGGGATCAGGGGATTTTATATGAGCAAACTTTCCCGCCTCGCAGGCCAGATAGTTGAGGTCGTATTCCCAAATAGAGTCTTTCAAACCCAATTTTTGCGCGCGTTTAAAATAATGATGAAAATGGCAAAACGCAAAACTTTTACCCGGCGCACCAAAGGTATGGTAATAACTATCCCCCTGATCTTTCCAATTCTCGAAACGAATAGCCAACTTCATGGTAGCTTTAGTCTCTCTGAGAAATTCTTTCTCATCCAAACCCAGCATCTTATTAAGCAGTATAATGGGTGGTATCGTCGCCTCTCCCACACCGACGGTACCAATCTCTTCTGATTCTACTAATGTTACGTGAACGCAAGAACCTAATAGACGCTTGATAACCGCGGCTGAGATCCAGCCAGCTGTTCCACCACCCACTATTACTACATGTTTTACTGCTGTGTTTGTCATAGTTTTGCCATTGCTACTTGTAAACTTCACCTTTTTATTTGCGCTTGAGCGTTGTGAACTTGTTTAAACACTCATAAAAGAAGGGGGTTACGATAAAAGGCCCCAATCAGCATGACTACTTGAGGCCTCCATTTAAATGTTTCTAATTTTGTTTATACCACTCTCAACGTGAGCGGCACAAGTTACGGATTAGAATGTATAGTTAACACCGAGTAGGAAGTTACGCCCATACTGTTGGAACTCAGTAATTTGACGCGCGTCACCTGGGTTAGTGCGGATAGTAGGCTCATCTGTTAGGTTTTGACCTTGCAGAGTAACGCGTAAACCGTGAAGCGCTTCAATGCCAGACTCACTAAAGTCATAACCAATTTGAGCGTCCCACTGTTCAACACCAGCATCTTGGATCTGCGCTAGTGAGAGGCTTTGAGCTCTTGTTTCTGTGCTAAAGGCATCACGCTTGGTGCCAGAAACACGGATTTCAAACCCATTGCTTTCATAAAACGCTGTTAATGAGTAGGTTTCATCTGATAACCCTGGTACTGCATCACCATTGTCTAAACCACCGTCTAGGAACGTTGCGCTTGCAAACATACCGAAACCTTCAAGTGATTCGTGGAACAAGTCAAACGGAAAACTACCTTGAACTTCCCACCCTCTTACGAACCCCTCAAGACCGTCTTCACGGAAACTCACAACACCGTCAAATATTGCTGGAGGAACAATATCGTTCTCGTCTAACACGCCATCGTTGTTGATATCGGTTTGACCTGAAGTTTGGTGGAAACCATCAATGTATGACTCAGAAAAATCACCAATTGTTTGACCGCTAACGTGCCAGTTAGTGAGATCTTTGTAGAAGAAACTAACGGCTACGTAACCTGAGTCAGCAAAGTAATTCTCATAGGCAATATCAAATTGATTTGCTTCAAGCGGCTTTAGCTGAGCGTTACCCGAACTTGCAGACCACGGGCCGTTTGCTACGTTTTGAGAAATAATTTGCTGATCGTTAAAGGTAAAGCTAACTGTGTTGTTTGGTCTCATATCATCCATTCGTGGACGACTCAATACTTTACCCATAGCGGTACGGATAAACTGATTCTCTGCAACCTCAAAGCTCAAGTTAAGCGTTGGCAGAATGTCGCGATACGACGCACCGTCAGATATAGGCGTGACTGCCGTGAAGCCTGTAGGACCGGTTGTTGTGTTAAATCCAGTACCCGTTTGATCAACATCAATGATTTGAAGCCCGAGATTACCAGTAATGTAAACACCATTGAACTCGGTATCAATACTTAGCTTAGCGTATGCAGTCAACAAATCTTCAGTGATCGTATAAGTGTCACCTATGCGACCGTTTTCAAACAGTTCTGCTTCGGTTTCGATGTAGTAGCCACTTCTGTAAAGAGCAAGGCTGTCGTAGGCTACAACGCCTTCAACACCAATGTGACTTAAATCAGCTGTGCCTAACGGATTTGGAATAGATTCTGAATTTGGCCATAGTGGAGAAGTTAAAAAAGCACCATTGTTATCTTTAGCTTTTTCACGCTCTTGATAATTTACACCAGCGGTAAATTTAGAGAACATACCCCAATCAACAAAACCTTCAATATCAAGTCTTACTGCATCTAGGGTTTCATCAAAAATTGGCTCGTTCACAAAACCATCTTGCGCGGTATCTGGACCAAAGCCTTCAACGCCTTGGAATTGCTCAACAGGTGCTAGTGAACCGCCCCATGCCTGAGGGCCTGCTAATTGAATTAAAGATGGGTCGGTTAAATCAACGCTATCAAGCGTTGGATGATCACTGTAAACAGCCCCTGTAGATGTCATTGTCCATGAACGCGGTGTCAGTGGGCGACCTTCAACACCGGCACGACCTACACCAGAATAGCTTTCGATATCAGTAATAGTTTTATCAACTTGACCCGTTGAAACGTCTAATCTTGCCGTCCAGTTGTCGTTAATGTTGTATTCAACGTTAAGACCAAAGGTGGTTAGCTCTGCCTGCTGCTGACGCGAATCATTGCGAATTACGGAGTAGAAACCATCATAATATCCTGACGTAACCAAACCATTTTCAACGCCGGTGATGGTGTATTCGCTTGTACCCCATTCAGCACCACCTTCTTCCACACCTCTTCGAACATCGTTTTCTTCAAAATCAATGTATAGAGCGTCAAATTGAATAGTTAAATCGTCATTTGGCGCGTATTCAATAACACCGGCAATTGACGTACGCTCTAGCATGGCAGAACGAGTAAATGAATCGTTACCGCCTAAAATCACAGTACCTTCTGGAACTTCAACGGTATCTTGGCCATCGAATCTTCGTGGATTCCATAGAGGGTTACCATTGTCATCAAATGTTCCCTCTGGCGTTGTGTTAACATCAGCATATCCCCAACCACGGAAATACTTTTCTTGTCTTGGCGATTCCATATCAGCAACAACAAGAGCAACACCTAATGTGTCGTTTGCAAACTGATCAACGTAGTTAAATGATATTCTGTGACCCTTATTGTCAAAATCGGGATTGCCAGAATCTTCACCGTTCATCTCAAAGCTGCCGTTTATTGCAAATGTTTCTTTTGCTGTTAACGGGCTGACGGTTTGAATGTCGATGGTACCACCAATGCCCTGAGTCATTAAACCGGCTTCGGGTGTTTTATAAACAAGTATGTTGGAAACAATTTCAGTAGGGTACAAATCGAACTCAACCCCACGATTATCACCCATACCTAATAGCTCGCGTCCATTAAGCGTAGTACCCACGTAGTTTTCATTAAAACCACGCACTGAGAGACCACTTGTTCTGCCGTTTCTACGCTCACCGGCTAGACCTGGAAGGCGGGCTAGTGATTCAGCAATAGAGGTATCGGGTAGTTTACCAATATCTTCTGCAGAAAGTGCCTCTACAATTGAGGTGTTGTCCATTTTTATCGCTTGCGCTCGTTGTAGACTGCCGCGGATGCCACTCACTTCAATGACTTCCACTGCGGTTTCGTCAACTGCGTCTGTATCTGACTGCTGTGCTAGTGCAGGTGCACTACCAAAAGCAACGCCGCCAGCGATAAGCGCTGTCTTAATTAGGTTTGGTTTAAAGTGTTTCATAAAGCAGGTGTCCCGTAAGGTTTCAATTTTTGCCTATTTGATTGTTATTGTGACAAAGAAATGACAATAGATTACATGGCGTAATGCTATAGAGGTGTGAGTTATTGCACAATTGCTTGCATACGTATTCAATCCACTTTTTCAACAAAACATTAACATTAGCAGCAAGTTTAATTCTGTAATTTAATTACGCCAAAAGATGTAGAAACGTGGCCTTCAAGGCATTTTGTTGTACTTTTGTTTCATCAGGGCAAAATAAAATGTTAATAGAAATTTATTCATTGCTTCTATTGGAAAGTGAATAGACATAAAAAAACCCGCTGGAAGCGGGTTTTTATGACTACTTAACGTTGCTATTCAAGACAGCTACTTGGAATGCCTATCGCTTACCAGCCAGTGGTTTCGCGAAGTGCTTTGCCGATGTCAGCAAGTGAACGCACGGTTTTAACACCCGCATCTTCTAATGCTTTAAACTTCTCATCAGCAGTACCTTTACCGCCTGCAATGATAGCACCGGCATGCCCCATACGCTTTCCAGGAGGAGCAGTTACACCTGCAATGTAAGAGACAACAGGCTTAGTTACATTAGCTTTGATGAATTCAGCAGCTTCTTCTTCTGCTGTACCACCAATCTCACCAATCATAACGATAGCTTCTGTTTGAGGATCATCTTGGAACAACTTAAGAATATCGATGAAGTTAGAGCCCGGAATAGGATCCCCACCAATACCAACACAGCTAGACTGACCGAAACCTTCGTCAGTAGTTTGCTTAACCGCTTCGTAAGTAAGTGTACCGGAGCGAGAAACAATACCTACTTTACCAGGCTTATGGATGTGTCCAGGCATGATACCAATCTTACACTCTCCAGGAGTAATAACACCCGGGCAGTTTGGACCAATCATGCGAACGCCTTTCGCATTTACGTATTCTTTAACGTAAAGCATATCTAGCGTAGGAATACCTTCAGTAATACAAACGATAAGCTCGATGCCAGCATCGGCAGCTTCAACGATTGAATCTTTACAGAACGCCGCTGGTACATAAATAACTGTTGCCGTCGCGCCAGTTGCTTCTACCGCTTCACGTACTGTATTGAATACTGGAAGACCTAAGTGCTCAGTACCGCCTTTGCCTGGTGTAACACCACCAACCATTTGCGTACCGTAAGCAATCGCTTGCTCAGAGTGAAAGGTACCTTGACCACCAGTGAAACCCTGACAGATTACTTTGGTATCTTTATTGATTAATACAGACATTATTTGCCCTCCGCTGCAGCTACAACTTTCTGTGCTGCATCAGTAAGCGACTCAGCAGCAATGATATCTAAACCAGAGTTCGCTAGAACTTCACGGCCAAGCTCTGCGTTTGTACCTTCAAGACGCACAACAACAGGAACATTAACACCCACTTCTTTAACCGCACCGATGATACCTTCGGCAATCATGTCACAACGGACAATACCACCAAAGATGTTAACTAAAACAGCTTTAACGTTGTCGTCAGATAAGATGATTTTGAATGCTTCTGCAACACGCTCTTTTGTCGCGCCGCCACCAACGTCTAGGAAGTTAGCTGGCTTGCCACCGTGTAGGTTTACGATGTCCATTGTGCCCATTGCTAGGCCGGCACCGTTAACCATACAACCTACGTTACCGTCTAGTGCAACATAGTTAAGTTCGAACTGAGCAGCATGCGCTTCACGTGCATCTTCTTGAGTAGGATCTTGCATAGCTTTAACTTTAGGCTGGCGATACAACGCGTTGCCATCGATCGCTAGCTTAGCATCAAGACAGTGAAGGTCACCATCTTCTTTGATTACAAGCGGATTAATTTCAATCAATGCAACGTCAAGATCTTCAAACATCTTAGCTAGGCCGAGGAAAATCTTAGTAAATTGTTTGATTTGAACGCCAGTTAGGCCAAGTTTAAACGCCATTTCGCGTGCTTGGTAAGGCTGAGCACCAACAATTGGGTCGATTTCAGCTTTAAGAATTTTTTCTGGAGTTTCTTCAGCAACAGTTTCAATCTCAACGCCACCTTCAGTAGAAGCCATAAACACAACACGACGGGTTGTGCGATCAACTACTGCACCAAGGTACAATTCGTTTGCGATATCTGTGCAAGATTCAACAAGGATTTTGCTCACAGGCTGACCATTCTCGTCAGTCTGGAACGTCACCAAATTTTTGCCAAGCCAGTTTTCTGCGAAAGCTTTAATAGCGTCAGTATCTTTTACTAACTTAACGCCGCCAGCTTTACCGCGACCACCTGCGTGGACCTGACATTTTACTACCCACTCTTCTCCGCCAATTTTCTTTGCGGCATCTACAGCCTCTTGAGGAGTGTCTGCTGCGTATCCTTCAGAAACAGGTAAACCGTATTCTTTGAATAGCTGCTTACCTTGGTATTCATGCAAATTCATGGTGTTTCTATCCGATTATTAGTAAGACAAAAGTCGCAAATGCGACTTGATTAGTTTGGCTGATATTATTACATCAAATATCAGCGTTGCGTTAGAGGCAAACACAGCATAGACCATATTTGCCGCTAACCACAATTGCGTGAGACGGAAGTCTTATACGTCTAGTAATAGACGTGTAGGATCTTCAAGCATCTCTTTTACGGTTACCAAGAAGCCTACTGACTCTTTACCATCAACAATTCTGTGATCGTAAGAAAGCGCAAGATACATCATTGGCAAAATTTCTACTTTCCCATTAACCGCCATTGGACGATCTTGAATTTTATGCATACCCAAGATAGCGCTTTGAGGAGGATTAATGATTGGTGTAGACATTAGTGAACCAAAAACACCACCGTTCGTGATGGTGAAGTTACCACCTTGTAGGTCAGCCATTGCTAGCTTACCGTCACGCCCTTTTAGTGCTAATTCTTTAATACCTTTTTCAACACCGGCCATACCTAGGGTATCGGTATCTTTGAGAATTGGCGTTACCAACCCGCGTGGTGTTGATACTGCAATAGAGATATCAAAATAGTTGTGATAAACAATGTCATCACCGTCGATAGACGCATTCACTTCAGGGAAACGCTTAAGCGCTTCAGTCACTGCTTTCACGTAGAAAGACATGAAGCCAAGACGAATACCGTGACGTTTTTCGAAACTCTCTTGGTACTGCTTACGCAACTCCATAATAGGCTTCATGTTTACTTCGTTAAACGTAGTCAACATGGCCGTAGAGTTTTTCGCTTCTAACAAACGGTTTGCTATTGTCTTGCGAAGACGCGTCATTGGAACCCGTTTTTCAGTGCGATTTCCAACCGGTAAGTCTGGCGCTGCTTCGCTTGAAGCAGGAGCGGATGATGGCGCTTTATTGCCACCTTTCAGGTGCTTCTCAACATCTTCTTTGGTGATGCGACCATTTTTACCAGTGCCTTTAACACTCGATGCATCGACGCCTTTCTCTGCAAGCAGACGACGAACTGATGGACTTAATGCATCGCTGCTGTCATCGCTAGCATCACTATCTTCAGATGTGGCAGACGCCGCAGCGCCCCCAGAAGCGCCTTCTACAAACTTAGCAATCACTTCTTCAGCTGTTACTGTCGCGCCTTCTTCTGCAATAATTTCCGACAATGAACCATCAGCAGGAGCAACCACTTCAAGCACGACTTTATCAGTTTCTATATCGACTAAATTTTGATCACGAGATACCGCTTCGCCAACAGCAACATGCCATGTAGCAATGGTAGCATCTGCGACAGACTCAGGTAACACAGGCACTCTTACGTCAGATGTTTTGCCTGATGACGCGCTATCGGATTTATCAGCTTTTGCTGGCTTTGACTCTTTCTCAGAGTCAGACGATTCTGATTTTGCTGGAGCAGCAGCGCCGCCCTCTTCCAACTTCGCAATTACCTGCTCGCCTAGAACCGTCGCACCCTCTTCGTTCAAGATCTCACCCATTGTACCGTCCGCTGGCGCTACAACTTCTAGAACTACTTTATCAGTTTCAATATCAACCAAGTTCTGGTCTCGTTTAACTGCATCACCGGCTTTAACGTGCCAGGTTGCAATGGAGGCATCGGCAACTGACTCAGGTAGAACCGGAACTTTTATCTCAATTGTCATTTCTGTTCCTTATTTAATAGTGAGAGCGTCTTCAACCAGCGCTTTTTGCTGCTGATTGTGAACGGATACATAACCTACTGCAGGCGACGAGGATGCTTCACGACCCGCATATGTTAATTTTGCACCTTCTGGAATAGCTTGCCAGAAGTGGTGTTGGCTACAATACCAAGCGCCCTGATTTTGGGGCTCCTCTTGGCACCAAACCCAATCTTTAACGTGACTGTATTGTGCCACAACTTTCGCACATTCTTCTTGTGGGAAAGGATAAAGCTGTTCTAAACGAACAATGGCAATGTCGTTTTGTTCGTTCTTACGGCGTTGATCAAGCAAATCGTAATACACCTTACCAGAACACATTACCACGCGTCTGACGTCTTGCGGGTCTAAATCGTCTATTTCACCAATTACATTATGGAACTTACCTTCGCTGAGTTCTTCGAGAGAGGAAACAGCTAGAGGGTGACGCAATAGTGACTTGGGCGACATAACAATGAGAGGCTTGCGCATTGGACGTATCACCTGCCGACGCAGCATATTAAATACCTGAGCTGGTGTAGACGGTACGCACACTTGCCAGTTATGGTCTGCACACATCTGTAAGAAGCGCTCTAGACGCGCAGAGCTGTGCTCTGGGCCTTGACCTTCATAGCCATGTGGAAGTAGAACGGTTAACCCGCAAAGGCGACCCCATTTTGCCTCACCCGAACTTAAGAACTGGTCGAAGACAACCTGTGCACCATTGGCAAAATCACCAAACTGCGCTTCCCAAATCGTTAAACATGTTGGTTCGGCAGTGGCATAACCATATTCAAACGCCATAACAGCTTCTTCTGAAAGAACTGAGTCGTAAATTTCGATTTGACCTTGACCCTCTCTGATGTGCTGCAGAGGAAGGTAGGTAGAGCCGTCTGTCTGATTATGAAGTACAGCGTGGCGATGAAAGAAGGTACCGCGACCACTGTCTTGACCGGTAATACGGATATCTTCACCAGCATCGACGAGTGTTGCGTAGGCTAAGTTTTCTGCCATACCCCAGTCGAGTGGTTTTTCGCCAGCAACCATTGCTTTTCTATCTTGGTAGAGTTTATTCACACGAGACTGAAGCTTATGCTCTTCAGGGAAAGACGTAATAGACTCACCCAGTTCTTTGAGCTTCTCTACACTTACGCTACCGTCGTACGGTGTATCCCAATCGTGACCAAGATACGGAGACCAGTCTACGCTGTGCTCTGTCATAGGACGCCATTCTTCTACTACACAAGCGCCGTGATCGAGTGCTTCGCGATACTCTTGTAAATAGCGGTCTGCGTCACGCTGCTCAATCACGCCTTCAGCAATGAGCTGATCAGCATAAATAACCCGTGGAACAGGGTGCTTTTTAATTTTTTGATACATTAACGGCTGCGTTGCGTTTGGCTCGTCAGCTTCGTTGTGGCCATGACGACGGTAACAAACTAGGTCAATAACCACATCACGCTTAAACTTCTGGCGATATTCCAAAGCAAGCTGGGTGACAAATGCAACAGCTTCCGGGTCGTCAGAGTTAACGTGGAAGATAGGCGCCTGGACCATCTTCGCAATATCTGTGCAGTACTGCGTTGAACGAGTGTCTTCCGTCTTCGATGTCGTAAAACCAACTTGGTTATTAACCACAATGCGCACTGTCCCGCCAACGGCAAAACCGCGGGTTTGTGACATATTGAACGTTTCTTGAACAACGCCCTGACCCGCAATAGCAGAATCGCCGTGTATTGTAATTGGTAATACTGAATTCGTGTCGTTATCTCGGCGAGATAAACGGGCGCGAACCGAGCCGATAACAACTGGGTTCACAATTTCCAAGTGCGAAGGGTTGAACGCTAGTGCAAGGTGAACATTACCGCCCGGTGTAGCGAAATCTGAAGAGAAACCTGCGTGATATTTTACATCACCAGCACCTAGTGAGTCGTCATGTTTACCGGAAAACTCATCAAATAACACTGACGGGTTTTTACCTAATACGTTTACAAGCACGTTAAGACGACCGCGGTGGGCCATTCCGATAACCACTTCTTTTGTGCCCGCTGTACCAGCTTTTGTGATCAGTCCTTTAAGCATTGGAACTAGAGCATCACCACCCTCAAGGGAGAAACGCTTGGCACCTGGGAACTTTGACCCAAGGTACTTTTCCATGCCATCTGCAGCAGTAAGCCCTTTAAGGATACTAAGCTTTTCATCGCGAGAGATTTCTGGCTTCGCTTGCACAGATTCGAATTTTTGCTGTAGCCAACGCTTTTGGTCAGTATCGGTGATGTGCATATATTCGGCACCGATAGAACCACAATACGTCCTGTTCAACGATTTAAACAACTCACCTAACGGAAGCGACTCTTTGCCGATAGCATAAGAACCGACGTTGTAAACCGAGTCAAAATCGTCTTCGGAGAGATTGTGGTGAGATAATTCTAGGTCGCGAACTCTTGGCTGCTTCCAAAGACCGAGTGGGTCTAAATTAGCGTGTTGGTGACCACGGAAACGGAATGCGTTGATAAGTTGAAGAACTTTAACTTGCTTATCGTCCGAGCCACTTGACGCAGGAGCCGATGAACTGGACATTCTCGCAGTCGGTCCTAACGCAGCAAGTTGCCTAAATTGATTTTTAATTGCTGTATGATTAGTTTCTAACGCTACGCCATCAAGATTGGGGAGGTTATCGAAGATTTGCCGCCATGTATCGGAGACACTTTGCGGGTCATCCAAATAGGCTTCATACAACTCTTCAACATAGGCAGCGTTGGCACCTGCCATGTGCGAGGAATCCCACCACGCTTTCATCACGCTTTCTTGCATTTAATTTGCCTTGCTACGTTTTATAAAATCTAGTTAACAATCAAGTACTATTATAAGGCTATTCTCAACAGAACCAAGTGTTATCACTATGATTACATAAAAAAATAGCCATCCTTAGGGGATGGCTATTTAGAGCATCAAAATCTGTGACTAACTTGGTTAGTAAGATTCGAACTAAACAGCCCGAGACAGAAGCATGGACTTAATTTGACCAATTGCTTTTGTTGGGTTTAGCCCTTTAGGGCACACGCTTACACAGTTCATTATACCGTGACAACGGAACACGCTGAACGCGTCGTCAAGTTCATTCAAACGCTCGTCTGTCGCAGTATCGCGGCTATCAATTAAGAAGCGATAAGCGTGAAGCAAACCAGCTGGTCCGATGAACTTATCTGGATTCCACCAGAAAGACGGACACGATGTTGAACAACATGCACACAGGATACACTCATAAAGACCATCTAACTTCGCACGTTCTTCAGGCGACTGCAAATGCTCGCGCGCTGGCGGCTGTTTGCCATCGTTGATCAAGAACGGCTTAATCTTCTCGTACTGTGTGTAAAACTGTGTCATGTCAACAACTAGGTCACGCACTACCGGTAGACCTGGAAGTGGGCGTACAACAATTTTGCCCTTTCCTAACGCTGACAGTGGAGTAATACAAGCAAGACCGTTCTTGCCGTTCATATTTACACCGTCTGAACCACATACACCTTCACGACATGAACGGCGGAAAGATAGCGAAGCATCTTTTTCTTTCAATGCGATCAGCGCGTCTAGCACCATCATGTCTTGCCCTTCCTCTACTTCTAGAGTGTAGTCCTGCATGCGTGGTTTAGCGTCAACATCGGGGTTATAACGGTATATCGAAAATTCTAATTTCATTATCGTTACCTCTATTAATACGAACGCGCTTTAGGAGGGAATGCCTCTCTAAGTTTCGGCGCCATATTGACATCACGTTTAAGCATTCTTTCAGTGTTCGGATCGTAAACGCTGTGGCATAGCCAGTTGTCATCATCACGATCTGGGAAGTCGAAGCGGCTGTGAGCGCCACGGCTTTCTGTTCTGAAATTCGCTGCTACTGCTGTGCTGTACGCTGTTTCCATCAGGTTATCGAGTTCTAGACATTCAATACGCTGCGTATTGAAATCTGAGCTCTTATCGTCAAGGCGAGCGTTCTGTAGGCGTTCACGAATTTCGCTAAGCTCTTTCAGGCCGTCAGCCATTGCTTCACCTTCACGGAATACTGAGAAGTTAAGCTGCATGCATTTTTGCATGTCTTTTTTAATCTGAACGGGATCTTCACCCTTTCCAGTCTCTGAACTTTCCCAGCGATTAAACCTAGCCATTGCTGCGTCTAGGTCCGACTCTGATGCGTCGCGACTTGGTGCCATATCAGAAAGTGTTTTTCCAAGGTGCATACCCGTTGCGCGACCAAATACAACCAAGTCGAGTAATGAGTTACCACCTAGACGGTTTGCACCATGCACTGATACACAAGCAATTTCACCGCAGGCGAATAAACCATTAACAACTTTGTCTTTACCGTTCTCGTCTACGGCCAAGCACTGACCGTCTACGTTAGTCGGAATACCGCCCATCATGTAGTGGCACGTTGGTATTACTGGAATCGGCTCTTTAACAGGATCTACGTGAGCAAAGGTACGAGACAGCTCAAGAATGCCAGGTAGACGCGATTCTAGTACGTCTTTGCCAAGGTGATCTAACTTAAGCTTAATGTGTGTG
Organism: Alteromonas ulvae; assembly: GCF_048987005.1. Classification (GTDB taxonomy): domain Bacteria; phylum Pseudomonadota; class Gammaproteobacteria; order Enterobacterales; family Alteromonadaceae; genus Alteromonas. The sequence continues at coordinate 2,137,634 of NZ_CP185261.1, read as the reverse complement.
CCCCAAGGACCTTCACACCCACGACCTTCACGAATTTCAGTCATCATTGAACGGGCTACAACGTCACGGCCTGCTAAGTCTTTAGCGTTTGGTGCATAGCGTTCCATGAAACGTTCGCCGTCTTTGTTAAGTAGATAACCACCCTCACCACGACAGCCTTCTGTAACTAATGTTCCTGCACCAGCGATACCCGTTGGGTGAAACTGCCACATTTCCATATCTTGAACCGCGACACCAGCACGTAGTGCCATACCAACACCGTCACCAGTGTTGATGTGGGCATTAGTGGTAGATGCGTAAATACGACCCGCGCCACCTGTTGCTAGTACTACCGCGCGAGACTTAAAGTAAACGACCTCGCCTGACTCAATGTCAATTGCTGTACAACCAACAACGTCACCGTCTTGGTTTTTCACTAAATCAAGGGCATACCATTCAGAAAATACTTTTGTTTTATTTTTTACGTTCTGTTGGTAAAGAAGGTGAAGAAGCGCGTGACCTGTACGGTCAGCCGCAGCTGCTGTTCGTGCCGCTTGCTCGCCACCAAAGTTTCTTGATTGTCCACCAAAAGGACGTTGATATACTTTTCCGTTTTCAAAACGCGAGAACGGTAAACCCATATTTTCCATTTCTATAATGGCTTCAGGGCCTTCCTTACACATATATTCGATTGCATCTTGATCACCGATGTAATCTGACCCTTTCACAGTGTCATACATGTGCCATTCCCAGTTATCCTCATGTGAATTACCAAGCGCAACGGTAATTCCACCCTGTGCGGACACAGTGTGAGAACGGGTTGGAAAAACTTTTGATAACAGTGCACATGACTTACCAGACTGTGAAATCTGTAACGCGGCACGCATACCTGCGCCTCCAGCTCCAATCACTACTGCATCAAACTCGTGTACGGGTAAACTCATCTTACACTCCCCACAATACAAATAGGCCGACAGCTACGTAGCCAAAAGCGATGATATTTAGTATATATTGTAATCCCGCGCGCAGACTTGTTGACTTAACATAGTCTGACAGTACCTGCCAAAGGCCGATACGTACGTGGATCATCACTGCGATTAGTGCTGCCAATGTGAAAACTTTCATAGCTAAACCAGAGAATAACCCACGCCATTCGACGTAACTTAAGCTACCGCTGGTTATAAAGTACCACGCCATGAAAATCGAGTACGCGAAAATAATTGCTGCTGTCGCACGAAGTGATACGTAATCTTGTACACCATCGCGCTTCATACTTGCTTGGTTGGTTACCATAATGCAACTCCCAATACTACGGTCAGTACAATCCATAGTGCGATTGTTGCTTTTGCACTATTGTTGCCTGACTCTAATTCTTCCCAGTGACCTAAATCCATAACAACATGTCTTAGGCCGCCTAGAATGTGATACGTCAGCGCTGAAGCTGTGCCTATTGCGACAATTTTTCCAAAGAAACCGTCCATAATTGCCTGAACATTCGCGAAGCCTTCAGGCGACTGAACAGATACTGCCCATGCCCAAATAACGAAAAGTAACGCGAAGAACATGGCAACACCGGTCACGCGGTGGAGAATTGACGAAATAGCAGAGGGCGGAAATTTAATAGTATTGAGTTCTAAATTTACTGGTCTTTGCTTTTTCACAATGTATGCCTGTTTAATCCGTAGGGATAAGAATTACTTGTGTTTATTATGTCCTGAACAAGTGAATTCGCTTTTAACCTGTTAATTGCCTCATCCATTGAGTTGTTAACAATTTGTGAACCTATCTTTAATGCTTTTAACAGAATAATTATTCTAGTATTCAAGCACCGCTGAGTATATCCAGCGTAGTATATAATTACAATTTTTTGTGTCGTAGTAAGACTTTAGTCTGAATAATCACTTAATTGGTAACTATTTTAAATAAAAAGAGATCACAATTGCTCCAAACCCGCCGTTTCTTGCGTATCAACGCCAAATAAGGTTATCAGTGCTGGGGCTATGTGACTATATTATATTGAGCAAGTTAATGTCTTTTAATGTAACTGGTTATTCACTCTACAAGAGATAGTTATCCATTAAACGCAACAATCGATAAAAATAACGATTAATGATTTACCTTTATTAGAAAGTAACTAAAAATATTATTATACCTAAGAAAGCGATGTTTTTAATTTGTAACAAAAGCGCTAATACAAATCTCAGTGATAGAGAACATTTGTTATACAAATACTCAATAAAATTGACTTACTGGTGCATAATAAAGTACAAATACGACCACTTTTCCCAATTAAGCGGACATTTTCGTCCGTTTTGCTGCAAACAGAACCATTCTGAGGAGAGCAATATATGGCAGATCAAAAGGCCATTCTTAAAGCCAACAACAAGGAAATCGAGCTTCCTATTTTGTCTGGCACAGAAGGACAAGACGTAATCGACGTCCGTTCACTTGGACAACACGGTTATTTTACTTATGACCCTGGTTTTATGGCCACAGGATCTTGCGAGTCGAGCATAACTTACATTGATGGCGCCGCCGGCGTACTTCTTCACCGTGGTTTCCCTATCGAAGAATTAGCACGCGACGCTGAATATTTAGAAGTATGTTACATGCTTCTACATGGTGACGCACCGTCTACAGAGCAATACGAGGAATTTAAAGAAACAATTACTCGTCACACAATGGTTCACGAGCAAATTAACATGTTCTTCCACGGTTTCCGCAACGATGCCCACCCGATGGCAATGTTGTGCGGTACCGTTGGTGCAATGTCATCGTTCTATCACAGTGACCTTGACGTTTCTAATGAGGAACAGCGTGTACGCAGTGCGCATCGTTTAATCGCGAAAATGCCTACACTGGTTGCTATGTGTTACAAATATAATGTAGGTCAGCCATTCGTATATCCTCGTAACGACTTGAGCTACGCAGCTAACTTCTTAAACATGATGTTTTCTGTACCTGCTGAAGAACATAAAATTAGCCCTGCAGTTGAGCGTGCAATGGACCGTATCTTTACGCTTCATGCTGACCACGAACAAAATGCATCTACTTCTACCGTTCGTCTAGCTGGTTCATCTGGTGCTAACCCTTATGCGTGTATTGCTGCGGGTGTTGCGTCTTTGTGGGGTCCTGCTCACGGTGGTGCAAACGAAGCATGCCTTAACATGCTGGAAGAAATCGGTACGGTTGACCGCATTCCAGAGTTTATCGCGAGAGCGAAAGACAAGTCTGATCCATTCCGCTTAATGGGCTTTGGTCACCGTGTTTATAAAAACCACGATCCTCGTGCCACCGTTATGCGTGAAAGCTGTCATGAAGTACTGAGTGAACTTAACGTTAAAGATCCACTGCTTGAAGTAGCCATGGAACTTGAAAAAATTGCGCTGAGCGACCCATACTTTGCAGAGAAGAAGTTATTCCCTAACGTGGATTTCTATTCTGGTATCGTACTTAAAGCGATTGGCATTCCAACTAACATGTTTACATGCATCTTTGCGCTATCCCGTACGGTGGGTTGGATTTCACACTGGCATGAGATGATGAGCGATCCAAAACAAAAAATTGGTCGTCCTCGTCAGTTATACACCGGCCACAGCCAGAGAAAATATACCCCTATAAAGTAGTTATGAACTAACTGCCTTTTTAAGTTGTAAAAATAGCGCCACGATTGGCGCTATTTTTGTTTATGGCGTATTTTTTTAAGGAGTACAAATGCCCTATTCTGCACTTGGTCTTGGTTTAGCAGGTTTAATACCGTTTATTGCTATGCCGCTGGCCTACGTATTTAATATTTTATCCATTACGCAAAGCGCAACGTACTTCGTACAGTATTCCGCAGTGTTGCTTTCTTTCTTTGGTGGCGTTCACTGGTGGGATTCAATAAGCAATCAGCGCTATGACAGGCAAATGTATTTGGCCATGTTGCCTACAATTGTGGGATGGCTTTGTCTTGTCTTCGCCAGTGATGTAAAGGTTCTCGGCGTGCTGTCGTTGAGCTACGTAGCCGTTATGCTTTACGATAAATTCACTCTCAGCCTACCAAAAGACCAAATTGTGAGTTACATCGGATTACGCATGGGGTTAACCACCGTTGCGGTAGTCAGTCATGCCTGGATGATATTTATATTATCATAAACATGACGATGTAAAAAAGCAGACCGCCACAGCCCTTTTATGCTGTGGCACGGTCTCGTCACGCTTAACTAGTGACTCTCATAATTAGCATCTCTTACATTGCTATAGTGTTACTTGGCAAGTCTCTTATAATGTAAGTGTCCCATTTTTATACGCCTCAAACGCCTCCATTATTTCTTGCTGCGTATTCATAACGAAGGGTCCGTATTGGACAATGGGCTCATTAATTGGCTCACCAAATACCACAATACACTTGCATTCCCCCTTGGCGAGAAGCGTTAGTTTTGAGTTCTCAGTACCTGTGGAAGACAGTACCCCTAGCTCTGTTGCGCTGAGTGTGTTTTCCAATGCTGCTGATTCTGGGTTTACTGTCAACGCTCCCTCATAAACATAAACAAAGCCCTCTTGCATTCCTTTCATATTAATAGAAAGAAGAGAGGATTCATCCTCTGTAGGTGTTAAGTGAATATCAAAAAACGATGGTGCAACAGCGGTGGTTTTTACAGGTCCAGCGACACCGTCAAATTCACCAGCAAGCACCTTCACTGAGGCTCCGTGACTGTTTACAACCGGTACGTCTGACGGTTGAATGTCTTGGTAGTTAGGCGATGACATTTTTTCATGAGACGGAAGATTCACCCATAATTGAAAGCCTTGTAACAGGCCCTCTTCTTGCTCTGGCATTTCTTCATGGATAATACCTTTACCTGCATTCATCCACTGGATCCCACCTGCCTCTATAACCCCCTCGTTCCCCACGGAATCTTTATGGCGCATCTTCCCTGCCAGCATATAAGTTACCGTTTGGAACCCCCTATGTGGGTGGGCAGGAAAGCCAGATAAATATTCATTCGGTTTATCGGAACCAAAAAAATCGAGCATTAAGAATGGGTCAAGCCTAGGGAGCATTGGCTGACCGATGATACGTGTTAACGAGACACCGGCCCCATCACTCGTGGCTACCCCTTTTACCCGTTTTGTGACCGAGCGTTGAGTAACATCGTGTTTTTGATTATTTGTGTTTGAATTCATAACAGGTGCTCCCGCTCATTTACCGTATTTTTCTCTGCCATGGGCAGACATCAAATCTTGAGATGGTCCTACTGGAATAACTTGGGTTGGGTTAATCATGGTATGACTAAAATAATAATGACGTTTTATATGGTCAAAATTCACGGTCTCTGCCACGCCAGGTACTTGATAAAGCTCCTTCATGTACCCGAATGTATTTGGGTAATCGGCTATTTGCTTTCTATTACATTTGAAGTGTCCGTGATACACGGGGTCGAAGCGTATTAAGGTAGTAAATAGACGCCAATCTGCCTCGGTTAGCGTGTCTCCTACTAAATAACGCGATGAGGAAAGACGAGTTTCAACCTCTTCAAGGGCATCGAACAACGCATTGACGGCTTCTTCATACGCCTCTTGTGTAGTGGCAAAACCAGACTTGTACACCCCATTATTGATATTGTGATAAACCAAGTCGTTGATATCGTCTATGTCAGAGCGCAATAGTTCGGGGTAATAATCATCATGATTCCCTGTAAGCGCATTAAAGTCGCTATTGAGAATTCGAATGATGTCTGCCGACTCGTTATTGACAATGGTATTGTGCTTTTTGTCCCACAAAATTGGCACAGTCACTCGTGTTGTAATATCGGAATCAACCTTGGTGTACAGCTGATGAGCAAACTTAAAGTTAAAAAGTGTATCGCCGGTTGCCCCAGGATAGTCTTTAAATTCCCAGCCGTTATCGAGCATTTCTGGGTGCACGACAGACACATCGATGTGGGATTCTAGGTTTTTCAGCTTTCGAAAAATCAGTGTTCTGTGGGCCCATGGGCACGCTAAAGACACATACAGGTGATAGCGTCCGCTATCAGGGGCAAACTTACCGTCACTATCGCTTATTCGATGACGGAACTTACTTGCCTGCCGTTCAAATTTGCCGCCACTTTTATCAGTGTCGTACCATTTATCTTGCCACTTTCCATCAACTAATAAACCCATAACCATACCTCTGTAATAAGGACGCGTTGACCGTTGCCGTACATTCGAACCAACGGTTTTTAAAAAGGTCAACCCGCCTAAGTATTGAACACCATAATGGACATAGCCTAATTAAAGCATGTAATTTATAGAACGTATGTTGACTTAATACGGATTTATCATTCTAAAAAAGCAAAAGAAACGAGGGCGTGTTGTTCTTTGTTGTACGAGTTTTGGGCCAAATGGAAGCATTTTAATCGCGAAACCGTCCTGTAGGCCTAGTGGGCTAAGTCAAAGGGCCCAAATAAAAAAGCGGCGACAAAGAGTAAAATGCTTCCATAACGCCCCCTTCGGGCAGCGCCTGTGAGCTATTTATCCTGCGTTAAATGGTTTCGATTTAGCCCGCTAGACCTTCAACCATTCGCCTTGTCTAAATAGCTCACAGACCGCTGCAAAAATGTACAGCAAAGAACAACACGCCCGATAATTAGTGACCCGTTATGAGTACAAAAAACGTATCGTCAATTTTATATGTTGAGTCCACTGATGATTCTGGCAATGATTTTTGCGGTGATTTCTGAGAAAATACGACCAGTTTTAATTTAGGTGCAGCGAAGGTTGGCAAAAGGTGTAGCTAAGGCGCTAATAGAGTGCTGACGGAGTGCAGAGTAAAGCGCCGAAGGGTTCATTGAGCTTTACACTGATTTTGTCATAGAGCTATTCACTGAATTGGTCATTGAGCTATTCCCTATATTATTTACCATGCTGTGCGAAATACTAAACGCAAAATATAGTGCGAATCAAAGTGCGATAAAGATGTTTAGCGCACAACAAGCCACTCGCAGCGATAAACAACACTATTTGAACAAGCTTATTCCATTGAGCGAGTCATAACGAACTGAGTAGAATTACCATGTCTGAAGACCCACGGTTAGGTGGCATAGTGCGCCTGTACGGCGCCGAACAAACCCATGCACTAGCGAATAGCCATGTTGCCGTTATTGGCATAGGTGGCGTGGGCAGTTGGACCGCAGAGGCTCTAGCGCGCTCGGGTATGGGCAAAATTACCCTAGTAGACTTAGATGACGTGTGTGTCACTAACACGAATCGCCAAATCCACGCACTCAATAACACAATAGGCGAGCCGAAGGTCGAGGTAATGGCATCTCGCATAGCGCAAATCAATCCAGCGTGTGAGGTTGCAGTGATTGAAGATTTCATTACTCCTGAAAATACAAAAGATATGCTAACAACTGAGATGGACATGGTTGTGGATGCTACTGACAGTATTCGCGCTAAAGCAGCCATGATTGCCCACTGTAAACGCAATAAAATCCCTATTGTTACTGTTGGTGGGGCAGGCGGTCAGATAGACCCTACCCTAGTGACACGGGGCGACTTATCAAAGACAACTCAAGACCCTCTTGCAGCAAAGCTTCGCAGTGAATTACGACGTTTTTACAATTTCAGTAAAAACCCCAAACGCCGTTTTGGCGTTGAGTGTATCTACTCCACTGAACAGCTTCGCTACCCCCAGCCAGACGGCTCTGTGTGTTTCAGCAAATCAGTACTGGAAGGTGGAACCCGACTGGATTGCGCTGGAGGCTTTGGTGCCGTTGTCACAGTAACGGCTACCTTTGGCATGTTCGCAGCAGCAAGCGTTATAAACCGATTAACGGGTAACAAGTAATTTAAACGCGCTTTCATATTACCTTAGAGCAAACAACCTGTTATATTTCAATGTCTATTGTATTTATGGCTATTGTATCGTCATACCCGCTATATTGTACTGACTAGGGCGTGTAGATCGTAATCTACCGCTGTATCGCCTAAAAGGAGAAGACTGTGTCACCAGAAGAGCTCAATAAATTAATGGCCGATTGTGCATCCGACGCAAAAGTTGTCGCATCTACAGAGTTCGACATCACGCTTGATGATTCACCGCAAAGCATTGCAACAGTAGATGATGTTTTACTTAGCTTTATCGACAAGTTTCACGACCAAGCTCTAGAAGATGAAGCGGTTTTTACTATTTGTAATATTTTTGGCGCCTACGTGGGTGAAATATTAAAAAATCAAATTGGCGGCGAGTGGATTTACGATCAGTCAAACCCGAAAGCCCCAGCGGTCTTTTTAGGTGTTGGTAGCAATACGTATGCATTAGCTGGCATTTGTTACGAGCGTTTGGTCAACGACAGTCAAGTGAGTGTCTATGCCTATTATGAACAAGCCTTGGCCAACCATAAGCACTAATGTTGCTATGACTATCAAGAATAAGGGTTAGCTCCCTTAACTTTTGTTCCCCCCTTCATCCGGCTGTTCAACCTTATCTTCAATATGGTATTTTGAGGCGTTTTGGTTTTTGCATTGTTCTTTGCTTTGCTTGTCATACGTCTCAGCGGTCTCTACGAAGGGTATTGCCCAATCGTAAATCATCCATTTTAAGTGGCGACTACGAGTTACCACATAGAGTGTCACTGAATAGAGTAAAATCTTTACTGCCGTAACCACCTCAAACCCCCATTGATGATGCATGAGATAATAGATTTGAGACGTGAGTAGAATAAGCACCCCTATTTGTATAGAGGGCAAAATACAATGACGCCAACTTACAAGGTCGTGCTTCCATAAGCGCTCTCTTTGACTGATCAATACAAGCGTGAGCAATACTGGCAAGCTCGCTACCAAATTAAGGCCTAAGGCTTCCTTTTGAGGATAGAAAAAGGCTAGCAGGTCAGTGGTTTGTGTGCGAGATGCAACGGAAAAAATAAACACAAGCCAGTCCATACAAAGTAATAGCAATAGCGAATACAACCAGACAGGCGGCAGTATTCGTCCAGATTCATCATAGTACTTCAAGGGTAGTTTTAGCATTGGGTCAGCTTTGTCATAGTCGATTTCATTTTAGTTTTTGTTTTAGCGCAAGTCTGGTTAATGGGGCTGTGAATATAAAATTAAAGCGCACTCGCTAAAATACCGTTAATTAAAAGCTGCCTCTTGGTAACATCACCACCTTTTTACCTAACTTAATCAAACCCTTTGCAAAAATGTATAGCAACGATAAGCCTGCCTCTTTTTACTCGTGATTAAAAACGTCCAATTTGAAACTCCTGATTTGAAACTTCTGAGTTAAAACGTCTGATTTAATGAAAAATGGGCAGCTATGTACTGTGTTATTGTGCCACTTACTGTATACTTTGCGCCCTTTTTAAGTCGCGCCCAATTTACGTATAGTCATTGGGACATCGTCATTGGCTAGGTGATATTTTAGATGACAGTAGAAACGTTTAATCCTAACAAAGTAACCAACAACACAACGACGTTAGAGACGCCGGTAAAAGTGTTGAATGAGACCAAATCGAACAACGCCAGCAACGGCAGTCGTATCGGTTTTGTTTCGTTAGGCTGCCCCAAAAACTTAGTGGATTCTGAGCGTATTCTTACTCAACTTCGCACAGAAGGCTATGATGTTGTACCTACCTATAACGATGCCGACCTCGTCATTGTTAACACCTGTGGGTTCATTGATGCCGCTGTTGAAGAGTCACTCGATACCATTGGCGAAGCACTTAAAGAAAACGGTAAAGTTATTGTCACCGGCTGTCTTGGCATTAAAGAAGACGAAATTCGCGAGGTGCACCCTAACGTTCTCGCTATTACAGGTCCTCATGCGTATGAAACCGTGGTAGAGCAAGTGCATGAGCATTTGCCAAAACCGTCCCATAACCCGTTTGCTGACCTTGTTCCCGACCATGGTGTAAAGCTTACTCCAAGGCACTATGCGTACTTAAAAATATCGGAAGGCTGTAATCACAGATGCACCTTCTGCATTATCCCTTCTATGCGTGGCGACCTAGTCAGTCGCCCCGTGGGCAGCGTGCTTGATGAAGCTAAACGCCTAAAAGATGCTGGAGTAAAAGAGCTTCTTGTCATATCACAAGATACAAGTGCCTATGGTGTTGATATGAAACACAGAACAGGCTTTTGGAACGGCATGCCGGTTAAAACCCATATGCAGCAGCTGTGTGAAAAGCTAGGTGAAATTGGAATTTGGGTACGTTTACATTACGTGTACCCCTACCCGCATGTTGATGATCTCATTCCGTTGATGAACGAGGGTAAGATTTTGCCCTACCTCGATATTCCGTTTCAGCACGCGAGCAAACGTATTCTTCGTTTAATGAAGCGCCCTGGCAGCTCAGAGCGAGTACTTGAACGAGTGAAGAAATGGCGTGAAGCATGCCCGTCACTTGTTATTCGCTCTACATTTATTGTTGGCTTTCCTGGTGAGACAGAAGAAGAATTTGAAGAGCTTCTCGAATTCCTGCGAGAGGCGCAGCTTGACCGTGTTGGCGCGTTTGCTTATTCACCCGTTGAAGGTGCAAGGGCTAACGAGCTGCCTGATCCTGTTCCAGAAGACGTTAAGCAACAGCGCCTAACACGTTTTATGGAAGTTCAGGGAGAAATAAGCGCGGCTCGCCTTCAAGCCCGTATTGGCAACGAATACCAAGTGGTTATTGACTACGTAGACAGCGAAGGTGCAGTAGGTAGAACCTACGCTGATGCGCCAGAAGTTGATGGCCTTGTTCATCTAAACGGCGTCTATGATGTGAAACCAGGTGAGCGTGTTTGGGCCGAGGTAATCCACGCTAACGAGCACGACGTTTGGGCTGTGCTGTCTGAAGAGCAGGATGAACAAGACGAAGCGTAATACCAATGGTATAAAACACGCAATACGAAAAAAGGCGCTAATAGCGCCTTTTTTTGGTTCTTGGCTTTTGCTTTTTACCAAGGCAATATTTCACCATTGGAATGAACAAACTGCCCAGTAGACTCTAAATTTAATTCAGAGATGCGTTCTACCAAACGCTCAGCACACGTAGTGGTGTCAATATCACCAGCGCCGCCCACCATTTCGGTTTGCACAAAGCCAGGGTGAAATAGGCCAACCGCTATGCCTTTCGGCTTAAGATCGTTAGCTAACGACACGCCAGCGGCATTTAGCGCTGCCTTTGACATGCGGTAGCCATAATAGTTGCCAGAGCCATTGTCGGTCATAGAGCCCATCCGACTGGTTATTAATGCAACCTTGCTACCTGAAGATAAGCGTGGCAATAACAGTTGGGTAACGAGTAATGGGCCTAATGCATTGACTCTAAATTGATAATCAATGGTATTTGGATCCCAGTCATCAATAGATTCTTTGCCCAACACCCCTGCATTATTAATGAGCACATCAATATTGATATTAGACAGCGGCGCCAATTGCTCGCCCAACGTATCGGGCCGAGACACATCTACGCCCTGAATCACATTGATACCTGTACTGTTTAATTCGTCACAGCTATTTCGGCATGTTGCATACACTTTTGCGCCTTGCTGTTGATATTGCTTGGCCAGTGCGAGTCCGATCCCGCGATTGCCTCCCGTTATAACAACATTCATAACGCCTCCCTTTGTGTGTATTCTCTTATATGGTTAAGTTGATAAAGTTGATTAAACTAATTTAGATATTTTAGATTTAGCTGTGTTGTTCCAGAGCAACTAGCAAACGTTCTAAATCTTCAGGTGTATCGATACCTATAGGTGGTGGTGCTTTAGCCTGCTGGCAATGAATGCTATCGCCGTACCACAAGGCTCTCAGTTGCTCTAGCGATTCTATTTGTTCTAAAGCGCTAGGTTCATAATTCACATATTGCTCGATATATCTTGCTCGATACGCATAAATGCCGATGTGGCGATGATAGAGCGCCGTATTTGCATCGCGCTTATCACTCATCATTCTATCCCGTTCAAAGGGAATGGGTGAGCGTGAAAAGTATATCGCTTCGTTATTCTTGTTAACCACAACCTTAACAATATTAGGGTTAAACACATCATCGGTACTGGTAACCTGTGTGGTTAACGTAGCCATCTCACACTCTTTAGTATGCGCTAAATTTAGCGCAACTTGACGGATATTTTCTGCGGGAATAAAAGGCTCATCGCCCTGCACGTTAACCACAATGTCGTCTTTGCCGAGCGACATCGTACGAACCACTTCGGCAATGCGCTCAGTACCAGACTGATGCTTGGAAGAGGTCATGCAAACCGTGCAGAATTGACTTGCTACTTCTTCAATTCTATCGTCGTCGGTGGCCACTATGATGCGCTCTGCACCGGCTTCTTTAGCACGCTCAACAACATGCTGAATCATTGGCTTTCCGTTAATGGATGCTAAAGGCTTACCAGGAAAACGACTGGAACCAAAACGTGCGGGTATAACAACTGTAAATGCCATAGCTTGAAGTACCATTTATAAGGACAAAAGACTTACTTGTTATTGTTTGCAATACAATTGCAGTAAAACAATAGCGCTTGGTGAAAATCGCTATTGTTTTAGCGAGTCGCGTCCACTTGCTCTAGCGACAAGGTCGTTGCTTTGGCTTCTATCAACACAGGAATGCCGTCTTTAATGTCATAAGCAAGACGGTCAAAACGGCAAACTAAACTGTTGTTAGACTCACCTAAGACAAGTTTTCCCTTGCATACTGGGCATGCTAATATATCTAAAAGCTTTTTATCAAACGCCATCTTCTTTTTCCTTTTCACTACTTTTTATAACCAGCCCCGTTGTGGCTAGCTTATTATCTATCGCATTAAAAAACGCATCACTAATGCGTGCACTCACTGGCAGAAACCAGCAGCCGTCGTGGGCATATGAAGCTACCTTTACCGCGTCTTTTTCGGTCATTACCACAGTACCGTCAGGAATATCATCGCGAGTAAAATGATAGTGATCGGGAAACGGTAAAGACGCAATGAGATTGACCCCAATAGCCTTTAACTGATTGAAAAAACGCTGAGGAGAGCCAATGCCCGCGAGGGCGGTCACTGGCTTTTCACGGAGAGACTCCACACTAACCTGCCGGCCCCGATCTCGAATATTAATGAGCTTTCCCGGCTGTAACGACATGGAAAACTGCCGCGAAACAGGATACTCGAAATGAGGAACGACATCACTGTTGTGGACGATTGCATCCACGTTAGCTAAACGCCACTTCCCTTCTCGTAATGGCCCCATGGGCAACAAAAAGCCGCTACCCACTTCTCTATCGTCCATTACCACTAATTCAACGTCTCGATGCAGAGCATAATGCTGCAGGCCATCATCGCAAATAATGAGTTGACAACCCAACTCCTCAACCAGATAGCCCGCGCCACGAGCACGTACTGGGTCAATTACCACGGTACAACCGCTTCGACTGGCTAACAGCCTAGGTTCATCACCTACCTCTTCGGCGTTATCATTCTCATTCACCTTTCGCGGGTAAAAACTGGAGTTGCCGCCATAACCACGGCTAAGAATACCCACTTTAATGCCATTACGGGTGTAATACTCTGCAAGGGCCAATACGACTGGCGTCTTTCCATTACCACCCACCGAAATATTGCCAACCACGATGACCGGCGCATTCACTTTTACGGCTTTCTTAACACCTAGTTTAAATAGCAGTCTTCTAAATGAAGAAACACAATAAAAAAGGAGTGTAAGCGGCGCTAACAACCATACCAATGGATGTCCGCTATACCACTTTTTTACCCAATCACTCACTTAGCATCACCAAACTGCAGTGTATGAAGCTGTGCGTAATGGCCATTTTTCTCGAGCAGTTCGTGATGGCTCCCTTTTTCGACAATCTGACCCTGCTCGACCACCATAATAGCATCGGCACTTTCAATGGTAGATAATCTGTGTGCTACCACAATACTCGTGCAGCGCTTTTGCAGTGTTTCTAACGCATCTTGAATTAACTTTTCAGATTCTGTGTCTAGCGCCGACGTGGCCTCATCAAGAATGAGAATAGGCGCCTCAGCTAGAATAGCCCGTGCGATAGCAATGCGCTGGCGCTGGCCTCCCGACAGCATCAGGCCATTTTCGCCTATGACGGTGTCTATTCCATCTGGCAAGTTAGCGAGAAACTCTTCAACATGAGCCATTTTTGCTGCGTGTTCAATTTGGCTGCGAGTGACATTTTCTCTCGCGCCATAAGCAATATTGTTAGCAATGCTGTCATTGAACAGAGTCACGTTTTGAGACACCACGGCAAACTGAGCACGTAAGTCTTTAAGGTCTATTGAATTAAGCGACTTGTCATCTATGCGAATTTCACCTTGTTGGGGCACATAGAATCGCGTGAGCAACGACGATATCGTAGACTTTCCGCTTCCAGAACGCCCCACTAAAGCAATGGATTGGCCAGGGTTTACAGTAAACGATACATTAGACAGAGCTGGTGTTTGCTTACCTGGGTAACAAAAAGTGACGTCATCAAATTCAAGCTTTCCGACAGCGCGTTCAATAGGTACTGCGCCGGTATCATCTTCATCCTGTTGGTCTAAAATTTCAAAGATACTGGTACAGGCGGCCATGCCCTTTTGGAATTGATTGTTAATGGTAGTGAGCTGTTTAAGGGGCTTTAACAGCATGACCATACAGAACACGACATTAATAAATACCCCAGCGGTGAGTTGTTCTAACATGCCTGGGGTACTGGCAATAAATAACACAACTGCCAAGGCAATAGAGGCAATAACCTGAATGGATGACACGCTGAGAATTTGAGTGACAGACAGCTTCATAGTTTGCTGACGATTGTGATTATTTTTTTCTTTAAACTTGTCCTGCTCCATTTTTTGTCCGCCGAACATGATCACCACCTTGTGGCCGCGAACCGCTTGCTCTACTGATGAGGTAAGGTTACCCATAGAGTGCTGAATGTTTTTGCTTACCACCCTAAAACGCTTGCTAACAAAAGCAACGATAATGGCAACTAACGGGCCGATAAGTAGGAATATAAGGGACAACTGCCACGAGTAATAGAACATCACCCCTAAAAGGCCTATCACTAATGCCCCCTCTCGAATAAGGGTAAGCAGAGCTTTACCTGATGCATTAGCAACTTGCTCGGTGTCGTAGGTCACTTTACTGATAAGCCCGCCAACGGCGTTGTTGTCGTGAAACGACACCGGCAAATGGATATACTTTTCAAATAGCTGCTGGCGCATACGCATTACCACCTGTGCGCCAATCCAGCTCAATGTATAGGTGCCTAAAAAATTGAATATACCTCGTAACAAAAACAACGGAACAATGGCATATGCAGCAAGGCGCAAGTATTCGTGATCATTTTTTCCCAATGACTCATCAATCATGGGTTGAAGCTGCGCAAAAACAAAAGTGTCCACCGCCGAATAGCCAATCATACCAATGATGGCAAACACGAAAGGCACCTTGTACACCTTGAGGTAGCTAAGAAAGCGCTTAATTTGAAAATCCGAGGTGTCGGCTTGCTGCATGAATTGTTTTCACCCGTCTTATTTTTTATAAATTGATCGATAAATTGTCCGATTATTAAAGCCCAACGCGTTGTTGTGTCTTTAACGAGGCTTTTTGACCTTTCCTGCGTATTACAGCAGCCCTATGTGTGCCTAGAAAAGAAGAATATTGCAAGACTTATCAGCAAAATAAAAACATCTCACACGGAATAATCGGTACAAAAACCCTGAACTGTATTGTACTCGTTATTCAATCAATTCACTAATTTCACTCCTCATTTGCCTAAAATGCCATCGACCGTTTTGGTGTCAGGTGAGTGAAATTAAAAGTCTAATGAGAGATGAGTAGGATATCGAGCGTCAAGATACCATCGTTTATTTAAGTCAAAACGCTGAGAGTCAATAGTAAAATCCGCAGCGTTAATATTAAAAAAAGCACTACTATTATCGGCTGGAAAGGTAATTGTTAAATAACCATGAAAGCTTGTCATATAATAAGGAATGTTCAGTGCATCGTAGCGCGTTATGACCTCCTTTGCAGGAAATTGCCAACGATTCTCGAAGCCCTGAGTGAAAATGACTGCTTTAGGCGCCACGCTTTTCAAAAACACGTCAGTAGAAGATGTATTACTGCCATGGTGCGGAGCAATAAGTACGTCTGCATTTAGATGTGCTTGAAAGTTTGTCTGATGACGTTCAGTTCGGCTTTTATTAATGTTTTGAGGTTCTTCAAGACTGTTGGCCCGCGCCTCAGTAGGTGCTTGGTTTTGGGTTTGAATACCAGTATCGATAAAAAATTGCTGTGAAGATTGCACTGTGGACAAGTTAATAATGGCATATTCTGTCGTCCGCTCTATATCACCAGGTAATAAAATACTGTGCTGACCATTGGTTATTCTTAACACACATGAGTGTTCATTGTTGTTAATCGTATTTCCAGACTTTGGCCACAAAAAGTGAATAGCTAGCCCTTGCCATCGCTCTACGTGCCCACGCTCGCAGTTTTTTGTGGGTGAAAACCACAATGCATTTTTCGCTAATGGCGACGATAATAATGCCGCTTTTCCGCCGGCATGATCGTTATCTTTATGTGTATGGACAATAATGTCTATCGCCTCCACGCCTTGCCTTTTGAGTAAAGGGAGCAACACAGCGC
The DNA here is from genome assembly GCF_048987005.1 of Alteromonas ulvae. Lineage (GTDB taxonomy): Bacteria > Pseudomonadota > Gammaproteobacteria > Enterobacterales > Alteromonadaceae > Alteromonas. The sequence goes on along the minus strand of NZ_CP185261.1, from coordinate 2,121,055 downwards.
TCGCCGTATAGGCAAGGTTACGATAGCTAGCGCCCGAGTCGATAACCATGGCTCTTTCGCCTTTGATCACCACTATTGCACTGGCCTGCCCTGCATCTAACACATGCACCTTCCACTGTTCAGGGTTTGACGGGATATAAAGAGCAATAAACGGAACGGTTAACACAAACAATGCATGTCGCTTGTAACGCCATGAGGGAGCGATAAGGACCATCATGAAAACCAGAAGACAGGCTGCTACTTCCGAATCAACATTTATAGCAACTGCTGCCCAGTCATAGAGGGAAATGTAGCGTAAAACGCTAAGTAACCACGATAAAGCACTATCTAAGTAAGTGAAAAGTAATTCAGCCAAACGATAAACTATACCAATTGACAATTCTCTATAGCCTTGCAGTAGCGTGAGCACAAGCAAAATTATGAGTGCGGGAGGCAGTAATAGTGTTATTACTGGCACAGCAATAATATTGGCAACTAACCCCGCTATCGAAATCGAGTTAAAGAAAATGATGGTTAAGGGCGCCATAAATACGCCAAGTAAAAACTGCAATCCCACTAGAGTGCTAAACCGTGAGGCATTTGCAGTGGGAAATCGTGTGGTAAGAAACCAAATATAAAGGACGGCACAAACGCTAAGATAAAAGCTAGCGCTCAATATAGACAATGGAAAAAGCAAAATACTCATTGCAACCATGGTGGTGGCAAGATGTATGGGTCTGTAGGCAATAAAAAATAGTGAGAACAAGCTCGCAATAGTGAGCAGCACGAATGCTCTGACTACAGGGAGAGCAAGGCCACTCAACGCAGCATAAAAACCGCAGACTACCCATACGGCCATAATAACCATTATTCGGTATTTTATTGAAAATAGTAGATTTGATTCGTATTCTTCTTTTGAAGAGAACAGCAACAACGTGAGCCAGTGAGGGAGACGCAGAATTGGGGCAAAATGCTGCACTAATCTCGTTGTGTAACCTAAAACGAGAAGAAATCCACCGCTAAGTAAAAGTATGTATGCTGCGACCACACCTAGATGCATTCCTGAAATGCTAAACAGGTGTCCTGTGCCGGTAACTTGCAATAGGTGCCAATATGATTTGTCGAAATTAACGCGTATGCCTACTAATAACGCTTGCCACCAAATCCGGTTTTGAATCTCGATATTGTTTAATTCAGCCGCCATACGTAATCGGAAGCTGTGCTTGTGCTTAACAGATGCCGAATGTAAGGTTTTGATGTATCCGGTTACATGAACGTTATCGACCAACAACTGCTTTTGTTTATTAAAACCAACGGGGTTTTGGGTGCTGTATCTAGGTTTAAGCTTCACTACCGCAGAAAATTCATCGCCGTTGTGTAGACAGCGTTTGGCATCAACGTCTTTCACCAACGTATAATCAGCCATAGATAGCAGCCCTTTCTTTCCCACTAAAAAATCTGCACCGCCCTCTACCGGAGGAAGCTTTTCTAGAGTGCTGTCTTTTTTTCCCTTTCTGTTTTGTGCACGTCTTTGTGTGTTAATTTGAGAGCGGTTACGCCGCGTTACTGCCGGCTCTGATACAATAAACTTGACTAAGTATTTATAGTTTTCTTTGAATGTAGAAGAGTACTCAGACTGGATATTGACTGATGGGATACAACCGCCTTCGAGTACGCGAGCTCGAATTGGAATCTCTTTTTGAATTTTGTCGTTTGGGAGTTGCCAAGCATAGTGATAATGCCCTACACTCGCCACCAATAGTGCTCCGGCAACACAACCGCTTAATACTAGGGCACAATAATCGTTGACCTTACAGGCTTTGGCTGTAAAAACGTCAAATGTTTTGTTGAGGTGTCTGCTATACAAGGAAAGAAGCATGGCCAACGTACATAAGGCAAACGGAACCGTTAATAATATCGTCAATTCGATTTTGGTAGGTAGCCGAGGCCAAAAGACGGCACTTAACGCACCTAAGCAAAAACTGATTAGCCAAATTGTGATACGATTTACCATCGGCTCACGTAATCATTAATGCGTATTTCGTGGTGAGTCGCGTGCAAAGCGCGTGCGCGTCTTGCGAGACATACTTTCTTTTTTATAAGTAATAGATTGCGAGCTATCATGTTCTTTTTGACCCAAATTTTAAGACGCATCGAATTTTATGCCTAAGAAATTTATACGACGCTTTTTGCCTGATCATCAAAGCATTAAGAAAAACAAAGCACTCAAAATTTTTGGACGTGTTCTTCATGAGCCAAATCTGTGGCATTTAAATCGTCGTTCGGCGTCGGGCGCTTTCGGTATAGGACTTTTCTTCGCATTCTGGCCAGTTCCATTTCAAATGTGGCTATCTGCGGGCGTCGCAATTCCGTTTAGAGCCAACATTCCATTATCGGTAGCCACCGTTTGGATAACTAATCCTTTTACTATTCCGCCTATATTTTATGGCGCATACAAGGTAGGTACTACTGTACTTGGGACTAAGCCGGAGCATTTTGAATTTCAGTTTAGTTGGCAGTGGGTAGTGGAAAGCATAAACACCATTGGACCAGCCTTTTTAGTTGGCTGTGGTATCTGTTCAGTAGTCTTCGGGCTGTTAGGTTACTTCTCGCTTAACTGGATATGGCGCTTTCAAGTGAGTAAAGCATGGGAACGCAGAAAACACAGACGGAATATGGAAGCGAATTCACAATAGTTTTTTTACTTTAGGTTTTTAATACAGTCCCTTCGATAGTAACCCACTCTCCGTGAAGAGTATTGTCAACACAATAAATAACGGCGCCGTATACAGTCGATATGCAGTCTAACGCCGCCCCCCTTTTAAAGCATATTGGACCTTGCCAGCCATTTTAAGCCGTATTAAGGCGTTAAAAAATAACGACCACAAGATGCTAAAACGTTACCTAGTATTACTCGCTAGCCCTCGTGTTCGTCAAGAAATAAAATCAGCGCGGATTCATCCCACACCGTAACATCAAGCTCTTGAGCCTTGGTTAATTTAGAGCCTGCTTTTTCACCTGCTACCAAAAAGTCTGTATTTTTGGACACTGAACCCGCTACCTTTGCACCTAATAGCTGAAGACGCGATTTAGCATCTGCGCGACTCATTTCATTAAGGGTTCCAGTAATCACGCAGGTTTTACCTTTAAGCGGCATACTGTCTTCTCGGGGCTTCTCAACGGTAGGCCAATGTATTCCTTCACTTAACAAAGCGGTAATAACATCAGTGTTGTGCGCTTCATTAAAGAAATTGAAAATATGCTCGGCCACTATAGCACCAACATCCTGCACTTCAATTAATGCCTCAATGGAAGCCTCTTGAATAGCTTCGAGCGTGGTAAAGTGCATCGCAAGATTTGCAGCAGTGGCCTCACCTACTTCACGAATGCCTAACGCATATAAGAATTTCGCTAACGTGGTTTGCTTAGAAGCCTCGATTGAGTTTAACAATTTAGACGCCGACTTCTCGGCCATTCTCTCTAGGCCAATTAAGCGATTAAGAGATAAGGTAAAGAAATCTGCGGGGCTATGCACTAAATCAGCATCAACCAATTGATCCACAAGCTTATCGCCTAGTCCGTCAATATCGAAAGCTTTTCGAGAAGCGAAATGCTTAAGCGCCTGCTTGCGCTGTGCTGGACAAATAAGTCCTCCTGTACAGCGCGCAACAGCTTCGTCTTCTAATTTTTCGGCCTTTGAGTCACACACCGGGCAAAGAGCTGGAAAATGAATATCTACTTCATCACCGGTACGGCTCGCCTCTACCACAGACACTACTTGAGGGATTACGTCTCCTGCACGTCTTATCACCACAGTATCGCCAATTTTAACCCCCAAGCGTTCTATTTCATCTTGATTGTGAAGCGTTGCGTTCGATACGGTAACCCCGCCTACAAAGACAGGTTCAAGCCTAGCCACAGGGGTTACAGCTAAGTGTCACCAGAGCAACCTAATTTCAATTAGAGAACATCCGGTTATATTAGACTTTATATCAAAAATAAAATAGCTTCACCTATTTGAAAACATACAGGTAGGAAATGCAAATGGATACGACAATGAGCTTAGATGAAAAATATGCCTTTATCAAAATCCATTATGGAGAGTCTATACACGGTGGCACGGTTGAACTGTTCAAAGAAATAAGCTACTCCCAAGTCATGAAAATATCAAAAAATCTTGTTGCATATAGCAATATCCTCTGCCCTGTATTGCTATCTAGTGGTAGAAAGGACTTAACTTATTGTTTGAAACTTGTAGCTTATAGAACGTCAACTGTCTTGACCGGTCCGGCGTCAATTATCTTGACCGGTTGTCGCTGAGTTATTCTTCCTGTTTTATTGCTGTTTTTCTTCGATAGCTTTCTCCCTGTAATTGAATGATATGTGAGTGATGAACGAGCCGGTCTATAGCTGCAACTGTCATGGTGGTATCGGTGAACAATGCATCCCAGTCTTCGAACGATTGATTGGATGTAATGATAAGGCTGAACCTCTCATAACGGTGCGCAATGAGTTCGAACAGCACACTGGTTTCTTGTTCTGTCTTTCTGATATAGCCGATGTCGTCTACGATTAGCACTTGGTATTTATCCAGTTTATTCAGCGCATCCTGGAGTTTTAGTTGCTGTTTTGCGTCTTGTAGGTGTTGCACCAAGGCGGTGGCCGGATAGAACTTTACGCGGGTTCCGGCTTCTATCAGGCTGTAACCTAATGCGCTGGCGAGGTGGGTTTTGCCTACACCGCTAGCACCGAACAGTAGCAGGTTTGTGGCTTGTTTAACCCATTCGTGGTTATCAGCCAGGTCATGCAGGCGCGCTTTACTAATGCCTTCTATAGCATTGAAGTCGAAGCCGCCAGCATGTTTGCCTGAGGGCAAGTTCGACTCTTTTAGATAACGTAATTGTCGCTTGTCTGTCCGACTTGCCAGCTCCATGTGGCACAACTCACTCAAGTAGTGTTCTGGTCGCCATTGTTCGTGCAGTGCTTTTTCAGCAAGGCTCTCCCAGTGGTTTCTGAACTCACTTAAGCGCAAGCTTTTTAGCATCAATGGCAGTGAAGCTGTATTAGTCATGTCGACCTCCTTGCAACAGTAGGCCATACTGTTTTAACGAATGCTGCCCCACTTGGAGTTGGGGTATATCACGTGTTTGTTGCTGGAAGCGCTCTTGGCAGTCAAACAGGCTGGGCAGTCTCCCCGTATTCAGTTGCTGCATGATAAAGCGCCCCAGCCGTATTTCGTTATCTTCTTTGCTGGCAAGGTGAAGCACTCTGACGATATAACGACAGGCATCATCTGCTTTCATATTGCCGTTAACATATTGCCAGATGCATCGGTAATCCTCGTTAGGTAATAGCTCGTCGCGCCACTGTGAACACCGGAAGGCTTGTGGCTTTTTAACCAGAGCATCTATGACGTGTTTGTAATTGACGCTGCGTTTACGCGAACTGCCTTGCGCATAAACGCGCTCTAGGGTGTAAGTCAGTTCATGACCGAGATATAAGGCTAACCTGTTATCATACACTTGTACCCGCAAGCGACTGCCTATCAGGCGGGAAGGCACTGTGTAGGTCACGCGTTTAACATTGATAGTGCTGGTGCGCGAGACGCGCACATATTCTATTGAGTAATTGACGCTACCTACAGGCGGCAATGGCTGTAATTGTCGCTGCTCTTTGATAAAGGCGGTGTTGATACGCTTGTTACGCCGCCCAACTAACTGCTGAATAAAGCCTTCATAGTCATCGCGACAGTTAAAATCGAACGAGCCGCGTATACGCAGCGCTTGTTCTAACTGCGCTTTGATATGTCGATTGCTAGACTCGATAACACCATTTTCATGAGCTACACCGGTATTATTACGTGTGGCCGTAAAGCCGTAATGCGCCATCAACGACTTATAGCGTTCGGTAAATGCCTCGGCATTGTCATGGTTTCGGTACGCCGCACTTAAGCTGTCAGTACGGACTTCTTTGGGCACGCCACCACTTTCTCTAAACGCTTTCTGAAGGCTATCGGAGAATGCAGCAAAGCTCTCACCGCCATAAACTACTTGGCAATACTGCCAGCCGCTGGCCGCTAGGCGATAGTTAAACAGCATGTGCTTACACGGCTCTCGTCCTATGGTGATAGGAGATTTGACGTGGGTAAAGTCACATATTCCCAGTAGTCCTGATTCGTGATGCTGCAAGAACATCACATCTTTAGCGCCACCGTGTAATTGTCGCCACTTCTTAATTCTGCGCTCAAGCGTACGTCGTGCTGTAGTTGGGAAGTCGTCACTATGTGATTCACATAGATGATCAAATACGCCTACCGGCGTAATCAATTCATCTTGTTGTAAGATGGGAACAACGACACTCTCCCACACCGCTTCAAGAGGATCGGGTCTGGTACGCCATTGGCGTTTTGCTTGATTAGGTTGGTGACGACCATTCTCGATTCGTCTGGCGGAGCTAACAGAGATATCCGCTTTACTGGCGGCCACTTCCTGCGTGAAATCCTTTCTGAACTTCATATATAACCTGACTTGTTTTTCTGTGATGTGATTTCCCGACACGCCATTCTCCTCGAATTATCGTGTCGAACCTTAACAGAACAACCGGTCAAGATAGTTGTCGCTCAACCGTTCAAGTTAATTGTCGCTTTATAGTAGCTATAGATTTAAGCCAGCGACTTGCTAAACCTACTGCATATTCAAACTTTATATCACTAAAAACACATATTATTAAATTGATAGAGCGTGGCGATATAACTTGGGTACCTTATTCTACAGAACATCTCTCTTTTCTCAGTGTTGCTATCCCCAAAATGACTTATGAAGAACTTAAAAAGCAAGCAATCCCTAGAAAAATTCAATTAGGATTCAAGCATGTAAATCCTAAAATTGGAGTATTTAAAGAAGTCCTGAATAAAACATGTAGCCCTGAAATCTCTGGCGCTTTGATAAATCACGCGATGGCATACAAGAAGAAAACGAAGCAGAGGATAATAGCTCAATTAACAGATTTTCTTAACGGTATAACTACAGATAAGCCTGATTGGTATAATCATCCACTGGTTTTACAAAGTGAATTAATTAAGTTCCGGGCGAACCTGCTTGACCGGTATCAAAGAAATACAGCTTATTTGCATTTCCATATTATTAGTAAAGCAATAAGAACACTAATGGAACAAGGACTACTAGACAGCCAAATAGACCTGCCTGACAACTATAAGGGGTCATGGCGTGATCAAACATTGCATGCAAACAATCCCTTAGTATCTAGCTTAGATTTATACGATTTAAAAAGTATATCTTCTAATAAAGATACGCCACGATTTCTCGAACTGTTGAAAAAAGAAATCCATACGAACCTTGCCTGCTTGACGGATGTAGCAAAAGATATTGTTTGGAAAGGTTATCAAGATTATTTATTAGGATCCGAAGTTGTTACTCAATATAAAAATTTCATTGTACAACATACAGATAAAAACATTGATATCGAAGCTGAGCTTGCTCCCAAGTTTCAAGCTAAATTAAGCGCGATTTGGCCAGAAAACAACATATCTGACTTTTTAACATCTAAGCGCGTTGCGTATTATGACAGCAACTATGAGTTTTATATCGCAGGTGGGACCAATGACCCAAATAGCCCTTACAAAGTAAGTAATTCTGTAAACAGATATTTGGGACTGACCATAGAAGTAGCTTCAGCTATGCAAACGATAATCGTGGAAGAAATTGGCATCAATCCATTTTCTCTCTACGATATCTCGATATCATCTGACGGGGTTGGTAGAGAGTTTGTTCAAATTACTGATGAAGGGTCTGTCCGACTTCGCGCTTTAAAAAAACGCGCAAAACAATCAAAAACAAGGAAAGCTAAAGGAGGCCCCGTCTTACTCTCACAGATACAAAAATCAGATATAGATGCTGCTACTTGTCTGAAAATGGCTTTAGAAATGACAAGTAGAGCCAGAAATTCGAGCGAAATTAGAAAGCTTTGGATAATTCGGACAGCAAATGGGGTGCAACATGTTTCAGACACTGCATTTCAACATAACTTTAACAAAATGAAAGCGAGCCTACCTAGTGAAAATAATGCCTTACAACACTCAACATTAAAAAAAATAAGAGGTTCCAAAGGGGTGTTAATATTTCTTCAATCAAGAGGGGATGCATTGAGAACCGCAAATTACTTAGGTAATAAAGTCGAAACAACCTTAAATAGATACATTCCCCCTTATCTATCAGAGCTAATCTATAGAAATAAAATTAGAGCGTTTCAAAATATATTGCTATACATGGCGATTGGTTTGGAAGATTCGCCCTCAGACGCGCTTAATATGAGTGAGGAGGAATTAAAGTCTCAGCTTGAAGTTGCTTTTAACAATGAAGATATGGGTGGTAATTTTTACGACAAACTTAAAAACCCGAATGATGAAAATACCCAGAATAAAGAGGTGTATTTTTGTGTTTCTATCGACAATATAAAAACAGCTCTTATCTATATTAAAACTGGTAGTGATCCGATACTTAAGGAGCAATGTGTCAATGCTGTTTCAGCAATATCTGAAAGCACTGTCATAATGAAACAAATGCTCCGAACTGCTCAACTTGCAGTGCAAAAAAGCGAGGTTAAATAAAACATGAGTGAAAGTGCAAATTTAATAGACGATGATTTTGTTGACTTTTCCAAATTGATTGATTCCGCAGGAAAGTTTGAATACGAAATGCCCAGATGGCTATTAAATGACAATATTTACGACCAAGAATGGTTAGCTTCAAAAGTGGCTATAGATATTGACTACTATCGTAAGAACAAAAACAAAGCACTAAAGATAAATTTTAAAAGAAAGATTTCTGACGTGGAGTATTTGACTGACGGAAATAATGAACCTTTATTGAAAGACATTATGCATAGCTTATTATACTTGGACGCACGAGGAAAAATAACACGACCATTAAGAGCTAAAGCCATTCTGGTCGCCATTACAGACTTAATTAAACATGCTAATGAGGTTCGGCAAAAAAAATCAAGATTGCTTGTACGGGGACTAGATCAAATAAAATTAAACGAGCTTAAAGATTTTATTATGGATTATAATACACAGCCTCATGTATTTGCTGCCGCCCTTAAAATCATAGATTTGAACTATGGTTCATCTTCACGAATCGACTGGATTAAGATAAAAAATGAGCTTAATTTAACAACAAGATCACTAATGTCATTGCAGCACTCTTTGAAAAAACACTATAAGAGTAACCCACCTAAAAACGATAAGAGTTCTTATCAAGAAGACCACTCAGTGACAAAGAAATGGAACCAACCCAATAAGGTTCGTGAATTTCAACCTGCGAATACAATGGATTTCGATATAGACACAGATTTACAACCTTCAGAAAAGACAATATCAAATATAGTATCTTTGCTTGAGGCGGTCTACACAGCAAGGGCATCTCAAAAGTATAAATTTGCTCACTCGCCCGCAGCATTATTTAGCAATGGTGAAACTCTGTTTGATAGCATGAGACAATCAATAAAAACCCCCATAATGCCTACTTCTAATTACCTGCATTCTATTTCAACAAGCCTTAAATTTGCTAGGAAGTATGGTTATGCTATCCGCCAGCATTTATCCGTTCTTGCGAAAAATGAGCTTAAAAAAGTAGATAACAGCGACGTTTACCGCTCAAGCTCATCATTACAAGAGGAAGTGTTTAAAGAAACACCTTTGCCAGACGTATTAAAAGAACTGAATATTACGTCGTGGTGTGACGACAATTTGGTGTGCTTCAGCCAATTTAGACGAGAAATGTCCATGGCCGTTGCGATAAGGTTATATTTAGCCTCAATTTACATACTAGTAGCAGGTTTTGTTGCTAGTAGAGTTACGTCTATGAGAAGTTTAAAACGGAACTGCTTTGTTCAATCGCCTATTGATGGACTTTTCGATTTAGTCTTAAGAATTCCAAAAACTTCTGAACGTATTGAACTTGAAGATGTTCACCGCCCAATACCAGACTTGATATTCGATTATGGCTTAGAGTTTGCACTTTTAAATAATGTTCTAGAAGAGAGAAGAGGCTTTATTGTAGATGAAAACGAACAGTTCTTATTTGGTGGTTTTTTGTCACACACGTCTTTTAAAGCCTATACATCAGAATTTGCTCAATCGCGTGTTACCCCTCTCAGCGATGATTATATAAATGGTTGCCTAGACTTGTTTGCAGACTGGAGTTTCTCTCCCTTAATTAATGGAAAACGATGGTATCCAAGAAGTCACCAATACCGACGAACGTTTGCTGTACTGTATTTCAACATGACTGACAATACGGGGTTAGAAGAATTGTCCTGGTTTTTGGGGCACGCTGACCTAGAGCAAACTTTTCACTACGCAGAAGTATCTCCAAGTTCCGAGTGGATTGACGAAGCAGAAGTTACAATTGCAAGGATTGGTGCTTCTCTTGGTAAGGCGATACTGGGTGATTCAAGCGTAACAAATATTGTAAATACAGCTCGTAAAAAAGCAAAAACATCTCTGTGACGTGGTCCAATTGAATTGACCAGTCCAGTTAAGAGTATAATATCAGCTTAACTGGAGAAAGAGATGCCTGAAAGAAAGCGTTACACCAAAGAATTTAAACTCGATGCGGTTAGTCTTGTGCTTGATCAAGGCCATAGCAGAACCGATGTTGCCAAAATGTTAGATGTTAACAATCAGATGATCAGTCGCTGGGTCAAGGAATACCAGCAAGATGATGATGGGCAAGCATTTAGGGGCAACGGTAAATTAACACCAGAGCAAGAAGAGATCCGTCGACTTAAAGCGCAGGTCAAACAGCTTGAAATGGAAAAGCGCATATTAAAGGAAGCGACGGTCTTTTTCGCCAAGGAAACGAAATAAAATATCGTTTCATCGCGCAACGTAAAAAGACCTATCCAGTCGATTTAATGTGTCGACTGTTGGGCGTGAATAGAAATGGCTTCTACCGGTATGTGAAGAAGCAGGAATGGCCGCAGACGCAGAAGGATAACGAAAAAGCTGAGATGCTCGAATGGATTGAAGCCATAGATGTTGCGAGTGAGCATACATACGGTAGCCGCAGAATGCAGCGAGCATTGAACTGTTTAGGTTATCCAGTAGGCCGACAGCAAACGCGGCAGTTAATGAAAGAAGCCAACGTAAAGGTTCGATACAAGAAGAAGTATAAAATCACCACCAATAGTGATCACGACAAGCCCGTATTCGACAATGTACTCAACCGTGAGTTTGACGTTAACGCACCGGACCAAGCGTATGTTTGCGATATTACCTACGTCTGGACACGTGAAGGTTGGTTGTATTTAGCCGTGGTTATTGATCTGTTCTCGCGGAAGGTTGTGGGCTGGAGTATGGGTTCACGAATGAAGGCCAAGCTTGTTTGCGATGCACTGACAATGGCGATTTGGCAACGTCGCCCGAAGCCAGGATTGATTGTTCATTCTGACAGAGGAAGTCAGTATGCAAGTGACCAGTATCGTCGATTATTGAAAGGCCATGGTTTTATTGGCAGCATGAGTCGAAAAGGCGACTGTTGGGATAATGCCGTGGTAGAGAGTTTCTTCGGTACACTGAAACAAGAACGTGTGCATTGGAAGTCATATCAAACCCGTCTCGAAGCACAGCAAGATATCTTGCAGTACATCGCGATGTTTTATAATCCGATGCGGTTACATTCATACTTAGGATATATGAGTCCGAATCAGTATGAAGTGGCAGCATTGAAACAGAAGAAAGTAGCTTAACTGGGTTGGTCAATTTTGGTTGACCACGTCACTGGTAATTGAACCTTTAGTAAGAGATTTGATCGATGAGCATAAAAAAAATACTGGTGAGACAGTTCGATTTCATCGAATTGAAGGAAATGCTGTGTTTTTTTATTTTCAGAAAAAAGAGGCATATTGACGTGGCGAGATTTCAAAAAGGGCAAACTTCTCAATCTGTAATTTTGAAAAAAAAAATGATCACTGAATCAATGATTCGTAAAAGTGAAATCCTCAATAGCATAAAGCATTATGATGAGATTCCCGATAGCTTAACGACCAGTAAATCCACCATCACTAAGACAATGGTAAATAAGTGGCACGACGACTCATTAGGCGTAATAAGGTATTCTTACAACTCTTCAATGACAGAACACAACGCATTAGCTTTACGCGAATTATCAGTTGCTATTGAAGACCTTAATGTAAGGCTTAAAAAATCAGAAGCAAACAAAAATAAAAACGTTGCGATAAAAAAGACTCGGTTAACAACCCATGATATTAATGAGTTGAAAAGAGAAAATGAAGACTTAAAATCTGCACTTGCAGAAGTTTACAGGGCATACATGCAACTTTTAGATAATTGTAGAGAGGACGAACAAATAGACAAAGCTTATAGAAAACTGATTTTGGATCAGGCTCGTATTTTAGGAAATAACAGATTGGCTTTGATAAAATAATGTCATATGTCATGACGGCTAAATCACCCTGCCTTGATTTCCTTATAACCAGTCAGCGCAGAAATGAAAAACATGATTGCTCACTGTCTTTAATAATGAAGAAAGGCGGTGGCATAGATTGGCACGCCAATGCTTACCTAACCAAATTGGGCGGAGGCGCTCAAATATTTAATATTAGGCCGTTAGCACCGACGGTTACAAAGAAAGCTTATAGCCTAAATATATTTTGTTCTTTCCTTGAAGATAAAAAAATTTCTCTATCCGACATCAATGATTCGGCTTTATATCAATTCATAGGCGTATTAAAAGATCGAAAGATTGCCGATGAAACAGTATTAACGCACGCCAGAGTCGCTTTGGGTTACGTTATATTTTTATCTGATGAAAATCCCCACTGGAAACTAGCAACTGAAGAAAAAGACACGGTGAGAGCATACAGTGTTCATTACTCTGAAAAGAAGTTTAAAGCAGGTAATAGAGAAATAACTTATGTAGATCATGTATCATTTGCGGGGTTGATTAGCATTGCCGTGGACGTAGAGTATATTCACGATCATGAATTTGTTTTATGGTTGGACGCCATTAATGAAAGCACGTATCACCCAGAGCTTAATGAATTTTTAATATACAGATGGCAAGCCTTCTCCACACTACTTGAGATTACTGGGGCAAGAATAAGTGAAGTTCACCAGATAACAAAATCTTCAGTTGAAAACGCTTCTAAGTCGCTCCTGAATTCCAAGAAGTGTGTATTAAGAGATATTCCGATTCTAAAGGGTAAATATAAAGATAAAAAAAGAGAAGTAGAAGTCACAGGTGATGACCTACAGATCATAATGTATTACCTAAAGTTAGTCGAAAACACATTTCCCAACCAAAACCATGACGCCATTTTTGTTGATGCACGAAGTGGCAAACCATTGGCAAAATCATATCTAAAAAACTATGCAAAAAAAGTAATTAATGCCAGTAAGTATAAGGAAGAGTTGCGCCATGTCACAAATCACTCTTTCCGACACAGATTTATTACAATGAATGTAGCTAAGGCGATTAAGAAACTAGCAGCATCAGGAAGCTTTAATAATATTTTGAGTGTTGCTGCTACAGCATGCCGAAAAGTCACAATGCATGCTTCAAATGCAACTATGGCAAGATATGTCCATTTGGCGTCTGAACTGAATCATCAATCAACTCAGCTAGATAGTGTTTTACTTGCAATGTCGTCTCAGGTCAGAATTAGAATGATTAGAATGATAAATATCAGTAAGTCCTTGAAAGCGAAAAAAATCGATGAGACTGAGGCGATTCAATCGTTATTGACTAACATTGACGAGATTGCAAAATTCGATTTATAAGTTGTCTTAGTGTGGTTGCCAGATCAAGTCTGAGCTAGTACAAGTTACTAGTACAAGTTACCGCACTTTACGCTCAATAATCTTTCCACTAAGACCACTACAATCGTTCCCTATAGTGGCAGAATAAACCCGTACACCTTCTTATAATTCGGCTACCAATAGATAACAGTCACAAAGTTAATTAAACACCGGCAAATATTTATTTGGTTTAAATAAGGTAACTGTATATTATTCAATATAATCGGGACAAAATAATTGAGCCGAAGATATTTGGGAATAAATATGACCGTCAGCTCTTATGAAAAAGACCTTGCTATATGTGAACATGTATTTAATCATTTTATTTTAAGTGACCAATTCTTTGGATTTGTCACCATTGGTATCCTTGCAAAGTATGCTAACAAAAATAATGTTTATTCTAGTGATTTTAAATTATTGGTTCGCGAACGAGGTTTTGATTTAAAATCAAAATGTAACGAAAGAGGCGTATACTTCTCTCGCTCGTGCTCCAAGGCTCTCGCAAACAAACATCCAGTTAAATTATTACGATGTGCTGAAATACAATCAGTGATTGCTGAAAGCGGTATAAAGGGGGCTTTATCGCAGTTAAAAATTAAAAGGAGCATAATCGACCAACTCTTTTACGAAATGCTAGGGTCGGTGCAGTACCGAACCAATTTTTTAGAGCTTGGATGGGATATTGCCGACTTACCCCACCTTACCACTCCTCTTTATAAACAGATGGTCAAATACATAGTAAACAATCAGGTTACCGATAAGCATGCATTACGCAATGCAATTGTGAGAGATATGAATGATGGAAAAAAATGGTGGTTGCACGAACATTTAGTGAATACTGACAAGCCTGGCTTCATTTACGTAGCTATGCTGTCAGAGGAAAACAATTTGTATCGGGTTAAAATAGGCCAGACTGAGCGTGAAATAAAAAAACGCCACAGTGAACATCTCAGAGCAAAAAAAGTAAATATCGATACCACGTTTTTGTGTAAATATGTCGAGTCTCCTGTTAAAGAAGAATCCGCTATTTTGTCTTATTTCAGGGAGCATGGGCAGCTGATTAGTGGCAGAGAAGAATTTATCATTAATAATAAGTTGGCAGCGACACTCAAGGACTATTTAGTCAGCGATGTTAGCTTTGCTACTTTCGTTTCTCAAGCACAATAATAGCCTAAAGATGTCCATAAAAGGCGTAGCAGTCCAAATTACAATGGCAAGTTGGCAACTAATCTCTTAGCATGAACGATATTCCCTAATTTCGGGACATAAGATTTCACTGTCATAATGCAGTGATGATTAAATCTCTTGCACATCCCGATTATTTAGCCCTTACAAGTTGGCTTAAAAATTCCCGTAAACAGAAAGGGTTAACTTTGAGAGATGTTGCTGAAAGAATTGACGAACCATTTCAAACAGTGAGCAAGATTGAAAATGCACAGCGCAATTTAACGATCTTAGAGTACGTAGAGTATTGCAGAGCAATAGAAGTAGATCCGGCAATTGGCTTAGATTTGATCATTAAACTATCGTCAAAGAGAAGATATTGATAGTACACCTTGAGATGGTTTTATCGGTTGCTGCAACAAGGCCTTCTTTTCATAGAATCGAATAGTCTCTACACCCACATTTGCTTCCTTTGCGAGTTTACTTATTGTGTACATATAAAGCCCTAAATAGTTTGACTCACTTACTAAACGAAAAATAGCATCAAGTCATAATTTATACCGAGTTTGCATAAATTCATCACGAGCATCAACAATAACTGATGATGGCAATTCGACAAAATCGAACGGTAAAAACAACACAACCCCTTGGTCGTCATGCTCAGTCACACCCTAAAGTCGTCTATAAAGAGCCTGATATCACAGAGTTAGCATGGCAGATGTCTTTTTTAAATAAATCTGCCGTTCACTTCTCCTTTATTTAAGTTTTCTGCCGTGCACAAGTCGATATAAAACAGGCAAGACTATCAATGTCAGCAAAGTAGAAGAAATTATTCCGCCAATGACCACTGTTGCCAAAGGTCGCTGCACTTCTGCTCCCGTCCCTACATTCAGCGCCATTGGCACAAAACCAAGGCTAGCAACCAATGCCGTCATCAGTACCGGCCGCAAACGCGTTAATGCACCGTCAACAATTGCGTTAATTAACTCTCCTGTCTCTTCCAGCCTTTGACGGATAAACGACAACATAACCAAACCGTTAAGCACAGCAATGCCAGACAGTGCAATAAAACCAACGCCTGCTGATATAGACAAGGGCATGTCTCTCACCCATAGCGCAAAAACGCCACCTGTTAATGCTAAAGGCACACCGGTGAAAATTATCAATGCATCTTTCACCGAGCCAAAGGCAATGACTAGCAATGCAAGAATTAAGAAAAGCGTCGCTGGGACAACAAGGCTCAATCGCTGACTCGCACTTTCTAACTGCTCGAACGTACCGCCATAATCAACCCAATAACCACTTGGCAATACGACATTTTCTGCTATTTGCATTTTTGCTTCATTAACAAACGAGCCTAGGTCGCGCTCTCTTACATTGGCAGTCACCACAATACGGCGCTTGGCGTTTTCTCGGCTGATTTGACTGGGTATACTGGCATATTCAAGTGTTGCAACTTCTGCTATAGGCACATAATCACCAACCCCAGTCATACTAGGTATGCTGCCTAGCGTATCAAGATTATTGCGAATATCCTCTGAGTAGCGCACGACTATCTCGAATCGCCTGTCGGCCTCGAATATCAAGCCTGCTTCTTTGCCGCCAATCGATGCGCTTAACCAAGTTTGCAAATCAGTGACATCCAAGTTATAACGCGCTAAAGCATAAGGCTTGGGGTTCACGGTAAAGATAGGAATCTCATCAACTTGCTCAACGCGTGCATCCGCAGCGCCGGGTATATCTTGCAGTACCGCTAATATATCACCGGCTGAATCGCGCAGTTTATCTAAATCATCCCCATAAATTTTTATACCTAAGTCGGCTCTAACGCCACTAATTAATTCGTTAAACCGCATTTGGATAGGTTGAGTAAACTCGTAATTATTGCCGGGCACGTTTTGAAGCTCACGCTCCATTTGCTCGACAAATTCGGCTTTAGATAAAGTAGGATCTGGCCATTGGTCGATAGGTTTCAACATCACAAACGTATCGGTAACATTAGGCGGCATCGCATCTGTGGCAACTTCGGCCGTGCCGGTTTTAGCAAAGACAGTGCTCACTTGTGGGTACTGCATAATGACGTCTTCAAGCCTTTTTTGCATATCCACGGCTTGCTCAATGCCAGTGCCGGGCACTCGCATAGCGTGCAAGGCAATATCACCCTCATCGAGTTGAGGAACAAATTCAGAGCCAAGACGCATGCTTAGCCAAACGCTCACAATAACTAATAATGTCGCTGAGCCTATTACCAACCAACGTAGTTTCAGCGCCCATAAAAGAACAGGACGATACACCGATTTCGCCCCCACAATGATTGGACTCTCTTTTTCACTGACTTTGCCCGACATAAACATCGCAACGGCTGCTGGCACAATAGTGATTGAGAACACCATCGCAGCAAGTAATGCCAAGATGACGGTGGCCGCCATCGGGTGAAACATCTTCCCTTCTACCCCTGTTAAACTAAAAATAGGGATATATACAATGGTAATAATCATCACGCCAAAAAGACTAGGTCGTATTACTTCGTTGGTTGCTTCATATACAACTTCAAGTCTTTCCTTCATGGGCAGCACTGAGCCGGTTCGCCTCTGCGCTTCACTTAAGCGCCTGATACAGTTTTCAACGATGATAACCGCACCATCCACAATTAACCCGAAGTCTAGCGCCCCTAAGCTCATTAAGTTTGCGCTTACGCCTGTTTGCACCATCCCCGTTATTGTGGCGAGCATAGCGAGCGGTATCACAGCGGCGGTAATAATGGCTGCTCTTATGTTCCCAAGCAGAAGAAACAACACCACAATCACTAGTAATGCGCCTTCAACGAGGTTTTTACGGACAGTATTAATGGCTTTATCTACCAGCGCGGTGCGATCGTAAACAGTTTCTATTACCACACCTTCGGGCAAGCTAGCTTGGATTTCATCCACTTTGTCAGCCACTGCCAAGGCCACAGCACGACTATTTTCACCAATGAGCATCATCGCAGTGCCTAAGACGGTTTCCTTACCCTCTCGTGTTGCAGCCCCCGTTCGAAGCTCTTTACCAATAGCCACTTCGGCAATATCGTTGACGGTCACTGGAGATTGATTAGTGAGTGTTACCACTACATTACCTATATCTTCAATTGTGGCCAGTTGCGCTTGAGAGCGCACCAGTATTTGTTGACCGTTGCGTTCAACATATCCCGCACCTTGGTTGGCATTATTGCGCTCCAATGCCCGCAGCAGATCGTCAGTGCTCACACTATAATTAAGCATACGTTGAGGATCAGGATTCACATGATATTGCTTGGTAAAGCCGCCAATGGCGTTAACTTCGGTGATACCTTTTACTAGAGCGAGTTGAGGCTTTACCACCCAGTCATGCAACTCTCTTAAAGCCATCGCATCAAAGTCTCTGCCATCGGATGTTAATGTGCCCGGCTCAGCGCTGAGTGTGTACATGTAGATTTCACCTAAACCAGTGGCAATCGGTCCCATCTCTGGCTCAATACCCTCTGGTAGCTGACTTTTAATAATGCCTATGCGCTCATTAATGAGGTTTCTGGCAAAATACAGGTCGGTGCCTTCTTCAAATACGGCGGTCACTTGAGACAAGCCATAACGAGATAGTGAACGGGTATAATCCAAGTTTGGTATACCCGCTAGAGCGTTTTCTACCAAAAAGGTGATGCGTTGTTCAGTTTCAAGCGGCGAATAACCAGTTGCTTGTGTATTAATTTGTACTTGGACATTGGTGATGTCGGGTACTGCGTCAATAGGCAGTTTTTGATAACTAAATAAGCCAAAACCAATGACTAAAAAACTCAGCATCAAAAATATACCGCGCCTGTCTATTGCTGTGCGAATAATGGAAGCTAGCATGTTAAGCCTCCTTTAAAGCCTTGCAGTAGCAAACATGTATATTCGGATTGAATTGAGGCATTAATGGTCATGACCGGCCTCCGATTTTTCCAGATCCGCTTTGATCAGGTAACTATTGGTAACCACAACAAGCTCACCTAATTCAATGCCGCTGATGACTTCAATAAAGCGACCATCCGTCACACCAAGCTGCACGGGGCGTGGTTTATATTCATTATCATAACTAACAAATACCACTTGCTTGTCTTCATACTCTTGCACGGCAGTAACAGGCACCATATGACTTACGGCCTTAGTGGCGGTGGTTACCTGCGCCTTTACTAAAGTGCCTAATGGCCAATAGCCACTGCTATTATCCACAGTGACGTTGGCAAGCGAATGCGGACTGCCATTGGCAGATGGCGTCAGATAAGCAATTTCAGATAGCTGTTCAAAGTTTGCATGTCTTAATTCAACAGCTTGTCCTACCTTAATTTTGCCGAGGTGCTGCGAGAACACGGTTAACTGTGCCCACACATTCTTATAGTTTGCTAATGAAAACAGTACTTGTCCGTTTGATAACTCACCATTATTGGCATGCCGCGCTATTACGTTGCCATCAAAGGGAGAAACAATCGAGTAGCTTTTTAAGCTCTCATTTGATTCTACGACTGCTAAAACATCTCCTTTTTTAACTGTGTCGCCAATATTAACTTTGACATCTTTGATCACACCGTCAAAACGCGCTCTGATATGACTCAATGAACTCGGATCTGCGCTTATTCGGCCATAGAGTGTGGTCGAAAGTGATATGTCGCCAGCGATGACATTTGTGGTGGTAATCCCATTTTGCATAGCCGTCTCATCACTCATCGTAACGACTTCACCAGCGTGTTTATCGTCCTCATGAGAATCACTACCTGTGTGTTTGTCCCCTGCGATTACCGTCCCATGTATCATCATTAGCGTGACGCTTAAAACGAGTGCTTTTAATATTGTGAATGTTTTTAATTGAGTAAATTTATTCATAATCGTTACTTCTTATCGAAATGTTTGATGGCTGCTGCATAGTGATGTTGTGCTCTAGCTTTTTGGAAGCATTGTTCTTTGCAGTATCAGTTTTTGAAGTGCCGCTTTGTGGAGCCTTAAGTGCAAGACCGGTAAGCGTTTCAATTTCTGTTTTGCTTAGGTGCACTTGAGACGCCGCCTCGATTAATGTCAGGCGCGTATCTAAGAATTCTTGTCGAGTAGATACCCATTCCAAATAGCTAAATCTGCCATCTAAATAAGCGCTTTTGACTAAATCTAAGGCTTCTTTAAGAGGCGGCATTACGGTTTGTTGAATAGCGTCGACCTCTAATAATGCGCGAGTGTGCTCCCCTAAAGCCTGATTAACTGAATGTAAAAGACTGCGCACATTACTCTGTTTTTGCAGTTCTATTGCATCAAGGCGTGCCTTTTGCGCCTCGTATTCGCCTAGATTTCGTTTTTGTTGAAACAATGGCATGCTGATCCCAGCTGTAAAAGCGGTTTCATCAATACCTTGTATTCGCCGAACACCGGCTGACCATTCAATGTCAGCTCGATTATTGGCTTGCACTAATCTAAGCTGCGCCGCTTGAACGCGGCTTTGTTTTGCAAACAGGTCTATATGCGGACTGCTTTGAATAGCGGTCGAAAGCGTCTCGAATGAGCCAGTGTCGTGAAACGCAAAAAGTTGACCTTCCACTCGCTTAAAAGTGGGCGTTTGTTCGCCCCACATGATGGCAAGACTGCGCAATGCAAATTGAAGACTTTCTTGAGCCAATTTAACATCGAGTTTTGCTTGGGCTAGTGCGGCTTGGGCGCGTTTTTGCTCTAGCAATGGTGACGCGCCTGCATCAACCCGCTTAGCAACTGCGTTATAGGTATAGAGTGCAAGTGTCTGTGCGTCGTTTTGCACGTCTAAGGTGGCCTGCAATACGAGTGCTTTGATGTAACGACGATTCAGCTCGCCGAGGACATCTAGTGTGCGTATTTTCTTTTCCACTTCTTGTTGTATTTTACGCTCAGAGAGTACATTCAACCTTGCGCTAGGCTTGTCGTTGAGCTGTAGTACAGATGACAAGGTCAAACTGACTTCAAGCTCCTTAATGCCCGACACCTCGCCGGTTCCCATAAAGTTCTCTAGTTCAATCCCAGCATTCAGTGCGGGTTTAAGCGCGGCGGTTTTTGATTCACCGTCAATTACTCGCTGTCTAAATTCAAACTCATACAAACTTGGATTATTGGCAAGTGTAAGTCTGATTGTATCTTCAAGGCTTAGCGTTTCTCGCACGGGCGCTTGAACACCTTCATCTATATAGCGATTAGTTTGTACCGCTTGAGCGGTAAGTGGGCTCAACGTTAAGCCCAATGCGCAAGCAAACGCAATGGCGCGTGCATGCACAAAAATAGGAAACATTTTCATTAGAATATCCTAATAATTTATCAATATTCAGCGTCGCGAGAGTCTTCAACGCGACACTATCGAAAGCGATATTAGGATAGTGTTTTGGGTGGGCGTAGTAATCGGTTGATGGGTGCGTCGATGATCGCATCCAAATAATTAAAATTGTGGATAGATAGCACGGATTGTAGATTGTTGATGTCGTGCTGACCTAACCACTGCGCATGCGTACCGTGGCAGTGGCCACAATGATGGCAATCGGCAGGGTTATGGTGATCTGCTTTTGCTGACTCACCAAGCACTTTAGTTGGAATATCATTTGACGCTTGATTGTGCCCTGAATGCTGGTGTTCATGTTGCAGATGTTGTGTTTCTATTGTATGAAAATCTAACGAATTGGCCACAGCAGAAAACGACTGAAAGAGTATCAGCGAGATCAAGATGTAACTTATGTGTTTTAGATTTTTCATGAGCGCGAGTCTACCAAGTCTATTTCACTTCGTCACGACATTGTTCATCGGCAAATTCTATTTCGACTGTAGTGTGTTCAAAGTCGTACTTTGCTAATGATGTTTGTACGCTATGCTTCAATGTTTGGATGTGCTCAATGTTCACCTCACCCTGTAAAACAAGATGGACTGTCATGACATTTCGCTCGCCGTCTAAAGACCAAATATGAAAATGATGGAGGTCGCTTACCTTATCGTTTGCAAGCAAGTCGTTTCGGATTTTTGACATTTGCTCCTCATCTGGTGTTGCTTGTAAAAACAACATCAGGGTTTCTTTTAGGTTACGAAACACATTGAAGAGAATGAACAAAGTAAAGCCAATGGACAGGATGGGATCTAAAATCGCCCATGGCTTAAACATTAAGACGATCGATACAATAAATACGGCCACCCAACCGAGCACGTCTTCTAACAAGTGCCAATTAAGCACGCGTTCATTTAATGACGTTCCTTCACTTAGTTTATAAGCGGCAAAACCGTTTACTGCCATACCAAAAATCGATAATGCTAACATCCCTTCAACTTGGGGCATTTCAGGCTCTGCCAAACGAGGTATCGCTTCAAACAATATCCAAATCGAGCCCACCGTGAGCACTAAACCGTTAATTAATGCGCCCAATAAAGAAAAGCGTTTGTAGCCATATGAAAACGTTTGATTAGCATCTTTGTCGCTAAGCTTGTTCAATCCCCACGCTGTGCCAATTGACAAACTATCGCCTAGATCATGCA
Source organism: Alteromonas ulvae (assembly GCF_048987005.1). Lineage (GTDB taxonomy): Bacteria > Pseudomonadota > Gammaproteobacteria > Enterobacterales > Alteromonadaceae > Alteromonas. The sequence goes on along the minus strand of NZ_CP185261.1, from coordinate 2,098,561 downwards.
CTGCATCTGCCATAATAGCGGTGCTATTGGTTAGCCAACCACCAATAAATTCAATAATGGTGAACACCACATTTAAGAAGAACGCCCAGCCAATTCGCCTTGATGCATCGTCTGAATTGCCATTTGAGTGTGTATGGCTATGTGAATGATTATGACTGTGCATGTTTAATCTTATCCAAGATTGCTTTATTTGCTTGTGAAATAGGCATGGGTTTAAACGGGCTTACATTTGCCCCGCCAGTATTGCCCTCCGGCAACAAACCAACAGCCGTTTTGGTAACAGCACCAATCAGCCTGAAGAGCTGCCCGAAGACTTCTTTAATGTCCTTGCGTTTTAAGCCAAATTTAAGCATTTCATAGTGTACTCGGGTATGATGAAAAGTAGAGTGTTGACCAATCACATGCGCATCCTCAAGGGCTTTAAATTCTGTTTCTTCATCTTGATTTGTAAATGCATGTTGAGCATCTCTTAATTTTTCTTCTACATAAGGTTTTGCTGCTTGAGTAAAATTCATAACACTTCTCCATTAGATGCGCTGTTATTACGAAGTTCTTGCTTAGCATCTTTTAAGATTAAGATTGCACCCCGCAAGACGATAATTGAAACAATAAAGCCAATCACTAAATCAGGCCAGCGAGTGTCAAACAGATAAACCGTGACGCCCGCTACAATGACACCCATGTTGGCAATAACGTCATTCGCCGAGAAAATCCAACTCGCTCGCATATGTACTTCGCCGCTCTTCTGTTTTCTTATGATTGCCAAACATATAATGTTAGCGATTAGTGCAACAAAACCCATCCCCATCATTAACAATGACTCGGGGTCACTGCCTAATATCGAACGACGAGCAATATCTAATAAAATAATAAGGCCTAGAATCAATTGAAAATATCCGCTAATTTTTGCGGCATTTGCTTTGTGAATGATGGTTTTACCCACTGCATAAATACCAATGCCATACACCACCGCATCCGCAAGCATATCCAATGAATCAGCAATAAGCGCTGTTGAGTCAGCCAATAACCCTACACTCATTTCAACAACGAACATAACGGCATTAATGCCTAATAACCAATACAACACCCTTTTTTGTTCTTGGTCTTTGATTTCAATGTCGCACCCACAGCCGCTCATAAAAACACTCGCTTTACTGACTTATGACACAAGTGTAAACTCTATACTTGGTATAGAGTCAAGCGCATCAGGTGAAGTAAAATGAAAATAGGACAGTTAGCAGATAAAACAGGCCTAAGTATTCAAACTATTCGCTTTTATGAACGAAAGGCGTTGTTAGCAGCACCACAGCGCACGCAATCGAATTATCGAAGTTATTCGGACGAAGCACTAAAGCAGTTGCTGTTTATTAAGCAATGCCGTGCGCTCGATATGACGATTGAAGAAATTAGTTTAGTACTAGAAACACGAACTAACCCAGAAAGCAGTTGCGAAAACGTCAATGCTACAATGGACAAACATATTGATGATATTAAGCATCGAATATCTGAGCTAAACGCTCTACAGAAAACACTTAAATCCATGCGAGCCGCTTGTAACGACGATAAGAAAATCAAGGAATGCGGTGTTTTGCACAGAATAGACAGCATTGTAGATTCGCACTGCCCTGCAAAACGTAACGACTGAGCCTCAATGACTCGTTCGCTAGCGAACGGTATAACAAGTTGTTGCCTCACAATAAATAGTATTTCCAATGAAACGCTAGTTTTACCGATTGGGTTATAAAATTAAATATCCTGAAATCTATTTAATCCTTGAGCCATCCGCACAATTTCTTGATTTTCCAGTGCCAGTAAGTTGTCCAAAAGTTCTTTATGATGAGGGATTACAGCCTGCTCTCTTAGATAAGAATAAAGTGCTATCACTTCTTGATGTTGTTCAATTACGATTGCTGCAATCTCTGAGTCTGCCTTTTGTTCAAATGCGCCGTCGCAATGTTCGTGTAAAACTATTGGATTCTTTTCCAAATATTCTATAAAGAGCGTTTCCAACTCTCCAGATTCCGCTTTCACTGAAAATGATTTAATAAGCGCTGCTAAATGCTCCTCATGAGCAATCAAGTATTGCATTGCCATTTTTGAGCGCTCAGAATTATTTGGTTCGCAATGCGTGAGGCAGCTTGCTAGTTGTTTATGGAAATCCATGGTCCACTCTAAAATATCTCTTACACTTTCTATTTTCATACTAACTCTCGATATCCCGCACAGATTAAAAAGGCTCCAGACAGAAATTTAAAGTAAATACCGCTTAAAATCATAACGGCTAGATTACAGTTGCATTACAAATTTGTCAGATCCGCTCGTTTATGTGTCGTTTCACGTTGGGTCACTTTAAATTAAAAATTAAGCCATGAATACGTCACCACTTATTCGCTTATTTCAATTAAGAAAGAGGCTAAAACTCTCATCTAGGCTTGACTAGTCATAGTCGGACTGCTTTTTGCACTACTCTCAAATAAGACTAGGAGAGAGTGACTATATGGACATTAAGTTGTGCTCTACTTCCCAAGACTTAGGGCGTTTTGACTTGATTTGTTGTAGAAGAGCGATTTTTTATTTCTGTAAGGTTGATTGCATTATTTACCTACATATGTGAACTTTTTACCCGATATTGACGGGGTTTGAGCAACATTATGAACGCAAATAAAACAGATAAAGGATTACTTGATGCATTTGTAAAATGCGCTGCGTGCCTCGCTTTGCTTGTTTTATCATTGTCTAGTGTTGCATGTGAGCCTTCAAACAAAAATGACGCAACTGCCAACTTCATTGAGTCCGCAACGACTCAGCATCATTCTGACAATACGCAACATTTGGAACATTCGCAACACTCGGAACATCAAGATCATACAGAGTGCGACGGTAAGTGTTGTGACGGTGTTTGTGAGTGTAAATTAGGCTCGAGCTCTAACCTTTCATCAATGGTTGCACCTGTTTTGAAATCAATCAATGCACCATCTTTTTCAAACTTTTATTTCTTCAATTTTTATCATTTCTACTCGGGGTTTAGCCTCCTGAGGCCGCCTAAAATCAACTTCAATTCTTAAGCAGTTTGTCAGGTTACTACCTTACAAACATGTAAACAGTGCAGCGTATCGCACATATCGCTAAAGAAGTGAGGTTCTTATGAATAATCGAATGAAGCAACATAGGCGCATTTTTTTGAGAAACGCGGCTTATGCCACTGGTGGCTTTGCCCTGCTAGGTCAGATGAGAGCACCTTGGGCTTTCGCAGAGGGTTATAGCAATAGCAAAAATGACAACAGTATTGCAGAGGTAAACTACGGGGATGCAGTAGTAAGTGGGAAAAACATCAACATGACTATTTCTCGCCAGCAAAAGAAAATTGCCGGCGATGTTGCAAGCCCTATTACCATCAACGACATATCACCTGGCCCATTGCTCCGGTTAAGAGAAGGTCAGCAAGTTAAGATTCATGTTACCAACGAATTACCAGACAGCACGTCTATTCATTGGCATGGTTTTATTCTCCCATTTAACATGGATGGAGTACCTGGCGTTTCATTTCCTGGTATCGACCCGAACTCTACGTTTACCTATGAATTTGATATAAAACAAAACGGCACCTATTGGTATCACAGCCACTCGGGACTGCAAGAGCAACTGGGGCACTTAGGCCCGGTCATCATTGACCCTTCCGACGGTGACATAGGTGCAGACAGGGAGCATGTCATTCAGTTAAGCGATTGGACCTTTGAAGATCCACACGATGTGTTCAGGCATTTGAAAGTGGCAGAGGGTTACTACAACTATCAACAACGCACCATAAGCGACACTGTTAACGATATTAAAAAGCAAGGTTTTTTTAATACAGTAAAAGAAAGAGCTATGTGGGCCAATATGCGGATGAATCCCAGAGATATTCTCGATGTAACAGGCTCCACATATACATATTTAATAAATGGCAGAGATGCTCAAACCAACTGGACCGCGCTCTATAAGCCCAATGAAAGCATTCGATTAAGGCTCATAAATGGCTCCGCCATGACGTATTTTGATTTTCGTATTCCGGGCCTCGAAATGACGGTAGTGGCTGCTGATGGACAACCAATAAAACCCGTTAAAGTCGATGAACTTCGAATCGCGGTTGCTGAAACCTATGATGTAATTGTAAGGCCAATCGGCACGACTACATACACTCTTTTTGCAGAAAGCATGGACAGAAGTGGCTTTGTTCGTGGAACGCTTAGTACTGAACTTGGGAAAGAAGCGCCTGTGCCGACATTGCGTGAAATGCCAGAGCGTGGCATGGCGGCCATGGGGATGAATTCAGATATGGCCGGGATGGAAGGCATGAACAAGCAATCTAATAAGCCAATGAATAAAGAAGAGTCTTCTGAGTCATCAATGGACACAATGAATGACCATTCATCGATGCATATGCGAGCACTCCCGGTAGATAATATTAATATTGAGCATGATGAGGAGGGTCATGGACCCGGTGCAAGTATGCTTGCAACAAACCCTACCAGTCGACTTGATGAGCCAGGCATTGGCTTAGAGGACGCAAAACATCGGGTACTATTATATAGCGACTTGACCGGCGCTGAGGAATGGCCCGACACCAGAGAGCCGACCCAAACTATTGAATTACATCTTACTGGCAATATGGAACGTTATATGTGGTCGTTTGATGGACTCAAATTTAACGAAGTCGATGGCCCTATTCATTTTAGGTATGGCGAACGAATTCGTTTGATTTTAGTGAACGATTCTATGATGAACCATCCAATCCACTTACACGGTATGTGGATGGAGTTAGAAAACGGGAATTATCCGCCCCCCCGAAAACATACGATAAGTTTAAAACCCAGCGAAAAAGTGTCGCTCTTGATAAGCGCAGATGCCCCCGGAAATTGGGCATTCCATTGTCACCTGCTCTATCACATGGATGCGGGCATGTTCAGAATCGTATCGGTCTCGTAGGGGAAATTATATGAAAAACACGTCTAAAATTTTCAGTACTTTACTAATTGGTCTTTGCGCATCGTCTAATGCGCAAGAGATTCCATCAGATTGGCCAAAACCAGTCGAACAGTACAACACGGGCATGATTTTATTTGACCGTTTTGAATATACACGCACAAACGATGAAGAAAACATCGGAGTGTGGGACATGATCGGATGGTACGGCGGTGATACCTATCGCCTTTACTTCAAAAGTGAAGGCGAAAACAAGCAAGATGATGGCGAACCAACAGATTTAGAGCGAGCTGAGCTCCTTGCTAGTAAATTAATTGCGCCATTTTGGGAATTTCAAGTCGGTATTGGCACAAGAGGACTGCTAAGTAGCGATACGAGTATGGAGAACTATGCCGTCATTAGCTTGTATGGGGTTGCTCCTTATCAATTCGAAATGGATAACTCCATTGTGATTAATGAGGATGGTGATGTCAGTTTCTCAGTAGAAGCCGAATATGAAATAAGAGTAACCCAAACGTCATTCTTACAACCGAGACTTGCCCTTGCTGGTTCGCTTTCAGAATCTGAAAGGTTTGACCGCCCCTCTGGCCTCAATTCGATACGTTTAGGTTTGCGATATCGCTATGAGTTTGCAAGAGAGTTTGCACCATACGCAGGCATTTATTGGAGTCGGAGTCTCGTTAATAGCGCTGATATTGCTCGAAACAAGGGTGAGTCGGTAAGTGAAACTGGTTTCGTGGTGGGTGCTCGATTCTGGTTTTAAGCGCTTTTAAAAGGAGCAATCAATGGAAGTAATTATTCAGTTGATGATAGCTTTAGTGGCAATAGGCCTCGCTACGACGAGTCATTTTTTAAGCCTCAGAGCGTTAAAAAATTACGTTGTTAGCTCAGACCTTTCTGCATACTTAAAGCTCATTGCAGTAGTTTATGGCATAACCTTTAGCCAGTTGATAGCTGCCTTTTGGTTCGCCGTAGGGTTTCTGTTATCTATAGAGATCGGTCTAGGCGATTTGCAGGGATCAAGTTCTCTTTATTTTATTGAAATTTATTACTTCTCACTCATTAACTTAACCACCTTAGGATTAGCTCAACTAGAGCCAATTGGGCATTTAAATTTCTTATCAGGTTTGGAGGCAATGACGGGCTTTTTGCTTGTTAGCTGTTCGGCCTCTCTAATATTTAAAACAATGAATCAGTCCTAGAAGGACAGACAGGATAACGTGATGACTAAATATACAAAATTTTTAGCAATGATCTTTACATCAACTGCGGCCATGCTGTTAATGATGTATTTCAATACATATGCATTTGACCACATTTTTTTTAGCGAAACGCGGTTTTACATGGCTATCTATATGGGCTCAATAATGGCAATCATTATGTTGCTATTTATGCTTAACATGTATGAGAACAAAGCCAAGAATTGGACAATTTTGCTAGGTAGCGGACTCATCTTTGTGATCTCACTGTACCTAGTCCGCTCTCAATCAACCATCGCTGATGAAGCGTGGATGAAAGCAATGATACCGCATCACTCTATTGCGATTTTAACTAGCGAGCGAGCCAATATCTCAGATAAGCGAGTCCTCAAGCTAGCAAACGAAATCATTGCGGCGCAAGAGCGAGAAATCAAGGAAATGAAATGGTTACTAGAGGACATAGAGAAGAATGGTGAAGTAAAAACTGAAGCTGAAGTTGAAAGTCGTCAAGTACCGGATTTCAGTCAAAAATAGACACGCCATTGGAAAATTACAAATTACTTATAATTAGGAGAAGACCATGGAATTAAGAGCAAAATTATATCGAATGCATACAGATGAACACATTTGTCCCTATGGCTTGCGATCTAAAGACCTACTGGAACGAGAAGGGTATCAAGTAGAGGACCACAAGCTAGCAAGTCGTGAAGAAACCGATAAGTTCAAAAACGAACACGAAGTAGAAACAACCCCTCAAACGTTTATCAATGGAGAAAGAATCGGAGGGTATGACGATCTACGTGAATATTTTGATTTAGGGGAAGCAGGACAAACGGGCACCACCTATACACCTGTCATTGCAATATTTTCAGTTGCATTGTTAATGGCACTAGCAATCGCATATGCCTTTGTTCAAAGCAATTTTTTCATTCAAGTTATAGAATTATTTGTTGCATTTAGCATGAGCTTATTAGCGATTCAAAAGCTTAAAGATCTCTATAGTTTTACGAACTCCTTCATCACCTATGACTTACTCGCTATGAGGAATATACGCTACGGCTACATTTACCCCTTTGCCGAAGCGTTCGCTGGAATCGGAATGCTCGCAGGCCTGTCTGGTTATCTCGTTGGCCCTGTCTCTCTATTTATCGGGACAGTAGGCGCGGTTTCAGTATTCAAAGCGGTGTATATTGATAAGCGTGAACTCAAATGTGCATGCGTGGGCGGTGATAGTAACGTACCGCTTGGCTTTGTATCACTCACAGAAAATCTCTTTATGATTGCCGCAGGGTTATGGATGCTCTCAACCGCAATGATTTAAAGACGGTGGAGACATATTTAAAGCTTTAAAAACAAAATAGATTTGTGTCTCCACAAAATAGTCTTTCTTAAACCGCATTTTAAGGAATATTTACAATGAGTTCTCACAACGAAGATTATGAAAAAGGAAGCTTAAGTTTAACCGGTACAATAGCGATGGGCACTGGTGTAATGATTGGAGCAGGAATATTTGCGCTCACCGGTCAAGTCGCGGAATATGCAGGTTCGCTTTTCCCGCTTGCATTCATCATAGCCGCCATCATTAGTGGATTTAGTGCCTACAGTTACATCAAGGTTTCAAACAAATATCCATCTGCGGGCGGGATCGCAATGATATTAAAAAAGGCCTATGGACCAAGTGCCGTGACCGGAGGTGCCGCATTATTAATGGCACTTTCAATGGTTATCAATGAAAGTCTGGTGGCCCGAACGTTTGGCACATACACCCTTCAGTTATTTGATGTGCAAGAAAATAGCATATTAGTCCCGATACTAGCTATCGGACTCATCATTTTTGCATTTGTTGTAAATGTTGCGGGTAACAAGGTAATTGGAAGTGTATCTAAGGTTACAGCCGTCTTGAAAATTGGTGGCATATTAATTTTCGCCCTTGTAGCACTCTGGGCAGCAGGGTTTGCTTTTCAAGCCGCTAGTGCTGATGTAAGTGAAAATTCCTCTGCTAGTGGATTTTTAGCTGGGACCGCTTTGGCGATTTTAGCCTACAAAGGATTTACAACTATCACCAATAGCGGCGACGAGGTGGTCGACCCAAACAAAAATGTTGGGCGAGCCATTATAGTGTCTTTATTAATTTGTTTGGTTATCTATTTATTAGTCTGCTATGCCGTAGGCTCCACATTAACGGTCAAACAGATAGTTGCAGCTAAAGACTATGCACTCGCTGAAGCGGCTCGTCCCGCTATCGGACAGTATGGTGTTTGGTTTACGGTGGGTATTGCAATAATAGCGACCGCATCGGGTCTACTAGCCAGCGTTTTTGCGGTTTCGCGTATGTTGGCAATGTTGACAGATATGAATTTGATCCCCCATCGGCACTTTGGTATGCCCGGTAATATTCAAAAACATACTTTGGTCTTTACTGTAGTTGCTGCCGGACTACTTGCCGCTTTTTTTGATCTTTCAAGGATCGCATCTTTAGGAGCCATTTTTTACTTAGTAATGGATATTATCATTCATTGGGGCGTATTAAAGGTACTTAGAAAAGAGGTTGGAGCAAACCCACTGGTGGTGATCACCGCAATTATATTAGATGCTGTTGTTCTTCTCGCATTCATTTGGATCAAAGGCAGTGATGATTTACAGATTATCATCATTGCTGGCATTGGCATTGTTGCCGTTTTTGCCTATGAGCGCTTTTTCCTCAGGCATAAGCGCAAAGATGATGACGATGAAGGACATGCCCATGATGGCTAGAATAAAAAAACTTTGAGGATATAGTGCGGGAAATGCACGTTTATCGGCCTGAACATTCTATAAAATTGAATCAGTCCGATAGACGTGTAGATATGAGCTCTACTAGTTACACCTTCACAGATATTGATTGCTTAATTTCACTCGGCTCGGTCTGGTTATTACCGTTCACTTTATTCGCCTCCGCAATGGCGCTTTCTCCAGCTTCTTTCTTTTTACAGTTGGATGTTTCTGCTTCTGCTGTTTGATGATTTTTTTCCAATTTGTCACTCACAATCGGTCGATAAACTGGCGTGTTGTTAGAAATCTGCATTGATAATGTCTCCTTAAGATTAAAAAGGTTTTGAACGATGTTTTAAGTCTTTTTATTTAGAGCGCTTGCCCAGATCAGTTGTATGGCAGCTCCATGGCTTATGTTTGGCATTTTCGCGAATATTTTCGTCAACAAATTGATAATAGCCTTCTTTGAAATGCGTCCACCAATCGTCCGAAATGTCGGCTCTGTGCGTTCGAACTATATTCTCGATGCCATCCAGTTCACAATGCGTCGCATCATAACCAATATGAAGCGTGTTGGATGACTCTTCAAAGGACACTGCATCAACGCCGATGGTTGAATCTATATCTCGGACAATTAAGTCTAAATTGTCCGCAGTCACACCCGTCAGTCGAAGGTGACGAATTACTAAATTTAATTCATTTACACCAACTCTATGATGTTTGTTACTCATTGTTTTTTCCTGCCTATAAATATGTTGATACCTTCGACCATCGCGTTTTACAAAAACGTTAATTGCCATATTGTAGATTTGAACTGCTTAATTTAGGGAGCCAAGCAGGCGTGTTATCTTTGTATGCTAAATAACGCTCCCCAAATTCGGCTATCGCAGCCTTTTCTTCACGTTTCGCTAAGCGAATATAGACTAGTGTCAATATTGGAAACATGATCAATGTCGGGATGGTGGGCCATTGCAATAAAAAGCCAAACATTATGATAATAAAAGCTAAATACTGTGGATGGCGACATCTTGCATACCAACCTGTATTGGCAAGCGAATGGTTTTTCTGCGCATGATGTAAAACGTTCCACGCAGAAGATAAAATAAAGAAACCAGCAACGATGAGTACATTGCTAGTAATGTGCAATATGCTCCAATGGGCATCCCCCTCAAGACCTAAAATCGTTTGGAGCAAATGTCCATTTTCATGTGCAAAAAAATCTGTGTTTGGGTAAAGCTCTGTTAACCAGCCTGACAAAAAATAGATGGTGAGTGGAAACCCATACATTTCTGTGAACAAAGCAAGTATAAAAGCGGAAAAAGCACCCAAGCTTCTCCAATCGGTCTTTGATTGTGGTTTTACAAAGCTAAATGCAAAAAATATAAAAATGGCCGAATTTATGAAAACTAAGCCCCATAGGCCATAGTCGGATTCACCGTGCATCGTTTTCTCTCTTTTCTTCGATGTTTGTAGTTGTTTTTTGTTGAGGCCTTTCTTTGAACGTCATTTGGTCTTCTTCTGTCTCTTTTTGCTCGTTATTATGACGATCGTGCCCGTGACTCCCATGCATAAAAAAATGCATAAAGGGGCAAAGTAACAGAATCAGGTAAGGCAAATATGACCACACATGCTCGCCATGCTCAAAAAATAAAAAGTAACTCGCAGCAGCAATGAGTCCCAGTGCAGCCCACCCAGAAGGCGTTTTCCAAAATGATAAATTTGAATTGCTCATATTTATTCTCCTTTTTGAAAGCTAACGAATCATTGAACCGTTATCTTCCCTTTATACATTTGCATTTGACAGTGAAACGCGTACTCACCTGATGGTAGCGCTGGAAGAGATATAACTGTCTTCTTATTTAAAGGTAGCCGTTCTGAAATATCTAAATCGGGTATTGATAGCATTTCTGCGCAAGGAATCGCATCAGCTCGATGAAATACTATTTGTCTTTCTTCATTCGCTCTGATTTTGATGTGTGCTGGTTGGTAAATACCGTCTTTTACCAAGACCTCTAACGAGCCTTCAGCGATACTAATATTGTGCTCTTTGTACAACCAAAACCACCAGACGATTAGAACAATAAGCGCAATTCCTACAAGGTTGATCCATAGCATCATCACAATCTCCTAATGCTCTTTTGCTTTAAACAATCGCAAACGATTGGCGTTGGTGACGACTGTTAGTGATGAAAACGCCATCGCAGCACCAGCTATTACTGGACTTAATAAAAGACCGAAAAATGGATATAAAACACCGGCAGCGAATGGAATACCCGCAACGTTGTAAATAAATGCTCCGAATAGGTTTTGCTTAATATTGGTTAGAGTGGCTTTACTCACCGCAATTGCGTCAGCAAGACCATGAAGAGAGCCCCGCATTAGCGTAATGTCAGCGCTTTCAATGGCTACGTCAGTACCTGTACCTATTGCAAAGCCTACATCTGCGTGAGCTAGGGCGGGTGCGTCATTAATACCGTCACCTGTCATACCCACAATTTCTCCCATCGTTTGATACTCAGCTACTTTATTTGCTTTTTCCTCAGGCATAACTTCAGCCACAAACTCTGTGATACCTGCTTTTTCAGCTACTGCCTTTGCCGTTGAACGATTATCGCCAGTTAGCATTACTACCCGAATTCCATTGTTCTGAAGGCGCTTTATTGCATCAATAGAATCAGTTTTAATTGGGTCGGCAACTGCAATTACTGCAACAAGTAATGAATTAACCGCAAAATACATTGGGGTTTTAGCTTCAGAGGCTAAGCCTTGGGCTTTTTCGACGTAGTCGCTAATGTCAATATTTCGCTCTTTCATTAGCTTTTCGTTACCGAACAAAAGCGTGTCACCCTTAAGCTGTGCTTCAACGCCCTGCCCAGCAATCGAGGAGAACTGAGTGACTTTTTTAGGTAATATGTTTTTTGATTTGGCACTTTCAACTATCGCCATCGCTAAAGGATGTTCTGAGCCTGCTTCGATACTCGACGCGAGCATTAGCACTTGTTTTTCATCTTGACCGGGTGCTAACAATACATCGGTTACCTTAGGTGCTCCCTCAGTAATAGTGCCTGTCTTATCTAAAATCATCGTAGTAATTTTACTGGCTGTTTGCAGCGCCTCGCCGTTTCTTATCAACACACCAGCTTCTGCGGCTTTGCCTACTCCTACCATTACTGACATCGGTGTCGCTAAACCAAGTGCACATGGACAAGCGATGATGAGAACTGTTGTTGCCGACACAATTGCGTAAGCAATAGCTGGAGACGGCCCAAAGTTTAGCCAAACTAGAGCGCTTATTACGGCGATGATCATAACAACGGGCACGAAGTAAGCTGAAATGATATCGGCTAAACGTCCTATCGGAGGCTTTGAATTTTGAGCGCGTTTTACCATGTTGATAATTTGAGCAAGCGCCGTATTTTTGCCTACGCGCGTTGCCTTAAAAATAATTGAGCCTGATTTATTAATCGTACCAGCGACGACTTCTACCCCCTCTGTTTTTTCTACAGGCATCGGCTCACCGGTCAACATAGATTCGTCAACTGTGGAGTGTCCTTCTACCACCACGCCGTCTACTGATATTTTTTCACCTGGCCTGACTCGAATAAGCTCATCGAGCAATACTTGTTCTATTGGAATGTCTTCATCTTTATCGTTTCTAATAACACGGGCTGTTTTAGCTTGCAGGCCAATTAAACGCTTAATCGCTTCTGAAGTCTTACCTCGCGCTTTAATCTCAAGAGCTAAGCCAAGATTGATTAAACCAATAATCATTGCAGTCGCTTCAAAATATACGTGTCTTGCCATTAGGGGAACCACATCAGGAGCAAACACAACCACCATTGAGTAAAGCCAAGCAGTTCCTGTTCCGAGAGCTATTAATGTGTCCATATTCGCAGAATGATTTTTAAATGAATTCCAAGCGCCCACATAAAAGTGTTTACCCGCAAAAACCATTACGCCAAGAGTCAGCAATCCGACGGTTAACCAAACGAGTCTTTCTGTAGTAGTTGTTACTGTCATTTCGCCAAAGACCAGACTGTAAATCATCAATGGCACACCAAGCGACAACGCAACGGCCATTTCGCGCATTAATTTTTTGTAGTATTGCCAGTCGGCTTTTTCTTTTTCGTCCAGAGCTTCTTGCTCAGAGTCGCTGTCGTCTAATTTTGCTTTGTATCCGGCTTTTTCCACCGCTTCTATAATATTTGAAACCGATGTATCTCCAGTTACCGTGACAACACGCTGAGCGAAGTTCATCTCCGCTCGTTCAACCCCAGGCAGATTGTTTAATGCCGCCTCAATTTTGTTGACGCAGCTGGCACAACTGGCTCCTTCAATTATAAATCGATTTTCTGATAGATTATTGGGCTCTTGGTTGGTTATGTCTTTGACCGCAGGAGTTTCGCTCGCTGATTGGGCTTGCTTGTTACAACAACAGTTATTCGCTGTCTTTTGGGTAACTTTTTCAGTTGCTGTCATTTAGACTCCGTCGTGTTATTGGCGCGTTTAACTTTTTTCTGTGCTCTGTATTTGCATAGATTCATATTTTTTTGACTCTAATTGCATAGTAATTAGGGGCAATACGGGAACAAGACAAAAAGCAATAAGGTTGCTTTTATATTAAACATAATTTTAACGGTGTAAGATGTTAGGAACACGGCACTGGCATTACAGTTTGATTACTTTTCTGTCATTTATGAGATAAATAATTGGTATGCGCAAAAACCCCCTGTGTCAGGATAGATAATTGGACTCCCCTTTTATGAAGCTGTGAGTTATTTTACTCACGTCTAAGGTACTTATTTGGAGTCAAATTGTGAAAAATGCAATCGTAGGTGTAGATTTAGCTAAAAATGTGATTCAGGTTTGTGTTTATTCAAACCAAAAAGTGCGCTCTAACAAAGAGATGACAACGAACGAATTTACAGAATGGCTCGCCAATTCAACGCCTGTCGTAATTGTATTCGAAGCATGTGGTACATCAAATTACTGGAAACAAAAAGCAGGTTCACTAGGGCATGACGCTCGCCTTATATCACCTACTTTAGTTAAATCGGTTCGGCAGAATCAAAAAACAGACAAAAATGATGCGTTAGCGATCGTACAAGCATCCTTGTTACCTGATGTCACTTTTATCGCTGGTAAGTCTATTGAACAGCAACAATTGCAATCAATGATGCGTCTTCGAGAGTTATGTGTAAAACAAAAAACAGCCTCATACAATCAACTAATCGCTCTTTTGTCAGAATTTAATATTAAAGTCTCAAATAGAAATGGGGGCTTAAAAGGAACAATTGAAACTGTATTAGAAGATGCCGAGAATGGCTTTTCAGCTGAATTTAGGCAAGCCTTACATATGGCTTGGGAGCAATACTCGTCAATCGTTCAATCTATTGGTGTATATGATTCCTGTCTTGAAAATGCGCTTGAAAGTCACAGTGATTGTAAAAAACTACTACAGCTAGAGGGTGTTGGTCCTCTTAATGCCATCAATTTGTACATCGCATTAGGTTGTGCAGAACTAGGTGTATTTAAGAAAGGAAAAGATGCTGCTGCATGTATTGGTTTAACACCGATACAGCATTCATCTGGAGGCAAAGCTAAATTTGGCACTATAGGTAAGTATGTCAAAAATGGCTTGCTCAGGAGCCAACTTATTACTGGCGCTCTATCTGCTGTTAGTATTGCTATGAAGAAAGAGCCAAGAACAAAAAAAGACCTTTGGATAAGGGCGTTAGTCGAACGCAGAGGGAAAAAATGTGCATCAGTAGCATTGGCCAATAAAACAGTTAGAACTGCGTATGCTATGTTAACTAAAGGTACGGAATACGAAGCAGAGTTATTGCCGGATCCAGCAAGAGTTTAAGCAATAAAATGCAAAAATATTGATTTAAAATCAGCTAACTAATGCAGTGTGACAATGAGAGTTTTAGACTCGCAGGATAGGTTTGTAAGTTAGCCCGCGTAAATATCATAGAGTCGAGTTAGCTACTCAATATGAGCTCGTACATAAGTGCGCATTTAATTCTTTAGATTTGTTTTTATTGTTGACATCGGGGAGTCCACATAAGTTGTCGCCTCAGTAATTATAATAATAGAACAGGGAGCGGTAAGTTAGTTATGAGTGAAGCATTATCCAGAAGACCATAAGAAAGCCGTCATTAGAAAGCTTGTTGAAAGTGGCTTATCATTACGCCAATTCGCAAAGCTAGAAAGTATCAACTTATCTACTTTGTATTCATGGCGAGATAAGTATTTAAAAGCAGGTTCTAGTTTGGCAGATAGCAATAGTTCAGATGGTTGGTCACCAGAGCAAAAGTTCTCAATTGTTTTAGAAACGGCTTCATTAAGCGAAATAGAGTTAAGTGAGTATTGCCGTGAAAAAGGGCTTTACCCTGAGCAAGTTAAAGAATGGAAGCAAAGCTGCATTGCAGGCAATCAAACTAAAGCCCTGCAACGCAAGCAATTAACCCAAGAGCGAAAGGAAGATCGTAAGCGAATTAAAGAGTTAGAAAGGGAGCTAAAGCGCAAAGATGCGGCGCTTGCTGAAACAGCAGCCTTATTGGTGCTGAGAAAAAAGTTAAATGCCTACTGGGGGGAAGACGAGGACAATTAACCTCACTCGCAGATAGGCAGTATTACGCATCTCTGATTGATGAAGCAGTCTCCTCCGGTGCAAGAAAAGAGAAAGCCTGTGAAGAAGTTGGTATGTCTGTACGCACATTACAACGCTGGCAGGAAAGTGGTGAAATCAGCGGTGATAAAAGGCCAGTAGCTGTTAGGCCAGCGCCGAGCAATAAGCTCACAGAGGAAGAGCAGCAAGCGATATTAGCGACCTGTAACCAAGACGAATACGCTAATTTAGGGCCAAGCCAGATAGTGCCAATGCTGGCAGATAACGGGCAATACCTAGCGTCTGAATCGAGCTTTTATCGTGTGTTGAAAGCCAATGACCAGCTAACCCATCGAGGAAAAGCAAAACCCAAAGGTAGCCGAGCTAAACCTAAGGGGTACACAGCAACAGCGCCAAACCAAGTGTGGACTTGGGATATCAGTTACTGTCCGTCAACGGTCATTGGTCGGTTCTTTTATCTCTACATGATAATCGACATCTTCAGCCGTAAGATTGTTGGTTGGGAAGTTCATGAAAGCGAGTCTGGTGAACATGCAGCTGAATTGCTTGAGCGTACTCTCTGGGCTGAAAAATGTGTAAAACAAAACGTGGTATTGCACTCAGATAACGGCAGCCCGATGAAGTGCCTGACGATGCAGGCCAAAATGATTGATATGGGCGTAATAGGCTCTCGTAGCCGCCCCGGTGTAAGTAATGACAACCCGTACTCAGAATCATTATTCCGCACGGTCAAATACAGTCACCGCTGGCCAAGCGAAGGTTTTGAAAGCCTTGAAGATGCAAGAGCTTGGGTGAAAGGCTTCGCGCAATGGTACAACAACGAGCACAGGCATAGTCGCATCAAGTTCGTGACACCAGCGCAACGCCATAATGGTGAAGATAAAGGAATATTGGCAAAGCGCCATGAGCTATATAGTAAAGCGAAAGAGCAGAACCCCAACCGTTGGTCAAAGGGTATCAGAAACTGGGATGAAATCGGTGATGTGGGGTTAAACCCAGAGAACAAAAAAGAAGCAGCTTAACAGCTTAGGCGACAACTACCTTGAAAAACGCCGAAAACGACAATGTGAACGGCTACTAATTGACTAGAAGACTTTTAGCTAGAAATTGGACTCACCCAACATTATGAACATCTTTAGGCTATTATTCGCGAGAAACGAGGTCATCAGTAATCAATGATGTAGCCCTGAATTTTAAATTAAATTACCACTGACTACGCACAACTTTTTGCGCTTCGAGATAAATATTGATAAGTGAAGATTCACAAAAATGTATCATACTTTGTGGACGTTTCGACTGGCTGGATTGCCCAAGATAGCGGACGGATCTGTTTAGATGAATTTAATCCCTTCAGAGCGATAAACAGACATCAGATGGTCAGCTCGGGAGAATAGACCCCTAAAGACAAATATTAGAAATTCAGATTTGAAAATTCGGGGCTGGCCACACTTCGTAAAGCAGAAGCTCTAGACTCAATCAGATTTGGCCTGATGAGGCGTAAATTTCTTGATTAAAGTTAATTATGCACAAAATATAGGATCTGTAATTGCGATTGTTGATATTGCCCCAACTGTATTAGTAATCCGAATTGTAGGTGAAAAATAGTTTGAATAGTAATATTGAACATTTGGAAAAAACTCTTCCAGAGGACTTGACCATTTCACTCAGGCAGTTTGAGAGTGAAGAGTTTGCAAAAAAATTTGGAGAAACTTGCATATATATTTTGAGCGAGCTCTCCAAACGTTTCAACTTGTCTAATTTGGACGGAGTAACGATTGCTTATGATTATTCGAGTGAGGTCGCGGCAATAGATCGAGGTTCTAATGGTTTTGGTGAATTAAAACCAAGCACAGGTGATGTAGAAGGAATCGCAATGGCTCCCGCAGTTATGCGAGACGGTAAAATCAAATCTCATCTTATATTAAATGCTAATTATCTAGTTCCTATGCTAGATTTTAACGGAGAGCATATAGAAAAAGGTATAAACGTAATCGCACACGAGTGTGCGCATGTAGAATCAAATCACGCATTTTACGAGTGCTTTCCAGAATATTCATACGGTAAGATAATTCATAGCGTAACCGAATATCTAAGAATACTTGCTGGTCAGGCATCTTGGGATGAGTATTTTGCAACAAAGCTTTCCGCCACGATCGGAGACAGTGATCCAAAAGCTTTTCAAGAGACTTTTTTGCGTGTTCTAGATACATCCGAAAAGTCCATCTACTCAGTTCTTATTGACTACCAGCACCATCATGATGTAACTAAAGGTATCGAAGAAGTGGGAAACGCAGTTATTGAATTAATGAAGTTTGCTTCATATATGATTGGTGACTGCATAGGTAGAAAAGAAAGCCCTTCAGAAATACCAAATGTAAGAGCAGCATTGGATAAAAGCTGGTTCACACCTTATTTTTTCGAGTTGGTTAACTCTCTTAACGCACTTGATGAAGACTATCCTAATTGGCCTTCGTTTGAACCTTTCGAACGAGTTATGAGGCTTTACGATAGCGTTTTAGCCCACTATGGTGTAGTTGTTGAAAGTAGCGATTCAGATTCACCTTACGTTCATTTTTATAAAATGCCATTTTATGATGACTACTTTTAACAATACGTTTAATTTTTTAACTGACCGAGAAAAGAATGCTGAACGTCATTCCATTGATAACATATTAAGCTCAAACAAACCTGAGTCCTCTATAGGCAAACAATGGACATTAAACGCCTTAATAATCGACATCCGGTATGGCTGTCCTGCGTCGTACAAGCTATTGATTGACTTATTAAGCATAAATTCCCGGATATACCAAATTAATTGCTTCACGCACATCATCTGTATAGTTGTCTTCCACAGAATCTAGATACCTGTGAAACTCATCCCAGTTTCCTACAGAAAATATCTTTGTATCATAAGGTTCTAAAAGCATTGATTCAGGGTTCTCGCACCATTGCTTCATGGCCCTGTCTATAAAAATTGCATCGCTGTAAGGACCGAAAACAGAAATGCACTCAGAATCATAGAATAGTCCAGCCAGTTTCCGGCGTGCATTGATGGGGTTAGTGTATGCTCCGTTCTTGACCATCTTTCGTAAAACCGCAAAGATTCCACACGAAACCTTTATATTTGGAATGCTTGTAAAATAATGCGATGAAAAAAATGCGCTTATTCTTCTTAATCGCTCATCAATTTTCATGGTTGTTCTATCACAATGAAGTAGCGATTCTACGTACATCGTGTCCACTGGGGCATCCATATAACTCATCAGGTTTCCAGTTCCAACATTGGCAACCATCTGCAAATACTGATTAAGCAAAGATATCCCGTATCCTCTGGCCTCCATACTTACATCTTCTTCGAAGGAAGTTGTCAGTTTTGCCCAGTCCGGGAACAGATTTACCAGACCTTCGATTGCAGCAGCCTTTCCTTGTCGCATAGCCTCTAAGTCTCCCAAGTAGGGACGTAAATCGATCCAAATATAATCATCCCATCCATGGATTTCATCGCGAAATGCATCGCGCTCTTCGATAGGTTGAATAATTTCTGAATTGGACCTAAATGCGTCAAATAATCGATGCATTTGTTCCAGCTTGATCTCGTAGGCTTCTCTAAATTTATAGCCGCGTGCAGTTTGCTTTATGAATTTATAGAGGTTTTCTTGTTGCTCGTGTCTCCACAAGTGCGTTTCGTCTGTATGAACGGATGAATATGGACATACAACTAATTGCCTAGCAGCCATGTCTTTTATGCGATTGGCCGCATCTATAAATGATCGCTCTTGATCCCTAAAAGCATGAGACAGAAAAAACTGATCAAGATAAATTATCTTTTTTCGAATATCTGGGAGAGGGAACATTGTCCGTTCTCCACAACTATTACACCCTCTATTTAGGATGTTTCTACTGACATTGACGTTCCCATACTTTCCTGTAACACCGCACTTGGGGCATGGTTCATCAAGATATCTGGATATCAGCACGCTTTTTTCCTTGTGAGCTTAACAACTTAATATCGAACCCATGGGTCATTTATATAATTTGTTGGTTTTAATATATTAACTGCCGTGTTGCCAAAGATATATTTTTAATCATTAATTAATTTTTTAAGAAGATAAAACGATCATAGGAACGTTTTTTTGAATATAGGAGTAAGTCATTGAAACGTCTGTTTTACGCACTTTGTAGTCTATCAGTCATCTTTGACTGGCATCAATAGACAAGGATCAGGCTTTCCAAAGGCAGGCTCCAAACTGCTGTTTCAGATAAGAGAAGAGCCGCCGGTCGGAGTATATCAATAATCAAAAAGTAGTATGATACTCTTTTGTAAAGCATGACACTTTCGGTGTTTGTCAGCCTACACCGAGCTACACTATTGTAAGCTTCCCAGAATACACATTCATCGCGCTATAAAACTCATACTCGCCTGGCGGATAAGCAGAAAAGTTCACCGATACTTGTTTATTAAGTTTGAGTCTTATCGATAATCCTAGCTCCGGAAAAAGTAGGTATTCAGAGCATAAATTTGAATCCGTTCTCAGAAAAACAATTTGATTAGCTTTACGAGCTTTCAATTTAACCCTTGCGGGTTGATAGTGTAAGTCTTTTACCTCGACTAAGATGCTGTCGTGTCGATGTCGCTTTTTAATGTACTCGCGAAAACTTAGTATTAGTAGTAAACATATTAAAAACAATGCGCCGCTAATCCATGGCATTTTAGAATCCTTTTATACAGTTCGCTGAACAGCTACTTTTTGATTATAAAGAAATGCTCGTTCGAGCGATATTTAAGTTAGCTGGTACGTCTTGATTAATCAGGAGAGCGAATGAAAAAATAGGGCAGCAATTGCTACCCTTTATTGGTTTGAGCAATGTTTAATTATTTATCGAACTCCACCATATCATGTTGGTATATTTCTCCTGTGACCACACTAGCGCTTGCAAAGTGTTCATCCTGCTTTTCTCCGAGCCTCACTTTTCCCACAAACTCACGAGAATAGCCAGTTTCACCCTCATTTATAACAAGCTTATCCATTACCGTTCTGTAAACGTTAAATACATCGCCTGTTTCGAGGCTTTCTGTGTTTGCAACGCAAATAAGAAGAGTGTTGTCACCTTTAACACTAGCAACTTGGCCGCTCATTACATAATCATGGTATAAACTGTTGGCACAACCGCTTAGAAGCGCAGTTGCGATTAATATCAGTGTCGCTAATTTAAGTGTTTTATTCATTTCAAATTCCCTTAATACGTTTATCCTTAGCTCAAAACGCAACTACCTTGCTATTAAGCGGCGCAAACCAGCATGCATATTAGTTGCTTGATATCTATTTGTGTTCATGCACCTTTTTGGATTTTTCTACGGTATGCTCCATCATTTTTTCCATCATCTGAAGGCGCTTTTCCATCATGGACATTTTCATTTCAGCAGACATTTCCTTGCCATGCATCATGCTTGAATCACCTTTAGAGTGATGCATCGTGCCCATCATGTCTTGCATGCTTTTAGCATGCTCATTGAGCATTTGTTCTCGTTTCGCTGGGTCGTTTTCTTGTTTTATTTTCTCTAAGGCACTGTTCATTTTTGTAATGTGTTCATTCATCTTTTCTATCGATGCATCATCCATCATATTCATCGGCATATGCGATTTATCGCTGTGTTGATGCGCACTGGTGATACTTAATGGGGAAAACATCAAAAGTGAGGAAAAAGCGATTATAAGTAGGTTTTCATATTCAATTTCCTTGTTGTTGAGTTAATGATTTCTGTCTTTCGATGCAAACAAAATCTGCTTATTGCATCAAATTTTGAAATGTAACTGTAATTCAAAATAAACGTTGTTTCACGGCAGAAGCATTACAATTTAATTACCTTTTGGTAATCAAACTTTGTGTAGTAATTAACTTGCAGGAGCGTTAAGCGGACTAGCATGAAAATGCGAAAGGTGGAAAAAAATTTGGCAATAAGATAAACGCTGCCGCCCCATTAATAACAAGAAGTCGACAGCGCGGTGTTTTTAATTAGACCAATGAATATGCGTGATTTTCCAATCATCATTCAACTTTTCTAAACCTATGGTTTCGTTCCCAATATGGTTTACTTCTTTTCCTTTGTATTGCCCTTTCACCAAGCTTCTCGACAAAGATATTGCATATGTGCCGTTTTCTTTTACATGATGCTCTATAAGCTCAATTTGCATTTGTGACAAATACTTCATATCAGAGAGCATATGATGACTTGCATACTCTTGGGCGCTTCGCTCCACACCCTTTCCTTCAAAAATTAAAACATCATCTGCCAAAAGGCTTGCAGCTAAGTCGCCATTCCCTGTTTCTAAAGCTTTATGAAATTTAAGCACTAACGTCGCTGCATCAGAATCTGTTCCGCTAAAGTACTGTGATTCTTCGTTGTGTTTCTCATCTCCATGAGCACTAACTACTGCACTAAATGACAATAGAAATGCAAAAACAGTCAAGGGTCTTAAAGCAGTCATTTTCATAAACATTTTCCTTTTCTTATTTTGGCGAAAACGCCGATTATTTATGTTAAAGGTTCGGGCTCAGCGCAGTAGTTAACAGCGCTGTAAGAGACAAAATGAAAAGCCCAATAATGAACTCAAATTTGATTGATTTGAGTAATTTAAAGCGCACATTTTGATCCTTAGGTAGCCTAGGTACCCAAAAAAGCTTATGCCCAGCTGCTAACGTGAGCATTAGAGCAACTGCAAAAAGTTTGGATAAAAAGGCAAGTCCATATTCAGTGAATATAAGGGTCGATGGGGAAGACAGTAGCTGTATCAACATTACTACACCAACTGTGACTAAGATAAACACCAACACTATGGCAATGTTACCGTAACGTTTCATGACGAAAGCTAATTCGGAGTGATTGAGTAATCTACAAGCAGTAATCAGTGGGTATAACGAGCCTACCCATGTCAAACCAATGAGGGAATGGATAAAAATTTGAATTTCGCCCAACGTGACAAACTGACTAGCATGTCCGGTCAGGGAAAAAGTAAACGCTAGCGGCAATGAAAACATTGCGGTGCTTGTTAGCAGTAGCTTGGATGACACTAAACTCTGGTCACGTTTGAGTTTTTGTAATAGAAACCACGTAAGCAACGCGAACAAAACAAAGATAGCGCTACGAATTGCGGCAATAGTTCCTACCTGTGAGTGCCACATCATCTCCACCATGAAAGGAGAAAACATACCCGCTAATCCTTTCTCCGCCATATAGCCAGTCTGAAGAAAAAAACCAGCGACACTAGCAAAAAAGCCAACAACTGAAAGGCGAACAGAATAGTTTAAGGTAACCAGTTGCCAGCTTTTATGAGCCTTGAATGCTACGCGCTGCTTGCTGCCTTTTAAAAGTAACAAAGTAGCGCTAGAGCCCATAACACCCATCATACCTAAATAGACTAGGAATTTGCCTAACACTAAAAATGCGGTCCACCATTCTGGCAACATATCGATTTACCTATTTAACTCTTAATAACTAATGAGTCATACCTGAATGATCCATCGAAGTATTTTTCATGTCTTTGTGCTTCATTCCTTTCATTTTTTTGCTCACATGCACCATAAATGAAAGCTGTCCCTTCATTTTATGACCGTCATCTCCCATAATGGTCCATGAGACTACGTAAGTATCCACAGCAAGCAAAGGTAAGCTGAAACTATAGTTTTTGTTTGCGTCCATCGAAGGTTCAAAGCCAACATCCACAAGCTCACCTTTTTTACTTTTAACCTTTAAGTCAACAAGACGCACATCATCTGCAAAATTGAGATCCAGGTTGTCTGGACTTTCCATCAACATAGCATTGTCTTTCGGCATTGATGAGGCCAACGATGTATGAGCATATGCTTGTATGCTTAAGCTCAGACTTAAAACGAAAAGTGCGATGATTATTGATTTCATATTATTTCCTTAATAGATAGTTTGTTTAAATAATGTAGTTGTTCTTGTTTGTTGTCGTAAAAAGTGAATCGTTGGTGATAGGCCGAATGTCACGGACGCATAGTCGCGGGCGAAAAAGTTCGCCACGCTACTACATGTCAATAGTCCTCTTATGAAATGTCGTTCCTTGCTTGAAGCTAGCATCAGAAAGTATCCAGCAAGTGTTGAATTTGCCTTCTCTTCCACAGAAAATAAATTGCGGGTAAAACCAACAAGGTCAGTAGTAAAGCGCTAACCATGCCACCAACCATCGGAGCAGCAATACGACTCATGACTTCAGACCCAGTGCCTGAGCCGTAAAGTACGGGTAATAAGCCAAATATTATGGTCGCTGTGGTCATCATAACCGGTCGGACACGTAATCCAGAGCCATGAATAACCGCTTCAGTTAACATGTTTATGGTGGGTTTGACGCCCTCAGATTTACATTTTTCGATTAAGGCTTGATACTCCTGATTTAAGTAAACAAGCATAATTACGCCAATTTCTACGGCAACACCTGCAAGTGCAATGAAGCCGACGCCGACGGCAACTGAAAAGTTAAAACCCTCTATGTACATCAGCCAGATACTTCCCACCATAGACAGTGGTAAAGTCCCCATAATGATCGCTACTTCGATGAAGTTGCGAAAATTGAGATACAGTAGAATAACGATGATAGCTATGGTCAAAGGAACCACATAGGTTAATTTCTCTTTAGCCCGCAACATATACTCATATTGTCCAGACCACTTCACCGAATAACCTGCCGGTAAGACTAATTGCTCGCTCACTGCTTTTTGGGCTGAAACCACATAGGAACCAATATCTACACCATCGATATCCACATACACCCAGCCATTAAGCCGTGCATTTTCACTTTTAATACCTGGAGGACCATCTTCAATATACACATCCGCCACATCGGCCAAAGCAATTCGTTTACCCTGTGGTGTAACGATAGGTAATAAAGATAAGGACTCAGGCGATGAACGATAAGACTGAGGATAACGAACATTTACAGGGTAACGCTCTAAACCTTCAACACTCTGAGTCACATTCATCCCGCCGATAGCACTTGAGACAACTTGTTGGACGTCAGCGATGTTTAGACCATATCGTGCTGCCTTTTCGCGCTGAATATCTACTTTGACATAACGTCCTCCTGCGACACGCTCAGAATAAACAGAAGCAGTGCCGTTAACATCGGAAAGTATGGTTTCAATTTGCTGTCCGATTTTCTGAATTTCCTTGAGATCAGGGCCACCAATTTTAATACCAACGGGCGTCTTTATACCTGTTGCCAACATGTCAATTCTAGTCTTAATTGGCATTACCCAAGCATTCGTTAGGCCCGGCAATTTGACCACTGAGTCAAACTCCTTTATTAAATCATCAGTTGTTAAGCCTTCTCGCCACTCCTCTTTAGGTTTTAATTGAATGAAGGTTTCTATCATCGTTAAAGGAGCCGGATCGGTTGCGGTATCAGCGCGACCTACTTTCCCAAACACGGTTTCGACTTCTGGGACCGTTTTGATCAGCTTATTGGTTTGTTGCAACAACTCTCGGGCTTTGCCAATCGATATACCCGCATAGGTTGTTGGCATGTACATCAAATCCCCCTCATCCAAAGGTGGGATAAACTCGCTGCCAATCTTGTTCACAGGCCACAAACCTATCGCTAGTACTAAAGCCGCAGCTAACATCGTTACCTTAGGGAAACGCAGAACAGTTCTAAGCGTCGGCATGTACAAAAAAGTTAAGAAACGATTGACTGGATTTTTGCTTTCAGCAAGTATTTTACCGCGCACAAAATATCCCATAAGAACGGGCACAAGCGTAATTGCAAGAGCTGCTGAGGCTGCCATTGCATAGGTTTTGGTAAAAGCAAGCGGTGAAAACATGCGCCCCTCTTGTGCCTCAAGCGTAAACACAGGCACAAAACTGACTGTTATAATTAGAAGACTGAAAAACAATGCAGGGCCCACCTCAGATGCTGAATCCACAACTATTTGCCATCTATTCTCTTTGGTTAAGGGGGTGCGCTCCATGTGTTTATGCATATTCTCAATCATCACAATCGCCCCGTCGCTCATCGCACCAATAGCAATAGCAATTCCACCCAATGACATGATGTTGGCATTAATACCTTGCATGTACATCACGATAATTGCTGTGATAATCCCTACTGGAATACTAATGATCGCAACAAGTGACGAACGTACATGAAACAAGAATGCAATACACACCAGTGCAACGACGATAAACTCTTCCACTAATTTCGATGCAAGGTTGTCTACCGCTCTTTCTATTAGTGCAGAGCGATCGTAAACCGTGACAATTTCGACCCCATCGGGTAAGCCTTTTTTAAGGTCTTCAAGTTTTGCTTTGACGCCGTCAATCGTTTTTTGCGCATTTTCACCAAAGCGCATAACAACGACACCGCCAACGGTTTCCCCTTCACCGTTTAACTCAGCTACCCCCCTTCGCATCTGTGGACCAAGACGAACATCAGCAATGTCTTTTACCAAAAGCGGCGTTCCATTTTCGTTTACACCCAAAGGAATGAGCTCAATATCCCTTTTACTCTCTATGTAACCTGTGGCACGGACCATGTATTCAGCTTCAGCCATTTCGATGACCGATGCGCCTACTTCCTGATTTCCGCGCTTAATCGCCGTTTGAATGTGAGAAAGCGGAATGCCATATGCTCGCAACTTCTCCGGATCGACCTGCACTTGATATTGCTTTACCATGCCTCCAATAACTGAAACTTCAGAAACGCCTGGCACCGTTTGAAGCTCATACTTAAGGAACCAATCCTGTAAGCTTCGTAGTTGGCTGATATCGTTTTGTCCCGTTTTATCAACAAGTGCATAGAGATAAACCCAACCCACGCCGGTAGCATCTGGCCCCAATTGTGGTCTTGCGTTTTCGGGTAGATTAGGAGCAACTTGCGATAAATATTCAAGCACTCGACTACGCGCCCAGTACAAGTCGGTGTCGTCATCAAAGATGATATAGACATAAGAATCGCCAAAAAACGAATATCCTCTCACTGTTTGTGCCCCGGGCACTGACAGCATTGCGGTAGTCAAAGGATAGGTAACTTGATCTTCTACCACTTGAGGCGCTTGTCCTGGATAACTAGTTTTTATAATTACCTGTACGTCCGACAAATCGGGTAATGCATCAACCGGCGTGTTTTTAATGGCAAACAACCCACCACCCACGAGAATAAGCGTAGCCAGTAGAACAAAAAATCGGTTATTGACCGACCATCTAATTATGGCAGCTATCATTGATGAGCTCCTTGATGGTCTGAATGATTAGAATGATCCATGTCTTGGGTATCGTTCATGTCTGTCATCGAGCCCATGATGTGGACAGTTGCCACTTCAAAACTTCCAGAGTCGGTTTTGACAATTTCCATGTGCAGTGACATACCGGCTTTCAATTCTTCAATAGCAACGCTATCGGCAACATCGAAATCCATTGTCATACTCGGCCATTCCCACTCATCAATAGGACCGTGATCAACGTTGATTTTTCTGCTCTCCATCATCACGTTATTTATGGTTGCCTCTGTCCAAACCGACATAATAGGCTCTTCCATACTGTGCATTGCGTCATGACCTGAATCAGTGCTCTCCTCAGAGCTATCCATGTCATTCATCGAATCCATGATATGAACGGTGGTTACTTCGAAACTTCCAGAGTCAGTTTTAGTGATTTCCATATGAAGTGACATGCCGGCTTTCAACTCATTAATGTCGACGCTTTCGGCAACGGTGAAATCCATTGTCATGCTCGGCCATTCCCACTCTTCAATAGCGCCATGATCAACATTTATCATTCTATGATCTGTCATCACACTGTTTACGGTCGCCTCGGTATATACCGACTGCGCAGTCGCTTCAGGCTCCTCCATCCTTTTGAAATCAGAACTAATGCTGCTTTCTGAATCGAGTAAGAATTGTGCTGACGTAACGATTTTGTCGTTGAGTCTCAAGCCTGATAAGATCTCTGTATATTCATCAACTACCTGTCCTACTTCTACTGACACCGACTTAAACTTACCGTCTCCAAGTGCTAAAACCACTCTATCTTGGCTACCAGTTCTAATTACCGCCTCAGAGGGCACGAGTAAATTCTCACCTGTTAAATCGGAATGGATCGTTACCTGAGCGAACATGTTAGGTTTTAGTGCATAATCATCATTGGTAAATCTCAGTCTGACTTTAAGCGTCCTAGTCGTTTCATCTAGGGTTGGATAGATATAATCAACCTCTCCTGTCCACTCTTTACCTGGGAGATATTCTAAAGTCATAGTCACAGGCAAACCCTCTTGAATTTGAGCAGACTGTCGCTCAAACACCTCAGCATCGACCCAAACTTTATCCAAGGCACCAATTGATAAAATTGTCAGTCCTGGCTTTACGTAAAACCCTTGACGCACATTCAAGTTATCAACAAAGCCAGTTTGGGGTGCATAGAAGGTTATTGTTTGCTGAACTTTACCAGTTGAGATAAGCGATTGAATCTCAGATTCTGGCATTTGCAGCGCTTTTAACCTTGTTTTTGAAGCCTCTATCAGCTCCTTATTTGAGCGTTTTAAGGCAATAAGATATTCTTCTTGAGCATTTACAAGTTCGGGAGAATAAAGCGCGTATAGTGGCTCGCCCTTTTTGACATATTCGCCCGCTGCTTTTACGTATAGCTCATCTATCCAACCCTCTACCCTTGGGTGAATATGAACGAGTGTGTCCTCATTATATTGGATATAACCTACTGTTTTTATAGGTACGTGCAAAGACCGCTTTTCCACTTTAGCAGTACGCACACCTAGATTGTTCACTACAGTTGGCGAAATCTTCACCGTACCTGGGCTATCGCCAGCGCCTTGTTCATCTTCGTAAACAGGTACTAAATCCATGCCCATAGGGGACTTCCCAGGCTCATCTCTCCTATAGTTTGGATCCATTGGCGCAACCCAATACAAAGGCTGCTTTTCTCCAGCATCCGCCGCACTATCATGTGAGTCATTTGAGCTTGGTAATATTGAGTAGGTAAGAGCTGTCATTACAGCGCCTGCTATCACGCCTATAGCGATTGCGTTAACAGTTTTCATTGGTTTGCTCCAAATTCAGATACAGCTTTAAGACTCTGCTCAGAAAAAAAGTAATTTAGTTGAATGTTTGTTTTAAGTAGTTCGACTTCGATTTCTAATGCGTCAATACGAGCATTTAGATCAGCAATCCTAGCTCTCACAACTTCAGCAAAATCACCGTCATCATTGGTATAAGCTGTTAACGAGGCTTCGGCTTGTTCGCTTGATTGCTGGAGAATATTCGTGCGATATAAGGTCTGTCTCTCCAACAGCCGTTCTCTTGCTGCAAAAATGGATTGCATTTGAGCAAGCATGCCTCTAAGCACTAATCGTTTTTCAGTTTTAATTGCTTCTGATTCGTTAACGGCGGCGCTTACTTCTTTATCTTGTTTATTTTCTGTAAACAAAGGGAGGTCAAAGCTAACGCCGATTGAAAGAAAATCTGCTCGGCTTCTGTCCATTTGGTCATCTGCTCGATATGCATAACTGGCATTTACTCCCCATTGCGGCTTGTATTGTTGTTTCGCTAGTTTAATGCCAGTCTGACTAGACTTTATTCGGCTTTCAACAGCTCTTATTAGAGGATGCGAGATGAGTATATTTGCCAACATTTGTTGATTATTAGCTTTTAATATCTTGTAGTAGGCGTTCTCTATTCCTTCAATTTCTGGCAACGTTTTTGGTAGTTCAAGAGAGGCAACATTTACCGAGTTATTGAACGCGCCTGAATCGCCGCCGGTCAACCATTCTAAAAGTTCGGCCGAGGCTCTTTCTTTTTGAGAAGATAGCTTTGTGAGTCTGTCTTCAAGTCGCGCTAGTTCCAACTGCGCTCGGATAATATCTTGTTGCCTGACTTTACCGACGGCAGAGGAGTAATTCGCTTCTGCAATTTCACTGAGTTGTTCAAACAAAGATCTGTCTTTCTCAATTAGCGAAATGCTTTGCTGCGCTAGATAAACGTCTAACCACTTCATAGAAACGGCAACTTGTGTTTTGGCTATTCTGTCCAATCGCATAAATGGATGCTGCGTTGCCAATTCTTCGAGTTGCTTGCGTCTAATACTCAAGCTTTCTCCACGAGGAAACATCTGTGAAATGCCAGCTTTAATTTGAGTCATAGGCTCTTGGTCGAATGCGAAACCATCAGTAGGGACGTTTGCCAACCCTAATGACACAACTGGATCAGGCAAAGTATCTGCGGCGATACTTGAAGAAATAGTTGCGTTTTCCCGATATTGGCTACCTTCCAACCACGGGTCCTTTTGAATAGCTTGGGCAACAGCCTGCTGCAAAGTAAGGGGGGTCTTTTGTTCTGCTGATATTTGACTACTTGTTGTAACAAGCAAAATTAGGCATGCAAGGCCTTTAAAAGCACTCATCAGAATTGCTCCTCATACGAATTCACCTCTGCAAAAACCTCTGCTGTACCGTCATCTTTGAGCAATAACACTTGATATGGTCTGAATTGATCGCCGTTCTCCATTCCTGGACTGCCAACAGGCATACCCGGCACCGAGAGGCCGATTGTGCCTTGCGGAACATTATCTAAGTATTTAACAATAAATTTGACGGGTATATGACCTTCGAAAACATACCCTTCAGTTGACACCGATGTATGGCAGGAGCGGTACATTGGCTCGATTCCGAGATCTTGTTTTTTAGTAGTGAGAAAAACAATATCATCTACATCGGTTTGGATGCCTTGAGATTCAGCATGATCAATCCATCCCTGACAACATCCACACGACTCGCGTTTAAAAACGTCCAACTTTAAACTTGGCTCAATATCTTGGGAATTGGTCTTGTTTTGTTCAGTAGTAATTGATTCATTTGTGCATGCAACGACGATAGTCACTGAAATAAGCAGCACTAATTTAGTAAAAAGCAATTTTATTGGCTTCATTTGATTTCTCTTTCTAACAATTTAAATGTCGGCCACAGCCTTCATTGGGCGGCGTTCGATATTGGAATTTTGACGAGCTTCGCCAAATTTTTGGAGTTAGGCTAAAGAGCGTTTTGGGGGACGTTGCAAGCGACCAAGGACAGCATCATCTGCATCCGTGATAAAAGTGTTGGGCTTAAGGGATTTGAAGTCGATTGGAGTTAAAATGTCAAAATTCACGAGCATCGCGATGGACACGATGCCTAGTGGACAAGCACACCCGTCGCCACAGCAATCCGCGTCCATCTGACTCGTCTCATGGCTATTTTGTGATGAATTATGGTCGTTATCCATAAGGTGTTGCTCATGCATATCGTTTTGCATGTCGCAGCCAGGGCTGGACATCGCAAACGAATCTGCAACTTGAGTGCTTAAAAATATTATAAGCAAAACAGTTTTAATGCATTTACTGACCAAACCGACCCTTAATGAATAATCTAATACGACTTTACTATTCTTGAAATACCTTTGATAAGGTATTCTAAATATAGTTCCAGTTGAAGAGTATAGTTAAGCAACATGGCAGTGCGATTACCTGCTCATTACAATGTTGTAATCTAGTCAGAGCAATCGTTGGTTATTTTTATGCATTGGAATATATTGCTTGTGAGTGAGGTACGTTTTGTTGGCCCGAGTTGCAACATCCAATCTCGAACACCCACTTGTTAAACATTTAGCAACACTAAGTACCGAAATCGCATTAAACATGACGTGAGTGAACTATGAAAATTTTGGTAGTCGAGGATGAAAAGAAAATCGGTGACTATATAAAGCAAGGACTAACAGAGTCTGGATTTGTCATTGAACTCGTGCGCAATGGTTTAGACGGTCATCATAAAGCGATGACAGGCGAGTTTAATCTAATAATATTAGACGTCATGCTCCCAGATATTAATGGTTGGCGGATTTTAGAGTCATTACGTCAATCTGGCAATCAAACGCCGGTATTGTTTTTGACAGCGAGAGATAGTGTAAATGACAGAGTAAAGGGTCTAGAGCTGGGCGCTGACGATTATCTAGTCAAGCCTTTTGCTTTTGCAGAATTGTTGGCTAGAGTCAGAACCCTTTTTCGAAGAGGAAATACAGTAGCTGCCAACCTGCTACAAGTCGCAGACTTACAAATGGACATCCCGTCTCGTGTTGTAAAACGCGCTGGCCAATCCATTAACTTGACAACAAAAGAGTTTTCGCTTTTAGAACTCATGGTCAGAAGACAAGGAGAGGTGCTTCCTCGCTCCTTGATTGCGTCTCAAGTATGGGATATTAATTTCGACAGCGATACAAACGTCATCGATGTAGCGATACGCCGCTTAAGAGCTAAAATTGATGATGCATTTTCCCCTAAATTGATTCAAACGGTTCGTGGTATGGGATACAAGTTAACAACTGATGAAGAGCAAAATTAAAAGGCAAAAGCCGTATTCAATTTCCTTTCGAACAATGGTATTTGTGGGAATAGCTATCTTTGTGTGTTTGGGCGTTATGGGCACACTCGTAGTCACCTCCATCGAAGATCATTTTCAAGAACAAGATGCCGATGAGCTTGATGAGGTGTTTCATGCCATTAAGTTAAAGCTCGAAAAGTCACATAATCAGTCAGTACAACCCAGTAAGCTTTTATTTCAGGCGGTTTCAGGACATCATGGTGTGTACTATTATGTTGAGGATGCCGAAGGAGATACAATATTTTCAAGCGAAGGAGCCGACTTTTCTTTCTTTCCTAAAACAGCCAAAACATACACATCAATTAATCCCGCAGACATGCTGTTATTTAGCGATGAAAACCATATGCATAGAGCCATTAAATTAGGTTTTAATACGCATGATACTAGCTATACCATCATCGTTGCTTCAAACATGGAATTTCATATGACATTTATGAACAGCCTTTTGAAATCGATTATTGGCATCATTATTTGTTCGGGCATTATTACAGTCTTAGCTGCGCGTTTTGCGATTTACAGAAGCCTATCACCATTGAGAAAGCTTACGCGAAAAATTGAAACCATCACCGCCGATAATCTTGATATACGACTAAACCCAGATGTGGTACCGGAAGAATTAATCACTCTAGTAAGTTCTTTCAATACCATGATTGAGCGGCTTGAGGATGGATTTGAAAAACTATCCCACTTCTCAGCCGATATCGCGCATGAATTACGAACCCCAATAACTAGCTTAACTACCCAAACCCAAGTGATGTTGGGACAAGCTCGGTCAAATGACGAATATGCTGAAATACTTTATTCGAATTTAGAAGAATATGAGCGTATGACGAAAATGGTAAGTGATATGCTGCTATTAGCTAAAACCGAGCACGGTCTTATAAAGCCATCAATTGAACCTTTAGATATTCAACAGGAAATATCAAGCCTACTCGATTACTTTAATTTACTCGCTGACGAAAAGCATATAAACATCCAAGTCACCGCATCCGCCCTTACTATTCAATGCGATAAAACCATGTTCCGACAGGCAATAGGAAATCTGATTTCAAATGCGATTAGACACGCTCCTAGTAATAGTACGGTAGAGATCAAAACGGAGTCCAAAGGAAAAAAGCAGAAAATAATGGTGTTAAATAACGGGGAGAAAATTGAGCCTCAGCATATTCCCAAATTGTTCAATCGTTTCTATCGAGTTGACCCATCTCGACAAAGAGATGGGCAAGGTACAGGCCTTGGATTGACTATTGCTAAATCTGTGATGAAAATCAATGGAGCCGATATGTACGTCGAATCAGATGAAAGTAAGACGGTTTTTATTATCGAGTTTAGCGATACTTAAAAATAAGATGATGACGACGGGTAATCATGTTTGGAAAATTGCTAATTTATCGGGCTATTTATTGAGGTCGCAATATGAATTAAATTAAGACTTATGAACATGTTAATTAGAGCATGTTCAAATATTAATAAAATAAATGAAAATTATTTTGAACATGCTGCATTACATGAGCCCAATTTGTCGTTAGATTATTTATTGGTCTGACTAACGGGAAAACCTATTTTAATTATCGTGTATTCTTACAACCGTGTTACCCATTTCGCCAAATCAATAAAGGAGCTTTACCTAATAAAGTCAAGATACTGCTGCTCTGACAAAACTTTTACTCCTTTGTCTTTTGCTGCGTTAATTTTAGTTTCGCCAACTTTATCGCCTGTCACAAGATAAGTTGTCTTTGAAGTTACCGATTTTCCAACTTTTGCGCCTAGGGCTTTAGCCTTCTTTTCCATATCTGATCGGGAACCTTCAATCATAGTGCCTGTAAAAACGATTATAGCTCCAGATATCGGTGATGACAATTTTTCAGTATTTTCTATAGCTGTTGGTCTTAATGCAAAGCCTAAATCATAAACCTTAAAAAATTCTTCCCTTATATTTTCTAAACCCTCTTTAATAGCCTCAGCGCTAATTTCAGCGAATCCATCAATTTGGATCATGTCAGAAACTGTGAGTTCAAATAAACTAACTAATGAATGATGTTCTAGAAGTTTTTCGCAATTCCCTGAACCTAACCGGCTAACCCCAAACGCAGATAGGAATCGCCAGTCTTCAATCTCAATACTTCTGCTCGCTTGGAGTTGATTAAATAAATTTATCGCCGTCTTCTCACCAAAGCCAATCCTTAAGAAATCGTCAACTTCTAAGCCATATATTTCATGGATATATTTAACTCCAAAGCTGGTCAGCTTTTCAATCGTCTTAGACCCAAACCCATCATTATTACCAAGAGTTTTGAAAAAATGAACTAAGGTGTTTTCAGTTTGCGCGGGGCAGTCTATTTTATTAGGACAAATTAAATTATCTGATTCCCACAACAAATGAGATCCGCAACTGGGGCATGAA
Organism: Alteromonas ulvae; assembly: GCF_048987005.1. GTDB lineage: Bacteria > Pseudomonadota > Gammaproteobacteria > Enterobacterales > Alteromonadaceae > Alteromonas. Next base: position 2,064,178 of record NZ_CP185261.1, on the reverse strand, counting down.
TCAGGAATATCAGGTGCAACCTTCGTTAAGACCTCTTCAATTTTGGGAATTACTAAACCACTTCTCACCAACCTAATTATAGCGCCAGCTCCAACGCCATTTGTTTTGACCATATTGTAATGGTGAACTGTCACTCTGCTTATAGTGACTCCACTTAATTTCGTTGGCACAAGTTCGGCTACAGGTGCTATCCTTCCAGTTCTTGATGTTTGTGGTATAACCCTAACTACTTCGACATTTGCAGATTCTTCATTTACTTTAAATGCTATTTGCCACCTATGGTTACGTCTTGTCGCGCCCATATACTTTTTAATAGTCTCATTTGTAGTCTCTAAAATTACACCATCCACATCAAAGTCTACCGAACTCCAAATACCCTCAACGATTGATTCAAACTCATCCATCAACACCGAAATTTTGACTGTATTATTTTTAAGAAGAGCGAAGGGATAAAATACACATGCGCCATCTTTTATAGCCTTCTGGATTCTGTTATCAACCTTCTTTTCAGCTATAATAGCGGCTTGGATATTTCTAGAATTTTCAAAATAACTACTGAGTACCTCAGTGAAATAACTTTTTTTAATGACTATTTCACCGGGCCCCAAACCACGCTCTCCGGAGTTGGCTACCTTCAATCCGCGTTTAAATGCTCTTGTTACATCTTGTCCTCTATAACCATCCCCTCTGGTATATAGAGTATCACCGTCATCAAAGGCTGCATAACCATCGAGTTTAGGTGTCACCCTAATATCAATCTCTTCTTCAGGTACATTCGTCTCTTGAGCTGCTTTTTGTATTCTCTTTACCCACTTCTCGATATCTTGAAGTGAATATGCTTTTTCCGTTGACAACATTCTTTCTGGAAGTTCGACTGTTTTAGACTCAATTAAAGGCTCTGGCTCAACAGTGTTAAGGTATGGATGAAGATGATTTTGATCTCGCAATAATGAAATGTATATATCATATTGCTTATCTGACAGAATCGGACTACCCGCCCGATAAAGGGCGTTGGATGCTTTTAGAATAAATACTAACTCTTCAGTATTTAAGTCTGACCGAGAGAACAACGATACTAATTTTTCTGGCTTAAATTCTTCACCTATCTCATTCAATATTTCCAATTGTTCTTTGGTAAAGTCAATATTCAGCATATCAAAGCCCTCCATTTAAACGAACAACTAAGGTGGTATTGTTATATCCTAATGATGGCTGATAAATATCCGTTTGGAAAAACGATGTAAGGGTATCGTTGAGACCTTTTGTGAAGACATTAATTAAATAATGTAACTTGAGTATTTGAACAAATCTATTTGAAACAATTTTGTCCATGGTGACACCCATCGCGCCAGTTCGGCCAACCTGAAATTCTACGTCTAATAAAGTCGTCACCTCTTCTTGGGCCGGGAATTTTTGCGCAATGGCCCAGCGCGGTGCTCTGGCAACAAAACCGAGCGTGCGTTGAATGGCTATATCATCAACTTTAAATACAACGCCATCGATGTCGTAAGGAAGCGCATCACGTTTATTCAGTATTGTGTTGTAATACGCTAAACAACCGGTTCCACCTTTGGCAGTGCTGACATCAGGGCACAAAGGCAGTCCCCAGGAGGCAAGCTTGTTAAGACGCTCACTGTGAGTATTGGGCAGGTCAAACGATTCAGGATCAACTACGCCAAGTGAATACGAATAAAACATTAGCGGGCGTTTTGCGGTAATTTTGGAGTCTAGTTGTCTTAAACTTCCTGCCGCCGCATTTCGAGGATTAGCAAAGACCTTAGCACCTTTTTCACGCTGGGTATTGTTAAGCTTTTCAAAACCCTCTTTGGGCATGAACACTTCGCCACGCACCTCTACACGGGCTGGCCAGCTATCTCCGCGAAGCGATAAAGGTACATTGGCAATAGTTCTAATGTTGGCAGTAATATTTTCGCCAACCTGCCCATCACCGCGGGTGGCCGCTCGCACAAGCTCTCCATTTTCATAGAGAATACTAACAGCCAGTCCGTCGAGCTTTGGCTCGCAGCTAAATGCGAGGGTTGCAGTATCTTTTAAACGGTCTTTTAAGCGCTTTTCAAAAGCCAATAGCGACGCGTCATCAAATGCATTGTCCAGCGATAGCATAGGCACATCGTGAGTCACTTGCTCAAATGACGACAGCGCCGCCCCGCCCACCTTTTGACTTGGTGAGTTAGCATTGTGTAACTCTGGAAACTGCTTCTCTAATGCAATAAGAGACTGCATATCGCGGTCGTACTGTGCATCAGGCACAGAAGGATCGTCCAGCACATAGTACTGATAGTTATACTCGTTCAAACGTTTGCGAAGCGTCGCAATGTTATTTTTTGCTTGCTCTAGGGTATCTGACATAGAGTCGGTATCACGCCATTATAAAAGTGAAAAACGTTAAACAGATATCATCAGTTTCACTACAGACATCTGTTTAAATGAAAAAAGGACTTGATACCCAAGTCCTGATACATTAGCTGTGTAACATAAATTATGTTTTTACAAGCAATGATTTTGTGAGTAGCACGTTTATGTGCGCTGCTTCCCGAAAAAGCAAGCCTCTAGGTATTTGGTGAAACATACTTTTCAAAATAATTTCCACTTCGCTGACTAATACGCAGCCCCAGTTTAATAACTAAACTTAGCACTGAGATGACGCCTAAGTTTAGCTTCGAGAAATCATTCGCTTTCGCTCAAACTCACGAATTTTCTCAACATATTGCTGCAGCCCTTGTTTCGTTAATACACTACGACGACCATCGAGTACTTGAGCATCAAACTCATCCGCCAATTTGCGAGCCGCGTTGTGCATCATATTAAACACCTGATGCGGATCGCCTTCAATGGGCAAGATCATGAATAAAGAAATGCCTTGGGTGTCAAAATTCTCTAAATTGTCTATATCGAACACACCTGGTTTAAACATGTTAGCAAGGCTAAACAAAACAGGTCCCTTTCCATTTGAGTTCACATGACGGTGGAAAATATCTTGGTTACCAAACTTGAAGCCTAACGTCAGTAACATTGGCAATAAGGCTGCTCCCGATATAGGCGAACCGTTTTTTGCGCGCACATTTAAAACCAGCACTTCCTGAGTCGCGGCATCAGACGACTCTTTGGATGAGACCTGATTTGATGACTGTGTATGGTTATTGTCGAAGTCGATACGCATTTGATCATCACCAAAGTTTGGCTCTTCACGCTTTCTTGCCGCCGATTTTGAGCGCTTGCTTTGCGAGGATCGTTTTCTCTCACTCTCAAGTTCATCATATTTACTGACAACATTTTCGTGTGCGCTTTTCTCAGATAACGAGCCAAAAAGCGAGGGTTCAACTCGCTCGGGCACAGCTGTATTATTGAACTGCCCCTCAACCATTTTGGTCTCTGCATCTCTTCGATTACCAGCACCAGTCTCGGGCGTACCAGTTCGTTCTGCCTTTTCTTTAATATCGTCTCCTTTAGTAGCGTCTACGTACAACGTGGAGGTAGCTTTTGGTACTTCAGAACGCAGGTATTTTTTCGATTCACTCGCTGTATTGACACTGTCGGCTCTTTGATTTGCCGATTCTGGTGAACTATCTTTTGCGCTCGACCTTTCATTAGCCTCTGCACTACCAGTTGAATCAGAAAGCGAGTCTGAACTCATGATTTCAACGTCGCTTTCTTCAACCATCGGGGAGGACGATTCAGATTCCTTTAATAAGAAACCCGGAGGCTCGGGAAAATCAGCTATATTGTCATTTTGAACAGGTGCGGTGTCGCTAGAAGGTCGGCTCTGTCCTTGCAAATGAGGTTTCGGATTAGTAATTACTGAACCATATAGCGTAGAGCGCTGCTCTCGCGCGCCTGTATTTTCTTCTTCAATATTTACTGAGTGTGCGTTGTCAGAAGAGCCTTGCGAATCGCCAGAACCAATGCGGGCAGCGTCAGCGCCATCGTGATCTCTATGTTCCGCTAATGATTGTCTATCTGCATCGTTGGCAAATGTGCTGAAGTCGTCACTGGTATTTCCATGATCTCCGCGGGTACCTGAGGCGCTGTGACCGTCATCTGTTTTTAAACGACTTACATCGGCTTTATCACCATAATATGACGCGTTGCCGCCAATAATACGAACGCTACCTATACCGAGTTCGTCGAACTCAGTGCTTTCAGAGGTTTCATCACCGTAATCATCGCTGTCAGGGCTATCGTTCCAGTGTCGTGGCTCTAAGCGTTCCTTCTCTACTGGCTTACTGTTTTTTCTGATTTTCCATATACCATGGGCCAAAATACCTATGATAAAAACAGAACCACCTAACAGTAAAAATAGACGTAATTCATCTTCCATTTTATTCTTTCGCCCTTTGTTATGCTTCTGCGAATGCAACGGCTTCGTCAACATCTACAGCCACCATTCGTGACACTCCTGGCTCTGCCATTGTGACGCCAGTAAGGTGACTTGCCATTTCCATCGCTATTTTATTATGGGTTATGTATATAAACTGCACTGTCTGAGACATTTCCGACACCAAATTACAAAACCGTCCAACGTTTGCGTCATCTAACGGTGCGTCAACTTCATCAAGTAGGCAGAATGGCGCCGGATTTAACCTAAAGATTGCAAAAACTAATGATAAAGCGGTTAACGCTTTTTCTCCACCGCTTAAAAGATGAATTGTGCTATTTTTCTTACCAGGAGGCCTAGCCATTATAGTTACACCCGTTTCGAGAAGATCGTCATCAGTAAGAGCAAGGTAGGCAGAGCCACCGCCAAACACCTTTGGAAACAATATTTTTAAATCTTCATTGACCTGCTCGAAGGTATTTGAAAAACGTGTTTTTGTTTCTTTATCAATTTTACGAATAGCAGATTGAAGGGTTTCCAGTGCGTCGGTTAAATCATTATTTTGCTCATCAAGATGGGCCTTTCGCTGTGATTGGCTCTCAAACTCATCCACTGCGGCCAAGTTCACTGCACCTAAGCGCTGTAAACCTGCTTGTGTTTTTTCCAACTCTTGTTGCCAAAGCGTTTCATCAGCATCACTTGGCAATTCAGCCAACAGTAATTTAAGAGACTGATTTGACTCTTCAAGCTGCTCTAATACCGTATTGGCACGAACACGAAAGCCTTCAATTTCTATATTTAAAGCATCAATATGCGCTTGCCTAGCTTGAATGTCTTTCGCTAATGACTGCTGCCCTTTTTCGGCTTCCCGCAGCCATTGCTCTACCTCTTCTAAGCGCACACGTGCCTCACTGCGCGATTGTTCAAGCTCCGTTTTAGTGTGCAGTAAATGCTGTAGCTCTTCGTGCTGAAGTTCTTGTGGTGAAGTAAGTTTTAACAGCTCGTCTTTTAGCCTAGCGGTGGTTTCAGCGTACTCACTCATCTGACTTTTATTACGCGTAACCTGTTCGCGATACAGCTGCTGGTGGTTATCTAACTGCTGTTTCTTTAATGCAAGTTCATGTTTTGTAGACGTTAGCATCTCAACTTGTCCGCGAAGCTCGTTGAGATTGCGCTCTGCTAGCTCGCGCTTTTCAACCACGCCACTCATGTAATCCTCAGACTCAATAAGCTGAGCCTCGTGCACGGCGAGATCTTCAGAAAGCTGTTCTAACTGCGCTTCCTCGTCTTTGTGCAATTCTTGCTGAGATAAGAGTTCGTCGTATAATTTTTTGCTTCTAGCTTGTTGCTGGTGTTGCTGCATATCAATTAATGAACGGGCGTTCTTTAATTGCTGCAAAGCACCTTCGCTTTCCATTATCGATGATTGTAGACGCAGCTTTGCCTCTCGTAACTGATTGAGGTTTTGCTCTTCTCTTTCTACCGCATCAATACAAACGCTTTTAGCCTGCGCTAATTCAACGAGCTCAAGCTCAAGTTGATAGAGTTTATTGGCTCGTTGCAATACACCATCTTCAATGTCACCCGGCTTTAGTATCCAATGGGCACCACGCCATAGGCCAGATAATGAAATAGCACTTTTGCCAGTTTCAATTAACTGCTGCTCGACTTTGGCAGTAAATAGCTCGCTATCTGTTTCGACAAGTAAAACATCGTTTAAAAAATCAGGTACTTTTTCGTTCTGTTTCTGCTCAAGAAGTGCATGCGCTAATGTGCCAGTATGAGCATGGGTAATGAAAACGTGATGGGTATAAATTCGCACGCCATTGGGTAATGCACTGCTTGCTTCATAGAGTGCAGGAACATCGTTTTGGTTTGCGAGTAAAGGCTGATTGAGCTGATTGAGAATAACTTCGATACACGGGGCAAGGCGCTCAGGTGCCCTCATTGATTGCCACAGAGTTTCCGCTATTTTCTCTTTATTATCATGGCTATCTTTACTGTCATGACTTTCTTTACCGCCGTCGTCCTTACTGTCATCACTGCCGAACTGTCGCGAAGCGTCACTTTGTAGCGCTGACAACGCCGTGTAGCTAGACTGTACGGATTGCCATTTACTTTTCACGCTATCAAGTTCAGAAACACGCTGCTTCACCGTGTTTATCGCCAGTAATTCATCCCGCTCTATATCGTGGATAGCATCTTTTTGTTCACTTTGATTAATTTCAGCTTCTTCTAGCTGCGCGTCCAATAACGCACTTTGCTCCTCGTAATCTTCATTCTCAGTTTGTGCTAATTCTTGCTGAATGTCAGAAATTCGCTGTGACGTTCTTAGCTGCACGCTCATCAAAGACTGAATTTGACTATGGCATTGCTGCACTTTGCTTTTTAGTTGATTATACGTGGATTCTTGCTCTCGCGCCCTTGCATTAAAATCACGCAGTGCTTGCTCCGCGTCGTCAAATCGCTCCTTAACGCTATACAGCTCCGCTTCTTTAAGCTCAATTTCCGGCTCAATATCGACTAAGGCAGCATTAGAACTAGATAGCGAGGATTGTGCTTCACTCAAGGAGGTACTTAATAGGCTTTGTTGCTGTGCTAACCGCGCAATTTCCTGCTCTACTTGCGACACCCTTTGCTTGGCGTGCAGCGCGTTTTGCTCTAAACGGGTAATGGCAGTGCTTGTTGAGAAGAGTGACTGTTGCAAATCATCTATAGACTGTTTTAACTCTGCCTGCTGCCCTTTATAGGCCATTGCACCCGCTTCATCACCTTGCTGGCGAGCAATTAAGCCTTCCATCTCAGCGGTGAGCACACTTTTGTTTTGTTCTAACTTGTCTATGTGTTCGCTGTTTTTCAAAAACCGAATGGCTGCCAGCTGCCCTTTAAGATCTCTCGCTTGCGCTCTCAACGCTTTATATTTTGTTGCTGCTGCGGCTTGTCTTTGCAGTTTTTCTAGCTGCCTACCCAACTCATCTCTTACATCAGTAAGACGCTCTAAATTGTCGTTAGTATGCTTTATTCTATTTTCTGTTTCTCGTCTACGCTCTTTGTACTTGGATATGCCTGCCGCTTCTTCAATGAATACTCTTAACTCTTGCGGCTTAGATTCTATTAAGCGCGATATCATACCTTGCTCGATGATCGCATATGAGCGAGGCCCCAACCCGGTTCCTAAAAATAGATCGGTTACATCCCGCCGACGACATTTCGCCCCATTAAGGAAATAGGTAGATTGCGCCTCTCGCGTAACGAGACGTTTTACAGACAGTTCGTTGTAGTTGGCGTATTCACCAGATATTCGACCAGCACTATTGTCAAATATTAACTCGACACTGCATTGGCCAACGGGCTTTCGCGATGATGAACCGTTAAAAATAACGTCGGTCATCGCATCACCACGCAAGTTCTTAGCCGAACTTTCACCAAGTACCCAACGAACAGCATCAATAACGTTAGATTTTCCGCAACCATTTGGCCCAACTACAGCCGTCATTTCACCAGGAAATGGAATAGAGGTTGGCTCAACAAAAGATTTGAAGCCCGCTAGCTTTATCTTTTTAAGTCGCACACAAATTCCTCAGTCGCTGGCTGCCACCCATATGCACAGTGCTACTCATAGGCACAGTGCTAGCCAAGAAAAAAGTGCCATTAGTATTGCAGCAAAAGTGATGCGACACTGTTGTTGATACTTAGCTGAATAGCTAAGCGGATAGCTGACTACAGTGTTAACTAAGCAGTAAAGTAAATAGCTAGGCGAAAAATTAAGGGTAATCACGTTAGTTGCGTATACCAGTTAAAATGCAATTACACGTAGAATGCAATAGCACCTTGTTTTAGTTGTTTTTATTTTAAAGACTTTATCAAAACATACAGCTTGTAACAATTAACATTTATGTCTGACGCCCCTAGGGCGTGTTGATCTTTGCTGTACGAGTTTTGGGCTAAATGGAAGCATTTTAATCGCGAAGCAGTCCTGTAGGCCTAGTGGGCTAAGTCAAAGGGCTGCGACAAAGAGTAAAATGCTTCCATAACGCCCCCTTCGGGCAGCGCCTGTGAGCTATTTACTCTGCGTTGAATGGTTTCGATTTAGCCCACTACACCTTCAACCATTCGCCTTGATTAAATAGCTCACAGACCGTTGCAAAAATGTACAACAAAGATCAACACGCCCTTGATATTAAGATGTTATGATCATTTTTTTATAACGTTTCATATTACCGAAGCAACTGATTTATCAAAGGAGAGCGAATGAGTTCTGGCGGCGTTCACTATTTTTTTATGGGTTTTTCGCTCATTAAAACCAAAGGGCTAAAACGGTTCGTTTTTGTTCCCTTTAGCATTAACCTTATTCTGTTTTCGTTGGCCTTTTATTTCCTATTCGGCCAAATTGAAGCTGGGATCAGCTATGTAATTAATTTAGTCCCAGAATGGTTAGGTTGGGTTAAAACAGCAATTACCTTTTTATTGTGGCCACTGGCAGTAATAAGCGTTTTATTAATATTTGCGCTTATTTTTGGCACCCTTGCCAATTGGATTGCCGCCCCGTTTAACGGCGTTTTGTCAGAAAAAGTAGAGCGCCATTTATCCGGTGAGGCATTAGGCGATGAAGGTGTAATGGCATTGGTTAAAGACATACCGCGCACTATTGGTAGAGAAGTGACAAAACTCGCATGGTATTTACCTCGCGCTATTGGCTTTCTTATTCTGTTTTTTCTACTACCCGTTATTGGCCAAGTACTGTGGTTTCTCTTTAACGCTTGGATGATGGCGATTCAGTACTGTGATTATCCTTACGACAATCATAAAGTGCCCTTTACACGTATGCGCCTTCATTTATCAGAACACAAAGGCAAGGCGATAACGTTTGGCATGATGGTGAATGTGTTTTCACTTATTCCCGTGGTTAACTTTATTATTATGCCAGTTGCCATTTGTGGCGCGACAGCAATGTGGGTAAATGAACTGAAGCAAGACGCACAAACGTCGCTGGGAAACTAGGTAGGTTAAAGAGTCTTTGTTTTATTAAGAGGTTTTACCAACAAAAGCTTCATATTTGGCAAGCCAATGAGCGGCCTCTTTTTGGTCGCCTTGGTGGTGAAAGGCTTGAAAGAAGTTCATGGAGATAGGACGTTGAGCCTGCTGTTTCTCAAGCTGCTGTTGCCATAGCACCAAGTACAGTGGCGGTATGGCTCCTGTATCATGGTGTTCCATAAAAGTAATACGCCTGCTTGGCTTATAGCTATTTTTCGATACGCCTTCACAGGTTTTGGCTTTTGCCACTATTGTGTTGGGGTCTATTTTCGCCCAACGAGACACGGTATCGATAGGGGCGTAATAGTGGGGGCTATCAATCACCAGGTTTGGCGGTGAAAAATCGTTAATGCGCTGAATATCGCATATCTTTCTAGCCATGCTTCTGGCAATGGGATATTCATCGGCAAAACCTGCAAAATGCGCTAACTCATGCACAAACACCGAATACGTATCACCAATGTCTAAAAACATCACCCCATTTTGAACGTTTGCTTTTCCCTGCTTAGCAACCACTACCGCGTGGCTAAACTGCCTCGTTTTCGCGATATTAGCTAATGGCCTTACGTCGCATCCCAGCACGTTTCTATTATTGTAATCGTCGCTGCATGACAACGCGTCTTTTGGTAACCAAATTGGCGGTGCAACGCAGAGGGATAACGACGCTAGCCGCTCGTCGCTATTGAATTGGCGATAAAAACTATCGGCACGGATCATGGTTGCCAGCGAAGCGGCAAATGGTTGAATTCGTTGCAAACACTGATTGCCACCAGCCCAGTCAAACGGCTTTACATCGCCAAGCGCGGTGACGCTGTAACGCTGTGTAATGGCAAGCGCATCTTTTGCCTGTTGCTGACCTAGATCAGCGGCCTTCCTTAAGTAGGTTTTTGCTTCATCAACGTTGCCCTCATCCCATAACAAGCGACCATACTTAAATGCGCTTTGCATATCTAATGATGCCGTGGCGGCAAGTAAAGGCTTAGCTTTCTTGTTTTGATCATGCAGCAAATACCAGTCGGCCAGTGCCGCTTGGGCAGGCAAATATTCCTGTTCGGCAGCGCGAATTAACCACTTCTCTCGCTTGTCAGGAGACTGCGACGACATGGCGTACGCCAATTGCGCTTCAGCAACATTGCCTTTAGCGGCAAGGGCCATAAAACGCTCTGAAGCACTCTCCTTACCTATAAGCTGGTACAGCAGCCACGCTGCATCTGCATTATCTAACGACACTAGGTTCTCAAGCCAATAAATAGGGTCTAGCTTTGGTACTTGACCTCTTGTTTTGTTTGCTGGTAGCGCTTTTATCTGTTCTTGCGTTAGCGCGCCTGGCTCTTGTGATAACTCCTGAGATAGCTCATCAGAAACCAGCAAATGACCATTTAAACCAGTAGATGCCCCTGGCGGAGTTTGAAAATGTAACTCTGGATTTAATTGAGTAGACGTTATCTCTTCAATCGAGGCCATTAGTGTTCGCTGCGCTTCATCACTGCCTAATCGCGCTGCGTGCCATAGCAAGGCAAATGCAGAACGCACAAGATGGGTGTTTTCAGCAGTAAATTCGGATGATAGCTTTCGCTGCTCTCGGAACTGTGCTTGGGGTTGTACTTGTGACACAGTCTGGACATGAGAAGGCGCCTGCTCTCGCACGTGTAACAGCGCCGTAGTCGCATTAGCAACAAGTTGGGGGGCATAGCGACCCGTGTCGCCCACTACAATGAGCAGCGCGAACACTGCTAAGAATAAACCGCGCATGGGCTAAGCGTGATTATTCATCATCAATGGACACATCAGCAGAGCGCTGACGGAGTCGGTTTAACTCTATACGAGCATAGCGGTGTTCTACATAATCATACACATTCGTGCTCAGCGCCAGTTTGAAGTAGTTTGACGCTATTCCTCTATTACCGTTTTGACTGTGAAACTTACCCAAATAAAAATACGCCTCACACAGTCTGTCGGTAAGCGCTTTTTGACTGGTAATGCCCTGCAGTAAAGAATTCAGCACTGTATTCTCGTCAACAACACCAAGAAACAAATCGATTAACGAAGTGGCCCAATGCTCGTTATCCAGTAACGGCCTTACCGACGCGAGATATTCAGCGCCTCGCTGTGGTGATATCGCGTGATTGGCAAAATACGACCACAACGCTCTAAACGGGTCTTTTTCGTCTTTTTTAAAGAAGGTATCTAAGTCGCTTGTGGCCAGCTCTGCCCTGCCGCCGTAGTAAAGTGCAATACCGCGATTCAAAAAAGCAAAATCTAAATCGGGATTTATTTCTAACGTTGAATCAAACGCCTCATACGCTTGAATGAAATTGTTTTGCTGAATGTAGTGAATGCCAATTGAATTATAGGCCTCAGCAAGGTCGGGTTTCAGGTTTATCGCCTGACTGTAATCAAACTGTGCTAGCCCGTTTAGCCCTACGCTGTCATATAACATGCCGCGCTGGAAATGAAGTTCTGCTTTGTCGTTATCTGATAACGCGGTACTTGTAAGCACTTGATTATAGCGGGCAATGGCCATTTGCGAACGAGGATTTGCAGGTGCTGGCTCCGCTAAAAGTAAGTTTCCCATTTGACTGCGTTGCTCGGCAGACTGCGTTTGTGCGCAACCGGTTAAAATACAAACGAATAAAGAAAAAAAGATGAGACTAACGTTTCTGCGCATGGTAAAAATGAATTCTGTAGAAAAAGAAAAAAACCGCCAGTATAGAAAGCATACACTTGATGCGGCACTGATGCCGCCAACCTTCTCGCATTTGATAGGAAAAGTAAAGTGCATTAGGCGGGTAACAAAGGTACCCATGAATAAAAGTAACCTAGAACAACTTTCACAACTTGCATTTAATGCACAACAACACTCACATTCCCCCTACTCTAACTTCAAAGTTGGCGCCGCCATCGAAACAAGTACTGGGGAAACTTTTGCAGGATGTAATGTGGAGAGCGCTGCGTTTCCATTAGGACAATGTGCTGAGGCCACTGCAATTGGCAACATGGTATCTAATGGGCACAAACGTATTGGACACATCGTTATTGCGAGTCCAAACGAAGAATTATGCTTTCCATGTGGTGGCTGCAGACAAAAAATTGCAGAATTCGCCAGCGATGATACGCCGGTTACTATGGTAACAAAGAGTGGAAATTTGCATGAAACCACCATTGGTGAATTACTGCCTAATGCGTTCCGTGCTCACGACCTCGACAAGTAATATTGCGTTACAAATACAAAGTTAAAGCGCTTATATAAAGCCCTTATATAACGCGCTTAGACAAAGCATTAAACAAAACAGCCCAAGGCGTTAAAACCTTGGGCTGTTTTGTTTTACAAAGTCTTTAATCCTGTAATAGCCATAAAGGCTTTATAAATTTTTCACGCTTATGGCTTATCATCGCGGTCGCTGTCTTGGCGCTTGTTTAACTTCACCGCTGCCATAAAGGCAATAAAAAATAGCGCAAAAATAACAACACCAACCCAAATTAACACATTCAGCAAAAAATCCATGTTTCGTTTTCCTTCCTTCTATCGATGTTGCTCTTTGCTACTTTGCAAAAGCGCTAAGCAATTATTTACCGACGGCAATACCTTCTCTTCGAGGGTCTGCCCCGCCAATTAACTTTCCAGACTTAAACTGAATGCCGTGTAATCCGCTGTTTAAATCGATAACTTTTACATTATGACCTAGCGCTTTAAGCGGCTCCTCTAATTCAGCAATAGGCGTACCCTTTTCTAACGCAGTGTAGTCGTTTCTGTTGGTGATCTTAGGAAGGTTTATCGCCTCTTGAATGTTAAGATCAAAATCAATCATACCGATGAGGGTTTGAGCAACATAGCTTACAATTCTTGAGCCACCTGGTGAGCCTACTACCACTTCTAATTCACCGTCCTCATCAAACACCATGGTTGGGCTCATAGCACTACGTGGACGTTTACCGGGTTCAACGCGATTAGGAACGGGAAAGCGATTTTTTGTTGGCGAGAAGGAAAAGTCGGTTAACTGGTTGTTGAGTAAAAAGCCACCTACCATAATGCCTGAGCCGAACATAAATTCGATGCTAGTAGTCATAGAAACCGCATTCCCTTCTTTGTCAACAATGGAAACATGTGACGTATTCGGCAACTCCATTGAAGTGCCCATGGCTATTTCGGTGCCAGCGTAAGGATTGCCCGCTCTCGCTAGATGCCACTTTTCATCGACGCTTATTCCTTCCGCTCTGCGTTGTAAATACGCTGTATTAATCATGGCAGCAAAGGGCAAGTTAGTGTAGTCACTATCTGCTATGTACTTTTCTCTGTCGGCGTAGGAAAGCGCACTGGCTTGGGTATATAAATGAGCAAACTCTGCGGAGTTTGGAGAATACTGACCAATATTTTTATCTTCAAGCATCTTTAAAATTTGAAACACATTGACGCCACCTGAACTGGGTGGCGGCATGCCGCAAATTCGTTTTTCATGATAGTTTCCACAAACAGCATTACGCTTGATGGCTTCATAATTTGCCAAGTCTTCAAGTGACATTTTTCCAGGGTTTATTTCGACAGAATTTACCGCATCAACAATTTCCTGTGCCAACTCGCCTTTAAGCAAATAGTCACTGCCATTCTCGGCAATACCCTTTAGGGTCTTAGCCAATTTTCTATTTTTCTTGGTTGTTCCTTCTTTCAACGGCATACCGGCTGGGAAAAAATAGGTAGAGCTTGCAGGAAACTTTTTAAGACCTGGGTGATAGTCTAGAGCAACCAATTTGGCTAATCGAGGTGAGACTTTAAAGCCGTTTTTGGCAGTCATAATGGCATCATCAAACAAGCTATTCCACGGCAGCGTTCCAAACTCAGCATGGGCTAATTCAAGTGCTTTTACTGCCCCTGGAACGCCCACTGACTTGCCACCAACGACTGCATCAATCCAGCGCATAGGCTCATTACTTTTAATAAACCAGTGAGAATTCACGGCTTTAGGCGCAGACTCTCTGCCATCAAACGTGTGCAGAACTTTGTTTTTGTTATCCCAATAAAGGATGAAAGCTCCACCACCGATACCTGAAGATTGAGGTTCTACCAATGTAAGCATAGATTGAACGGCTATCGCGGCGTCTATCGCGCTACCGCCTTTTTCAATGACGTTCTTTCCCGCCCATGATGCATAGGGATTAGCAGCAACCACCATGTATTCGTCGGCCTCAAATGCTTTCTTCTCTACATACCCAGTAGCCGCTTCAGGCTCCCCGACTTCTCGAGCCTGTTTGCCGTGTACATTGGAAAGTAAACTGCTAATTAACACAAACACCAATACTGATGTGCTTATCAAAGAACTGAACCTCAAAATCGTGTTTCCTCTTATTTAAATTTCTCTGGATTAATAGGGCGCTTTTTCAAAAACGCGTCAAACGCTTCTTGTGCAGCAGGAGTGCGCAACGCCTCTAGGAAAATATCAAATTCGGTATTCATTTGCTGATTGACATAATCAGCTTCACCTTTGAGTAGCGCTTTTGTCTGCAATAAAGCAAAGCTGGGTTTACTTATCAATTTTTGAACTGTCGCTGAAACTGCATCATCGATGGTTTGTGACGACACCACTTCAGTGAGCATACCAAACTGATATGCGTCATCGGCTGTGAACGGTTCGCCTAGCATCAACCATTGAGCAGCTTTAATATGTCCCGCCACTTTGGGTAAAAGATAACTTGATGCATATTCAGGAACAAGCCCTAAATTGATGAAAGGGAGAACAAATCGGCTGTCTTGTGTGGCATAAACAAAATCACAATGTAATAGCAAGGTCGTTCCTATTCCTACTGCTAACCCATGCACTTGAGCAATAACGGGCACAGAACAGGTCATTAGTGAACGCATGAACGCCGCCGTTTCGGGTACCTGGGCCCCTTCTTTCTGTGCGGCAAAGTCGTTGATATCGTTACCCGCGGTAAAACAGTCGCCGTTTCCTTTAATTACAACGGTCTTGGTTATTCCATCGTTTTTGATACCAAGAAGCGCGTCTGCCATTAGCTGATACATTTCTCGAGTCAAGGCGTTCTTTTTATCCGGTCTATTGATCGTAATGGTAAGAGTATGATTATTTTGCGAGGTTAAAACTAAAGACATTATCTTTCCTTTTCTGTCGACATTTTTATGGTGTCGGGCGCATATCTATTTTCACCCGAAGGCTAATTTTCTGTATCATAGTGGTCAAACTCAAAATAAAAAAATAACTAACGCTGATGATTTCACTGCCGTTTTCGTTTAAGTACAGTGCAGGCCCCTTAATAATAGCGCTATGCGCTTTAATTGCCTTTTTCTTTGAACCCCAGGCAAGCGAATGGCTAGCCTACGACCGTTACGCCATACAAGGGCTGGATACGTGGCGATTAGTAACGGGTAATTTTGTGCATACCAATGGGTATCATTTATTGCTCAATATCGTTGGGCTAGTTTTATTATGGGCATTACACGGTGAGCACTATCTGCCAGCCCGCTTTTTGAAAGTATTTGTGTGGTGTTGTTTAGCCACCAGCGCAGGCCTTTATTTCTTTTCTGAGAGCCTTATCTGGTATGCCGGTCTATCAGGTGCTTTACACGGATTATTTGTGTGGGGGGCCTGTATGGATATAAAAGAAAAAATGACATCAGGATGGCTTCTGCTTATAGGCATCGCTATCAAGGTGGTCTACGAACAATACAACGGCAGTAGCACTCAGGTTGCTGAGCTAATCAATGCAAGAGTAGCGGTTGATGCCCATATGTTTGGTGCAGTAGGCGGATTGATTATATTTTTGCTCATGATAAGTACTGCAAAGCGGGCGTAAAACATAGGATTACTTTTTGTCAAAGCCCAACACATGTTGGGCTTTTTTGTGAATGTTAAATACGACTACAGATTTTCTTCAAATAACTTATAGATCCTGCGATATTCATCTAACCATGAGCTTGGCTGAACGAAGCCATGTGGCTCTACAGGGTATATTGCCGTCTCAAAGTTTTCTTTTTCTAGTTCAATTAACCGTTGAACCAAACGAACGGTATCGTGGAAAAAGACGTTATCATCAACCATAGGCGCATTTATCAGCAGCGGTTTTTCTAACCCTTCTGCAAAATAAATGGGTGAGCTGCGCTCATAAGCAATGGGATCCACATCAGGCGTATTAAGGATGTTAGATGTATACGGCGTATTATAATGCGCCCAATCGGTAACCGGTCTTAATGCGGCACCAGCAGCAAATAAATCTGGCGCAGTAAACATAGACATAAAGGTTAAGAACCCACCGTATGACCCGCCATAGGTACCGATACGCTCTCTGTCTACGTTAGCATTTTCCACTAAATAGTTGATGCCATCGCGTAAATCCTGCACCTCTGGTGTGCCCATTTGACGATAAATAGCCGTTCGCCAATCTCTGCCATACCCAGCAGAAGCACGGTAATCCATATCTAGTACTACATAGCCTTGCTGCACAAGCATGCTATGGAACATGTACTCGCGGAAATAGCCCGACCACCCCATATGGGCATTTTGTAAATAGCCTGCGCCATGATTAAACACAACCGCTTTGTTTTTCTTTGTGCTGTCGTACCCTTCAGGCTGGTAAACACGCGCATAAATTGGCGCGTCGGTATGTGAAGATTCAATGGCAACAATTTGTGGCACAGCCCACGGCAGCGACGCGAAATCGTCGCTGGTGCTAGACGTGATTTGCTGTGCCTTTTGTTGGCTAGCTGACGATTTTACATAAAGTTCAGCTGGCTGATTCACCTTACTGTGGCTTAAAAGCAACGTGGAATCATCGGGACTGAGGGTATAGTCGGTGATGCCGTTAAGATCGGTTAGGGTTTCAATGACCTTTGTTTGCGTATTTACACGGTAAATTTCATAAATACCTGGGTGTTCGCTGTTTGCTTTGTAGTAAATGTATTGGTCATCAGCGGTTAACGTAAGGTCATCAACAATATAGTTGCCGCTAGTTAGCGCAACGGGCGCTTCACCAGGTGTTTGTAAGTATAAGTGCGAGTAACCTGTATGCTCTGATTGGAAGTACAACGTCTCACTATTGTTTAGCCAATCGAAAGAGTTAAAGCGATAGTTTACCCACGCGTCATCATGCAGGCGGTGTTGGTTTTCAAGGGTTTTACTGTCTAAATCGACGGTGGCAATCCATCTGTCTTTGTTGTCCCACGCCTCTAACATAACAGCCACTGCGTTGCCGTTTTTATGCCAGCGTATAGATGGCTTGGTCCAGTACCAGCTTTGTAATAATGTTATTGGGCGAGGCAACCTATTTACTTCATAGGTTTCGCCATTTGCCTTTGCATTCTCAGTTTTCACATCGGCCAATACGTCGTCGTTATATCCGGGTAGGTCGAAATAATTTAACGCTTGTTTTTCACCGGTTGCTAAATTGAGAAGCCACAGTTCGTGGTTTACAGGCTCGGCATCGGCCACACGTTGTCTTACTGATTTAGCCGCAATACGGCTGTCTTCTTGAATATAATGGGGCATGATGTCGCTATCATCACGGGTAGGCTTGCTCTCAGTGGTTGCCACCACGGCAAAATTTCCAGCAGGTGACACGCTTATGCCTGCCAAGCGATGTGATTTATCAAAATAAAACGGTGCAGGTGCTACCCCTCTATTGGCAGCAGCAAGTAACGCATTTGCGCTTTCTTGATCCTCACTTATCTGTCTTTGAAGCTTAATATACTCAATGAGGGATTGCTGTTCTTCCGCAATATAGTCTTTTGCTGGTTCTACCGGCTCCGGCTTATCATCGAACACCCAGCTTACTAACTCTTCTCTTGCGCCATTGGTAAGATCAATAGCAATAAACTTGTTTCCGCTTAGCGCCATTAAACGCCCATCGGTCATAAACGTGAGCGTAGAGAGTGCACTTCCACCGCGGGTAAGCTGCACCGTTTTGCCATTGGTAAATTGCACGTACACGCTATCTTTAAACGTGTAAGCAACAACGCCATCATCCCTCACTACCTTTTCATCAAAACGATACTTATGCATGTCGGCTAATGGAACTTTTGCTTCGTTTTTGAGGGTGCTCGCTTCAACAGCAAATACATCGGTGAGTGTACTATTTTGTTTTTCACGCTCAAAAACAATGGCGCCGCCATCAACCGACCACCCCATGTTAGTTGGCAATGCACCTATCCACTGCGGGTCGGACATAATTCTTTCTAGGGTAATTTCATCCTCACCAGCTGCAGACATCACTGCCGTTTGTGGCGTGACCATCGACTGAATATTATTTGATGGTGTAACTGTATTTGCGTCTTTCTTATCGTTAGTGCTTACACAACCACCTAGTGCAATCGTTACGCTGGCGGCGATGAGCAATGCTTTATATTTTTTCATTTTTTTCATCATTGTTATGTGAAACCCACAGGCATTATACGCAAAGCTATAATCATGTAGTCAACACTCATCGTTATCGTTAGTGAAACAAACGCATAACAAACACACTCATTAATGTTTCTTTTTACAAAGCAGAACCGTATAACTTTACATATAGCGCCTTATAAAAAACCAAACGCGCTATCTTCTGTTGCTGTTAGTTAATTCAGCAACAAATTGAGTTCACATGATATGTCAGAGGGTACGAACAATGAAATTGAAAGGAATTACTGCAGGTGTGGTCACCATAGCAGCTTTGCTTTTCCAGCCAGTTGTGGCAAACGAATGTCCTAGTGTCTTAAAATTTATGAAACGCAAACTCAACTCACAAGAAACCGTTAATTTATGTGATGAGTATGCTGGTAAAACCGTTCTTGTTGTTAATACGGCAAGCTATTGCGGTTTCACGCCTCAATTTGAAGGACTAGAAGCACTATACAGCGAGTATAAAGACGATGACTTTGTGGTATTAGGCTTTCCATCTCACGACTTTAATCAAGAAGCAAAAGACGAAGGCAAAACGGCGGAGCTTTGTGAGCTAACTTATGGCGTTAAATTTCCAATGTTTGAACCCACGTCTGTGCGTGGCGACGATGCTGACCCAATGTATCGCATGCTAGAAGCAGCGACAGGTAAGTCGCCATCTTGGAACTTTAACAAGTACCTCATTGATAAGACGGGCACCAAGATAACGCATTATCCCAGCTCTACAAAACCGACAGATGATAGCTTTGTGGCAGATGTAAAAGCATTAATTAATGACTAACCATCATTTAATTTAGCGTATAAACAGATGCCAATCAGGCATAAAAAAGCCCCGCTACACAGGCGGGGCAAGAAACACACTCAACTTGGAACACACATTTTGAAACAGAAGAACAATTTACTTTCTGTTTACACACACTTGTTAGTCCCCACGAATTAGTAGTAGTTCAACATTTCTTTATTTTTTCGCTCAGAAAGCCATTCCAGTACTAAATTAAGGCTGTCAGATTCGTGTCTTCCTTAAAATCCTAAAACCATCAGAACTCCGACCAAAGAAATAAAACTCACAAAATAACCATAAGTATTAAAGGGATAGAGTTTTTTGAACTTGTGCACGCTTCCCTCAAAGTCGCTTCAAACAAATAATTCCAAGCAGATTTCTTCTCTAATATTAAGAACTTTTAATCATGCTACTTTAGTAGAACTTTATCGAAAAAACCATCGTAAGAGCTTCGTAACGTTTGTTAATAAAAGGAAAATGAGTAATGAATCTGAAAATTAAAGCAGCGTTTTTAGCGGTTCCGCTCACACTCTCTGGTTGTTGGCTAGATGATGACGATGACTCACCAGCACCACAACCTGCTCCGCCACCTGAAGCAACGACGATAGTTGACGTTGCTGTGGCAGACGGCAACTTTACGACGCTAGTTGCAGCCCTTGAAGCGGCTGATTTAGTATCGACTCTTGACGATGAAAATGGCAGCTTTACTGTGTTTGCCCCCACTGACGATGCGTTTGAAGCGCTAGGTCAAGAAACAATCGATGCATTGCTTGCGGACACAGACGCACTTACTGACATCCTCACTTACCACGTGCTTTCTTCAGAAGTTAATGAGGAGGCTGCAATTGGCCAAGCGGGCAGTTTGGTTGAGACGGTGAATGGAGCATCGATTGCACTTTCATTGTCTGGAGACAACCTGCTAGTGAATACTGCTACTGTGACCATGACAGACATTGCCACTGACAATGGTATCATTCACGTCATAGACGCAGTCTTGATGCCCCCAGAGTTTGTTGACGCGAGCGACAGCACCATTGCACAAGTAGCGGCAGGTGATGAGCAATTTTCTACATTGGTAGCGGCGCTTACTGAGGCTGATCTGGTCAGCACGCTTGATGACCCAGACGCTACATTCACTGTGTTCGCGCCGACAGATGCAGCGTTCGCAATGATCGACGAAGAAACCCTATCTGCGTTACTAGAAGATACAGAGGCATTGACTGCTGTTTTATTACAACACGTACTACCTGAGTTAGCTGCTGATAGCGTGACCGCGTTTTCACTTAATGGCACCAGCGTTGAAACTGCATCAGGCGCATCTATTCCAATTGCTATCAATGAAGAAACAGATACCCTGACCGTAGGCGGAGCCAACGTTGTGGTGACAAACATTCAAGCCAGCAATGGTATTGTACATGTCATAGACACGGTTATTGTAGGCGATGTTGAACTGCCCACACCTGCGATGTCTATCGTGGACGTTGCGGCAGGGAACGAAAACTTTTCAACGCTAGTTGAATTACTCCAGTCGACTGGTTTAGACGCAACTCTTGCTGATACTTCGACAGAGTTTACTGTTTTTGCACCATCAAACGCAGCGTTTGATGCTGTTGATGAAGCCACACTCACCGCGCTAGCGCAAGATGCGGATGCATTAACAGAAGTGCTCACCTACCACGTGGTTCAGGGTGCAACAGTACTTCAAGATGGTGCATTTCAAATCGCCCAATCGGCAGAGAATAAAGTAGAAACAGTCAATGGTAGCGAAGTAGCCTTATCGCTATCAGGGTCTGACCTTTACGTTAATTCATCACTGGTATCTCAAACCGATATTATGGCCGACAACGGCGTAATCCATGTTGTAGACCAAGTAATACTGCCAATTGAAGAAACGGATGCTACGTCACAAACTATCGCAGACATCGCAGCTGGCAACGAAGATTTTTCAACGCTTGTTGCGGCACTATCAGCCGCAGACTTAGTCGACACACTGGCTGACGAAACAGCCACATTTACTGTATTCGCTCCAACCAACACTGCATTCGACAAAATTGAAGACACAGCCCTAAGTGGCTTACTTGCAGACACCGATGCACTATCACAAGTGTTGCTTCAACATGTCATTCCTGACGCAGAAGTGGGCGCGGTAGATGCATTTGCTGCAAATGGAACGTCAGTTAACACAGTATCTGGCGAGGATGTTGCTATTAGCATCATCAACTTCACGCAAGGCGAAAATACGCAAAGCGACGAAGTGGCTTATGATATTGCAAATGGACGTTTAGTGGGCGGTATGGGTAGCGATAATGCTGGCTTTACACTTTATACCTTCGACAACGATCTTGGCAGTGCAACCAGTAATTGTAACGATGCTTGCGCTGATATTTGGATGCCTCTATTGGTATCTGATTCAAACGCTTCAGGAACTCCTGGTCTGTCAACAGTAGAGCGTAGCGATGGAAGTATGCAAGCCGCTTTCCAAGGTCGCCCACTTTATTTCTTCGCTAATGACAGCGAAGCAGGTGATAATGCGGGTGATGGGGTAAATAATGTGTGGTTTGACGTTAGCTTGCCACAGACAGCATTAATGGTTGAAGGTGCAATAGTTACCACAACTGATATTAAAGCGTCAAACGGAACATTACACATTATAGATAGCGTTATTACCGAAACGCTTAATAATTAATGAGATGTTGAGTAGGTCAAAAAAGGGGCGCATTGCGCCCCTTTTTTAATTGTGTGTCAACGGTAATGCGAAAAAATCGCGCGCACAACACCTTCATACAACTAGAGTAGGCTAAACTGCACTAGCAATGTTGAGCAACAGATTTACTATTGTAGTTACGCAAAATTACTTACAATACGATAGTGCTGATGCGAAATCGGCAATGAGGTCCTCGGTATCTTCAATGCCTACAGAGATTCGAATCATGTTGTCTGATACACCCATCTGCTGTCTTTCCTCAGCGGTATTCTCAAAATAAATGGTAGGGGCTACTGGCAACGCCAATGTTCTATTATCACCTAAATGCGTGGCGCAAATGACCAACTCCATTTTGTTTAAAAACGCTACCGGGTCGATATTATCCACTAAATTAAAGCTTAGGATGGCACCATAGCCATTATTCAACTGCTCTCGAGCCATAAAGTGTTGTGGATGATCAGCAAGACCAGGGTAAAACACCTCATTAACGCTGTCGTGATTATCGAGAAATGTCGCTAACTTTGATGCGTTCTGCTGACTGCGCTGAAGACGAAGCCCAAGAGTTTCCATACCTAATGCAATGGCAGTGGCCGACTCTGGCGCTAGTGTAGCGCCTAAATCTCTCAACCCCTTTTTCTTTATTTGTGTCATTCCCCACTGCGCTGTGTCGGCTACCTTGTAAGCGGGTTTGATGTTGCTGTATTTTTCCCAATTAAAATGGCCGGTATCGGTAACAGCACCGCCAAGTACATTTCCGTGACCAGCAATGTATTTGGTTAACGAACAAAATACCAGTGACGCTTTATAGTCTTTAGCGTAGCACAGCGGAGGCGGTGTCATTGTATTATCGACCATAAAAAGAATGTGCTTCTCTTCACAAAACTGCCCTATCGCATGCAAATCGGAAACTTGGGTAACTGGGTTAGCCACTGTTTCACAGTAAACCCCTTTTGTATTCGGTTGGTACGCATCCATAACGTGTTCAATATCGGTAACATCGGTGTAAGTTACGTGAACACCGAAATCTTTTAATGTTTCGAAAAAGCTGCGCGTATTACCGAAAAGATACTGACTGACAATAAGATGATCGCCCGCTTTAAGCAGCGCGAATAAAGTGCTGCTAATAGCTGCCATTCCAGTGCTAAAGCAAAGTGTACCCACTCCCCCTTCCAGCTGATTAAGCATGTTTTGCAACGCAGCCACAGACGGTGACGAAGAGCGAGAATAAACATGCGCGGCACGTTTACCTTGGAAAGCATCGATGATGCCTTGAGCATCTTTAAACTCAAACAGCACAGAATTTGATGTACTAGTATGGACTCCGCCGTGTTCTGGCGTGTTAAGCATGCGATCGGCATGGACTTGTCGGGTAGTGAATCCCTGTTTCGTCACGAGTAAAGCTCCGGTAGTAAAGTTACGCAACAACCTCAGAAGCCACTGGATGGCAAATCGATGCTATGCGCATAGATAACGCCATGATGGTTTTCAAATGGTTTATTGAGGCCGTGTTATGCATTTTTCTGGGTATTTTGGGCAAACATTATCATAAAATGTATAGATAGTTTGCATTTGTTCATCAATGTTTTCGACCGTTTGGATCACATGACCGAAACAGATTATTTTAGTGCGGTAATCAAGGGAAATAAGTTGAATAGGTATATCTGCCTCTTTCGCAATATGCAGAAAGCCCGTTTTCCATGGAAAGATTGGGCTTCGCGTTCCCTCAGGTGCCAGTGCCAACACTAACTCATCAGCATGTTTTATCTTTTCAACAATACTGGTTACCACACCGTGTGCCTTACTTCGTTTAACGGGAATGCCGCCAAGCTTTTTTATGATATACCCGAGTGGCTGAACAAAAATGGTATGTTTGCCGAAAAAATTCAATTTTAAACGCAGCGAAAACACCACGAGCAAACCAATGAAAAAATCCCAATTGGTCGTGTGAGGTGCTACAGACAATATAGCTTTCTTCTGATTTATAAAGGCCCCTTCTACCCGCCAGCCCCGCTTGGTAAGCACAAAAGCGGCTAATGACGATAACCATTGCGGCCACTGCCGAGCTATATGGTCGTCTATCCACAGCTCACTGATTTTTATGCTAGTTTTCACGCTGGCAATAGAGCTAGTGGCGTTTTTTACCTCATTGTTTTTCGTGTTGAGAGTTTTATTGCTATTCATTTTTATTATTCTCATACTGCTCAAGGTGTTAAGGGTAAAGAAATTCAAAACGCAAATCTACGATTAACAGTAAAACGCGCAGTAAGGCTCACTCTTACGCTAACAATTTGCAGCGCAGTATTATCTGTAATCGGGCGTTTCTGGCATATCGAACAAGGTGTAAACATGTGTATTTTATTTATCGCTCATCATAAGCATCCTCGCTACCCACTTATTATTGCGGCTAATAGAGATGAATTTTATGCAAGACCAACTGCTCCTGCTGCATTTTGGGACGATGCTCCTTCTATACTGGCGGGCAGAGATCTGGAAGCAAACGGCACATGGATGGGCGTTACACGAAATGGAAAAATTGCGGCAATCACCAACGTACGTGCCCCGTCTGAAGTGCGCACAGACGTGACTTCCCGGGGTGAGTTGGTAACCAACTGGCTGAAAGACGATAAAGCCCAATTTACTGAGCAGTTAACCGAGCAATATACCGAGCTTTCAACAGAACCGTATTTACAAACGCTGAAAGACACTCGCCACCACTATAACGGCTATAACCTAGTGTTTGGTAACGCAAGCGCGTTGCAGGTTTACAATAACGTGAATAACTCCGTACACCCATTAGAGCAAGGAGTGTTTGGCCTTTCAAACGCAAACATTATTACCCCATGGCCAAAGGTTACCCAAGGTGTAGCAAACTTGAATAAATACGTATCCCAGCATGACACTATAGACACCGAAGATCTGTTTGGGCTACTGCGCAATGAGGACAAAGCAGACGACCAACACCTTCCCAGTACGGGTATTGGTTACGAATGGGAAAAAGCGCTGTCTTCTATCTTTATCAATATACCCAGCTACGGTACGCGAACATCCACTATTTTGTTGGTTGATAGCAGCGGCGAACTTAGCTTTAAAGAACGAACCTTTACTGAAAAGGGAGAAACAACGCAAACTCGAGAATTTTCCTTCAAAATTTAACGGGTTTGTAGAATAAATCTTTCGAGGTTTACAAAATTCGATATTGAATTGAAATATTTTCAACGAATAGGTGTCGTTTTTTGTATCAGCAATGGCATAATGCGTGCCTGCTAGCATTTGATTTCCATTATTTGCAGACCAACATTTGCACACCAGAGTGAGGACATATCGTGTTTGAAGTATTACCCTATCTAGCCCCAGATCCAATTCTTGGCCTTTCTGCTTCTTATAGAGAAGATACCAACCCGAGTAAAATAGACTTAGGCGTTGGCGTATATAAAGATGAGCAAGGTAATACCCCTATTCTTTCGAGTGTGGCAAAAGCACAACAACTTTTACTAGAGCGCGAAACCAGTAAAACCTATATTACTCCTCAGGGTAACCAAGGTTTTATCGATGGCATGCTATCGCTACTACTTGGCAAAAACAGCCCGGTACTAATGGCCGATCGCGTTGCGGCCGTTCAGGCTCCAGGTGGTTGTGGTGCCCTTCGCATTCTTTCTGAGCTTTTAGTGCGTTGTAACGACAAAGCAAAAGTGTGGGTAAGCGACCCTACATGGGCGAACCATATTCCGCTTATTGGCTCTGCGGGTTTAGAAATAGAAACCTACCCGTATTTCGATAAAGCATCTGCCAGTATTCGCTTTGACGCCATGATGGACACCCTTCGCAACGTTAACAAGGGCGATATAGTGTTACTTCACGGCTGCTGCCACAACCCAACCGGTGCAGACTTAACCAATGCACAATGGGATGAAGTATTAGCGGTTGCTAAAGAACGTGAATTTTTACCATTTATCGATGTAGCTTACTTGGGCTTTGGTGAAGGGTTAGAAGAAGATGCCTACGGCATGCGTCTTCTTGTTGAAAATCTTCCTGAAGTTATTGTTGCTGCATCGTGCTCTAAAAACTTCGGTCTGTATCGCGAACGTGTTGGCCTTGCCGCTATTGTTACCCAAGACACAGCAACCCGCAAAATTGCGCAGGGACAAATACAGTCTATTGCTCGTGCTATTTACTCAATGCCACCAAGCTACGGCGGTGCACTCGTTGACTTAATTTTAGCTGACGAAGCTCTTAACAATGAATGGGTTTCTGAGGTTAACGAAATGCGCGACCGCATGAAAACGTTGCGTGCAATGCTAGTGCAAAACCTTCATGACAACGGCTCACCAAAAGACTTTAGCTTTGTAAACGACCAAAAAGGTATGTTCTCGTTTTTGTGTATCACGCCTGAGCAAGTGCGCGAAGTAAGAGAAAAGCACAGCGTTTATTTTGTAGACTCAAGCCGTGTAAATATTGCTGGTATTAACAAAAACAACGTTGAAACCTTGGCAAAAGCATTGGTTTCTGTTCTTTAGCCCAAGGCTATTGAAGCAAAAGCCTTAAATCTGCAGTTTAAAACTAAATGAAAAGCCGCTGCGTTTGATGACGCAGCGGCTTTTTTGTTCCCCAAAGTACCCTAGCCCCTAGGTTGACCTCATTTTTATTCTGCCTGTGCGGATTTCATTCAGTACAAGCACCTTATTATCATATGGTTGTATAAAATGGTTAAAAATTAGACCGAATACATGCTAAAAAAATAAAAATAGCGTACCTAAAGCCTTTCAGAAACATAACTGACTACAAGCATAGTTTTTCTTGCAGTGCGTGAAGTACACCTCTCCCACCTAACACACCATTTTGGTACTTTTAACTCATGAGCAAAAAACACCATTATAATTTATTGTTTTATTAAGAGGAGTTAGAGGGTAATCTAACAATACTGATAAAATTAAAAACCCCATGATGGTGTATTTAGACAGACCGGTTTGGGGTCTAGTAAAGTGTTAGGCGTCATTTACTTACAGCATAAAAATGTGGGTTCAGCCGTGACATTCCAGCGCCAAGGTTGTTTCGCTAGGTTGTCTTTACGGCTTGCTTTTTCGGTAGTTCCATCGGCTTTAGCAACGCCCTTTTCATCAACATCGCAACGCCAACATTCTGCATCATCAGCTTTCTAAACTCGTTCTTTTATCCAGCAATGTCGTTAACATCTGGCTTTTCGCACAGGGTTGTTTTATCTTAAATTCAATAATTTAAATACGCGGTCTATTTGGCTAGTGGTGGCAGCAAAGCTGCGTACTTTCAGTTGTACGCCTAACAAAACGCTCAAGCCACTCCCTTCGGTCGCTGGGACGCTAACATGTGGGCTGACTCACTTCGTTCGGATTTTAGCCCACATGCTAGCGCCCCTTAGCTTAAAGTTAGCAGCCAGGTTAGGAGTTTGAGTTATATACGATGTTAGAACCATCAAGTAGTACCTACTTCGTAAGTAACGTGGAGTCCATCAGCGCTAGTTTCAATTCAATTGGCTTAGTAATCGCTGGCGCAGTCCTTGTTGCGATTTTTAAATTGACGCCTCTGCTACAGTCGCTCTCAACTCTAATCAAGTTAAAGCCTAAACACATCGTAGTTATTGCGTTTAGCATATTTATAATTGCTTTTGCCACAGAACTTTTCAACGGTTTGGGAATTCATCGCGTCCAAAATGCTATTTTGACTAACCAGCCCCAAATCGTATCAGGGTGTATAACCGAACATAAAATAGTACAGGGTAATAGCAGGGAAGAAATGTTCGTTGTTTCAGATGTAAAATTCAAATATAACGATTACGCTACTGAAAAATACTTTTTTGCCAATCGGAATCGCGACACATTCATTAAAAACGGACAGTGTGTGACTATTGTTTTCCTGCCTAAACAGGAAAACGGAAT
Source organism: Alteromonas ulvae (assembly GCF_048987005.1). Lineage (GTDB taxonomy): Bacteria > Pseudomonadota > Gammaproteobacteria > Enterobacterales > Alteromonadaceae > Alteromonas. The sequence continues at coordinate 2,036,034 of NZ_CP185261.1, read as the reverse complement.
TTTAAAAATCGACAAGGTTTGAGTTACATTGGCTGCTAACAAACAACTGTTGGCGCTCACTGCGTTCGCTGGGACACAAACACATGGGCTCCCTCGCTTCGCTCGTTATTTTAGCCCATGTATTTGTGCCCCAAAGTTGGGCGTTATGTGCCAAAGGATAACGACCCTCAATGAAATTTCATGAAGTTTCCAATCACTCTTGCAGTCAAAGACTGTACAAATATGGTCCCTCGAAAAGTGCTAACAAAGCGTAAATTACTAGCCCAATATCTTCTTCTATATCCAATTTATACGGTTATTGCCCTGGCCGCTCTTTGTGGTCTTTTAGCTGTTGCCTTTGGTTGGTCATTTAGTTATGCGAAATCGTTTTTCTTGGTTTCTTCTGTTTTTCTTGTCATATTGTTTTATATAATAAATTTCAGAACAATTATTCAAGCGTTATTAGCAGAGTAAACAAGCATTTATTCGGTATGGCACATAACAAGTCAATTAACGCACTCACTTCGTTCGCTGGGACGCATACACACGGGGCGGCTGCGCCATTATGCCCCACATGTCTGCGCCCGTTATTGAAAAGTTAGGCGTCATTTACTTACAGCACTAAAAAGTAGTCTCAGCAGTGACATTACAGCATCAAGGCTGTTTCGCTAGGTTGTATTTACGGCTTACTTTTTCGGTAGTTTAAACGGCTTTAGCAACGGGCTTTTCATCAACTCAGCAACGCCACCACTCTGCATTTCCAGTTGTTTAAACTCGCTCTTTTTTCCAGCATTACCGTTAACATCTGGCTTTTCGCACAGGGTTGTTTTATCTTAAATTCAATTATTTAAACACGCGGTCTATTTGGCTAGTGGTGGCAGCAAAGCTGCGTACTTTCAGTTGTACGCCTAACAAAACGCTGTTGGCACTCCCTTCGGTCGCTGGGACGCTAACACGTGGGCTGACTCACTTCGTTCGGATTTTAGCCCACGTGCTAGCGCCCCTTAGCTTAAAGTTAGAAGGCGTCAGCCAAACTTCGTTTGCTTAATTAAATAATCAGTTCAACTACCCTCACCTGTTTTCACCAGCATCGCTTTAGCTTTTGGTAGTTTTAATGTCACCGCATTAACTTCAAAGGTTGCGCATTAGGCGCTTTACCGCCAAGTTCTTATTTACCGCTAGTAAGCGCCAATGCGTTTGGCAGTTCAAATGGCGGATTGTTTCAGTCAAATCAAAAACATCACTGCGCTGTCGTTTTACTTGTTTGTGTTAATAATCAATCGTATGCTGGTTTCATTAGTTTTTAATAAGGCCAAAGGGACAGGCTCTGCTTCTAACAAAGCGCTCAAGTTCACTCCCTTCGGTCGCTGGGACGCTAACATGTGGGCTGACTCACTTCGTTCGGATTTTAGCCCACATGCTAGCGCCCCTTAGCTTAAAGTTAGGCGTCATTTGCTTACAGCATTAAAGAGTAGTCTCAGCAGTGACATTACAGCATCAAGGCTGTTTCGCTAGGTTGTATTTACGGCTTACTTTTTCGGTAGTTTAAACGGCTTTAGCAACGGGCTTTTCATCAGCTCAGCAACGCCACCACTCTGCATCTCCAGTTGTTTAAACTCGCTCTTTTTTCCAGCATTACCGTTAACATCTGGCATTTCGCACAGGGTTGTTTTATCTTAAATTCAATTATTTGAATACGCGGTCTATTTGGCTAGTGGTGGCAGCAGAGCTGCGTACTTTCAGTTGTACGCCTAACAAAACGCTCAAGCCACTCCCTTCGGTCGCTGGGACGCTAACATGTGGGCTGACTCACTTCGTTCGGATTTTAGCCCACATGCTAGCGCCCCTTAGCTTAAAGTTAGGCGTCATTTACTTACAGCATTAAAATGTGGGTTCAGCCGTGACATTCTAGCATCAAGGTTGTTTCGCTAGGTTGTCTTTACGGCTTACTTTTTTCAGTTGTTTCAACGGCTTTAGCAACGGGCTTTTCATCAACTCAGCATCGCCAGCATTCTGCATCATCAGCTTTCTAAACTCGCTCTTTTATCCAGCAATGTCGTTAACATCTGGCATTTCGCACAGGGTTGTTTTATCTTAAATTCAATAATTTAAACGCCCGGCCTAATTGGCTAGTGGTGGCAGCAAAGCTGCGTACTTGCAGTTGTACGCCTAACAAAACGCTGTTGGCACTCCCTCCGGTCGTTGGGACGCTAACACGGGGCCGCTTCGCGATTATAGCCCCATGTTAGCGCCCCAAAGCTTAGTGTTAGGTTTCATTCGAACATTGCATGGTTGGCAGTGCCAGCCATAGCAGTGAGGGGCGCACGTTTGTACATGACTCTCGTGGATGCGAGAACACCATCAATGCAGACGTGGTGCGACGCCCTGCCTCCTCGGTTCGTACCCGAGGCGGCAATCCATAGCTTGGTCTGCAAAACCAAGCTATGGCGTCACGGCCAGTGACGTTAAACCTAGGTTTAAACTTCCTAGGTCGGCCTAGGAGTTCAAGAGCAGACTTTATGTTTACTTTAAAAACTCCTAAATTCGAGGTTACTGTCAATGTAGCAGCAATAATTAGAGCTTTAGCTTTAATATTGGTGCTACTGTAACCATTGGCGAGGTCACATCTGTGGCCCCAAGCCAAAAACCTAACAAAAAAATTAAGTCACTCACTTCGTTCGCTGGGACGCATACATGCGGGGCGGCTTCGCCATTATGCCCCACACGCCTGCGCCCCTTATTTAAAAGTTAGGCGTCATTTACTTACAGTATTAAAATGTTGGTTCAGAAGTGACATTCCAGCATCAAGGTTGTTTCATTAGGTTGTCTTTACGGCTTGCTTTTTCTGTAGTTTCATCGGCTTTAGCAACGCCCTTTTCATCAACATCGCAACGCCAACATTCAACATCACCAGTTTTCTAAACTCGCTCTTTTATCAAGCATTACCACTAACATCTGGCTTTTCGCACAGGGTTGTTTTATCTTAAATTCAATAATTTAAACAAGCTGGCTAATTGGCTAGTGGTGGCAGCAGAGCTGCGTACATTTGGTTGTACGCCTAACAAAACGCTGTTGGCACTCCCTTCGGTCGCTGGGACGCTAACACGTGGGCTGGCTCGCTTCGCTCGGATTTTAGCCCACGTGCTAGCGCCCCAAAGCTCAGCGTTAGCTTTTGTTGGTTCATTTGTGGAGTCTGGAATTGTGATAGAACACAAATGCGATAAGCTTCCAAAAGGAGCATTTGTTTACAAAGCACAAGTAAGTTCGAGTAGTGTGCTTGCATGGCGTTTGCATCTAATTCGTGAAGCGACAGAGGAAGACTTAGAAGAAAATCATTATCTTAATGAATTTGGCGAAGACATATGGACGGTTTTAGCAGAAATATCATTCTGCCCTTATTGTGGTGATGATCTATATGATGGTCAGTTTAATGAGGCTAATGGTAATTTTGCACTATATGATTCATCAGGTTACAAAATGAAAAAATGTTAAATTTAATTCGCAGCTCGCTAACAAAGCTAGTCAGCAACGCTCCCGTTGGTCGCTGTGTGCTTTGCGTTAGCACCAGAATGGTCAGGCATGGCAAAGATTAAGAAAAAGCTAACTCCGGCTCAAAGGCGCATAAAGAAAGCTGCGACAGCCGAGCGACAAAAGAAATACCAGTGGGTCTTTATGAGTGGAAAGCAAGTCAAAATAAAGCTGCCACCGACTGTGGATGGCATACCAGTAGATCAGTTAATTGACGAGAATGCCGATCCGATCTGGCTGCATCAGAATGAAGTGTGGGAATTGATGCCGGTGGAAGAACCTATTCCTGCTCCTGCTTCGCCTACTGAAGCAGTGGTAATGGAATACGAGAATGGAATACCGTTTTGATTTCAACCCACATAGTGCAGCCGAGCAGTGCTAACAAGTTACTGCAACGGAAAAATTACTCGCTGGCGCTCCCAATTTTCCGGTGAGTAAGGCGTTAGCCAACTGTTAAACATCAAGGTTATTTTATGGAAGAAATGATAGAAGCAATTGATAAAGCGATAAAAAGATTGGTAGCTCCAGTATCCATGTTAATAGCTGCTGCAATACTCAACTATAGTCCCGAAGGAGAAGAGCCGAAGTCAAATTTTATTGTTTTTGTAGTTTATGTTCTCGGTTTTTCAGCGCTAACATTTGTCGTTTGTTCAGGTTGTCTAGCTTGGAAAGAAATCCGAAAATCGAACTCTAAAGGATACATATCAGGTGCCGTAGCTCTGGCGTTTTCACTTGTATATTTTATTCTATTCCTAACAGCTATTCGTCTTGGATTTGATAAAGTTGATTGGGTTGTCGGCTAACAAAACGCTCAAGTCGCATCCCGCTGCGCGGGCTGCTGGGACAAAAACACAATGCAGCTCCGCCATTTTCGCATTGTGCTTTTGCCCCTTAGCTTAGTGTTAGGCATTTGGAGAAAACATGGAAGGTTTAAATAAACAAATAAGCACTCTGTTGATAACTGCTGCGTTAGCAGTTGGTGGCGTATCTTTGGGGCTTAATTATGTTCTAACTCAGTTTCAAGAAATTCAGGAGAACTTCGAAACAGAGTTACCATTTTGGTTATCTTGGGTTTTTCCCACTTTCGATTATTGGTTTGTTATTACTGGCGCGTTGATTGTTCTGTTTGTATTCTCATTAAAGCCCAGTATCAAACGTTCCCTTACGTTCAATCGTGCTGCTGTAAAAGCGGCTTTATTGGGTTATGCATGTTCAGTACTTTTTGTTGTTTTTTCGGTTCTCGCCATTTATTGGCCTGTGGTGCAACATGCCTAACAAAACGCTAAACTCGTTCCCTGCGGTCACTGGGACAAATACGCGGGGCGGCTTCGCCATTTTCGCCCCACGCATTTGCCCGTTAGCTTAGTGTTATGTTTTCAGGAGAGTTAATCAGCAATGTCGATCAATTGGAAAGAAAGTGATTATTCTGGTTATGAATGGGTTAAGGAAAAGCCTGACGCCGTTTTTAAATTAGACACTGATTACGACTCTGATAAACTTCTATTATCAGGACCTTCAATTCATGACGGGCTAAGTAGCTATCAAGAGAAAAAAATTAAAGATAGTTGGGTGGAAATACTTCCTCAATTAAATTCTGTTGAAATGCTTTGGGTTGCTCCAAAAGTAAATCAAAAAATCTTTGATGCTATTTGTAAAATGCCTAATTTAAAAGGTCTTTGGATTAAACACTCAAGCATTAACGAGATTACCTTCAATGCCTTATCAAATCTGTCTTACTTTAATCTTGGGAGTTCTACGAGCTTGGCTAGCTTAAAAGGTATTGAGCAGTTAGCTCAACTAAAGTGGCTTGAGTTCGAAAACATTAAAAAAATTACTGACATTACCGAAATATCAAAACTTAAATACTTAAAAGTATTAGGGCTTAATGGCAGTACTTGGAAGACTCAAAAGATAGATAGCTTGCAACCTATTGCTTCTTTAAAAGAGTTAGAAAAGCTTTCTCTTGTAAATACTAGAGTCACAGACAAAAGTTTTAAGGCATTACATGAACTTCCGCTATTGATTGAGTTAAATGTTGCTCAATGGTGGCCAGATAATGAGGTTCTAGAATTACAACAAGCTAACCCAAAGCTCCTCAAAAAATGGAAGGAATGGCGGGATTGGTAAAGAAAACATAATCGGGTAGCCGGAGGTCTCTAACCTCCAGCCCCCACAACACCCTGCATGCGGCTCCGCACAGGGCGTTTCCCAAAAGTTTTCAAAATAGGCTGGCAGATTAGCTCCAACTTATCCCAATGCTGGTTTCTGCTTTTGCGCCAACGCTCCTAAGCCCGGTCGGGCATGAAGACGTTGAGCTGCACAGGCTCCTCACTGACCTTTGGGTTCCGGCCTTCACCGTGTCCCAACCATTACGATGGGCGTTTGGCTACTATGCCATCTGCTGACTTCTGCTTAATCACCTTCAAGGTTACCCCTGTAGGCGCTATCGGTTTTCATCTAATTCGCTCCTTCCAGTCGATGACGCTGAAAAGCCAAGGCACTTATATACCAGAGCCTCACTGGTGAGTTACCGACCGCAGGTTAAGCAGATCTCCCCAGATAAGGGCATGCACTTTCTCTGCACTGCTGCATCATTTACGGTGGCTGTTAAGTCACATGGCTTCGTTGTCTTGTGCCAACTCGCCTCCAGCCTACGCCTCATATGATGTTCTTGTTCATCAGCTCGCAGATTTGCTAGCGGCTTCCTCCAGACAAATCCTCGCGGATTTGCCCTTGCCATTCGCTAGTAGTTATCATCTAATAGCAATATTAATCGCTAAGGATGGTGACCTTCCTACAGAGGACTTTCACCTCATTAGTTCATGCCCATGCTGGGCGTACACAAGGCGCGCCACAGGGACGCCAAACCGCAAGCGGTTTTTCGCCTGTGCGCTTGGTGTTAGGCGTCATTTACTTACAGCATTAAAAAGTAGTCTCAGCGGTGACATTACAGGATCAAGGCTGTTTCGCTAGGTTGTATTTACGGCTTACTTTTTCGGTAGTTTAAACGGCTTTAGCAACGGGCTTTTCATCAACTCAGCAACGCCAGCATTCTGCATCTCCAATTGTTTAAACTCGCTCTTTTTTCCAGCATTACCGTTAACATCTGGCTTTTCGCACAGGGTTGTTTTATCTTAAATTAACTAATTTAAACACGCGGTCTATTTGGCTAGTGGTGGCAGCAAAGCTGTGTACGTTCCGTCTTACGCCTAACGCTGTTGGCACTCCCTCCGGTCGCTGTGACGCTAACACGTGGGCTGACTCACTTCGTTCGGATTATAGCCCACGTGCTAGCGCCCCAAAGCTTAGTGTTATACGCAATAAGGACGTTGTTGAAATATGTATTGTCCCAGAACCAAAACAGCTCTTAAAAAAATTAATGTTGGCAAGGTTCCCGTATATGTGAGTGAAGCTTGCGGTGGCGTGCTTTTCGAAAATCAAACCCTCAAAGATTTTGAATGCCCTAGCGATAAGCGAGGAAAAGCTTTAGCGAACTATTTAAGTCAATTCCATAATGAAATAGCTGATCTTAAGCAGAGAGTAAGGTGCCCTGTGTGCCCGGACACAATAATGCTAAGACGTTACTATAGTCCTTTACATGCAGTTGAAATAGATGAATGTCCAGGGTGCGGTGCAATATGGCTGGATACTGGCGAACTTGAAAAGTTGCAGTCTCTGATGCTCAACGAAAAGGATCGGGCAATCCTTCGTCACGAATTGATGAAGGAACACGAGAGAAGTGAGATAAAAGGACTGCCTCACAAACATGACAACTGGCATAGACGGAGCGACAAGGTAGATGCACTTTTCGACCTTGCATCATATATCACCAATGGTTGGTAGTATCATTGCGTATAACAAAACGCTATTGTCACTCACTTCGTTCGCTGGGACGCAAACACGGGGCCGCTTCGCGATTATAGCCCCGTGCCTGCGCCCCAAAGCTTAGCTATAAGCCGAATTCGAACACTGTATACTTGAACAGTGGTTTTTTCACCCCATATTGTAATTTTACTTTTTTACATTAGGGGAAAATATGAGAGATTTAAGAGACGAGCTTGTTAAAGGCGTATTTGACAATGTCAGAAACTATGTGTTGGCGTCGGTTGTTATTTCAACTGGCGTTGTTACAGCAAGGAGTGGATTTGCTGAAACCATTGATTGGTACTTAGCTGTCATTGGTATATATATAGTATTAATTGGCTTTAGTCTATTTTCGTTAAATGTGGTTCATGCATGGAAAAAATTTCAAGAACTGAACCTTTCGAAGTGGATATTTATTGCCACTTCAACAACTTACACATTCATTACAATAGAGTTTGTAAGAACACTTTGGGCAAGTAAGGCGGCGGTCGGCTTATAACAAAACGCTTAAGTCGCAGCCCGCGGGGCGGGCTGCTGGGACAATTACGCAATGCCGCTTCGCGATTATCGCATTGCGTAATTGCCCCTTAGCTTAAAGTTATACGTCAAGGATAGGTTAGTAATATGATTAGCAAGTTCTCTATAAACATTGCCGCGGATGTTGAAGCTGAAATAGCATTAGCTAAGAAATTGGAAATTACCGATAACCCTACAGAATCTTTTCATCACTTAGAAAATGCGCATGTCTTGGGGCAAGAGTCTACTTGGTGGCATGTTAAGGTGCACTTCCTTATGTTTCTTTGGGCTATTCGTCAACGTGACGTCAAGGAAGGGTTCGGCCAGATTATACGTATATTGGGTGCCGCAACTAAAACAGCGATTGGCTTAGTACCAGCGGGCAATACAGGTGGCTCTAATATTAGTCCATTTAAAAAGCTGCCGATAAAACCAATACACCAAGCAGCCATTATTAAGGCCAAAGGTAATGTATAATCAGGTAGCCGGAGGTCTTTAACCTCCAGCCCCACAACACCCTGCACCGAAGCGTCGGCCCGGACGGCCCCGCACAGGGCGTTTCCCAAAAGTTTTCAAAATAAGCTGGCCGATTAGCTCCAACTTATCCCAATGCTGGTTTCTGATTTTGCGCCAACGCTCCTAAGCCCGGTCGGGCATGAAGACGTTGAGCTGCACAGGCTCCTCACTGACCTTTAGGTTTGTGACGGGTCGGCCCCCGACTTCACCGTGTCCCAACCATCACGATGGGCGTTTGGCTACTATGCCGTCTGCTGAAATCTCCATGGATGGAGTGAATGCCGAAAAATGCCGGGAGCATTTTCGGTCTTCTGCTTAATCATCAACAAAGTTGCCTCTATTGACGCTGTCGGTTTTCATCGTATTCGGTCTTTCCAGTTGATGAGGCTGAAAAGCCAAGGCACTTATATACCAGAGCCTGACTGGTTATTTACCGATCGCTTGTTAAGCAGATCTCTGGAAGGCCAGTCCCACCGCAGATAAGAGCATGCACTGTCCCTGCACTGCTGCATCATTTACGGTGGCCGTTAAGTCACATGGTTTCGTTGTCTTGGACCCAAAGCGCTTCGCGGGGCCGGCCCTGCCAACTCACCTTCAGCCTACGCCTCATATGATGTTCTTGTTCATCAGCTCGCAGATTTGCTAGCGGCTTCCTCCAGACAAATCCTCGCGGATTTGCCCTTGCCATTCGCTAGTAGTTATCATCTAATAGCAATATTGATCGCTAAGGATGGTGACCTTCCTACAGAGGACTTTTATCCGGGGCGGCCTCCCGCTCATTAGTTCATGCCCATGCTGGGCGTACACAAGTCGTTTAAAAGGACAAAAAACAGTTGGCTTTTGCTCCTTCGTCGCTAATTTTAGCCAACAATTTTTTGCCTCTTAACGAGGTGTTAGGCGTTAAGTTGCACCGCGTTGCGCAATGCGCTACACTCATTCCATGATTAAGTCATTTAAACATAAGGGTCTGAAGCTGTTTTTCGAGAAAGGGAAAACTTCAGGCATACAGACTAAGCACGCGAAAAAACTTCGCATGCAGTTAGCTGCTATCCACACCGCGCAAGATATAGATGACATCAATTTACCTGGCTTTTCTCTCCACCAACTGAAAGGAGAAAGGTCAAATATTTGGTCGATATCAGTCAACGGCAATTGGAGAGTTACTTTCGAGTTCACGGATGGTAATGCTTACATCTTAAATTACGAGGATTATCACTAATGAATATGCATAACCCACCACATCCTGGGGAATTTATTGAGTCCATTTACATGGAACCACACGGCATAAGTTGCAGATCACTTGCGACTCATCTTGGTGTTGCAGCTTCTACACTAAATCGTGTCGTTAAGGGAAAAAGTGCAGTAACGCCAGAAATGGCATTAAGGCTATCAAAGGTATTAGGGCGAAGCCCTGAAAGCTGGCTTAGCATGCAAGACAATTACGAGCTATGGCAGGCGAAGCAGAACATCAACTTGGATAACGTGCAGCCAATAGATCTGGATGCCGCCTAACAAAAAAATCAAGTTCGCCTGCTGCACGGGCTGGGACACAAACACGTGGGCTGACTCGCTCCGCTCGATTGTAGCCCACACGTCTGCGCCCCTTATTTAAAGGTTAGCTGTCCCTCAATTTCACCCCTTGCAGAATGAGTTAAAAAGGTATAATTTTTACTCATGCAGAATTTCGAATTTGACCAGAATAAAAGTGATTCTAATTTAGCCAAACATGGAATCGACTTTGTTGAAGCCCAAAAGCTTTGGAATGATCCAATGCTTTTGGAGATCCCAGCAAAAACAGAAGATGAACCTAGATATATCATTATTGGTCTTACAGGTGGCAAACACTGGACAGCAGTGATTACTTATAGGAATAAAAACATTCGAATTATTTCTGTACGACACGCCAGAAAGTCAGAGGTGGCAATATATGAAAGCTAAAAGTTTCGAGGAAAAATTTGAGAGTGGAGATGAAATTCTTCAGCACTTAGATTTATCCAAGGCAAAACGCCCAATGCAAAAACAAAAAAGGATTAACGTAGACATTCCGGAATGGATGATCGATTCCTTGGATAGAGAAGCCGGTCGGGTTGGCGTTACTCGCCAATCTATAATTAAGGTTTGGTTGGCTGAGAGACTGGAGCAATCGCAGTCTTTAGAACGCACAGGCAGCTAACAAAGCGCTAAACACGTTAGCTTAGCGTTAGCTGCTTCAACGAAATCGAAATGCCTTTTGTCTAATGAACAATTATACTTGTAGCACTAGATATATTAGGAGACCTGCTGTGAAAATAGAGAACCTCTCAGCTATAGAAAAAGTTGAACTCGCCCAGAGGATTTGGGACTCAGTAGCTGCTGAACAAGATTCTATTGAATTATCAAAAGAGCAAGCTGAGCTTCTTAACGATAGAATAAAATCCTTCGAAGCTGACCAAGACTTTGGTTCCAGTTGGAGTGACGTTAAGAGCAGAATCACTGGCTAATGAGATTTATTTTATCTATCAGGCCGGAAGCAGAAGAAGATATCAAAGAGGCAGCTAAACAGCCGCCAAAATCACTCCGTCGGTTAATACGGTGTTGGGTGCTAAAAGGAAAAATCATGAAATCATGGAATGAATTAACTAATTTACAGCGAGCAGTTATCGGCATCGCAATGGTTGTTGCGGCGGCAGTTTTGCCAAAGATAGCCTTCTTAGTTCAATTAGGCGGTGTGGAAGTCGCATTTGCTCTCGTTTTTGCTAGCCTAACTCCCATCATTTCTTGGTTCTCAACACAATACCAAGCAATTAAAGAATGCTTACAAACCTCAGTAGTAGCTTTTAGGCATAGTGCATCTGCTAAACCTTGCGCCTTCTTCGTTCAAGCTTCTTTTTGTGCCGTCGCACTTCTATTTACAAGTTCGGGCTTATTGGCTTTTTACTTTTTTATGCCTAGTATGCTGCTAAATGGGGTCTTGGCGTGAGCGCACCTAACAATCAAATGTTGGGGACACAAACACACTGGCTCTGTTTCTCATTGTAGCCTACCCGTTTGTGCTGCCAAATTCAGGCGTTAGACCTTACAAGGATGAATATGAAACGATTACTTTTTTCGACTACCGCTACAATATTTTTAGCATCATGTGCGACCTATGAAGCACCTACTTTAAGCACTTCAGAAACCTTAGACTTCACTTCTAGCAAAGTAGCGGCGGAAGAATATTGGATACCCGCAAAATTAGTAACGCCTAAATATCCAGTATCAATCGCTAAAGACAAAGTTGCTGGGTGCTCCCGCTTCAAAATATCTATCAATAGTGACGGTAAGACTGTAAACGCAGAATTAATCGAAGCTTATCCAACAGATGCGTTTATTGCTCCATCTGTTGCCGCGGTCAAGAAATGGGCTTGGAAACCCACCAGTAAAAATAAAGAAAGGGTAGAAATAACTAGAATGGTTCAACTAGATTTCTATATTCCTGATGCTAAAAATTATGCTCAAGCAAAAGGGTATTGCGCTGTAAAAACTCAGTTCTAGCCCAATAAACACACTCACTTCGTTCGCTGAGACGCAACAGATGCGAGGCTTCGCCATTATTGCACACGTGTTTGCGCGCCCTATTTGGAAGTTAAGTACTTTTGAGTGAAAATTAGTCCAACTAACATTTTAACGCTATAATGTTTTAACGTTACTTAAGTGGGGACTTATTCATGAGTACTTTATCAAAACGATCAACCGTCTATTTCGAGCCAGCAATTCATAATGCTCTGAAACTGCGGGCAGCATCATCAAATACCTCAATATCAGAACTGATTGATGAAGCAGTGAGACTTCTTATGAGAGAAGATCAAGAAGACTTGGCTGCGGTAAGACTAAGGGCCAAAGAGCCCGAAATTTCCTATGAGGACTTACTAAACAGTTTGGAAGCTGATGGAAAAATATAGCGTCACTTTCAAGAAGTCAGTAACAAAAGATTTTAAGGCAATTCCCAAATCGGACGTTAAGAACATCCTCGCCAAAATTCATTTATTAGCTGAAAACCCCCGAAGAGATGGAGCAATTAAGCTTAGTGGACAAGACTTGTATCGTTTCCGGCAAGGTCTTTATAGAATCATTTATGAAATCCGAGAAAACGAGCTTGTGGTTCAGGTGATAAAGGTCGGGCATCGCTCTGATGTTTATAAACGTACCTAAAAAACTCAATCAAATGACTTATGCAATGCGCTTTAACCTTGGTGTTATCATGAAATACTTTACCAAGGTATTAATATTGCTTCAGGTAGAGGTAGGAAGATTTACACTGAGCGAGCTGCTGGTTTCTTTTGATTTAGGTTTTAAACAACCAAACGCTGATAAAATCTCGATTGATCATTTACTAAATAGTAGCGCAGCCTTTGCTGATACCTTTGTGGCCGAATAATTCTCATAGAAAAGTTGTATACCTTTCATATATTATGCAATGTGCTTGGATACGGGTACACTACATAAACATTTTGTTAAACCAGCGATTAATGGCAAGTAAAGTTTATGGATGTGGTGACACGGGATAAGAGTAAAGCACTTTTTGGCATGGCCTTAAGTGGAGGGGGAGTCCGGGGCTTCGCGCATATTGGCGTGTACAAAGCGATGCTGGAAAGGGGCATAAAGCCGGAGATTATTGCAGGCTCAAGTATGGGAGCGTTAATTGGTGCTCTTATTGCAACCGGCTACTCACCAGAGGAACTCATTAAAATTGCCAATAATAGCACCAAAGCCAGATTATTTGTACCACAACTGCCCAGACTGGGTATTTCATCGCACGGTCCGATTAGAAAGTTGCTTACAGAGCTTATCCCTGAAACGTTCGATAAGCTTTTGATCCCACTTCATGTGTCTACAACAAACTTAAATACTGGTGAAAACACAATGTGGTCTGACGGTAATCTAATTGATGCCGTCATGGCCTCAACTTGTATTCCGGTTGCCTTTGTTCCGGTTGAAATCAATGGCATGCAATACGTCGATGGAGGCCTATCCAGAAATATGCCTGCCGCCGCGATTCGCGATAACTGTGTGACACTAATCGGGTCTCATGCCAACTATATCGACACCTCGGCTAAGCTTGAATCACTGACAGCAATTATGGAGCGCTGCTTTCGGATTGCGATACACAATACAGTACGCGATGATATGCAACTGTGTGACCTGTACATCAACCCACCTGAAATCAGGCATTTCAGTACGCTTAAGTTCGATCATATCAACGACATTATCGAGCTTGGGTACACAACATGTAAAACACAACTTGAGCAGCTGCACAATTAAAAAACGATGTTAGAACGCCACGCCCTCTTCGATTGCTAACACTGTTTTGCAGAAAATGGCACTTAAATATTCTGTTAACACGAGCACAGTCCAATATCAGCAAGATAACTAAGGCCCAGTCCACTTTTGAGTAGGTTGTCTGGAAATTGTGCCCGCAAGCTAAGCGAAACGCTATAGTCGTATTAACCGACTTTACTTTTCAATAGTTCGCAGAAGTCATCAAAGGGTAACGGCTTGCTAAATAAGTAACCCTGAGCGGTATCGCATTGATTCGCCAACAAAAAATCGACTTGCTGCTGATTTTCAACACCTTCGGCAATCACATCTAACTTAAGGCTTCGTGCCATACCAATAATCGCCAATACCAGTGCGCGAGCACTGTCATTGGTATCAACATCATGTACAAACGAGCGATCAATCTTAAGGTTATCAATTGGCAATTTCTGTAAATAACTAAGCGAACTGTAACCGGTGCCAAAGTCATCGATAGACGTTGACATCCCAAGTTCACGGACCCGGTTCAGCAGGCGTTCCGCTTTTTCAAAGCTGTCAATTAGCACCCCTTCAGTTAATTCCAACTCAAAGTTTTGCGGCGGCATACCGCTGGAATGCAGAACCTCGGCTACAAAGTCAAACAAGTAGCGATCGGCGATTTGACGTGGGGATAGATTGACCGAAATTTTTAACGCCGGATTAATTGCTTGAATGGTTTTGAACATTTCTGCAGCGCGATGAATAACCCATTTACCAATCGGTACTATTAACCCTGTCTGCTCGGCCAGTGGAATAAACTGATCGGGACTGATCAGAGAGCCATCCGCCAGACGCCACCTAATCAACGCCTCAGCTTTGGTTATGACACCAGAATGCAGATTCACAATCGGCTGCAAGTACAATTCAAACTGTTGATTTTCAATCGCATTACGTAGCGAGTGCTGTAATTCTATTCGACGTAATGACGCGTCTTTTAGCGCTTTAGAATAAAATCGAATGTTATTTTTATTATCACGCTTAGCATCGAACATTGCTAAATCCGCGAATTTCATCAAGTCCTCGGCATTCGAAGCATCAGATGGAAAATGTGCTGCTCCAATTCCCAGCAATACCTGCACTTTAGCGTCAGTTTCTGTGTAAAGCGGCATTTCCAATGCATCAATCAATAGCTGGGCAAAAGTAGTGCACGTTGGTTGGTCGTAGCTGCCATTAAAAATCACGCCAAACTCATTGCCGCCAATTCTGGCACACATATGATCCGAGTGAACCACGCGACGCAAACGGGCGGCCAAATCTCTCAGAACCCTATCCCCGCGCTGATGACCGTATAATTCATTGATTTGTTTAAAATCACGGATATCAAGATATAACACGAAAAAAGGCTGTCCGTTATTAATCAGCCTTTCCAGACTCTGCCAAAAACTCTGACGATTGGCTAAACCGGTGACCGTATCAGACAAAACCAGTTTTTCATTTCGTTCAACTAGGTACTTAATACGGGTAATATCACTGACATTGAACACCCAATTTCGCACCTTTTTGTCCTTATCCTTTATCGGATATAGTGCCAGATGAAGCCACTTACTGATAAAGGGCGCTTTATACCAAAATAATTCACCGCCCCAGCGGGACTGAGTATTTATGATCCGCTCATGTTCGGCACATTGCTGCCTGAACAGCAACAGTATAATATCCAGCGGCGTTGCAACGTCTTGTCTATCTTTTTCGTTAGGATCGAGTTCAAACAAGCAGTATGCATGGGCATTTTCAGTTATGGCCATTAACTCAGGGCTCGCAATCACCACGCCAAAGCTGGCCTCTTCAATGGTCTGAGAAAACGAATCGTTGCCAGCCTTTAAATCCTGATTATGCAGTAAAGTCTGCTCTAGCCGGTCGTGAATATAGTCGTATTCAGCAACTTGCTTATCACTGAAAATGAGTGATTCGCGGGCGCTTTGCAGGGTTTGCTGTTTACGTTGATATTCCGACTCTAGGTTATGGATGACCAAAAACGCATTTCCGTTAAAAACAGCGGCAGTTGCCTCAAGTCGCAGTTGCCCTTCATCATATTGTTCACTCCACAGTCCAGACATTAACTTTTGGTCGCTGCCCGACTGCCATAGCTCCTCGGCATCCATAAGAAAATCGTCTAAAAATGCACAGTCCCCCCTAAAGGTGAACTCGTCGGTACCCGCTGCTTCGGGCAGTAACTTAATCAGCCAGTCGTCGTTGGAATATTCTATTGAAAAGCGCTTCTGCGCTAAGCGCTTTAGTATGGCGCAGTCGACAATCCCGAGCGCTTGAAATAATGAATTCTGCATAGCAGCTATTGCACCGATTGTTGAGCGATAAACGCAAACATTTCTTCTACCTGAAAACCTGTCTTGGCGCTGGTGTTGAAAACACCGGTAAAATCACTGGATTCGATTTCAAACTTCTGCTCGCTCGCTTGCCAACTGGGTATCAAATCGGTCTTATTGATGACTAATATCGTGGGGGCTGGCGTCACCTTACGTATCTTTTTTAAGATATTTATACCATCGGTCAGGCTTTGTGGCCGAGTTTGATCTACGACGACAGCGCACGCAGCTGTCCCACGAAGATAGCGGGGCTGAAAACCGCAGTAACGGTCTATACCTTCTAAATCCCAAATCAAAAGCTGAACCAATTCATGGTCCAGTTGCACCAGCTTTTTATCGATCTTTACGCCAATAGAGGTCAAGTATTTTTCAGAAAAAATGCCTTCAATATATTGTCTGATTAAACTTGTTTTACCTACACCTGAAGCGCCCAGCAAACAAATTTTTTTTTGTATCATTGATCCTGCTGTCCCTGTGTTTGCTCACTATCAATTTCAATTACACTAAAAATAACTTTGCGAATACCTGCTCCGGATGACTTCATTTCTATCACCCCTAGTCCAATGGCATGTAAAAAAGCAGGTTCAACGCTCCGTCTTGCTAAGTATTCACGTACAGAGTCAGCCCGCTGTTTGCTCAACTTCTGATTAAAAACTGCTGAACCAGAGGAATCACTCGCTCCCATAATGATTATTCCGATATTGATCTTAAGTTGCTGGGATAGTTGAATCGCTGCTTTTATCTGGCCAGCGAGAGTGTCTAATTGTACTCTGACCGACTCTGTCAACGCACTCTCACCCGGCTCAAACTGAATCTCGGTGCGATTAATTTTGGCAGCATTACTGTCGAACATCGCTTTTAAAACTTCAGGGCTATCATCGCGAAGACCCTGCTCCATCGTCGTATTGACACCGGCAAGAAGCGTATTGATATCTGGCACGCCTGGCACCGCAAGTAATTCCCTACTCAATGCCAAGCGATTGACCTGACTTAAGCTCCCTCTAAGAGCTAGACGGTAGTCGTCATCCATAATTGAGATGCCCGAATAACGCTCAGTAACCCTGCGGATCCGGCTTAGTACCAATTCATCCTCCAGCGATAAATAGGGTTTTTCAGTCACGTTGACTAACTGCGTGTCGATGCCTTTGGCTTTAAGCCACGAAACTATGGACGTGGCATTGGGGTCACGCAATACCGACAGGTTGATTGCCCGCCAACCCGTTTTTTTTATTTCGTGAACAATAATACCCGGCTCTTTATCTAACGTCCTGATACGATCTAGAAACTCATTGTGCTGATAAGAGTTAATCGCCCACGCTAACAAGAGCCCAGCAACTAATACCAGCAATATGATGGCCAAATACGGCTTTTTGTTATGTTTGCTGGCCTCACCTCGCTGTTGCGCTATCAGGCCTTCACGCAACAATTGCGACGTTGACTCAAATGACGCTACGTCACCGCTAAAATGAGTAATCTCATTGGAAAATAAATGATGAACAGACTCATTAATTTGTTCAAATTTGTTGGATAGGGCTTGGGGAATACTTCCCTTTACCGTTGCAACTAACAATAACTTCGGCCCGCGCTTAATAACAAGGGTTAGCCCCGCGGTTTTTATGACCTCGAGGTGTTGTGCATTCTCGTCGTGAAGATCCGGTTGTTGGAACGAATCCGTCACAAAGTCGTTGATTGCAGTCAACATCGCCGACATAAGATCACTATCGGTTGCGCCAGAATCAAGGGCCACGGAATTCAGCAAAATGCCCGTCTCACTGTGGATCAGTAAAATTTGCTCAACCCGATAAGCAAAAGTTTGGCTAATCACATATTCCGAAAAGCTAATGCCTGAGTGCCATGCCTTATAGCGCCATACTAGCCCTTTGAGGGTCAGGCTGTTTTCCAGCAACTCATTGGTTTTATCAAGAAACTCTCTTAGAAAAGCCGTTACCGATTTGCGTACTAAGCGCCCCACTAGTGGATAAATATAACTAACGAACTCTTCGCTGTTGCGCTTGACTGCAGTCTCTACCGACTTGCTTACTAATGGCGTTAACACCTGGTTGAATCGATCATCTGTAGCCTGGCGGTCATGAATAGCCTCTACCAGTACATCGCTAACTACTTCACGCGCATTCGCCCGCATTACGGTTGTTATATGTTCACCACTCTCCCCCAATATAATCTTTCTTAACTCGTCCATTGGGTGGTCGTCGTCAGCGGGTGTGGTGTGGGTTGGGTTGCTAGCCATCAGACGGAACGTTATTGTTCATCAGTTTCGAGATTTATCGCCATTGTGGCAAGAAGCCTGGCCAGCGTTTTGCGATCGGTTTTACTGGAGCTAAGTTCATACGTGACTTGTTCAAGCTTCTCGAGGGCCTGAGCAAAGCGAGCGTCATATTTTTCAGTGAGTGCCTGCACTGCACTATCCAGTCGCTGTTGCAGTTCGTCGTGCTCTTGTTTTTGGTTGGCTTCCGACAGTTCCAGTTCCGATGCCAGACGCTCGGCGTAATTCTGAATTTCATTGGTTTTATCATCGTATTGTTTGTCGACTGATGAAACCTGCTGATACACTGCATCAATACCTTTATGCATTTCATCACTGAGCGCTTTAAGCTCGCGCCGTGATGTATCGTCAGATTGCGCAAAACGCTTCAACATTTTTTGTTCAAGAGCCGCGAGACGTTCGTCAATATCTGCCTGGGCGGCACCAAATAAAATTTGACGAAGGGTAGATAATTCTGACGCTTCGCCAGAACCTGAAATCGTCTCGACGTCTGAGGTGTGTGGTTGTTTTTTACCCGACATTAGCTGTTCTCTAATTCCATCATTGATCTATAACGCTTGGCACTAATATTCCGTAGCTTACTGCCTGCCAAGTCACATTTTCTTCATGTTTACTTTTTAACCACATTCAGTTTATGCAACTTTTGTTTTGTTTACCACATTTAACCGCGTCATAGTGTCAGCCGATAGGTAGTCATTTATAAAACTCGGTACGTCTCACTCAAACAACGTAAACGCAGTACAGAGGCAAGCCGTATAGCCAATAATCGATAAATAGGAGGATTCCAAGCGTATGTGCATTAGGAGTAAGTAGAAATCTGAGTATTGAATATCTCGCTTTTAACAACTTCCGCAGCGCGCCACATCAACTGCAAATGCAAGCGCTGCACACCTAGAAAGAACTATTAGAACACGCTTACCTTCTTTTCAATACATTGGAACAAGTACGATATCGAAGGAGGACTTTTCAGTTTCTTTGTCCTGCCCTGATAAACTATTTCCAAAGGCACATAATGCCCTAAAACCCACACCCCGTTAAATAGAGTCAGTGTGGGCAAAGTCTCCATTTATTACAGTGAAGCATGCGGCGGCATATTGTTAGAAAATAATACTCAGAATCACTTTAAAAACCCTCAAGATAAAAGAGGCGATGTTTTAGCTAAGCATTTAAGCCAGTTTCACTGTGAGTTGGTGTCAATGGAAAAGACTGTTTGCCTGCGCATCGTGCGTCCATCACGCCTCCCCTAACAAATAATTTTTTTCTGTGTAATAAAGTCTTCAAGTTAAAGACTACTTAGTTTGAAAGCTGAATTTTACAGCTTATGTCATAAACTTTGAGCTAATTTTAAGGGCAGAAAAAGAATGGAATATATCAACACAGTTTTGGAAAGCGGCAACTACGCATTTATAGGGTTTGTCATTCTTGGCGTAATTGTATTGTGGTTTCTCCCAGCCATGCTAGCCCTTATTTTTAATAGAAAACACTTTAAATATATAGTGCTAGCATGCATTCCTGCCGGCTTTTCTGTTATTGCATGGGTAGGTGTTTTAATTTGGGCAACTACAGGAAAAGTGTTTTCCAAACACGCCCATCAACTAAACGAGTAACTCAATGGAAAACAATAGCGCGTTAGATCTAGTTTCACTTGCCAATGAACTTGAAGCATTTATTCATGTTTGCGTGCCGGATAGTAAAACAGTGAGTAAATACGGCGGCACTTTGTTTACGCTAAAGCCAGATGAAAAAGAGGGGCAGTTTTGCGGTGTTTTTATTTACTTGGCGCATGTTCAGCTGTCATTCAGTCATGGCACTCAACTAGTAGATGAACGCAATATGTTATGCGGAAACGGAAAATATAGGCGACATATTAATTTTAAGCGCGTAGATGACATTGACTACCCTTACATCAAAGGGCTTTTATGCCAAGCATCCGCATTTTAACGTCAATACCAAAGTCGTCAGTGTGCTGCCACACAATGTTATGATACTGTTAACAGCATATTAAATGTAACGTTTTTGAGTGAGCACACATGACTGTAGATATACATTTGCCAAGCATTATGAAAGTGGGTGGAGGCGCTATTTCACAGCTAAAGGATATACTTGCTACCTTGGGTGTAAAACGGCCATGTATTATTGCCGACCCAATAATGGTGACTCTAGGCAAAGTGGAAAGTATAACGTCATCGCTTTCAGCTTATGCCAACGACATCCAGGTTTTTAGTGACGTAATGCCCGAGCCAGACGACAAGTCTATCGATGGAGCGGTAGCTTTAGTAAAACAGCAGCAGTGTGATGGCTTAATTGCACTGGGTGGTGGTAGCGCAATTGATAGCGCCAAGGCCATAGCACTTTTGGCAACCCACGGCGGGCACATGAGAGACTACAAAGTACCCCGTGTAGTTTCAGAGCGAAGCATCCCGATTATCGCCATTCCAACCACAGCAGGTACAGGGTCTGAGTGTACGCGAGTGACTGTGATCAGCGACTCACAATCTGCCGAGAAAATGCTGTGTATGGGCCCGGGGTTAATGCCTAAAGCGGCCATACTAGACTATGAACTTACACTGTCAGTACCTTATCGGGTAGCCGCAGATACGGGGTTAGATGCTCTTACCCACGCAATTGAAGCTTATGTAAGTAAAAAATCCAACCCGTTTAGCGACCAACAGGCCATTGCCGCCATGCGATTGATAGCCCCACACCTTATTGCTGCATGCAAAAAACCTGAGGATATTAAAGCCAAAGAGGCCATGATGCTAGGCGCAAGTTTGGCTGGCTTAGCATTCTCTAACGCGTCAGTTGCATTGGTACATGGTATGAGCAGACCGCTTGGCGTGCACTTTCATGTACCCCACGGTATGAGTAACGCAATGCTTCTGCCTTTGGTAACCGCGTATTCGCTATCGGGAAGTCCATCTAAATATGCTGAGGTTGCCCATCACTTAGGCTTAACTGGCCAGCCAAGTAGCACTGGTTCTTACGAAGATGCCCATGAAAAGCTGATCGACTTTTTGCACCATTTAAATCGTGAGCTTGACGTTCCTACAATGTCTTCATTTGGCATCGAAAAAGCGCCCTACGACAACATAATCGAGCTGATGGCGAAACAAGCGCTGGCTTCCGGATCACCGGCTAATAACCCTACAGTGCCTAAGTCTGAAGAACTAGAGCAGCTTTACCGCGAAGCGTATGCTTAGCACCTCCCGATAGTCACAATAGATGTGATAACGGGCAGCGAAATTAGTTTTTTGCTGCTTTAATACCCTGCATAAGCAGTCTATCCAGTGCGTTGGCGAAGTTTTGCTTATCGCGCTGAGAAAACGCTTTTGGGCCGCCCGTGTGCTCACCGCTAGAACGCATGGTATCCATAAAATCGCGCATTGTTAGCGCTGCGCGTATTGATGATTTATCAAATTCATCCCCACGGGTATTCACCGCACTCGCACCTTTAGCCAGTATATCTGCGGCCAGCGGAATATCGTTGGTAATCGCTAAATCACCCGCTTCAATTTTTTCGACAATATAGTCATCTGCCGCATCAAAACCTGAGGGAACTACGGTGAGTGTGATGTGCTTGTCGAGTGGTACCGACATTGAATGATTGGCAACTAAAGATAAAGGCAGCCCAGTGCGTCGGGCTGCCTTAAATAAGATTTCTTTAATTGCACCGGGACACGCGTCTGCGTCTACCCATATATGCATTGTGTCACCTTAATACGCTTTTTAAGCGCTTATTCGTAATTTATATCCTTACGCAAGCATACCACCATCAACCACCACTGTCGTGCCTGTGGTGTAGCTAGACGCATCAGAAACAAGGTATAACACGGTGCCAGCCATTTCATCAGGGTCGGCCACTCTGCCAAGCGGGATCACTTTAAGTGCATGCTTTAAAATTTGATCGTTAGACGTCAGCGCAGAAGCAAACTTCGTATCGGTTAAGCCAGGTAATAATGCATTTACGCGAATATTTAAGCTGCCGCATTCTTTCGCGAATGACTTCGTCATGCTTATTACTGCTGCTTTAGTAATAGAGTAAATACCCTGCATGTCACCCGGTGTTACACCATTCACCGAGGCCGTATTTAATATTACGCCACCGCCCTGCAGTTTCATCATTTTGCCCGCTTCAATAGACATGAAGAAATAGCCGCGAATGTTAACGTCTACGGTTTTGTTGTAGGCGCCGAGGTCGGTGTCTAGGATATGGCCGAAGTAGGGGTTTGCCGCCGCATTATTCACCAAAATGTCTAGCTTTCCGAAGTCTTGCTTAATAGTGGCAAATGTTTCAGTAATTTGCTCCATTTCGCCCACATGACAGGCCAATGCTGTTGCTTTACCGCCTGCATCGCGAATTGATGATGCTACCGCTTCGCAACCGTCTATTTTGCGGCTTGAAACAATAACGTGAGCGCCATACTGAGCTAGCAAACGTGCAATAGACTCGCCAATACCACGGCTTGCGCCTGTTACAAGTGCTACTTTTCCTGTTAAATCGAATAAATTTTTCATGGTTATAATCCTTATTCAGTGTTCTTTGCTGTATTTTTCTGTCTTGCCTTTAAGCTAGCATACCGCCATCAAGTACGACTGATTGGCCTGTCATAAACGACGATTCATCGCTACATAACCACGCAATAGCATTGGCAATTTCTTCTGGTTTACCCAAGCGCTTCATTGGATTTGCGCCCACTAAGCCTTTCTGACCGCGTTCGTCGAGTTTAGACAGAACGCCTTGTACCATAGGAGTATCAACAAAGCTTGGGCACACTGCATTAATGCGAATGTTTGCTCGGGCATACTCTACAGCGGCCGACTTGGTAAGGCCGATAACACCGTGCTTCGACGCGCTATAGGCGCTGATCATGGGCGCAGAGCGAAGGCCAGCAACAGAGGCTATGTTAATAATGTGGCCGCCGCCGTTTGCCGTCATATGCTTAAGGGCATTTTTCATGCAATACCACACGCCGGCGAGGTTAACCTGAATATTTTTCATAAACATGGCATCGTCTACCTCGGTGAGAGGCGCAGGAAAGTGATCGATACCTGCATTGTTAATCACCACGTCTACTTTTTCGTGCTGTGAATACGCCGTTTCGAACATGGCTTTAACTTGCGCAGGGTCAGTTACGTCTACTGCAACTGCGTAGGCTTTACCGCCAGCCTGGCAAAGCGCTTCAGCCAGGGCTTTGGCATTGTCTAGATTTAAATCTGCTACCCCAACCAGTGCCCCTCGCTCGCACAATACTTTTGCAGATGCCGCCCCAATTCCAGAGCCTCCACCCGTAATTAAAATATGTTTATCTTGTACATTTGCCGCTACGTTCATGCATTTTGCTCCACGTTTTATTCGCGATACTTGTGCTTCACTGCATTAATTGGTTGTGAAGCACATTCTAGTTTTCTCAGAAATAGGCTGCTTTTACGCTATCGCAGGTTGTGTCATGTGAAGACAATACGTCGATGTCTCTTTGCACTAGCGGTAATTCCCAGTTTAAAAAGTATTCCGCGGCGGCAAGCTTGCCTTCATAAAAATCTACGTCTTGGCCTTTAGCCCCTTGAGTTAACGCCTGCTCTGCCACATTGGCTTGGCGCAACCAAATCCAGCTAACCACACAACTAGAAAACACGTTAAGGAAGCAGCTTGCGTTAGTGAGTAGTACCGACTGTTTGTCTGAACGCAAGTCGCCAGCCGCTTGCTGGATTAACTCCCCTAGCTTATCGAGGTAAGGCTTAAGTTTTTTAGCAATGGCTTGAGCACGGGGTGTTTCCGCTCGCTTCATATCACCGGTTACGCGAGAAAGAAGCACTTGAAGGCCTTTTCCTTCATGTTGCCATAGCTTTCTGCCAAGCAGATCGAGAGCCTGAATGCCGTTCGTTCCCTCATGGATAGGGTTTAAACGGTTATCACGCCAGCACTGCTCTACTGGATATTCACGGGTGTACCCTGCGCCACCTAATACTTGTATGGCCAAGTCATTGGCTTTAGGGCCAAACTCTGACGGCCAAGCTTTAAATACAGGTGTCAGCAAATCGAGCAGTTGAGAAAGCTCGGTACGCTTGGCTTCATCTTGTTCTGTTTCAAGCTCGTCTATCAACATGCTGCCGTAAAGGCAAAGAGACATACCACCTTCGCAATACGACTTTTGCGCTAGCAACATACGGCGAACATCGCCATGATTAATGATTGGCGTTGGATCATCTTCAGGCGCCAAGTTCGGAGCAGCACGGCCTTGGGTTCTGTCTTTTGCATAATCGAGAGAGTACCGATATCCGCGATAGCCAATCATGGCAGCACCATAGCCAACCCCAATTCGCGCTTCGTTCATCATCATGAACATATAGCGCAAGCCTTGATGAGGTTCGCCAATTAAATAGCCGTGACAATCATCGTTATCACCAAACGTAAGCGCCGTTGATGTAGTGCCGCGATAACCCATTTTATGGATTAGGCCAGCGAGTGACACATCATTTCGCTCACTCGGGTTGCCCTCTGCGTCTAATCGAAACTTAGGCACTGCGATAAGTGAAATCCCTTTGACACCAGCAGGGCCACCAGGAATTTTTGCCAGTACAAGGTGAACAATGTTGTCTGAAAGTTCGTGTTCACCGCCTGATATATAAATTTTACTGCCTTTTACCCGATAGCTACCGTCTTCTTGAGGCTTCGCTGTGGTGCGGATGTCTGCAAGTGCAGAGCCTGCATGGGGTTCTGTCAACGCCATCGTGCCAGTAAAATCACCGGTGAGCATTTTAGGTAAAAACGCATTTTTGATATCGTCTGAGGCAAAATGCTTAATTACGTTTGCCGCTGCCGCGGTTAAGAACGGGTACGATGTGGTTGATGGGTTTGCCGCGAGGAAATAACCGGCACACGCATTCATTACGGTAACAGGGAGCTGCATACCGCCGTCTTCATAATCAAAATGTCCGGCGATAAAGCCCGATTCTCTGTAGGTATCAAAGGCCACTTTGACATCGTCAATCATGGTGACTTTTTTGCCGTCAAACGTAGGCTCGTTTTTATCTGCAATAGCGTTATGGGGAAGAAAAAGTTCTTCCGCCATTTTTTCTGCCATGTCGACTACAGCATTAAATGTTTCTACGTTATGATCTTCAAAGCGTGCTTTTGAACAAAGTGCTTCTGTGTCTAGCACTTCGTATAACTGAAACTGCATTTCTCTACGGGGAATAATTTGATCGGCCATGTTCATCTCCACGAATAATTGTTAATGCATTGTGTCATATTCGTTATCGTGCCATTATTGTCATTAATGACACAATAATGGTCAAAACAGCCATCAATCATTTAAACTAATTAAATATCATAAGTCGCATTATCTTCATGAATGAGTTGTATGAATAACGCCCCGTTTACCGTCACCGTTTTTGGTTTTAATCACGCCCTCGCCTCGGCGATTACCGGGGCACTTGATGTATTCGCTTTTGCGGGAATTAGTTGGCAGCGAATTCACAACCTGCCCACTTCACAGAAGTTTAAGGTTCAGCTTGCGAGCGCCCATGGACAGCCTTTTCATTGTTCAAATCAGCTTACTCTCACTCCAAATATTGCCATAGAAGATGTGAGTCATACCGATATATTGCTTATCCCCACTATAGGTGGGGATATTGACGCCGTACTTACTGAAAATCAGTCACAGCTGGTGCATATAAAACGCTTACAAAAAATAGGCGCTGATATTGCGGCTAACTGCACCGGCACCTTTTTATTAGCAGAGACGGGCTTACTCGATAATAAAGTAGCAACCACCCATTGGGGCTACGCCGATAAGTTTACACAGCGATATCACAACGTAGATTTACAACCTGAAAAAATGGTGACGGAGCAGGATAATATTTATTGTGCGGGTGGCGGTATGGCGTGGATAGATTTAGCGATCTTGCTTATAGAAAGATACTGCGGCCATCAGATTGCCAGCGACACCGCAAAATCCCACGTTCTCGATTTCTCTAGAACCAATCAAACTGCCTATGCAAGCAGTCGGCAACGCCGTTTTCATTCTGATGAAGATATTATGGCGGTACAGTCATTTATAGAAGAGCATCTCGCCGACACGATTTCTGTGAGTGCGTTAGCAACTACCCATAACATGACCGAGCGCACATTAACTAGGCGTTTCAAGCTTGCCTGCGGCACAACGCCTGGGCAATATCTTCAATCGTTGAGAATAGAGCAGGCTCGCAAGCTATTAGAAACCACCGCAATTTCTTTGGAGAAGATTATTAATGCTGTGGGTTACGAAGATTTAAGCTCTTTTACCCGTTTATTTAAAAAAATCACGGGCCTTTCGCCCTCCCAGTATAGGGCCAAGTTTAAGCGTAATTAGCCGCTTTATTCTGCTTTATCTATGTGTAAATTACTGGTAATTTCGCTAAAAACTACAGCATTTTCTTATTAATTTAGGTAAACTCGCGCTCGCTGCGTAAATACAAAAACAACAAGCGCACAACACTACAAAGCAACTGACACAATCATCTTGGTGAAAAAAATGAGTTCATATAAAATCGCTTCATTGGCGTTAGCTGTTAGCGCAGCTTTCAGTGCTTCGGCACTTGGTCAAGAAACTACTACGACTGAAAAAAAAGAATCAGCACTTGAAAAGATTACTGTAACTGCGCAAAAACGCACGCAGTCTATTCAGGAAGTTCCTATCTCAATATCCACTCTCAGTGGCGAACAATTTGAGAGCCTCTTCTCAGGTGGCGGTGATATTCTTGAATTAGCAACACGCGTACCTGGCCTCTATGCAGAATCATCAAACGGTCGTGTTGCCCCGCGTTTTTACATTCGCGGTCTTGGTAATACCGACTTCGACTTAGCAGCATCTCAGCCTGTTGCAATCATGATGGATGGGGTTGTTAAAGAAAACGTAATCCTTAAGAGCTTCCCACTTTTCGACGTATCGCAAGTTGAGGTACTTCGCGGGCCACAAGGGACGCTTTTCGGCCGAAACACCACAGCAGGTATCGTTAAGTTTGAGTCAAACAAGCCTACTCAAGATTTTGAAGCGTTCACTGAAGTAAGTGTGGGTAACTTGGGTACATTCAACGCAGAAGCAGCGATAGGCGGTGGCCTCACTGATGAATTGTCAGGTCGTTTTTCAGTACTTTCTCAAAACAGAGATAACTGGATTGATAATGGTTTTACAGGCGAATCAGATTCACTGGGCGAATATGAAGAGTTAGCTTGGCGAGGTCAGCTTTTATGGGAACCAACTAGCTTCGATATGACTGCGTTACTTTCTGTTCACGGCCGAGACCTTGATGGCACATCAACGATATTCAGAGGTAATGCACTTACTACTGGCTCGAATGAATTCAATCAAAACTACGATCGCGATACAGTTTACTATGATGGTGGGGCTGGAAATCGTCAGAAATATACAAATGAAGGCATCTCACTAACGCTAGACTTCTTCTTAAAAGACGGTATGACTCTTACGTCAATCACATCATACGAACAAGCAGATGGTAGCAGTCGTGGTGATGTCGATGGTGGCGCGATTGCCCCACAAGGTACTGAGATTCCTGGCGGAATCACTTCTGCTGACTACCTTGCAGACTCAGACTTTGATGGTATTGGTGATACACCAGTCACATCATTCCCTGGTTTTATACCTTTTGCTTCTGACACAACAGACCTTCTTGATAATCTTCAACAGGTCACGCAAGAACTTCGATTAGCAAGCAGTGATAAAGGTAACTTTACTTGGCAAACAGGTGTTTTCCTATTTGAATCAGAATTTGACGTTACGACTGACCCAGGTTTTACTATTGCTACAGTAACTCATGAGAGTTCATTGTGGGCTATATTTGGTCAAGCTGAATATAAAGTTTCTGATGCTACTACGCTTGTTGCAGGTATCCGGTACACCGACGACGAAAAGACGCTAATTGACACCAATGGTACTGCATCTGTGCCTTTTGCTCCCATTACGGTTGATGATCAACGAATCAGCGGTGACTTAAGCCTTAATCACAAATTAAACAGTGAAGTGAGTGTGTATGCTCGTTACGCCCATGGCTTCCGTGGCCCTTCCATTCAGGGAAGAGATGTAGCGTTTGGGTCTGCACCATCTGTAGCTGAATCAGAAGTGATGGATTCTTTCGAGATTGGTTTTAAAGCAGATCTACTCGACGACACTTTGCGCTTCAATGGTTCCGTTTACTATTATAGTATCGACGATATGCAGTTTACTGCAATTGGCGGTACAGATAACCTGACTCAACTTATCAATGCTGATAAAGGCACTGGTAAAGGATTTGAATTTGACGTTAAGTGGCTGGCAACTGATAATATTTTGTTGACGGCAGGCTACAGCTTTAACGACACGGAAATTGACGATCCGAACCTACGCGTTGCACCTTGTGGCTCAGGCCAGTGTACTGTCACTGATGAGCTTGTCGGTGGCTTAGCCGTAGTTGACGGCAACCCATTCCCACAAGCACCTGAGCAAACATTTGTATTCACAGCGCGATACTCAATCCCAATGGGCGATTCCGGTGAGCTCTTTGCCTTTACTGATTGGGCATGGCAAGGCCAAACAAATATCTTCCTTTATGACGCTATTGAATTCCAAACAGACAGTCAATTTGAGGGTGGTCTTCGTTTAGGGTATGAGAATTTTGACCATGAGTACACCGTGGCTTTATTTGGTCGAAACATCACTGATGAAGAGAACCTTCGAGGAGCAATCGACTTTAACAACTTGACTGCTATCGATAACCAGCCTCGTGTTTTCGGTATCGAATTCAGAAAAAGTTTTTACTAAAACCTTATTTCGCAATCTATAAAAAATAAAGCGGTAGCTTGCATTGCAGCTACCGCTTTTTTATGTACCAATATTACTATCAAATAGCTCTTTTTCCAGTTATCCAATTATGCCGCTAACTGAACGTCTTGCTTAGCGCGCCTTACTAACTGTTCTAACTTTCTGCATACTTTCACCCAACGCGCCACACGTTGATAGTAAACCTGTTCTATAAGGTTACCCTTTTCGTCAAACAAAAAACTCGCCAGCTTTCCCTTGTGTGAAGGCAAGTAGAAGTGGTGAACATTAAAACACTTCGATAACGGCGCATGCGCTACTTTTTGGTACATGCAAAACGGTAAGCTGTTTGCTCTTTCGTCACCGCCAGTCAATCGCACTCGACGTTGAAATTCATCTGCACCAGGACTCACTAAAATGCCATATTTAGTAATTAACGTATCTACTGACTTAATACCTGTTTGCATATCGTCTCTCCTGCCAAAGCTTAATCATCATCGGAACACGCTTTCTACCTAGTTTTTCTACATGGTTGCAGTAGTAAGAAAGAGTGACGCCATTTTAACTCGAATCATTTTAAACCACACTGTATATATACAGTATATTTATCTTTGTACGAAATGCAAACAAAAAAAGCCGCTCATAAGAGCGACTTCTTAATATAGAGTAAAATAGGTGAATTTTAGTTGGTCATTAGGGCATAAAACCTAGTGCAAAGCAGCTTCTAGAAAAGCCCATTGGTCGGCATAGCCCTGAATACGCATCCATGTGGGTGTGCCAGCACCATGACCTGCTCTGGTCTCAACTTTTAGCAGTATGGGGTTATCACAACCTTGGGCGGCTTGAAGCTGTGCAGCAAATTTATAACTGTGCCAAGGGACAACCCTATCGTCGTGGTCGCCTGTGGTTACCATAGTCGCGGGGTAACACGTGCCTGCTTTTGTGTTGTGTAACGGCGAATAAGCATAAAGCGCTTCAAACTGTTCTTTGTCTTCACTCAATCCATAGTCTGAAGACCATGCCCGAGCATTCGCGCTTGGCGTATGGTAGCGCAGCATGTCTAACACGCCCACTGCCGGTAAGGCTGCAGCAAACAAATCCGGCCGTTGAGTGATAACAGCACCAACCAATAAGCCTCCATTTGAACCGCCCTGCACCGCCAGCTTTTCACTTGATGTATAGCCTTTATCAATCAGAAAATTTGCCCCTGATATAAAATCATCAAACACGTTCTGCTTGTTTAATTTAGTGCCAGCTTGATGCCATTGCTCGCCGTATTCCCCCCCACCACGAATGTTCGCGACAGCGAGCACGTTACCCTGCTCTACCCACACCATGCGAGAAATAGAGTAGCTAGGCAGTAAAGAAATATTAAAACCGCCATACCCGTACAATAATGTTTTGTTATTGCCGTCGAGTTCTATGCCTTTTTTATGCACAATAAACATAGGTACTTGGGTGCCATCTTTACTGGTATAGAACACTTGCTTGGTCACGTAGTTGTCGTAATTGACGCCAGTTTCAATGGTTTTAAAAACAGAGCTTGTTCCGGTGTTTAAATCGTATTTAAAAACCTGCCCAGGGTTTGTAAAACCGGTCAGCTTATAAAATGTCGAGTTTGCATTTTTACTGCCATTAAAGCCCGATACATTACCAATATCTGAAAACGCTAATTCCTTTAACTTATTGCCTTTGGTGTCAAACACAACAACGTGTGCTTTTACGTCTTTTAAGTACTGTACAAACAGTTTGTCGCCAAACAGAGAAACATCGCTAAGCGTTGCATCACTACTTTGAATGATGGTGGTTCTATCACCGACGACTTTGCCCGTTGATGACGTATCGCTTGCCGGGCTATCCGTTAGGGAAACTTGAATTACCTTTCCGGTAGGTGCGTTTTCAGTAGATGAGAAAAAGAGCATGTTGCCTTCTTCACCGATTAGCTCGTACCTGCCATCCCATTTATCAAAAATTGGTACCAGAGGCCCTTCTTCGGTAAGGGATTTCGCATAGACACCATTTGACTGATAGCCTTCGAATACAGAAATAAGCAGCGTTTCGCCATCTTGAATTACCTCAGGATACGGGTTCCATGTTGGTTTATCATCAAACTTAAATACAAGCTTGTCTTCGCCCTGCTCAGTGCCCAATTCATGAAAGTAAATTGAAACGGTTTGGCTATCGTCATACTCACCGTTTTCATCTTTTGGGTAGCGAGAATAGTAAAAACCCGTTTCGTCAGGCAACCAAGCGATGTTAGTGAATTTCACACCGCTTAAGATATCGTTAACGTCTTGCTTTGTACTCACATCTCGTACGTGCACTGTTTTCCAATCGCTGCCGCCGTCAGACAGTGTATAGGCAAGATAACTTGCTTGGGGGCTCACCTCGGTAGAGGCCATAGACACGGTGCCATCGTCACTTAGCGTGTTAGGATCGATAAGTACTTCAAATTCTCCTTCCACATCACCAGACACATACATGACGTACTGATTCTGTAGTCCGTTGTTGTACGTATAAAACACCGTCGAATTAACCATATAAGGTGTAGAGTACTTCTCGTAATCCCAAAGCGCAGTTAGGCGCTCTTTATAACGCTTGTGAGATGGAAGCGCACTTAACAGCGGTTTAGCTAACGCATTTTGCGCATCAACCCACGCTTTTACTTCAGGTGTATTCTGCGCTTCTAACCATCGGTAAGGGTCGTTGACACTTACCCCATGATAGTTGTCTACTTGAGCAACCGTTTTTGTTGTTGGGTAAGCCCCCGATGTAACAGACAGCGTAGGCTGCTTTATAGAAGTGCCTGTATCTTGAACGCTTACTTCTTGTGCGCTTGGGCTGAAGATGTCTGCGCCTTCTTTTGAGGCCGAATCAGATTGGTACGCCGAGTTACAGGCAACCGCAGCACCGGCCGCAAGCACCACAGCAAATGAACGCATTATTTTAATTTTCAAATTACTCTCCTTAAAAACTCGGCTATTTTAAGATCAGCCTGCATTTTCAATTTCAGAATTGCTGTTTGCCCCGCTATTCTTACCCTTAAAAATCATTCTTATGTCGTTAAGAATTAAGTAAAGCGCCGGAACAAGAAGCAGTGTAATGACAGTGGCAAACAAAATACCGAACGCCAGTGAAATGGCCATTGGTATTACAATTTGCGCCTGTAAGCTGCGTTCAAATACGATAGGCATCAGGCCCATAAAGGTAGTCAGTGAAGTCAGGATAATGGCCCTAAAGCGCTGCGTACCAGCACTTATGGCGGCATCCATTAACGACAGTCCTTCCTTACGTGCCCGGTTAACAAAATCAACCATAATGAGGCTGTCGTTTACCACAACCCCCGACAGCGCGATAATTCCGCAGATGGACAGCACGCTTACCGCCATACCAAGCACCAAGTGACCAATAATGGCACCCACCACGCCAAACGGTATTACCGACATAATAATAAGCGGCTGACTGTAAGAGCGAAGCGGAATGGCCAACAGGGCATAAATGGCAAACAGAGCAAACAGCAGTCCTTGCATCAAACTGAAAATAGCATCTGCTTGTTCTTTCGAGTTACCCTGTAGTTTAAATTCAACGTTGGGATAGCGAGCAAGTAAGTCTGGTATAATGTTATCTACAACATCATACGTCACCTCTGACGGGTCCATTAAGGCCTTATCCACTACACCTGTAATGGTAACCGAGCGTTTACCGTCAACGCGAATGATAGAGTCGAAGCCTTGACCTAAATTGAAGGTCGCAACTTGCTCAAAAGGAATTTCTTGGCCGTTTGGCGCTCGCACGCGCATATTTTCAAGGTGCTCAATAGAGCTGCGTTCAGATTTTGGATAGCGCACCATCACTTTAATTTCTTCATCGTCACGCTGAATACGCTGTACCTGCGCGCCGTAAAAACCAAAGCGAACTTGTTGCCCTAACTGCTGCAACGT
The DNA here is from genome assembly GCF_048987005.1 of Alteromonas ulvae. Taxonomy (GTDB): domain Bacteria; phylum Pseudomonadota; class Gammaproteobacteria; order Enterobacterales; family Alteromonadaceae; genus Alteromonas. The sequence goes on along the minus strand of NZ_CP185261.1, from coordinate 2,002,979 downwards.
AATGCCAAGGGCATCCGCTTGTGGCTTAAGCGCCAGCTGAATTTCATCGCTACCACCAGAGAACGTATCGTTAATGTCGGTAACGCCTTCGTAGGTATCAAGAACTTCTTTTATTTCATCCGTAATGGCGCGAAGCGCATTAATGTCGCTAGAACTAAATTCAAAACTGAGGTCTGCACCACCGCCTGGCCCACCTGGCGAGCTAATGCTAAAGGTTTTCACACCGGGGATCTCTGGTACTTCTTCCCGCCAGCGATCTTGAATATCAAAGTCTGACAGTGTGCGAGTTTCCCCTTTGGTGAGCTCTGCAAAAATTTCACCACCCAAGTTTCCGTTATTGAAGGTCATGGCGTGTTTAATAACGTTAGTGCCCGTTTCTTCTTCAATCTTTTTGTCCATTCTACCCATGGCATCTCGAAGGGTATCGAGCACGCGGTCGCGCTGAGCAATAGACGAGCCCGGCTCTAATTCAAAGCTTGCCGACATAAAGTCGCTTGGAATACTGGGGAAAAATACAAACCGCACAATCCCGCCGCCAAATAAACCAACCGTTAGAATAAGCATGGCTAGGAAAGTGGCTACGGTGGTATAGCGGTTTCTCACGGCCTTAGCCAAAAATGGAGCATAGGTATTGTGAATAAACCTCTTGATGCCTTCGCTAAAAAAGTCTCTAAAGCGCTGAAACTTATTTGCTTTCGCTGGGTCGTACGGCTTGAGTTTCATGTGCACTAAATGCGCGGGTAATATGAGTTTCGACTCTATTAGAGAGAAGACAAGACACACAATAACCACCATACCGATGGTTTTCCATATGATGCCAAAGGGTCCAGACACCATCAGCATTGGTGAAAATGCAGCAATGGTTGTTAACACCCCAAAGGTGGCTGGCATTGCTACCTTTTTAACCCCAGCAATAACATTTTCGGCGCTATGGCCCTTCGCGTCTATTTCGGAGTAGGCAGACTCCCCCATAATAATGGCGTCATCTACCACAATTCCCAGCACAAGTATAAAGGCGAATAAACTTAACATATTGATAGACACGCCGATCATGTCTAATGGCATAACCAGTAATGTGCCTAAAAAGCAGACTGGTAGGCCAACTATCACCCAAAAGGCCAGTTTAATTTTGAGAAACAGTGACAGCACTAAAAACACTAATAATGCACCGAAAAACATATTTTCGAGCATCATGTTTAATCTATCAGCGAGGTAAAACGAGCTATCTCCCCATGTGTCTGCCGTAATATGCGCTGGGAACGTTTCTTTCGCTGTATCGATGTATTGATTAACTTGCTCAGAAATTTCTAGAGCATTTTGGTCGCCCACTGCTCTTACGCGCAAGCTTACAGCATCTTTTCCGTCAAACAGGGCGTACTGATTATTCTCAATAAAGCCATCATTGATATAGGCAACGTCACCAAGTGTTACACGCGTGCCATTGCTGTTTGACACTAAGATAATTTGTGAAAAATCCCAACCCGTGTACGCCTGACCTTTTGTTCTTAATAAAATGTCACCGTTTTCAGTTCTAATTGAGCCGCCTGGCAAATCGATACTTGACTGGCTAAGGCGGGCCACAACATCAGCGAAGGTAAGATTATACTTTTGCAGATCAGACTCAGATAACTCAATTGAAATCTCATAATCGCGAGCGCCCACCACCTGAACACTCGAAATACCCGGAAGGTTTGCAATATCATCGCGAAGGTCTTTGGCAAACTCTTTTAATTCTCGCTCGCTGGCATCGCCATACACCGAGACCCAGATAACGTCTTGCTGAATCTTTTGTCGATATATAACCGGCTTTTCCGTATCGGCAGGAAAGCTGGGGATTGCATCAACCTGTACCTTAATTTCATCGAGCAAAGACTTAACGTCGTAGCCCTCTTCCACTTGAATACTGACAGTCCCCATACCTTCAACGGCGGTAGCGTTAAGCTGCTTAATTCCCTCAAGCTCTTTTACGGCTTCTTCTATTTTAAGCAGTACGCCCTCTTCCACTTCTTGTGGCGCTGCGCCCAAATAAGGAACTCGAACATTGACTACATCAATTTCGAAACTTGGAAACACTTGTTTTTGAATGGAAAATGCACCAAATAAGCCACCAACGACCAATAGCCACATCAATAAGTTAGCGGCTACGTTGTTGCGTGCAAACCAAGAGATTAAACCACCATGGGTATCTACACGACTCATTCGTTGCCACCTTCTGACGTCTCAGTATTAATCTGTTCTTTTTCTGAACTCTTGTCAGTATTGTTGTCTAGTTCAGCTTCTTCAGCTAACACTATTTCGTCGCCTGGTAAACGAACTTTCATTCCGTTATAAGGGTTAGGAACTGCACTTGTCACTACCAGCGTGCCTTCGTCGATACCGCCGCTGATAAACACGTCTTCAGCCGTGGTACGTGTTACATCAACAGGAACAATTTCAAGCTCGCGATTTTCATTTACCGTCAGCACGGTATTATCTAAACGAAGAATATTGCGAGGAAGTACGATTAAGCTTTCGTCTCTGCCTGAGGTAATCTCGGCTTCAACAAATTGTCCAAATCGGAGTGGAGAGTCTTTTTCATCATTTATTTGATATGGTAGCGATACTTCAACGACGGCAAAAACGACGCGACTTCCGGTATCTAAAATACCTTCAGAGCGAACCAAGCGCCCACCCCAACTGCGTTTTGCACCGCCTACCGTGGCTCGCAACGTAACTTCTGCACCGTCTGATGATTGGTCGGCAATGTTGATAAACCTCAGGTCGCCATCGGTAATTGGCAATCTTACTTCAGCGGTATCCGTTGAATATACCATACCAATTGGCGTTCCCATTGCTACAAACTGACCTAAATCGATATTTCGCTCAACCACAATACCGTTGTAAGGCGCTTTTATTTTAGTGCGCTCCAAGTTACGTCTTGCACGTTCTAATTTTGCTTCGGAAGCTTTTACATTTGCTTGCTCTTTTGCCAGTTGCGGTTTGCGCAACCCCAGCTCGGGGGGCGTTGAGTTGCGTACTGAACGCCATTCTTGTTCGGCAACTTTCCCTTGTGCAATTTCCTCTTCCAGTGCAGCTTGTGCTTGGGCAAGCTCAGCCTCAGCAAGCTTCATATCGGTCATGTAATCATCTTGCTCTAGCACCGCAAGCACATCACCTTTTTTAAACGTGCCCCCTACCACAAAATGGTCAGATAGAGAGACGACCTGTCCACTTACCTGAGCACTCAACGCAGTCTGATGTTTTGGGACAACATTGCCCTGTGAACTGACGACAAAACTAATAGACTCAGGAGATACCTCTTGGGCGTCTACCAAAAAGGCTGGTATCTCAACGGGAACTTGTTCAGGTGGCTTTTTCGCGCTGATCATAATTGCTGCGGCAACGAACGCAACAACAATGATAATAAGTGGTATACCACTTTTCTTTAAACCAGAGTACTTCATTTTTCTATCCCTAGGAACGTGTTGCAGAGGTCTGTTAAATAAGACCTGATATTTTATTATCGTGTCTAACCAGTGTACTGATTTTTCTTTTTTTTGCTTTACATAGATTGTTAGATTTTATGTACTTTTTTCGAAAAATCGTATCACTATATAAAGCACCAGTAATATAAGGAATTATTGGGCTAATAAAAAGTCTGATTGAAAAACTTTCGATAATCGGTGATTATTTATGCGCTCAATTGAAAAAGAGCGTTAGAAAAGACACTTTTTCTTGAAATAATTTTTTCGCTACGTTGAAGAGAAACACATTATGAGTCTTAAGAAGCAATACCTTAAATCTAAACCAGTGTGCAAAGTGACATTTCGACTGAATGCGGAAGCAGCAGGAGACGCGAAAAATGCAGAGCTTTGCGGGGATTTTACTGGCTGGGACGAAAAGCCCCTGTCGATGAAAAAGCTGAAAAGCGGTGACTTCACCCTAACAGTTAACCTAGAAAAAGATGCCGAATATCAATTTCGCTATCTTTTAGACGGTAAAACTTGGGAAAATGACTGGGAAGCCGATGCATACAGAACATCGCCGGTTAGTTTTGAAGAGAACTCCGTAGTTCGCGTCTAAGTCACGACAAATACAAATAAAAAATAATTACAGACTCCCTACAAGAAGGGCTGCCCATTGGCAGCCCTTCTTATTCATCTCGCTGTTTCCAACGTCGGTATATGGTTTTAAATCGCACCTTCCAATTCTGGAAGCACGTCAAACAAGTCACCCACCAAGCCGTAATCTGCAACTTGGAAAATAGGCGCTTCTTCGTCTTTGTTAATCGCAACGATAACTTTAGAGTCTTTCATACCAGCAAGATGCTGAATGGCACCAGAAATACCCACTGCAATATAAAGCTGAGGAGCAACAATCTTTCCTGTTTGACCCACTTGCATGTCGTTGGGCACAAAACCGGCATCAACGGCTGCACGAGATGCACCCATAGCTGCGCCTAGTTTGTCAGCAATACCTTCAAGCAGCTTGAAGTTCTCGCCGTTTTGCATACCGCGACCGCCAGAAATAACGACATCGGCAGCAGTAAGCTCAGGACGCTCTGACTCTGTAAGCTCTTCAGATACAAAATCAGACTTCTCGTTTGCTTTTACTACGTCGATAGCAGTAACTTCAGCGCTGTTACCTGTTGGAGCGGCATCGAAAGACGCAGCTCGCACAGTAATCACTTTCGTTGCGTCGCCTGATTGTACAGTCGCTATCGCATTACCCGCGTAAATAGGGCGAATAAACGTATCTTCGCTTTCTACGCCAATAATATCAGAAATTTGAGCTACATCGAGTAGTGCCGCAACGCGAGGCATGAAGTTCTTGCCTGTGGTTGTTGCTGCAGCAATGACATGAGAATAATCGCCGGCTAGTTCAAGTACTAGGTCTGCAACATTCTCAGCTAGCTGATATTTGTAAACCGCGTTGTCTGCAAGCAATACCTTAGTAACGCCGTCTACTTGCGCCGCTGCATCGGCAACCGCTTGACATCCCTCGCCAGCAACCAATACATGAATGTCGCCACCCATTTGCTTTGCAGCGTGTACTAGCTTATTCGTTTCGGTTTTTAGGCTCGCATTGTCGTGTTCTGCGTATACAAGTACTGTCATGAGATCACCTTCGCTTCATTTTTAAGTTTATCTACTAACTCAGCAACGTCTGCTACCTTGATACCACCCTCGCGCTGTGGCGGTGGCGTTACTTTAAGCACTTTCACGTGAGACTCTAGCGCTACACCAAAGTCTGCAGCTGCTTTAACATCTAAAGGCTTGCGTTTTGCCTTCATGATGTTTGGAAGTGATGCATAACGAGGTTCGTTTAAGCGAAGATCAGTGGTTACTACCGCAGGAAGAGAAAGCGCAATAGTTTGAAGGCCGCCGTCCACTTCACGTGTAACGTGCACTTTTTCACCGTCAATGGCTACTTCAGAAGCAAACGTGCCCTGAGGCATTCCCGTTAATGCTGCAAGCATTTGGCCCGTCTGATTATTATCAGAGTCGATGCTTTGCTTGCCTAGGATAACCAGTTGTGGCGCTTCTTCTTCGACAACTTTTGCTAGTAGCTTAGCAACTTGCAAAGAATCTAAGTTTTGATCGGTATCAATCTGAATGCCGCGATCAGCACCTAATGCCAGTGCTGTGCGAATTTGTTCCTGGCAGCTTTTATCGCCAATTGAAACGACAACGATTTCAGTAGCAATGCCCTTTTCTTTTAATCTTACTGCTTCTTCAACAGCAATTTCACAAAACGGGTTGATGGCCATTTTTGCATTAGTAAGGTCGACGCCAGATTCATCGGCTTTCACTCTTACCTTAACGTTGTAGTCGATCGCGCGTTTGACCGGTACGAGTATTTTCATATTTACCTCAATTATAGAGTTCGTCGGTGTCTATTACGTTTCACTAATAATTAACTATTAAAAATTAAAAACGTATTACTTCACCACGCTTTTTGAAACTTTAATAAAGCACTTTACGTTAAAAAAGAAACCGTGGAACGTCCGTTTTTACAAGGCTAGCTTGCAAAAGGCGTTAACACCACGTTTACCAACGCATAAAATGCGTCGACAGTTAACGTTAACGTAACCTGCTATGCAATGTACTTACTGTTGACGTAAACGTCAACCTGGATTACCTTGCAGGGCGACAACTAATTTACATGTTTTTGACACATTGCATTATTTGTTTCATCAATAGTGCATTATAAAAATACGAACATAAGGAGCCTCCCGTGGAACGAGAATCGATGGAGTTTGACGTAGTCATCGTCGGTGCCGGCCCAGCTGGACTATCAACTGCTTGTAAGCTGATGCAGCTTGCAAATGAAAATGACCAAGAATTACTGGTTTGCGTAGTCGAAAAAGGCTCCGAAGTAGGTGCACATATCCTTTCTGGGGCTGTATTTGAGCCCCGAGCCATGAATGAACTCTTTCCCGATTGGAAAGAAAAAGGCGCGCCCCTTAATACGCCAGTCACCGAAGATCACATTTACCTGCTCAACGATGAGAGCTCGGCCAAGAAGCTGCCAAACGGTATTACCCCAAAAACCATGCACAATGAGGGCAACTACATTGTTTCGATGGGTAATGTTTGCCGCTGGCTTGCAGAGCAAGCCGAGCAGTTGGGCGTTGAAGTATTTCCTGGCTTTTCTGCCGCAGAGACTATCTATAACGAAGACGGCAGCGTTGGCGGTGTAATAACTGGCGACATGGGTGTTGGCGAAAATGGCGAACATAAAGATGGCTACATGCCGGGTATGGAGCTTCGTGCAAAGTACACAGTATTTGCAGAGGGTTGTAGAGGACATCTCGGAAAAGAACTTATTTCCCACTTCCAGTTAGACAAAGACAGTTCTCCACAACATTATGCCATTGGCTTTAAAGAAATTTGGGACATTGACCCAGCCAAACACCAGCCAGGTTTAGTGGTGCACAGTGCGGGATGGCCACTCGATGAGGCCACAGGCGGTAGCTACATGTATCACGCCGAAGATAATCAAGTGTTCGTAGGTTTAATTGTAGACCTTAATTATGAGAATCCGTATCTAAGCCCTTTTGACGAATTTCAGCGTCTAAAACATCACTCGGTATTTAAGCAATATCTTGAGGGCGGCAAGCGCGTTTCTTATGGCGCTCGCGCCATTGCTAAGGGTGGTTTTAACTCATTACCTAAAATGACATTCCCTGGCGGTCTGTTAGTAGGTTGTAACGCTGGCACGCTGAACTTTGCAAAAATTAAAGGCAACCATACGGCCATGAAATCTGGCATGCTGGCAGCTGAAAGCATATTTGAAGCAATAATAGAAAATAACGAAGCACCGGTTAAAGAATTAACCAGTTTCACAAACAAATTTAAATCGTCGTGGGTATACGATGAATTATTTCGCTCGCGTAACTTTGGCCCAGCAATTCATAAATTGGGTAATTTCTGGGGCGGTGCATTTAACACCTTAGAACAAAATTTCTTTAAGGGAAATTTACCCTTTACCATGAAGGACGAGCATAAAGATTATGCGCAGCTAAATGAAGCAGATAAATCAAAAGAAATCAGTTATCCAAAACCTGACGGAGTGTTGAGCTTTGACAAACTATCTTCTGTGTTTTTATCCAATACAAACCATGAAGAAGATCAACCCTGTCATTTGCAACTGAAAGATCCTTCTATTCCCATTCAAATAAACTTACCCAAATTTGCAGAGCCTGCACAACGTTACTGCCCTGCTGGTGTTTATGAAATTGTTGAAGAGGAGGGCGAAAAGCGTTTTCAGATTAATGCGCAAAACTGCGTACACTGTAAAACCTGCGATATTAAAGACCCAAGCCAGAACATAAAATGGGTAGTACCTGAAGGTACCGGCGGTCCTAATTATCCAAATATGTAAATCTCAAGTCGATTAGCGTAAAGGTTTGTTTTTTAGCGACTGAATTATGCTGTATATCGTATAAAATTAAAAAGTGGGCTCTGCCCGCTTTTTTTTTGCCCATTTATTAATTATCATCATTGTGAGTTTACACCCGACGTACAAAGGTTAATTAATGAGTGAATTTTTAGATATTTTAACCCATGGAAGACGTTTACAAGGTGCAGTAAAGGAATTAAGCATTGAAGAACTGGAAAAAGTTCAAGAAAAACTAGTGAATATTGTAGATAAAAGAAAAGAAAAAGCGTTACAAGAAGAAAAAGAAGCACAGGAAAAACACAAAAAGCTTGCTGCTATTAAACAGCAAATGGAAGAAGCAGGCTTAAACCTTGAAGATCTTCAGGTCTTAACTAGCGAAACAAATAAGAAAACAGGCAAAAAACGCCCCATTAAATACAAGCTTGTTGACGATAAAGGCGTTGAGCATCCATGGACCGGTATTGGCAGAATGCCACGGGTTTATAAAGACGCCCTCGACAGTGGAAAATCGTTGGATAGCTTCTCAATTAATTAAGGCTTGCCTTAATACATGCTGTTATTAACTTCATTTATATAGGTCTGCATTGCAGGCCTCTTTTTTTCATCAACCTAATTGGCGACTACGTGGATATAAATTACAAAATATCTCAATGCGATAATTCATCGTCATGGCTTTTTCTAATTCATGGATTATTTGGAAGCGCTGATAATTTAGCAATAATTAAACGGCATTTTGAAAAACAATACAATATTGTCAGTGTCGACCTTCCCGATCACGGTGAGTCGAAATGGACAAATAGATTTGACGTCACTCACGCAGCCAACGCTATTAACAATATTGTTGAAGCACTTTCCCTATCGAGTGTAGCCATACTCGGTCATTCTTTAGGTGGCAAAGTCGCCATGCAATTTGCACTTAACTATCCAGATAAAGTGAGCCATCTTGTTGTGGCTGATATTGCGCCGGTTGCTTACAACCACAGGCATTACAGTATATTTAACGGGTTAAATGCGGTTCCATTAGATGACATAGAAGGTAGAAAAGACGCTGAATCGGCAATGGCTGAGTTTATTGAAGAACCCGGTGTTCGACAATTCTTACTGAAAAGCTTGTACAAAACGGACGAGGGTAAATGGTCTTGGCGCTTTAATTTGAAAGGGCTGATAGAGAGCTATCCTCACATAGTAGATTGGCAACAAACGTCTAAACAATTTAACGGGCCTACCCTATTTATAAAAGGGGGAAATTCCGATTACATAACCGCAGACCATAAAGCTGCTATCGGTAGCTATTTCCCGAATGCGAAAGCGCATGTTATCGAAGGTGTCGGGCACTGGCTGCACGCAGAAAAGCCTGCGGCTTTTAATGCAATTGTAGAGAGAATGTTACAAAAAAATTGATTTTTTGTATTGATAAAACAAACTCTTAATAAACTTGCAGTAACAGCGAATACTATTACATATTTTTGAATGTTTTGGTCTCTTACACATTCGCATATTGTGATATCATTCGTGCAGATTTTGTAGATTACTGATATTGAATTAACGAAACCATGCTTGCAGAAAACTATGAACTGATAGAGTCTATTATGCTATATGGCGGCCTAGCAATACTTTTTGCATTGATGGGCTTTGCTGTACACGATGTATTGCGTAAGAACGATGTTCCTCTTATTGGTAAAGTAGTGACCTATGGTGTACTTGGCTTAGGCGCCGTGGGGTTTCTAGCTAAGGGACTCATCGAATGGTTCTGGCTTAATTCAGGCGTTTAAACAGACAGATATTGATTAATAGAGGTTAGATATGGCGAGCGTTGGCCTATTTTTCGGCAGTGACACGGGTAACACCGAACACGTAGCGAAGATGATTCAAAAAGAATTAGGTAAGCAACTCATAGACGTAAAAGACATTGCTAAGAGCAGCAAAGAAGATATTGCCGGGTTTGACCTCCTTATCTTTGGAATACCTACGTGGTATTACGGAGAAGCACAATGCGATTGGGACGATTTTTTCCCAGAACTTGAGAGCATTGACTTTAACGATAAGCTTGTGGCAATTTTCGGTTGTGGCGACCAAGAAGACTATGCCGAGTATTTCCTAGATGCCATGGGTATGGTGCGCGATATCGTTGAAGCGAAAGGCGCAATTCTAGTAGGCCAGTGGTCTACTGATGGATACGACTTTGAAGCGTCTAAAGGCATGGCTGACGACAATCACTTTGTAGGTCTTGGTATTGACGAAGACAGACAGCCAGAGCTTACCGACTCTCGAGTGAAGGCATGGTGCAAGCAAATTCACGACGAGCTATGTCTAGCTGAATTGGCGTAAGAAACGCCCGTTTATTGAAGATAATAAAAACCGCTCATGAGCGGTTTTTTTGTGACTGGTATTTTATTTCTAATAGTTTGTTTTCAATATTTTCTTGTTGACATTGTGCATTTTACAACTGAAAACGCTCAACCGCTTTTCGCAGGCTTTCAGTTTGCGCATCGAGTTTCATGGTCGATTCGTTTGACTGCCTAGTGCTTTGAGCACTTGAGTCTGCCAAGCTTACAATGGTGTTTAGGCTTTTTGCTACGTCGGCTAACAACACGTCCTGCTGCTCGGTATCCGTGACAATGTGCTCGTTGATGTTGCTGAGTTGCTCGATAATTTCCCGAATACTTTTAACTTGCTCTGCAACCTGGTGGGTAATATCAACGCTGCCCTTTGCTTGCTCTTTCCCAGACTCAATGGCTTTGACCGCTTCAGCAGCATCTTTTTGTAAATTGCCAATCATCTGCTCAATTTCTTCCGTTGAGTCGTGGGTTCGATTCGCTAGCGTTCTCACTTCATCGGCAACAACGGCAAACCCACGTCCTTGCTCTCCTGCTCTGGCAGCTTCTATGGCCGCGTTAAGCGCCAGCAAATTAGTTTGTTCTGCAATGGTTTTAATAACATCAAGTATGCTGCCAATGCTACGAGAGTTATCATCTAGCCGAGCGATAATTTCTGCAGATGTTTCAGCCTGTTTGGCTTGGCTATCTACTTGCTGTCTATTGCGCTCTACGAGGTGACCAATATCCTGGCTCTGATTGGTAATATCTCGTAATGCAGCCATAGCATGATTAATTTGTTTGAGGTTGCTGCGACTTTTTTCTTGAACATGCTGTGTATTGGTCGATGTAACCGTCACTTGCTCTCGCTGTTCATCCACATCGCCTAGGCTCTTGTCACCTAGTTCTACGCTTTCCTTTGCTATTTCAATTAAGCGTGTTTCTTGCTCTAGGATATTTCCAACCAGCTCTCTAAGACTATCAGTCAGACTATTCACTTTAGCAGATAGCGCTGAGAACTCATCATTGCCCTCTTCGGATAGCTTCTGACTGAGGTCGCCCATACTCAACAAATTCAAACCTCGATTGATACGACCAAGTGGTTTTGAGATACTGCGAGTAACCACAACAGCAAGCACGATTGCAGTAATAAGACCAAAAACAGCGACGATAGTATTTTTAACTAAGTTAGCTTGTACCGACTCTAAAATAGCATTTTGCCCGCTTAATGCTTGAGCCTGAACCCGTTTAAATAATACGTTTATATCTTCTAATGCAGTGTTTAACGATGAATTCGCACTACCTCGCTCTGCCACTGTATTTGCAATCATATCTAGCTTAGCTGTTTGCAGCGCCGTTAGCTTATCAATAGCTAAAAGCAATGCATCATATTGCTCGTTAAACGCACTCACCGTTCCACCATCATCTATTCCAGCCGCAAGCCTATTTATATAGTCTTTATCTACTTGAAGATTACTCAGTTGATAGCTTAAATCGTCGAGAATGCCTAAGCTTTCTTCTGAACGATTAGACTCTGCCAGTTCAATAAAGGAGTCGTTCATTGTCAAGAGCTTATTATCTATTGCTGTGCCGGCCCCTATTAATGTTTCTAAGCTAGGATCGTTCGAATCGATGTAAGAAAGATCAAGCATAAGTGCGCTTGCCTCATCGGCCAACATAAGCACTTGTTCAAGTTGGCTTTGCAGTTGCGCCTCCACTTCCATACGCGATTTTATTGCCACATACATTTTATTACTGCTATCTACGTAATGAAGGCTATCTGCAATCGCCTTTTGTGCATCACCATTTGCGGGCATGAGCGATTTAAGGTTACTGAGATCGTTTTTGAATTCAGCGGATAAAGCATCGAATAGTGCTTTATTTTTTTCAAATGAAGCAATGTTTTCCACGTGGAAACCGTTTGCTGTAATAACGGATAAGGACAAAATTTCAGTTTTTACTCTCACCATGCTGGTTTGCTCGGGCATTTTTCGCTCTACAACATCTTCTGCAGATTGGCGGATATCGCTAAGCCCGAAGTAAGATAAAATGCTAGTGAATAAAAGTAAGCATCCGAACAGACCAAAGCCTAACGTTATTTTATTTATTATTGTTAACTGCATAATAGAATCCAACAAGTACGCCCGACAAAAGCAAGGAGTGCCACAATAGTCTTACAATTCTAGTTTAACAGCATGTAAACTCAATGCACCAAAAGTTTATATCTATTTTACATATTCATGTTTCTTATCCTGTACTTAATGAACAATCGCTACCGTTTTACGCGTAATTGAACACACTTTTAGCTTTGCCTATTATTCGAACAATGAGTAAAATTCGTTCATAAGGTTAAAGAAACCTTAGTTTTACTTTAAAATCGCTACAAGTTACCTATAATACCTGCAAATGTTTTTCACACTTTCTCAGTAGGTTGTAATGGATCAAAATAAAGAATTGAAAAGAGCAGGGCTTAAAGTCACTCTGCCTCGCCTTAAAATTTTACAAATTCTGCAAGACCCAAATAATCAACACATAAGTGCTGAAGATGTGTACAAGATTCTTATCGAACAAGATGAAGAAATTGGTCTGGCTACGGTATACCGTGTTCTTAACCAATTTGACGATGCCGGAATTTTAAATCGTCATCATTTTGAAGGCGGCAAATCTGTTTTCGAAATAAGTCATAAAGACCATCACGATCATTTGGTATGCCTTAAGTGCGGAAAAGTGATTGAGTTTGAAGACGATATTATCGAACAGCGACAAGAGATGGTGGCAAAGCAGCATAATATTAAGCTTACTCACCACAGCCTGTACCTTTACGGTGAGTGTACCGACGGGAATTGCGACACACTCGACTAATTTGAGTGCGTTGTCCTAAAGTTCAAATAGAAAACCTGCCTTTACTCTAGGGCAGGTTTTTTTCCGCTTTTCAAACACTGCTCATATGCGCATTAAGCGTCAAATTTATAAGCGTGATACGCCCTTATTGCACGTTCCCACACTTCTCCTGCCGCGCCCTTACCGATGGCATGGCCATCAATTTCAATAACCGGAGACACTTCCTTACTCGACGATGTAAGCCACACCTCATCTGCATCGAGCAGTGACTCTTTAGAAAACCACTCCTCTACCACGTGAAGGTTTGCACGCTTAAACGATTCTAGTGCAATGTGGCGAGTGATCCCTGGCAGCAATTCATTATTTAAGGGCGGCGTTTTAATCATGCCGTTTTTCACCATAAATACGTTGCACGAACTTGCCTCAGTTATCAGCCCTTTCTCGTTAAACAAAATCGTTTCGTTAACACCAGCTTTTACGCCACTTTGAAAGTGCATGACGTTACCAAGCAACGATGTTGACTTTATGTGGCACCGTTGCCAGCGCTTGTCTTCTTCTAGCGCCGCTTTAAACACCTTGGCACTGCTTCTTGAATTTGACTGGGGGGCTGCCATTTCAAACGCGAAAGCAAAAACCGTTGGTGTGACGCCAGTTGGGTATGCATGATAACGCTTAGTGTCAGTACCTCGACTCACATGAAAATACACGCCCACGTTACCACTTTCTATATGCTGAGCATTTTCTGTTGCCAGCTGCAGCACAATGGATGTCCACATGGCATCGTCATAAGGATTATCAATTTCAATGGCCGATAGCCCCGATGCCAACCGCGACAAATGGCCCTTAAGTCCTACCGGTTTTCCCGCATAGGTCGGTATCACTTCATAAATACCATCACCAAATAGGAAGCCCCTATCCATCGGTGAAATTCTTGCTTCACTAAGGGGAAGGTATTCACCGTTTAAAAAAGCGACTGTCATGCAATTTCTCCTCTCAATCGCTGTACGTGTTGCCGAGATAATAATATGTCGGCTCGGGCTTTTTCGCTATCTTGAAAAACAAAGGAAACTGTTTCACCGGGAACCCGCTGCGCCAAGCGACTCACGTCAAGTGGGTTTAAACATCCCAATTTTGGATATCCTCCAAGGGTTTGTCTATCGCGCATCATAACAATAGGCTGTCCATCCGGAGGGACTTGAATTGCACCTAAATGAATCGCCTCTGAGCGCATTGAGGATAATGATGCAGCAATACCTGCTCCGGTCAAACGATACCCCATTCTATCGATGGACGAGCTCACCGTGTACTCTGTACTTTCAAACATGCGCTGTGCTACGCGACTAAAATGCGCTTCTTGATAACCTTTAATGACGCGTAAAGGCGCGTTTAGATCATAGGCTACATGCTCCCCGCTCTTCATGAACCTGCTGTGCTTTATCGACATACTGTGCTTCATTGGCATGCAGTGTTGGATTGGCAACTGACGAACGGCCAGCGTTTCATACGTTTGCTCATTACAACTATTTATATCGATGCAGTCACCGTCGTTAATCATTCGACCGTCACCATGAAGGCCACCAAGAGATTCTCGAACTACAGTACATGCACTGCCAACCTGATAAGGAACCTCCCATTGACCATAAATAGCAAGATACACCTTACTTCCTAAGCATTCACTGCCAAAGGTTAATCGGTCATTTTTATTAACCTTTATACTCGAATAGGCCGGCTTATTTTGACCATTTACCTGCACCTTTACCTGTCGCCCAGCAACAGCAACGATAGCAGGCTCATGAAAACAGACCGTCATTTCTCCAATCACTTCTAGGCACGGTGAATTGTCAGGGTTGTGAGCAAGAAAGTTCGCCCAATGATACGCCATTTCGTCCATAGGGCCTGATTGGGAGAACCCCTGACGCTGCTTACCTTGTCTGCCTTCATCAACAATGAGGCTGAAAAGGCCTTTCGACATTACTTCAACCTTCATGATAGTCGTTAAACTCACTTTCTGTTATCGACACAAATTTTACGGTATCACCAGCACTTAGCAAAGATTGATTGTTTTTATCCAGCATATTTTTAGGGCACAGGCCCATTAAATTCCAGCCGCCGGGAGATTCGCTTGGATAGACAGCGGTTTGTCTATCTGCGATAGCTACCGCTCCCCTTGGTACTTTCTTTCTGGGCGTGCTTAATCGGGGGCACTGTAGTGGTTGCACAATATCACCCATGTAGCCAAAACCGGGAGCAAAGCCCACCGCATACACCTTGTATTCAACGCTGGTATGAAGCGAAATAATATCTTCAGTTGATAAGGATGTTTTTTGACTAATTTCATCAAGATCGTTAGCGTCTGGCGCGCCATACCACACAGGCAATGTGTGGCATTTTCCTGCGAATGCTTCATTTTTTGCATCAGCAACGTCGCCAATGGTGTCCATACCTTTTTGCCAGCTGCGAAGCGTATTGTATACAAAGTGGCTATCTACGCGCTCAATATCGAATATGATTAATAAGCTATCGTAGGATGGCACACATTCTACAATCCACGCCTGCTCGTTGTTGTTGGCAGCACTATCAAGTACACGCAACCATTGCTGACAGACAGCATTTGCTTGCTCTAGGTTTGAGCCCGAAAAATACAACATAATGGCATCTGCTCCCACGGGAACAAACTGCTTAATACTACCAAAAGGTTGCATGTGCACCTCCTACCTTGACATAACTTTCAAAATGACGTGTTTCTTGAAACAACATCGTTATAGGTAAGCTCTAATTTGGCGGGCTATCTCTACGGCGCCCGCTGTATCGCCGTGCACACACAAACTGTCTGCCTGGATAGGTAGGGTGGCGCCTGAAGCGGTTGTTACTGTGCCCTGCTCTATTAATTGCTTGGCTTGTATTAACGCCTCTTGCGAACTGAGTACAGCACCTGCTACGTGGCGAGACTGCAGATAGCCCTCATCGGTATACCGTCTGTCAGAAAACGCTTCAAACAACAGCGACACGCCATACTGTTTAGCTTCATCCAAGATAGCTTGGTGTTGTGATGTCGCTTGTACCATCAACGGAAGTTTTCCTTGGCACATGGCGCCTATACTTTTCATCACCGTTTGCCTAATGTCTTTATTTTTCATCATATCGTTATACAGTGCACCGTGTGGCTTAACATAATCGACCTGTGTGCCCACTATGTCAGCCATCCCCAATAATGCACTAACCTGATATTGAATACAGGCGGTAAGTTCATTCGCTTGCATTGCCATACTTCTGCGTCCGAACCCTTGAAGATCAGGATATGACGGATGAGCACCAACCGATACACCATGGGCTTTGGCAATATCCAGCGCGGCTTTCATGA
The DNA here is from genome assembly GCF_048987005.1 of Alteromonas ulvae. Classification (GTDB taxonomy): domain Bacteria; phylum Pseudomonadota; class Gammaproteobacteria; order Enterobacterales; family Alteromonadaceae; genus Alteromonas. The sequence continues at coordinate 1,986,578 of NZ_CP185261.1, read as the reverse complement.
CCAGTGGATCGCCAGCGTGGAAGCCACAAGCTATGTTTGCTTGGTCTATTTCAGACATAATGTCCTTTTCCACAGGCATAGACCAGGCCCCAAAACTTTCACCTAAATCGCAATTTAACTTCATAATGGTTTAGCTCTTAACTCCAATCCGATATTATGTTACCTGTTCTATTAAAAAAGTCAGTGTTAATGATAAATATTGGAAAAATTAATACATTGCGCGTGGTAGCAGAATACCCTTTTGGGTACGCCCTAGCCGCCCTAGACGCGAATGAAAACGAGTTTGAGCGTGGGACTGATAACGAAGGTGCTGCTGTTTTCGATTCAGAGGCCCACACCCTTGGCATAGATGAAACCGTTACTCTTCCCCTTGATGAGGTTGAAACGCCCCTTGCAACAAATGCGGAAATAGAGGTCTTTGTTGCCACAAATCAGCGTGGAGAACCCTACGCAACGGTGAAAAAACCGCTGATCCAGGTGGGCGAAGTCAAAATTTTAAAAGCGGTATCTGCAACCAACTTCGGCGCTTTTTTCGACTGGGGATTAGACAACGATTTACTCGTTCCAGACGACTATCAAGCCGAGCCTGTTAGTGCGGGTATGAAATACGTTGTTTATACGTTCTTTGACAATAAAACTCAGCGCATTTTAGGTGCCACCAAGCTTCACTACTTTTTACAGGAAAGTAACGCCTATTTGAATGAAGGCGACGATGTTGAATGTTTGGTTTATGCCAAGACTGATCTTGGTTTCAAAGTCGTGATAAACGAAAAGAACCTTGGCCTGATTTTTCACAGCGACGCGTTTAAGCCATTAAAAGTGGGTCAAGCTACCTCGGGTGTGATAAAAACAATTCGCGAAGATGGCAAAATTGACGTGGTGCTTCAACGCATAGATAAAGAAGCGCGAAGCGAACTTCAGCAGGCTATTTTAGATGATTTAGACGCACACGGCGGCATATCAACGCTAACTGACAAAAGTGCACCGGAAGAGATTTACACGCATTTTAATGTGAGTAAAGCGGCCTATAAAAAGGCGTTGGGTGCGCTGTATAAACAGAAAAAAATCACTATTAACGCTGATGCAATACGACTGAACACTAATACTTAATCTACACAACTCAGGATATATAATGAAAGCACGTGTTTCATGGGATAAAGACCTTACGTTTACTGGTACTACCGACAGTGGTTACAACACCGTGATGGATGGAAACGGCAACGCTGTTTCGCCTATGGAATCGGTGCTTGTGGCTATTGGTGCCTGTTCAAGTGTGGACGTGGTCGATATTTTGAAAAAAGGACGCTTTGACATTACAGCGTGTCATTGTGAACTTGAGGCGAACCGCGCTGAAGAGCCGCCAAGAGTGTTTGAAAAAGTACATGCCCACTACACGGTGTCAGGAACGGGAATTACCGACAAAGCGTTATCCCGTGCTGTGCAGCTATCAGCGGAAAAATACTGTTCGGTCATGTTAATGCTTAAAGGCAATGTTGACATCACCACCAGCTATAGCTTGGTTGAATAACTAATAAGTGGTCTAGGCTTTGGGCTTATGGACTTTAGTTTAAATCGCTGTAACTTAGTGATATTGGCTAACAGATAGCAAAAAAGGCTAACCATTTCGGTTGGCCTTTTTGTTTTTTACCTCCCAAAACCCCTAAAACACTGAAATTTATAGCGTTTAGTTTACTGGCACGTTACCTGCTGATATTGGTCATTATGATATAACGACAATAAATGTTAGGGCATCGACCATGGAAACAACACATAACACTTCATACCAGAACGCAAACAACGCTTCATTTCGCAGTGTGAAAATCAACTCTTCTCTTTTACGCTATGCCACCATCGGTAGCACAATTCTTGCGCTTAGCACATTTGCAACAGGCTGCACAGATGCTGATGCAATTGATGCAGACAATGGCCCTGACAAAGTAGAAGAGACGGTATTCGCTATTCCCGTTGAAGCACTGCACTTAAAAACAGGCGACATTACCTCAACGTACGATACCACCGCTATTTTAGAGGCCCGTGAAGAAGCGTTTGTCTCTGCCCGCGCATCAGGAATTATTGAAGCCATATTCGTAGAAGAAGGCGACTACGTAGAAAAAGGACAAGCGTTGGCGCAGATTGATAAGCGTCGCTATGAACTCAATGTGTCAAAAGCCCGCGCTGATTTACAAGGTATCGAAAACGAGCTTGAACGCGTCAATAAGGTATACTCACAAAAACTCATTAGTCACGATACCTACGATAAGCTCAACGCCCAGTATGAATCAGTTAAAGCCTCGTTGAGCATTGCTGAATTGGATTTAAAAGAAACCACGATAGAAGCCCCTATCAGTGGGTTTATTGCATCTCGCAATGCCAAAGTAGGTAACCTAACTGAGTCTTTCCAACGTGAAAGAATGTTTCATATTGTGCAGCAAAAAGACCTTCAGGGCGTGGTATTCCTACCAGAAAACGAATTAACGAATGTGTCCGTAGGCCAAGTCGCAACCTTACATGTTGCTGCGTTAAACAATCAAGAAATAACTGCACACGTTGAGCGAATTAGCCCCGTTATCGATGCCACAACCGGCACCTTTAAAGTGACACTGCGAGTGCCCAATGGACAAAACACGTTAAAAGCCGGCATGTTTACCGATGTGTCACTTGAATATGCCACTCATGCAAACACAACACTCGTCCCCCGCAGCGCCTTAGTGACTATTGACAATACCCACAGCGTTTTTGTGGTAGACAATGGCGTAGTTAAAAAAGTGAGCGTGTCTACCGGGTTTGAAAACAACGATGTTATTGAAGTGACTCACGGATTAACCGGTAACGAGCAAGTTGTTACTGCGGGACATCAAAACCTAAAAGACAATGCGCCTGTTGAAGTTGTAAACAGCTAAGCAAAAGAAAATAAGGAATAGTATTATGCGTATTGTCGATATTGCGGTTAAACGTCCTGTCGCCGTTTCTATGTTTACTTTTGCTGTGTTGTTATTTGGAATGGTGTCTCTTGGTAGACTGTCGGTGAATTTATTGCCTGATTTGTCTTACCCCACTTTAACTATACGCACCGACTACGATGGCGCTGCACCCGCGGAAATAGAGCAACTCGTCTCTAAACCCATTGAAGAATCCATCGGCGTCGTTAAAGGCGTTCGTAAAGTTACCTCTACCTCACGTGCAGGCCAATCAGACGTAGTCTTATCCTTTGCGTGGGGTACCGACATGGACTTTGCTAGTTTAGAAGTAAGAGAGAAGCTAGACGTACTTCGACTTCCTTTAGACATTGAAAAGCCACGACTGCTTCGGTTTAACCCCAGTTTAGACCCTGTTATTAAGCTAGGCCTCACCACGGACACTGCGAATCTTTCTGAAGAAGGCATGAAACGTTTACGCTTGTATGCAGAACAACAGGTGAAACGCGGCCTTGAGTCGGTTGAAGGCGTAGCAGCTGTGCGATTAGGCGGGGGGCTAGAAAATGAAATTCACATTCTTATTGACCAGCGTAAAGCCAGTCAGCTATCCATTCCCATCACAGATATTGTGGCACGCATAAAAGCAGAAAACGTAAACGCCGCGGGCGGAAGAATAGACAATGTTGCACAGGCCTTCTTAGTGAGAACGCTGAATCAGTTTGAAACGTTAGACGACATAGAAAACGTATTCATCGGCCGCTCAGGTAATCGAAACATCCAGTTAAAGGATGTTGCCGTGGTACAAAGTGCCTATAAAGACCGAAGTGTCATCACGCGTTTTAATGGCACTGAAGGTGTTGAAATAGCTATCTATAAAGAAGGCGATGCCAATGCGGTGGATGTGGCTACCAATGTGTCACGTCGCCTGAAAGAAGTACAACAAGCCCTACCCTCAAATTATGCACTTAACCAAACTTATGATCAGAGCGTATTTATAAAGCAGGCCATCGACAACGTGAAGTCAGCGGCCATGGTGGGCGGTATTCTAGCCATGTTGGTGCTGTATTTGTTTCTAAAAGACTTCTGGGCAACGGTCATCATTTCTGTGTCTATTCCTGTGTCTGTTATTGCCACGTTTAATTTAATGTATGCCAACAACATAAGCTTAAATATGATGAGCCTTGGCGGTATCGCCCTTGCTGTTGGGCTATTGGTAGATAACAGCATTGTTGTGCTTGAAAATATTGACCGTCACCGCAAACACAAGCGTGACTTAACAACGGCTCAACATAGTGACGACGCTACGCAATTTGAGGCGGCCGCCAAGGGCACCAAAGAAGTATCAGGTGCGATAATCGCCTCTACATTAACCACTATGGCCGTATTCGTTCCGCTTATCTTTGTTGAAGGCATTGCCGGTCAGTTATTTCGAGACCAAGCACTCACGGTTTCCTTTGCACTTGCCGCATCTCTCGTGGTGGCGCTTACCATCATTCCGGCGATGGCAAGAAGAAAATCAACGCAACAATTATCTCATCAAGATACATTCGATAACCCGTCAGCCTGTGTAAAAACTGCCCCTACTAGTTTGTTAGGTAAAATAGCGTTTTACGCCACCTGGCCTGTGAGAGCACTGTTAAAATTTGCTTTTGTTTTCTTACCTGCCGCTCTTGTTACCTTGATAATTGGTGCATGGCACATCATCAGCAAATGTTTGTCGGTAGTGTTCACACCACTTGTTTGGCTGTTTTCCAAAGGGTTTGATGGCCTATCAAAAGCGTATGAAGTGTTACTGAAAGCAAGCCTTCGCGCTCGAACGGCAGTGCTAGGTATTGCAATAGCGCTGTCAGCAGGGGGAGTTTTACTGTTACCCCAGTTGGGTATGGAGCTCATTCCCACCATGTCACAAGGCGAGTTCTCAGTAGAAATCACCTTGCCAGCAGGTTCTCCTTTGCAGAAAACCGATGCAGAACTCAATGCACTAGCGACCGTTGTATTTAATGAGAAGAACAGCTTGGACAGTGGGCCAGAAGACGAGCATAAGGGCGAACAACAGAGCGGATCGCACATAAAAGTACAGCGTACTTACGCAATGTCTGGCACAGGCAGCCTTGTGAGTGCAGCGCCTAATCAAGGCGGCGACCACTGGGGCAGGTTAAATGTAGTCATGCAGCCCAATGCTACCCAAGATGATATGCAACAGGTTCAGAGCATGTTGCGTGATTACCTAAACAACAAACCGAACATCGAATCAGTATTTTCTGAGCCTGAACTTTTTAGCTTTTCATCCCCTATTCAAATTGAAATTACAGGCTACGATTTAAATCAACTGCAAGAATATGGTGACGCTATTGCACTTAAGCTGGCAAGCTTTGCTAATTTTACCGATGTAACCACCAGTATTCGCGATGGCAATCCAGAGCTTAAAATAGTCTTCGATCACGCTAAGCTTGCTCGTGTAAACTTAGATGCTGCCACTGTGTCGCAATTGATTGCCGCTAAGGTAGGTGGGCGCGTAGCAACACAATATAGTGTGGAGGATAGAAAAGTTGATGTGCTGGTTCGCACTATTGAAAGTCAGCGCAGCGATATAGCGGGCGTAAGAGCCATTGTTATCAACCCTCGTTCAACACAGCCTATTCCATTAAGTGCGGTAGCCGATGTATATATGAGTGTGGGTCCAAGTGAAATTACTCGCGTTGGCCAGCAGCGTGTCGCTATCGTTACGGCAAATTTAGCGAAAGGAACGCTAGACGAAGCTGTTGAGGTTGCGAATACTGTACTTAACGAAACACAGCTTCCTCTCTCACTTAGCGCCACCATTGCAGGTCAAAGTGAAGATATGCAAAACAGCTTCCGCTCGCTGCAATTTGCTCTCGCCCTGGCCGTATTTATGGTGTACCTGGTTATGGCGTCGCAGTTTGAATCCTTGCTACACCCCCTACTTATTTTGTTCGCGGTGCCACTAGCGGGCGCAGGCTCAGTGTATGGCTTGTGGCTCACCAACACACCGCTTAGTGTGGTGGTGTTTATCGGGCTTATTATGCTGTGTGGTATTGTAGTAAACAACGCCATTGTCCTCGTCGATAGAATAAATCAGCTGCGCGAACACGGAATGGAAAAACACGCTGCTATTGTTGACGCTGCAAAAACTCGCTTAAGACCTATTGTCATGACTACATTGACAACGGTACTGGGTCTACTTCCCATGGCGTTTGGTTTGGGCGAGGGCGCGGAAATTAGGACCCCTATGGCGGTAACGGTTATTTTTGGATTACTGTTTGCCAGCTTACTTACGCTCATTTTACTGCCGGTGCTGTATAGCTTATTCGACAATAAGAAAATACGTGTTGATGCCAATGCAGTGATGACAAGTCATCAGCCGGTGACGAAAGGAGGCGCGCTATGAAGCCTGCACAAAAAAAGCCGCCCACTGTAGGCGAGGCGGGTCGCGTTGAAAAAATTGCTGATGTCGGTGAAGGTGCGGGTGCCGATGCTGGTAAAGTAGCAGGTATAGGTGCGGCGTTAGCAAGATTTGCCCTCAACAAACCCGTCACAATAAGTATGCTATTTTTCTCTATGCTGCTGTTTGGATTAGTATCCTCCAGACTGCTTCCGTTAGAAAAATTTCCCGGTATTGATATCCCCCAAATGGTTATCGAAATTCCCTACCCTGATGCGACACCTGTTGAAGTTGAAACAATGATCACTCGGCCCGTGGAAGCGGCTATTGCCACCATGTCAGGGATTAAGCGCCTGCAAGCCCGTTCTTATGATAATAAAGCAGAAATCGTTGTGGAGTTTGATTGGGATGAAAACCTTAAAGCCAAAAGTATCGAGGCAAGGGAAAAAGTAGACGCTATTAGAAATGAGCTGCCTACAGATATTGAACGGATAATGGTGTATAAATTCAACACCAACGACATGCCTATTTTTCAGCTGCGTGTGTCTAGCGATCGGGATCTTTCTAACGCTTACGATTTGCTTGAGCGCAACCTAAAGCACCCGCTTGAGCGAGTACCCGGCGTGTCGAAAGTTGAGCTTTATGGCACCATGAAACGTCAAATCACTATTCGGCTTAACGCTAAAAAGCTTTCTACTTATCGCATAGACAGTAATGAGCTTGAACGAAAATTACAGGGGGCTAACTTTTCCCTAACTGCAGGCTACATGTATAACGATGGTCACAAGGTGCTTGTTAACCCAACAGGTGAATTTGACGACATCAACGACTTTAAACAAATGTGGATTAAACCCAATATTCGTTTATCGGATGTGGCCGAAGTCAGCTATGAATTGCCTTTGCGAAACGAAGGACGCCATCTAGACAGAAGCTTTGCTGTAGGCTTCAATGTTTTTCGAGAATCTGGCAGTAACTTGGTCAACGTATCAGACGCCGTAATGGCCGTGATCAATGAAGCAAAAAATGACCCTGAATTTTCGGGTATCAACCTTTTTGTGATGGACGACACCGCCAAAAGCGTCACGTCTTCCCTAAGCGATTTGTTAAGTGCAGGGTTGCTAGGTGCGCTACTGTCAGTCATTGTTTTATACTTATTTTTGCGCCAGCTGATCACCACACTTATTGTGGTGCTGTCGGTGCCATTTTCTATATGTATCGCCTTGGGCGTCATGTATTTGCTAGGTTATACCCTAAATATACTGTCACTGATGGGACTAATGCTGGCCGTTGGTATGCTGGTAGATAATGCGGTGGTTGTTACTGAAAGTATTTTTCAAGAGCGCCAAAAAAACAATGATATTGTTTATGCCACACAAAGCGGAGTAAACAAAGTAAGCTTGGCCGTTATTGCGGGTACGGCAACCACGGCCATTGTTTTTTTACCCAATATCATTGGCGTTAAAATAGACGTAACCATCTTTTTAGAACACGTTGCAGTTGCTATTTGCATTTCGCTCTTTGCCTCTCTATTTATTGCGAAATCCCTCATCCCCTTACTGACCACTAAAGTGAAAATTCCAGTGGTTAAGCGGGCAGTGACTCCGGCTTACATCTCTCGTTACGGGAAAATACTTCAATGGGTACTTAACAATCAGGGTAAAACATCACTTATTGCTATTGGTATTCTGGCATCCACTATCATCCCCATGCAGGCGGTGACATCAGATGATGATGGTAATAACAACCAAGAGCGCATTTGGCTGAATTACCACATTACCGAAAACTACACCCTATCAGAGGTAGAAAATACGGTTGAAAAAATGGAAGCGTATTTGTATGAAAATCAAGAACGCTTTCATATTAAACAGGTATATACCTACTTTACTCCAGGGTATGCCACAAGCGGTCTAACGCTTAACGAAGACCTACCCGTGCCGGTTAGCCAGATTAAAGAGGATATCCGTGAGTCTATGCCTTCTTTCGTAAGAGCACGCCCCACATTTCAGTGGGAAAGTGGAAGTGGTGGCGGTATTCGCGTGACATTGCTTGGCGAGTCTTCAGAGCAATTAATGACAATTTCAGATCAGCTGGTACCGGTTCTTGCCAAAGTGGAAGGGCTTAAAGATGTAAAGGCTGATACAGGCTCAACCCGTGACGAAGTTCAGATCCGAATTGACAGAGAAAAAGCCAATCGGTTCGGCATTGCGGTTAACGATGTGGCCAAATTAGTCGCTACCGCCCTGCGCGGCACTAACCTGAGGACGTTTCGCTACAGCGACGCTGGCGAGGTTAACGTACAGCTCAAATATGGTAGTGATATTCAGTCGTCACTCAGTGCAGTTAAAAATATTAATATCGGCTTTGCGCAAAACCAATCAATTACCCTAGATATGATAGCAGATTTTGAAATAAAGCCTCAGTTGTCGCAAATTAACCGTAGCTATCGCCAAACCGCGCTGGCTATTGGTGCCAACCTTGAGGGCGAAACCACTACAGCACAGGCTAGACAGCATATAGAGGCGGCTCTCGACAATATTACCCTACCTACAGGCTACAGTTGGACCTTAGACGGTAGCTTCTCTCGCCAGAATGAAGCTAATGCGGTTATGCAGATGAACATGCTATTGGCACTTTGCATGATATACGTGGTAATGGCAGCGTTGTTTGAATCGTTGATCTTACCTACATCCGTCATAACATCCTTATTATTTTCTTTCACTGGCGTATTTTGGGCATTTATGATAACCGGAACATCAATGTCAGTGATGGGTATGATTGGTATGCTTATACTCATGGGTATTGTGGTGAACAATGGCATTGTGCTGGTGGATAGAATTAATCAGCTGGTCAATGAGGGACTCTCTTTGTATGCCGCCGTTATTGAAGGATGCGTCTCCCGAATAAGACCTATACTCATGACAGTGGCTACCACTGTGCTGGGGCTAATTCCGCTTGCCATAGGCACAACGCGGATAGGCGGCGATGGTCCACCCTATTCCCCAATGGCCATCGCCATTATTGGAGGCTTGCTATTTTCTACACTAACAAGCCTGTTCCTTGTGCCGTTAGCATATGTTCTACTCCTCAAGTTGAGATTCCACACTCAGCGACTCATCATCAACGGACGCAACAGAGTGTCTCGTTGGGTAAGGGTTTGAACCAAGCATCATCAACCAATTGTGGCTTCCTGGCTGGGTGTGTGACGTTCTTTTGAAGAACAGCACCACCCGCCTTTTCATACTAGTCATAGTTACCTCTTATTTTAACTGCGTGAAGTAAGAAATTCGTAAACCGTATCTGCGCCGCGTTCAGCTGAGAACTGAATGAGATTACTTCCATTGCACGTTAATCCTGTTTCAGAGGTTACTAATCGAAGTACTTGTCGTTGACTGTCACCAATACGACCTATGTTGCGAGAGAGGTTCGAACGAAAGGTTTTCATGTCGTCGTTGATAATGGCTTTGCAAAACCCCGCAAATTCAGTTTCGCCGACAAACCGAACTTCTTTTTCTGAAGTAGCAGCACTTGCACTAAATGCAAATGATAACGTTGCTGTAGCAATAATAGTCTTTAATAGTTTCATGGTAATTTCCTCGATACATTAAAAAAGTTTTTAGCACTCATGTAACCGCTGAGCGCCTATTAGTTATGCATCAAGATTGAAACTTTTTCTGTTGTAATGTTGTGTAAGGGAGGTAAATTTGCAGTAAATTCAATTGTTAATACATAATTAAAAGTTTAAGCAATTGAAATATAGAGATTTAAGTGAAATCAATATTCCAGAATGTTATTACAAATAAGAAATGAGAAACAAAAAACTCTAATACTAAAGCATGAAAAACGTATTCCAGAACCCCCAATTCTGAAATTTTAACAAAAAAAATGACATTTCAGCCTATTTTACATACTGAAATGTCACTCAATCTCGTAATAAAACTACATTTTACTCGTATTTTCTTTCGACTTTGGTTTCTATCGCGTCAATATAAGCATGCCAAGATCCATATCCGATTAGTGGCATTAATATGATAAAACCGACAAACCCGGTAACAAACCCTATGGCAACAGCAGAGAATATTATTGCTGCCCAAATCAACATAGGCACTTTATTTAACCATACCGCATTTACGCTGGTAAGCACGGCAGTGGCAAGGTCCACTTTACGCTCCATTAATATTGGCTGGGTAAATGCAGTAATAAACAGCATAATCATGGTAAATGCCGCGCCGACTAAAGTGCCCAAAACCAGAAACGGTAGTAAGCTCTCAAGATTATTCTCAATATAGGGTGGGTAGAGTGCATGGATAAGTGATGCAACGCGTAGCCAGAAAATCATCATGACCATGATGAGTAAAGCAAACCCCCACTCATTGAATGCATTTCTGCGCATTGCTCGCAATGAATGACTCAACGTAGGTTTGTGGCCTTTTTCCATTTCCCAGCTTACATCGTAAAGACCTGCTGCTAAGAACGGACCAATCAACATAAAGCACACTATGGCAGGCAGGATAACCAAGTGCCAGCCCGTCATTTCAACCAAATACATGATGAACCATGGAATAACGGCGAACAGTACACCGTAGAAAACCGTTAATCCTGGCGCTCGCATGGCGTCTCGCAAGGCCAATGACAACCATTTGATCGGGTCACCAACATCTAATTCTTTACAGGGAATGACACGCGCAATGCCACTTTGAGTAATCGCATTTTCTGGAGTTTCTTTAAAATGGTGCGACATAGTAAAATCACCTCTGATGGTAAACTTGCTTTTATTGGTGTTTTTATAAACACCTTATTCTTACGATAGGCTTATATGAATAAGTTCACAAGCTATTAACATAATTTTTATAACTTTATCGCCAAAAAGGGGTTAAAAAGGATAGTCATCACCATTATTGTTCGCAATTTGTGCAATGAGAGATAAAAAGTCTCGCCTTAAGCTGAATTCTTCTAAATTGCCGTCGCATCTCACTGTGGATTGCGATAATCTCAAGGCATGTAAATCAACCAGATAGACCATGAAAACTGTATCTCGCTCACATAAATTAGATAACGTTTGTTATGACATTCGAGGCCCAATAGCAGCACAAGCTAAAAAGATGGAAGACGAAGGTCATCGCATTTTGAAATTGAATATAGGTAACCCTGCCCCGTTTGGCTTTGAAGCCCCCGACGATATAGTGAAAGACGTTATTCATAATCTGCCGACTTCTCAAGGGTACTCAGACTCGACGGGAATTTACGCGGCGCGTGTAGCAGTAATGCAGTATTACCAGCAGCGAAATATAAAAGATATTCGCGTTGACGATGTTTATATTGGGAACGGGGTTAGCGAACTCATTATGATAGCGATGCAAGCACTGCTCAATCACGGTGACGAAGTGCTTATTCCCAGCCCTGACTATCCACTGTGGACAGCAGCGGTCAGTTTATCGTCCGGCTCTCCGGTTCATTACCATTGCGATGAACAATCTAACTGGTTCCCTGACCTTGATGATATTAAAAGCAAAATAACCAGTAAAACTCGTGCAATTGTTCTGATTAACCCGAATAACCCCACGGGGGCTGTGTATGATGAAGCGCTACTTCAAGACATTGTTGAATTAGCGCGGCAACATGGGCTTGTTGTATTTAGTGATGAAATTTACGATAAAATTCTTTACGACGATGCAAAGCACACCAGCATTGCGTCGCTAGCCGACGACGTTTTCTTTGTTACTTTTAGTGGCTTAAGTAAGAACTACCGTGTAGCCGGATTTCGCGCTGGTTGGCTATTGGTTAGTGGTAACAAGCGACTGGCCTCTGACTATATTGAAGGGCTCAACATTCTCTCTTCAATGAGAATGTGCGCAAACGTACCATGTCAAAGCGCAATTCAAACTGCCCTTGGCGGATATCAAAGTATTAACGACTTGGTAAACGAAAACGGCCGGCTGCGTATTCAACGAGATGTGACCACTGATATGCTTAACGGCATAGATGGCATACACTGCGTTAAACCTAAAGGCGCTATGTACTGCTTTGCCCGAGTAGACGAGAAAAAATTCAACATTCACAACGATGAGCAAATGATTTTAGACTTGCTTAGCTCGGAAAAAATTCTGCTGGTGCATGGCAAGGCATTCAATCTTAATAGTGGCATTTACTTCCGCTTGGTATTTTTGCCTCACAGTGACGTGTTAGTGCCTGCCCTGCATAGAATTGGAAACTTCTTTAGAACCTATAAGCAGGGAGCTTAATATGTCGGATAGAAGTCATTTCTTTGCTCACTTATCTCGGCTTAAGTTAATCAACCGCTGGCCACTGATGCACAATGTGCGTACCGAAAATGTGCAGGAACACAGCTTACAAGTGGCGATGGTTGCCCATGCCCTTGCGCTTATCAAAAATAAATTTTTCGGCGGCACCGTTAATCCGGAGCGTATAGCCACGATGGCCATGTTTCATGACGTATCTGAGGTACTGACTGGCGACCTTCCCACCCCGGTGAAGTATTTTAATCCGGCGATAAAGGAAGAATATAAAAAGATAGAAAAGATAGCGGAAAATAAGCTTATTGAAATGGCGCCTGAATCTTTTCGGGATGACTATGCCGCGCTAATAGATTCACAAAACCATAACCCAGAAGATGCCTTCATTGTGAAAGCAGCGGATGTGCTGTGTGCTTATCTAAAAACGTTAGAAGAAATTGCTGCTGGAAATCGCGAGTTTACGCTAGCAAAGAAACGCTTGGATAAAATTTTGAAAGAGTATCACTCTGAAGAAGTGGATTACTTTCTCACTCAATATGTACCGAGCTTTTCGTTGAGTCTTGATGAAATAACCCAAGACGAAATGTAACATTTGAAAAAGGAGCTACTGTGACGACATCTCAATGGGAATTAGATTTACACGAGCGTCGCCTTCCACGCAGCGAATCGAGAGACGGCGATCACAGAAATCCTTACCAAAGAGATAAAGCACGAGTACTCCACAGCGCGGCTTTTAGAAGATTACAAGCAAAGACACAAGTATTGGGTGTTGGTTTAAGTGATTTTTACCGAACTCGACTGACGCACTCGCTAGAGGCCGCTCAAATAGGTACGGGGATCACCGCGCAGCTGTGGAACAAGTTTCCTGATATAGCCAAAGACTTAATGCTCGACCCTACCTTAATTGAAACTATCTGTTTGGCTCATGACATTGGCCACCCTCCTTTTGGTCATGGTGGAGAAATTGCGCTCAACTACATGATGCATGAACACGGTGGTTTTGAAGGTAACGGTCAAACGTTTCGTATTGTGACTCAGTTGGAGCCTTACACGGCCGACCATGGCATGAATTTATGCCGACGCAGTATTTTGGGACTAGTCAAATACCCCAACTTTATAAATACACTGCATACTAAAGAGGCTGCCGGCCCTCGTCCCCACTCATTGCGCCAAGTTAAAGCCGATGATTGGCACCCGCCTAAAGGGCTATTTCAATGTGATAAGCCCTTGCTCGATTGGCTGCTTGCTCCGCTAAACAGTGACGATAAACAGTTGTTTATGCAATTTACTGGCAGTACAAGTGCCCACAGTAAAACCTGCTTCAAGTCATTTGATTGTTCTATTATGGAGCTGGCCGATGATATTGCCTACGGCATCCACGATTTAGAAGATGCCATTGTCATGGATATGGTGCAAAAAGCGCATTTCATAGAAGATGTGACGAACCCATTAAAAGCGCTGTCTATTCCATGGCTTTCAGATAATATCGAATCGCTGACCACAAAATTGTTTAGTCATGCCCACCACGAGCGTAAAAATGCGATTGGCGCGCTGGTAAACAGCTTTATTACTGCTATCGAAATTCAAAAGGTAGATGGATTTTCTCACCCGCTATTAGCCTTTAATGCCACCATGCCCCAAGGCTTTGGCGAAGCATTGGCGCTGTTTAAGCGGTTTGTGTTTAGAAAGGTAATACGCCGCCCAGATGTTCAGCTGTTGGAATATAAAGGGCAACTGGTGGTGATGGAGCTCTTTGAAGCCTTTGCCTCAGATCCTGCCCGCTTGCTGCCAGAGAACACACAAGAGCGCTGGCGTAAAGCAGAGGATGAGGGAAACGGCATGCGTGTGCTTGCCGACTATATATCAGGTATGACTGACGAATTTGCATCTCGCCTTTACAGCAGTATATTTTCACCTAAACAAGGCGGCATTCAAGACAGTTTCCATATCTAGCGCTAGGGGTTAAATGGGGTTATTAGGTTATGTTGCGTAAAGCTAATCTGTAACCGCATCAGCAATAGTATTTGCATTTACAACTTGGTTCACACTCCCCTGAATAACCGCGGTGGCTCATATTTTATCCTGAATGGCCTGTCTGTTTGGATCCCAGTAAACCTGTAAAAAGCCTAATAAACCCGCCGCAAAACCTGCTCCGTAACCGCCATACCGGCCAAGTCAATCAAGCATGCCAAGTGACTCACCGCTTAACGAAACCAGGCGAATATTACACACTTTTTTACCTGGAGTTTGCCCGCGCCAACGTAACGAGAACAAGGTAGAGTAAACAGCAGCCAAACTAAAACCTAAACCTAGGTCTTGTATAATACCTTTGCTCATTATCAGCATAGGCTAAAGCTATTGATTACTATGCATAAAAAAGCATTATGAGTTTATTTAGCAACATTTATTACCATAACAGTTCGCTGTGTTCTTTTTAATTCATGAAATTTTATTCTTATTACATGGGTCTTATTTTCTGCGTGTTAAATCTGTAGTGACTTTTTATAAAATTTGCGTGTTTAATACCGCGTAATAAAACGCGTGTAATACTAGGCGTGTAATACAAGGCATTTAATACATGGTTTGTAATACGCGGAGCAATCCTAAAACATTGTTTTCACGTAAGTAATGTAATCTCGGTGTCGTCGCGCAAATTCAACGTTACCTGCTTTTCAGTTTTTAATGTCTAAGCGCTCAATAATTATGGTGTAAGTATGTCTAAACCGTTTAAACCATCTGTAAAGTTAACCGACAATCATGTAACCGATGAAAGTATTTATATGAACCGGAGATCATTGCTAAAGTCTCTTGGGTTTGTCGGCGCGTCAACGCTACTTGCACAATCTGCGAGTGCGGCTGACTGGTTTTGGGAAGATGAGAAAGAAAAGGCAACCTTTCAAAGTAAGCCATTAGATTTTACCAAGCCTGCTCAATATCAAATTAGTGAAACCCGTACTCCTGAAGAGAAAGTAACTTCGTACAATAATTTTTATGAGTTTGGCACATCTAAAGATGCCCCAGCAGAAAACGCCAGTGAATTGAAAACCGACCCATGGACATTAAAAATAGATGGTTTAGTAAAAAAGCCATTCGTACTCGACCATGACTCGCTGACAAAGCGCTTTCCTCTTCAAGAACGCATTTATCGATTACGGTGTGTTGAAGCTTGGTCGATGGTGGTACCTTGGATAGGGTTTGAATTAGCGGCCCTTATCAAACAAGCGGACCCATTAATGTCAGCAAAGTATGTGGCATTTGAGACCCTGTATGATCCAGAACAAATGCCAGGGCAAAGTAATCGGTTTTTGGGTGGCGGTATTGAGTACCCTTATGTTGAGGGCTTGCGCTTGGATGAGGCTATGCATCCATTAACGCTGATGTCCGTTGGTTTATACGGGAAAACCCTTCCCCCACAAAACGGCGCCCCAATTCGGTTGGTAGTCCCGTGGAAGTATGGATTTAAAAGTATTAAGTCTGTGGTGCGTATCCGTTTAACAGATAAGCAACCTCCAACCACGTGGAATCGACTTGCTTCAAATGAATACGGTTTTTATGCCAATGTTAATCCTAAAGTCTCCCATCCTCGTTGGAGCCAAGCCAGCGAACGTCGAATTACCTCTGGTGGTCTTTTATCTCGAAACCGAATAGAAACACAGCTGTTCAATGGGTATTCAGAAGTGGCTCCTCTTTATTCTGATATGAATTTGGCAAAGTTTTACTAATATGGCACTGAGGAACGCTCCACTGCGCCTGTCTTCATGGCTCAGACGGTCAATTAAATCAGTCATTCACGTAGTCGCTACCGGTTACTTAGTGTGGCTGTTCTACGCTGGCATTAACGACACATTAGGTCCGGACCCAGTGGACACACTTTTAAACGAAACCGGCATCTGGGCAATTCATCTATTATTCATTACCCTGTTGCTCAGTCCACTGGCTAAGCAAATGCGTAGTCCAGCTCCCATTCAGTTCAGAAGAATGCTTGGTGTGTATGTGTTTGTCTACGCATTGGCTCATTTGGGTACCTACGTTTTGTTTGAGCTTCAGCTTGATATGGCCCTAGTGTTAAGTGAACTCATTAGTCGCCCTTACATTGTGGTTGGCATGGTAGCGTTATTGCTGCTAACGGCTCTTACTGCGACCTCTTTTAAGGGAATACAAAGAAAAATGGGGAAGCGTTGGCAGCAGCTCCACAATGCAATTTACCTCATATTACCACTGACTCTTTTGCACTTTAGCTGGTCACAAAAAACCTTTTGGCAAGACCCCATTTGGTATTGGTTAGCGGGAGCTATCCTCTTAGCACCGAGAGCTAAACAATGGCTAATGACACACAAAAAGAAAAGAAGTCGGCAGCAGGCAAAAAAATCAGCGGCTAAAGCAAATAGCCCTCAATATCCTTAGCACGCCCTAGTCTATCTATTTACACTCAACGTACGCTTTAACAATATCGTACTGAACGATTTATGACAGAATGTAAAGCAGCAGTGAATAACGCGCGGTTTTCGCCATAGCAACAACACAAAAGAAAAACCAAAAATTACTGCGAAGCACGCCTGCAACTAGCGTGATTGGGTCGCCAATGATCGGCACCCAACACAAAAGCAGGCTCCACTTTCCCCATCGGGTAAAAAAGCGAGAAGCGCGAAGAAACGCTTTTTCGCTTATTCTTAAAATCTTTGTAGCAACTACCCTACCGAATTTAAAACCCAGTGCGTAGTTCACCAAAGCGCCTAGAATATTTCCACTGGACGCCACAAACAGTAACCCCCAACCAGGGAGCCCATTACTATAAAGTGCTGTAATGACTATTTCTGAACTAAAGGGCAATATTGTGGCAGCTAGAAATGCACTGACAAACATTCCTGCATAACCAAGATTAACGAAGAAGTTCATTACTGTTTCTTATCCTAACTGCCATTTTTTCACTGTCTTATCCCATATTTCCTACCCTGACTGCTAGTCAAAATTAACTCTATTTACCCACACTTCAGATACTGATTACAGTGCATTTCCTAAAGCGCTCGCAGTCAATGTAAAAGTTTACGTACGAGATTATCAAGCCTCACCTATTTTTAGCCTCTTACCTGTATACAGACGCTCACGCTTATACCTGCGTCTGCGTCTGCGTCTGCGTCTGCGTCTGCGTCTGCGTCTGCGAACAGTATCAGATGAATATTTTATGGCGTAATAAAAATTCCTTTTATTTAAAAGCACTTAGATAGTTTTCTCGCAGTTGTTCGAAAAAAACACAATCTACTGCTTGCAAAAGAGATTCATCACAACTACTGTATACACATACACACTGTATACTTAAACAGTTAAAACGGTTTTATAAAAATAAGGTATGACCTATGAGTAATTCATCAGTTTGTCGATTCAATGCACTTCGCAACACAGTATTAAATACCGCGGTTGAAAATGTAGTTCAACTTCCATTACCTATTGAAGGTTACCCCAGTGAAGGAAAAGGAAGCTTTGAAGAAAGAAACGACAAGGGGTGGAGTTACCTTCTCTCTAACTCAGTTGCATTTTCTAAAGACGTTGTAAATGCCATTCGCATTCAAAAGCCTGAGAAAGAGAAAGTACCAGAGTGGATAAGTAAGCTCATTACTGGCGGCCAATGTAAAACGCTATATGTTGAAAATATAGATTTAGACTTACAGCCCACAGACAGCGATATGATCCGCAAACTTTGTGAGCTTTACTCTGTGAGTTTAGTTAACGTAAAGGTAGACAATACTCAGCAGAGCAAAAATGTTGCGGTTGGCCCTTGGTGATAAAGAGGGAAACAGAGAAGAAACAGAGAATATAGCGATCTCATTTAGCTACGCGTTCAAGATGCACGCTTGTAATGCCTCCTCGCAATTCACTCTGCTGATGCGATACAATATCGCGTCATGAAACCCTAAGTGTAGTTGAGTGTTATGCGTTGCTATTGTTGTTCTTCCGCTTCTTTTGAACGTTGTTGTGAGCCCTTTTTAAATGGTACCGAATCGCCGAAATGTGCAGAGCAACTTATGCGCTCTCGATTTTCAGCTTATGCGACACACCAGTACGATTACGTACTTAATACCTACACAAGTGAAAAACAAGAAGGGCTAACCGTAGAAAGCCTTAAACAAAGTGCTGATGGCGCAGTGTGGTTCGCTCTTCAGGTAACGCCACCCTCAACTCAGAAAACAATACCTGATACCGTCGAATTTACGGCGTTTTATTTTGAAAACAAAAGCTTATTTCAGCTTCATGAAACATCAAACTTTGTCATTGAAGAGAGTCAATGGCGTTATCACGATGGCACGCTTCACGATGATTGTGGAAAAATAAAATACGGTAGGAATTTGCCCTGTCTTTGTGGCAGCAATAAGAAGTTTAAACAGTGCTGTGCAACAAAATTGCGATAGTGCGTGGCGTCTTAGAATGTGTATGTGGGCATAGTGTAGGCCTGTGATATAACATCACAGGCAAATAAGTATAAGCAACGAACAGTTACTGAGCCTCTATACTTTAAAGAACTTGATGCTCAACGGGTAATGCCACAACTCTCCCCCATTGGCTTTTAACGCTGCAATAATTGCAAAAATTAAGTTTAGAATGCCCAGAATCATTAACCCGAACGCACCAATAAATATCAACAGCAGAATTCCGCAAATTATTGAATAGATAACTAAACTTATTAACCAGTTAGCCGTTACTTTACCGTGTTTATCTATATCTTCATTTTGATCTTTGTGGGCTATCCACATAACAATAGGCAAAATAAGCCCCAGCCCAGGTATAACAATACTCGATAGTTGGCTTACATGTATAAGCGTGCAGTATGTTCGTGCTGTAAGCCCCCAATACATTTTTTCTTCCGTTGTCATTACTACTTCCTTAATTATATTTTTAAAATGAGGTGTACATTGAATTTATTTTTTCAACAATTCATGGTTATTGAATGTTGTTTATAATATCGCTGTTAAACTCGATCCATCGTGAGCGCTCTAGGGCATTCCTAGGGTGTAAGTATTTGCAGCAATAAAAATATTAATACCACTAACCTAGCTTATTGGGTAGTCAACACATTGGTTTTTACACGAATTTTAAAAAGTTAAGCCAACAAAAATCGCCTACGCTATCATTACATCACTACTCAATATACAGCATTCAGTAATCAGTCTGTCCAAACACTATTACGCCCTCGTCTTCGGTCAGCGAGAGTGACGTGCGAGTTGCATAATCAGCTAACCACTTCTCAGTAAGGTGTTTGTACTGGCTTGATTGTTTAAAAGTCATTGACGCTTCAATAAGTTTTGTTACGAGTTCAGGGGTAGTACCCTTTTTGGACACCGCTAAATACGTTGTTGCTTTTTGATAGGTAAACAGTTTAGTGAAACTATTGCATATATCACCTAAATCACCGCAAATGATGTCTATTCCGCCGTCAGAAAAAAATAAATAGTCTGCTCTACCGTCATCTAGTGCTAACACTGCGCTTTTCCAGCTCTCAAGAGGCACAGCCCAATACCCGGCTCTTTTAATGATCTCCTGTCTAAAGTCTCCCTTAAGCACAGCAATTCGGCTGCCTGCAGGCAACTCTTCCAATGACAAAACTTCAGTACTGCTGCTTCCACGTTTGGAGAATACAGAATAGGCATTTTGTGTTATTGGTGTAATCCAATGAAAGAGATTTTCGCGTTCTACGGTTCTCACTAGTGAAAATACGAGAACATCTTGTTTCATTGCACTTTCAATTAAAATACGCTGCCAGGGAGCACTCAAAATATCCGTTTTGATACCTGCTTCAACCAGAATGCTCTGAACCAAATCAACGGCGTATCCTGTAAGTTCTCCTCGCTTGTTTCGCTCACTAAACAACGGCTCCTCATTGGTGATAACCCAAGGCTTTGGCTGGCTATTATCATCTACTAAGGTTTTGCCAAGAACGATGACTCCTTCTATTTCAGACACATTGGGCGAATACTCTTCTAATACTGGCAGCCATCGGCGTTTAATTTCAGCATATTCTGGACGCTTTAAAAGTCGACCCACTTCTTTGACTAAATTAGTGGCGTACTCTCTATTTTTATCCGTCTTTGGCATCGCCACATAACTGTACAATACGTTATGGGAATATTGTCTGCTGACGGTAGAGCAATCCATGTCGTTTCTCTGACAAAAAATAGCCATACCAAAATCAGAGAAAAATACGGCGTCTACCCTGTCTTTCAGGACAGCATCTACCGCTTGATTCCAAGTATTGAACTGGTGCAAAACAAACTGAGGATATTTACGCCCTAACTCAACTCGATAATCTCCTCGCAATACCGCAACAGAAATGGTTTTGTTTTGCGCCGTCAGTAAATCAAGGTCTATGGTCTTTTTGCCATACAACCCCACTACGTTTGCAGTTAATGGTGCTATCCAGAAATATTTGTCTTCTCGTTCTGCGGTTCGACCTATGCCAGTCGCTAACATGAGTTCGCCGGTATCGAGCTCTTGAATTAATCGCGCGAAAGGCAATGGCGTCACATTAGCTTGAATACCCGCTAGATCAAGTAATGCAGTGGCAAAGTCCACTGAATAGCCTTTAACACTTCCATCGCTTTGAAACTCGCTAAATACGGGTGTATTTGCCGAAAGAACTTTCATAGTTTCAACTGCACTAACGTGATTCATTTGAAAACAAAAAAAGGAAACAAGAGTAAGAAGTATCAACTTTACTTTGGGCACATTAATTTCTCTTAAGCATGTGTATACTAAGTGTACAACAAACACCATTGATTATGCCATTCACAGACATTGAATTATCCAGCTAGACCACGTGATAAAGCTCGAGCGTTTATTTTTACACTTATTAAACCGGTATTTTTCCGTTATGCACCGCACTTACGTGCGACTTATCGACATAACTGATCGTTTTTGATTGTGTGGACTATGTATTAGCTAACACAATCAAGGAGGTATATTTATGGCGAAAGTACTCGTAATTGGCGCATCTGGTCAAATTGGTAAGCAAGCGACAGGAAAACTGTTAGCGCTTGGTCATCATGTTATTGCACCAGTCAGAAGCCCAGAAAAATTGTCTGATATTGATAACAGCAACCTAAGCGTTATTGAGCAAGATTTAGAAAAAGACTTTTCTTCGCACTTCGAAGGCGTGGACGTTGTGGTATTTACCGCAGGTTCAGGTGGCAATACAGGTGCAGACAAGACGATTATGATTGACTTGTGGGCTGCTCAAAAAGCTGTCGACTACACTAAGTGCGCGAAAGTCCCTAAGTTTATTATGGTCAGCTCTATCGGCGCCGGTGATCCTGACTCAATACAGGGCGAAATGAGACCCTATTTAGTTGCCAAACACGTGGCGGATGAATACTTAATAAAAAGCGGTGTGAATCACATTATTTTGCGTCCGGGAACATTACTTAATGAGCCTGGCACGCACCTAGTGAGAACTGACATGCCGGACAATCAAGATGAAGCAGTGATCCCAAGAGAAGACGTGGCTACTGCTATCGTGGAAAGCGTGGGCCGTACAAGTGAGGATAACTTAATCACCTACCTGTTCAAAGGCGACGAGCCAATTTCTAAAGTATTTGATTAAACACCTGCTAGGCTATCTGCTGAGCCGCCTGTGATTCTGTATGGCGGCTCTACTTGCTATTGACCCTCTCTTTCACCCTATGTCATTTACTTCCTCCCACCCTAAGTGGCAGTCGCGCTCTTTAAGAACGTTTCTTCAAGCTAGTTTTTCGGGCATATTTTCCAATTAAACTTTACAATCGCGGTTTCAACCATTCGTGGCTAGCTAAAAACGCAAACTCGAGCCTTTGCCTCAAGCCCCAGCCTTAAGTCTCAATCGCTTAACCGTGAGCTTTAACCGCAAGCGGCATTACGGAATGACCGACTGACTCACCCAGTTATCATTTTCATCCTTTTCGTGCCATTCCCTATGCTGTGGATTGCCACGTAAATTAAGGTAGTCCACGTTTTCAATGTTAAGAGATAGTACACAGAAATGTGCGGGAACGATTGAATAATCCCCTTCGATGTTCAATGCAGACTCATCTTGCCTAGGCGTTCCGGGCCGGCCCCACAGAAACTGCTTTTTGCCGGCATCAGAGAGCTTTTCCCACTGCGCTTCTACCAAATCAGGTTGTTCAACCTTAGTTACCATGGATGCTATACAGTTAAAACGATACTGCTCGCGAGTTTTAGCAAAGTACCACGACACGTGACATCGGTTGTTTTCACTCAACTGCTGATACTTGTCTGTACGTGTATCTGAAATCACCAACAGCGTGTTATCATCGGTTAGTCCGCGATGCACAACCGTTCTACAAAAAGGCACGCCCTCGCGATCAGCCGTGGCTATTTGAAAATATCGGCTTTCAGGTATGCTTCGCGTTTTATGTAAACTTTTTACTAAGCTTTGACGCCATGATGGCATAGTCAGTCCTTACGCTGCGCTCTTTTTCGCTAATGCGAAAAGAGTATAAAAATTATCAGTCGTGATACGTGCTAATTCCTTCACCGTTATCCCCTTAAGCTCTGCAATAAACTCAGCCACTTCAACAACATACCCAGGCTGGTTTTGCTTTCCTCTATGGGGCACCGGCGCTAACCAAGGTGAATCAGTTTCAATGAGCAAACGCTCTAAAGGGATTTCCTTCACCACTTCACGTAATTCATCTGCTGAATTGAACGTAACGATCCCTGAAATAGAAATATAAAAGTCCATCTCTATTGCAGCTTGGGCCATTTCCAAAGATTCAGTAAAGCAGTGCAACACCCCTTTCGTACTCGGGTCTTTATGCTCTTTCAGTAAATTAATGGTATCTTCACGGGCGTCTCGAGTGTGAATGATAAGTGGTTTATTGGTGACGTTCGCCACTTTTATATGGTCAATGAACGAAGTTAACTGAACATCTTTACTTTCAGGGCTATAAAAATAATCAAGGCCCGTCTCGCCCACTGCCACTACGTCACTTTGCTGTGCTTTTTCTAGCAACTCGTCGTAGGTGCATGCTTCATCTTGATGAAGAGGATGTACACCACAGGACACGGAGACATCATCAAATCCAATAACGGCCTCTCGCATGCTGTCAAAATCGGCAACCGAAACGCAAACACACAAAAAGTGCTCAACGCCACGTGTGCGCGCAAAATTAAGGGTTTCAGCCAAGGCCTCAGGGCCCTGCTTTAATCTGTCTAAATGACAATGAGAATCTACAAACAAGTTACACCTTTACTCATATTAGTCGTTATTCGTTGGCCACTATTTATCGCTGAAATAATTTTAAAAGCCCAAATAGTACCATCGACCTATTCACCCCAGGGTGTTGAAGTGTTTTCACTACCTCCACGCATTGCGCGTAACGGGAATAATCTGACGGCTGCTGGCTAGCCATATAATCGCCATGGGCTTTTTGCATGCACCACTTCGACGCTAGCACCGCGTTATCTTGCCATTTTTTTGCCAAGCGATGTGCCTGACTGTCGGCATCGCCCGCGAGCAATGCCTGAAAATCATCATTAAACGTGCGAAAGCTAAACTCTTCCTCACCTTTTAAAGCCGCTTCAGCGCGCAACGGCGCGTTACCATACGCTGCTAATAAAGCTTCACTGGCATCTTCTACGCCACATTCGCGCAGGTAGTTCAAACTTAACGCTTGACTGGGTAACGGCAGCGCGTGTTTTTCACATCGGCTCAATATGGTAGGCATCAACTTTGTTATGCTACTGGTAATAAGCACTAGGTAGGTATTCGCCGTTGGCTCTTCCAACGTTTTTAGCAGCGCGTTGGCCGCGGCTTCGGTCATTGTATCGGCATTGGGTATGAGCAGCACTTTATTACCACTCATCTGAGCCGTACCGCTTAGTTTAGCAATGCCTTCGCGTATTTTATCAACACCTAACTGCTTTTCACTTTCTAAAATATACAGGTCGGGATGATTACCCGCTATGCGCAGCAAGCACGATGAACACTTTTCACACGCGCCTTGCTCTTTAGGTGTTTTGCACAAAAGTGTATTGCCTAGCGCTTGTGCCAATCTATATTTACCAATACCACTTGCACCACTTAGCAATAAAGCATGATGCAGCTTGTTCGCTAAGTATCGGGACGTAAATGAATGAAAGACATCATTAAACCAGGGATACATGGGTTACGCACCTACCACATAGTTATTGATTAAGGTCTTAACGTCACTGTGAACGCTTTCCATTGGCTGCATAGCATCAACAACTCGAATACTGTCATCGTTATTGGCGAGCGCTAGGTAGCGCTCTCGGGTACGCTCGAAAAATGCGATCCCCGATTGTTCAATTCTATCAAGCTCTCCCCTTCCGCGGGCGCGCTCAAGACCAATAGCAGGCTCAACGTCTAAGTAAATGGTGAGGTCGGGTTTAAACCCTTTAAGCGCTATTTGACTTATTGCACTCATGGTATCGGGCGATACGCCTCTGCCACCGCCTTGATATGCTTGTGATGACAAGTCGTGCCTATCTCCAACAACCCAAAAACCACTCTCTAGCGCTGGGTAGATGCGATTTGTTAAAAGCTGAACTCTGGCGGCGTACATCAACAAAAGCTCTGTTTCTTCAGAAACCTGTTCATCCCAGTCGTGTTTTACACAATCTCGAATAGCTTCTGCCATGGGTGTGCCACCAGGCTCGCGAGTTTGCTCAACGGATTTACCTGCGTTCTTTAAGGCATCCACAATAAGTCCAATGACCGAACTTTTGCCTGCGCCCTCTAGGCCTTCAACGACTATAAACTTTCCATTCATGGTTTCAAAAACATCTCTTTAATTGATTGCTATTCGACGAATAAGTACGGCTATTAATTGGCTTCTACTTAGCTATTGCCTAGCTATTAATTAGTTTTAGCGTCCCAATTGATATTGTCTCACGGCTGCATTGTGCTCACTTAGCGTATTTGAAAACTGGTGACTTCCATCACCTTTAGCGACGAAGTAAAGCGCTTCAGTGGTTCTCGGCCGTAACGCCGCGCGAATAGCCGCTTTGCCCGCCATCGCAATGGGTGTTGGCGGAAGGCCTTTTATAACATAGGTATTATAAGGCGTTCGCGTACGTAAATGCTTGCGCGTTATATTACCATCAAATGAAGGCCCAATACCGTAGATTACCGTTGGATCGGTTTGTAGGCGCATGTCCCTGTTGAGTCGATTAACAAAAACACCGGCTATTAAATCTCGCTCTTCTGGTACCGCCGTTTCTTTTTCAATAATACTGGCCAAGATCAGAGCATCGTATGGCGTTACGAGCGGTAAATCTACTTCACGGGCTTCCCATTCAGACATAAGAAAATTAACAAGAGCAATATGTGCCCGCATCAGAATTTCGCTGGCTTTAGTACCTTTAGTGAAAAAGTACGTATCAGCAAGATAGAGCCCTTCTGTATTTTCCAGTTTTTCGCTCTCACTTACCCCTAATTTAGCCAATGTATTGGCTTGTGATAAAAGTGTAGACGCCAAATCCAATCCTAAAGTCACAGCCTCTGCTGATGAACTTGCAACGCCCGATAACGAAGACGCACTGTCGGTGGCTGCTTGCTGGCCCAAATCAAATTCAATTTCGCCAATGCCATTTAATGTATTGTGCCATTGAGCCAGCGTTAATCCTTCAACCAGACTGACAGAAAAGAAATACTCATCACCTTGTGTGAATGTAGTGAAAATATCGGCCAACGACTGCCCGGGAAGCAACATATAAGTGCCCGATTTAATATCTGTACTGGAGGCAAAGAATTTAAGCCACACCTTGGCAACAATGGGGTTTATGTCGGTCATTTTTTTATTGCGAAGCTGCGTTACGACTTTGTAAGCGCTGCCCCCTTTTTCAATAGAAAGCAGCGTATCTTGCTTTAACTCAAGAGGCTTAGTAACCGCGTTGGAAATATGGTAAGTTCCGCCGGCAGCGCATGCCAACCCTAGTATGATCAGAAAGGTAGCTACAAATAAAACACGTTTCACAATCATGACTCCTGTCTTTTCGATTGATGACTTAGGGCTTCAGCACCACGCTGTTCTAAAGTGCGGCTTTCATAGGAACGTTGTTCATCGATGCACTTGAGCAGCAGTGATTGAAGGGTATGAATGTTGTTGTCGTTTACTGAATATATCGATGTGCTGCCGTCAGTAAACGAAATGCTTTTTACCGGAAGTACCTTCATAAGCGCATTTGTGATAACCACGCAATCTGCACGCATAAGGTCGTTAAGCGTAAACTCTCCTACCTTGTACGACACCTCTTCGTCACCCAGTGCGTTGAGTAAACATTGCCTCACTACACCATTTACGCCGCTGCCTGTCAGTGAGGGGGTGCACCAGATTTCATTAGCAAAAAAGAAAATATTACCTGCACTGCATTCAATAACGTTACCTTGTGTGTCGCACACAAGCGCATCATCAACGTTAGCGAAGTTAATTTCTCTTTTGATCAGAACTTGCTCTAAGCGGTTCATGTGTTTGATACCGGCCAACGCAGGCTGAATAGCTAATGCTGTTTGCGCGCACATGAGAGTAACGCCCGTGCCCAAAAGAAAGTCGTAATGAGTAGGATATGGATGTTGGGTGAATCGAACTAGCGGTGGATTTGTTTCATCACGACTGTACCCTCGCCCTGCCTCTCCGCCAGATATATGCACCTTTAACACGTACTTTATTTCTGATTTGTCGTGTTGCAACGGGTTTGATCCAACCTCTGATAAACCGCTTTTTTCGACGCCTATCTGTGAAGGTTCTTTACTTTTAAGAACAGAGGAAGGTTGAAGTGCCTTTATCTTAGACCATATAGCGCGTTCTAAGATGTGAGTATCGATAGACAGACCAATTGCCGCACAATCATGGGATAACCGAGACAGATGGAGAGACAGCAATTCAGGGTGGTCGTTTGCCACACAAATCGTAGTAAATACACCATCACCATAATTAAAAGCTCTGTCGCTTGACGTTATAGGCGTATCACTGGTAATTATCTTCACTATCTGCTCGGTATCTCAAGTGCTGGTCATGGTAATGTGGAGTATACCAAGTTGCTGAGTGCAAACAACAAAGGGTGATGCATATGAGGCATCACCCTTTGATTTTTAAAATATCAGTGTAAAAGCATAATATAACAGCGCTCTGTAAAGCTCATCTAGGCCTACATACCCCCACGCGCTTACGGACGCTTGAAAATTAACGAGCCATTGGTGCCGCCAAAACCAAATGAGTTACATAACGCATGGTCAGCAGTAAACATTTTCGCTTTATTCGCTACAAAGTCTAAATCGCACCCTTCACCCGGCTCATCAAGATTGATGGTAGGTGGCGCCATTTTATCTCTGAGCGCTAATATAGTGAAGATCGCCTCTACTGAACCCGCAGCACCTAGCAAGTGGCCTGTCATCGATTTAGTAGAACTCACCAACAAATCGTAAGCGTGTTCGTTGAATACTCGCTTAACCGCTGCAACCTCGGCGACATCTCCGGCTGGCGTTGATGTACCGTGAGCATTGACGTATCCAATGTCGGAGGGGTCGATCTTGGCGTCTCGTATTGCGTTTTCCATCGACGTTGCCGCACCTTCACCGTCTGCTGGTGGAGAAGTCATGTGATAAGCGTCGCCGCTCATACCAAACCCAACCAGCTCTGCATAGATAGTCGCGCCGCGTGCTTTCGCCGCTTCGTACTCTTCAAGCATTACCACACCAGCACCCTCGCCCATTACAAAGCCATCTCTGTCTTTGTCCCACGGACGACTTGCAGCTTTAGGGTCGTCGTTACGAGACGACAACGCGCGAGCAGCAGCGAAACCTGCGATACCTAGCGGGGTAATGGTTGCCTCAGCGCCGCCGGCTAACATTGCATCTGCATCATCATAGGCTATTGTTCTTGCCGCGATACCTATGTTGTGGACCCCTGTGGTACAGGCTGTTACAACATTGATATTGGGCCCTTTCAACCCTTCCATAATAGAAAGAAAGCCAGAGATCATGTTCGTTATCGTGGAAGGCACAAAGAAAGGAGATACACGCTTTGGCCCACTGTTGAGTAATTTTGAATGATTTTGTTCAATTTGCTCTAAACCACCAATTCCCGAACCTATTGCTACACCGACTCGATGAGCATTATCACTGGTAATGGGTAATCCAGAATCGGCTAGTGCTTGTTTGCCCGCTGCAACACCTAATTGGATAAAGCGGTCCATTTTTTTCGTTTCTTTTTTATCGATATAATCCAAGGGATCAAAATCGTTAATTTGACCTGCGAAACGGGTTGAATAGTTACTACAATCGAAATGAGTGATTTCACCTATACCACTCTCGCCTGCGAGCAGTTTGCGCCATGTGTCTTCACAGTTCAGGCCCAATGGTGAAAGCATCCCAATACCGGTAACCACTACGCGACGTTTTGTCACAGAAAGTCCTCGCTTTGGAACTAAGGTAGAAGAAACAAAAACGGCTCTAAAAAAGAGCCGTTTTGTTACTTAATAAAGACTTATGCGTCTTTATTTGCATTAATATAATCAATTGCTGATTGAACTGTTGTGATCTTTTCAGCTTCTTCATCAGGAATTTCAGTATCAAATTCTTCTTCCAAAGCCATTACCAACTCAACAGTGTCAAGTGAATCAGCGCCTAAATCGTCAACGAATGAAGCTTCTGCTTTTACTTCTTCTTCTTTAACGCCAAGCTGCTCAATGATGATTTTCTTAACGCGTTCTTCAATGTTACTCATAATTCTAGGTTTCCCTTAAACGTCACTAGATAACAAAAGTGTCGCTAGTTTATTTTGCTAGGTCGTTCCTTGCAAGCACCAGTGTAAACTAATTTTCTGGTCAAACCAGCGACATTCGAAATTATTTAAATACTATTTTTACATCCAAGTTTGGGTAAATACCACCCTAAACTCAACAAAATTCGCAATTATTGCGAATTTACCCCATATACATTCCACCGTTAACGTGGATTGTTTCGCCTGTGATGTAGGCGGCACCGTCGCTTACTAGAAACGCAACAGTGGAGGCAACTTCATCCGGCGAGCCTAATCGGCTTGCTGGAATATCTTTGAAAATGGCTTCTTTTTGGTCATCAGACAATGACTTTGTCATATCTGTATCGATGAAACCAGGCGCAACAACGTTAATTGTTATGCCTCGTGAAGCCACTTCTCTCGCCATAGACTTAGAAAAACCAATTACACCTGCTTTTGCGGCGGCATAATTTGCTTGACCGGCGTTACCTGCACTGCCTACAACAGAGCCAATATTGACAATACGGCCAAAGCGTTTCTTCATCATACCGCGAAGCACCGCCTTTGACAGTGTAAATATTGACGACAAGTTGGTATCGATGATGTCCTGCCACTCGTCATCCTTCATTCGCAGTAAGAGATTATCCCGGGTAATACCCGCATTATTGATAAGAATATCAATGCCGCCATCCGCACTACTAATCGTTTTTATGGCTTCTTCTACGCTGGCTTTATCGGTTACATTAAGTGCCAAACCTCTACCGCCGAACGCTTCGAGATAAGCAGATATTGCCTCTGCACCATTGTCGCTTGTTGCTGTACCGATTACCGTTGCACCTTGACTGGCAAGTGCAGTAGCAATGGCTTTTCCAATACCTCTACTCGCACCAGTAACAAGGGCAACTTTACCGTCTAACTGACTCATTGCATTTCCTTATTGTTTTAATGCTTCCACACCCTCGGGTGTGTTTACAGCAAGAGACTCAAGGCTCTTGTTAATTCGCTTATTCAAACCGGTAAGTACTTTACCTGGTCCAACTTCAATTACGCGCTCAACCCCCGCAGCGGCTAAGTATTCAACCGTGCGAGTCCATTGAACAGGGCAATACAATTGACGCACTAATGCATTTTTAATTGCTTCACTTTGCGTTTCAATAGTCACATCGACATTATTAACAATGTTGATAACGGGTTCATTCACCGATAGTGACGTTAATGCATCTTCCAATTTATCTGCCGCTGGGCGCATCAGTTCACAATGTGAAGGTACGCTTACCGCCAAAGGCAAAGCACGTTTGGCGCCGGCCTCTTTACACGCATTAGCAGCTTGTTCCGCTGCATTTTTTTCACCTGCAATAACCACTTGACCAGGCGAATTAAAATTAACTGGAGCAACCACATCACCAGTGGCAATGGCAGTTTGCTGGCAAACGCTAGCGATAGATGAATCATCTAAACCAATAATGGCAAACATGGCGCCTGCGCCAGCTGGAACAGCTTCTTGCATATACTTACCACGAGCTTCAACCAGTTTGACCGCGTCGGTAAAGTCCATAGCGCCACCGCATACCAATGCCGAATACTCACCTAGACTGTGACCGGCTAGATAGTCTACCTCTATGCCCTGCTCACGAATAACGCGCCATGTAGCCACGCTTGCGGCTAATAATGCAGGCTGGGTAATGTGAGTGTCGTTAAGTTGCCCGTTTGAGTCGTTCTGAACAAGGCTCCACAGGTCGTAACCTAGTGCGTCAGACGCTTCTTTGAACGTTGCCTCAACCACTGGGTACTGAGCAGCTAATTCTTTTAGCATGCCTACACTCTGAGACCCCTGACCTGGAAATACACAGGCTGTTCTAGTCATTCTTCTTCCTTATTATTGTGTAAATCGTTAGAAGTGAAAAATGGCGTGGTTTACGTTCGCTTAGTAGCGAACTAACGCAGACGCCCACGCAAAACCGCCACCAAATGCTTCTAATAGCAAATGTTGACCGCGCTGGATTCTACCGTCTCGTATCGCTGTGTCCAACGCTGTAGGAACCGTAGCGGCAGACGTATTACCGTATTGTTCTAACGTTAGCACCACTTGATCAAGAGACATATTCAGCTTTTTAGCTGTCGCTTTAATAATTCTGAAGTTGGCTTGATGCGGCACCAACCAATCTAAATCTGTCTTTTCCATGCCGTTGGCAGACAATGTCTGCTCAACCACCTGAGATAATTTATTCACTGCCACTTTGAATACTTCATTACCGCGCATAACGCCCCAGTTCTCGTGTACCGACTTTTCATCACCTCGAGTAGGGTTGCCAACATAAAGAAGGTCGCCATAAGAGCCTGCCGCATGGATATGCGTTGACAAAATACCAGGCTCATCGCTTGCTTCAATAATTGTGGCCCCTGCCGCATCGCCAAATAAAATGACCATGGTTCTGTCAGCGGGGTCAATAAGGCGACTCAAGCAGTCTGTGCCAATAACCAGAATACGTTTCGCCATACCTGACTTAATATACTGATCGGCCACACTTAATGCATAACAGTATCCTGCACACGCTGCTGCTACATCAAAGGCGGGAATGCCGTCTAAATCAAGCATGCGCTGAATTTCGCACGCTGTGCTAGGTAATGCATACCGACCACTTGTCGTAGCACACACTATCATATCAATGGTTTTAGGATCGATACCTGCCATTTCAATGGCTTTTTTACTAGCCTCAACTCCCATGGTCGCAGCAGTTTCATCTGCACCAATTATGCGACGCTCTTTGATACCAGTACGATCAGTAATCCACTCATCACTAGTATCAACCATGACTTCTAAATCTGCGTTTGTGCGCACATCACTGGGGTAATAGCTGCCTGTTCCTATAAAGCGAGAATATTTGCTCAAAGTTGCTCCAACAATACCGTTTCTATCTTTGTTTTTATCTTATCCGGCAAATGCATTTCTGCTTCTTTCATTGCTTGAACAATGGCGTAGTAAAAAGCATCTTTTTGTGCATTTCCGTGACTCTTGATAACAATGCCGCGCAATCCTATCAGACTCGCGCCATTATACTGGTCGGGGTTCACGCTATTGTAGATAGATTTCAGCAATGGAAAGGCAATTCTGGCTAATAAACGGGTATATAGATTCTTTTGAGACTGGCGTTTTACTTCATTAATCACTAGCTTAGCCAAACCTTCGCTCGACTTTAACGCAATGTTGCCAGTGAATCCATCGGTGACGACAACGTCGGCATAGTCGGTGAATATATCATCACCCTCAACATAACCAATGTAGTTAATACCAGGGGCATCTTTAAAAAGCTGATCCGCGGACTTTACCTGTGCGTTGCCCTTTATATCCTCTTCACCGACATTGAGCAACGCAACTCTTGGTGATGTGATACCAGAGACTTCTTGAGCAAGCACCGAGCCCATTACACCGTATTGAAAAAGAATCTCAGGTGTACAATTAACGTTTGCCCCCAAATCGAGTAGAAAAACCTTATGGTTACTCGTGGTGGGCAACATATTGATCAGTGCGGGCCTATCAATGCCTGATAAGGTTTTGAGTAAATAAAAAGAAAGTGTAAGTAAGGCGCCCGTATTTCCAGCGCTCACGCAAGCATTCGCTTGACCACTTTTAACGCGCTCAAGTGCTCTTCGCATAGAGGAGTCTTTCTTATTTCGGAGCGCCGATGTGGGTGCTTCTCCCATTTCTACAGTTTGGGAGCAATGAACAATATCAACGCGGTCGCGTTCGTCAGAGGTAAGAGCTGTGATGCCGCTTTCAATAACAGATTCGTCGCCGCAAAGCGTGAAGCGAATATCAGGGTGTAGTTGGATAGCCTTTACGGCTGCAGAAAGGATAACAGGGGGACCGTGATCGCCCCCCATGATATCTAACGCGATGGTTAGCTCAGACAAAATGTAGTCGCCGTATTACGCGCCGATTACTTTCTTGCCTTTGTAGTATCCATCAGCAGTCACGTGGTGACGAAGGTGAGTTTCACCCGACGTTGAATCGACGGACAAAGTAGCACCTGTCAACGCATCGTGTGAA
Source organism: Alteromonas ulvae (assembly GCF_048987005.1). GTDB lineage: Bacteria > Pseudomonadota > Gammaproteobacteria > Enterobacterales > Alteromonadaceae > Alteromonas. Next base: position 1,953,216 of record NZ_CP185261.1, on the reverse strand, counting down.
CGACGCATACCGCGCTTAGAACGCGTTTTACGATTTTTTTGTACTGCCATAACTTACTCCTGGTCTCGCTTAAGTTCTTTCAAAACCGCGAATGGGTTTTGTCGCTCTTGTTCCGGTTCAATCTTTCCGAATGACATCTCATCTCGCTTTATTGCACACTCCGACTCTGCATGAAGGGGTACAATTGGCAACGATAATAGTAATTCGTCTTCAAATATCTGAAGCAGACTAACTTCTCCGTGGTCGTCGACCTCTACCGGTTCGTAAGCCTCGGGAATGATGTCCTCACTTTCATGCTCTCCTCCCTGCACTGGAGTAAAGCAAAATTCCGAATGAACGGACAAGTCGAGTTCACCATTACACCTCTGACAGATAAGTGTAACATCAGTTGATAGGTGACCGTGAAAGACAGTAAGACCCTGCTCGTCTTTTCTAAACTGTACTTCTACGTCCACATACTCACTGCATCGGACAACTGCCCCGCTCAATCGTTCCATATCACTAGCCAAGATAACGCCCCGATAATCGGAACGTTTGGTCGCGGTTTTAATCGGTTCAACCGAATGAGGTAATTTCACTTTCTGCATAGGGCGCGCATGATATAGCGTCACCCCGCCTCTGTCAAAGCAAAATTGCGATTTAACTTAAGCTAAAACAGGGTAAACTGAACGGCATACCTTTATCTGGGCGTATTGACATAGAGCGCCAAAAATAAGAGCTCGAAACAGGAATAATCGCCATGACTACCATAATTTTAGCCTCTTCTTCACAGTATCGAAAAAAGTTACTAGCTGATATTCGTCTACATGTAGAAACCATGAGTCCAGATATTGATGAAACGCCTAAACCTGGCGAAAGCGCTCTTGCACTGAGTAAACGCTTGGCACAAGAAAAGGTGCGACAAGTTAGCGAACAGGTGAGCAATGATGAGGCCATCATTATTGGAAGCGACCAAGTCGCTTTTTTAGCGACAGATGACGAACCGGTATTACTTGGTAAACCTTTAAATGTCAGTACCGCTGTTGAACAGCTTAAACGTTGCCAAGGCAAAACTGTGTCTTTTTTTACCGCTATCTGTGTTTATCAAGCAAGTAGCGATACATTAATAACTGATGTGGAAGAAACACGGGTACACTTTCGTGAAAACACGACTTCTTTGTTACAAGACTATGTTGAAAAAGAACGACCGCTAGATTGTGCTGGCAGTTTTAAAAGCGAAGGCATGGGCGTACTTCTATTCAAACGTGTAGAAGGAAGAGACCCCAATAGTCTCATTGGGCTACCCATCATGCTGTTAAACGATATCTTGTCTTCCCACTTTAATACTAACTTGCTAAAGCTAGCTACTCGTTAATATCGTCTTGTTGTCGCTGGCTCTTCACCCAAACGCTGTTCAACTAAAAGCCGTTCTAACACGAGAGCTCACCTAATACGCTACTTAACCTGAATCCTGTTTAAAGAATGGTGCAAGTATTTGTTCTATTGAATATAAATTAAAATTTCAAACTCAGTACTGCTAGAAATGCGAAGTGCAAGGCGCAAAAGTCACGTAATAGTTGTTCTATTACTTACTTTTGCAACGCAGTAATTCGCGTTTCTAGTGGTGCTGAGCGCCGTTTCTTAAACAGGATTCAGGTTACTTACCCAGTAAATAGTCCTGCAACTCTGCAATGGAATGAACAATCACTTTTGGTTGCAACGCTTCTAAATGGACTTGGGCATGCACGCCATACGACACACCAATTCGGTCCATGCCGATAGATTTAGCCATTTGCATATCATAGGTGGTATCACCAATCATCACCGCGTCGCTGACAGGAATAGACAACTCGTCGATAAGTTGCAGTAGCATATCAGGTGATGGCTTAGACTCTGCCTCATCCGCTGTGCGTGAAGCAGAGAAAAATCTGCCCGTATCAGTTTGCCCCCACGCTCTATCCAACCCTCTACGGGCTTTACCTGTGGCAACGGCAAGGATACAACCAGATTTTTTAAGCGCATTAAACAGTGCTTCAGCGCCATCGAATAAAGGGCATGGTGTGGTGTCTTTGGCAACAAACGCTTCTTTATAAGCTAACACTAACTGTTCTGCGAGTACGTCATCGTCAATACCAAAGAGTTGCTTAATAGCTGGCTTAAGGCTGATGCCAATAATGTGCCCCACTTTATCACGACTTGGTATTGGCATACTGCATTGATTTGCTGCAATCTGCATGCAATTAACAATTTTGTCTGCAGAGTCCATCACCGTGCCATCCCAATCGAAAATAACGAGCTTGTAGCGAGGCGAAATGGAAGGTATTGGTGACGATTGTGTTTCAGGCGCTGTTGAAATGTCAGACATAAATCATTTCTACTCGTTATTTCGTATTTAAAGCTTTTAAGGAATCACTCAACGCGTTATCAAGCGGTGCGGTAAACGTCATTCTCTCTTCTGTGGCTGGGTGTATAAACGCGATACTTTGGGCATGAAGAAATAATCGGTCTAATCCTTTTTCTCTCATACTGGCATCGAAGTCACTATCGCCATACTTTGGATCACAGGCTATGGGGTGTCCGGCATGTAAACAGTGCACGCGTATTTGGTGCGTTCGACCAGTAATCGGTGAGGCTTCAACCAGCGTTGCTCCGGCAAATTCCTTTAGAATTCTATAACGGGTTTCAGAAGGCTTACCATCATCACTCACGCTCACCATTCTCTCACCCGATTGCAGGGTATTTTTCTTAAGAGGCGCTTTAACTTTAAATCGATTTACCGGCCACTCACCTGAAACTAACGCGTTATAACGCTTGTCCATTTTTCCTGTGCGCAACTGCTCATGCATATGACGCAGCGCTGAGCGTTTCTTCGCTATTAGCATACAGCCTGAAGTATCGCGGTCCAGCCGGTGCACGAGCTCCATAAACTTTGCATCAGGACGAAGTGCTCTTAATCCCTCAATAAGACCAAAATTTAAGCCGCTACCACCGTGAACAGCAATACCGGTAGGTTTATTCATAACAATCAGACGGTCGTCTTCAAACAGAATATGCGATTCAAGTGATGCTATTTTATCAAGTTTCGGCGATGGTGCCGGCGCACCCTCAGACACCCTAACAGGAGGAATACGTATTACGTCGTCTGCTTGCAATTTGTATTCAGGTTTTATTCTACCTTTATTAACCCGTACTTCGCCTTTACGTAAGATGCGATAAATCATACTCTTTGGCACCCCTTTCAATTGAGTGCGTAAAAAGTTATCGATACGTTGGCCTGCTAAATCGGCCTCTACCGTTATAAAACGGACTTTCTGGGGAGCTTGTTCTTTCATAGCTCACATTATACCGCAATGCTTCGCCACCAACATTATGAAATTTTCTATTTGCCAAAATTTCTTATTTTTGATTCTTTTTTGCCCCGAGCTCGTCGTTTTATGAAAATATCTATGTATTAGTTGCTTTTATTCACCGACTTACCTTGCTTAATTTTGCATATTGGTGCGATAATCGCAGGCGTTTTTTACACGAAACAAACGCGAATTACACCTTTGCGCCAACGCGCTTTTTTTGCGAACACAACGCGTAAAAACAACACAGACGATATTGAAGCAAAAACGACGACATATTGCGGTCGACGCTTCACGTCGCAAACGAAAAGCATAAGTTAGATGTCGGTAGTGTCAGTAAAGAAACAAGACATTTCATACCGAACTCGCTAAGAGGCAACGACAACACTGCCGTAGTAAAGCGAAACCGTGCTTGCGAACATAAAATAAGTTTGCCGTTTAGCCAACAGAATTAAATGACAAACAAGCGAGGTTCATTTTTTCGCTTGTTAAAATGAGAATAGAAATAAGGGTTTGTCGCTCCCGACATCCTCAAAGCAGCGTGGCCTTGGTAAGGTTAGTCGTTCAGGTATATTAGACAAACAAAAACAACGTTTGTAACCTGTATCGCTGACAGAAATGCATGTAGATAATGTATAGGCTACCCACTCGGGATAATGCGATGTTACAACAAATTCCCCGTCCAGCCGTGAGGTTGCGCGGTGAGGGTTTGCACATGTCACTTTAATTTTGTGTCTTAACGGCTGTACAAAAACAGAGTTAGATACAATGAAAAGAATGTTAATTAATGCAACTCAACAAGAAGAGTTGCGTGTTGCTCTTGTAGACGGGCAACGCTTGTACGACCTAGATATTGAAAGTCCTGGGCACGAGCAAAAGAAAGCAAATATTTACAAAGGCAAGATAACCCGAGTAGAGCCAAGCTTAGAAGCGGCTTTCGTCGATTATGGCGCTGACCGCCACGGTTTCCTCCCCCTCAAAGAAATAGCCCGCACTTACTTCCCCAAAGGTTACAAATTTGAAGGCCGTCCAAACATCAAAGATGTTATCAAGGAAGGTCAGGAAGTTATTATTCAAATTGACAAGGAAGAGCGTGGCCAAAAAGGCGCAGCACTGACTACTTTCTTATCGTTAGCAGGCAGTTATTTAGTTCTTATGCCAAATAATCCTCGTGCTGGGGGGATTTCCCGTCGTATCGAAGGCGATGAGCGTACAGAACTTAAAGAATCATTAGGCAAATTAGACCTCCCAGATGGCATGGGGCTGATTGTGCGCACCGCTGGCGTTGGCAAGTCTTATGAAGAGTTAGAGTGGGATCTAAAAGTACTGCTTAAACACTGGGACGCGATATCTGCAGTAGCCCAGGAACGTGAAGCCCCCTTCTTAATTCACCAAGAAAGTAACGTTATTGTTCGCGCTATTCGCGATTACCTACGTCGTGATATCGGTGAAATTCTCATCGACAAAACCAGTATTTACGAGCAAGCCCTTCAGCATATCGAACTGGTTCGTCCCGACTTTGCAAACCGCGTAAAACTGTATCGCGGTGAAGTACCGTTATTTAGCCACTACCAAATAGAAAGCCAGATAGAATCGGCATTCCAACGTGAAGTGCGCTTACCGTCGGGCGGTTCAATTGTTATTGACCCAACAGAAGCCTTAACTTCTATTGATATTAACTCAGCACGTTCAACAAAGGGCGGAGATATTGAAGAAACGGCGCTGAACACTAACCTTGAAGCAGCTGATGAAATTGCTCGCCAATTACGCCTGCGTGACCTCGGTGGATTAGTGGTTATCGATTTTATTGATATGACCCCGGTCAGACATCAACGCGATGTAGAAAATCGCATGAAAGACGCAGTAAGAAGCGATAGAGCGCGCGTACAGTTAGGCCGTATTTCTCGCTTTGGTCTTCTTGAAATGTCTCGTCAGCGTTTGCGTCCTTCCCTCGGTGAATCAGCGCATCACGTATGTCCACGTTGTTCAGGCCATGGCACAATTCGAGGTACTGAATCCCTTGCACTTTCCATCCTTCGCATACTTGAAGAAGAGAGTATTAAAGAAAATACTGGTCAGATTGAAGCACAGCTTCCAGTGTCAGTAGCGACTTACCTGTTGAATGAAAAGCGCAAGTCGATCCAACTACTTGAAAAACGCCATGGCGTTGATTTGCTGCTTATTCCAAATGCAAATTTAGAAACGCCTCATTATCAGGTAGAACGTCGTCGCCCAGATGATGCGCTACAAGATGCAAGCTACGAAGTAGAGCTAATGCCATCTGTACAAACAGAGAAAGTGACAACTACTGCTGCTCCGGTAAAACGTGAAGAGCCAGCTTTAAAAGGTCTTGTTGCTCCTACCAGTGCAGCGCCGGTAGCCCCACCTAAAGTGCAAGAAAAAGCGGCAGAAAATGACGATACTCCGTCACTATTTGCTCGCATTGGCAAGTGGATAAACGCCGTATTTAGCGATAGTAGTAAGACGGAAACTAAGTCAAAAGAAAACCAAGAGAAAGACGACAAGACGTCGTCCAATTACAAAGGAAAGAACCCGCGTAATACTCGTAATAATGACGACCGTCGTCGTAAGCCTCGTAAAAACACTCGCCGCAACGGCCCAGCTCCAACAAAAGATGGTGATCAGGAGCAACGCCCAACTCGCAGCGATCAAGACGATAAACGCAACAATCGCAGCCGTAAACCACGTAGAGCGCCACAGAATCGCGATGATCAACACAAGCCAAGTAACGAGCCTAAACAAGATATACCTGTAAACGACAGCGTTGAACAGGAAGACAATCAAGTTGAGAAAAAGCGCGAAATTGCTGAGCGCAGAAAACGTCGTGATAAACGTCGCAGCGTTCGTGTGAACAAAGATGAGCCAGCGAATGCTAACGCGCCAAGTGCACCAAAAGCTGAGCATATGCAAGCAGCGCCTAAAAAAGTAGAGAGCACCGAAAAACCATCAGACGAACAAGTTGTTACCTCTTCTCCTGTTACTGAAGATGCAGCTGGAAAGCCCTTGGAGAAGCATCACGCTAAACAGAAAACGGTTATCGGTTCTGCAACAGAAACATCTGATGCTGGCGATGAAATTCAAGAAGCAGCGGTAATCTCAGAGTCAATTAATGACGAAAATGATCAAAAGCGTGAAACCAGAGGACGTTCACGACGCTCTCCTCGTCATGTTCGCGCTGCAGGTCAACGTCGTAAGAAAGAAGCACAGCAAAGTGAAGAGGGCACTAACGATCTTAGTAACGAGATTCACGATAATGCTGCCCCAGTGAGTGTTGATGAAACGCAGGCTACACAGCCTGGTGTGCTTTCTGCAGAAGCTCAGTCTTCAGACATACCATCGGATGGCGTTAAACCGGCGGCTAGCGAAACTGCTGAGCAAACAACGTCAAACGTTGAAGAGTCTAAAGCACCTGCCACTGACACTTCGGTTCAATCTGAAGAGCTTGCGAAAAAGTCAGCAACAACGACAAGTGTTGAAGCGGTTCAAGACGAATTGCAATTCGAGACAACTCCGCAAGCAGATGAAGCCCCGAAAGCAAGTGACACTCAAGAAGCAGCGCCTGTAAAAGCGGCTCAACAAGTGAAAGCGGAAGCGGAAACCTCAGCACCCAAACAAGTTGAAATTAACTTAGCGGAGGAAGTCGAAACAGCTAGCGAGCAGGCACCAGCAGAGTCAGCAGAAGCCGCTGTGGTTGAGCAGCCTTCACCGACTGAGCAACCCTCAGCGACTGAGCAACCCTCAGCCGTTGAAAAGCCTTCATCGACTGTGAACGAAGCAAAACCTGTAACGCCTGCCGCAGCTAAAAAAGTTGGAAAACCAGCATTGTCATTAGGTGCAAGCGGAACAGGGAAACGCAGAGCGTCTCATCCCATGACGACACCGGCGTCTGTTGACGATGAATTTGTTGATGTGAAGCTTACGGCGAAATCAGATGACTCACGTCCTAGAGTGGCGGTTTGCGGTAAAACTGCAAAAATGTCTCAGGTATCAGCGCGAGCATCGGCCCCTGCTACGTTGCCAGGAAGCGTAGATTAAACTTTTATATGAGGTTCTCTCGCGCCCCTATAACAGACAAGACTGCGATAGTACCTCTGGTATAAAACTTCTGTAATAAAGAAAGCCGCTGCTAAAGCGGCTTTCTTATGTCTAAATACACGTGATAAAGATAAGGAGCTAACTAATGAGTCAACAAATTAACCCAAGCTTCATATCTTGGCTCGAAGAAAGCTGCCAGGCAGACGCAGTTGAGACGTCGTTAATTCAGACACTATGGAGCGGCTATGGCGCCTGCTTTCGCGCAACGCTTCAACCTACAGGAAATAGTCATCTTGTTGCGCCTTTATTTGCAGTGGTGAAATGCGCGGTGACACCTTCAACTCAAGAGCACCCTCGAGGCTGGAACGGTGATGCTGGCCATCGCAGAAAGTTGCGCTCATTTGCTATAGAAAATAGTTTTTACCAGTACGTTCAACCTTTCACTAACGAACGCTGTAAAACCCCTCGATGTATCGCTTCCGCTCGAGACGGTGACAGCACGTTATTAGTAATGGAAGACCTTGGAAAATTAGGTTTTACGCAAACAACTCTCCGACTTTCAGTGGCACAGGCTGAGACAGTGCTTACTTGGCTAGCACATTTTCATAGTGGCTTTGTGAACACCATGCCCTACTTTCACACCAAGAATATTTCGCTTTGGGATACCGGTACCTATTGGCATTTAGAAACCCGTGAAGATGAATTCCAAGCTATGCCTCCCAGTCCACTAAAAAATAACGCAGGAAAAATAGACAATACACTCAACAGTGCTAAATATCACACACTTGTCCATGGTGATGCCAAGGTAGCTAATTTTTGTTTTACACCTGATTATCGCTCTTGCGCCGCAGTGGATTTTCAATACGTTGGGTTTGGTGTAGGTGTAAAAGACGTGGCGTACTTTCTTGGGAGCGCGCTTAGTGTAGAGGACCAAATGACGTATTCTGAGCATTGCCTAGAGGTTTATTTTAATGCGCTAGCATTAGCCTTACACCAGCGCTACACAATGCGTTCACAAGCATACGAATCAGCACCGCCAACAGCAATAGAAAAATCGGATATACCTCTGCTCATCAACGAGTGGCGCTCACTTTATCCCATCGCCTGCGCTGACTTTCATCGCTTTTTAGCAGGATGGAGTCCACATCATTGGAAGATTGATAAAGCACTTCGCGATCAAACGTCTATCGCGTTATCTATGTTGGAAAAAAACTAATAGCCATCTTTGGGGTTACTCAGTTTATTAGTGACCAATTAACAATAACCTAACGTAATAGTTGTAAATACTGGAAGCAAGCTAGTTATCATGTACAAACGCAAACTTTACCTTTTTGGCCTTCTTTCTACCTTTCTGCTATTAATTGCGCTAGCTAGCGCAGCTGTAACTGCGCATCTCACGCGAACTAATTTAGAACAAAGTCAGCTAGCACAGTCATTACTGTCTGAGCATCAGCAGCTTTCCAGTACCTCTTATCGACTATTTAAACAACTTACTGACGAACTTATTTTTGGTAAAAGTGCTAACCAAGCAAACGTAAGAAATAAACAGGAAAGTATTGACCAAACTATAGCAAGGATAAAACAACTCGAACTCTCTCAGCGAGATGCACTTGGGCTGGACGCCACACAAGGGAGTGTTGAGGACACCGACGGACTGGAGGCTCTGATTGGTGATATTGTGGACGAGTTTCGCGCCATAGCGTCGCGCAATGATAATACACCTTTAAAAAAACAAGAGAGGTTGCATACGCTGCTTGAAAGCACCATTGACAATCAGTTTCGCGAGGCCATAAACGCGGCTTTAATTCGTCAAAGCCGTGTGGTGTCAGGTATTAATGCAAGTATAGAGACCCTTAATACCAGTATTGTTTGGTTCACTATTATTTTAGGTGCTATTACATGTCCGTTTATTTTACTAGGCTGTTACTGGCTATTTAATGCGTTATATCATCCTCTTACTGTCATTCGAACAGGTACCGATGCTATCGCCTCCGGTAATTATAACTATAGGTTACCAGAGACTCTCGATAACGAATTTACCGATCTAGTAAAAGCGTTTAATTCTATGATTGTGCGGCTAGGCACTCATGAAGACAAAGCAGCTGCGCACCGTAAACAGCTTGAATATGAAGTGGAAACACGGACGCGGGCTCTGCAGGAAGTGAATAACAAGTTGACGCAACTCGATACCAAGCGCCGACAATTTATGGCCGATGTGAGCCATGAACTGCGCACACCTCTCACTATTATCCGAGGAGAAGCGCAGGTAACTCTGCGTCAGCAGACTGCTACTGTAGAAATTTACCAAGAAACCCTCAACACCATTTTAGAGCAATCAGTAAAACTCAGTAAGCTGGTAGACGATCTACTTTTATTAGCACGGGCTGAAATGCATGAATTCACCTTAGATGTTTGCCAATGTATTCTCGAGTCTGAGCTTTCAGAACAAGTGACTAAGTGGCAAAAAGTGATAAAAACACGAGAAATTTTTTTTCACAGCCACCTTCAACAGAATCAATGCGTAGTTATAGATAAAGAGCGAATCATTCAGGCATTAACCATTTTGATTGAGAATGCTAACAAGTATTCTTCACCCGGTACACCGATTGTGGTCTCGGTAGACGACGATAATGACTGGATACGTATTAACATTGAAGATAACAGCGAAGGTATTTCTTCTTCGGACTTAGAGCACATTTTTGAACGCTTCGTTCGCCTTAAGCGACAGGGAGACGGAATGGGATTGGGCCTTTCAATTGCCAAAGCGATTGCTGAGGCTCATGGCGGAACACTAACCGCAAGTTCGGTGCTATCAAAAGGATCGATCTTCACTTTATCCTTGAAAAAGCCTGCATCACACTAGCGCTAGCACCAAAGACGAATAGCGAACAAACAAGAAAGAGAAACCGTTACAATGAAAATTTTAATTGCAGACGATGAGGCGCCTCTATTGCGATTTTTATCACGCGGCCTAAGTGCCGAGGGATATCACTGTGTAGAAGAGAGCACGTTACACAACTTAATTACGCGAATTAGGCAAGAATCACCAAGTATTGCTGTGCTAGATAGAATGTTTGGCGATGAGGACAGTGTTGAGCTTTTATCCACGATAAAGGCCATGCCAAATGCACCAATGGTATTGCTGCTTACCGCCGTGGATGACGTTAAGGAGCGCGTTAATGGCCTTACTTTAGGTGCTGATGACTATTTGTGTAAACCTTTCGACTTTGACGAATTATTAGCGCGTATCACTGCACTAAAACGCAGAGCGGGGTCGGCAACTGTGGATAACAGTGTAACAGTGGGCCCCTTGCAAATTGATAAAGATTCTAGAATTGTTACCTTGTGCGGAGATGAGCTATCACTTACTAAACTAGAGTATGACACCTTGTATTACTTTGTGGAAAATGCGGAGAAAGTGCTTTCGCGTGAACGAATTCTGAGTCGAGTTTGGAAAAGCCATAGCGATCCACTCACCAACGTTGTAGATGTGTACATCAGTCGCTTACGGCAAAAGCTAAGCGTAAACGACGCAATTTGTATAGAAACATTACGAGGAAATGGTTACCGACTAACGATAAGGTGAACGGAGTAATTAAAAAAACGCCCAACGTAGGGACAACGTTGGGCGTAGTTGAAGCGATAATGGCTGTGTCGTTTCATGCGGCTCATCATTGGTACACACATCAAATCCTTAATCCAAGATGTTCCGCAAATATTCCTGTTGCTATTTGAGCAACAGGGGAACAGCACCTGCTACCCCTCTTACAATAGAGAAAAATTATAACGAAACCTTTTACGCTTCATTAAAAGTAGATGAACAGAAGATTAAAAGCCCTTTGACCTTCTAACTCTGTCCTTCTACTTTCGCCACTTGTGCTTTCAACCGTCTACCGGTTAACTAAAAGCATCCGAGTGGATCTTCACCGTAACTGAGTAACAGATTTTTGGTTTGTTGATAGTGACGCAACGCTAGCGTGTGTGTCTCGGCCAATACCTGATTTTTTTTGTATCCTCCTGTATAAAAAGCGAGATGGACAAGTACAGACTTTCCCTTGATTGAAATACGCAAGTACTGCTCCTTCAATTGCCTCTGAAAAAAACGTATCATCATGATTCATGACATCACTGAAGAATATATTAGGCGACTTACCACCAAGCTTTACCGTATAGGGAATACCATGTTCTGCAGGCTGAAAGGTAAGATAAGTAACGCTAATGAATACATAGAAAGCCATGTAGCAGAAGTAATGAATATCAGTGTGTTGTGAAAAATAGCGTGCACTAGCCGAAAAAAGTTCTTAACAAAAGTGGCAGTTGAAAAGAGAAAAGGATGAAGAGGTTGAAACAATTGAGTAATTGAAACCAACTTACTCCCTTTTCATATCCACATGAGGGATATCATCTTCTAGATACATAGGTGATGTAGAAACAAAACCAAAGCTTTCATAGAAAGATAAAAGGTACTCTTGCGCACCTATTTCAATGGCTTCATTAGGCCAGAGCATCTCGCACTCTGCTATCGCTTTCCTGACTAACTCTTTACCCGCCCCTTTACCGCGAACATCTTTATGCGTTGCAATACGCCCAATACTGACTGAAGGAAAGCTAACGCCTTTAGACAGCAATCTCGCGCAGGCTACCAGCGTTCCGTCTGCAAAGCCCATAAGGTGCCTTGTATCAGGGTGTCTGTCTTTTTCGTCGAGTTCAGGATATGGACAAGTTTGCTCCACCACAAACACATCAACGCGAAGCTTCATTAAGTCGAAAAGTTGATGAGTACATAATTCATTGAACGTACATAAGCGCCAAGTGATCATAAAGCCCCTTTTGTCTGAGAGTGATTTTTAAAATGGTGGTTCTTATAAAAGGCAAAAGGAATTGTTTTTTCAGAAATAGCGTGTTGAGATTAGTTTGGCCAGACGGTATTGAGCGTGTTCTGTAAGAATAAAACACGCCCACACGAAGCTCACCTGTTATCCAACCAATCTTCTACCAAGTAAGGTCGTCAGGAATTTCGTAGTCTGCATACCAATCATCTTCTGCTTCATCTTTACCATCGTTACCGCTTTTATCTAAATCGGCCCGATAAACAATAAAACTTTCATCCCGCTGAGCTATTTTATCCGCTACTGGCGTAGGCACGAGTTCATAAGCATCATCAAGTAACACGACGGTTAAACGTCCTTTGGTCACCTGACGGTGGATGTCTGCACTCACGTACATACGCTTCACAACATTATCGTGAGTAAAGTTGAGGACAGTATCGCCTTTGCGCGCTTGCTTATTAGTTTCAATAAGCTGTTTAACCTGAGCAACAATAGAGCGTTTCTCTCGTTCGTTTTGCTGAAGCTGGTTCAGCTCTCGCGAGCGTTCCTTCTTCTCTTCTGCTGCCTTCTGAGCAGCCAGAGTGGCTTCATCCACTACTGGCTTTTTTTGCTTTTGCTTTTTGCGCTTTTCAGCACGGGCTTTTTTAGCCGTACCTTTGTCCGCTAATCCTGCTTTTAAAAGTTGATCTTGTAAAGAGGCCATAATTTGTTCAATTACCTGTTAAGTTACTTCTTTTTGGCTTTAGGTTTTGCCGAGGGCTTCTTTGCATCTGGCTTTTTCGGTACCTGCTCTTGCCACTTGCCGTTCTCATACCACGCCGACCACCCAGTAGCCTTGCCCTCTGTATTCTCACTCATTACGTACTGCTGCTTAGTCTTCCGGCTGTAACGAACAATAGTTTCATTTCCGTCTGTATCTTTAGCTGGCGCATCGGCAAGATAATAGAATTTAGGCGAGATGCGGTCTCTAAAGCGAGCAAGTTCATGAACTTTAGGCGCACGCGTCTCTCTTGATTTAGGGAAATTGTGGGCCGCTAGGAAAATACCTGAGGCACCATCACGCAGCATAAAGTGAGCGTCGGTTTTCTCGCATGGAAGTTCTGGTAAATCTACTGGATCTTCTTTAGGCGGAGCTGCTTCACCATTTCGAAGTAACTTACGAGTGTTTTTACACTCTTCATTCGTACAACCGAAATACTTACCAAATCGGCCGTTTTTCAACTCCATATCACTACTACATTTGTCGCACTCAATGATAGGACCGTCGTAGCCTTTTATTTTAAAGGTACCGTTTTCAACAACGGTTCCGTCACAGGTAGGCGTATTGCCACACACGTGGAGTTTTCTCGTCTCATCCACAAGATAGCTGTCCATTGCTGTACCGCATTTAGCGCAACGCTTTTTAGAGCGCAGTGCTTCGGTTTCTAACTCTTCCTCGTCATCAACCTTAACCACCTCATCACCCGATGTTAGGTTCATGGTATTGGTACAGCGTTCTTTAGGTGGAAGGTTGTAGCCAGAACAGCCTAAAAATACGCCTGTTGAGGCAGTTCTCACATTCATTTCACGGCCACATTTATCGCAGTCAATGCCAGCAGGTATAGCCTGGTTTAGACGCATGCCACCATCTTCAGGATCTTTTTCAGCGTTTAATAATTTACCGTAAAAATCGCTGTAAAAGTCGTTAAGCACGTCTTTCCAATCTTTATTACCTTCGGCAATATCGTCTAAGTGCTGCTCCATGTTCGCGGTAAAATCGAAGCTCATTAAATCGTCGAAGTTTTCCATCAAACGATCGTTTACAATCTCGCCCATTTTTTCAGCGTAAAAGCGTTTGTTGTCCAGTCTTACATAACCGCGATCTTGAATAGTCGAAATAATACTAGCGTAAGTGGAAGGACGGCCAATTCCACGCTTTTCAAGCTCTTTAACCAACGAAGCCTCGTTAAAGCGAGCAACCGGTTTGGTGAAATGTTGCTTTGGATCTAATTCGTTTAACGTCAGCGAATCGCCTTTTTGCACATCAGGAAGCAATAGTTCATCGTCACCTTTTTTGCGTAACTGAGGCTGAACACGGGTCCAACCGTCAAATTTCAGCACTCGCCCTTTTGCGGTGAGTTCATAATCAGCCGCAACCACTTTTATCGTTGTTGCATCGTATTTCGCGGGCGTCATCTGACACGCTAAGAATTGACGCCAAATTAGCTCATAAAGACGCTGAGCATCGCGTTCCATATCGCCTAAGCTTGCAGCACTAATGGTCACGTTTGAAGGACGAATAGCTTCGTGAGCTTCTTGTGCTCCCTCTTTACTGCCGTAGCGTATGGCAGAATCGGGCAAGTATTTATCACCGAAGTTATCAGTGATGTAAGCTCTTGCACTTTCAACCGCCTCCTGGCTTAAGTTGGTTGAATCGGTCCGCATGTACGTGATGTATCCCGCTTCATAAAGGCGCTGAGCCATCATCATGGTTTTCTTAACACCAAAGCCTAAACGAGTGCTCGCCGCTTGCTGAAGCGTTGATGTAATAAAGGGGGCAGATGGACGGCTTTGCGTAGGCTTCGACTCGCGACTTTCAACGGTGTAATCGGCACCTTTTAAGTCGGCTAGTGCCTTATCTGCATCGTCTTTATTTTTTGGCTTAAAAGCGCTGCCCTTATACTTGGCCACGAGCATTTTTAAAGCGGCTTTTTCTTTGCTGGTCAGGTCTGCGTGAATATCCCAAAACTCTTCTGGAACAAACGCTTTAATCTCGCGCTCACGCTCTACCACCAAACGCACTGCAACAGACTGAACGCGACCTGCAGACAATCCTCGAGCTACTTTTTTCCAAAGCAGAGGCGACACCATGAATCCAACGACCCTATCGAGGAAACGTCGAGCTTGCTGCGCATTAACGCGAGAAATATTAAGCTCGCCGGGCGCAGAGAACGCATCTTGAATGGCATTCTTTGTGATCTCGTTAAACACCACTCGCTGATAGGTTTTACCTTTACTACCGAGTAATTCCTGTAGATGCCAAGCGATGGCCTCCCCTTCTCGGTCCAAATCCGTTGCAAGGTAAATGGTGTCGGCATCTTTAGCCAGTTTCTTTAATTCATTGACAACTTTTTCTTTGCCTTGCAGTACTTGATAATGAGCTTCCCAGTTTTTTTCAGGGTCAACGCCCATTCTGTCTACAAGTTTTAAATATTCGTGGCGGCGAAGATATTCCTCACGTGCTTCGTCGCTGTATGTTTTGAGTTCTTTTGCCGGTTTTTTAGGCTCTACATTACCTAAAGCCTTCGTTGGAAGATCCCGAACATGGCCAACCGAACTTTTTACAATAAAATCTTTACCGAGATATTTATTTATCGTTTTCGCTTTGGCTGGTGACTCGACTATGACCAGTGATTTTGCCATATAATTGAACTAAACCTATTGATTTTAAATGACTTCTTACGTCAAATACCGAAAATTGATGCAACCTTGCACTATATATAGGGTGCGCGCTCTTTTTTAACATATATCGACAAAGTGAATGGAAAACAAGATCTTCTTCATACTTATTCTTTCTCTTGCTTCAATCTCACACAAAAACTGTACAAGAAGTAAGCAGGGCAATTGGCAAAGCCTTTAAAAGCCGTATAATGCCTGCCATTCCACTAACACCAGTGCGTCTTTTCAAAGATTAAACGAGCATGGGTGACAAAAAAGCGCGATTGTTGAACGCCTTGCTTATTGCCTAGAACTATACAGGGTAGCGTTCAAATGCCCAAACACCAAATAGAGGGAAAGTATGAAGCAATTTGAAGTGAATTTTGATGGTCTTGTTGGCCCAACACACAACTATGCCGGTTTGTCTTTCGGTAATGTTGCTTCTCTCAACAACGCCAATGCAGTGAGTAGTCCTAGGCAAGCGGCTAAACAAGGATTGGCCAAAGCGAAAGCGCTGTCGGACATGGGAATGATGCAAGGGGTGTTGGCGCCGCAAGAGCGACCTGACATTAACGCACTTCGTCGATTAGGTTTTACCGGCACAGATGCACGGGTATTAGAAAGCGCTGCAAAGCAATCTCGCGAGGTATTTTTGGCATGTTGCTCTGCTAGTAGCATGTGGACTGCAAATGCCGCCACTGTGTCTCCTAGTGCCGATACGGCAGATGGGCGAGTGCATTTTACCCCAGCAAACTTAACAAACAAGTTTCATAGGTCATTAGAGCCCCAAGTAACAGGTAATATTTTGCGCGGTACGTTCGCAAACGACACCTACTTTGCCCATCACCAACATCTCCCTGACAATGAGCATTTTGGCGACGAAGGTGCAGCAAACCATACCCGTTTGTGCAGCAATTACAACGAAGCAGGTGTTGAGTTATTTGTTTACGGTAGACATGCCTTTGATTCCTCAAAGCCCGCACCAACAAAATACCCAGCAAGACAAACACTAGAGGCCTGCCAAGCGGTGGCTCGTTTGCATGGTTTGCGAGATGAAGGCGTTGTGTATATGCAGCAAAACCCTGACGTTATTGATCAAGGGGTATTTCACAACGACGTAATCGCAGTAGGAAACCAAAACGTGCTCTTCTTTCATGAGCAAGCGTTTTATGAAAAAGAAAAGGGATTTGCTGAGCTACAGCGTAAATTTGGTGACAAACCATTGCACTTCATTGAAGTACCCACTGCACAAGTGTCAGTGCAAGACGCAGTGAAAACCTATTTGTTTAATACGCAAATCATCACTCTGCCAAATGGTGAAATGACGATTATTGCACCTACCGACTGTGCTGAGAACGATTCAGTTAAGGCGTATTTAGATAACCTTATTACTCTCGGTACACCAATAAAATCCGTAAACTATTTCGATGTTAAACAAAGCATGCGAAATGGTGGCGGCCCAGCATGTTTGCGCTTGCGCGTAGCAATGAATGAAGAAGAGTTAAACGGTGTCAACCAGTCTACTCTGATAAACGACACACAATTTGCACGCTTAAATGCATGGGTAGATAAACATTATCGCGATGAATTAAGTGAAAATGATTTGAGAGATCCGCAGCTACTCATTGAGTCTCGCACTGCCCTTGACGAGCTTACACAGCTGCTTCAAATAGGCTCGGTTTATCCGTTTCAGCAGGGGTAATAAGCAGACCAAGCCCTATCTATTGCGACTGGAACAATAAAAAAGCGAAAATTACTGGGTGCTCCTGAAGCTTGACACATCATGTTCAAACATGAGGGAGCGCTTTCTTCAATCACTGATGCTTTAAACACAAAACAACGTCACTGTAAAAGCTAATACTTCTCAAAACTATAAATAACAAAGGGCGTCACTTAAGTCATGACAGTGGTATAACAGCCAGTATGTTTTGTCAAACAAGCTTTAAAAAATACTAACCATTTACAAGACACTACAAGCTTTACGAGTTTTTAACAATAGTCAAAAATATTGAAAAAACCCAAATCCGACGTGACATCGAATCTGGGCCAAACACTCAACTAACGAGGCTAAGTTTTGAAACCTTAGCTCCTTTTAATTGAATCTTTAATATCTAGTTAAAAAAAGAGCTTCCTGGTTCACAAACTTTAATATTATCGGTGAAGTTGGTATCACCTTCGCCGAAAGGGTTATTAGGCGGGCTGACGCCTTCATCAGTAATATCATCTCCTAGGATCTCTAATTGATATTTCATTGATGCTCTTGCTTCACTGCCAGTTGATTGACCGAAAACGGATATCTCAGCAAAATACCAAAATGCATAACTTTCTGGGTATCTATACTCTAATTCGGCGTATCCATTCTCATCGGTCACGCCGCCGTTAGTAAGAGATACAGTACCAACGTTTCCTGGAGTTAATTGCTCATCCCTATTATTATCTTCACCTACATCTAGAATCCCATTAGAGTCAACATCTTCATTGTCACAAGATGTAACGTTAACAGGCCTCCAGATTGAATCAATAGAGTCAAATGCCCAACTTCCACGAAGATAAATTCCCTTACCACTTATGTCGTTGAATTTAACAGGAGTGATTGATGCTGTTAGATTTACACCACTTACTGGACGACCAGCAGAATCTGAAACAAAAACGGCGAACCTCTTCAGATAGGATGTCGTGTTTGGCGTTTCGATAACGTTACCTGTACCAATAACAATATCAAATGCTCTTGCACCTACCGTTAACAACACGTCATCAAAAATTGCACTATCGTCTGCTACCGACGCCGTAACAACCACATCATCTTTAGAAGAGACCGAACCAGACGTGAATACTGTTGTTGCAATGCCTTTACTATCAGTTGTGGCTTGTGACGGTGATACAAATCCTGTGGAAACGTCAGAAACGGAAAAGTTCACCACGCTGTTCTTCACAAGATTACCATTAATGTCACGAACAACCGCACTAATCGTACTAGTTTGGCCATCAGGACCAAGGATATCAGGCGACGCATCTGCAATAAGCGTATTAGGTTCAGTGGCAATAAACTCGATTTGCGTTAAGGCTGACACTAAAACATTACCACTACCATCACTGGCTGATGCGGTGATTGAAGAAATCCCTGCATTATCTGCACTTATCTCTATACTTGCTTGACCATTCGCATCAGTTACAACTGTAGAGTTGCCAGCAATAACACCGCGCGAGGCGCTAAACGTAACATCTTCTCCTACCACGGGCGTGTTGTTTTGGCGCCATTGTATTGTAATAGATTGTGTCTGCCCAAGCGGTATTTCTTCGGTGGGAAGATTAACGAAATTAAATTCATCTTGTTGTACTTGAACAGTAAAAGTAGCAGTGGCATTGAGCGCGGTCGCCGTAATTCGATTTACCCCCGACTCGGAGGCAGTATAGGATACCGTTGCTTGGCCTGTAGAGCCTGTGTTCACTTCCGAGGTGCCAAGTGTACCGCCACTGGCTTCAAGCTGGACAGATTGATTCAGTATTGATGTGCCGTCAGAGTCTTGAACGCGAATAGTGTAATTTACCGTATCATTCAAGATAACTGATGATGCACCGTTTACCGTTACTTCCGTCCCATCAATTTCGATAGAAACGTTTTCTGGGCTTAGGGAACCGGCTTGTGCCGAAACGGTGACTATGCGATTCGCTGCGTTGTTTCTTGTGGATAACAGCGCCCTTGCGGTGCCGTCTGCCGTTGTAGTCCTTTGGATAAGCTGCAATTCAACACCATCTGCACTAGGCGCTGAAAAGCTCACTTCCACACCTTCCATCAGCACGCTTTGCTCGTTTTTAACCAGTGCGATTAACTCAACTTCATCGCTACCGCTTGATGCTAATTGAATACTGTCTGCAAAAAGCTCTAGCGATGCTGGCTGCTCACTGACACTTGTACGACCTGAAGAACTAAACGTTGTAGAATCAAATTCGCCAGTAGGAAGCGTGACAGTGACTTCGCCATCGCCAGATAAATCACTTACCGTCATGCCAATTGATGCGATACCGTTTTCATCTGTCAGTGCAGTTGCCGTGTCATTTGAGAATTCCGCCAAGTCGCTATTACTTAATGAGAATGTAAGCAATACATCGTCTTGTGGGTTTCCGTCAGCATCAGTGACTGTCGCAAAGGCGGTAAGTGCATTATTCGTAGACAACTCGTTGTCTTCCTCACCGCTACTGTTTTGCAATGTCAGTAATACCGATGATTCTGTCGAACCAGTTGTTGCGGCTATGGCCGAAAACGTCGTTGTTCCCGTCTCACCACTACTTATACTTGCGGTGATTTGTCCGTCCCCTGACGCGGTGCTGGCATTGATACCAATTCGTGCGACGCCGTCAGCATTCGTGCGCGCCGTACCAGTATCATTTGAAAAAGTGGCTAGTGCGGTATTATCCAGCACAAAAGTCACTAAGCTATCAGGCAATGCATTACCATCTTGGTCAGTGACCGTTGCTATCACAGTAAGGCTGTTGTCCTCTGACAAGTCGTTATCGCCTTCACCATTGGTATTTTGAAGGGCAAGAGAGACGGTGTAGGTTGGTGTGGTCGTTCCACCATTGCCATTTCCAGCACCATTGTCAGTGTCGTCTCTAGAGACGGAACCGCCTCCCCCACATGCTGTTAGCATAAATATTGCACTAAATAAGCTTAGCGTCTTCGCTAATGTCCGCATAATTCGTTCCTGAACCTCTATTAATCGCAATTGCGTCGTTTTTTATGTTTAAAAATCAAATGAATCTGGCACACTACGTGAGACTAAAAATATAATAATGCACAGGGAACTTTCATGTCTCAATCTGCACACAAGTATAGTTTAACCGCTCGCATCTTTATCGGCATGGCAACCGGTATCTTGACTGGCGTGTTACTCCAATTATTGTTTGATGATAGCGGAGATTTCACATTTTCGATATTCGGTTTAGAACTCTCCGCGTATAACATTCTTGTAGAAGGTATATTTTCAACTTTAGGCCAAATATTCATTGCCAGCTTAAAGATGCTGGTAGTGCCGCTGGTATTCGTTTCACTCATCTGTGGAACAAGCACTTTATCAGACCCGAGTAAGCTTGGTCGACTAGGCGCTAAAGCAGTGGGGCTCTATGTTGTCACAACGGCAATAGCGATAACACTGGCTATGAGTATAGCGTTAATCGTCGCTCCAGGCGATGGGCTAAACCTAGTTACTGAGACTACTTTTCAAGCCAAAGAAGCGCCAAGCTTATCTGATGTGATCGTTAACATGTTCCCCAGCAACCCAATTAATTCTATGGCACAGGGTAATATGCTGCAAATAATTGTTTTTGCCGTGCTTTTTGGAATTGCAATGGCCATGACCGGCGATGCAGGAAAGAGATTAACGGCGTTGTTTGAAGATATAAACACAGTAATCATGCGACTAGTGACTATTATTATGAACCTCGCGCCATACGGTGTTTTCGTGTTAATGGCCAAACTCTTTTCCACCATAGGTGGCGATACTATTTTTGGTCTTGCTAAATATTTCTTTTTGGTTTTTGGTGTACTTCTTTTGCACGGACTTGTCACTTATTCTGTTTTATTGAAAGTATTAGCCGGTCTAAATCCTCTCGTTCTTTTGAAAAAAATGCGCGATGCCGCTCTATTCGCCTTTAGTACATCCAGCAGCAGCGCAACGTTGCCGGTAACAATGGAAACGGCAAAGAACAAGCTCGGGGTGGGTAACTCGGTGTCATCATTTACCTTGCCACTAGGCGCAACCATTAACATGGATGGCACTGCTATTATGCAAGGCGTGGCAACCGTCTTTATCGCTCAGGTGTATGCGGTTGATTTAACGCTAGGTGACTACATGATGGTAGTGTTAACTGCTACATTAGCGTCAATTGGTACCGCAGGCGTACCTGGCGTTGGCCTCATCATGCTTGCTATGGTGCTTCAGCAAGTTAACTTACCCGTTGAGGGAATTGCACTTATTATCGGTGTCGACAGACTGCTTGATATGACACGTACTGCCGTAAACATTACTGGCGATTGCATGGTGTCGTGTGTTGTTGCCAAAAGCGAGGGCGCGTTAGATGAGGATATATTTAACGATCCTAACGCGGGTGAAAAACAAGAAGATGTAGATTTTGAACATTTCGATCGAAACACGTAACGACAAGGTGACGTCATCAATGCCTTCTTTATGTCAACGTAGTTAAGGACGGAACACCGGCATATAAAAAAGGTAGTCTACAGACTACCTTTTTTATTGGTCTTTCACTTATCAAAACGTATTTTGTCCAACACTTTAACCATAATGCCCTTACCACATCATTGACATTGTGCTTGCGATTAATAATGCACACGCAGTGATACTAGCACTCAAAACGTTAATGAAGCGCTGAGGACGGTGATATTTTTACTGCCTTTTGAGCAGGATACAGCGTTGCCAAAACACATAACGTTAAGGCCACGGCGATTGTTATGCCAACATCTCCCCAATAAAGTTCAGAAGGCAAGAAGTCAATAAAGTAGATATCGCCTGAGAGCACCTCAATACCTAAGGCGTTTTCTACAAACATCACGATTGTAGACAAGTTAGGGGCTATTAATAACGCCAGCAAAACCCCCGTTGTAATGCCCACTACCCCATTAATGATCCCTTGTAAGATAAAAATAGTCCGTATCAGCGAATCTGTAGCGCCCATTGTCTTTAGAATAGCAATAGCGGCTTGTTTTTCTCTTACTGCCATCACCAGTGACGACACAATATTGAAGCATGCAACACCAATCACAAGCACGAGCGCGATATAAACCACCGCCCTTACCAACTGAATGTCGTTGTAAAGGTGCCCCTGAGTGCGAGTCCAATCGGACATATACACGGCTTGTGGATAACTATAACCAATCTCGCGCATAACGGCGTTTGCAGAGTACGCATCGTAGAACGTGAATTGCATGCCCTGAGCCTTTGACGTTATTTCGGCTGCATTCGATGCCGTATGGAGATGCATTAATCCTACAAGATTATCCAATTCTCCACCAATAGATAAAAAGCCACTCACAATAAGTGTTATTGTTTTAGGCGCTTTAAACGTTAGGTCATTGGTTGCAACAGGAACCAATACCTGCACGGCATCGCCCGGTTGCACGCCAAGCTTCTCGGCAACACCTTGACCAATTAACACTCCTTTATCGTTGCCTTGAAAAGATAGCCATTGTGACTCTGACACACGTTCTTTAAAATGCTGTTGGTTATCTGCGGCAATAATGCCGGTTAGCTCTATGGCTTTAAGCTCCCCCTTAAACTGCAGCATCCCTGTTAGCTTTGTGTAAGGCATAACCCGAGCTATTCGTTCATCCTGCTCTAGGCGATAGCGTTGAGCGTCTAGGTTATCGATACCTCTCTTATCAACACTGTATAGCTCTCCGTGAGGAATAACACTGAGTATTCTATTGGTGAGCTCTTTCTCAAAGCCATTCATCACGCTTAAAAGCAGTATAAGTACAAAACAACCAAGGGCTATACCTACCGTCGACGACATAGAGATAAAGGAAATAAAGCGCTGCTGCGAGCGCGTTTTACGAAACTGCCTTGCAAGTTCTAATGCGAACATTACGACGGCATCCCAACAGCGTCAGACTGAACCAGCTTTCCATCTTTAATGCGCAGCACTCTATCCATTCTGTTTGCTAACGCTAAATCGTGGGTTACCACCACAAATGCGGTGTGCTTTTTCTCACTTAACGAGGTCAGAAGCTTATATATTTGCTCACCCGTGCTGTCGTCTAAATTACCAGTGGGCTCATCGGCCAACACAACGGAAGGCTCTGTCACAAGCGCTCGCGCAATTGCAACCCGCTGACGTTCACCACCAGAGAGGGCCGCAGGTAGATGAGAGATACGGTGTGATAAGCCAACTTCTTCAAGCATGGCTTTGGCTTTATCTTGAGCAGCCTTTGCTGAAAGCCCTCTTATTCTAAGGGGCATAGCCACATTTTCTAGTGCCGAAAATTCACCCAGTAAATGATGAAACTGGTAGATGAACCCCATCTCTTCGTTGCGTAACGCAGCAAGAGTATTCGCGTTTAGAGAGGATAAAGTTTTGCCTTTAAATTGTACTTCCCCACTGCTTGGCTTATCGAGCCCACCAAGCAAGTGAAGCAAGGTACTTTTGCCTGAACCAGAGCTACCTAAAATGGCAACACGCTCACCGGCTTTAATTGACAGTGATATGTTTTGAAGAACGGGAGTTTCATTACTGCCGTCGTGATAACTTTTATGAATGTTGTGGCAACAAAGCACGTCCTGCATGCGGTTTTTCTTCTCTATTTATCCGTGTGCGAATGGTAGCGTTAAAGACTACCAACACCAAATAGAAAATAACAGCGACTTGTTATTTTGACACCTTATACTTTTTCTTGTTAAAACGCCGTTATTTAAGCGCTCTGTTGTACACTTTCTGCAAGGCTTTCAACCGATTGAGGCTTTCCATATAACCAACCTTGCCCGTAACCAACAGACAGATTGCGCAGCTCGCTGGCCTGTTCACTGTTTTCTACGCCTTCAGCAATTAGCTTAATCTCAAGGCCATTAGCAATACCAACAATATGAGGAATAAGGGATGAACGAATACTGTTCTCTTCCATTTCCATGACAAAGCTTCTATCAATTTTTAAAAAATCGCAGTTCATCGTCTTCAACTGACTAAGATTTGAGTAGCCTACACCAAAGTCATCAATAGCAAAAAGGAACCCTTTGCTCTTCAGTGACTTAATATGCTTGATGGCACTGTGCGTTGAAATTTGCTCATCTTCAGTAATTTCCAGCACTAACTTAAAATCTTTCGTATTAAGTGAAAGGGCAAAATCGAGATCGAGGCAGTAGTCTTGGTTAAAATCCATGGGAAATAAGTTAAATGAAACCTTAAACCCTTTAGGAATACCCTCACAGTGAGTAAGTTCGAGCATAGATTTTTTGATCATGTCTTCGGTGAACTCTCGGGTAATGCCTAGCGCTTTAATTTGTGGAATAAACTCATCAGGATAAACAGCGCCTAATTCATCCTCAAAACGACTTAACACCTCACAACCAATAATTTTACCGGAATCAAGATTAACAAAAGGCTGATATACGCAATAAAAACTAGATT
The DNA here is from genome assembly GCF_048987005.1 of Alteromonas ulvae. Classification (GTDB taxonomy): domain Bacteria; phylum Pseudomonadota; class Gammaproteobacteria; order Enterobacterales; family Alteromonadaceae; genus Alteromonas. Next base: position 1,928,453 of record NZ_CP185261.1, on the reverse strand, counting down.
TTGACACCCCTCTTTTAATTCTCGACTCAAGGGAATGTTTATGGCGAAGATAGTTAAACGTCAACATATGAGAAAACGCTGCCGTCATTAGCATGATAAGAAACAAAAGAAACAGTTTGCCAATATGCAACTCGAATAAACGATTCATATCCGGCTTTACTTTTAGGCAGGTAAGATAATAAACGTCATGGCATAGCGTAAAATCTAACGACAAATGAGAACTGTCTGACAACTCATGTTCAGCGATGGAGCTTTTAATCAGCGTTTCATTACCCGCCATGTGGTAAAACTTATCGCCGTTATAAAAAAGCTGCCAATCTTGAGAACTACTGAACCCTGTAATGCTGTCCATGTCGAGAACCGCGTTATAGTTCCCTCTTCTCACTATGGTGCCCGTTGCCTTCTCATTGAATAACGCAAGAGGGGTATTTATCCAAAAAACGTCATCTAACACGGTAACGAAATCAGGCTCAGCATCAGAAAAGGGGACGTCAAGAAGCCCTAAAAAAGTACTGCAACTCAGCGAATCATTTTCATAAAACCCTATTTCTTTGACGAAGCGAGAGCGAAACAAAACTTTTCTCATCTCAAAAAGGTGGGCATCGTCGCAGACCAAAAAAGGTAAATCATTGACGCTTTCAAGAGTAGCCGCGGCATCTCGAAACACCATACCCACGCCATCTAAGATGCCTACGGCACGCTTTTCTTCCTGTTTTCTTACGAACGAAAACATAAGCAGCATGAGGAGAAATGTAATCATTACAACGCTCAGTAGAGCAACAAGCGTCGCTTTCGCTTTGTCGGCGAGAATATAGTTATTGGTGGTTTCCTGAAGCATCCGAGAGCATATGCGTAATAGTTTTAGACAGGGATAAGAATATAAGCTGTTTTGCAATAAAAACACTTGGACTTTCGTTCAAATACAACGAGAAATTACAAAATCGTAGATTAGTGGAGCTTATAAAAGCTGAAAAAAATGAGACGGGAATATAACAATTCGTAAAAGCCATTGATGGCGGAGCGGACGGGACTCGAACCCGCGACCCCCGGCGTGACAGGCCGGTATTCTAACCAACTGAACTACCGCTCCACACAATGGGCTTACAACTGTAACATTGGCTTTTCTTCGATGCTTAACTCGCAGTTAATGGCGGAGCGGACGGGACTCGAACCCGCGACCCCCGGCGTGACAGGCCGGTATTCTAACCAACTGAACTACCGCTCCACATAACCGAGCTTGCACTGTAAAACCAATCTATAACTAAATGGCGGAGCGGACGGGACTCGAACCCGCGACCCCCGGCGTGACAGGCCGGTATTCTAACCAACTGAACTACCGCTCCGAAGACCTTTTAGTTATAACATTGAAAGTGGCGGAGCGGACGGGACTCGAACCCGCGACCCCCGGCGTGACAGGCCGGTATTCTAACCAACTGAACTACCGCTCCACAATGTCAATGTAATCAGTGAGTTAAAAAGGTTGCTACAACCCTGTGCCCTCACTGCGGCGCAGATAATACGTATTCCCCAATGTGGAGTCAATGCTTTTTATTAATAAAATTGTCATCTGCAGTTTGTTTGCCTGTTAAATAAACACAATGCCGAAATAAAATCCAAGATACGCAATTTTACGCCAGGAGTGACAAATAAAGGCCCAGCTTTCGGTGTATTATGTCTTTTTAAACATCGAAAACAATTTCTTTATTCCTTTGGGACTGTCATCTAGCGTCAGATTAGACTCGTCAGTGGCACTATCTTTCGCTTTTTGCTGAGGTTTTGATTTTGAGGGCTTAGACTTTCCCGCATTTCCCCTTTTCCGTATCAGAACAATAATAACGGCGATAATTAGGCCAATCAGAATTATTGAACCGTTGATTACAATAATCAGCAGTGTAAATGTCCCAGAGTCAATATCACCGTCAGACGACGGTACTGTGGCGTCATCTTTGACTTTGGTCTCGGTTGTATCCACTGGTGCGCTATCGCCAACAATAGGATCCTTGCCATATACGAGTGGATCTTCTACCTCAGGCTCTGCAGGACCCTGACCTAAGAACGTGTATTCTGGTACATCGAGAATAAAGTCTCGACCGTCCGTAGTAGTTCCGTAAGCGGTGAGCTTTACGCGAAATACCCCTTTTTCATAAGCAATAATCTTATACTCCCTTGCCTCAAGTCCACCTTCGGTAAGAGAAAAATTTTGTGTATCTCCGTTGGGAAACCGCACCTTCCCGTCTATTAATAGTGAACCAATATCCACGAGATCTCGGTCTATATCGATAAACAGGTTATGATACCCGCTATCGTTTTGATTCATTACTACCGAAATATCCACAGGGTTTTCGTGCAATATTATTGGTGATCCTTCCTGCTCGCGGGTAAGCATTGGTGTGCTAACGGAAAATATAGGTTTCCATTCGCCGGGAGCTATTTTCAGATTAAACTGGCCCGTGAATATACCATCGCCGGGTCGCTCATCCATACCAAGACCATTATCTTCAAACGTGGCTACAAGCTCATCTATAGCGCCGAAGTTGCTATAATTTGCATTGTTGGTACTTATAAACTCTATATCCAAATCTACAACGTTTCGAAACTCCTTGTTTGTTATTTCCTCTCCGCCATTCGTTAGATAGGCTGTAGACTTTAAAATCTCGCCAGAAAAAAGGATGTTCGGAAGTGGGTCGGCTACCAGCTCTATGTCAGAAACCACCATTATCCGACTTTCCGGTAGTACTTGCCCCACCGCTTGCCACGGGCCAGGTACAGGATTTTTAATCGTGATCATGTCGAAGGAGTCGGAATCAAACCACTCAACTTTTTCATCGTCTACCCTTCCCTGAAATAACTTAGACCCATCGGGGCGAACCAGTACAACAGGCGCAGATCCATATTGACGAAAAAACACCATGGTGATCTCGTCAATATTGTAATCCACACGAAAACGATTCTTCAAAAGTTCTATGGAATTGGTGTAATCATCGCCAAGCTCAGAGATGACCGAAGAGTCTACTGATTGCCTCCTATCTTCATCAGGCGTTACCGCGCCGTCGGCAATTTGTAATGCAAGATCTTGCTGTTCCCACAACGATTGTGAAGACGTGTTTGTACACCAAGAGCCCATAAGGACAATCACGCAATAAATCCACACTTTCACGTTGCTATGCTCCTGCATTTGAAGATTTCATTTCTTTACCACGTGCACGTTTTGATTAGTGAGAGCGCCATATACAACTGCCACCCGCTTCTTCCACTATATCCAGTCGAGCTTCATGCTTTTCTAGTTCATCGGCGCTAGCCCTAACAACCTTTAATTTATTTGTCGAGCGGTCAACACGACGAAGTGACGTAGCATCAGCGTCACTGCTGCCGTTAGACGCCAATTTCAGTTTGGTCTGCCCGCCTGTCATCAACAAATAAACATCGGCAAGGATTTCGGCATCGAGCAAAGCACCATGCAACGTTCGATGACTGTTATCTATTCCATAGCGTTTACACAAGGCATCAAGATTATTTTTCTGCCCTGGGTGCATTTTTCTGGCAAGTGTTAGCGTATCCAGTACATCACAGATTTTACTGGTAACCACACCTTTGGTTCGCGCTTCCATTTTAAATTCATGATCCATGAACCCAACGTCAAAGGGCGCGTTATGAATCACCAACTGTGCACCTTTTATAAAATTTACAAAATCAGTTGCTACAGAAGAGAAAACCGGTTTGTCAGCAAGAAATTCATTGGTAATACCATGTACTTCTATCGCTTCTTGCTCTATGTGACGACCGGGGTTGATATAAGCATGAAAGTGATTACCGGTTAAACGTCGGTTAACAACTTCAACGCAACCAATTTCAATGATTCTATGGCCTTCTTTAGGGTCTATACCCGTCGTCTCGGTATCTAAAACAATTTGGCGCATACATCCTCTGCTATTAATGTGTTTCTATTTTTTATAGTATATCAACCCCTTCGTAACAGGCTAAGGGAAATACATAAAAAATAAATGTATTAGCCTCTACTATAAGGACTGAATAAGAGCTGATAGGCGCTAAACGAACAAAGGACACTTTTTGCCGACAGCTGCGTTTGCCAACGCTGCAATGAGCGAGTGCACGATTATAGAACTGCAGTTAAAAAGCGTGCGGTGAACAACTTATGGGAAAATAAGACATGACACAGAAGACCATAGACATTTTTACCGATGGCTCATGCTTGGGTAATCCAGGGCCAGGGGGATATGGCGCCGTACTTATCTATAAAGGTCATAGGAAAGAATTAAGCGATGGCTTTGCACATACTACCAATAATAGAATGGAGCTACTGGCTCCTATTGAAGCACTAAATTCTTTAACAGAAACCTGCAAGGTAGAACTCACCACCGATAGCCAATATGTTAAAAATGGGATTAATCAATGGATCCATAACTGGCGCAAGAACGGCTGGAAAACATCAGACAAAAAGCCTGTGAAAAATGCAGATCTATGGAAGCGACTAGACGAAGCAGTAAAAAAGCATTCCGTTAACTGGCACTGGGTGAAGGGCCATTCAGGTCACCCAGAAAATGAGCGATGTGACGTATTAGCGAGAACTGCCGCTGAATCTATGCCCACGAAACCAGACGATGGCTTCGTGGCCAAATAGATTGCTTTAGGTTCAATTTACCAAGACACCACTATCTTGCCCTTTGTATCATTATTTTCTAAACGAGCATGGGGCTTACTTATGTCTTTGATGTTGTAATGCGTGTCTAGATTCACCATCAGCTCACCTGTTTCAAACGCTGGCAAACAAACTGTGGCAAAGTCACTAATAAGATTTGCTTTGTACCCATCGCTGCGATTGCGAAGGGTCGTTCCCGTGATAGTGGCGCGTTTACCGAGTAAAAGTGCCATATCTAAATTATCAGCATAGCGCCCAGCTAACATGGCAAGGTTAACAATAATGCCATCTTGTTTTATCACGCTGAGGTTCTTATTCAGATAATCTCCACCAACCATATCAAGCACCATATCGATGCCCTCAGGCCATTCACGATTTATTTCATCGGCAAATGAGTGTGTTTTGTAATTTATCAGTAGCTCGGCCCCGTTCTGTTGGCACAAATTCAACTTTTCCTGAGCTGACGCCGTCACTGCGCTATGTACCCCCCAATAGCGACATAATTGAGTAGCGGCCAGACCCACTCCGCTCGCGCCTCCATGGATAAGGGCATGCTGGGCGGGCTTCACATGAGCTATGGTTCGCAAGCATTGAAAGGCGGTTAAAAATACCTCAGCCAGTCCCGCGGCCTCTACAAAGGGCATTCCTTCGGGAATAGCCATTAAATGGGAAGGATTAACAATAACCTCTGTTGCGTAACCACCACCGGCGACGAGCCCAAACACGCGATCGCCTTCTTTAACATTGGTGACGCCTGATGCTACTTCCGTTACGGTGCCCGCAACTTCTAACCCTAATATTGGACTTTCTCCCTGTGGAGCCGGATAGTGTCCCTGACGCTGTAATGTATCTGCGCGATTAACGCCAAAAGCGTTCACCGCCACTTTAACCATTCCATCGGGCAGCTCATAGGACTCTCTTTCTTTAACAACGAGTTCTGAAGGCGAACATCCTTTTTCAAAGTCTACGTAATACATTTTGCTCTCCTGTAGGTAACCGCATTGGCGGATGTGACTTGTTTACGGGACCGCTAAGGTTAAAGTTTAGTTAGCGCTTGGTCTGCTGACGTTGTCATCTCGATTTATTTTTTCACAACAGATACCCACACAAAGTAAGCTAAATTTCGGTATAATATTGCCTGCGTGGCCGTTCGAGTGGTCGTTACGTAACTGTTCGCGGAAGCGTCCATGTGGCTTTCCACGCATTTTATCCTCTTTAAACCTTTTTATATCTACTTTATTTAGTAAGAGAGCCTTCATGTCAGCACAAGTCATCCTTCAGCCCAATCGAGATAAATCGTTGCGTCGGCGCCACCCGTGGATTTTTGAAAGCGCGGTAGCTGAAGTAAAGGGTCGAGCAAAGCTTGGCGATACGGTAGATGTTTTCGACTCTGAAGGTGAATGGTTAGGACGCGGGGCTTATTCTCCAGAATCGAAAATTCGAATTCGTATGTGGACATTTAAAAAAGAGGAAAGCATCGACAACGGCTTTTTTATGCGCAAATTAGAAACTGCACTAGCCCTTCGTAAACGCTTGTTCAATCCCGCAACAACTAACGCATTTAGATGGATAGCGTCAGAGAGTGATGGCCTGCCTGGCATTACTATCGACTTATACGACAACGTGGCCGTGGTTCAACTGCTCAGTGCGGGTGGAGAAAAACACAGAAGCAAAATAGTGTGGGCAATTACTAAACTACTTCCCGATGTGCATATCTATGAGCGCAGCGATGTCGATGTGCGCAAAAAAGAAGGGCTAGAGCCAGTAAAGGGCGCATTACACGGCACACCACCTGGCCAAGTTACCGTTTTAGAAAACGGCCTCAAGATTGTTGTTGATATTGAAAATGGCCACAAAACCGGGTTTTATCTCGACCAAAGAGACAGCCGAGCTGCCGCCGGCTATTATGCAAAAGACGCCGACGTATTAAACTGCTTTAGCTATACCGGCACCTTTTCATGTTACGCGCTCAAAGGTGGTGCCAAAACGGTTACTAATGTCGATGTGTCACAACCCGCTTTAGACTTGGCGAAACACCACGTTGATATTAACGAACTTGACGAAAATAAAGCGCAATACATCAATAAAGATGTGTTTAAAGCATTACGAGAGTATCAAAGTGAGGGAAAGCAGTTTGATATGGTTATTCTCGATCCGCCAAAATTTGTCGATAACAAGGCCACCCTCAATCGCGCAGCCCGCGGATACAAAGATATTAATCTGTATGGCATTCATGCGGTGAAGTCAGGAGGACTTCTGCTGACGTTTAGTTGCTCTGGCCTGATGCCTGCAGATTTATTTCAGAAGATTGTTGCCGATGCGGCCCTCGATGCAGGTCGTACGATAAAGATTATTGCGAGACTTAATCAAGCCTCTGACCACCCTATCATTGGCAGCTATCCCGAAGGGTATTACTTGAAAGGATTAGTATGCGAAGTAACAGATGACGAGTGAAACTAGTCGATTGAGCACGCTTTCATTGCCTTCCTCTGCACGCGCGTAACGCCTGACCATTATTATTCACTCCGATGAGAGGAATTGTTGTTAGGTCAGGCGGCCTACTGCAAGGGTGATTGCAGGGTTAAACAGAAGGCATTCATCTTTAAAATACCACCTGAGACAGTCTATTTTTGCTCACTGATTTTTCCTCCAGTTTTTTCCACACCATTTCATGAAAGTAAAAAGCAACCGTATTGACTGCTGGCTCAACGAGCGCCACCAAACCGCCTACGACCATACTACCCGTTAGTAAGTAGGCAACAGTAAACGCTACCGCAAAATGCATAATGGCAAATGTTATTGTCTTTTTCACAATTGACTCCTCAAACTCGCATCAATTTGCGTTATGTAATTCGTAACGCCAAATATCGTAATAAGAATTATTATCATTTTCAATAAAAATTGACAACACCTTTTCTACAACAACGTAATCGTTTTTTTAAATTAAGGCATGCAGCCATTAATAATTAGCGCCTATTGGGAATGAAAGGAAATAATACGAATAGAGATATGGGCAGAAAAGGTTGTTACGAATGGGAACCTACAGGCAATTGCCTATAGGCTTTTTTCTCTGAACTAATTTCGATGCTATTTCATTTGAGTAATTTCAACACCGATGATGCAACTTGCATCGGTTGCTGGTTCACACCGCACTACATTAGCAAGGGCTGCTAATGATGGTATTTGCGAACTAGAAGATTCTATAGCAACACTAATCCGCGTCCCCACTTCAATGGCTGGCTCATCAACCTCAAGAGACATGCCCGTTGCGCTTATATCCCTACACATCGCCTGCATCGTGCGGCTAGACTCATCGTCGGTAACCTGTAATTGACACGGCGAATTGACCATCATCCTGAAAAAATTGCGCTTGTCGTCGTATCCTAGCATGTCTACATCCTCTAATTTTTTAGCTCACGCATACCACCCTCTTTCTGTTATAGATTGAGGTTAATCACTTGTCAAACTAAGTGATTAAATTACGTACAATTATGTGTATATACAGTGTGTAATAGCAAGAATTAAAAGTCGTCTAAGAACAAGGAAATACGTTTTGCTGATATGGGATACGCAGTACCAAGCTGTTGCGCGAACAAAGAGACTCTTAGCTCTTCAATCATCCACCGCGTATTCTCAAGGGCCTCAGGTACCTTCCCCTTCGGGTATTTACTGCACGCTTTTTCCCATTCTTTAATACTTTTTTCAATGGTCAGTTGATGCATTCTGTCTTTGTTAGGATCGATTGGCAGTTTTTCCAACCTACGTGAGAGGCCTTTTATATATCGGTTCCAATCCTCTAACTTTCCCTCACCAATTTGCGAGGCAAACCCTGGATATACCAATGACGCCAAATGCGCCTTACAGTCGCCTAACGCGTTAATCATCGTTAGCGGCACATTGCCCTTCATTTGCTTTTGACATTGATGGGCAAGCGTAAGACCCTGCTCTACTTGCTTAGCAATTTTGAGCACTCTGTCATTTATATCAGCTCTGACTTTGTCAACACAGCCGTCGAAATCCGCTTTTTTCCTAATATCAGTATTGTGCTGTTTACAGTAATCAGATACCAGAGCATCGATACCGGCAAAAATACAATCGTCAATGAGCGCTTTCACATGACCAAATGGATTAAAATACAGGCCAAGTTTCGCTTTATTAGGTAGCTTGTTTTGCAGGTAATTCAGGGGTGAAGGCATGGCGTTTTTGATCAGAACATTCACACCTTGTCGATGTTCAATTACGGCCTTATCAGCTTCATCGATAAGGGCAATATCGACTTTATCGCCACGCCTGACAAGGGCCGGAAACGCTTGTACTTCAAAGCCGCCCACCTTTTGCACAAAGGTTTCGGGAATGCTTTCAAAATCCCATTGTTCAATGTCATTTCGCTCTAAATCAGGCGTAGCCGCTTTCTCAAAAGTCTGCTGCACTTGCCCTGCACATTGCTGTTTTAGCGCGTGTAAATCGTCACCAACAGCAATATTCTTATTGTTGTCATCGGTGACGGCAAAATGCATTTTTAAATGCTTATCTAGCTGGTCAAAGTTCCAGTCTTCCGGCTCAATAACAACACCTGTCATTTTGCGCAACTTATCAGCAACGGCATCCACCATCACCACAGGACGATTGTTTTTATCTGTTTCACTAATATCAGCAAGGCAAGCATCAGCAAAATTAGGCGCTGGAACAAAGTTTCGACGCAAACGTTTGGGCAAGGTTTTTATCATTCCAACGATGAGTTCATGCCTTAACCCAGGCACCAACCAATCAAAGCCGACATCATCCACTTGGTTAAGTACCGGTAGCGGAATGAGAACAGTGACGCCATCGTCTATAGCGTTCGGTTCAAAATTGTAGCGAAGGGGCAGCGTAATATTACCTTGTCGCCAAATGTCGGGAAACGCATTGGCAACCGACTGACCCGGCTGCTGACGATAGACATCCTCTTCACTAAACGTGAGGTTTTCATTACTGCCATGCTGTCTAAACCACTTTTTAAACGCCGCGTCGTTATTTGCCTCAACAGGAACGCGCTGAGCATAAAAGTGTGCAAGCTCTTCATCGTCGACCAGCAAATCTCGGCGTCGCGTTTTTTGTTCAAACTCGTCCGCCTGTTCAAGCAGTGCTTGGTTTTCCTGCAGAAATTGATAATTGATTTTCGTATTGCCCGCCACCAATGCTTCGCGAATAAATAGCTCATGGCAAATTGCGGGGTCGATAAGGCTGTACACTTTTGCTCGCTTCATCACAATTGGCAGGCCAAAGAGCGTTACCTTTTCAAAGGCGATAACGGCGCCTCTCTTTTTGGACCAATGGGGCTCTGAATAGCTACTTTGCGTTACGTGCGTGGCAAGAGGCTCTATCCAAGACGGATCAATCTTGGCAACCATACGGCCAAATAGCTTTGATGTTTCTACTAGCTCCGCCGCCATTATCCATTTAGGTTGTGCCTTCGCTAAACCCGAGCCCGGAAAGATCATAAAACGAGTATTTCGAGAGCCTAAATACTCTCTGTCTTTGTCCTTAAAGCCTAAATGAGATAGAAGGCCACTGGCAATCGCTTGGTGAATAGCTTGGTAATCAGCCTCTTGACTGCTGATGCCAAATCCTAATTCAGCAATGGATTTTTTCAGTTGGCTGACAATGTCCTGCCACTCTCTCATGCGCAAATAATTGATAAACCGCGTTTTACACCATTTCCTAAGCTGGTTTTGAGTAAGATTATTTTGCTGCGCTTTAAAACCTAACCAGAGATTTAGAAGGCTAATAAAATCTGAGTCTTTATCTGCAAACTCACTGTGACTCTCATCCGCCTGTTGACGCTTTTCTTGCGGCCGTTCTCGTGGGTCTTGTATCGACAACCCGGCAGCGATAACCATGACTTCACTAAGCGCGTTGGTGCTGTCTGCTTCAATCACCATTCGCGCATAGCGAGGGTCAATAGGAAGTCGCGCAATGCGTCTTCCCATTTTCGTCAGCTGCATCTTGTCATTGTGTTTTGCAATGGCTTGAATTTCTTCTAACAACCTAAAGCCGTCGTTAATATTGCGGTTATCCGGCGGCTGTACAAATGGGAAATCTGCGATATCACCTAAGCCTAAAGCCAGCATTTGCAAGATAACTGACGCTAAGTTGGTTCTAAGTATTTCTGGGTCTGTAAACTCAGGGCGCCCTAAATAGTCGTCTTCACTGTAGAGCCTTATACAGATACCGTTAGATACTCGACCGCAGCGCCCTGCCCGTTGATTTGCCGATGCTTGAGAAATTGGCTCTATGGGTAATCGCTGCACTTTACTGCGGGCGCTATAGCGAGAAATACGTGCAAAACCTGGGTCGATAACATACTTTATACCCGGCACGGTAAGAGAGGTTTCCGCTACATTGGTAGCAAGTACAATGCGCCTACCGCTGTGAGACTGAAATATTCGATTTTGTTCTGAAGCCGATAAGCGCGCATAAAGGGGAACTACTTCGGTGTTGCGGTAATGTTGTTTACTCAGGGCATCTTGAGTGTCACGTATTTCTCGCTCACCGCTAAGAAACACCAATATATCACCTGGCGCCTCGCCCATAAGTTCATCCACCGCGTGGATAATTGCATCAGTTTGCTCTACGTCATCATCGCGATCATCGTTCCCGCGGTAACGAACCTCAACGGGATAGGTTCTGCCACTTACCTCAATAATAGGCGCGTTGTTAAAATGCTCAGAAAAGCGCTCTGGATCAATGGTTGCAGAGGTTATGATGAGCTTTAAATCCGGTCGCTTATCCAGCAGCTGTCGTAAATAACCCAGTAAGAAGTCTATGTTTAAACTTCGCTCGTGAGCTTCATCAATAATAATAGTGTCATACTGATTTAAGAATCTGTCTTGCTGCATTTCAGCTAGCAACATACCGTCGGTCATCAGCTTTACGTAACTGCGTTCGCTTACTTGGTCGCTGAAGCGAATTTTAAACCCCACTTTTTCCCCAAGAGGCGTATTCAGCTCCTCTGCTATTCGTGTGGCTACGCTGCGCGCTGCAAGCCTTCGTGGCTGCGTGTGAGCAATCATTCCGTCTACACCGCGGCCTAACTCTAAACAAATTTTTGGCAGCTGTGTTGTTTTTCCTGAACCCGTTTCACCTGCGACGATAACGACTTGGTGATTTGCAATGGCTTCTTTTATATCCTCTCTTTTGTCGCTCACAGGAAGCGGTGGATAGTCAACCTCGGGTAAATTGGCTTTTCGCTGAGCTTTTTTTTCAGCAGAGCGCGCAATGTCATTTTCTAGTTTTTCACATTGCTGCAGCAGTCTTTCACTACTACGCTCATTGCCTTCAGAGGCGGTATTGGTTTCAAAAGATTTGAGGGCTTGAACGAGCTGAGTAATACGTCGTTTCAATCGGAATTTATCAGCGGTAAGGCAAGCGTCAAGTTTTTGATAAAGCGGTTTTATTGCAATGGGTGAAGACAAAGTAACATCCTACGGAAAATGACGTTAGAGCGTTAAATTTAATTATTGGCAACTAATACGGAGATTTAGGGCGACTGGGTTAATTCATCGCCCTGAGGTTCACTGAATCGAGGAAAACCAAAGCTAATTGCCGCTATCCCAAAAACAAAAATCAGCATGGGATACCAACAATACGGGGTGATAGCTAAGGGAGAAATTCCCATTACCGCAGCAGCACTGAGCAGTTGAGCACCATAAGGCACAAGCCCCTGGAAGCTACATGAAAAGACATCGAGTAACGAAGCAGTTCGACGTGGATCAACACCATACTTTTCGTTTAAATCTTTAGCGATAGGCCCGGCGGTGACAATTGCAATGGTATTATTCGCCGTCGTTATATCTAAAAAGCTAACTAAACCAGCAATACTAAACTCAGCACCTTTTTTGGTGGTGACGCGTCGTGTTAGTCTTTCTATTAGCCACGTAATACCACCATTCGCATGCATTAACGCCACGATGCCGCCAATGGTTATCGCAATCATCGCTAAGTCTTGCATCCAACCCATCCCTTTTTGAATGCTTTGCATCATCGACAGTAAAGTAAAACTACTTTGGGCAAGGCCAACGATGCAAGCAGTGGCAATACCAACAGCGAGAACGCTAATAACGTTAAAACCACCAAGCGCAAAGCCTATGATGAATAAATATGGCAAAATACGCCAAAAATCATAGCTCTCTGTTTGCACGATCCCCGATGTATCAACATCAACAAATAACAGTAAGATCATCGTCACAAGGCAAGCAGGCAAAGCCACCATAAGGTTGGCCCGAAACTTATCTTTTAGCTGCACACCTTGGGTTCTTGTAGCAGCAATCGTAGTGTCTGACACAAACGAGAGATTATCGCCAAACATCGCTCCACCAACAACAATTCCCAATGCCATTTCAATGGGCAGCCCGAGGTTGGTGGCAAGCCCTGCGCCAATGGGTGAAAGCGCTGTGATGGTTCCCATTGATGTGCCCATTGCAAAAGAGATAAAGCAACAAATGAGAAATAAGCCGGGTAAAATGAGTGAGGATGGAACAAACTGTAGCGCCATATTTACTGTAGCATCGCGGGCTCCAATATCAATTGTAACAGCATAAAATGCGCCTGCGAGTAGGAAAATGAGAACAAGCAAGATAATGTTTCTATCGCCACCGCCTTTACAAAAGGTTTGGACTTTTTCAGAAAAGCTTACCTTTTCGTTTTTGGGATTGATACAAAGGCCATATCCCGCACTGATAAAGAACGCCACAAGAATGGGCATTGAGGTGATGTCATTAGTAGTGACGCCTGTGACAACCACAAGAACAACAAAAAGGAGAATGGGCGTCAGCCCTATTGGATTGGCCGCGACAGAATTAGTTGGGTGCACTGGTAACTCGTTTACGTTTCGTCAAACTACATTGGGTGGAGAGGATAAAAGGTTTTGATTAGATTGCAAAAGAAAATTGAAAAACTGACAAGGTTTCGATTTACCAAGTCAATCTCACTGTGTGTTTACGAACTGCCATTCACAAGGAGCCTAACAGTGAAAAGCTCCATGAAAAGGCTGTTTTGAATACACCACAATTCATGCATTTAAAAAAGTATTAACTAACAGAATTTTTTGGCAAAGAAAAATTCAACACATGTGTTGACCTCACCTCTTGCAACGACTTGCCTTCCGTCGTCAGTAAAAAAGCAAAGCCAACATCAGCACTTAATTAGACGGCATGTCTATAACCATCATTTAACTGAACATCAATGGCCTTTAACACCGACGTTCTGTTTATACATCCCAGTAAAATGCCGTCATCATCCACAACAGGATAAACTTTTGGCTTTTGTTTTAAAAACAATTCTCCTAGCTCAATCACCGACATGTAGGGTTTAACAGATAACACCGGCGTTTTCATAATATCGCCAACTCGACATATTTGCTCACGGTAATAACTAGACGCTATCATAGTTGCAATGCAATCTTGCTCCGATAAAAAGCCAATAACTTTACCTTTCTTATCAAGTACAGGGCCTCCGCTTTGTTGAGTGGATAAGAGTGATTCTACTGCCTGTGCAACTGTCATCTCAGCATTTAACTTAACCGGATGGGTATTCATATAATCACTGACTTGCAACGATTCCATCTTTTTTCTCCAGTCGACGCCTAGTAAAGTTGAACGGCAAAAAATAGGCGATATGACATTGTAGTTATTATAAAAACTCGTGAAAGCGACATTCCCTCACAACTTTAGCGTAGACGGAGAAACACGCTCAAGCCAGTTCATTTAACAAAAAGTTTACAACCACAATAAACAATAGTTAATTATGAGGGTAGACACTTCGTTTCTCACCGCTGTCCAAGGCTTTTTACAAGTAAAAATAGGACACTGATGAAAAGCGAAAAATGCAGCAGAATAGAAATTTGGCGCTGACCGTATCCCAGTGTAAACTGCCCCACAAACTCAAGGAAACATCTCGGTGGTTATGCAAACACCTACTTTTTTATGGCACGACTTTGAAACCTTTGGTACTAACACCTATAAGGACTTACCCTGCCAATTTGCAGCAGTGCGTACCGACGAAAACCTAAACGTTGTGGGCAAGCCCATTAATATAATGAGCGCCATCGCGAATGACTACCTTCCCCACCCTGAAGCCTGCCTAGTCACCGGAATCACACCACAGCAAACATTGCGCGATGGCTCGAATGAAGCTGACTTTGCCGCGAAAATTTATCGAGAAATGTCAACACCCAACACGTGTAGCGTTGGTTATAACAGCATTCGTTTTGACGACGAAGTTGCTCGCTTTTTGTTTTATCGCAACTTTTATGATCCGTATTCAAGGGAGTGGAGAAACGGTAATAGCCGCTGGGACATCATTGACTTGGCGAGAGCGTGTTACGCACTTAGGCCCGAGGGTATTGTGTGGCCCGAGCGTGATGACGGCTCACCAAGCTTTAAACTCGAGCTTATCACCGAAGCCAATGGTTTAGAGCATGGCCATGCCCATGACGCATTAAGTGATGTTTACGCAACAATTGCGCTCGCAAAACTGATAAAAGAGAAACAGCCACGGTTATTTGACTATGCCTTTTCCCTTCGCAGTAAACATGCAGTAATGAAGCAGTTTGATCTATCTAAGCCATCAGTGCTGCTTCACATTTCCTCCAAACTACCCGCTTTTCAAGGCTGCTGTACGTGGATAATGCCCATTGCCAAGCATCCCAAAAACAACAACGGCTACATTACCATCGATTTATCTCACGATATCGATAGTCTATTAAATGACACTCCTGAAGAAATCAAACAGAAACTTTACGCTCCGGCTGAGCAATTCTCTACCAAACTAGCCCGCCCTGGAGTAAAGGTTATCCATGCAAATCGTTCTCCGTTTGTTACCACGGCGAAAGCTATGTCTGAAGAAAATGCTCAACGGTTGGGGCTTGACCGCGACCGCTGCCTAGACAATTTCAGAAAACTTGCCGCTAACCCTGCGATTGCGGAAAAGCTTGTGGCACTCTACAACATAGAAGATGAACACAGCGAACAGGATATCGATTATGCGTTATACAGCGGCGGTTTTTTGAGCGAAGAGGATAAGCGCTGGTGCGAACAAGTCATTGCTTCTCGCCCAGAAAACCTAATTGCGATTGCTCAAAACACTCAACATCCGGGGCTGCAAACGCTACTTTTTAGATATCGCGCTAGAAATTTTCCAAATACGCTTACTGCCGATGAGATGACACGCTGGCAGCGTCATCGCCAGGCACGCTTAACCGATGCGTCATCGAATGGCTCTATTACTCTGGATAACTATCTGGTAAAGCTGGAGCAGCTTGCCCACGTTCATAGTGATGATCCAGATAAACAAGCAATCTTGCGTGCATTATACCATTACGCTGAAAACCTTTGACGCAAGGCCGCTATCAGAATAAATTGTTGTTAAAAGGAAGTAATGGCAAACTGTTTGAATGAGTAACTTTTGCAATGACGATACGTTAAACAATCACAATGGCCATTGAAAATACCATTAAGAAACAATACGAGCGGTCGATAAGTAGCTTCGGCTTGCTCAGAGGATTATGTTGTCATGAATGGCGTTACAATTAGCTTTGATAAATCTAGAACGTATATCAATATTCAGCTCGACCCTTCTTCATTTGACGCCGATATTGATATCAGTGAAGTTCGTTCTGCGCTTGAAAATGGCGAAACTTCAGGTCTTTATGTTTCAGAAAAATCACTGAAGTCTGCTTGCGATACTGCCAACCATTACTTTAAAACTGGGGATAGTACGGTAGTTAGTGAGCGAATTGGCGAGCGAAAAAATGCAGAAGTAGAGTTTCGTATTCCCGAGGACACTATGTCTGCTAATTTGGTATTAACGGCGCCTTATGGCGGCAAACTGCCCTCTATGAGTGCAATAATGTCCCTTGCCAAAAAAAGTAAGATTGCTAAAGGTATAAGCACCAAACGCATTAAATCATTGATTGAAAAAGCAAAAAAATCAAAAAGCGGCGAAATCCTTGAGGACACCATAGCAAAGGGGCTACCACCTAGGAATGGTAAACATTCCAAATTCGTCCCGCTAGTACCCAACGCTTTAGAAAGAATCTTAAAGCCTCAAACCCAAGTTGGTGAGCGGGTAGATATGCGTAATTTAGGCGAAGTAATTTGCGTTAAAGTTGACACTCCGGTTTTAAAGCGCACATCTCCCACAAAAGGCCGCTCTGGATTTGATATTAAGGGCAATAAGCTTCCCGCTATGCCAGGCGAATGGCTTGATTTCAAAATGGGAAGCGGTACGGTTGTGTCAGACAGCGATTCAAATTTACTCGTGTCAGCCATATCTGGTATGCCTAAATACCGCGACCAAATAATGAACATTGACGACACGTTTATCTGTACAGGCGTTAACGTGGGTTCAGGGCATGTTAATTATGAAGGTGCAGTGCTAGTTAACGGTGATGTTACGGAAAAAATGCAAATTAAAGCCTCAGGCGATGTCACCATTAATGGCTTCGTAGAATCTGCTCTTATCGAATCAGGCGGTGACATTATTGTGACCGAAGGCGCCATGGGGAAAGTCAACGATAACGATGGCCAATATCACTGTAAATTAGTTGCAGCAGGCAGTATACACGTTCAGCACGGTCAAGGTGTTGAGATTCAATGTAAGGGCAATGTTACTGTTGGCAGACAGCTAGCCTATAGCAAAGTTCGCTGTGGTGGCGATGTGGTTGTAGGTCAAATAGACAACCCTATGGGTAATTTATTTGCCTGCGACATTATAGGTCAGGGCCGCGTTGAAGCTGGTACACTCGGCGCAGTGTCTGGAAGTACGTTAAAAATTGACTTCAGCCCAGGCTTTAATTTATTGCTCGAGCGAAAAGATGGCTTAGATGAACTGCTTAAGCAAATTCGTGAAAATAACTCAAAGCACAAAGAAAAAATTGATTTGCTGAAAAGTAAAAAAGTCCCCAAAGAGCTTAAACAAAAGATGACAGATGCCCTTGAGCTATTCAACAACGAAACTGCGTTACTTGAATGGATTGAAGGAAAAGCCTCTGAAGTGAAAGGAGCAAAAGAATCCTATCAGTCAGACGTTAAGCTGATAGCGAATAAACGCCTCTACCCCGGAGTTACTGCTAAACTCAATAATAGAAACTGGCGTTCCGAACGAGAGTATAATCGTTCAATGGTTCGTTACGATGCCCATAAATGGCATTACGACCCCATTGTATAACCATTTTTATCGAGCGCCTGCTGTGTAGCTGACGGCGTGGAAAGCACACAGCTCGTTTTTGTACGTAGGTGTGCTAATCTCCCACCGAAATGCTGTCTTGGCCTTCGCGCTTCATTTTATTTAATGCTTTTAATGTACGTTCATACCAATCTGAAAACTCTTCATCGCATTTTAATTCGGCCAGTCCCATTGATATATTCATTAACGATGAGATTGTGTCTTCTTTTTTCATCCGCTCAAACAGCCTATGAGCAAGGATTGTTGCCGCTTCTAGTTCAGTTTGAGGGCACAAAATAATAAACAGTTGTTCATTAAAACGAGACACCACATCCACTTCTCTTATTGCGCTTAAGCAGCTTGCCGCAGTTTTTTTCAACAGGTCCTCACGCACAAAATCGTCGATAACTGTAGCTTTGCGATCCCGCTGCGCTAAATCAATAAGAATAAGCGTTGCGGTTGTGTGAAAACGTTGGAAGCGAGAAATCTCTTCCTCGGCTCTCTGTATCATGTGGTTGCGATTGTATAGACCTGTAATTTTGTCGTGGGCAGACAAAAAGGCAAGCGTCCGATTCTTTTCTAACAGCGTGGCTTGAAGCGCACCAATTTCTGCATCTTTTTGCGCCACAACATGTTGATATTCTCTTACATGACGGTTGCGGTAGATTAACCACAACACCACAAGCAATGAAATAGCTCCCCATAGCAGCAATTCAGAATAGCTGCGACTATAGCGCATTTTCACGTTGTTCCAACGCTTATAAATATCGACTTTCTTTTCCTCGGGAATACGCTCTATGGCGAAATTGAGTTTTGGTATTAAGTGACTTGACGATTTGTTTACCCCAAACGCAAGGGAATCGTGTGGCTCTGCATAACCCACAATACTTAAATCTTTTAAGTTTTGATTGTTGATATGCATGTTCACGCTTAATAGTGAACCCACCATCACGTCAAACTTATCTTCACCAAGAAGGCTTAGCCCTTCTCGCTCAGACGGCACCATCACTAAACGTAAATTGGGGTAGTGGCGATAAATGTATTCAAGCTGTCGATAGCCATCGACAATGCCTACCGTTCGATTTCCTATACCTGCGTATCCCTGCAGCATCGGTGTTCCCTGTTTTGCAATCAACACGTTCGGTGCTTCAAAATAAGGAAGGCTGAAGTCGAGAAATTGGCGGCGATAGTCTGAAGTATTCAGCATTGGGATAACTTGGCAACGCCCTTGTTGAACAAACTCTAAGCTTTGCTGCCAACTTTCGGTAGGCACTAATGTAAACGAAAGATTGCCAATGTCAGCAATAACGTCGAGATACTCGGCAGATATGCCCACGTGGAGATCGTTGCGGATAGCTTCATATGGCGCCCAGTTGGGATCGACGCAATAGGTAATATTTTCAATAGTGTTGTCGAGAATGTCACGCTCAATGTTATTTTCTACTTGAGCAAACGCAGCGCAAATAAGCATATTCACGCACAAAAAGACTGTCCACACGACACCGCTAACTAACTTCAAAGCCTTACCATTTACACTGCTTACAAAAAATAGCCGGGAAGTATTCATTCTTCTGTGCCGTTTTGCAATCCTTTGCTTCTAGTTTGGCAACGATTTTTCAGCGTTCTTGTTAAAACTGTTCACGTCACCTGCTGTTTGCGTTGAAACTCTTCTCTTTCGTATAATTTTTGCTGCATAACACAGGCAAGTTTCGACACTGCTTTTTCAATATCTTTAAACGATAAATAAAGTGGCGCAAAGCCTATTCGCAAAATATTTGGCGCTCGAAAATCTGCAATGACGCCTTCGGCAATCCACGCTTGGCATATCGCATACGCTTCAGGGTGAGATAGTGCCACCTGACTTCCTCTGTTTTCGATAGGAGGGCTTACAATATCCATGTGATCGCACAGCCCTGCCCGTTTGCCCTCTGCGGCGAAGAACGCTTGAAGCTTTTTAGATTTTTCATCAATGGCTTTCAGGCTTATATCATCAAATACCGACAATGCTGCATCAAGTACGCTCATACTTAAGACACTTGGTGTACCACATAGGTTCTGACTCACTGAATCATAAGCTTCGTAATCAGGCGAAAATGCAAATGGAGATTTATGACCCATCCACCCAGATAAAGGCTGTTTGTATTGCTGTTGATGTCTTTGGGCAACGTATACAAAAGCCGGCGCACCCGGGCCACCGTTTAGGTATTTGTAGGTACAGCCAACCGCAAAATCTACATTGCATTTATCGAGTTCAACTGGAAACGCCCCTGCACTGTGCGCTAAGTCCCACAGTGTGAGAATACCGTGCTTTTGTGCTTGGTGAGTTATCGTCTCCATATTGAGTTTGAACCCAGAGCGAAAGTTTACCTGAGTGAGCATAAGTACTGCGATGTCGTCAGACAGCTGGCTTTCAATCTCACTTTCTTCAATATAACGAATGCTGTAGCCGTCACCGAGCAAGGTGAGAAGCCCTTGCACCATATAAATATCGGTTGGAAAGTTGTCGCGGGTAGTTGCGATTACCTTTCTATCAGGCTGCATACCTAGCGCTGCGCTTAACACTTTAAACAGATTAATGGATATGGAATCACAAGAGACAACTTGTCCTGCCTTTGCTCCAATCAGCGCCCCTATTTTATCGCCTACCTTTTGAGGAAGTCTTATCCAGTCGTGGCAGTTCCAGCTTTTTATTAAATCCTTACCCCACTGGTTAGTGACCACATCACGTGCTCTCACTTCGGCCGCTTTGGGTAATGGTCCAAGCGAATTCCCGTCTAAATAAATGGTATCCGGAGGCAAGTTAAATTTATTCACGACGTCACGTAGTGGATCTTTATCGTCTAATTGCTCGGCAGAAAAAACCTTATTAATCATTAGCTGTCACAACCTTAACGAGTGCTTGGTAAGAGTCTGATTTAGGATGGAGCCAGTCGAAATGGCCACCGTTTGGAATAGAAATCGTTTCCGCATATTCACTCACGCTGTGCAAAGCCGGTACAATGCTATCTGTATCGCCCTGCATCAATATAACTGAAGTCGTAATACGCGCTAAATTAGGCGTTGCTTGCTTGTACGCTTCAATACGCTCTTCGGGCTTGCCGTCCATAAATTCAGGCGTAGCAGTTTGACAGCTATTTGTTCCGTTAGCGTACTGCGTTATGTTGGTGATTGCTGCAAGTCCAATAACAGCCTTTATATTGACGTTGTTCGGTATAGTTAGCTGCGATGCAGCTGCTAGAAGTGCTAAATGACCTCCTGCTGAATGGCCAACAATGTACACATTTTTCCCGTCGTCTGCTTCAGAAAGAGCCCCTGTTATTGAGTTAATTGCTGCTTTGATATCGTGAAAACTGCCAGGCCAGCCTCCGCCAATATCCCCTGTTCGTCTGTACTCCACCGCGTAAGTGTCAATGCCTTTATCAGCCAAAGCCGAATAAAAACCTGCTCCGTGAGTGGCATCGTATGCATTAAGCCAGCAGCCGCCGTGAATAAAAATAATCGCAGAGTTAGACGCGGTTACTCCCTCACTGCCGTTTTGAGCCTTGTACACTGAAACGGTTTGAAGCGCATCGCTTCCGTAAGAAAAAACACGCGTTGGGGGAGATTTAGGAAGTAATAAAAGAGCGCTGTAAGGCACCTGTTCGAACGAAGCGAGTGCCGCTGCTTCTTTGGGGTGTTCGTACTCTTGTTCGACTGCATCGAACGTTGAGCATCCCGCCAAAACAAGAGTGGCAAAAAACACAAGCAGTAATTTTATTGGCAACATATTTTATTCTTTTTATGTATTTTCTATGCATTTAATCACAAATGGCACCACATATGGTGCCATTTAAACTATTAAAATATTGTAACTATTTATGTAGCTACTTATCTCACTGCTTATCTAACTGCAAATATCGCTATTCACCGAGTACCCTTTAGTACCTGTATGATGGCTTGTAGGCGTTAGGATTAAGTTTTATGCCAATTGGCGTAACCTACAGCATCTCAACCGCAAGCGCTACACCTTCTCCCCCGCCAATGCATAGTGAGGCAATGCCACGCTTTTCATTCCGCTGCTTGAGTGCGTGAAGTAAAGTAACCAATAATCTCGCACCAGAGGCTCCAATCGGGTGACCAAGCGCACAAGCCCCCCCCTTTACATTCACTTTGCGCTCATCAAGTTCTAGTTTTTTAATCGCCAGCATGGTCACCATGGCAAACGCTTCATTTATTTCAAATAAATCTACGTCCTCTTTTGTCCAACCAGCTTTGCTTAATACTTTTTCCAATGCGCCTACTGGCGCCACAGTAAAGTTTTCTGGCTCGATGGCGTGTGTAGCATGAGCCACCACTTTCGCCAGTGGCGTCAGTCCCATTTCTCGTGCTTTTTCTTCACTCATGACCACAAGCGCTGCCGCACCATCTGAAATTGAACTCGAGTTTGCAGCAGTGACTGTACCCTCTTTTTTAAACGCAGGACGAAGTGATGGTATTTTTTCTGGACGAGCGGAACCAGGGCCCTCATCAGTATCCACAACCACATCGCCTTTGCGGCCAGAAATAGTGACTTTTACAATTTCATCTTCAAAAGTACCGCTGTTAATGGCTTCGTGAGCCTTTGATAATGAACTTAACGCAAACTCATCCATTTCTTCTCTAGAAATGTTTTCGCTATCGGCGGTGTCCTGAGCAAAACAACCCATTGCTTTTCCGTCGTAGGCGTTTTCAAGTCCATCTAGCATCATATGATCGAGAACTTGGCCGTGCCCCATTCGATAACCAGAACGGGCCTTCGGCAACATATATGGCGCATTGCTCATACTTTCCATTCCGCCGGCTACAACAGTTTCTGCGCTTCCTGCTTTAATTAAGTCGTGAGCCAACATAACAGCCTTTAGCCCGGAGCCACATACTTTGTTAATGGTAGTAACCCCCGCGCTTAGCGGTAAACCTGCACCCAGCGACGCCTGACGAGCGGGTGACTGACCAAGACCTGCGGGCAACACACAGCCCATTATGACTTCGTCTATTTGAGACACATCCATGCCTTCACACGCTGACTTAATCGCCACATTTCCTAAATCTGTTGCACTCATCGACGCTAGGCTACCGTTAAAACCTCCCATCGGCGTTCGCTTTGCTGCAACAATAACTACGGTTTGATCACTCATAATTTCACCCTCAATATAATATAAATTCAATTATTAAAGCGTATTTACTTTGCGCCATGTATACAAAAGTAAACACCTTTAGCTTCGCTAAACTACGACCGTCACCATGAAAAATTGACGTTAGGAAAATGTTACTTTACCTTTACGTAAAATGTAATTAACGTTAACGTAAACTTGTATTAATAAGCTGTCAACCAAACGCACCATTCTTACTCCATAAAGTCGGTAAGGCCAGTTTCTAGGCGGTTAAGAAGATGACAGCAAATTATACGCAAATCGTTAAGGACATGAGTCCACGTTTAATTTGGACAGCAAGACAATGCTATACGACAAGGTACATGCAATGAGTAAGTCGGAAAATGAAACTACTTTCGCCATCGGTGAACTTGCGAAAGAGTTTGATATTACGCCCCGTTCTATTCGTTTTTACGAAGAACAAGGCCTTTTATCTCCCGCTCGCACCGGGCAAAACCGTGTTTACCTCAATAAAGATAGGGTTCGTTTAAAGTTAATACTGCGTGGTAAACGCCTCGGCTTTTCACTTGCCGAAGTAAAAACCCTATTCGACATGTATGACAGTAATCCAAATTCGGCTGTTCAATTAGAAACGATGCTAGAAATGTCCGAACAGAAGCGTGCAGTGCTTAATCAGCAATTAGAAGATATACAAATGTTGATGACAGAACTGGACGACGTTGAAACCAGATGTAGAGAAGAACTCGCAGAACTTAAACGAGGAAAAATTGCATGAACACCTCCTACCCTACGATGAATTTTGGACTTGGCGAAGAAATCGATATGCTTCGCGATCAGGTCTATCAGTTTGCTCAAAATGAAATTGCTCCGCTCGCAGCACAAGCTGATGAAGACAACCAGTTCCCTAACCAGCTATGGACTAAATTAGGCGACATGGGCCTTAACGGTGTGACGGTATCAGAGCAGTATGGCGGTTCAGGCATGGGATACTTAGCCCATACTATTGCCATGGAAGAAGTAAGCCGTGCCTCTGGCGGCATTGGCTTAAGCTACGGCGCTCACTCAAACTTGTGTATCAACCAAATATACCGTAACGGTAACGAGGCCCAACGAGAAAAGTACCTTCCCAAACTCGTTTCTGGTGAGCATATCGGCGCCCTTGCGATGAGCGAGCCAAACGCCGGCTCTGACGTAGTAAGCATGAAGTTGCGCGCAGAAAAGCGAGGCGACAAATACATCTTAAATGGTAATAAGATGTGGATCACAAATGGTCCAGATGCGCATACCTTTGTTATCTATGCAAAAACCGACCCATCGGCAGGTCCAAGAGGCATAACAGCATTCATTGTTGAGCGTGATTTCCCTGGATTTAGTCGTGCTCAGAAGTTAGACAAGCTTGGCATGCGTTCATCGAATACGTGTGAACTGGTATTTGAAGATTGTGAAGTACCCGCTGAAAACATTTTAGGTAACGAAGGCGAAGGCGTTCGCGTGTTAATGAGCGGCTTAGACTATGAAAGACTCGTGCTATCTGGTGGGCCACTTGGGATCATGCAAGCCTGCATGGACATTGTGGTTCCTTATGTACACGACAGAGAGCAGTTCGGCCAATCAATCGGTCAATTCCAGCTTGTACAAGGCAAAGTTGCCGACATGTATACACAAATGAATGCATCGAGAGCCTACGTATATGCGGTAGCCCAGTCTTGCGATCGCGGCGAAACCACCCGAAAAGATGCCGCTGGCGCCATTCTTTATTCTGCCGAATTAGCGACAAAAATTGCACTAGACGCTATCCAACTACTTGGCGGTAATGGTTATATCAATGAATACCCTACCGGTCGTCTTTTACGCGATGCCAAATTATACGAAATTGGCGCAGGCACTTCTGAAATTCGAAGAATGCTAATTGGCCGCGAGCTATTTAACGAATCTAAATAACCATTTAACAGCGCCGCTATCAAAGTGCTAATACACAGGAGGGGGTATGCCCGTTCTACGTTCAAGTGTAAATACCAAATCTGAGACGTTTGCAGTAAACCGTGAACATATGCAGGCGCAAGTCGATGACTTGCATGAAAAGATAATGAAAATCGCACAAGGCGGCGGAGAGAAAGCTGCCGAACGCCACATTTCACGGGGAAAACTACTTCCAAGAGATCGTATAAACGCCCTTCTCGATAAAGACACCCCGTTCCTTGAAATTGGACAACTCGCGGCATGGGAAGTCTACGACGACTACGTGCCATGTGCAGGTGTGGTGGCAGGAATTGGCATAGTTGCGGGCACTGAGTGCATGATTGTGGCGAATGACGCCACGGTAAAAGGCGGCACCTACTACCCGCTTACGGTTAAAAAGCATTTACGAGCGCAGACGATTGCCGAACAAAACAATCTTCCGTGTATTTACCTCGTAGACTCAGGTGGTGCAAATTTACCACGTCAGGACGAAGTGTTTCCTGACAGAGAGCACTTTGGTCGAATCTTTTTCAACCAAGCTAATATGTCGGCAAAAAACATTCCACAAATTGCAGTGGTAATGGGTTCATGTACCGCCGGAGGTGCCTACGTTCCCGCTATGGCCGATGAAAGTATTATCGTTAAAGACCAAGCAACCATATTTCTGGGCGGTCCACCGCTGGTAAAAG
This sequence comes from Alteromonas ulvae, assembly GCF_048987005.1. GTDB lineage: Bacteria > Pseudomonadota > Gammaproteobacteria > Enterobacterales > Alteromonadaceae > Alteromonas. The sequence goes on along the minus strand of NZ_CP185261.1, from coordinate 1,902,816 downwards.
CGGCCACCGGTGAGGTGGTTACCGCAGAAGAGCTGGGTGGCGGAGACGTTCACACTCGCATTTCAGGTGTTGCAGACCACCTCGCTAATAACGATCACCATGCCTTATCGCTAGCGCGAAATGCAGTGTCACGCCTTAACAGAGAAAAGCCGCACCTTCCCGATGTCAAAGAGCCTAAGCCACCTAAGTTCGATCCAAAAGAAATTTACGGGATTGTACCTAAAGATAGTAGGCAGACTTTTGACGTAAGAGAGATCATCGCTCGCATTGTGGATGACTCCGACTTTGATGAGTTTAAGCCGCTTTATGGCACCACCCTTGTGTGCGGCTTCGCCCGTCTTTACGGCAATCCAGTGGGCATAGTGGCCAATAACGGTATCTTATTTGGTGAAAGCGCCATGAAGGGCGCTCACTTTGTCGAGCTTTGCGCTCAGCGAAAAATCCCGCTTATATTCTTACAAAACATCACCGGCTTTATGGTGGGTAAACAGTACGAGCATGGCGGTATTGCAAAACACGGTGCCAAAATGGTAACGGCCGTAGCCTGTGCCAATGTACCAAAACTAACGGTGCTGATTGGCGGTAGTTTCGGTGCTGGTAACTATGGAATGTGCGGAAGAGCGTATGACCCACGCTTTATGTTTATGTGGCCCAACGCGCGTATCTCTGTAATGGGTGGGGAGCAGGCTGCTGGCGTGCTAGCTCAAGTTAAGAGAGACCAAAAAGAGCGTGCTGGCGAAAGCTGGAGCGAAGAAGAAGAAAAGCAATTTAGACAGCCTGTTATTGATAAATATGAAGAGCAAGGACATCCCTATTTCGCCTCAGCGAGGCTTTGGGACGACGGTGTCATTGATCCAGCAGATACACGCTTAGTGTTAGGTTTGTCACTATCCGCAGCACTTAATAAGCCAATTGAAGAAACGCAATTTGGCATATTCAGAATGTAGGAGCAGTACATATGGACAACGCCCAAGTAAATAACGCAGTAACGTATCACGTAGACGACAACCATATTGCTACGGTCACATTAAACCGAGCAGAAAAGCACAATGCATTTAATGATGACATGATCGCCGAGTTGGAAAGACTTTTCAAAAAAGCAGGAAGCGATGACTCTGTTCGCGCCGTTATTTTGAGAGCTGAAGGTAAGAGTTTTAGCGCAGGTGCCGACCTTAACTGGATGAAAAAGATGGCCAGTTACACCGAAGCTCAAAATCATGAGGACGCCATGGGGCTTGCCTCAATGCTTCATACGCTATATACCCTGCCAAAACCGACTATTGCAAGAGTGCAAGGGGCCGCTTATGGCGGCGCAGTTGGACTTATCGCCTGCTGTGATATCGCCATCGGCAGTAAGCTCACTAATTTTTGTTTAAGCGAAGTAAAAATAGGTTTAGTGCCCGCTACTATCAGCCCCTATGTCATCGAGGCAATGGGTGCGCGGGTATGCAGACGCTATTTTCAAACTGCTGAAGTGTTTTCTGCAAGACGAGCCAGACGTTTGGGCTTGCTAAGCGAAGCGGTCAATGAAGAAGACTTAGACAGTACGGTTACCGATATTATCGCGAGTATTTTAAAGAACGGCCCGCACGCGGTATCCCAGTCTAAAGCACTGGTTCAGTGGGTATCTCATACACCAATTAACAGTCAACTGTTAAACGATACCAGCGAACTAATAGCCAAAGTAAGAACGTCTGAAGAAGGGCAAGAAGGCCTAAATGCGTTTCTTGAAAAGCGCAAAGCAGCTTGGTTGGAGGCAAAACAATGATAAATAAACTCTTAGTGGCAAACCGCGGCGAAATCGCATGCCGAGTCATGAAAACGGCGAAGCACTTAGGTGTAAAAACTGTCGCCGTGTATTCTGATGCCGACGTTAACGCCCGTCATGTTGCCATGGCTGATGAGGCCGTTCACTTGGGTCCGTCACCATCGAAAGATAGCTATTTACGCGGCGATCTTATTATCAAACATGCCAAAGCGCTTGGCGTTGATGCCATTCACCCTGGCTATGGATTCCTGTCAGAAAATGCTGAATTTGCGAACCTGTGCAAAGCTAACGACATTATTTTTGTTGGTCCGCCCGCGTCTGCTATAGAAGCTATGGGCTCTAAATCTGCTGCCAAGCGGATTATGGAGAAAGCCGGTGTACCTTTGGTGCCGGGCTATCACGGCGATGATCAGCAGGAGTCTACGCTAAAACAGGCAGCAGATGATATGGGCTACCCCGTATTACTTAAAGCGGCCGCAGGTGGCGGTGGTAAAGGTATGCGCCAGGTGTGGAACGAAGGAGAGTTCACTCAAGCGCTCAACGCAGCAAAACGAGAGTCTATGGCCAGCTTTGGCGACGACCATATGCTGGTAGAAAAGTACCTCACTCGCCCACGCCACGTTGAAATTCAAGTATTCTGCGACAGCCACGGTAACGGCGTGTACTTATTTGAGCGCGATTGCTCTGTACAGCGTCGTCACCAAAAAATTATTGAAGAGGCGCCTGCGCCCAATATGACCCAAAGCATTCGTGAAAGCATGGGTGAAGCGGCAATATTGGCGGCAAAAGCCATTAATTACGAAGGTGCTGGAACCGTGGAGTTCTTGCTAGATGAAGACGGCTCGTTCTACTTTATGGAAATGAATACACGGCTTCAGGTAGAACACCCGGTGACGGAGATGATCACAGGCGAAGATTTGGTACAGTGGCAGTTAAGTGTGGCAGAAGGTAACACACTTCCCAAAACTCAAGAGCAACTCACGCTAAGTGGCCATGCTTTTGAAGCCCGTATTTACGCTGAAGATCCAGCCAATAACTTCTTACCGTCCACCGGTGTTCTGCATCTGTTGCAACCACCTGAAGAGTCTTCACTTATACGGGTAGACACGGGGGTATTGCAAGGTGATGAGGTGAGTGTTTATTACGACCCAATGATTGCGAAACTTGTTGTGTGGGGCGAATCTCGTGATATCGCACTTAAACGCTTATTACATGCTCTTGGTGATTATCATATTGCGGGTGTCACAACCAATATCGATTTTCTCAAGCGCGTTGCAAGTAATACCGCGTTTGAAGCCGCAGAATTAACCACCACGTTTGTTGAGAAGCACAACGACGCACTCTTTGCTGAAGCTAAGCGAGACATTCAGGAAACTCTGCCGATAATGGCATTGCTTGCTGTTTTGCACCGCCGGCTTGAACGAGACAAGCAAAGTGTGAATAACGCTAGTATGTCGCCGTGGTTTACTGCGGGCGCATGGCGCGCAAATGCGTCTCACAAAGAGCAGCTCACGCTATTAGTTAGCGAGGAAGAGTTCACTGTCACCGTGAGCCATGTTTTCAATGCCGATGCATCTGCGGCGTGGGAAATAACGACAGCAAACTCCACGGTGAGAGTCAGTGGCGCCATCAATGAACATCAACTTAGCGTTGAAGTAGCAGGAGTTAAATCAAATTACACCTTCGCAGTATGCGACGGCGATTTTGGCTTATACAACCAAGATACGCATATTAACTTCAGTGTTGTTGCCCCTTCAGAAGGCGATGATAACGAAAATAGTGGTAACACCAACTTTGATGCCCCTATGAACGGCACTATAGTGGCCCACCTAGTGAAATGTGGTGAAAAGGTGAAAAGAGGCGACCCAATTCTAGTCATGGAAGCCATGAAAATGGAACACAGTATTGTAGCCCCTAGCGATGGTGTTGTAGATAGCTTTTACTTTGAGCCAGGTGAATTGGTAGACGGCGGCGCAGCTCTACTTGAATTCACAAGCGCCGACGCACAAGAGGCTTAATCGCAATGGGTATTCCACAGCACGTCAGTATTGTTGAAGTTGGGGCAAGAGATGGACTTCAAAATGAAACGTCCATTGTTACTGTTGAAGACAAAATTGCGTTTATCAACCTATTGTCTGAAACAGGCCTCAAACGCATTGAGGCTGGCAGTTTTGTCTCGCCTAAGTGGGTGCCACAAATGGCTGATTCTGGCAATGTGTTTACCGGCATTAACAAGGCCGAATCCATTGCTTACTCGGCCTTAACTCCAAACGTAAAAGGGTTAGATGCTGCCATTGAAGCTGGAGTGACAGAGGTGGCCGTATTTGGCGCCGCCTCTGAGTCGTTTTCCCAGAAAAATATCAATTGCTCAATTGCCGAAAGTTTACAAAAGTTTGAGCCGGTTATCGAAAAAGCCAATGCCCATAATATAAGAGTACGAGGTTATGTCTCATGCGTAATGGGCTGCCCTTATGAAGGAGAAATAGCACCTAGTGCCGTTGCAAAGGTATCTAAGCAGTTGCGTGATATGGGCTGTTATGAAATTTCACTTGGGGATACCATAGGTACAGGAACGCCTTCGGCGACTCAACACTTACTAGATAGTGTATTAACCGTGCTTTCAGCTAAAGATATCGCAGTTCATTTTCACGATACTTACGGACAGGCGCTGGTTAATATTTACACGGCGTTGCAATACCAAGTGGCAACAATTGATTCAGCGGTTGCTGGTTTAGGTGGTTGCCCTTACGCAAAAGGTGCTAGTGGCAATGTCGCAACAGAAGATGTGCTTTATATGTTAAACGGCATGGGCATAGCAACCGATATCGACATGCAAAAGCTGCTTAAAGCAACAGACTTTATTTCAAAGGTGATCAATAAGTCTCCAGCCTCTAAAGTGGCAAACGCGCTTTTAGCTAAGTAGGGCATCAGTGATGATACTCTGGTTAACGTTATTTTTCGTTTGGTAATATCAATGTGGCAATGGTGGCTACCACCATCATTGCTGTCATAATATAAACCACAGAGAATGTGAGAAACGGGCTTAATACTGCATACATGGCTCCAAATGCCAATAAGATGATGCCGATAGCAGTATTTGAAAACCCTACTAGCTCTGTTCTCTCCTGCCCTTCTTTGACATCAAGACTGTATGTCTTTCGTCCTGTTCTCACGCCAGAGTGAGCAATAGACAAAACAAAGAACAAAACCGCAGAAATGATAAGCGTGTCTGACTCAATAGTCAGCAAGCCCACGCAAGCGGCGATAGTAAGCCCCCCTGCTATTTGCAGTGTTAACTTGGCGCTGTAATCAGCAACCTTTCCCCAAAGTAACGAAGAGCATATAGACGCTAATGCCTGTGCAGCAATATAAATAGGCAATAGTTTTTGCGCATTATCGCCGTTTTCCAGCATAAAATATGGGGCAACCAACGCAGAGTGAACAAAGAGGCTTCGCACGAAGACAAACTGATAAACCGTTTTGTCGAAACGGATAGAAAACATTTTTCCTTTATCGCCGGCGTTTTCCTCCACCTTTGTTTTTAAATTAAACATACATAAAAGCGTAATAGTGAAAGACACCCCTGCGCAAAAGAGAACGCCCAGCAAGGCTTTATCTTCAAATCTATCATTAAAAATCAGTAAAGGAACCGCAACAAGCAGCGTCATTACACCTGATATAGTAGACGCCAACCCAACAAGATTGCCTCGCTCTCCTTTTGGTACAACATCGGCCTCTATGTCTTTAACGGTTAATGAGCACGCAGAACGGCCCAAACTCAGTGCAATGAGAAATGCCAAGATACACACGCCCGCGCTTACACCTTCAAGTAACACAGCAGCGCACAATATCCCCATCACCGACGCAATTTGAATACAAATACCCACACGCCACACTTTGTATCTAGCGGCATTGTTACGTAAATAAAAGCTAATGAGCACTTGGGGCAAGAGTGCACCAGATTCGCGTATCGGAACCAACCACCCCACCATCCAAGCCGGAGCGCCTAGAATAATCAGTAAAGCTGGAAGCGTGGTTTTTGCAGAAATAAGTAAGTCAGCTAATTTATTAAACGATAACCCTGTTACTAAGAGGTGCTTTTTGTTAGCCATGTTGTAGATTCATTTTTATTATATAGACAGTTTTACGAGGCCAAATTTTAAAAGATCATGTTCAAGCCCCCTATGAGTTGCGACTCATAAGCAATTATATCAGCTACTTACCTTCAATTATTCAGGCTCCCTGTGATGATACGCTTTGGTTGGGCGTTATTTTCTACCACGGTTTTTAAATTTTCTAAACCCATTGCGAAATCGGGGCCTATCATGTCATCTATAAATAAAACAAAGAGCTTGTTTATTGGGTTGTTATCTACTGTACCTTCATCGCGCCAAGTCACGCGGCTTCCATTGTCAGTGGCTTCGATCTCTACAACACCGCTCGACCCCATATCCATCTCTGGAAAATACAGTGTGTAACTCACCTTGCTATTGTGCTCTAGTTGAATAATCTCCATTTCACCATCGCCTTCGGTATCACTTTTCCACTCAAGTCGCATACCGATCGCACGGTCCGGCCCTGCGTAAGAAAGTTCCATATTAGGGTCTCGTTTAAACCATACTCCCCATTTTTCCCATTGCTTTAAGTTGACTACGTACGGATAAACATCTGACGTTTCAGCATCAATAATAATACTGCGCTCTACAGTATATTGTTGAGGCATAAAGAAACTACTGATAATCACAAGAACCATTAGCCCGCTTGCAGTAAATAATAACTTTTTTAACACACCCATGTTTTGCTCCACTTTAATTACCGCAACCAAAATATAACATCGAATTAACAAATGTCATTGTGCATTTATACAATAAGCTTGTTTGACGAGGAAAAATACACGTTATGACGATAAACATTGCGCATAAAGCCGCAGAGTATTTCCCTTATAGCACACACGTTAAAACGCAAAATGGCGCTCCATCTACTCGCCTCTTTTAAAAATACTCGCATTTACGTAAGAATTTTCCTATATTAGGAAAAAGCAAAAGAAAGCGCTTACATTTTATAAAATGTTAAAAAAAAGTGATGCGAAATAATTGATTGAACCTATTATTTCTAGTGGTGTTCTGTAATATGAGTATAAGAAGTTAGCTAGAGCGTGCTGACCGTTGCCAATGGCGATAGCTTTTATCATCGTGTTAAGTCGGCACCATTTAAAAACAGGAGTTGTTAAGAAATGACTGATCGGAGTTCTCGTTACATAAGCAACCTTACTCGTGAAACGTATGCGTTGATTCTAGCTGGTGGTAAAGGCTCTAGGTTACACGAGCTTACAGAATGGAGAGCAAAGCCTGCGTTGTATTTCGGTGGTAAATTCAGAATTATTGACTTTCCTTTGTCTAATTGCATTAACTCAGGGATAAAGCGCGTTGGGGTGGTAACTCAATACAAGTCACACTCTCTTATTCGTCACCTCGTACGTGGATGGGGCCATTTTAAAAGGGAGTTAGGTGAATCTGTAGAAATTCTCCCTGCGTCTCAACGCTTTTCTGATAATTGGTATGAAGGTACCGCAGACGCGGTGTTTCAAAATATTGACATCATTAGAGACGAACTTCCCAAATATGTCATGATTTTATCTGGAGACCATATTTACCGCATGGATTATGGTGACATGATTGCCAAACACGTTGAATCTGGCGCTAAAATGACAGTGTCGTGTATGTCTGTACCCATTGAGGAAGCGGCAGGGGCATTCGGTGTTATGTCTGTAGATGAGTCATATCGCATTAATGGTTTTGAAGAAAAGCCGGAGCATCCTACTCCACTTCCTCATGACGATTCCCGTTGTCTTGCCTCAATGGGAAATTATGTTTTTGATACCGAGTTTTTATTCGAGCAACTGCGGGTAGATTCTAAAAACAGAGGTTCACAGCGAGACTTCGGCAAAGATATTATTCCAGCCATTATTGAAGAACATATTGTTCAGGCGTTCCCTTTTGAATCAACAGATGGCGAAAAAGCCTATTGGAGAGATGTGGGTACACTCGACTCGTTCTGGGATGCCAACATGGAAATGGTATCACCGGTTCCGCAGCTCAACCTTTATGACAAAAAATGGCCTATTTGGACGTACCAAGAGCAATTGCCACCAGCAAAGTTCGTATGGGAGGACGACGATAGACGAGGCGAAGCCATAAACTCTGTAGTATCTGGCGGCTGTATTATTTCTGGCTCAACCCTTCGTAACTCAATCTGTTTTTCAAATGTTCGCGTACATTCATACGGACTAATTGAAGATGCGGTCATACTGCCTGGCGTTGAAATTATGCGCGGGTGTAAATTAAGAAAAGTCATTATAGACAGAGGCTGTGTTATTCCTGAAGGCACTGTCATAGGTTATGACCATGTTGAGGATCGTGCCAGAGGGTTCCGCGTTTCGGAAAAAGGCGTAGTGCTGGTTACGCGTGAAATGTTAGGTCAGCACGTAGGCGCTTACTAAGCGCCTAACAACGTATGTATGCCTTGAGTTAACCAGCATTCCAATTTTGTAAGGTGGTAGCAATAAAACTAGCTACCGCCTCTGGATGCTCCAACGGAAACATATGCCCGCCTTCCAACTCAGTGTGTGTTATTGCATTGTGCTGAAGTAACCTAGAATACATTTCTGGTCTACACACCTTACTTTTCGTACCAGTAACTAACACAGCTGGACACTTAAGCTTTCCCTTGTATTTTCCAAGGTTGTGAGGCACATTTCGAAACAACGCCGCCTCCACATCAGCGTTAAACGTCAGTGAAATTTTGTCTGCTTTTTTTGCTGTTACCGCATTAACGTAGTCTCTTACGCAGCGCTTATCCATATCTCTAAATAACGCTTTTCCATGAAAGTAAGCCACCATATCAGTATTGGCAGGCCATTGTGTATTTCTTGTTTGAGCTAATTTAGCAGGAGTTAACTTATTGATTAGTGGCGTGTACTTGGCCAGCCTAAAAAAGTGGCTCATTGGCCCTACAACAAGGGGAGGATCTAGCAATATTAGACCTCTAAATAACTCCGGCGCCTCACATGCTGCCATGTAAGATATCACCGCCCCAAAAGAATGCCCAACCCCATATACACCACGCTCGTCATTATTCTCTGCCCTTATGTGACGAATAAGTTCTTGTACCTGATTTCGCCAGTTTGCATTCACGGGAAGCTGTGGATCGTGACCAAAACGTTCAACATGTAAACGATTGAAGTTTTGTGGCAATTCTGAAAACAGAGCATTATAGCTTCCCGCTGGAAAGCCATTGGCATGGGCAAAGTGAAAACTTAATTCTGCTGATGACACCTTGTCACTCCTGAACCTGATAAAAAGACCTAAAAGTAAAAAGGGGCTTAACATCAGCCCCTAAATAACGCGACAAAATAGTACTACAGCCCTCTTGATTCTGCCATTTCCCAGTCTTTCACAATCTTTGTACTGGTCCATAGAAATACTGCAATTGACAAAGCATACGGTACAACGAGATACAGCAATGCTTGTCTCAACGCTTCCGTTTCACCTAACGAAGGTACGAGGGATTGACTGATGATGCCTGTTAGCGTTGGCCCCCCACCAAGAGCAATAATATTAAGCACAAAGAAAAACAAGGCTGTAGACATTGCCCGCACGTTAATAGGTGCTAACGTTTGCGCCATTGCAAAGCTTGGTCCTAAATACGAACCACTGGTGAACAAGAGAAGCGCCATCAGCCCCACAGACACCCATAAATCTTGAACCTGCAGAGACACATAAAAAGCCGGTAGACCCACAATCAGCATAATAGCTGGTAATAATGCATAAGCTTTTTTGTTGTGTTTACCCCATCTATCGGCAATGTAGCCCCCTAACCACACACCCAACGCATAAGCAGTGCCGTTAATTATACCAAACACCACGAGAAGCAAGGTGATGTCTAAACCAGCAAATGCGCGCACATAATAGTCAATGATCCAAGTCGAAATTGCATAATTACCAAACGAACCAAAAGAAATGCCTAAAGCCATTCCCCACCACGTCGGAATTTTTAACAACAGCTTCAACGACTTTTTAACGCTAGGCTTGTTAGTTTGCTCTGTCTGAGAAGGTACAGTAGCAGGCGCAGTAACTGAGCGAGAAGGCTCCTTTACCGTAAATTTAAGTAACAGCGCAAGCAATATGCCTGGAATGCCTACACTGTACATTACCGTTCGCCAGTCAGCAGAGCCGCCCTGTAGAAAAAACGCTGATGCAAAAAACGCCAACATAATGCCAAACGGGATCCCAAGAGAATAAATAGAAAGTGCACCTGCCCGTTTTTCTTTTGGAAATAAGTCGGAAATAATACTGTGTGACGGTGGACTTCCGCCAGCCTCTCCAATGCCAACCCCAATACGCGCAACTGCTAGCTGAAAATAGTTACTTGCAAGACCCGAAGCCGCTGTAAAACCACTCCAAAGGGTAAGTGAAATGGCGATAATGTTGACTCTACTGTATCGGTCGGCAAGCCATGCGATCGGAATTCCCATTACGGTGTACAACAAAGCAAAGTAGATCCCTTTTAGCCATCCAAGCTGCGCGTCATCAAGGCCTAAATCGGCTTTTATAAAAGGAGAAAGAATACCTATTATCTGCCGATCAATAAAATTGAAGGCATAAACAAGTGTGAGAATAAAAAGTACATAATTGCGGTAACTTCGAGATACACCGGCTTCTTGTGCAGGTAAACCTTCAACGCTTGTATGGGCCATAACAGTCCTTTTAAATAAAGTTGCAACAGTCTAGGCATGGGGTAAATTATTTAGCAACTAATTGTTACTTATTTGTAAACATAACGAAAATTTGTAACTGAGGCTTTTTGTTCCATACGGCTTAGGGTAGGATATTTACACAAACACTCATCAGACCAGACAGGCAGTTATGACAGTAGATGAACTGTTGAATATTCCTTACCTAACCCAAACTTCTGAAAATTCGTGGAAGGTAGAAAACCTTGTTATCCCAAAAACGTGGGGGCAAGGTAGAACCGCATTCGGTGGTATTTCGGCAGGTATGCTGTACACCGCGGTAAAACAACAGATAACCGATGATAGGGTGTTACGCTCATTCACCACCAACTTTGTTGGGCCTCTCATGCTCGACACGCCCTTTTCAATAGAAGTTACCTTGTTAAGGGTAGGAAAAAACGTATCTCAGTATACTGCACACGCAATGCAAAACGGGAAGAGCTGTGTGTTTTCTCAGGCGTGTTTTGGCATTGCCCGAGAATCAGGAATACGGGTTGAAAATACCGAAACGCATCAGATGGCGACGCCGAGTAAGGCAAAGTTTATTCCGCAAATTCCTAAAATAACGCCGAAGTTTTTACGCCATTTCGACCTCGCGATAGAAGATGGCGGCATACCGTTTACTCGCAAGAAAACCAGCATTTATCACGGATTTATGCGTTTTAAGCAGCCGCCAGCACATATTACCGACGCTCACATCATCACAATGATCGATGCTTGGCCACCTACGCTACTGCAAATGATGAAGCTGCCTGCCCCAGCAAGTACAGTGAGTTGGAACTTAGAGTTTATTCATCCCCATAAACCAGTATCACCAAGTGATTGGTTTGCGTACAAGGCGCATACTAGGCAGGCGGCAGATGGATATGGCCACACAGAAGCAACCATTTGGGACAAAGACAACGAAGTTATTGCAATAAGCCGACAAACCGTTGCCGTTTTTGACTAGCGCTGGCCAGCGTCACGCTGTTTAGCACATGAGGTGTAATGGCCAGCGCGATGCTGGCCATTACAGTTTCTCACCGCATCAATACAGCATAAATGCGTTGGGGTTGAATAAGGATATCACTGAAATACACTGAAGGTTGGTGATATCTAACGCGTCTTCCAAATCGTCTCTTTTTAAAATGAGTTGCTCGTGCAATTCTGGTTTTAAATTATGATAACTCGGATAAATTTCGGGATTAACGTTATCTAGTGAGAGTACGTAAGCAAGTTGCAATATGCGGTTTGAGTCAGATTGATGCTCACCTTGTATATTATGGATGTTTGCTATTGGTTCTGAAATACTCGCCGGAATGCCCCATTTTTTAATAAGACCCGCCGACACTTGGCTGTACGTATAGCCTAACACACCAAACTGAAGTTCAGCGGGTGTCACCTGCTCACTAAAGTTGAGACAGCGCTTTGCGGCCTCTGGCATTGTGGACAAGACAACAAGCTCACCAATGTTGTGCAGCAAGCCAGCAACAAAAAATCGTTCCGGTTCTTTGAGTGTTTTTATTTCTGCGAAATATTTAGCCAGTAAGCCGCAGGATACGCTGTGCTCCCAAAATTTATCCAAATCGATAATATGAGCATCAACTTTTCCAAATGCTTGACTGACGCCGTAGGCTAACGCTAGGTCGTAGGTTGAACGTGTACCTACCACCTGCACTGCTCTGGACACCGTATCAATTTTATTGGGGAATCGATACAGCGCAGAGTTTGCAACCCGCAACAACTGTGTGGCTAAAGAAGGGTCAAAACCAATAATTTCGCTAATGTCATCAATGCTTGACGCTTCATCATCCATACAGCTTTTCAAGCGAAGTACTGAATCTGGCAATACGAATAAGTCTTCGGCTGTCGAAACTAATTCATGTATGTTCATGTGTGCACTCACTCCAATGCAACCAATGTGGTGTTTGTGTTGTTAGAGAAGTCCTACTCTCCGGCAATATTTAAGGTATAGGCGTATTTATCTTGCTGGTCAACAAATGACGCATGGTCAAAAAGTATGATTTCTTTTATTATCAGAAACTTAAAATTATTAAAATAGACTAAAAGATAAAGCGCATTGCTAAATAGGTTGATGCCTTTCACAGAATTAACCACGCAATCCTAAGCATTATAACGCCGTACGAACTTAAATACTCCCCCAACCTCTTCGATTAATAATGCTTAACGCAAGGGCGTTGACGTTTGCCATACCATAAAGTCTAACACGCCATACATCTTTTCCAATGTCATGGTTTGCCTCTAAGCGCTTTACTTAAGCCTGTAATTCTCAACATCACCGTATTGTTTTGGTATAGTTCGCGCACACTGGTAGTGAAAAGAAATCGTAATATGCTTAACATCGTGGTGATCGGTTACGTATGGCCTGAGCCTAATTCATCTGCTGCGGGACAAAACATGCTGTCGTTGATAAAACAAAATTCCGACGCTGGCCATAAAGTCACCTTCCTTACCGCTGCTACCGACAGTATACACAAGGCTGACCTAACTAAGTTGAATGTTGGCAGCGAGGCGATTGCCCTTAACTGCAGTAGTTTCAATGAACGTATCAGTGAAATAAACCCAGACGTTGTTATTTTTGATCGCTACATGACAGAGGAACAATTCTCGTGGCGGGTAAGAGAAGTATGTCCAAATGCGGTTAGAGTACTCAACACAGAGGACCTGCACAGCCTGCGACAGGCTAGGCATAATGCGGTAAAAAACTCCGGCGATGCATCTAATGCTGAGCTCAATAGCGAATTGGCGCAACGAGAAATTGCGTCAATTTTGCGCAGCGACCTCACGTTGGTCATATCACACTATGAAAAACAGTTACTCGAGAATCACTATACCGTGCCAAGTGCTCAGATTCGCTTGCACCCTCTTTTTGTTAAGGAAGCTCCCTTACGTCATTTAGACTTCTCACAGCGTCAACACTTTGTGCACATCGGTAACTTTCGTCATGCCCCAAATTGGGACGCCGTATTACAGCTTAAACAGCACATTTGGCCCGCCATTCGAAGGCAAATTCCTGATGCCCAATTACACATTTACGGCGCTTATTTACCTAAGAAAGCCTCCCAACTACACAACACTGCACAAGGGTTTGTGGTAAAAGGATGGGCTGAAAATGCAGAAGAAGTTATTTCACGTGCTCGCGTCCTCATCGCGCCGATTCGATTTGGCGCAGGGGTAAAAGGAAAATTACTTGATGCCATGCGCACATACACCCCAAGCGTCACCACTTGGCTAGGCGCTGAGGGTATAAGCTTGAAAGGTATAAGCTCAGAGAGCATCGTTGAAGATATAAGCGCGGAAGGCGATTTGCTTAATCTAAGCACTAATAACGAAAAAGAAGTAAAGTCAATATCGACCCAGTGGCCGGGCGCTATTTGCTCTTCAGTTATGGACAAAAATGCTATCGATAATTTTGTTGAGCATGCAGTATCACTTTATCAAGACGAAGCTAAGTGGAAGAAAGCGAGCCAACAAAGCGCAGAGGTACTTAAGGCTTACAGAGCACAAGAGCCTGACATGACGCTACCTGAACAATTGCAGTTGCTGTTCAATGAGCTAAAACCCCATCGAAAATCACTCTTTTTACAAAGCTTACTGTGGCATCAGAGTTTAAATGCGACAAAATATATGTCGCAGTGGATAGAAGAAAAAAATAGATAGCGAGCCATGGCGCAGGCACTCGGTATGGATATCAAACAGTATAATCAGGCAATTGATTTGGTTACTAAACTTAGTAAAGCTTGGATGAACTTGTCGAGCAAGGTTTAGATGTAAATGCCACTGGCCTGCACGGATATAATCTTTTGTTTTGGGCATTGCGGTCAAGCGAACCCAAAAGTTTTGAAAAGTTGTTGCAGCTTGGCGCGGATCCAGATGCTCTCACAGAAACAGGAAAGTCGGTCACGTATTTAGCTGCAGATAGCGATGACAGCCGTTATCTATCGCTTGCTTTGGAGTATGGTGCAGACGTTAACGGTATTAGTACCGCAGAAATGGACACTCCTCTTTTTCGAGCGCTTGGTGCGAAAAGTCTTAACAATACCTTAATCTTGATAAAAAATGATGCCGATGTAAACTTTCAAAACAAATTTGGAGAAACTCCGGCGATGGTTGCTTCCGCACTGAGAAATTTTACGTTTGTCGATCTCATGATTAAAAATGGTGCTGACCATTGTATAGACGATCGGTGGGGCAAAGATTTGTTTTATAGTTTAGAAAAAGCCGAAAGCTTAATGGATAAGTCAGCTGCAGAATATCAAATTGTAAAAAGGCTTCTACAAACGCTCCCTGCATGTGGGAGCGAGTAGTAAGGCGCACACAACAAGCCAAACACTATTTATCGGCATACACTATTTTTGCAGAGGAGGTGGACGCTTTTAAAGCGGCCAATGAGGGATACTTCAAGTACTCTTAAAAGGATTTCTATACAATAGAATTTCACACCAACCCAGTTAAATGGAATTAAAGCGCTTTTAATTTGTAGTGTAATTTGAAGTGGTGGCTCATTTCTGATCTGACACCTTTATTTGCTGGTTTAGATTCCATCTGACAGGCAGCTTCAGACAAATAGCTGACGTTCCAAGATAAGACTTTCTGCTGTAACTTGAGTTGTAATTTATGTTAATCGAAGTAAATCAACTTAAGTACCATTGCGAGAAAACATTCCTGCATCGAGCTTCTATAGTGAGAAAAACTGTGAGATTATGAGGCCTAACGTTGAAGAAATGTGATGGAAGACAGGTTTGATGCTAAAGGAGTTCGTGCAGTTTTTAACAGTTGTTTTTTTCACTTCAATAGTACTTTTTTCCAGCTTGACCCTCGTGGATAGGACTGAATCGAGCACTCAGCAGTCTATATATCAGCTTGAGGAAGTCCAAGTAGAGGTCGGAGGGATTATAATACAAGTTTCTCAGGCCAATCTTTTCCGTCATCTGCTTCAACAGCCCCTGTGGATTAGCTTTCTTATAATCGACGAATTCCTTGCCTCACGCACAGCCGACGTAAATTTTTATTCTGAGCCTATTAAATATCATTGGTTTGAATTGTTAACTTTCTCAAGTTACAGAGTAAGCCAATGGAAGGAAAGCAACAGTCAGTATCGCCAACTTGCTATAGCGGATTAGTTTCTCTTTTAAAAATCGCTTTAAATCCAAATCTAGATTTTTACTACAAGAGAAATATTATGAATAATGTTTGTTTTCGATGGTCTCTGATGGCCGTCAGCTTTTGCTTTCTTTTATTTAATTCCTTCACCCTTAGCGCTAACAAGCTATCCGAGAAAGATGTAACGGTATTAATAAATAAAACGTTAGCCGTATTTTCAGAAAGCTATATTGATGTTGCCGCTACCCCTTACGTAGTTTCAGTAATTAACGAACGGCTAAAGCAGGGAGCATATAAAGAAGTCTCCACACTGAAGGATTTTGCAGAAGTAATTGGACGTGACATACGCAACATTTCTGGTGATGTTCACTTGAGCCTTATGTTGCAAAATCCTAACGAGCCGCTAACCCATATCCTTCCTCAAAAAGGCGGGCGACTTTCATATAACCATGCTTTTGAAGAAGTGAAGTACGTTCACGACAATATCGGATATCTGAAATTTAATAAGTTCCACCCTTCGGATGAAGCGCTTAAAACAGCCGATACTGCCTTCGCATTTCTGCGCAGTAGTGACGGCTTAATTATAGATATGCGGGACACTGTTGGAGGCTCACCTTATCTTGTTCAGCATATGCTGAGCTATTTTATTGAAGGTGGCAAAGTGCTTTGGTCAGTAGAGACAAATGACCAAAGTCACAAAGACGTCATTAAGGTTGATACTTCACCTGTCCACAAGCGTTTCCTAAACGATTATCCAGTTTGGCTACTAACTAGCAATTCAACGGCTAGCGCATCAGAATTGTTCGCAGGAGTTTTACAAGACTATGGAAAAGCAAAAGTAGTTGGAAGTGTGACCGCTGGTGCCGGGTACTACGTCGGCGTAAGAAGAATAACCGAAGAGCTTACTTTTCGAATTTCGTTGGCTAAACCTTTACTACCAAACTCTAACGAGAACTGGGAAAAGGTCGGTATAACTCCTGACATTGAGGTTGAATATGTGGATGCGTTTGACATCGCTTTACTTGATGCAATAAGGGCCAAATAGGTTCTTACAATAGCCCAAGAGATTCTCTTGGGCTATTTAATCTCCGAATTAAAGCCTGTAATTCATTCAACATCACTCATTAAAAGCTATTGACCGTTAGCGAATTACTCATTACTGCCGCCATTTTTTCATGGAGCTAATGTCCGTTATACGTACGGAGCTGCCCCACAAAATCGCTGGCTCAAAAAGACAAACAAGAGACATTCAGCGATCTGAACGCTGTAATGCATCGTTTTATGACATTGTCGAAATACCCTACAAACAGAACAATCATAAAGAGCATCTACCAAAGCGTGCAGTAACAGTTTGGAGCGTTATACCAAGAATTAATTGTTAAGGCTAATGCACAAATCAAAAGGTAATAGAATTATCCTCGTGTTTTCAGGAAGCAAGAGGGCACTAGGTCTACGGGCACTTCGAACTTCTTGTTGGCGGGTATTTCGGGCCTATCAATTGGGCTAAATGTTTTCGTTTTCAACACGGCGGTTGTATCGCCAATGTTGGCTTTCACATCAACACCCAGTTTACGACCTACTATGGTCAATAACGTAACGGGCTCACAAAAGTAATGATTATTTTCAAGTGCCGTTCTGAAGTACTTGGTTGTGTGTAAGTGCTTGTCAAACAAAAGGTGCGCACCTTCTTTCATTAAACTGGGCTCATTGTTTACAACGCCTCTTACAAGCTTGCTAACCCCGGGTTGAATATAGAATTCACTTTTTTTGCTTTCCAGCTTTTCTATACCACCAAGCATTTGCATGGCGGCATCGGTTTCACCGCGCCATAGATGGGCCAGCATAAGGTAGAATTCTGGCGGCGCTCTAAATCTTATATCGTTGGGAATGTCCAGTGCTAAAAGTACAGCTGCCGACTCCTCAACCTGTTCTTCATAACCGAGCAATAGTGCGTAACTAAATAGGGCGTATTGATAGCTGTTATCATGAGATACTTTATTCTCTGCTACGGCCATCCTGGAATTTGGAATAACGTCGGCAAACAACTTTTCTGATAAATTTTCATCACCGAGTAGGTTCGCTTTAAATCCCCCTACAAAGCTTGTGCCAGCTGTACCATAGTAACTCGTCACCTTGTTGGCCGCAGTGGCTGGATTATAACATTCGATGGTCTGAAGTGTATCTTTCAACTGAATTGAAAGCTCTTGTTTAGTGTCGTCTGGAAGTTGTTTCATTCTTTTCCTTAAAGGGTCCTCGCAAGAAGGCCCCAATTACTTAACGCCCTATTTTAAGTGGCAATTCAATAATTACGATTTCATTAATTTGCGATGACCCGCCAACACCCAGTTCAGGTTTTTTTGTGAGCCCCTGTGTAACACCTGCGCCAGCATGCCTGTCTTTCACAACAGTGTAACGGGTTTTAATCTTTCCACTGTTATATGCATTCCTAATCTCTTGCTTTTGAAGTGCGCTGAGGCCTGAGGTTCGAGACAATGCGCCACTTTTTCTATCTATCCCAAAAAGGTAGCTATCTGTAAGCTGCCTACCATCGGCTGTGGAACTCAGGCCAGAAAGCCCTGCATTGCCCCTGCCAGAAACAAACTTACTTTCCTCTATTATGAAGTTACCATTTTAGTCTTTATAAATATTATCTATACCATTGGCTGAAGCCTTCAAGTAACTAATGCGCCAACTTCCGCTTCACGTACACAAGGGCTGCACAGGCAGCCCCTTACAGCCTAAACTTCTATAGATTCCGATATTTCCAAAGCGTCGTCCACCTCAATGCCTAAGTAGCGAACAGTGCTCTCTAACTTTTTATGGCCCAGCAAGAGTTGAACTACCCGGAGATTTTTAGTCTTCTTGTAAATCAGATAAGGCTTGGTTCTGCGCATTGAATGGGTGCTGTAGAGAGATGTATCTAGACCAAGTTTTTCAATCCATCCGTGAAAAATGCGATTATATTGTCTAGTTGATATGTGCTCAGCGCTATGTATACGGGACTTAAAAAGATAATCAGAGGGTTTTAATCCAGCTTTCTTTACCCAAGCCAATATCGATTCTCCCGTGTTTGGTGTTATCTCAAATTGGACAGGACTACCTGTTTTTTGCTGAACGACATGCGTGCGCCTAAGAGCTGATCGTCCGCAAACGACATCTGAGACCTTGAGTTTAACAAGGTCACAACCTCGTAGTTTGCTATCAAGACCAAGATTGAACAATGCGAGATCACGCGTCCGTCCTTCAAGCTATAAGCGAATCCGGATACCCCATATATGTAATATCTGAAGAGGCTTTTTCTGACCGATAATACGATTTTTTTTCCAAGGTGTATGGATTTGAATTGCCATAATTTGTCTCCTGTTTAAAAGGAAACATAATTATGGCAGTCCGGCCAAAGTTTATGGTTTGAATAATCGTACTGACAGATTTTTTTACCGGGAATTCAGCATTGCTCAACCATCAGACCGAGAAGCAATATGATTTCTTATATATTGGACTTTCTTTACCCTAATCGCGCAGGTATGGCCAAAGTAAACTGCATGAAGTTTTAACTATTTTGATTTTGTTCAGAAATATACTGAGCATAAAGAAGGTCAGCAAAATCCGCTTCGCCAATTTTGCCTACAACCAAATCTCTGATGGCATCTGCGAATAATTCGTTATCAGCAATTAATTCTTAATCATTGAAAGATAAATATTACAAAGCTACAGCGAGACCAGTCCGTTTATTTGCATCAGGAAGCGAATGAGAAAGTGCAATAGAGGCAGCATACTTTGCTGCTATTTCGAAAACATCATTCAAGCCTAAATAAACAATAGCATTATCAATCCTGCCTAGCGCCCCCTGAAGCTTATTGATATCAGCGGTCCCCTTCATACCAGGCTCGTTTTCGAGAATATAGGCGTTAATCTCTATAACGCGCTCGAAGGGGAAAAAAATAAGCTCCATTACATGTAAGCGAGTTTTTCGAACGTACGCTTGTGTGTTCTTAGCACTAGCTTAGTTTCGGATTTCACGATCTGTTGCCCAAACTCACCAGAGAGGTCAAGTTTCTTTCTTGCTGGAATTTTGGGGCGTTGAACAGCTTTAACACCGTAAACTTCAATTTTTGTATTCATAAATACCTCTCACAACTAGATCGATAGTATACACCTGATTTTAGGAGAAACATATTAAGCCAAGACTATTGGCATCATATGCACACATACCAAGCTAAATTGCCTCTTCAGGCAACAAAAGACAAAGAGCAGACTGTTTGGTTTGTGGCTCTGAGTTTTCTGGCATGAGCCAGAATCGGAATTTATTTACGCAAAATCGTTTCCCAAAGTAATAGGCTGCCGAGAAATCACTTAAACCTTTAGACAGCTAGTCTATTAATAGTCTTACGAGTCAGCTAGCCAGCGCATTATGTTCAGTAAAAACTCTTCATTTTGTTCCGCACCAACAGAGCGTAACCCCATCGTTTTGCCTGTACTTTTTACTAATTGCGAAGAGAACATCATGCCTTCAGAAAAAACTGCAACACGTCCTTTACCTAGCTCTAAAACAGCACCTTGACTCCATCCTGACATTGAAACCTTTGGTGTATCCGCGTTAACTTGAAACGGTATTTTGGGTTCTGTAGCAGTGATACCGTTCCCTAAATTCAATAGAGATATTGCTTTTTCGGGAGCCTTAAATGCTGAGCCACCAAACGATCTCACCTGTAAAATATCTGGTGGTACATTGTTAATACTTTGCAGAAAAAGAGGTTGTGATTTTTCATCTATATTTTGTGAAGTCTCTTTATTGTAAGTTGTCGCGTGTTCAGCAAGCGAATGGTTTACTTTGCTAAAGGTTGCGTTTCCAACATGTCCATTGATGAACTGAAAACCAAGTGCAAGTGCTAGCTTATCTACAGCTTTGGGAAACGGTGTATGGTCAGCAACAAAAAAAAGTGAGCCACCGTTCAATATCCAACTCTTGAGCACTTCAACTTCATTGTCATCAAACGCTTCTCCATAAGGTGGAAGCCAGTCCTGTCGCTTTCTATCAAGCGCGTTTGCAATTACTAAAATATCCACTTGCCTTAGCTGATTTTCTGTAATTGCTTTATCATTCGAACCGACCCTGAATCCGTCACTTTCAAGAACTTCACCAAATGGCTTATATCTGTCGTTCAACGTCAAAAAGTTATTATGTGCTTCGTCTATTAATACAAGTGGACTATTCTCAGAGGAAAAGTGTGCAACTCTATGTTTAGGTCTGAAGTCAGGGTCAGATTGTTGAGGGCTATCAGAACAGGCTACCAACAATGTAGCAAAGCCAAAAACAATTAAGCTATTAACTAACTTCATTTACAACATCCTTTGTAATAATTAGGTAGAGATAAACGTTAAAATTCAGCGGTGTTCGACCATACCATAAAAAAATGTTTGGATGGGTAATTGCAGATATCAGAAGTATAAATAGATGTAATTCAGTGACGCTCATTGCGTCGCGCAGTGTTCAGTGTTTCAACTTCCGCTTTACGTACAGGCTGTGTGAAAACTATTGATCACCTTTTGGTCTAAGCAGACTTTTTATATGATCAATCGGTCTTAAGTATCGGTCCTCAATTGATATCTGAATTGGTACAATACAAATATCAAAAAAATTGATAGGTTTCAATCACATGTCGAGATTTATCGAAGGCCAAAGCCGAACACAAAGCACGCTGTTCCCCGAAGTTTTAGATGACTACATCCATGAAAATAATCCGATTCGTGCAGTCGATATGTTTATCAATTCATTAGATTTATCTGACTTGGGTTTTGCACGTTGCCAACCAGCCAAAACAGGTAGGCCAAGCTATTCTCCGGCAACCATGCTCAAGATTTACCTTTATGGTTATCTTAATCGCATTCAATCAAGCAGACGTGACAACGGCAACGCGATACAACAAGTCTGTAAGCGCTTTGTGTTGATATGCCGTGAACTCAATATGTTTACGGATGCCATCGTGGCTATTGACGGCACTAAGTTCAAAGCGGTTAACAATATCGCTAAGAACTACTCACGTGGTTTGATAAAGACGTGTATCGAAACAACCGAAAAAGATATTGCCAATTATCTTATGGAGCTCGATAGAGCAGACCGCCAGTCCCGCACTGAAGACGCTGAAAAAGTGAAAGGCAAGCTCGCTAAACTGCAAGCGCGTCTGGTAAGCGAGAAAACAATACAGCAAGAATTGGAAACCTTACCCGACAAACAAATCTCCTATACCGACCCCGACAGCAGGCGAATGGCACTAAAGCATAAAGGCGTATTAGTTGGCTATAATATTCAAGCGGCTGTCGACACCAAACATCACTTGATACTTGCCCATTACGTGACGAATAACCCAAGTGACAGACATCAGCTTGTCCCGATGAGCCAGCATGTGCAACAAGCGTTAGGTAAACAAGACATTACCATTCTTGCTGATAGAGGTTATGACGATAGCACGAGCTTTAAGACTGTTCATGAAGCAGGCGTTACTGCAATTGTTCCGAAGATCCGTACTTCGGCTAATCGAAAAAAAGGACTGTTTACCAAAGAAGACTTGGTCTATAACAAAGAAAAAGACGTTTATGAATGTCCTGCTGGCAAAGATATCCCGTTTAGCTTTGTTTCAACTGACAAAGGAAAACCGCTACGCGCTTACATGTCGGTCATGACCTGCAAAGGTTGTACTATGAAATCGCGGTGCACAACATCACCAGCAGGAAGACGGATCCGAAGACTCGATGATGAGGAGCATGTTGAACGCGTGGCACAAGCTTATAAAAACATGCCAAACGCAATGACATTGAGGCATCAAACCGTCGAGCATCCCTTTGGCACAATAAAGCAATGGGCAGGAACGCAACAACTACTGACAAGAACATTAAAACATGTAAAAACAGAGGTAAGTTTGCAGGTCTTGGCATACAACTTCAAAAGAATGATGAATATCATGGGCGTTAGCGGCCTCATATCTGCAATGAAGACATGCGAGTTGTGGAAACACTCCTTCAAAAATTATAGTGGACTTAGAATTACTGTATTATTCAATTTAAAAACAGCAACCATAAATATGAGTTTTCACACGGTCTGCGTACAATGCCGCCCCTCATACTTAAGCTTCCAACCAACTAAGCCTTTTCATTGCCTTGGCAGAAAGGCTAATTTCCATCCTTAGAATGAATAGCCATTTCATTTAACCTAGCTGGTAATACTTGTATTAACCGTAAAATTGAAGATATAGTAAAAAGGAACAATAAATTCGTGCCCTTAATTTGCGCTTGGAAACGCTTATTTTTAGTGGCCAAACCTTGTTAAAAGCGCGAATAAAAATTAATTACTTGTCGGAGTGCTTCACTGGTAACCCAGTAAGCTGAGACCGCGAAAGTGGGATCCGTAGAACCTGATCAGGCTAATACCTGCGAAGGGAACAAGAAAATACAATGCACACAGTGCTTACAATAAGCGCAACACTGTGGCTCGAATAGGTAATAAAGCAAGCGATGTGAAGGTTAGGATAGATTAAGTGTAGAAAGTGAGCGCAAACAAGGGCGCAAACATCTAGGCTAAAACAACGATAACTCTCATCACGCAATTTTTTATTACTTTCGAGTAAAGCCGGGGTTAAAACCTTTAACCTCACACATTGTATTCTCCTTCACTCCTGACAAGCATTTTTAAACCTAAACGTAAAAGGCCAAAATGCTATGTCGAACAGACGCGAACAGCGCCAACAGGCTCAACAATTCATCAATGAGCTAGCGGGCGAAGCTTACCCCAATTCCACACGCCATTACGAAAGCGGAAGTCGAGACGACATCCGCGTTGCCATGCGCCTTATTCATCAGCACGACAGCTTAGTCGGTGGCACCGAAGAAAAAAGCCTAAAGCTTTTCCTGCCTTAAATATTCAACACAAACCAGCCTCTTTATTTGACTACGTCCTCATCCTCCAATTTCAGCGCCTGCTGCGGTTTAGGCGGTTGATATTCACTAATATACTCGAACTGCAAAGATCATCGTGTTTTTTCTTCGTTTCGCTTTCGACGAAATTTCTGTTAAGTGAAATGAAGACAACATGGTATAAAAATCAACACTATTTATTTTTTGGTATACCTATTCTTGCTCGTTTTTTCTTGTCCTGTTGGCACAATTGTCTAACATTTACCATATGTTTATGGATGATAATTTAGCTGGTTTAGCTCAGGCAGATGGATACTGTATTTCAATCATTTATTTTGGCGTGTCGAATTCTTAAAATTCCGGTATCTCCGGACGACCTAATTCGTCAGTTTTCTTTAGATGGCGTTAGTTGTTCCATTCAGGAATTGCAGCGTGCTTCAAATTCACTTGGCATCAAACAGCGACTAGTAAATTTCTCGTCGGGTATATTGCGTCTAGATATGCCCTGTCCAGCTGTTATCACATTTGAGAACAATACAAGCTGCGTGATTGTAAAGGCTGTAGTGATTGAAGAGAGTGAACAGTTTGTCGTTGTATTCTCTGACCAACAATCGCCTAATCAGCTGACCAAAACACAATTGCTAGCATTAAACCCAACGAAATGCTTATTTCTTCAACAAGGTGTTAAAGAAAAACTAAGAGAAAAGTTTGATATTCGTTGGTTCATACCTGCTTTAAAAAAATACAAAAAACTATTCTATGAAGTACTGCTCGCCTCATTTTTTCTTCAATTGTTTGCGTTGATAACGCC
Organism: Alteromonas ulvae; assembly: GCF_048987005.1. GTDB lineage: Bacteria > Pseudomonadota > Gammaproteobacteria > Enterobacterales > Alteromonadaceae > Alteromonas. The sequence goes on along the minus strand of NZ_CP185261.1, from coordinate 1,878,435 downwards.
TTTCTTCTTTCAAGTTGTGATGGATAAGGTGTTGGTTCATAGAGGCTTTACTACCCTTGATGTGCTCGCAATCGGGTTTCTCGCTGTAGCAATTTTTGATGTGATTTTGGGCGGAATTCGCCAGTATCTATTGATGCATACTACCAATCGAGTAGATGTTGAGCTGGGCGCTAAGTTGTACCGACATCTTGTTGGACTGCCTATGAATTTCTTTGCTAACAGGCAAGTGGGTCAAACGGTTGCTCGGGTGCGAGAGTTAGACAGTATAAGAGAATTTATTACTGGGTCCGCACTCACGCTGTTGATAGATGTTGCGTTTACCATCGTCTTCTTCATTGTTCTGTATTACTACAGCCCACTTCTTACTGCGATAGTTGCTGGCTCTTTGCCCTTTTACATTCTTTTATCGCTTTACATTACGCCCATACTCAGAAATCGATTAAATCAAAAGTTTGCATATGGCGCAGAAAATCAAGCGTTTTTAACGGAATCCATTAATGGTATTGAAACGGTTAAATCCATGGCCGTTGAGCCTCAAATGCAGCGCAAGTGGGAAAACCAACTCTCTAACTTCGTTACCGCATCATTTCGCTCAGGGCACCTATCCAACATAGCCAATCAAGGCGCAGGTTTTATTAGCAAAGTGGTCACGCTACTGATTATTTGGGTCGGGGCGCATTTAGTTATTGCTGGTGCGATGACCGTTGGTCAATTAATTGCGTTTAACATGATTGCGGGAAGGGTCAGTGCCCCAATTCTTAAAATTGTGCAACTATGGCAAGACTTTCAGCAAGCCGCTATTTCCGTAAAACGGCTCGGTGATATTTTGAATACGCCTACCGAGCCGGGGTACGACCCTAATCGCACCACCTTGCCTTCAATTGCAGGCAAGGTTGAATTTGACAATATCTCTTTTCGTTATAGTCCCAATGGTCAAGACATTCTTTCTGGGGTCAATCTAAACGTTTCAGCGGGTGAGTCTGTGGGTATTGTTGGACGCTCTGGCTCAGGAAAAAGCACACTGTCAAAACTAATACAACGACTCTATGTGCCTACTCAAGGACAAGTGAAAATTGACGGTATAGATCTTTCTATGGTTGATACTGGCTGGTTGCGCAGACATATTGGTGTCGTCCTGCAAAACAATATGCTTTTTACTGGCACAATTCGCGAAAACATAGCGCTAGCTAACCCTGCTGCCAGTATCGATGACATCGTTAATGTAAGCAAAATGGCAGGTGCGCATGACTTTATTGTTGAATTATCAGAAGGCTATGACAATCAAGTAGGAGAGCAAGGGAGTAATTTGTCGGGTGGTCAACGACAACGCATCGCCATTGCCCGTGCATTGCTGACTAATCCTAATATCTTGATTTTTGATGAAGCAACCAGTGCGCTGGACTATGAATCAGAGCATATTATTCAGCAAAACATGGCGCAAATTAAACAAGGGCGAACAACGTTTATTATTGCTCATCGACTTTCTACCGTGCGTCAATGCGATCGGATAATTGTGGTTGATAAAGGACGCATAGTGGAGCAAGGCACACACGATTCTCTAATCGCACTAAACGGCTACTATGCCAAGCTCAATGCACAACAAGCCCCGACGCCAAAACAGAAAAAAATCACCATCGTTCGACAAACCTCAAACAGTAAAGTGAGCTAAGTATGAATTTTATCAAGGGATTGAGTAAGCGCTGGAAGGAACGAGGAAAAACGGGTGATGAACATTTTTCGGACTTAAGGCTTTACTTCTTGCCCGCTGCGCTAGAAATACAACAAAAGCCGCCTCACCCCAAAAGTAAACTGATTGCGCGTATGTTAATGGCCTTATTTAGCTTTGGCGTAATCTGGGCCTGCATTGGAGAGGTAGATATTGTTGCCACCTCAGAAGGACAGCTTATTCCTAAATCAAGGCTAAAAGTTATCCAACCCATGGTGCTGGGCAGTGTTCACAAGTTGCACGTTGTTGAAGGTCAACACGTAATAGCAGGTGAAGTGCTTATTGAACTTGAAACAACACAAGCACAAGCAGAGCTAATTAGTTTAGAGGAGCAACTGGCTGATATAGAAGCAAGACTACATGGCTTCGACTTGTTGACCAATCATGTTTCTCAATTGAAGACACAAACCGCGCTCGATACGTCTTCTATTGCAACAGCACATCACTACTGGGTAGTAAACAAATGGGCCGATTACACCAACCAAATGCAGCTCCTTGAACAGCAAATTGCAACGCAGCAACACAAAATTGCAGCCTCCGAAGCGTCGAATAATAAGCTGTCTCAGCTTCTCCCTATTATGACTGAGAGGGCCCAAGCACTTAAGAGTCTGAGCGATAAACAAGTCGCGGCACGGCTAGATTTTTTAGCGGTTGAACAAGAGCGCATTGCCGCAGAGCAAGACTTGCAAACCGAGCAAAAATCGCTCGCAGCATTAAAGTCAGAACTTTCCACCATAAAAGTGCAATTGGCTTCATTAAAGTCGAAAACGCTCACCGATATAAGCCAACAAAAATTGGACTTATTGGCAACACAATCCTCGCTAAGCCAGCAGCTCACCCAATCAAGAGACTTGCTAGACAAGCAAACCCTTCGCTCCCCTGTTAATGGTGTGGTAAAAAACTTGGCAATTACCACGATTGGCGCCGTAGTTACCGCCGCAGATGAACTCATGACTATTGTACCTACCGGGGATGAAATGGAAGTAGAGGCCTTTATCGAAAACAAAGATATCGGCTTTGTGCATGAAGGCCAAAGTGTGGAAGTAAAAGTGAATACCTTTAATTTTACGAAGTATGGCGTGATTGAAGGCGAGCTTAAGCATATTTCAGACGATGCGATAGAAATTGAAAACAAAGGCTTGGTATTTCCAGCACGAGTCAAACTCTCTCGCCAGCACATCATGGTTAACCAGAAAAGAGTCAATCTACAACCGGGTATGTCGGTGACGGCTGAAATAAAGACGGGGAAACGCCGGCTGATTGAGTTCTTTATGTCGCCGTTGTTGAGAAATAAAGCCGAAAGTATGAGAGAGAGGTAAGCAAATATGATTGAGCTAAAATTTCCAGTAAGGCTATGTTTTCAACATATTGTAATTACGACGCTTTGCATATTTGCGTTTTTGACAATGCCTATTTCCTCGCTTTATGCGTCAGACCATAAAAATAGCAAAGAACAAAAACCAAATTGGAGTATGGAAATAAACAATGAACCAGAGGTGTGTGAGGGGTTTCTCGACTATCTAAATAGAAAACCAGTGTTCTACTATGCCACTGGGTTGCAACCAGACCCCGAATTCGCAGGTTTTTCACTTCCAGTATTAACCCCTGTGAAAAAAGAAGACTTTATACATATCCCTGTAGCACTGCACCAAAAGTGGTTAGTTTCTTTAAAAGAATTTGGGAGAAAGCCTTTTCCGAATGAGCCTAAATCTGAGCAAGAACATGTAGAGCAGTTTTTTGCAAACGAAGCGCGCTTGTATACGGCTGACTTGGATATAAATAACGACTCGAAACCAGAGCGCGTTTTGGTGCGTGTCGAAAATACATTTTACACATCCATTGACACAGTTTCATATATGTACCATGTGCTTAAAGAAGACAATACGTTAAATATTCAGTTTAAAGGCAATGTTTCAGGTATGCCTTTCTTTATTGACAAAACGTTTTATGTGGTCAAGGTAACGGATATCTATGCAGACGTACATAAACCAAGCATTCCATACAAGCAAACTTCAGGTGTCTCAATCGGGCTTAGACTTTGTTCATATCGACCAACACAATAGAGGAAAGTTATGATAAATCTTAGGTCACTTACAACAGCAGAATATGAAACTCTCCGGTTTTCATTGATTACTTCGTTCGAAGACTATGATCCAGAACCGTATATTGATTCGGCCAATATTGTCACCATTGGCTATGGCTTCAATATTGAAGAGCTGGGAATCTTAGATGTGGTTTTAGAGCAAGGGTTTGGTATGAACCTATCTCTCGCTCGCGATGAAGCATTTAGAGATTCAGTATTAACGATTACAAGGAACAATTCATTATCTGAAACTGACGTCAGGTTGCAACTAAATAGTCTTTACGAAGCCTATACTGGTGTAGCTGGCGCAACGTTTCAAATTCCTTCGATGACAGCGGCAAGAGATGTTTTTGATGCTCTCACGCCAGTATTTGAGACAAAACTCGATAATTTTTTACCCTCTCCTATGGGAGAATCACGGGAACGTCTCGCACTTCTGTCGCTTGCGTATAATCAAGATGATAGTTCACCTAGCCCACTATTAGGGACAAAATTGCAAAATGCGCTAGCTGCAAATGACAGAGCTGCCGCTTGGTTCGAGATTGTTTATAACTCGAATGGTCAAGGGGGGAATTTTGCAAATAGGCGCTATTTAGAAGGGGCTATGTTTGGGCTATTCAGTTCGGACAATCCAAGTCCAACTGAAGCCAACGCCACACTTGATTTCTATTTAAGTAAAATTGCAGATATCAGAATATACGAGGCAGCAAACTTTACAGCAGCAAAAAACGAGATTGCTCAAAACTCAGAATTTCAAGGCATTGTCAATTCATTTGCCCCGCCCCTTCACTATACAGCAACTGATTATTTAAAGCCCATATCTGATGTCATTATCGAGCGCTATGTGTCAGACACGAATGTAGCAGCTTCTATATCATCTAGAAATTTCGACGCAGTCGTCCTTGGCCTAATTGGTTTAGATAAAGATAGGCCAAATAGAATTGCAGCTTTTAATCATAGAGTTGCAGATACAGACGACCTCTTGATTAATATTGATGACGCTGATAGTGAGATAGGGGGCGGCCTTGGCGATGATGTACTAATTGGTAATGCGAAAATAGACACTTTGCGAGGATTGGAAGGCGATGATGTCTTAATAGGTGAAGGTGGAAACGACATTCTTACAGGTTGGTCCGGTGAAGATATTCTTTATGGAGGAGAAGGCAATGACAAACTGTATGCCCAAACTGAATCCGATTTCTCTTCAACAGACAGGGATGAACTCTATGGAGGAGAATGTAACGACGAATTATATGGCGATAATGGAAATGATCTTCTTGATGGCGGCACTGGAGCAGACAGGCTGGAAGGAAAAGGAGGTAACGATTCCTACTATGTAGACAACCAAGGAGACATTATTGTTGAAAAAAGTAATGAAGGTGACAACGATAACCTATTTGTGCTAGCAAACTATGATTTAGCCGATGATGTTCATGTCGAAAATATTTTTCTATTAGATGACCCTGCTGTTAATAATTTTTCAGGTAACAATCTCGACAATACCATTCATGCCGCTACTGTCGGTGCTGCTATCAATGGCGAAGGTGGAGCAGACACCATCTATGGCGGTGAGGGAATTGATATTATCGATGGAGGAAGCGAAAACGACACTATTTACGGTGGAGGCAATAGTGACACTCTTATTGGTGGTCAGGGCGCAGATGAGTTATACGGTGGCGAAGGCTACGATACCTACATAACTGATGCAGAAGACATCATTCAAGATAGTGATGGCATTGGCAGGGTCGAACTTAATGGGAATATACTCACAGGTGGTAAACGCGTTCGCAACTCCATTACTCGTCGATATATAGGTGATGATGGGCAGGAATATGTTTACGATGATGTTAGCGGCAGCTTATTTGTTGTTGGTGGACCTGAAATCAAGAATTTTGTTAATGGAATGCTGGGTATTACCCTGAGTGCACCTAAAAAAACGCCACCGCCACCTCCACCACCTCCACCACCTAAACCTCCCGTTCCACCCAGTGACCCGCTGACACTAGATTTAAACGGTGATGGTGTTATTGACACCTTATCGCTAGCAGACGGTGTTAATTTCGATTTGAACAACAATGGCTTTTCAGAAAAAACAGCATGGTTAGCCTCTGATGATGGATTTCTTGTACTCGACAAAGATGGAAATGGCCTTATTACCGAGGGTAATGAGCTATTCGGTACTGAAACACTGCTTGAAAATGGTGAATATGCGTCTAATGGTTATGAGGCACTTATCGAACTTGATGACAATGAAGATGGCAAAATTAGCAGTGCAGATAGCATCTATTCAGATTTACTTGTGTGGCGTGACTTAAACAGTAACGGTATTTCAGAAGCAAATGAATTATTGAGCTTGTCCGATTTGAACATTACTGAAATCAGCGTTAATTACGCGGAAAATGTATTTACTGATGCTAATAACGTGCAACATCGAGAGCACAGCACGTTCACTTATGCTGATGGTACAACTGCAATAACAAACACTTTGTGGTTTGAATTCGATTCTCGCGACACTATCCCTGTTGAAGTGCACAATGGTGAAGGTATCTCATACTCTGAAGATATTGCAGCTTTGCCCGATGCTTATGGATTTGGCAATGTCTATTCGCTTCGTCATGCGATGTCACTAGACCAATCGGGTGAGCTACAACGCTTGGTTGGTGAGTTCGTCACTGAGTCAGACTCCGCTCAAAGAAAAAGTTTACTTACTCAAATCATACTTACTTGGTCTGGTCAGACTGATACTGACCCATTAAGCCGAGGAAATGGCATTGATGGTCAAAAACTCGGTGTTGTCGAAGCCTTTTGGGGTGATTCTGCGTTGGTTGAACAGCCTCAGGGGGAATACGCTGCATTATTAGAAACAGTTTACCAAGGACTGGAAGACTCTTTGTACACACAACTCATGGCACAAAGCCACTTCATTGACCTGTTTGAATTGGTTGTGTTTGATGATGCTAGCAACGTTGAAACAGCAGATTTTTCTCAGGTAAATCAGTATTTCTTCGATTTGTTTGCTATAGAAGATGCTTCAAGTCTTGATTTATGGCGTGAGTTTGAAGGCTTTGCTGTAGGTATGAGCCCATATGGCGAAAAAAATGTGTATCAAACATTCATTGAATCATTTGAACAAGGGGCTATTGCATCGAGCAGGTTAGTAAGAGATACGGCGTTAGAACTTCTGAGAGATGGTGATACGATCACAGGTAGTGACGGAAATGAACGACTTTCTGGTGGCGACGGCGACGATATTATTGTTGGAGGAGCTGGGAACGACGTTCTGATTGGTGGTGAAGGCAGAGATGTTTACGAGTATAAACTGGGGGATGGTAATGATCGAATCCGTAACAAGGATGAAGATGTAAATAGCTTCGACCGGTTGAATTTCGACAATTCTATTGCGCCAGAAGATGTAACACTTTCTCGTCAAGATGATGCACTGTTAATTAGATTGGTTAACGGAGACGCAATCACAGTTGAGAGCTTTTTTGTTGATGATGCTGCAAACGGTTACGGATTAGATGCTATATCATTTGCAAATGGCTCAGAATGGACTCTTGAGCAAATTAAGGAGATGGTTCAACAGCCAACAAATGAAGCCGACCACATATATGGCTATGCAATTGACGATACTCTCTCTGGTGAAGACGGCAACGATACAATTGAGGGCGCTGACGGAGACGATTGGATAAGCGGAGGGGTTGGCTCTGATGAACTTCGCGGCGATGGCGGGAATGATACGCTTGTAGGTGGTGAGGGTGACGATGTACTCATCGGGGGTAATGGGCAAGATATCTACGTGTACAACCTTGGGGATGGAAATGATAGAATTTCAAATAAGGACGAAGACGCGTCAAGCATAGACACACTCCAATTTGGCGCACAAATACTACCCAATGAAGTATCGCTTATTCGAGAGTCAGATAATTTACTCATTCACTTTAACAACGGCGAAACGCTGACAGTAGATAGCTTCTTCGTTGATGATGGTGGGAATGGATACGGTCTGGATTTAATCACGTTCACCGATGGAACCACATGGGGCCTCGAACAAGTAAAAGCATTCGTGCAAGTGCCAACTGATGGGGATGACAGGATTTACGGTTATGCCACTGATGAAACGTTAGTGGGTGGTCAAGGAAGAGACACTATCATTGGTCAAGCTGGTAATGACACATTATTGGGTGAATTAGGTAACGATAATCTTAATGGGGGGACGGGAAACGATATTCTAGATGGAGGAGAAGGAGACGATTTCTTGAGTGGTGGCGATGGAGCGGATATTTATCGTTTTGGCGTTGGATATGGTAAGGACAGGATTTTCGAAGAGAGTAGCCTAGAAGAGGGTGCAATTATAGAAATGGTTGGAGACCTGACTGCTTCAGACATCAGCTTCCATAGATATAACGAAGATTTAGTCATTTATATCAACGGAAATTACGAAGATGTACTGCGAATAGATAATTATTTCATTGCATCCAGACCCATCGATAAGATCACATTCACTGATGGGACGATGTTAGAAGCCATCAACACTGCTGGCGTATTTCTAGAGGCGGATAGGGCTGGCATTAATTTTATGCCTTCCCCTAACGAAGGCCGCAACAATGAAACGGGCAATGCAGCTATTTTTATCAATAGCGTAACGCGAGAAGAAAGAGGTTATTACCTCGGGGGGACAGACAAATCTGATGTGTTAGTTGGGAAAGCGTTGGACGATGAGTTAAGAGGGTTCGAAGGTGATGATGTCCTCGTTGGTGGTGCTGGCGATGACAAGCTATATGGCGGTGATGGAGAAGACCGCTATGTTATTGGCCGTGAATCTGGTAGAGACATTATTTATGACGATAATGACATTAATACCGTTGTCTTTTCTGACGACATAAGCCCCGCAGATTTGTATATTGATGGTGTTGGTCAGTCATATTGGGAAATTTTCTTAGGCGAAGATCAGAGTATTGTTTTAGAGGCAAGTACCATATCCACGTTTGAGTTTTCGGATGGTACTACTTTAGATAAAGAGGGTTTGGTGAATGCTATTGCAGAAGCGAATAACGCACCAATAGTAAACCAATCCATTGACGATCAAGTGCATGATGAAGATCAGTTTTTTGATATCGACCTGCCATTATCTAGCATCTTCTCTGATTCGGATTATCGAAGTACGTTAAGCTTTTCTGCGTTGCTTGAAGATGGTTCCGAATTACCCGACTGGCTCACATTTGATGAAAATGGTCTTCGCGGAACGGGTGATAACTCTGCTGTAGGTAGTTATACCCTCGTTATTACTGCGACGGATAATTATGGCGCTCAAACATCTACATCCATGTCACTTGAGATTTCAAACGTGAATGATGCGCCGGTTGTATCTGTTCAAATTGAAGACATAACCGTTGCTGAAAATGAAGCAATTGACTGGTTTTTACCAACAGATACGTTTAACGATATAGATGGTGATGTGTTGAGTTTGAACGCAACACTTTCTGATGGCTCAGCCTTACCTGCTTGGATGGTTTTTGATAGTGATACAGGCCACTTAGTTGGTACACCACCTGATGATGTTAGTGGTGCAATTGATATTATGATTACCGCGACAGACCCATTTGGAGAGCAGGCAAGTTCAAGTTTTCAGCTATTAGTGCAGTCGCCTGATGATTCTGGTGGTAGTGACGGTGGCTCAGGCGATGGTTCAAATGGTGGAGGTACCAACCCCAATGACTTATCGGGCAATGATGATATGGTTGGAACGGATTGGGGTGATGTACTGGTATCAGGTGATGGCGATGATCATTTAACAGGATTACAAGGTGATGATTACCTCTTTGGTGGGGCGGGCAATGATACGTATATTATTGGTACTAGCTCTGGAAAGGACTCCATAATAGACGTTGAAGGTCAAAATGTTATCCGTTTTGTGGACGGTATTGGTTTTAACGATGTCGCTTCTGGATTGGTCAGGTCCGGCAATGATTTAATTTTGAGGATAAGTGGTGGCCTGGATGAAGTGAAAATCAATAACTTCTTCTCATTAGCAAATACCATTGAGAGGCTAGAATTTGAGAATGGTAGTCAGATTACCGCATCTCAATTATACGGTGCATTTGGAATATCACCGCCAAGTGAAAATGGGACGGCACAGGATATTTTAGTAGGAGACAGTAACGATAATAACCTCGCGGGTACTGCTTCATCCGATATTATTCTAGGTGATATTGGTGCTGATACTATTTCAGGAAATGAAGGAGACGATTACTTATTTGGTGAAACTGGCAATGATACCTACTTGATTGGGAGGAATAGCGGAAAAGACACCATCATAGAGAACGTTGGCCAAAATGTTGTTAGGTTTGTTGAAGGTATTACGTTTTCTGAAGTTGCGTCAGGTCTTTTGAAATCGGGTGACGATTTAATCTTGAGGATCGCCAATAGCAATGACGAAGTTAAGATTACTAAGTTCTTCACTCAAGCTAACACGGTTGAACGATTTGAATTTGATACAGGTGGTCAGTTTACAGCCAGTCAGATATTCCAAGTATTTGGTATTATGCCTCCATCCAGTAACACGAGTACCGCTTTGAATTCACTGGACAGTGATATTGGTAGTTTTGTGGATGAGTTTGGTCATTTTGAACTGATTGGCGATTTTTCTCGGGAGCTAGAGAGTAAAAGTGAAAATCAAGTGCTAATTGGTAGAAGCTTAAAGCCCATGGAAGAGCATTTGGGTCTTGCTAAACTGAATGCTCAACTAGACGGCATAATTGCGGTGATATCAGACCCACAAGAGCTTGGTGAGGATATTGTAGGGGTCAAACCGATAGACGATAGATACTACATTACGCCTGTTCGACCACCGTTAGATTAAATTAATCTGAACCTTGTACTAGGATGAGAGCCGAGACATATAATGCTCGGCTTTTTTTTGGAATACCTAGCATGAAGTCGAATGTTAGTGTGAAGGTTGTATGAGTTACAATTTAAAAAAGGCCAATATAAATTGAAATGGCGTGATTTTATGCGAGGTTGAGGTTTACAGAGTTACGTTATGGTATTCTATTTAGTGGGTTTACGTGTTAAAGGCGACGAAACTTGAAATAGTAAAACTCAATGCTTCTTGATTTGAAAGAGCGACCATGAAGAAATGTTTGTGCGTAGTGATATGAAAATAGCCCCCGATCTAACAAAACCTTTTAATATTGCAAGCTACGCACTACTCACTATGATGATCGCCCAAGTTTGCGATCTAGAGCCGGGTGATTTCATACATACGCTGGGTGATGCGCACTTGTACTCAAATCATCTTGAACAGGTAGAGCTGCAGCTCAGTCGCGAGCCGTTTGCGCGCCCTACAATGGAAATAAACCCAGAAATAAAAGACATCTTTGGGTTTTCTTTTGACGACTTCACGCTTAAAAACTACCAGTCACATCCACATATTAAAGCCCCCGTCGCAGTGTAAGGCGTTACCATGAGTACTCCAATATTGGTCTGCGACGACTCGGGTTTCGCAAGGCATCAAATGGCACGTAGTTTGCCTGACAATTGGGATGTAGATGTTTCTTTTGCTGAAAATGGCGAACAGGCGCTTACGCTTATTCGTCAAGGTAAAGGAGATATAGTTTTTTTAGATCTCAATATGCCGGTTATGGATGGATATCAAACGATGGAAGCCATCCGAAGATTCGACTTACCGTGTTTGGTAATCGTTGTGTCGGGTGATGTGCAGGCACAAGCGCGAGAAAAAATGCTGGCGCTTGGTGCATTAGATTTCATCAGAAAGCCCATCGATAACGAAAAGCTCAGCCATATATTATCGTCGTACGGTATCTACAGCGGTGAGGGTCAAAGTATAAGACGAATTAACGCTATTTGCTATCCTCTGTGACAGCTGGCTTTAAGGCTTGTTTCATGCGATTTAGGTTCAAAAGCAGGAAGCAATTACGAATTAAGTGTAGTCAAGATAAGAAAATAGGCTGATCATTGGGACTGAAAAATTGTCTCGATATGTGCAACATGATGCCTCAACACATGAGTGTTCAAGCTATATTGGTGGTGAGGCTGTTAAGCGCCAAAGTCAAAATCACGCTGAATGACGAAATCATCAAGCCGCGTTAGTTGCATAGACTCATTTAGTGGTGGCGCTCTGCATGAGTTGGCGGTAATCGGTGAGTCTTGTTTATCCAAATGCGTCAATATCTTTTGGATAATTGCAGCCTCTGTAATGCATGCGATTATTTTAACATTCGTCTTTTTGCACGCTTCGCATACAGTAATATCGATATTGAACACTCGCTTCAACCTCTGCGCCCACGGCATGCTACGGGCATGGTATGGTTGCTCAGGGTCTTTTAGTTGCTCGGCTAAGCGAGGACTTTTCTTTCCACGTTGGGAAGCGGTGACTCGCGCTCTTACATTACTGTTAGGAGCAAACACGCCATAAAAACGAGTAAGGTTGAGTCTAGGCGGTGGAACCAGTGCAGCGAGCTTACTTATGAAGTCAAATGGTGAAAAGAAAACATGTGTAGTGCCGTCTTTGTAAGGCGTCTTGAGTTCGTATCTGATATTGCCTGTGGCGGTTAAGCTTAATCGTTTTTCGCTGACTGCTGGCCTTGCGATATATCTGCAAAGGCGCTCTAGTTTTTGTGCTTGATGCGTATCGGCGAACACTCCAGCATGTAAACTAACCCCGTCTATTTGTGCCAATTGGCCATAGGTATCTTCATCTTGTGCAGGCAAAGTTTGCAGTGTAAATACTTTCTTGCCAATATCTTTCCCAACAGCAATACGATAGTTCACTGAGGCTGCTTGCAAGTGCAACATTCCATCTTCGTCTTCTAGAGGTAAATCCAAAAAAGCACTGTTTGCATCTCGCTCAATTAAACCTGCTCTTTCCAAGTATGCGGCTATCCTATGACTGATGACATGAACAAGATGCTCCATGTCAGCATGACTAGGCGCTTTAACCCGACTGAACTTTACTTTCGCATCTTCTTGGGTGATAACGCCTTCTAAAAAGAGCATATGAAAATGAATATTGAGATTGAGTGCACTTCCAAATCGCTGAATGTAAGTCACGGCACCTGTGTTAGCTTGCTTTTTTAGATAGCCTGCTCGTTGAATAACATCTGTCGCAATAGCGCGATGAATGATTTGCATGACTTTGCTGAGCTCTTTTGGATACCGAGCGAGTAATAAACGCAGTGGGATGGGTAAACTCAACACCCACTGTCTAACAGGATAGCCACTTAAAACGTCATCTACCAACAATTTTGCGCTCTCAGCCATACGTCTTGCACCGCAACTTGGGCAAAAGCCACGTTTTTTGCAACTAAAAGCGACCAGCTTCTCATGCTTGCAGTCATCGCATACTACGCGCAAAAACCCGTGCTCTAATCGACCACATTTAAGAAATTCATCAAATTCCTTTTCAACATGATATGGCAATGATTTACCTTGATGTGACTGCATTTCTTTAAATTTAGGGTACTGTCGCATCAACGAGTTGATACAGTAATGTCTGCTCGGGACGATGATGTTTATAGGTATGAGAGTGAGTTGCTAACCGTGGCGTCTTTGCCATGAATTGGCATCACAGGGTGTCAATGAATTTCATGTAAATCTACTGGTCAATAGGTTGTAAAGTGCATAGCACCAAGGTCCGGTTTACGTACTTTTCTGCCGTAAGGCGGTACATGGACCTAAGTGGTAGACTCAGATGTGGATATCTACTCAATCGAGCGTATCGATGCGCTGTTTACTAAATTAGAGTCTGCTGACTTCATGCTCAAGAGCAAAACGAATAATTCGGCAGTCTGGATTAAAACCTCAAAGTGGAATTTCGGCCCCGCGTAGTGGGTATTGCCCGCGATACATCGCGGACACCTCGCTTATTAGTCGCTCTGACCGAGTAATGCCGGATTCATGGTATAAGAAAAATTAACGGCGTTGATTTTCCAACCGTCCGCCGTGTGAAGCAGCTGCCAGTTTTCTTTTCCCCAATTATTCAACACGTCATTTTTATACAACGTGTAATCGAACATCACATTTGCCACATTTCCATCTGCATAAATACGAAGGTTTTCAGTATCTTCGCGCGTTGTGTACTCGTTCGCTGCTATCCCATCTATGAACTCAGAGGGCGTTCCGGACATTATTCGAGGTTGCTGGGCAAAGCGAGGATCTTTCTCCACCAGCATCGCTTTTGTTTCTTCTGAAATAACGCCCACCCACGATACCGTACCGCTGTAAAACAAAGACAGAAAAGCGGCTTTATCTTTGTTTACGATGGCTGACTTAAACTCACCTAACACCTTTTCGATATCTTTGTGCGCAAGGGGCTCGGTATTTTCGCTATCAGCTAGTGTAGGGCCAGACATAAATACCAGCCCGATAAGTACTAAGTGATTTTTAACTGATTTCATGCTCTTCTCCTTACAAGGCCGATTGTCTTGATAGTTTTGTTGCAGGCTCACAGTGCGTTACATCGTCATCTAGGTAGCAAAAGGACGTTACTGCTTCGAATCGTGCCAAGGTTTCTGTCAGCACGTCATAGTGTGCTGTATCAACCGCATTTCCATTAACTGTTGTGATCACAACACCCTCTTTGATGTTCTGATGAAACGCCGCGCTGTCTTTTCTAACCTGTTTTATATATGCACCTTGAGTATGCGGCAACATCCAAGCGCCGAACACGTTGTTAATATCGGGCTTGCTAAATGTCATGTTTGGTTTCAGAAATACGCGCTCTGCCTGATAGTTAATAATCATGTCGAATCGGTTTAGCACTTCGGTACCCAGTATGTTTTTGCCTTTTTCCGTGGACACCTCCTGACTCACGCCAGCTATCACATCAGAAATGGTGTAGTTGCCAAGCTTCAGAGCATTGAAACGATTGACCGTGATATCACTGCTCCCCCCCATGCCTGATATCTGACTTTGATAGAGAAACTCGCCGTCCGGCACGTTATGGCCTTTGCCGATAGAGAGTGAACCAAGGCCACCTGTATCCAACATAGCGGGAAGCGTAACAGAGTTATTCATACCTGAAATCTCAATATCGATATATGGTAGGTTGCTTTCAATGGCAATTGGCAACTCTTGATAGCCAGCTGTTGCTCGATTAAGCGCTTCAGATAAGGTGACGGTGTTATAGGTGTTGTCAATTTCTGTGACAAAGCGGGTAAACACATCGTAGCCCAACACGCCGTCGGCATACGTCACATCAGCAGAGTGAAATATCGGATTGTTCTCAGCACTGATAAAAACGGTGGTGAGACCTGAGATAGTCACGTCGCCCAGCGTGATGTTGGTATCGTGCAGAAATCTCGCTTCGGTGTTTTTAGGGCTCCCTATGCCGCCAACGTCCAAAGCCTCATCTAATTCGCTGAGTAACCCGCGTGTCCTTTCTGTTTCAAATATCACCGTCGCCATGGCGCCAGTATCAAGAATGAAACGAAGATCAGGCTGCCCGTTTATGGATACCGGAATAATAGTATGGGTATTCAGCCGCTGCGCCTGAAGTGTTGTGGTTGTGTTGCTGCCTTCCCAATTGTGCGAAGCAAATTTATTACCGTAAATAAGCCGAAGTGCATCGCTCGCAACGCATCCACTCACCAGTAGACTGACCGCTAAGCCACAAAAAAATAGTCGTAGTGTTTTCATCATGTAGTCTTCTTTTTACTGCGTTAAACCAAAGGCTCTCTTGAGATATGCGCTTACCTGTTAACACTATGATGAAAACCGCGAAAAACGTGTACTGAAGACTGTTGAAATTTTCTGAAATGCTTATTTTTCAGAGCTTTGCGCTATATTTAAAGAAGACAACCATTGCATGGCACCGGGCAATTTTTCACGTAAATTACGCCCTTTGATAAGTGCGATGGCGTCTTCCGCCTTGTCTATGGATAGCGTAAAATTCTGCTGCGTATAGGCAAGTCGGGACTGATGCATTAATGTGTTGGACTGCCCTAACGGACAGTGCAGCACTTTGTGATAGTCCATGGCCAGATTGAAATGCTGTTTTGCTTGCTCAAATTGTTGCTGCGACTGACTGTATTGCCCAAGGATTTCTTCCATATATGCAAGGTACAGCCAATCATTAATAGATTCGGCTAATGCTTGAGTATCCTCAAATCGCGCCAGTGCTTCTTCGTACTTACCTGCCGTAAACTCGCTCATCGCAAGCCAGAAGCCAAGCCGTACTTGCTCGACAATGCGCGATTGTGCTTTTGCTTCTGATAGCGCGGGCAAAGCAACTGTGTAAACATTCTCTGGTGATGCGCCTGTTTCAACCAGCAACTGCACATGTAACCGGGCAGCAGTGAGATCCTGTGGCGAGGAAACCAATGCTGCGTTTAGCAGCTTGAGGGCGCCTTGAGCATCATCTTTGCGTTTCGCATCCAAGGCTTCAGCAATAAGCTGCTTGGAGAACGATGAGACATAGCCCGAATCGCTTAAACTAAATTCAGGATTTAATCGCTCGCCAATAACTTGGGTAACCTCATCGGCGGCATCTTGCACGGTGCTGGCAAGTGCAACACCCCGTTCAACGCCATCGCGTTGGTACAGGGTATAAAGCAGCTGATAATCGTTCGGGGTACCGGTCAAACGCATGACCACGACCAGCTCAGCGCCAGACACGTCAAATATCGGCGATATGCGCTGCGATGCCACATCCTCTATAGTCGTCTCAGCGCGCGCCATAACCTCCATCACATAGTCGGTTTGAAGCACGCCAGCATGTTCAGTCGATGATAGCCTTGAAATAACTTGATCCATTACACCGTATCGCACCCAGTCATGGTCGTTACCCGGAATATCTGACTGCGCTGGCAACACGACAACAGAGCCTGACACAGCCTGCGGTGTTGAAGTAAATTCGCGCAATCCTAAAAAGAGTAAAAATGCAGCGACACAACAAGTAATCGCTAACCCTAACCACCGTGTCGACATCTTGGTTTGTTCAGGAAGATCATCCGCCACAACCGGACTGGCAGCGCTGGGTATCCACGCATAGCCTTTTCGCGGTACAGTTTTTATCACGATATAGCCCGAGAACAGTTTTCTGAGCTCTTTGACAGACTGAAACACCACCTGCTCATCCACTACCACGTCATCCCACACGGTGTTAAGCAGTTCAGCTTTGCTGACCAGTTCGCCGTTTGCCTCAATCAGCGCTTGAAGCAGCGCAAAAGTTTTAGGTCGCACCGTACGCTGCGTACCATTAATAACCACAGTTTGTGAAGTGGAATGAATCGTGGTGTTTATGTCGGGGAACTGCAAAATCAAAATGAAGAGTCTCGCGCAAATGCTTATAGTGATTGTATCTCAGGTCCGCTGTAAGTGACTACTTTGTTTTCTTATAAATCATATAAGGCTTGGTTCTACGCATTGAATGAGCGCTGTATAGTGATGTGTCCAGTCCAAGTTTTTCAATCCATCCATGAAAGATTCGATTGTATTGTCTTGTAGATATGTGCTCTGAATCATTGATGCGTGACTTAAAAAGATAGTCAGATTCCCCAAGACCAGCTTTCTTTACCCATGCTAAAATTGATTCTCCCCGGGTCCCGTATTTGGTGTTATTTCAAATTGAACGGGACTACCTGTTTTTTGTTGAACGACATGCGTTCGCCACAGGACTGAACGTCCGCAAGCAACATCTGAGACTTTTAGCTAAACGAGGTCACAACCTCGTAGTTTGCTATCAAGGCCAATATTAAACAGAGCGAGATCACGAGTTCGTGGCAGACCGATTGTTGGCTATGATTTGGATTAATGTTAAGGGAGTCTTGCCCAGTTTATAAAATTTCCGCTTTTGATAAGCGCCTATCACCCATAGAAGAATTGAGAACGAAAAAAACACACCTGTGTTTCTAGAGTAATAGCGATTAGACTTCCGCTTTACGTACACAAGAGACTGTCAGATTTGATATAGCTCTACCTGTAAAAGTGTCAGGTTAAGTGGCGACTAATCCATTTAATTGATGCACAACTGACTTTATTCCGTTTCCTCGAGACTCGCTCATGTAGCGCTGAAGCTTGCACTCATTTAAGTAAGCCCCAAAATCAAAAGTCGCGCGCTCTTGCTGCTCTAAACTGTTGGCTTTTTCAAGCAGAATCGCGAGCACGCCTCGAATGACTTTACTTGGTGAATAGGCGACAAATTTGTTGTTGCACTTACTGCCTTCACCGTCAAGTAACGCCAACCACACTGGGCTCTCGCAGCCCTCTACTAAGCTAGTATCACACCGCAAGTGCTCAGGCATTGCTGGTAATTTTTTACCTGCTAACATTATGTTTCGGGTAAACTCATCCCAACTTTTAGCCTGTGATAGCTGCTGTGCAAGAGGAAGTAATTGCATATTCGCCAGTGTCATTTTTTTAAACTCGCTTCGCTGTTTAGTTAACTACTTACTCGCGTTGCCGCCAAGCGCTGAAGTTTTATCCTCACTTGACGCTTTTCCTTGTGCTTCACTGGGCTTTTCATTTAGCTCAAAACCTAGCTCTTCACGTAGCTCAGACGCTGTCATCACCAAATTTTCTACGTCGCTTTGAGTTGGAAACATCACAAGTTCAACGCCATTGCTTTCTAAGCCCGGCAGCCATGTTGATTTGAACTCGCTTAACGACGTGCTCACGCACATACCGTCAAAGCCATTTGATGTAACAAAGGCATTCGCCAAGTCGCGGTGAGGAAAGATTGGAAGACGCACTGTCCCATCGTCTTCCAGCATAACGAAACCTTCAGAGCCTTGTACTAACCACACCTCTTTCGCTTTACTCACATAACTAATCACCAACATTTGTCTTTCTTCTGAAGAAAGTTTCATTGCTTGTTCTATGACTGTATCGCTTAATTTTTCACTGATAGTATTTGGAAACACGGCTGTTCTCGTCTAAAAAATTTCGGCAAGTATACCTGTGCCAGAGATGTGTGCAACGGCAATTAGAACAATGCGATTATGACGATTTTCCATTGCCTGTGTTACACTTTGCAGTGTGCGTGATTAATGACATTATTCACGGCTTTTGCCAGTAACTTGTGCGCGCGTCATTGGCCAGATTGGTTATTGGGTTACTAAGTCATGAGACATGTTTACCGCAACGTTACAGTCGTATGCATCTTTTTAGGGTTAGCTAAGCCTAAATACATTGCTTAGAGCTAGTAGAACTGACGAGATAGGAGAAAAGATTACATCCATGCAAGAACTATTTATGGCGTTAAAGCAAGATACCCTCGAAAAACACACCACGTTAGAACAAACGCCACCTTTCTCGCTATTTCACAACTTATCGACGTTTAGTCCGTCACTTTATGACGATGTGCTTAGCGTAATGTCAGTGTTTCATAGCACTACTTCATCGCATGTCTCAAATGCAATAAGCAATACGCCTTGCCTAGCGGCGCTTGCAGAGATGTTAAACACTGATGAAGTATCTGCTGCCCTTAAGCGAGATAAACAGACCCAAGAGGCTTGCACTCTAGAGAGTCAAAACCTAGAGGATCAGAAAATCAATGCGCTTAAGAGCCAACTCACCTTTCGAGGGCAACACTCAGCAGCTATCGCAGCAATGTATGTGTGGCTTGGCTCTTCAATGGGCGCCAATGTGATTAGTAGGCGGCTTACTGCACTCAATAGCGATATTCCAACAGAGTATTATTCAGCAATGGCGGCATGCGCCAAGGCGTGGATACCTTTTAAACAAAACGTTGGGCACATATTAACTGAATTGAAGCTTGATGATGACGACGGTGTTCGGGATATTGTGGAAGATGCTAAGTCGTGGTTTTCATTTTTAATTGCTCTAGGCAAGGCGCAAACAGACCAGCAAGCTCAGCCATCGCAGTGAGCCCCAAAGCCACTTTATCCACCAAGGTATAAATTATCTTAATCAACCTTCTGTCCCTGTTGGTATAGTATTCATAGCTAGAATCATAAATAGTAGCGATTACCAAACATTAGCAGCGATACCCGTTAAGCGTGTCCAAAGTTTCTGGTATTCTATACCTATCATTGAATTGTTAGAAAAAAATATGAAAGTTGTATCGTTTAACATAAATGGGATCCGTGCCCGTCTTCACCAGCTACAGGCATTGATAGATGCCCACCAGCCTGACGTTATTGGTTTACAGGAAATAAAGGTTCACGACGAACAGTTTCCTGTGAAAGCTGTTGAGGATATGGGTTATGAGGTCTTTTTTCATGGCCAAAAAAGCCATTATGGCGTCGCATTTTTAGCGAAAAAGTCGCCAACGTCTGTCATTAAAGGCTTTCCCACTGACGATGAAGATGCCCAACGCCGCATGATAATTCTCAAAACCACCGACGATGCAGGCGACCCTGTTACCATATTAAACGGTTACTTCCCGCAGGGTGAAAATCAAAAACACGAGACCAAATACCCTGCCAAGAAAAAATATTATCAAGATTTAATGACCTACCTTAACGACAACCATACGCCTGACGAAAAAGTGATTGTTATGGGAGATGTTAACGTGTCGCACACCGACTTAGACATTGGTATTGGCGAAGAGAACAAAAAGCGCTGGTTAAAAACGGGGAAATGTAGCTTTTTACCAGAAGAACGTGAGTGGCTAAATACACTGATGTCTTGGGGTTTTGAAGACAGTTACCGCAGTCTTAATCCACAAAAAGATGATGAATATTCGTGGTTCGACTACCGTTCAAAAGGGTTTAACGATAACCGCGGCCTGCGAATAGATTTGATCCTTGCCACGCCTTCGTTGCACAGCGCACTGAAAGATGCGGGAATAGACTACAAGTTAAGAGGAATTGAAAAGCCCTCTGATCACGCCCCCATTTGGGCAACCTATGAGTAAATTAGCGCTTCATACTCATCGCTAAACGTTAGACGCTGCTAAGCGTTTAAACAGGCGTAGCGCGTTGCCAACACTATATGCAGGAGAAACAGTGAGTACATTGCAAACGTTAGCGATGGTTTTATACGGTTTTTTTGTTTTAGGCTCGCTAAAAAACGTAGACCTCGTTCATTTCGCAAAGACCAAACACCAGCAACACCTGGTGTTTGGTACCGCTGCTGCACTTTTTGTGCTGTGGCTGCTAAAAGCGGGGATCTTTGAGGGGTTAGACGTTCACTTTCTTGGCCTGTCTGTGCTCGCGCTCATGCTCGGTTTTCGCTATGCGATTATTTCATCTTTTATTGCACTTGTTGGCGCTCACATCATTGGATACGGAAGCTGGTCGAGTTTTGGGGTAAATGGCCTACTCGGCACCGTACTTCCCATCGCCGTTACCTACTTCTTCTTTATGCTGTCGTTTCACCGTATTCCTAGGCAGCTATTTGTCTACATATTTGTATGCGCTTTTTTTCCAGCCGCAGTGAGCATTGCGCTAAAAACCCTCGCCCTAGGCGGTTATTTCTTTGTAGAGGGGGTGTATTCTTGGGATATCGTCTTTTCAAACTATGTAGTGCTTATTCCGCTGCTTATCTTTCCAGAAGCATTGCTTAACGGAATGGCAATTACCCTACTCGTTATTTATCAGCCCACATGGGTTTATACCTTTCACGATAAGTTTTACCTCGATAATTAAGAATGAGTAACCAACCCATGACCATTGTATGTCTATAACTAATTGTTAATGAGGTTTTAATTATTTTTAATCTACACTATGTGTAACAGCAATTGGGTAGTTACGAATATGCGCATAAAAACCTATTCATCAGATCAGAAAGACACATTGGCAGCCGCAAACGAAGCTTGCGGTGCACTTAAAAGTGATGGACCAACATCGTTGGTTATAGCGTTTTCTAACGCCGAGCACGATGCTAGCACACTGGTGGCGTCACTCAACGAATCTGGCGCTCCCTATCTATTGGCTACCTCGTGTTTAGGCAGCTTACTATGCGATGAGTCTCGCGCGCAGGCAGACGCAGGTTTCAGTGTGCTGTCGATTTTTGATGAAACTGGCGCATTTGGTGTTGGAAGCGCCGATTGCTCAGAATCTGACGCCTTCACCGCTGGTGCAAGCGCCCTTGAGAAAGCGCTGATTAATGCAGGCCGTCCATTTGAAAGCCCCTCTCTGATATGGTGCGCGCTTCCACCCGGTGAAGAAGAGGCCATAATCAATGGCTTTACCAGCGTAGTGGGCGAGCAAGTACCTATTTTTGGCGGCTCGGCCGCAGACAATACTGTAGAAGGCAATTGGTATATAGGCACCTCGTTACACACGGGTACTAACTGCTTAGCAGTGGCAGTTTTATACCCGTCCTCGCCGCTAGGGCTTAGCTATAGCTCTGGCTACAAGCCTACGGGAACGGTTTTTAAAGCGTCGAAGGCGCAAAACAGGCACATAATAGAACTCAATGGCGTGTCTGCTGCCACGGCATATAACAATGCCACTAATGGCTTAATAACTGAACAAATGGCCGGCGGTCAAATACTAGGCCTTACCTCTACAGCCCCATTAGGCAAACCAGTGCAGCTAGAAAATGGCGCCCTAAATTACCTTTTGTGTCACCCCGATGAAGTGTGTGAAGATGGCGCATTAAGCGTGTTTTCTGAAGTTATAGAAGGCGAAGAACTCGTGCTTATGGAAGGGAGTATTGCCAGTTTAACAGCCCGAGCAGAACGCGTTATCAACAACGCCATAATGCTGCTGCCAGATGGTTGTAAGCCCGTTGGCGTACTGCTGGTTTACTGTGCAGGCTGCCGATTAACCGTTGGCAATGAAATTCACCCCATGTTGACATCGCTTCGAGAAAAATTTGAGAGCTTGCCTATTTGCGGCACCTACACTTTCGGTGAACAAGGTCGATTTTTAGACGGTAAAAGCCGGCATGGAAATTTAATGATATCAGCCGTCGTTTTTTCTCAATGATTGTTTTTTTTTGTAGTAGAACTCTTTTTATAACCGTGTTTAATGGCAGCGCTTAAATGAGCAAGGATTACGAAAACGTTCTTGAAGACTTAGCCCTCGTATATCGGCTAAAAGAGCAGGCAGAAGCGCATAAGAAAGAAAGCGATGCGCTGCTG
Source organism: Alteromonas ulvae (assembly GCF_048987005.1). Classification (GTDB taxonomy): domain Bacteria; phylum Pseudomonadota; class Gammaproteobacteria; order Enterobacterales; family Alteromonadaceae; genus Alteromonas. Next base: position 1,855,611 of record NZ_CP185261.1, on the reverse strand, counting down.
GCTGGCACCCGGGCTTTGCTTACCGCCAGAAACGAAAAAGAGCTGTATACCAAAATGTTTGGTATTTTTCGCAGCCTTTATAGCTACGACGCGTGCTTTGTTTTAGAAAACGATAGCAAAGGTACAATGCGCTGCACTAACACCACTCACCCTGCGTTATTTGATACTGTATGGAATGTAGACGAAACACTCTCTCGGGCCATAAAAAGCTCTCCGGTAGCGCTTTTTAATATAAGGCTACAGCCAACATGGCGCGAGCACCTTCACCTTTTTGAGACTCCGATAACGTCTGCGTTACTGTGCCCATTTAGAGTGCACCACCAGCAGGCCGTTATGGTGTTTTGTCATCACACCTTGGGATTCTATACCCAAGAGTACGTAGATATGGCAAACCGCTATCGCACCTTCACCCAGCAAATGTCTATGAGCGTTCAGGCCAAACTAATGGCGCTTGAAACGATTAAACTGAAAGAAGAGAAAGCACAGGTTGAAAAAAGCCTGATCTCATCAGAAAAAATGGCATCTCTTGGTCTACTAGCCGCCGGTATAGCCCACGAAATAAATAACCCCATTGCCTTTGTGAACAGCAATATGATGTTTATCAAAGACGTTTTACCGTCGTTAACAAGCATGCAGGATATTGTACAAGCGCTTGCTGAGGCAACAAGTGACGAAGAGCGCGCTGCTGTGGCTGAAAAAGCGAAGCAGTGGACAAGTAACAACAAAATAGGCCCTATTGTGGATGAAATTGCCGATATCTGTGAAGAGTCGGGAGAAGGGTTAAATCGCGTTACTGAAATTATCACTAGCCTGCGCTCTTTTTCACACAGTTCAGATGTATCAATTGATGATACCGTTGATATCAATGAATGCATAACTAATGGCCTTAGACTGGTTAATAGCGAACTTAAACACAAAGTGACCATTAACACCGACCTTGCAGATATACCGTTAATTCGGGGGAAAACCGGTAAATTAAATCAGGTGTTAGTAAACCTGTTTGTTAACGCAGCGCAGGCGATGGACAACGGCGGCACGCTTACTGTTAAAACACAATGCGACTATCTAGATGGTGATGAAGTGGTGATAGTGACCGTACAAGACACCGGCAGCGGCATTGAAAAAGACGACTTAGAAAAGCTATTCCACCCCTTTTATACAACTAAACCCACGGGCAAAGGCACAGGTTTAGGGCTGTATATTTCGTTTTCAATTATTGAGTCTATGGGCGGAAAAATAAAGGTAGATAGCGAAGTCAATGTAGGCACTACCTTCACTCTTCAGCTTCCTGTTGCGAGCAGCGACATTGAGGCTGACGTTGATAATGATAATGTTGCTGACACCAACAACGCGCCCTAAACAAAAAAGCCACATCGATTTAATGAACAATGCAGCAATGTTATTAATTTCTATGTTTTTTAGCTTGCTGGTTTTTTGGCTTTTGCGCAAAGTGTACTCTTCGCTTCGCTGCCTCAAAAACACTAAGCGTTATTTGCCTTACTTGCTAAAAAGCAGCTTGATAAAGAACTACTTCTTGAAAAGAATATCCATCACTTCAGATAACTCGCCTTTCCCCGCACGAATTTCCTCTTCCGATAAACCGGCAATTTCATGAGGGAACACAAGCCATTCGTCGCTTTCGTTAATGTAGTAATCAGGCACAATATCCGTCTTATTGTTTTGCGGCTTGTACCACGGGCATGCAATGCGAATATCTGTCGGTGTATTTAAACGCATCAGCTTATTAATTTGCTTAATCAGTGCGTCTACGCTGCGACCTGAATCAAACACATCATCAACAATAAGAAGCTTGTCACCTGCATTGGCTTTTTCGACTAAGTAGTGCAAACCATGCACACGAATTTCTTTTGCTTGCTGATTAATGCCGTAATAAGACGATGTACGAACCGCAATGTGATCGGTTGACGTATCTTTAAATTCAAAGAACTCCTGCACGGCGATACCAATCGGTGCACCACCACGCCAAATACCTATAATAAAATCTGGACGGAAACCATCGTCATACACCTTTGCAGCTAAACGAAAGGAGTCCTGCAATAGGGATTGCGAAGTGATAAAATTCTTGTTCATAACGTCTCATTCGGCGAAATTTAAAAGACCGCGAGTATAGTGAACTTCGCGGGGTTTTGCACGGAAAACTCGGTTAATTCAGCTGTCACCCAACCGGCTACAATATCAATAGCCGCTTCAATTATCACATCATTTACGTGCTTATCTACTCAGTCTTTAACTAAAATATTTACCAGACCAGCAATATCATGAGTACATTATTCATTTTGAAGCACCTGGGAAGGCTGAGTTTTCATTGCCCTGAGAGCAGGGTAAATACTGGCTAAAACGCATAGCAACACAGAAAAACCGGTTATGCTGACAATTTGCACGACATCCATGTCAATAGGCAGGCCGCTTCCATCGGCCGCAAGAGCAAGTGGCGAGTTAACTAGCGCTAACACGTTATTGAGCTGACTAGTAATAAGACACCCTAAGACCAGCCCAATGCCCGCGCCCTTTATACCGTTAAATAAACCATTTAAAACAAAAATCCACATCACGGTGTTAGGCATCATGCCTTGGGTTTGCAAAACGGCAATATCGCCCTGCTTTTCCGATACCACCATCACAAGGGCGGATATGATATTAAACGCCGCCACAGCAATAATAAGTAGCAGCATTAACATCATCATGTTCTTTTCCATTTTTACCGCATCAAACAAAGGCCCTTGCCGCTCTCGCCACGTCTTAATATGGGTAATATCAATACCCAATTCATTTTTAAGGGTATCGACCGTAGCCAGATAATTGAATGCGTCGTTTAAAAATAGTCGTACCGACTCACCTTGCCCTTTGGTGTCGCGAAGCAAACGATTGACGTCGTTGATATTCATATACAACACTTTGTCGTCCATTTGTGAGCCCATGTCAAAAATACCAGATACCGTTACCAACCTTTGCGTTGGCATTCTGCCAAATGGCGTATACACGCTTGCACCCGCAACCATCACGCGGAGTCGATTTCCAACACGCACATCTAATTTTTGTGCCAGCGCCCGCCCTATAATGACGCGAAAGCTTCCCGCTTCTAAGTCGGTAAAACGCCCCTGCTCCATGTTGTTCGCTACCATGGTGTGTTGCTTCATTTGGTCAGGATGAATACCGTGAACCTGCACACCTCTTAAATCTCGCTTAGACTGCACCACCGCTTCCGTTTCTCGGTACGGCATTACCGCAATTACGTCATTTATGAGCGACTTTGTAAGCGCAGTCGTTATGCTGCTTGTGGCTTCTGAGGTTATTTCAATGTGGGGCACAATGCCTAAAATGCGCTGTTTAAGTTGCCCTTCTAACCCGTTCATTACCGACACCACAATAATGAGCGCCGTAAGCCCTAAGGCAATACCCGCCACTGAAAAGCGATTGATAAAAGAGACAAAGCTAGTTTGATTAGCCTTGCTAGATTTGGCATACCGATAGGCTATTGATGCTGAAAGAGGATAGGACATGGCGCCTTGCTTTAAAAAGAAATTAACGTCTCGCCCACCGGTAGCGTGTTCACCCCGTTTGCATGGCCACCCCATTAGTATGGACCGAGCTCTAATTAGTCAAAAGGCGAGATGACGAGATACACCCAAAATAGTAATGTGCGTATACTACGTGTAAGCTACTGGCTGCACAAGAATTAGTGGCAGAGGAATGTCATGAGTAAACTTAGCCTAGATGAAAAGAAAGCCCAATTCGACGAATACTTTTCAGTTGCCTCTGGCATTAACATCAATGTTAGGCCCCTTGAGGACAATGAAGCCGTACCAGACGAGGAAGGTATTGAAGACGCCATGCCCTATGCATTTCGTATTGCCAGTGAAATGGCTACTATCGAAGCGCAGGCCATTAGGCCCCTACGCAATTTGGGCGATCACGCCGAATCATTGGCCGACTTCCTTAACCATCAATCTAGAAAAATAGATCTCATGATGTCTTTTGTGCTGCATCAACAAGACGAAGAAGCACAGCGCTATCGCTCAGTAAAATATGGAGGCGGAGGCGTTGTTATTGAGTCGGCATCGCCGTTAGATATTGGCACCTTTGCTGAACTCAAGCTGTTTCTCGACGCCGAGGCTGCAGCCATATTCTGTTACGGTGAAGTTATTACTTGCGAGAGCGTGGAAGATAGCTACCATATAGCCTTTATTTTCAGTGCCATTAGAGAGCAAGATCAAGAATTACTGGTGCGAGCTAGTCTGCATGTTCAAACCCAGCAGCTAAGAAAACGCGCGAAAGAGAAAAAATCTGGATCCTAATTGGCACCATAAGCAGTACTCATTGCCATCTTACATTGGTATAAATCGTATTAAACAGTTATAGGACGTCATGACAGCCACCTTATTATCGCTGCCTCTTCCGGCGCAGAAGAAAGACGCATCGTCTCAGGATCATAAGCAATGGGGGCAATTACAAGGTAGCAGCACTGCGCTTTGTATTAGCCAAGCACAAGCGCAGTATAATGGCCCAATAGTGCTCATTACTGCCGATACGCCATCGGCGATGAAGCTAGAAAAAGAACTCGCGTTCTTTATGGCAAACAAGCCCTCGGCCAAAGATGTTCCTATTACGTTATTTCCTGATTGGGAAACCCTGCCCTACGACTCATTTTCCCCTCATCAGGACATTGTTTCTCAGCGATTAGAAACCCTATTTAGATTTACCCAACAAGTTGATGGCATTTTTATTGTTCCCGTTAACACCTTGATGCAGCGTTTGGCGCCTACCGACTACCTCGCAAAATATCTGTTGATGCTGAACAAAGGCGAAACCTTAGACAGAGACCAGTTTAGACGCAATTTAGAACAGGCCGGCTACCTGCATGTTAGCCAGGTAATGAGTCACAGCGAATTTTCGGTGCGCGGCAGCATCATAGACCTGTTCCCTATGGGCAGCGAGCAGCCGTTTAGAATCGATTTATTCGATGACGAAATAGATTCCATTCGCTACTTCGACACCGAAACCCAGCGCTCTGGCGATGCCGTGGATAAAATTCGCCTGCTCCCCGCCCGTGAATTCCCCACGGATAAAGACGCGATAACATTATTTCGACAGCAGTTTCTTGAAAAATTTGATACCAACAACGCCTCAGAGAGCATTTTTTCTCAGGTAAGCAAAGGCACCATGCCCAGCGGCGTAGAATATTACTTACCGCTGTTTTTCGAGAAAACCGCTACGTTATTCGATTATCTTCACCCTAAAAGCATGTTACTGCTTCATGGCGATGTACAAGATGCCAGTGAGTTTTTCTGGGCCGATGTAAAAGAGCGTTACGAGCAATACCGGTATAACCTAGCGCGCCCACTACTTGCACCCAATGATTTATTTCTGCCTATTAACGAATTGTTTGGTGAAATAAAGCAGTGGCCTCGCGCCTCTATGCGCAGTGAAGTACTAGAAGATAAAGCGGGCAGCACCAATATGCTGTGCGAAAAGCTAGACGACATTGCCATAAACTCGCAGAAAAAAGTGCCTGCCGAACGCTTAATTGCCACCGTTAATGAGTCAACCAAGCAAGGCGCAAAAGTACTGTTTTGTGCAGAAACACAAGGCCGACGTGAAGGCTTGATGACCGTACTGGCTAAAGCTGGTATTAAACCCAAGCCGGTTGACTCATTCAACGAATTTCTGTCAAATCGCGATGATATTGGCATCACCGTGGGTTTGGTAGAGCATAGCTTTCGCTGGAAAAGCAAAGAAGGCGAGCTGCTTTTCATTACTGAAACCGAGCTACTTGGGCACAAGGTAAGCCAGCGACGTCTTCGCGATAAGCGCACCGCAACCGACGAAAGCGCGATTATTCGAAACTTAGCCGAGCTGTCTGTTGGGCAACCGGTGGTTCACCTCGACCACGGTGTTGGCCGTTACCTTGGCATGCAAACCCTTGATGCCGGCGGCGTCACCACCGAGTATTTATGTATTGAATATGCTAAACAGTCGAAGCTTTACGTACCTGTTGCCTCTCTGCATTTAATATCTCGCTATACCGGGGGGGATGCTGATAATGCCCCAGTTAACTACTTAGGCTCAGATGCATGGTCGCGAGCCAAGCAAAAAGCCGCTGAAAAAGTGCGTGATGTGGCCGCTGAGTTGCTAGATGTGTATGCCCGCCGCGCCGCTAAACCAGGCTTTGCATACAACATAAATTGGGACGACTATCAAAAATTCTCCGATAGCTTCCCGTTTGAAGAAACGCCGGATCAAGCTCAGGCTATCGCTGCGGTAATGCATGATATGAGCAGCCCATCCGCTATGGACCGTTTAGTGTGTGGTGATGTGGGCTTTGGTAAAACAGAGGTGGCCATGCGCGCCGCGTTCTTAGCGGCCAACCACGGTAAGCAAGTGGCCATTTTGGTGCCAACAACCCTGCTTGCTCAGCAGCATTATGAAAACTTTAAAGATCGCTTTGCCGACTGGGCTTTTGAAATTGAGGTGATGAGCCGATTCGTGAGCGGCAAAGCCCAAAAACACATTATAGAGCGTATTGGCGAAGGCAAAGTAGACATTGTGGTGGGAACCCACAAATTGCTATCTAGCGACATAAAGTACAAAGATTTGGGCTTAGTCATTATTGATGAAGAGCACCGATTCGGTGTTCGTCAAAAAGAAAAGCTAAAATCCCTTCGCGCCGATGTGGATATACTCACGCTTACTGCCACCCCTATTCCCCGTACGCTGAATATGGCACTGTCTGGCATGCGCGACCTGTCAATTATTGCGACACCGCCAGCTAGACGACTCTCTATTAAAACCTTTGTACAACAGCGTAACAAAGCTACTATTCGCGAAGCGATTATGCGTGAAATTTTACGGGGTGGTCAGGTTTACTTCCTGCACAATGAGGTGGACAGCATTGCACGTACCGCGGAAGAAATTGCTGAAATAGTGCCTGAAGCTCGCATTGCGGTTGGGCATGGACAAATGCGTGAGCGCGATTTGGAAGGCGTAATGAGCGACTTCTATCATCAGCGTTATAATGTACTGGTATGTACTACCATTATCGAAACCGGTATTGACGTGCCAAGCGCTAACACCATTATTATGGATAGAGCCGACCATTTGGGCTTAGCGCAGTTGCACCAGTTACGGGGCCGTGTGGGGCGTTCTCACCACCAAGCTTATGCGTATCTGTTAACACCTCACCCCAAGCGCATGACTAAAGACGCCGTCAAGCGCTTAGATGCCATTGCGCAGTTAGAAGATTTGGGGGCGGGTTTTGCGCTAGCCACTCATGATTTAGAAATTCGCGGTGCCGGTGAGCTACTTGGCGACGAACAGTCTGGTCAAATAGCGAGCATTGGCTTTAGCCTGTATATGGATATGCTCGATAGAGCCGTAAACGCGTTAAAAGAAGGCAGAGAGCCATCCTTAGACGATGCAATGTCTGGTCATACCGAAGTAGAGCTGCGCATTCCAGCATTACTGCCAGAAGATTACATTGCCGATGTAAATACCCGACTATCGCTTTATAAGCGCCTTGCCAGCTGCATGACACAAGATGATATTGATGAATTCCAGGTAGAGTGTATCGACCGCTTTGGCCTACTGCCAGAGCCTGCTAAAAACCTTGTGGATGTGGCCGAAATAAAGATAAGAGCCGCCGCCATAGGCATACTAAAAGTAGACTTGTCTGCCACAGGCGGTACCATGGAGTTCAAAGAAACCACCACGGTTAACCCTGCCTACATTATTAAGCAGGTTCAAACCAAGCCAAACACCTTTAAGTTCGAAGGAAGCCAAAAGCTTCGTTTGGTGAAGAAAACCGAAACAGCTAAAGAACGCATTGCGTTTATTAGCGATATCATTGCCGATTTTGCAAAGGAGTCGCGATAACATGACGTTATTTCGCAGGTGCACATTAGCCGCTTTGTTAACCGCTTGTATTGGTGTGCCGTTGATGGCCAATGCAGCAGACAGCGACGACTGGTGGTTCGATATAGAGGTAATTGCATTTAAACGCAATAAAGCGCTTACCGAGCTAGAAGAACAGTTTAATCTTGCTGAGTCTTTTGCGGTACCACAAAGTGAGGCGGATGTGATCAGTGCGGTAATCATGCCTGATATTCGCTTCATCAAGCAAAACTTAGCCACTTGCGATATCAATGGCTTGCCTAAAAAGAAGCCCTTACCTACTTGGCCAGAAAATCTGAGTTTACTAGTACCCGCTCACGATACAGACTTCACAGCATTGAGTAATAGTGACCTACTTAATGAACCTAGCGAGATTAATGATTTACATTCAATCGAAAGCGCGGAGTCTCTAGAATCTACTGGCAGTGCTTTCAATGAGGATGCTTTTGATAAGGATACGCTTAATGAAAGCGCCAAGGTAGATGATAGCACTGCTTTAGAAAATTCCTCTAAAATCAGTGAAGATGATAAAAGTGGCGACGTTGAAAGCACTATTTACGAAGACACTGACTTTGAAACCACTTACCTCAAAGGTAATGACTTTGAAGAAAACAGAGAGCGTAGTGAGTCTAATGGAAATGCCTCAGCGCCTTCCTTAGAAACCATTATCTCTTATTGGATAGACGTAAATTGGACTGATTTTTTTGGTGCTCATTCAGAGCCAACGGTTTCAACGCCTCAATTTACCTACTGCGAAACCGAGAAGCCTTGGCTTAGCGTTAACCAACTACCCAATGGTATTGTGTGGGAGCGAAACAGCGTTGATAACAGTATGCCAGCGCCGGAACAACTTCCCGTCGTTATTGAAGGCAACGACTGGCCGTTAGCATCTAAATCTCACCTTCTATCTAGCGATATGCAAGAGCTAACCGCTATTTCTCGCCAAATACGCGCTAACCGTGAACTAGAACGTCTGCTTCATGTCGCGTGGCGACAGCCGGTTAAGTTTGGCAAAAATAAGGCGTTTAATGTGCGTCTTTTCGGAGGCACTAATTTCGCAAGTCGCTTTAATAACGATGGCGAACACATTCAAGATAAACGCGCTGCAGTGACTGACACTGTAAACACAGCACAAGAAGCGACAGCAAATGTTCTCAATGAGGATGAACAGACGGCCATTGTTAGCGACGCTTTTTTCACGTCGCTAGAGCAGCGTTTGTCACAACCAGAGCCTGTTTCGCTTAAGATGCTTCAGCGCGTGGGAACAGAGAACGATTTAAGCAACGAGACCACAAACGATAATAGTGCTTTCCGCGAGCCGATTTGGGAAATTGACGGCCGTATAAAGGTATTTCTTAAATACATCAACCGAGTGCCCTACCTACATATCGACAGTGAGCTGTTTTATCGACATCAGGTACCTACACAGTATTTCAGTAGTGAAGACGTGAGTGTAGCGCTGGCATCCACTGGCAGCGGGGAATCTCTAGATGAAGTAGGTGAGACCAGCGCGATAGAAAACGGTTTATCACAAACCGATGTTAAAACAGTAGAATATCAGCTGGTATCTATACCGCTTGCCGAGCAACGTCGTGTGATCAGTAAACAACTGCACTATTTCGACCATCCACTGTATGGATTTATTGTACAAATTCGTCGCTATGAACGTCCTTTACAGGCCGCCCCCCAAAACGACACACAAGAATAGGATTGCTGTTAAATGAAAATTTATACTCGTACTGGCGATAAAGGCAGCACGCAAATATACGCCGACAAAGCCATCCGCGTAGATAAAGATGATTTAGTGGTACAAAGTTACGGTGACATTGACGAGCTCAATAGCCACATTGGTCTGCTTGCCGCCTCAGTGCCTATGCAACACCGAACACAGCTTCACACCATTCAACGCAATCTCTTTCAGGCAGGCTTTGCCATATCGGCCAGCTCAACATTAACGCAATCCGATATAGAAGCCCTTGAAAGCCTTATCGACGAGTTAACTAATCAAATGCCACCGAATACGTCATTTGTCCTACCAGGTGGCAGTGAAGATGCGGCGCAAGCTCACGTTTGTCGCGCGGTTTGCCGGCGTGCAGAGCGGGCCGTTATAAGCCTAGCTAAGCACTACGACGTGCCCGAAGTGGTGCATGCTTACCTAAACCGATTAAGTGACTTCTTATTTACCTTTGCACGCTTTTTAAATATCGAGGCAGGTATCGACGAAGTGAGAGTGTAAAATCACTACGGGGGACAGTCACTCATTAGCAGGCTTTATTCACCCCAAATTATCATGAGTCATCGTGAATGGAATTGGTTGGCGGCGGGTGCCGATGGCTTTAGCAGCCCTCGCTGGGGTAAAGCGCCTGAGCAAAAACCAGGTTTTAGTATGGGCGTTGATGATGAAACCACTCTTACCGTAGGCAATAACACTTTTACCTTCTACCTCACACCGGGTCACACGCCAGGCACTCTCTCTGTTGTGTTTACCGCGGTGGAAAAAGGAGATGCAAAAGATGCTAGCATGCACAAAGCCATATTGTGGGGCGGAACGGGTTTAAACTACGGCCCTGATGTTCCGCGCATAAAAGCGTATACTGAATCTGCCGCCAAAATGCGCCGTTTAGCGATAGCAGAAAACATCGACATCTTCCTATCCAATCATCCTAAACGGGACGGTAGCGACAAAAAACTGGCTGAACTCACTCAATCCGCGAGCGCACTTAACAGTAAACGTGCAGAAACAAAAGAGCCTGCTAAAAGCAATCCGTTTATCTTGGGAAAAGAAACCGTTGCGTCGGCATTCGACATGCTTTACCACTGTACAACGGCCCAAATGTTAAAAGCTGGCGGATAACATTGGTGTTACCCGCTTATGGCTTGCGTTCGCTCATTCTTTCAATAAGCGCAACGGCACTGTCATATTGATCTTTTAACCCCGATGGCAATGCTCGCTTATGAAAGGCTCGCCCGCACAGTGTGTTAATGTGAGTCTTAGCGTTGTCTTTCTTGTTTATGTCGGCTTTTTGCTGTTGAGCAACACGATGTTCTAGACCATCAAGAATGTGCTCTGCGCCTTTCACATTGTTACAAGCCAGCACCATATCGCAACCTGCATTGAGTGCGGCCTCTGCCCGCTCAACATAGTCGCCTGCAACAGACGCACCATGCATCGACAGGTCATCGGAGAAAATAGCGCCATTAAAACCAAGATCTTTCTTTAATATCTGCTTAAGCCAATGGGACGAAAAACCCGCAGGATCGGGGCATACCTGATCATAAATTACGTGGGCAGGCATAACGCCGTCCAGTAAATCACGCTTTATTAAACGTTCAAACACCACCATATCGGTGTGTTTAATCTCGTCAAAATCGCGCTCATCACGGGGCAATGCAACATGAGAGTCTGGGGCAACACTGCCGTGGCCAGGAAAGTGCTTGCCAATAGCAGGCATGTTCGCACTTTTAAGCCCGTCGATCAGCGACGCGGCTAACCGCACAACATCAGTGGCATTATCAGCAAAAGCGCGATCGCCTATGACTTGCGACACGCCATTTATATCTAACACAGGGGCAAAGCTAACATCGATATCTAGCGTTTTTAGTTCTACTGCTAACGCAAGCCCGCAAGCATGAGCAAGAGCAGCACTTTCGCCTTCATTTTTCGTATGGCGCAAAATATCGCCCATGGCAGGAATGGCAGTAAAGCCTTCACGAAAGCGCTGTACCCGCCCCCCTTCGTGATCAACCGCGACTAACAAAGGTTTGTTAGCATATCGACGAATATCTTTTATAAGCGCCGAAAGTTGAGCTTTGTCATAATAATTACGAGAAAATAAGATAACGCCGCCTGTAACCGGATGCGCCAGTTTTTCTTTTTCTTCAGGCGACAGTTCTTCTGCCTGACAGTCGAGCATTAATGGACCCACAGCACACCCTTAGTTTTCTTTAGCACAGCTTGACGAGTTGGTCTCATAAAACATCACTTCTCATTGTTGAGTTTGTTGGGGTAGGATAGAGAAAAAAACGGAGTAATTCACGTGATAAATTGGCTCAAGTGGCTTGTTATGGGTGCGATACTGTTAATGGCGATTGCCGCAGCAACTGTGTACAGCACACTTTATTTAAGTTTACCCAAGTTAGAGGGTAACAGCGCCACCTATCACGTAACACAGCCTACCCACCTATCGAGAGACTCCCTCGGTCATGCGGTTATAAACGCTGAAGACCTATTTGATGCGGCCTATGCATTGGGGTTTGCTCACGGTCAAGACCGCTTTTTTCAAATGGACTTACAGCGCAGAGCGGCCTCTGGCAATTTATCAGCCTGGGTAGGAAGCGCAGCGCTCGATATAGACAAAAACGCGCGGTTTCACCAATTTGAGCAACGAGCGCAAGCCGTTTTCGACAATCTGCCAGCTAGGCAACAAAAACTACTTATTCGTTATGCTCACGGCGTAAATGAAGCTATTGATGAATTTACTACCCTTCCCTTCGAATACATCGCTGCAGGTATGCAGGTCACGCAATGGCGGCCTACCGACAGTATTTTGGTTATTTACAGCATGTATTTAGAGTTGCAGGACGGGCAAGTAAAGCTAGATCTTGCAAGAACCGCTCTGAAAGATACTTTTGGCGATGAGATTTATCATTTTATTACCCAGCAAAGTCATTTTCAGGCCGCTCTTGATGGCAGCGAGCTTCCATTGTCCAACGCTCCTATTCCCGACTATCCTAGCCCGTTTAACGCTGCGGACGAAAGTAAAAATGAAAGTGAAAGTGCAGATATTCGAGCCTATATCAACGGCAACAATAATGACGGCCTGTCAGGTGACATTTATGATTATTCAGGCGGTGATATTGAACGCAACCGCGCTCGTTTTAACTATAGGGGCACCGAACTTCCCGACATAGGCAGTAATAACTATGCGGTATCGGGAGCGGTTACGCCCACCGGAGCAGGACTATTGGCAAACGATATGCATTTAAGCCTTCGCGTACCCATTATTTGGTACCGCACTCAGCTTAATTACAGTGAAGATGGGCAAGATATTTCAGTGACGGGCGTGTCGCTTCCGGGAGTGCCTGGCATTGTAGTGGGTACCAACGGCGATATTGCCTGGGGCTTTACCAATGCTAACTTAGACAACGTAGATTGGGTGGCGCTGAATAACGATACAGACACTACGTTAGTAACAGAAACTATTCCCCTTCCCTCAGGCGTTCATGAATACACCCTAGAAGTCAGTGAATTTGGCCCGGTAAAAATACTTAACGGAAAGCGCTACGCCCTGAATTGGGTAGCGCACCACACATTTGCTGCCAACTTAGCTATTACCCAGTTTGGTAACGCTAAGTCTGTAGATGAGGCAATAGAAATAGGTAAACATATTGCCAATCCCACACAAAACTTAGTCATGGTTGATAGCGAAGGTAATGTGGCGTGGATGCCTGGCGGCGCTGTTCTTCACCGAGAAACCGCATCGTACACCGCAATTTCTGAACAAGATATGCGAGACAATCCCCCGCGCCGAGCAACAAAGCTGCCGGTAGTAAAAAATCCTGTTTCCAATCGAATATGGACAGCCAATGCTCGAGTTATTGCGGCAAAAGATCTTCCACAACTAGGCGATGGTGGTTACGCGCTTGGGGCAAGAGGCAGACAGATAAGAGACCGCCTGTTTGAAAAAGACACCTTCACCGAGACTGACTTTTACGCTATTCAGCTAGATAATCATGCACAGTTTCTTATTCCATGGCGCAACTTACTCACTGGCTTACTCACCATGCAAAACGTCGAGTTTAAGCCCGATCTAACCTATCTAAACACATGGGGAGCCTGTGCGTGTGACGACTCTGTGGGTTACACCTTAGTAAAGCATTTCCGCCGCGAAGTTGTACAAACGCTATTTGGTGAAATATTATCTTCTCTCGATGAGCAAGGCGTTCAAAGCCGCACGCTTCTGCGTGGTATTGAGCCTGCGACCTGGCAGCTTATACAAACCCAGCCTAACAGCTGGCTACCAGCGGGAACCAATACTTTCGATGAGTTGTTGGTAGATGCCTACAGGCGAGCCAAGCATAAACTTCTCGATAAATATTCTCCTCTTGAAGCGAATATGGATAAGCTAAATTGGGGAAGCGTAAATGCGTTAACGGTAAAACACCCTTTCTCAGCACAAATACCCTTAATAGGTAAAAAGTTGAATATGACGCCAGTAAACGGTTTCGGTGATACCTACATGCCTGCGGTGCAGTCTGCTGAATTTGGTGCTTCAGAGCGTTTCTTTGCAAGCCCTGGGCATTTAGACAATGCTATTCTCACCCTGCCTGGTGGGCAGTCTGGCCACCCACTGTCAGAATTTTTTACAGCAGGTTTTACTGACTATGCCACACAAGCAGCAACACCGCTTTTGCCAGGCGACATTATTTATTCACGCACCTTTTATAAGAAAGAAGAAGAATGACGCCAGCCATTACTCTACTAACCCAAAAGCGTATTAAGCACAGCGTGCTTAAGTACGAGCACGAACCCAACGCGTTATCCTATGGCTTAGAGGCCGTTGAAAAACTAGGCTTGCCCCCCGAAAGCGTATTTAAAACATTGGTAGTTTCTTATGAAGATAAAAAGAATAAAGCATTGGCTGTAGCCGTTGTGCCCGTTACCACTAAGCTCAGCGAAAAGAAAATGGCAAAAGTGCTGGGCACAAAGAAAGTTGCCATGGCCAGTGCCGACGCAGTCATCGCATCAACAGGTTATGTGCTTGGTGGGGTAAGCCCTTTGGGACAAAAAAAGCGACTTGTTACGGTTATCCACGAAAGTGCCCTACAACTCGAGCTCATTCATGTAAGCGCAGGCAAACGGGGCTTAGAAGTAGCGTTAAGTGCAGCCGACCTCGGTGCACTCACTAATGCACAATTTGCCGACATATCTGTATGAGCTATCAGTATAAGCTATGAATATAAGCTTTCGATATGCGCGCTAGGGATACGCTATCCATATGAGCGCTTGCGATGTAAGCTATTCATATGAGCACTCGGTATGAGTGTTTAAGAGCCTGCTTTACCGAACTCTTACTAATGAGAACTAACGAGTACTAACGGGCACTGCATTGGCCTGTTGAAGCCACTGCTCTCTCGCTTCTTTTATTACTGCGTCACTGGGTGAGTCGTTACCCGCAATGGTAACAGCTATTTGTTGAATGATTGCATCTCGCTTTTCAAGTAGTGCATCGGCGCGGGCAAACAAGTCCTGTGCTTCTGGGTACTTCGCCTTTAGCCCTTCAATACTTTCTAATGCATAATAGTGGGTTTCAAACTCTTCGTTAAAAAGCTGGCGCTTAGCATTAAAAACAACGTAATCTTTCGCTGCCCGAGAGCGTAAGTATTCAAGGTCGTTGGCCGCTAAGTTTGCCGCTTCGCCTACTTCTGAGGCTTGCTGAAGCCAATATTGAATTTCTTCATCGTTGTTTTGATCAACCGCCTGCTTTACGCCTTTTTGCAGGTCGCTTGCATGCAATATTTCCATTACGGTGATAACGGGTACGCTCGATGCTTCTCGATCGCGGTTGTTAGCATCAGCCGATAAAAAAACAAACCATGCGGCTACGGCAATTAGCACAATAGAAAAAACGACAAGTGCTTTTTTCACACTATCCTCCGAAAAATTAATATAAGAAACCCAGTGCGAATGCACTGTAAAAAGAAGAAACACAAAAGAGCGAGGGTGCTCCCCGCTCTTTTCATGTTTTTACAACGTTATAATTGCAGCAGTGTGCGAATTATTCGTCGACAGGTGCTGAGTTTTCAACTCGGCTTTTAAGTTTTTGACCAGGGCGGAATGTCACCACCCTACGCGCTTTGATAGGAATATCTTCACCCGTTTTAGGGTTACGTCCAGGACGTTCATTCTTATCACGCAGGTCGAAATTGCCAAAACCTGACAGTTTTACTTGCTCACCAGATTCCAGAGCGCCTTTAATTTCTTCGAAAAAAAGCTCAACCAGATCCTTAGCATCACGCTTGTTAATGCCCAATTTCTCGAATAGGTGTTCAGCCATCTCGGCTTTGGTCAATGCCATAGTTTACTCTCTTAACGCGGCCCCAAACTCAGATTCCAAACCTTTCACCACAGTATCGACAGCGTGCTGAATCTCAGCTTCTTCTAAGGTTTTTTCTGGATCTTGTAAATGAAGTGACAATGCAAGGCTCTTGTACCCAGGTTCAATTCCCTTGCCTTTGTATTCATCAAACAAGTTTAGAGCAACTAGTTGATTTACGCCAATTTTTTCTATGTAAGAAAGCACATTTCCTACACGCACTTCATCTTTAACAGTAATAGCTATATCACGACGATTAGATGGAAAACGCGATACAGGTGCAGCAGACGGTAATTTACGTTCGCTAATAGCGTCTACCGCTAATTCAAACACAAATACACGACCGCTTACGCCCAGCAATTTAGTAAATTGTGGGTGAACAGCACCAATATAGCCAACTTCTTCATCGTTAAGCAAAATTTTTGCAGTCATACCAGGATGCAATGCACTGTGTTCGCCAGTAACAAACTGAAACTCACCGTGCTTACCGGTAAGTGCCAACAAGGCTTCTACATCTGCTTTTGCATCGAAGAAATCGACTGGGCTGTCGCCTAAGTCCCAATGTTCTTCGTTACGACGCCCTGCTACTACACCACCAATTACCTGCTGTTGCAATACACCATTTGGCGCATCTTGTTGAGGTATAAAGCGTAATCCGGTTTCAAACAGTCGAATTCGCTGTTGCTGACGCTTCTGATTGTACGCACAAGCACCTAGCAAACCTGGCCATAAACTAACCCGCATTACCGACATATCTGAAGATATGGGGTGCGGTAACACCATGCCTTTTACATCAGGGAACAATGCATTTTGTATTTTCGGGTCGACAAACGAATACGTAATGGCTTCGTTATAGCCTTTGCTTAATAACAACGACTTCATTGTACCTAATGGCAGCTGCGCTTCTTGCGAAGGCAACATAGCAAGGGTAGCGGCTGGCGCAACATTAGGAATATTGTTGTAGCCGTAAACTCGAGCAATCTCTTCAATCAAATCTTCTTCAATTGAAATATCAAAACGATAGCTAGGCGCAACGGCTTCCCAACCCTCACCGGTAGCGGTAACATCTAAGCCTAAACGAGAAAGCATCTCGCTGACTTTGGCGTCATCAATACTAATACCTAACACACGGGTTAAGCGATCACGACGAAGTGTAACCGTGGCTTGCTTAGGCAATTTATCTTCTGAAACCGCTTCAACAACCGGACCCGCTTCACCACCACAAATTTCAAGTACCAATGCAGTAGCGCGCTCTATGGCTTTACGCTGTAGCTGTGGGTCTACCCCGCGCTCGTAGCGGTGCGATGCATCGGTATGTAAACCATACTGACGAGCGCGGCCCATAATGGCATCGCGACTGAAAAACGCACTTTCAAGCAAAATATCTTTTGTTTCAGATGTAACCCCTGAGTGAAGGCCACCAAAAATACCGGCCATGGCTAACGCTTTGTTATCATCTGCAATTACCAGCGTGTTATCTTTAAGCGTTGCTTCTGTTTCGTCAAGCAAAGTAAGCTTTTCGCCCTCTTTGGCCATACGCACATTTATGTTGCCTTCTATACTCGCAAGATTGAACGCGTGCATAGGTTGACCTAGCTCTAGCAACACAAAGTTGGTTACATCAACAATAGGGTCGATACTTCTCACGCCGCAGCGACGTAGCTTTTCAACAAGCCACAGTGGTGATGCAGCAGTTACATCAACGCCCTTAACCACACGACCTAAATAACGTGGGCAAGCATCGTCTGCACTAAGAGTAATAGTAAGCTTATCATCAATAGTAGACGCAACGTCTTCAACTACTGGCTCGCAAACGTCTAAGTTATTCAGCACGCCTACTTCACGGGCAATACCGCGAATGCCTAAGCAGTCGGCGCGGTTAGGTGTTAAATCTACCTCAATGGCATTATCGTCTAGCCCAAGGTATTCGCGAATATCGGTGCCCACGGGCGAATCAGCTGGAAGCTCGATAATACCATCGTGATCATCGCTAATGCCTAGCTCAGAAAAACTGCACAGCATGCCGAAAGAAGGTTCGCCGCGCAGCTTGGCTTTTTTAATTTTAAAATTACCAGGCAGTACCGCGCCCACGCAGGCTACCGCTACTTTTATCCCTTGACGGCAATTAGGCGCGCCACAAACGATATCTAGCAGCTCATCGCCACCCACGTTAATTTTAGTCACGCGAAGCTTATCGGCATCAGGGTGCTGACCGCACTCTACCACTTCACCCACTAGTACGCCGGTGAACTCGCCTGCAACAGGCTCTACGCCATCTACTTCTAGGCCAGCCATGCTCAACTGTTCAGACAGCTCATGTGCCGACAGCGACGGGTTAACCCACTCTCTTAACCATTTTTCACTGAATTTCATGTGTACTTTCTGCCTTAATTGAACTGCTTGAGGAAACGAAGATCGTTTTCAAAGAACGCGCGTAAGTCGTTAACGCCATAACGCAACATGGTTAAACGCTCTACGCCCATACCAAAGGCAAAACCAGTGTATTCTTCTGGGTCTATACCCACCGACTTAAGTACATTGGGGTGCACCATGCCACAGCCAAGCACTTCTAGCCATTGGCCGTTTTTACCCATTACGTCTACTTCAGCGGATGGCTCGGTAAACGGGAAATAAGACGGGCGGAAACGCACTTCTAAAGACTCTTCGAAGAAGTGATGCAGAAAATCGTGCAAAATGCCTTTAAGCTCAGTAAAGCTTACGTTTTTATCTACCATCAACCCTTCCACTTGGTGGAACATTGGGGTGTGAGTTTGATCGTAATCGTTACGATACACGCGCCCTGGCGAGATAATACGTAGCGGCGGTTTTTCCGCTTCCATCGTACGAATTTGAACGCCAGAAGTTTGCGTGCGCAGCATCATGTCGGGGTTAAAGTAAAACGTATCGTGATCGGCACGCGCGGGGTGATTGGCTGGAATATTCAGCGCATCAAAATTGTGGAAACCATCTTCAATTTCAGGGCCGGTTTTAACCGAAAAGCCTAACTCACCAAAAAACGACTCTATACGTGCAATAGTGCGGCTAACCGGGTGCAAATTGCCAGGTTTCTCAGTACGCCCAGGTAGCGTAACGTCTACCGCTTCTTCCGAAAGCTTCTTGTTAAGCTCTTCAGTGCGTAAATGCTCGCCTTTGGCAGAAATAGCCTGCTGAATAACCTGTTTCGCTTGGTTTATTTTTTGGCCAGCGGCGGGACGTTCTTCGTTCGATAACTTTCCTAAGCCTTTAAGTAAGTCGGTAAGTTTACCTTTCTTACCCATAAATTCGACCCTAACGTGGTCTAATGTGGCTGCATCTTCGGCAGCGTCAATCTGGCTCTGCGCCTGATTGATAATCGCGTCAAGCTCCATGGTTTCCTCAATGTGCATGATGACTGCATGGCCCTCGCATAAAAAGATTCAATCTGCGCGCGAGGGCTTGCTTGAAATAAAAACGATAGTTTACACGAGGGATAGACATTACCGCTACCCTATATAGCTGATATTGGCAGAATTTTAGGAAACAAAATGCTCTCACTAAACGAAGCAATAAAATTTTATATGCACTGTGACTCAAATCAGCTTGTGAACACTTCAGTAAATAACTAGACTTTAGTTGAGGGTTTTCAAAATCTCTCCGTGACACTCGTCGTATCTCAGCTGCTCTTGTTGTAAGCAGCTTACATCTGAGCAGACTCTAGCTCTTTTTTCCATACATAAAAAAGGAATTTCAAATGAAAGTCCAATCTGTGTTTTTTGCTTTATCAAAGCTCTTCTTTGCCCTCTCTTTTTTGATGCTGTTGTCCTCTTGTAGCAGTTACGAGCAGCAGGCTAGCCACAGTAATAGTGCGCAAATGGGAGATAGAATTCTATCTGCATTAAATAACCGCTCTGACAAAAGCGAAATACAAGTAGCTGAAGTTATTTCTGAATTAACAGCATCAAATGGCACAAGTATCCTTACAGATTTACAAATAAATACATCCGTTGCACTGTATAGCGAGGGGCTTCTCTCTGCAGTGGGCAACGAAAACTTCGAGCGTCTGTCATTGCTAAATGGCGAAAATCCATCCGTCAAAAAGCAAAAAGTTCAAGCCTTGTTCACCCTATTCCCTAAACATGCTAAATCGATAGCCTTGAATCTTACAAAATACGGTATTTATGAACTAGATGAATTATTCGAAGTCGCATTAAGTAGTAACTTAGACCCATCCATCATCCTTCAAGCAACTGCATCTGGTGAGTCATCAGACATTATGAGAATTGGCTGGGGAGGCAGCGGCGCATTTAGTAGTGTTGTTGAATACAACGGCGACATATACGCTTCATCTGACGTTACAGGTGTTTGGAGACACGAACGCCCTCACTGGTACCCTGTTGTTAAAGGACTAACCAATTACAACATTACGGGCCTTCTTGTTCACAACAATACTCTGCTTGCGGCAACCAAAAAACAGATACTCAAACTTGGCGACGATAACGTTTGGTCGCCAATAGGGTTAGAGCTAAATACCTATCGAAATACCACACTTCAACTGCATTCAACCTCAGCAAATGGCACCACTTGCTTTGCAGCGTTAGAACCAAAGATAGGTTGTATAGATGAGCAAGGTAATGTGACAAAACAAGACCTCTCAATAAGCAAGTTGAAAGGTGTTTATTTTAGCGAGGATAGCGATTATCTATACGGCTTTAACGCCAACACCTTGTTCAGAATAGACATATTTGATGGTAGTCATACCCTTGAATACACCTTTCCCAAGAACATTTTGCGCATATCTAAGTTAAGTGACGACTCGGAGCCTTTAATTTTCACTCAAAATGGCATCTACGAACTAGGCTCTTTTGCCACTGTTAATATAGACCTGAATAATAAAAGCATTGTAAATGTTTTAATAGACTCGAGCTCAGCCGGTAGGCACTTTGTTGCGCTAGGCGGCCAGTGGAACGCTACTATTCATGAACTCACCGCAGTGCCGTCTGGTTTGTCCATAGGCTCGAAGTTGAATATTGTTTACGACAGTTCACTTCCTTACAGGCAGTGGCGAAAGTCAATGACTAAACCTATTGGTATGCCGCACACGGTGAAAGGAAAAATTTGGTTTAGTGATTACTGGGGAATATATGCTTATGATGTTAATTCTAATCAATTTTATGAGAAATCATATGATGCAAGTAATTTTGTAGGTACCGATATTCATATAGCCAACGACACACTATATATAACTGCAATGGACAATGGCTTGGTATCGATGCCGTTAAATAGGCCCAATAAATTCACTCCCATTTTTCCGCGTAAGTCATCAGACTGGTTACTAGCTGGGCATGCATGGTCTGTTAATAGTAACGACAAAGGTGTTTTCGCCACACTCTCACCTTGGAATCTATCGCAGGACTACATTCTTACTGCTGATAAAGAAAATAACTTTCAAAACGTTCAAAAAATTGATGACTTAGCTAGCCGTAAAGACACAAGCACCTTTTGGGGGCAGAGTTTTTCAAGAAAACTGGTATTGTCAGATGGCATTTTTGTTTACAAAGATGGCTTAAACGGTGGCCTTTTCAAATTAGAAGCCTCTCCTCGCGAAAATGATAATGATATTCAGGAAAGTACGAGCAAAAAAATATTTGCCACTGAACGTAACCGAGTTTATCGCGCGCTCACAATTTATAATGGGCTCCTTGTTTCATACCATATAGATGAACAAAAAACGTTGCACTTTAATGATATAGTCACTGGTGAACTTATTAAAAAAGTGGATGCGCCTGTTGGTTTATGGGCATTCGATTTAGAGGTAATCGACGGCTCACTCTATTTATTGGGCTCACGCAGCGGCGCTGTTATTTATAGATTTAATGAAGTAGACGAAACCTTTAGTGAAATAGTAAAAGTACCGACGGCATCGGCTTTCTTAAGCATAAAAAATGCACCTGACAACTCATTAACTATAGCAGGGGCAATTGACTGGTCAGGAAGACCCACCGGTAAAGTGTTATTAAATAAAGAAGGAAGCGACGAGTGGGTAGATGCAACCTGCTTAATGCCCAACGAAAGTGGCGTAGTTGACGTTGAGTTTACTTCAGATAGCCAGTATGTGTATCTTCTTCAGCAAGTTGGTTCGGTAGTAAGGTTTACACTTTCATCGCTGCATAACCACGAAGGCTGCTAGTTGCATAGTACAAAAATAAACCAAAGTAATAGCGCTGCCAAATTTTTAAGTGAAAAAGCTAACAAAATATAGATTTTTTCATTATCATCTTCGTAGATAATTTTATATTTATCAATAAATAAGCTCTCCCAAAATTTTTCAAGGATTAGAAGTGACAAGTCAGGAAGACTCTAAAGCGATACACATCTGTAGGTTCCTATGTGTTTTTTTCATGACGTTTGTTCATATCAACCCTGGTACTTCTACTTGGTCTACACGAACAGATGTCAACGGCTATTCCGTAATGATATTTTTTATAGATGTATTAGGTAGGGCAAGCGTTCCAGCGCTAAGTGTTATAAGTGGTTTTTTATTGGTTCACTCAGCAAGAAAAAACAGTAAGTGGCCATCTCATATAAAATCAAAATTCAAGAAATTAGTAGTTCCTTTGATTTGCTGGAACATTATTATAGTAGTTTTCAGCTTGATGGTTTTTTACATTACCTCAGTGAAAACAAGTCAAATGAGAGATTTAGTAAGCGAACCATTAACTATCTTACGTTGCATCGACCTCTTAACTGGTATCAACTACAATTCTATTACAGAGCCTTTAAACTTCCTTCGCGACATCTTTGTTTGTTCAATTGTCAGCCCATTATTGATATATTTCTGTCGCCGGAATAAGGAGGCTTTTGTCGTTTTAGTTTGGCTTATTTGCTTAAATTACGACATTAAACCGTTAATTATGCGTGATAGTATTCTAATGTTTTTTTCAATTGGAATAGCTCTCGCAACAAGCGGGAGTAGTTTGTTTAAATTAGACGAGAACAAGCTCAACATCTTGCTGGCTTCCTTGATCTCAGTACTTTTTTCGTTTTACATTATGGAAAGCATTACAATACAATTGCTAACAGAGATTGTATTTCGTCTAATAATTGCTCTCTTATTTATAGTTTCTTCATTTTATATTGCTTCAATCTTTTCACTAAATAATTCTCGAAAAATAGGGCAGTATTCATTTCCACTTTACTTGTCACACAGTATATTATTTTCTGTTCAGTGGGGTATTTGGCAAACTCTGTTCGAAAAAGAAGTTAGCGATAACTACATAATATTTTTCTCAATAGTTCCGTGTTCAACGGTGCTTTTTGTTATATTGCTCTACAAAACTCAAAAAATCTCGCTACCATCTTTCAGCAGGTTTTTGTGGGGAAAATAAAAACTCCGGCAAACTAAGCTCACTTTGGCAAAGAGAAATTTTAAATGAAATCAATCGCTGAAAAAATAAGTCCACTTGAAACACAGGCTCAAGCACTCAGTGCATTAGACAATGAATTGGCAAACGACATGGTAAGCGTTGTTTCATTTATTAATGCACATGCTTACACCATGGCCCACGCAAACCCTGCTTTTAAAGATTGCTTGTTAAATTCGAACTTACTGTTTAGAGATGGCATTGGGGCAAAAATTTTACTTAGCCGATACAATAAACCAGCTGGCTATAACGCGAACGGAACAGACCTAATACCATTGCTTCTGAGTAAGTTTAAAGGAAAGTCAGTATGCTTCATTGGCACTGAGTCTCCCTACATTGAACAAGCAGCTACTAAATGTAAAAGCGAAGGACACAATATACTTGCTCATATGGACGGATTTCAAGATAACGAAACGATGTTTGAGTTTGTTGAGGAACACCAACCAGACATTCTAATTTTAGGCATGGGAATGCCCAAACAAGAGTATTTCGCAGCTTTCCTTCAAAAGCATTATGCCAACCCATTAGTTGTTGTGAATGGAGGGGCCATTTTTGATTTTATGGCTAATCGATTTTCTCGCGCTCCCTCTATTTTTAGAAAACTAAACCTAGAATGGCTTTATAGATTAATGAACGAGCCTGTTCGTCTTTTTAATCGGTACGTAATTGGCATACCAAAATTCTTTTGGTTACTTAGTATTAATAAGAGGCGAGAAAGAATAGGTTAAAACCTATTCATTCTTCGTCTCGTTTTGTTCTCACCCAGCTTTTTTCGCGGTTAGATATGAAGGTTCTATAAATACTAAACTTACTCAGAACGAAGGGAATAATACCGGTCAGCTGTTTCGCAGGTAAAATAGCCTTACCATATTTGAACCACACAAGAATTAAACCAATAACAAATGTGATAATGCACAAGCCTAGAAACTGCGCCCAGAAAAAGTCGTCATAAAAGCCATAAATTCCTGCCATTACGAACATTAACACTGTGAAGATAGACCAAATTATTGTGGGCGGAATGGCTGCATCTAAGGCTTGAAAGAATAGCCTAGCATTAAACTGCTTTAGCCCTTGGAACATCACTGCCGGCATTTTAGCCACTACCGACAGATGACCATGCTCCCAACGTTTACGTTGGTTTTCCAGGCCTTCAGTATTTTCTGGAAACTCACTGTTAACGATCGCCTGTGGTACAAAGATGACCTTATCTCCACCTTTCACAATGTTTAAGCCTAGTTCAAGATCTTCAACGATACTGGAAGACGCCAAAGAATATCGATTCAATATGGCCCGAGGAAATGCCATTCCAGAGCCTTGCAAGTGACAACTGATCCCCAATTTTTTTTGCCCCAGCGGTCTTACCCAGTTTTTAATCAACCAAGTAAACTCACTTATGTTGAGTTTTATATTACTTTTGTTTGGCGACTTCATAAGGTAAAGGGCCTGAGCAACACAGCTTTTAGACTGTGAAGCATTTAGTAACCGCTTTAAACTTCCCTCACCAAAAATACAATCGGCATCCATAACAACAACGGTTTCAAAATCTTCTTTTGCTTGCTTTAAGTAGTCAATTCCATACTGAAGCGCATAGCCTTTCCCAACTAACTCCGTATTTGTCCTTTCTATACATATCGCTCCAGCATTACGGCTAACCGACGCAGTTTCATCTGAGCAGTTGTCGGCGACAACCAATATTAAGTCACTCTCACTAGTCTCCGCGCGCGCCGACATAATCGTATTTATTATTCCACATTGCTCATTATGTGCAGGAATGAGTATTACACATCGCCCTGTTGTATTTTGCGAACTGTTGACATCTGGGACGTGGTTGCTTCTTTTCAATGCCAAAAAGATCTGTATAGAAAGGAAAATTGAAACCGCCACCACACTAAAAAACACAATATCAAAGATAATCATTTACTAGTTGCTCCCACAACTACTGCCAGTTTTTTTGCTTCGGTAGCTACGTTATGTTCCTGACTTACCGCTTCGAATGCGTTTACTCGCAAACTATCTAGGTCGCTTTGAGATAATTGAGTAAAAGATAACAAAGCACTCTCCAGAGAATCAGAAGAGCCTGGACATACTAAAATACCTGTTTGCTTGTCTTTAAGGAGTTCTGGAATACCCGCAATCGCGGTGCTAATAACAGGAACACCTGTAGCCATTGCTTCCATTATCGCAACCGGAAGACCTTCAGCAAAACTTGGCAATAACATTGCGTCGCTATTGTTTAATAGCGCTTTTATTTGATTAGAGTCTATCCACCCAGTTATTGTTACGTTTTCTTTTAACTTGTGCTTGGTTACAAACGCTTCTATTTCTGAGCGCATTTCACCATCTCCCGCCAAAGTTAGATGAGCATCATGTTTTAAATTACAGAAGCGGCGAAATGCTTCTAATAGTAATAGTTGCCCTTTTTGTTCACATAATCGACCTATACACAAAAAGCGATATCCCTGATCTTGCTTTTTAGAATTCAGCTGACTAGCGTCAAAAAATTCGGGCTCGAGGCCGCAATGAACGATGTTTATTTTTTCCCAGTCTTCATAATCTGCCCATCGGTAAAGTTGCGATCTACAATAACTTGTAATAGCAATGACCTTGCTGGCATGTTTAATCTTTTGGTTTAAATTAAGCGTGAGGGGTTTATCAAATTCTTCTGGCCCGTGAACTGTGAAGCTATATGGCACGCCTGTAATTAGACTTGTATACATAGCAACCTCGGCTGGATTAGTGCCAAAGTGAGCATGTATATGGTTAACATTATTATCTTTGCAGACCTTAGCGACATTACAGCTTTCAACCAAATAGATAAGATGAATCAACAAACTTTGCTTAGATGCAGAATACATTTTAAGCAACACTTTAAGAGCATGGAAAAAACGACCAGGGTTATCTAACACTGCATCAAACACATGTTTTATTAAATCGAGTTTCGGCTGTTTCAGCACATAGTGAGTTTTACTGTGCTCCTCTCTATCTACCTCACTCATATCACTTGGCTTGTCTGAACGCATAGCAACACGCTCAACATCAATACCCAGTGCCTCAAGCGACATTATTTCACGCCGTATAAATGTGTGGCTGACTTTAGGGTATTGATTGATGAGATAGAGTATTTTCATTTGAGTAAAGTCCTTTTAATCACTTGAGCGACCTTTCTAAAGTGACCACCCAAGAATATTTTGAATAATTCAGAGGGCCTGATATCAACCTGAGGATACCCACCATACATAGTAGATAACAAATGCGACTCTTCTGAGAACGAGAGAGGTTCTAGTTTGCTCATTAGTCGAGTAAACGCAAACCTAATTTTACTTCCAGGTTTACCTGTAATACGGTCACTACCATGATCCTGAATTTGAATATATGAACGGCTATTTATGTTAAGAATATCACCTTTGTATTTCGACAATCGTAGCCAAGTGTCCCAATCTTGCAAAGCTGGCATTTCTTCATCGAAGCCTTCAATAGCACGAAGGTCAGAAGTACGAGTAAAAACCTGATTTCCAACTAGGTTGCCTTTTCGCAAACCCTCGTATGTCACAACTTTGGTGTCGTAACATGCAACTTTCCCACTCTTTCTATGCTCGACGACACTGTCGAAAAGTGCAGAGAATTGCTTTTTACTAGCAGAAAATTCATGCCACTTATTTAAGAACGTTTCAACTCTCCACGGTTCGAAGTAATCGTCGTCATCAAGCCCCGTAATAAACTCACCTTGAGCAAGCTCGATGGCCCTGTTTCGACCGTAGCAAGCCCCTCTGGATTTTCCAGATGTATTTAAAATCGCGGTCACTACATCATCGTTTTGAAGAGCAGCTAAATACTCTTGGCTTCCATCAGTGGAACCGTCGTCGGCCACTATTATTTGAATAGGCGAATACGTTTGGTCTAAAACTGAGTTTATGGCTCTATCGAGGAATTCACGCCTATTATAGGTAGTGATATATACGGTAACTAACAAGCGATGTCCTTTTTACATGTTTAATAAATACGCGTCCTTGAAGTGATAATAACAGAATATGTGCCATTGAATTACTGAAATTATTCTGACTACTTTCTGTTTCTTCAGTTTATATGACTACCTAAGCTTATGATTCTCAACACAGAGGCATTCTGGCTAAACTAAAGGTCGCAAATTTACGGCAAATTGAAAACCAAATTTTTTCTGTTATGTTGATATCAGCATAACTGTAAAAACTGGTTGTTTAACCAAACTGCCACTGGTGCAAATGCCAGCACGGTTCTTTACAGCATCATCGAAACCGCAAAGTACATCGACCTCAATGTGTTCGAGTATGTGATGGCTTACCTTGATGAGCTAAGTCGGCGCAATGTCGACATCGAGCAACTGCTACGATGGCAGGTTGCTAGGCGTTAGGTGGAATTGGCTAACGGATGCTCTTTTCTCGTTTTGGATTGAGCTGTCACTGAGCTACTTTGGGTCAATACGATAAATGTTGCTGCAATGGTATAATCAAGAGGTACATCAAAGAGTAAAAAGCCACTGTCCACTTCCCCTAAACTGAGACAGACTTAATTGGAGTTTTCTGCAATGATTAATGCAGGAGACGACTATGAAAAAATCACGATATACAGAATCTCAGATTATTGGGGTATTAAAAGAAGTTGATGCAGGTATGAAGGTTGAGGAAGTCTGCCGTCAACACGGTATCAGCAGCGCAACCTATTACAATTGGAAGTCCAAATACGGCGGTATGGAAGCGTCTGACGTCAAACGATTGAAAGAGCTTGAAGAAGAAAATGCCAAGCTCAAAAAGATGTTTGCAGATGTCAGCTTAGAAAATAATGCCATTAAGGAGCTTTTCGCAAAAAAGGGTTGGTGACAGCAGAGAAACGAGAATGCGTCAGCACACTGGTTGATGCGGGGCTGAGTATCGTAAAGGCTTGCCTATTTGTTGGTATTGGCCGTTCGACCTTCTATCGCTCCGAACGAGACTGGCGCAAAGCAGATGCTGCTGTCATTGATGCTATCAACGCGGTACTAGAGAAGTCGCCACGAGCTGGCTTCTGGAAGTGTTTTGGCCGAATGCGCTTTAAAGGCTTCCCCTTCAATCACAAGCGCGTTTATCGCGTTTACTGCCAGATGGGATTGAACCTGAGGCGCAGAACTAAACGGGTACTACCCAAACGAATAGCCCAGCCATTAGAAGTGCTGGATCAGGTAAATCATCAATGGGCGTTGGACTTTATGCATGACACTTTATATTGCGGCAAACGGTTCAGAACACTGAATGTGGTGGATGAAGGCACGCGGGAGTGCCTTGCTATTGAAGTCGATACGTCTTTGCCCGCTGGCCGTGTAGTACGCGTGTTAGAACAGCTTAAGGCTGAGCGTGGATTACCAACTCAGCTGCGTATGGATAATGGCCCAGAGCTAATTTCGGCGACGCTGACTGATTGGTGTGAGACCAATGATATTGAACTGATATATATCCAGCCAGGTAAGCCACAGCAAAATGGCTTTGTTGAACGCTTTAACGGTTCATTCCGCAGAGAGTTTCTGGATGCTTACTTGTTTGAAAATCTCAACCAAGTAAGAGAAATGGCCTGGTTCTGGCGACTGGATTATAACGAAGAAAGAACACATGAAAGTCTGGGTAACCTGCCCCCGGCAGCATACCGAGCAAAACTAGAAAACTCTAGTTTAGAACTGTGTCATTAATGGGGAAGTGGACACCACGTTACTGAAGCTACATTATGTGTAAATCGGCATAATCGCGGATGCACTCCGGCCTTCCACCAGTGACAACGCACACACGATGGCTGATGGTCATCATATACTAGAGTGCGTAAGCGATCTTTGTAATTTAACTAATGTGAGCTAATTCGGCAAACTGTGAATTAGGGGACGTCGGTGTAGATACTTTAACCCTAGAAAGAAGAACATGAGATTATTACGAATCTCAGTTGTGCAATGAGCAACTCAATTTTTTCAAACTGATCAATAAAATTTAATGTTTTACCCTGCCGAGTCGATTCTTGATAAAAAAGGCTTGATTGCAGCAAGCCTTTAATTTGAAAATTTTTTTAACCTTACAACGTCACCTTCTAAACAGTCTCGTCGCAAATAAGCTAACAAAAATTAAAGTTAACCCAGTTGGTGAACTTACCACTTGAGTGTCTAAGTTAGGCCTTATAGAAATGTTTCTGAACATTGAGTTTGCGAAACCGTTTTGAGCATCATTATCTGCCGCAAATACAATTCTATCAGCCCAGTTAAGACTAGCGAACGATAAATCTATATTGAAGGTTGTCCACTCTCCTTCCGTTAGCACAATACGATAATCTTGTCTCCCAAAGGTTTGAGTTCCACCTAACTGAAAAAACAAACCGGAATTAAAGTTATCATCGTTGTCGAACCCTATACCATGTACTTCACCGATAGCATCAGATTTAAAATCAAACGACAAGAAATTTGACACTGGAACATCATTGGCACCAAATGGGATGTCAACCCAAAGATTCCCATCAATAGATAACGTAAATCCACCATCAAATATGCTAGTAGTACCTGATACAGCTTGTACACCATAATTGGTTATATCTGCATCGTCAAAGTTCAAAAAACTAGCGTTTGCGTAACAATTAGCGACCAATAAACAGCACAGTAATATTTTTTTCATTATTGATAGACCTTATTAAAACTTCGTACGAAATCAAATATGCATGTTTCATGCCGAAAAATAAAATGCTTGTAAATCATATATTAAATTGGAAATACAACCATACGCACAATTTTTTGTAAAGATTTCTGACACATCGCTGTAAAACGACTACAAAAGCGTTTAAAAGTATAGCTTAGGTGCAACAAGGAAGAGAAAGTTTTGTAAAAAATCTTCCCATTAAATATACTCAAAACACCGCATTTCACAAATAGCCATAAAAAGGATTTAAAGTGTTAAAATTAATTAAAAGTATTGTTAAATTACAGATAGAAAAAATTGTAAAAAAGCAGCACAGATTCGTTTTTACTCACGTACCAAAATGCGCAGGATCTTCACTCTCTTCAGCCCTGCTCGATGGCCTATACTCACCGTTAATTAAACACTCTCATCTTACTGTTGGTATTGATGGCGAATTAGCACTAAAGGCAAGTGAAATAACTGGTATCTATGATCAAAAAATTAGACAGGTTCATATTGCAACTTATTTAGCGTCCAATAAGAAAGTTTTTGTAAGTGGACATTGTTATGCGACTCCAGCTTTAGTTCAAGCGTTTAAGGAAAATTGGAATTTCATTACAGTCCTAAGAGAGCCTATCGATAGGTTTATATCTGAATATGTTTACAATACTTATAAGAAAGAGAGTTGGAAAAAAAACACTCTCACTATTGATGAGTACATCGCTAAAGACCGAATGCTAAAAAGCGGAATGACATACGCTCGTTTTTTTTCCGGCTTAGATTTTCAAGATATAAAAAACTCCCCCGATTTTGCAGTTGATTTAGCAATAGATAATTTAAAGAATTATTATAAAGTAGGTTTTTTGGAGAATCTCCAAGTCTGGGTTGATGAATTGAATTCAGAATTTGATGCCAAGATTAAAATTAATCATTCCAATTCATCTCCTAATAAACCTATCGTTGCTGAAATTTATAATGACCCTTCCAAAATTCAAAGAATAAGAGAACTCTGTCAAATCGACTTAAGGATTTATGATGGTATAAAAAAGCATATTGAGGGTGGAATAAAAACTCAATGACAACTGCAAGAAAAACTATTTTGGGCACTTATTGGACTGTGGTCTTAAATTTTTACACTCAATTGGCCACTTTGGTAGTTTATGCGCTTCTTGCAAGAATTTTAACGGTGGACGAATTTGGTTTAATTGCTCTGTGCTTTTTGATTACTGAAATGATGGTTTTATTCAGTAATTTTGGTGTAAATCAAATACTCATACAGCGACGAAATTGGAGTCCTACTTTGGCAACTAATTGCTACTGGTTCCTAATCTCACTATCTACCTTTTTTTCAGCATTAATTATATTTCTAATAGCACCAATAAGTGATCGCTACTTCTATCCAAATTCAGCTGACCTTTTATATTGGCTAGCTTCTATACCCATTATCAACTCTTTTTCATTGGTCAGTCTTGCGAGACTCCAAAGAAACTTTCAAAATAAAACCATAATGATAGTGAATGTGATAGGCAATACACTAGGAGGAATAATTTCTATAGTACTAGTACTTTACGATTTTGGAGTTTGGTCGGTAGTAACCGGAAAAATAATTCAAACGATTTGTGTGACAACATTTTTTATATTCTTGGACAGATTTACCCCCTCTCATTCTATTAGTCTTAAATACATGAGATTTATCGCTGGTTTTGGCCTGCCATTATTTTTTAATGCAGGGTTAAATTTTGTCTCTCAGCGCAGTATTAATTTTACTACTGCTTTCATATTAGGAAGTAGTTCCTTTGCCTTGATTTCGGTATCTCAAAGGGCATTTAGGATGATCTCTGAAGTAACCGTCACACCACTAAATGCTGTTTTACTCCCTGGCTTTTCGCGTGCCAAAGCAAGGCTTGACCTCACAGACGTTTATGTGCAAGTAATAAAGCTTGCTGCCTGTATTATAATGCCTTTATATTTGGGATTGGCTATTGTTTCAGAAGAACTAATCTTCTTAATATTCGGTGTTCAATGGGAAAGAAGCGCGCACTTGCTTACTCTTCTTTGCTTTACGATGATACCTAATTTAATAGTTTGGTTTTTACCATCGCTGTTAATTTCAAGAGCCCGAACAAAACCAGTTTTCAAAGCTAATGCAATTGCTACGCTATTAAAGTTATTTTTGGCTGGAATAGGAGCATTTCATTCAATAGAATGGTCTATTCTTGGATTGTTTATCGCTAATTGTTTAATGGTATATATAAAATTTAAAATTACTAATCAACATATTGAAGTTCGACTCTTCAACTCGTTGAAGGCAGTTTTTCCTCCGACTTTTTGTTCTGTTTTTATGTTTGTTTTTTCAACCTATATTTTTGCGACTATTTCAACAGATCTTGTATTAATTGTAGCGTTATTTGGGAAAATCATTATTGGTTTTTTGATATACACATTACTGATGTTTACTTTTTTTAATAGTTATGCTAGAGACGTTATTAGTGATCTTTTTGAAAAAATTAAGAGTTGATCAACATGCAATACTATTTATAAAGTTAAAGTCGTAGATTGACGATAAGGAATTAACGTGTTCATTAATAAAGTAAAAAAGTCTATTTCTAGAGTTAAAGCAGCAACAATTTATAAATCAAATATACCCAAAAGCTTTGCGAAAAGAGATGAGGCACTAAAGGAACATTATCTCTCCGATAAAAAATTCACGGACAGATTCTTTTATTTGAACACATATTTTATTGACTCTTTTGTTTTTCATTCAGATATCAGCTGTACTCGATGTTATTTCAAGGGAGAGTTTAGCTATAATAGTAGAAACATCGATGCCGTTGAAGGCTGTACACGGTTTTTACCTTTTCTTGCCGCATTTGTAACTAACGATATTTCAAAAAATGATCAAACTAAGACCTCCATCATTGTACAGAAACTAGCTCTTGCTTTCGAAAACGGTACAAACCCAAAATCGGTGGACTATTGGGGTGAAGTAAAAGACTATAGCCAGCTAATATGTGAGGCGGCAGATGTGGCCTTAGCTTTCTGGATTTCTAAAGATACGCTATATAGATGCCTTTCCAAGAAAACTATCAAGAATTTGACTATATGGCTTGCGAGCGCAGCAGAATGTAAAACCGTTGACAACAATTGGCATTTATTCAAAACTATCATAATGCTCGTACTTAAAACGATGAACGACACGTATAAGGTCGATCTGACGAGCTATTACAGGATTAAGTCTTTCTATAATGGCAATGGTTGGTTTAGCGACGGTGATGGTGAAAAATTTGACTATTATAATGCTTGGGCCTTTCATTATTCTTTATATTGGATCAATAAAATTGACCCTCAATTGGACCATAATTTTATAAGGGAATCGAATAAACAATTTTCACAATCATTTAAATATTTTTTTTCCCCAAAAGGTATTCCTTTCTTTGGACGAAGTGTCTGCTACAGAATGGCGGCTCCTTGTCCCTTGATAGCTTCAGTTTTATTGGATAATGAAGGCGTTGAACATGGTGTAGCAGGAAGAGCATTTGATTCAATTTGGCGTTATTTTATTTCGCAGTCAAGTTTAGTTGATGGTGTACCAACTCAAGGGTATGAATCACAGGACCTTCGGTTTTTAGATGAATATTCTGGACCAGGAAGCTCACTTTGGAGTTTGCGAAGCCTTATTTTAGCTTTGCAAGTACCCAGTTCATCCACATTTTTTCAACCCGATAGATATTGCCTACCTATAGAGACCAATAGTTTTAATCTAGAAATTAAAGCGCTAAATGCCAGGTTGGAGGGCGACGTTACAACAGGTGATGTAAAGCTAGTAAGAAAACACAAGTCCAAAGTCTATAAAGTAGAAAATTATACGCTGTTTATAAAACTCAAAGAGGCGATAACTCAAAGACCACATCGACCGAAAAATAATCACGTTAAAAACGAATTAGCAGAATATTCTGTACTAAAGCCGTTCTCACGCTTATAGATGATTTAGGGGAAATTGATAATCTTAGAGCAATTTAATAATGTATAATTATTGTCTTAATAAAGCATTTAACTCCTACGTCCGGGAAGCTAGTTAGAATGAATAAACGCCATATCGCAACAATGACATTACCTCTGCATAATAACTATGGAGGCCTATTACAAGCTTTTGCGCTGCAGCATGTTATCCAAGAGTTAGGGCACGAAACGAAACTAATCAGAAATGATCTCCGGCATTATCCACTTTGGAAGAAACGCTTCCATTTTCTTAAACATTGCATCAAGAAAGTAGTTTTTAAGACACCTATTTTAGTTCCTGATTTCACGACGAAAGAACAGAAGAAAATAATCGCTAAAAACTCTGAGAGTTTTATCGAAAAGAATATCAATACAACATCATTAGTCAAGAATGTATTTAGTTTCAACGATATTAAAAATTACAATTTCGACGGCTTCGTGGTCGGGAGTGATCAAGTCTGGAGGACTGATTACTCCGCAAATATTGTGAATTATTTTTTTGAATTTTTAGATTCTAAGCCAAATATGACAAGGGTTTCATATGCAGCTTCTTTTGGAATTGATGAGTGGACATTTTCCGACGAAGAGACTCAAAAATGTAAGAAACTTATTAGTAACTTTCACTCTGTATCTGTTAGGGAAGAATCAGCTGTAGAGCTTTGCAAGATTCATTTAGCTATCGACGCTGAAAGAGTTTTAGACCCCACCTTTTTAGTTCAAACAGGTGTCTATAGGGAGTTAGTTGATAAAGCTAATCTGCAATCGCCAGAAGGAAAGATTTTTTCTTACGTTTTAGATCGTTCAGATTCAAACAAAAAAATAGAAAGAGAAGCGTCACAAAAGCTCAATACTAAGCATTTCACAATCATGCCACGAAAAGATTTAGAAAATTTAAACTCAGAAAATATTGATGAATTCGTATATCCCGCAGTGGAAAACTGGATAAATGGATTTATTCAAGCAGACTATGTCATCACTGACTCATTCCATGGGACTGTTTTTGCTATTTTGTTTAATAAGAAGTTTATTTCTATAGGCAATAGGCGAAGAGGTCTATCAAGATTCGTTTCTATTTTGAGCTTGTTTGGTTTAGAAAGTAGGCTTGTAACTGACTACAACGACTTTTCAGTAGATAAATTGACGAACGACATCGACTGGAATTACATAAATAAAATCTTATCCATAGAACAAGAACATTCAAAACAGTTCTTAAAAAATAGTTTAGACTATTAGACGACGTTTTTGTTGGCGAGCGCATCCAGGGTAGTTGATGCAAGTTTTAGTTTAGATAGAAAAAATTGACCTATGCTGTAATTGAAGTTAAAGACTCTTGTAGTTCGAAAACAACTGCGGCCATACTTTGAACAAACGGTTGCGGTGAAAACGTATTTGACATGTGAGTCATCGATATGCAATTACCCTGCGCTAGGTCAACAGTTCCATCTTTCCATATGCATTCTTTTAAAGAATCAACTGACTTTTTGATATTTTTTGCATAACTTATTGGTAAAACGTTAGCTCTTACCGCTTTTAATATGAAGTATGACAAAAATATCGTTGCAGACGTATCATAAGTCCCTGAACGATTTAAAAGGCTTTCCCAACCACCACTTTCAATTTGATACCGTGAAATAGTATTCGCTAGTCGTTCAATATGTTCTAGGCCTTGGCTGCGCCAAGCGTGATCTTTTGGTAATGCTAGAGTACTGTCTAAGAGTCCGATGACTAACCACCCAGTACCTCTCCCCCAACCGACTAGCCCAACCGGTATGTTATTTTTTGAAGGGTTGTAACCATGGAAAGGCAAGTTACTATTTATATCCATTCCATAGGTTAAAAAATCTGATAGCTGCCTTAAACCAAATTCTATAAACCTTTCTTTTTGATTTGCAACACCGTATTTTATCAAAAATGGACATATCATCATTACAGAATCAATAAAGCACAATGCCTCTTGGTTACCTAGGTAAGATATTGCGTGAGGCGTCTTTTTGAACTCAGAATCTAAGTAATTCGCTACTCTATCTGCAGCTGTTGCCCACTTTCTATTTTGATGCAGCTCTGCCATATGTAAAATAGTCTCACCGACCATACACTCTTCAACTGAAGTGATGTTTAATCCAGAGTCAGAAAAATCATCACAATACTTAGCCAATGTTAATTGAACATTTGAAGACCATTCTGTTTTGACCAAGCATAGACCTTTAGATAAAACACCATAGGGCCAAGAAAACTTATGGTATCTACCTGACACCTTTTGGCCAGACACAAAAGGAACGACATTTCTAAGGTTAAAGCAGGCTTTATTAGTAACCGATTCTATTAGTTGGTTTGGTGGCTTTTTTCCAAGTATTTTTCTACGAAGTCTTATTTCGTAGGATAGTAAGATTTCTTTAATATTCATATATTTTATTTCTTTTTAAATTGTTAAAATATAAAGCGTGTATATGGGCTCCTCCAATATTGCAAGAGTAAACATGGTGTTTTGAACGTTAGGTTTGCGTTCGTATATCCGGCTTCTTAATGAAGTGCTTTAACTTCGGGCCTCGATGAACTTCGCCCATATCGTCCTTATTGTTGAAACGGTTTGTTAATCCATACGCCCTATCAAATTTTTGATATGTCGGTTTAACCAAATTGTCATCACATCATGTCTATTCAGCAATCCTTGGAAGTGAACGTATTACTTGACTTTACTTAATTGCAGCCAACTCAGACGCATAACATCCCCATCAAGTTAATAGCGCTCATGCTATTCGAGCTAATTTATTTTCTAACGCTACGGCAGTTTTGTTTTGCCCGCGTGTGTACGCTATGCGCATTACCCATCTCGCGAGTGGCGTATCTTTGGTTTTAATGACTCGCATCACGGCGCTATACCCACCACACACGTATCTAGAGTACTGAAAAACCTCAATATATCAGAACGTCTAAGCATTTTTTTCGGACAATTTTGCCCGCTTGATTACATCCTACGAAATGACTCACGTTTATGCTACATCTAACCCAACAGTTGTAATATTACCCATGTTCTTCTTCACTTGTTAACTTGAATTATCAAGTCCAAGTTTTACACATTACAATGTCGTTAGAGAGGAGAAAACAATTTCGTCGTTGAACTTCACTTTATGCCTTTTAATTAACTCTCTTTGATAACCACATATATGTGAAAGCCATTGTTACCATACTATGCTAGTCTCTTGCTTATCGGAGTTACCGTGCAGCTAATACCCGATATTTCTTAGTTTGAATAAATATTTTCGACCAAGTGATGATATCGATACATCGCCCTTCAAATGTTGATATTGCCTGTTTTTACTGTTCTAAATTCTTGGTGTTAACAACATTTCTTGATATTAGTTACAAAGTATTACGACTATTTATCAAATCCGGCATAGCCGGACTATCTTAGCCTTTATCA
This sequence comes from Alteromonas ulvae, assembly GCF_048987005.1. Classification (GTDB taxonomy): domain Bacteria; phylum Pseudomonadota; class Gammaproteobacteria; order Enterobacterales; family Alteromonadaceae; genus Alteromonas. The sequence continues at coordinate 1,818,134 of NZ_CP185261.1, read as the reverse complement.
GCAATCACCACTTTCGTTTATGAAAATGATATTGACCAGTTATAGCCCATAATTGACATCTTGAGCCTGTCAGCTGAAAATTCGAAATAGGCGGGTAAACTTGCACTATAAATCACTAAACGTATCTTAGTTGATTTACCACCGAGACTTTTACAATAGCTTATCCTACTAAGTCGAAAATTTTAGCACTCTTCTGATGAGATTTAAAAACACTAACATCAATGAATAACGATTTTGGCATATTGAAACTAGATAAAAATTAGATAATCTCAATAATCACGCCTTTCTTTGACCATAAATTAAAGAGCCTGAATACAGGCCATCAGCAGGGTAAGAGCATGAGTGCTTAATTTTCACTCAGCGCCTCCAAACCAGCTGTTAATACCAGCTCCAGATAGTCGGTGCTGCCATGGGCACGTTTTTGTTTACGCGGAATGCTAATTTTTCTGCTTGTCTCGGCCCGCAACATATTGAGTGCCATTTTTCTCGCGCCTGAAAGTACCTCTGCTGCATTACCTCGGTATATCTGACAGTGGTCTTCCTTCAGCACCCAATGCAAGCTATTTTCCACGGCCCAATAACTACGTACTGCATTGGCAAAGCGAGCTTTGGTTAATGCCGTTTAGCTGATGTAATATCATACTCAATGGAAGCTTTACCATTTTTGAGCTGCCGGTAGCCTAGCGCGACGCCTACACTTTTCAGCCCTTTCCACTACGGGAAGGTTTTCGATAACTCAGTTGCATCCATCACATAATAAGCTCTTGCTTCGCTGCGCCCATGGCTTTTTTCCATGCAAATCACTTCGTCATTCACGCAACCGGCAAGCGCCTTTCGTACCGCATCGAACAGGTCATGTTGATTTCCTTTCGGGGCAAGCAGATAATCTCCGCCGCTATCGTCAATTTGCCCTGCAATCTTAGTCTGGCAAGCCATAGCATCAATTGATATGAGGCAGCCCTTGATGTCTAAAAGCTGAAGTAACTCGGCGATAGCCGTCACTTCATTCGACTTGCTTTGTGTTTTGACCTGACCCAGCAGCACATTGTTTTCGGTGGCAAAGGCGTTCACCATGTGGATAGCTGATTGCCTGTCTTCACGGTTATATGAGCCACAAAGTCGCTTACCATCTGTAGCAATCAGTTGTCCGGCTGACAATTCGGTAACGGACTTCATCCAATGAATAAAAACAACGCTGAAATTGCTCTGTATCTACTCTGGATACCACGCGAGCAATGGTGTCATGCACCAGTAAACCATTCTTGAACAAACCTTTCTCGGTAAACCACTTGAAATGTAAATCACCAAAGTCTTCAATCTCTTCCCAGCCCTTAGCTCCTGCGATAGATGCGCAGACCATAAGAAATAAAATATCTGAAAATAAATGCGCCACCTTAACTGACTGGTGAGGATCTTCTAAATCACCAAAAAATCGTTCAAATGCCCCTGTATCCATGACTCTCTCCGCAAAAGAGAGTATAAGATCACAGACTGTATAACTCGTCCATGTTTTATAGTGATTGGCAATTCAATTGGCTAATTTATGTTCGTGATCTTGTCCTAGGGCCATCAGTTTCCAAATTCGCTGGATAAGTCTCTCTACATATCGAAAGAAACATGTTGGTTTTCGGCGACATCATTACAATCGGTTCATTTTTGATTACCTTTCATACCATAAAGATCAACACGCTCAAGTAGCTTCTTTTATTTTAACCTGAATTAAATCTTATTTAGTGATAACATTTCGTGTAACTATATATCACTATTGAACTTTCAGCTTTTACTATATTAAATGATGAAGTTTATTATGCAGTGCTCTTAAAACTAGTTAAATCGATACATAGGCGCTTGAATGAAAATTAGTGTAGTTATTCCCTGCTATAATGGCGAGAAATTCATAAGTGATGCAATTCGCTCAGTAAATAACCAGACTTACTTGCCAATTGAAATTGTGGTTGTAGATGACGGATCTACCGATAAGTCAGTCGCAATTGTAAAAAAATTACAAAAGTCATCAAAAGTTCCCATCGTCTTAAAGAAACAAGATAATGGTGGCGTATCTGTTGCTCGTAATGTTGGTATTAACATAGCAGCTGGAGAATGGGTCTCTTTCCTAGATGTTGATGATATTTTCCTCCCAAATAATCTCGCCAAAAAAGTTGAAGCCGCAAACAGGTTAAAAATGAGCACTGGCTTAATTTGCAATGATTATTTTTTTAATGAAGAATCTGAAGATACGAGAAAGCACAAAAAGTCGCCTATTGCACACTTCGACCACGATAGGTTAATCCTTGGTAGAGACTATCAACGAAGTCTTATTAAAGACTATTACATTGGTACTGCAACTGCAATGATGTTTTCACGCATGGAAGCTATAAAAATTGGCGGCTTCGACTCCATGATGAAGCATTCTGAGGACTTTGACTTTGTATTAAGATTTACGTGTGAAAACAACGTATTAATCCTTTCAGAACCCTTAGCAATAAAACGAGTGCATGATGCAAACCTAAGTAATAACAAGGAATTGTATTTTTATAGTCATCGATTTTCTTGCATGAAGAATCTTCAATATGAGGATGCGTATTGTAGAGGAGCATTTTCAGAAGCTACAAGAGATCTTTTGAAGGCGAATTACGATAGTTTTACAATCGGGTTTTGTAATGAAGTATATGAACGGAAGTGGTCTCAGGGGCTGTCAAACTATTTAGAAGCGTTGATATTTCCAAAAACATTTCTTGGGTTTCTAAAAATCACCGTTGGACTTCTAAAAAAATTAATCAGAACAATTAGCTTCGGCATGATCAAGGGTAATCCAAAAAAAAAGCTGTAGTATAAGTTAGTTATTTATGGCAAAGAGTAACGTAGTCAATCACGATTGACCAACCCAGTTAAGCTACTTTCTTCTGCTCCATTGCTGCCAATTCATACTGATTTGAACTCATATAGCCTAAGTATGAACGTAACTGTATCGGGTTGTAAAACGTCGCGATGTACTGCAATACATCTTGCTGTGCTTCGAGACGCGTTTGATATAATATCCAATGCACATGTTCTTGTTTCAGTGTACCGAAGAAACTCTCTACAACGGCATTGTCCCAACGGTCACCTTTCGACTCATGCAGCCGATAAAGCCATGGCCTTTCAATAATCGACAATACTGGTCACTAGCATACTGGCTTCCTCTGTCAGAATGAACAATTATTCCTGGCTTCGGACGATGTTACCTATACAAAGAAAAGTAATATTATTAGGTTTGATAATAGACGTTAATGATGATGGGGCCTGATCGAAGTATTCCTTTTCTAGCCCACATCTAACAACCTGTACTTTATGCCACATGTCAGAAGCCAACCAACGGTAAAGTTGAGAACGACCAAAACTACATACCCCTGCTACAAACTTACTGCGCGATATTTTCCCATTGAGATTTAAGTCAGAGGGATAATCAAACTCTTCTGGCCCGTGAATAGTAAGGCTGTAGGGAATATTCGAAATAAGAGAAGCATACATTGCCACCTCTGCCGAGTTAGTACCGAAGTGTGTGTGAATATGCGCTGCTCCCACGCGTATGCACTCGCTAGCAACAAACCTTGCTTCAATTAAGCAGATAAAGTGTTTAAACAGCGTCTTGACGTGGTCCAATTGAATTGACCAGTCCAGTTAAGAGTATAATATCAGCTTAACTGGAGAAAGAGATGCCTGAAAGAAAGCGTTACACCAAAGAATTTAAACTCGATGCGGTTAGTCTTGTGCTTGATCAAGGCCATAGCAGAACCGATGTTGCCAAAATGTTAGATGTTAACAATCAGATGATCAGTCGCTGGGTCAAGGAATACCAGCAAGATGATGATGGGCAAGCATTTAGAGGCAGCGGCAAATTAACACCAGAGCAAGAAGAGATCCGTCGACTTAAAGCGCAGGTCAAACAGCTTGAAATGGAAAAGCGCATATTAAAGGAAGCGACGGTCTTTTTCGCCAAGGAAACGAAATAAAATATCGCTTCATTGCGCAACGTAAAAAGACCTATCCAGTCGATTTAATGTGTCGACTGTTGGGCGTGAATAGAAATGGCTTCTACCGGTATGTGAAGAAGCAGGAATGGCCGCAGACGCAGAAGGATAACGAAAAAACTGAGATGCTCGAATGGATTGAAGCCATAGATGTTGCGAGTGAGCATACATACGGTAGCCGCAGAATGCAGCGAGCATTGAACTGTTTAGGTTATCCAGTAGGCCGACAGCAAACGCGGCAGTTAATGAAAGAAGCCAACGTAAAGGTTCGATACAAGAAGAAGTATAAAATCACCACCAATAGTGATCACGACAAGCCCGTATTCGACAATGTACTCAACCGTGAGTTTGACGTTAACGCACCGGACCAAGCGTATGTTTGCGATATTACCTACGTCTGGACACGTGAAGGTTGGTTGTATTTAGCCGTGGTTATTGATCTGTTCTCGCGGAAGGTTGTGGGCTGGAGTATGGGTTCACGAATGAAGGCCAAGCTTGTTTGCGATGCACTGACAATGGCGATTTGGCAACGTCGCCCGAAGCCAGGATTGATTGTTCATTCTGACAGAGGAAGTCAGTATGCAAGTGACCAGTATCGTCGATTATTGAAAGGCCATGGTTTTATTGGCAGCATGAGTCGAAAAGGCGACTGTTGGGATAATGCCGTGGTAGAGAGTTTCTTCGGTACACTGAAACAAGAACGTGTGCATTGGAAGTCATATCAAACCCGTCTCGAAGCACAGCAAGATATCTTGCAGTACATCGCGATGTTTTATAATCCGATGCGGTTACATTCATACTTAGGATATATGAGTCCGAATCAGTATGAAGTGGCAGCATTGAAACAGAAGAAAGTAGCTTAACTGGGTTGGTCAATTTTGGTTGACCACGTCATCTTGGTTGATTTCTTATTCATTCTCAGCACAAGGCTAAGCGCTGAGTTAAATGTACCTATATTCGTAACGGCCCATCCAATGAACGATAAAAGTAGGTTCACTTTAGAACGTTCTAAAATAAACGTTTTTTTTTAAACTCAGATTTATCTTCATCGCCAAGAGAATCAAAGGGCTCAGCGCGCAACGAGAGTCTCTTTACGCTAAAGCCTTGCTGTTCTAGTGCAAGGATTTCTCGTTGAATAAACGTATGGCTTATTTTGGGGTATTGGTTGACTAAATAGGCTATTTTCACTTGTTTTTCCCTGTAATTTACTTTTCGCGAAAAGAAATAATTTTTTGCTAATAAATAGAACTGTGTTTGGTTAGCCATCTAACCTGACCATCATCCGCATTGTTGCTTTCTTTTTTGCATTCAATTCTAAAAACGCGCATCCACTCCCTAAAAACAACCACAGATACCAACAGTAAGAAAGATAAAAAAGCATATTATCGGAGTAGCAAACCAACATAAATGCGGCGATTACGCCAATAAACACACTGTTGCCTTTGGGATCTAAGGAAAAATAGCGTAGATACTTAGTTAAGATACCAATCAATAATATAAAAAACGCTAAAACACCTAAAAATCCCATGTCAAATGTCACTTGAACATAAGCGTTATGCGCATCGAAACCTTTACTCTCCTCTAAAACAAAGAAATCCAGAAAGTAGTGAGAAAAAGTATCGTATCCGTGACCAAACCAGATTTTATTTTGAATAAAATCCCACGATGATAACCAAACCACTTTTCTCCATGCGTAAGAGTTTAGCTTTTCACCACCAGAGTCGGTTATTTGAGAATCGGACGCTAAATCAGCAATCCGCTCTTGAACAAACGGTAAAAATAATGCGAGTACTCCTATACAACACACCAAAACAACGTATTTCCGTTCATACAAAAGTCCATAGATAAAGAAGATAGCAATAAACGCTATCCATGCGCTTCGGGTTTGCGTAGCGATAAGGCATATGGCACTTAGTGGAATAATAACGTGACATAATCGAATAAAACGCTTCGAGAAAAACACTGCTTCCGACTTAATGCAATAAAATGAAACCGACGCAATCAATACTAAGTAAAAAGCGAAGATGTTTGGATGGCTGAAGCTGCCATGAAGTCTAAAGCCATCCCTTGTTGTGCTGGTTTCGGGGAATACAAATTGAAAAGCAGACACCGCAAACGGTAGAAAGCTAGTGTAAATAATTAGTTTCAGTACAGACGCGAGGTCTTCTCTTGAACGAACAAATGTATAGGCAAAGGAGAATAGTGAAAAGTAGGTTAATACCGATACAAAAGAACGAAAGGAAGTCATTGGTATCGGCGAAATAACAATCGATATTAAGCCTATGGCAAGAAAGCCTGCCCATAGTTTAAATACGCTTGCTGATATTGTGCCCCTGCTCTGAAACAAGCCACCAAAAAAAAGAACTATTACTGCAAGGTTAAGCAGTGCACCCAAACTAACACCGCCAAAGTCAGTCATTTTTAGCAGAGGGTCTAAAGATGCTCGTGTTAATAAAAGCACGTAGATAATAGGGGAAAATAGGTATAGCGGGCTTTTACGAATGATCATAACTGAGCACTGGTGTTAATAGTTCCATAGCAATGTTGATAAACAACTCCATCGTATCATGCGCAAAATACAGGGTATGCGCTTGGGATGCAAAATAATTTGCAAGTTTCAAGCCGTTCAGTAGCCGTTTATATAATTGCCGAAATTTCTTCTAAAGCGCGGTTTACCGCGCTCATGCCTCTTTCAATTTCGAATGCCTTAGTTCAGCGCTATCATAGCAATGTGCAACCCTAGCCCCCTAAAAAAACATTTTCAGTTTTTCCCAATGCACTTCTCTTAAGTTATCAGTATTATTAGCCACATAAATTTTGTAAAAGTATCGCTTTGCACACTCTTGGGGCAATTGTTCATCAAAGTACATTGTAGCTGGCAAAACAAGTCGACAAATAAGCTGAGAACGTATAGTTACTCAGCAATTTTCTGCGTGTTGATAACAGGCAGTGTACTTTTTACTCTTTCGTTATTTGCTCAGCAACAAAACCTATTCACCACAGAGGTATATCAGCGTATAGAGTTTGTTTACGGCAGCGAAGCATCTGAAGATGTAGCAGAATGGCGACAGCTTATTGATGAGCTGCAAACCGATGATTTCGATGAAAAATTATACGCGGTAAATCGTTTTTTCAATCAGTATGATTTTGTCGACGATATTATTCACTGGGGTCAAAAAGATTACTGGGCAACCCCTATCGAGCTTATTGCCACCGGTGCAGGTGATTGCGAAGACTACGTTATCGCAAAGTACTTTTCGTTAATCGAGCTAGGCATTTCAGAATCACAGCTTCGCCTAATGTACGTTACTGCATTAGACCTTGGCCAACCCCATATGGTTTTGGCGTATTATCAAACCCCCAGTTCCATCCCATTAGTGTTAGACAATATCAATAAACGCATTTTACCTGCTAATAAGCGTCGCGACCTTGCCCCCATATACAGTTTTAATGGTAATGGGCTGTGGGCGGCAAAAGCGATGGGAACGGGCAAAAAATTAAGAGACAGTGGACCCATGAAAATGTGGGACGATATGGTAGAACGGTTAAACACCGTAATGAACGGAGATAAGCAATAACAATGAAACTATCTACCCAACTGAGCACAAGCTTGCTGGTGTTTTTGATCTTGGTGTTTGCAGGGTCGTTTATTATAAACGTTAAGCTAACCCGAGAGTATGTGAATGAACAGCTTGCTACCCATGCCCAGGATACTGCCACATCCCTTGGGCTATCCATAACCCCTTACTTAGCAGAGCCTAATGGCATCGCCACGGCAGAAACCATGGTCAACGCCATCTTCGACCGTGGTTTTTATCAGTACATTACGGTTACTGATATGGAAGGTAATATGCTTATAGAGCGCCGAAACCCAAATACGATGAGTACGGTGCCAGAATGGTTCACCAATATTGTTAACGTAACGCCCCCAGAAGAAACCACCGAACTAAATAGCGGATGGACAATGGCTGGGCAGCTTGTGGTGCAAAGTCATCCTGGCCTCGCAAACCAAACGCTATGGGAGAGTGTTAAGCAAAGCGCACTCATGTTTTTTGCCGCGTTTGTTTTAGCTTACATTGTGCTGTTATTAATTATTAGCGCTATTACCAAGCCACTGCGCATAGTGGTAAGTAAAATTAACGATATACAGAACCAAAAGTTTTCTCACATTAGCTATACGCCCTTTACCAAAGAGCTACATTTTATTACCACCGCAGTCAACAAGTTATCCTCTTCTGTTGAGGCCATGTTTAAAGAGCTCACGCAGAAGGTTGAGCATTTTAAAGCGCAAGCCTATGAAGACAGTTTAACGGGTTTTTCTAACCGCAGTGCCTTTACTCGGCACATGAACGCATTGTTAAGCGGCACAGCAGCTAATGACGAGGGATATATAATTATTGCCAGGCTGGCCCACCTAAATATGATAAACACCACACTAGGTGCACAAGAGGGCGATACTTATGTGTCGAACGTGGCAAATACCCTAACTACCTTAACCAAAGAGTTTCCAGAAAAAACATTTTTGTTTCGTGTATCAGGTGCTGACTTTGTAATAATGACGGAAGCGGTGTCGCAGAACGAGTGTGAGCGACGTTTAAATGTGTTGAGCGATGCATTAAATGCCACTACCCCTCTTAAAAACGGTTCTAAAACGGTATTAATGGGAGTAGCTAAATTTCACGATGAGCAGTCTTTTTCAGAGATCATGGAAAATGCAGACAGCGCACTCATGGCGGCAACCAAGCAGGAAAAGGGCTGGCAGTTTGCATCTGAGCTTACGTTTATTCATAGCAACACGGCGTGGCGTGAGCGTTTAAACAATGTGTTAGAAACGCAGTGTGCCGACCTGTTAATTCAGCCTGTTATGAACGTAAAAGAAAATAGCCCCACCTATTTCGAGGCATTTGCACGATTTAAAGATAAAGACACGGGGGGCATTATACCCATGTCGCAGCTTATTCCTGCTTCTGAGCGCTTAAACCTGATCCCTGAAGTTGATAAGTTAGTGGTAAGCTTGGTGCTGAGCAAACTTACCGAAACCACTCGCGATATTGCCATTAATATTGCGAATGCATCAATTGCCAGCGCGCCTTTTCAAGAGTGGTTGGTTAATAGCCTGCGCAACAATCCAGATTTGTGTAAAAAACTGGTTATCGAAGTAGAGGATTCGGCGCTCATTCACCATAAAACGCAGGCAGTTAGCTTAGCGAAAACGTTAATAGCTTTAGGATGCCGTATAACTATTGAGCATTTTGGCGATAATCTTGCATCACTTACAGGGTTAAGGGCAATTCACCCCCACTTTGTAAAAGTTTCTGGCAAGTTAACCAAAGGGCTCCACACAGACAAAGATAATTTATTGTTTGTGAGTAGTCTTTTAAGCGTTGCCCGCAGTTTAAATATTAAAGTAATTGCAGAACTTGTGGAAAATGAGGCCGAGTCGATGGCGCTTACGCAGGCCGATGTCCAGTTTCAACAAGGCTACTATTTTGCAAAACCCACGCTTTGGCATGTTTAATTTATGTGCTGGGCGCAAGGTAAACCCATGCAAAAAGAAGCAGCGCACATAGCGCATTTGATGTACACTACACAACATTGTCGGCGGGAATGGCCAACAAGACATTTTAGCTTTTAGGAGATGTTATGCGAAACAGTGCTTTTTTATCATTTTTAGTAAGCATAGTATTACTGTTATCGCCTGTGGCCCAGGCCCAAGAGGCTTCTGTTGCCCCCGGTACACAAGTGAGAGGCTTGCTTATCAACGAAGTTGAAGCGGGAGCAGACTTGATTACGGCCTCTAGCAAAATAAGTGAAGCGGTACTTACCGAAGGCTTATACTTCGATGCTGAAGGGCTGGCGTACCTTCAGCAAAATCGTCAATCTTACGAAAGCATGGTGACTTTGCTCAACGAAAACGCGTCTGGATTTGAAATTACCATAGCTGGGTTAGATTCAATGCCAGAAATACCAACGCAGGTAGTGACCATTGCTATGATTTTCTTCCCAGAAAGTGCCGATGAAATATACGGCATTGCTTCGCAAATGGGCATGCTGAGCGAAGACGATGCCCTACTGGCGGCAATTAACGCAGGTATAGACCCATCCACACTAACGGCAACTGCTGCTGGCGCTGATGGAAACAACGTCTCTCCTTTAGGTGTTGGCACCGGCGCAGCAGGCGCAGGTGGCGGTGACACGACGGTTTCAGCTAACTAATCAATAGTAAAGATGTAATTAAGGCGCAGTAATCGTTGATAGCCCAGCCCTTCCAGAAAACCGAAAAGTTTCTTTTCGGTTTTCTTTTATTCACGCTTTTTTGGCTTCCCCTTTCATTAGGCGCAAACAGACCTTGGGCTTGGGCGCTTATGCAAATGTCGTTTTTTCTAATAGGCGGCGTATTATTTCTAATTAATACAAATGCTATTAGCTCGCTAGTTGCACGCTATCGTGTTTATATTGTGTTGTGGTTTGCGTTTTTAGCATGGCAATTGCTTACCATAATCCCTCTTCCGCCAGAAGTGGTGAACGCCATCCGCCCCACTCGCACAGAGCCGCTGTTTGCTATTTTTAGCAACGACCTCACGCCTCTTCCTTGGTTATCTCTTAGTTTTGATGTGGGTCAAAGCGTTATTAGTTTTTTTAAGTCATTAGCTTACTGCTTTTTATTCTTTATTTGCCTAACCATGATTAGCACTGGTAATCGGTTGCGCCAAGTGCTTATCACCCTAAGTATTGCAGGTATATTCCAAGCTATTTACGGCACATTAGAAGTATTACTCAATACCGATTACAGCGCTGTTTTTAACTATCCAGTCACTCATATTGCCACGGGTAGTTTTGTGTATAAAAATCACTATGCCAATTATCTTCTTTTATCACTTAGTGCAGCAATTGGTTACCTTATTGCAAACTTATACACCACACCGGAAAGCTCTAAGCGAGAGAGGCTGCGAAGAATAGTTAAATTTTGGTTGAGTAACAAAGTACTATTTAGAATTGGCATCATTATTATGGTAATCGCTCTTGTTATGTCTCGTTCTCGCATGGGCAATACTGCATTTTTTATCGCTATGACAGTGACAGCAACGCTAGGGCTTTTATACTTTAAACCAAAACATAAAAGCTACGTTACGCTGTTTATAAGCATGCTAGTAATTGATGTACTTATAGTGAGTAGTTTGTTTGGATTAAAGCAGGTACAACAGCGATTAGAGCAAACAACCTTGGCTGAAGAAAGCAGAGATGAGGTGATTGTGGAGGCGCTCCCTCTAGTTGCTCAATATCCTATTATTGGTACAGGAGGGGGAACTTTTTATACGGTTTACCCGCAACAACAAAGCAAAAGCGTGCAACATTTTTACGACCATGCCCACAACGAATATCTACAGTTTTCTATCGAGTTTGGCCTTGTTGGGGCTATTTTAGCCGCAGCTATTGTTATTTTTAGTGCAAGGCACAGCTTTTCAGCAATGCGGACCCGCCGCCATCCTTTACCTCGTGGCACAGCATTTGCTGCGCTAATGGCATGCATTGGAATGGCGATGCACAGCAGTGTAGACTTTCCGCTTCAAGCACCCGCAAATACGTCGACATTTATTGTTTTACTTACCTTGGGTATTTTAAGCAATAGCCTATCGATGCATAAAGAAAAACACTAGTTAAGCATAACGAGATATGTAATGGTTCTTAAAATTAAACACCCTGTGCGCGAAGAGCCTAACGTACAGCACTTGCTTGAACGCATACCGGATAAGGTTGCGAACTCGTTCTCTGATGAACAACTAGCGCACTTAAATACAGCACTTGCCGGTAGAAAATGGGGCAACCATAAAATAGACTTACGGGGCACTATAAGCTTTTTTAGAAGTAGATTTTATATTGTTGTACTTGCAGGGAAAGACAAGCGAGATTTATCGAGAGAAGAAGCTCGTGCCGGTAAAATTATAATGGCACTGGGGTTAATGGTGTTTGTCTCTTTTTCTATACTGGTTGGGCTTTTTTTACTTTACGTGCTCAAAAGTTGGCTAGGAATAAATCTATTTGAAGGTTTTTCACTGGGGCTTTGGGATTGGCTAAAAGCGAACACCTAAAGCACAAAAGTTAAGGTGTGCAGGCTTATTTAACACCCCAAAACCTTATGAGGGCCTTTATCTTCGTAAGTATTTAGCCATGTACACGCCGTTGGCTTTGCGTTGTATTTTTCTATGGCTGAAATTACCTGTTTTCTACTCAATGGATTAATCAAACCTAAGGGCAAATGCTGCTTAAGATTCTGTCTTATTTTTACAAACTGTACATCTCGCGCACTGAGCATGGCAAAGCCATACTCGATAATAAAAACGTGAGTAATTGCATCTTGAGGCCCTACTTTTATTGCCATATTCAAATATTCATAAAACTGCTCATCTAATTGCTGTTTTTTCCATTTAACGGTTGCCAACCCAATCCAACTGCCCGACCAATTAGGCCTTAGGTGAATACTGTTTCGATAGCTTACGTTGGCGTTTGTAAAATATCCTGACTGCGCATTGCGATCTACAAATGCGAGCCATTCGAATATCTGACCTTTAATTTGATGGTAAAGCGCATTGTCGGGAAAGTAACTGAGCGCGTTGTCTATTTTTACAAGGGCTTCTTCAGCCTTTTGCAAAGAAGCCTTATTGGGGTCGTTTTGCCATATCTCTAGCGTATTTTTAACGCTGTAATAAGCGTTGCCCGCAACAAACAGCTGTGCGCTCCACACTATTCCCCAAAGCGCTAACAAGGCGATAACCAATCGTAGAGCGCTTGCTGTATATTTTTGAGCTAGGCGGCGCACAGTTATTCAATTCCAACAATGGCGGCTGGCGTAGAATAAAATACAACATTTGCATATTGTTCATCAAAGCCATTAATTATTTGGAAAGCTTCAGCCATATCATTAGGCCGGCGAACTGTGTCGTGCGTATCTGATGCAACTACATGAAATGCCCTTTCATGCATCAGAGTGTGAGCAAACGTCTGAACCTTCTCACCAAACCTGCCTGTAAGCGCACCAGCGGTAACTTGAAATTTGCACCCCGTTCGTTTAAGCCAATTAAATTTATGCTGCTCGGCCAATAGCTCTCGGTTTCTTTCAGGGTGCGCAATCAATGGTTGAACGCCATTCTTCAGTAGCCATTTAATAAGGGCATCTAAACCGGGGGGCACATGACTGTGTGGCATCTCTAACAACAACACCTTCTTTCCCTCAAAGTTACCTAAGAACGGAAGTTCATTTCGTTTAATCCAGTGAGGGATAAGTTCGTTTACGCGAACCTCGGCAGCAAAGGATATTGAAAGAGGAATTTCACCTTGCTCTAAACTGCTTTGTAACTGAAGGAAAGCCGCTTCTATGGTGGCGATGTTGTTATCGAAGTAACCTTGATGAATATGGGGAGTGCAAACCATGTGTGTTACACCACAGTTCACTGCTTGCTGCGCCATATCAACGGCGATATCGAGGTTTCTGGCACCGTCGTCGATGCCAGGTAAAATATGGCTATGAAGGTCTATCAAATACTACTTTTCGCCATCTTTATGACTGGTGTACTCGTATTGGTCATAAAAGCCGGCATACCTTTGTGCTACGTCAGACTTTTTCAAGTTTACTTGATTAAGCACCACTCCATCAAGTCGATGTCCAACTTGTAAGAAACGGGAAATACCGCTATTGATCACTTTATCGCTAGTACTGTCTGCTCTAACCACATAAATTACCGAGTCACACGAATTTGCGATCACCATAGAATCGCTCACTGCTTGCGTTGGTGCTGTATCAATCACGACATATTTATATTTCGTTTTTAGCTCTTGAATAAGTAAGTCAAAACCTTTATCAGACAACAACTCTTGGGGATTTGAAGGGATCGTTCCTGCAGTAAGGATATCTATTTTCGATTCTTCGTCTTGTACTAAACACTCGTCAAAAGTATGAGACTTCAGTATTAAGTTTGCGATACCTGGCTGGTAACTTGGAATATTAAACTGCCTACCCACACTCGGTCTGCGCAAGTCTGCATCTATCAAAATGGTTTTGTCTAATTGACCTAATGCAAAAGCGAGATTTATAGAAACCGTTGTCTTCCCTTCTTTAGGCACGCTAGACGTAAGCATAATAACCTGCTGCTCTTTGTCTAGGTTTAGTAACGATAAACTGGTTCGCAGCGTTCGAACCGACTCAGAAAACTGATGTTTTTTTCCATCGAAAAAAGAGCGTATAGGTAAGTCAGTTTTCTTTTTATGATGGAGCCAGGGGATTAGGCCCAACATTCTTTGGCCTAGCTTACGCTCTACATCCTCTACAGAACGAATACCACTGTTTAAGGTTTCAAGTAGTATGGCTAAAAACACACCGAATGCTACGCTAAATACAAACGCCACTGCAATAAACAACTTTTTATTTGGCTTAGATGGCATACTCGGAGGAAGCGCATTATCAAGTACCCTTGCATTTGCTGTTTCAAAACCGCCCAACTCATCCGTTTCTTTTAAACGAGTAAAAAACGAGTTATACAATTGCTGATTGATATCTACGTCTCTTTCAAGGGCTTTTCTTTGGTTATCCAGCTCAGAAAGTGAACGGAAAGCCGCTTTAGACGCATTAACTTCGCTTTCAAGGCGTTTAACCTTTTCTTTAGACGATTCATATTGCGTGGTAATACTGCTAATCAAATCGTTTATTTGAATACTTAGTGTGTCTCGAATTGCAGTAAGCTCAGCATTGGCCGCAATCATTTTAGGATGCTTGGGCCCGTATACATTTCTAAGTTCGCTAACCTTCGCTAAGGCTTTACCTTCGTCTCGCCTTACATCTTGCACAGCAGGGTGATTTAAAACTTCAGGTAACCTGGCCACATCAGACAATGCTTTGCTGTCTTTTATCTGGCTGTAAATAACTTCATTCAGCTTCAACTCAATTTGTGCTTCAGATAGTTGAATGTTGAGACGTTCTAACTCATCTGAAGCTAAACCGACTACGCCATCAATATTAACAACTTGGTTCGTTTCATAAAAGCGAGCTAAGTTACGCTCAGCAATATTCAACTTACCCTTTAAGCCTTGAATGCTATCCGTTAAAAAGGATGTTGCTTTAGCCGTCATGTCCACTTTAGCTTGCAAATAGCTTTCAATGTAAACGTCAGCAATCGTATTCGCTATCTGTGCTGATAACGAAGGGGATTCTGTAGTTACCGATATTCGCATTAGCTGCGTGTCTTTCATCATCGCTATATCTGTTGCTTCCATCAACAGCGAAACCGCCTTTCTTTTCTTTTGCTCAAGTAGCTCAGAGTCAGTGAATTGCTTAGGCTCGGTCTGAGGCAAAAAAGGCAACAGCGTTTTAAAGCGAGAGAGCAATGAAGGTTCATTCGTCTCTTCAACAGGCATGAATATATCGTTGCTGTACAGCGAAAGCCCTTCAACTGTTTTCTCTGCAACCTGACGAGACCTCAGTATTTCGTACTGAGTAGCCATATAATCTTTGCGTTTAGTATCAATGCCATAAACCTCTTCAATTGAGACGACATTAGTTTTGTCAGACTCAATTAATAACGTTGTCGACGAGGTATATAGCGGTGTCATACGCAGCACTAAAACCGCTACGAGCAAGGTAAAGGCAAGGCTTAAGGCAATTATCCTAAAACTATAGCGTTTTATTATGTTGAAATAGTATCCGAGATCGATGAGTTCGTTCGATTCATTATTGTCCGTAATTTGTACTGCCATTTTTAGCTCACACGATTGTCGGTTAAAAGAAGCGCTGATTGATAGTGATGATGTCACCAGGCTGTATCATATCGGTGACAGAAACGGAGAATTCAAACTGCTGGCCGTCTTTTTCCCTTATTATTTGAATTTTATCTTTACTTGCACGCTCAGTATATCCTCCAGCTAACGCTGCGGCTTTGTTAACAGAAAGGCCGGGTTGATAAGGGTAACCGCCAGGTCTTTTCACTTCGCCATCGATAAAAAACGGGCGGTATTCAACAATAGAAACGGAAACAGAGGGGTTTACTAGGTAATCGCCTAATAGCCCTTCGTAAATTAGTTGCTCAACTTCTGCGGCAGTAAGACCTACGAGTTTGATTTCACCTAAAAATGGATAATTAATCGTACCAACATCGGGAAGTCTCACCTCAAGAGAGAGATCTTCTTGGCCAAAAACACTTATATTTACTCTATCGCCAGAGCCAAGTTGATATTGGCTCATACTCGGGTTACCAGCCTGAGCAAAACAGGTTGAAGCCATAAAAAACATCAGCGATAGAAAAATGCTTAGTTTTAGTACAATGCTTTTCACAGTGTTACCTCAGCAGACACACCTAAAACACGTTGATCGTATCCTATTATTTCTCTG
The DNA here is from genome assembly GCF_048987005.1 of Alteromonas ulvae. Taxonomy (GTDB): domain Bacteria; phylum Pseudomonadota; class Gammaproteobacteria; order Enterobacterales; family Alteromonadaceae; genus Alteromonas. The sequence goes on along the minus strand of NZ_CP185261.1, from coordinate 1,801,748 downwards.
TTACTATCTCGCTTATTGATATTGTAGAAAAGAGAGAAGCTTAACCATCTTTGAGCATTGTAGTTCAACGCAGCGTTGTACCGAGTAACATCATCAGTACGGTTAGCTAAAACAGCACCATCTAAAATGTATTCATCATCAATTATTACAACACCAAAAGAGGTGCTCAGCCTTTCTAACCAATTGTGATTCCAAGATGCTCTATAGAGCCTGCTTCTAATTAAGCTACCTTCGCCGTTGGTTTCGTTGGTTGTAGCAGAGGTTGAAAAATCGAACGTTGAGTAGGTCAGCGGTTGCCATTCAACACCTACTTCCCAGTCAGTGCCGTAAAAAGTGTCTCTTGCCTGAGCATCAAACTCTTTTTCTTTATAACCTACTTTTGCATACCCAGTGGTCGCGGCTGTATTTTCCCACCTAACCCCTACTAGCAGTCGTGTTTCATCACTATCGAGAGGATCAAGTAAAAGCTGCTCATCGTAATTTATCGAAGACCGGGTTAAATCCAACACCAAAGAGACTGATGGGCTAATGTCATAGTTAAATTCTGCCCCCACAACGTTGACCGCGCGATTACGAATTAAGTATTGATCCTCAGTTCTATCGTATTCAAGTGTAGAGCGATTTGCCCTAAAAGCTAACCCAGCGTTAGACGTTATACTGCCGAACTTATAGTTAACACCAACAAGTGAACTCTTATAAGTATCTGGCGTTGTCAAATCTTGACCAAAACCGATTGAGAAACCTGAACCGCGATCTTCATGACCGTCTTCATACTGGGCGAGAATATTAAAGCGATTTCGACTGTTTATGTCGATTTCTGTCGAAGCTTCTAAAAAGTGATCGGTGTAATCATCGTTACTACTTGAAAAATAGACACCTCGCTCTAGTCTGTATCCTAGTTGCACTGGGTTTCCGTTTATTTCAGTCGCAGCTATAACTTCAGGAGAAATTACCGAGCGCCAGCTGAATATTTTAGGATCGTCATCTGATACTCGCGAAACGTTATCAACATAACTGATTGACGAGTTAAGAATAGGAACAAAATCAAACTGCCCAACCTCAATTCGGCCTGCTTCCTGCGCATTAACATTTATGGGAGCTGCGGCGCAAACGGCCGACAACACTATTATGTTCTTTGTCCATGTAGACATTACTATTCCTCTGAATTTAGGCCTAATGAGTCATTGCAGTGCAAAAACAAACACGGTTGCTTTAAAAAAAACGCATTTTTACTATTCTGCGATTGTTTTAACCCTTGAGTACAGAGTTAAACCAGCATCTTTAACACTTTTAAGAATAAGCAGCAAACAACGTGCCCGTTTGTAATACTCTTTCATACCGCGCCACGTAGTTCAGGCAATGCCATCCTGATTTTTACTGGATTAGCCGGCGACGATGCCAGTTTTTGTCCATCAGCATTAGGCAGCGCTTGATTAGCTAACGCTTTTAAACTTGCGGCATATGCTATCTCATTTGCTTGTAATATGGAAAGTATAAACTTGTAAAGTTGCGGACATTGACAACGTATAACGAATAATTTTGTAATAAAATTACAAGAAAGATATACTGTGCAACACTATAGTATTTGTGTATTTTTGGCCCGAAAAGGTCTTCTTTTTTATGGTTGCGGACATGAAAAGAGGATGACACTCTCTTATTTTTTCAATGCGCCTATCGTAAAGGCGTAATTCTTGCTTGGTTATTGATAGTTGATTCGATATTAAATGGCATTTATTCAGCATCTATCAGCTTTTTGCTAACTCACTTTTGCATCTCGAGATACTTAAAATGGACAATAAGGTAGAACCTAACAAAGTGCTAAAATCGCACCCAATGGAATCAACGGGCACCGGTGGTTTGATAGTACGAAATCAGAGCGGTTTTTCTACATTTTATCGGCTCATCGACCTTTCCATCGTTACTCTTCTATACTATGCAAGTGCGGCGTACTTTCATCTAGCCGTAGATACGACTAGCCTTTTGCTCTTATTTATCAATGTTGTGTGCTTTCAAATTTCCGCTGAAGGTGTTGAACTATATCGCTCTTGGCGTGGGCACAGAACACCAGAGATGTTAAGGGCAGCGGCCATCACTTGGGCTATTAGTATTTTTGGCACCCTTACGCTTGGGTACTTCTTCGTTTCAGACATTAACCTATCCACGTCGGCACTATTACTGTGGTTTGCTTCATCATTTGTCGCGCTCATTGTGTGGCGATACGTGATGCGCAAATTTTTATTCAAAATCCGTAAAAGCGGCCTTAATTCTAGACGTTCTATTGTTATCGGGGCGACACATTTAGGCGCAAATGTCGCTTTACAGATACAGAACAACGAACATCTTGGTATCCGATTTAATGGCATTTTTGATGATCGAACAGGCGATCGTCTTCAGCATGAAGTACAAAACACCGTACTAGGCAACATTGCTGAAGCGATAGAAATGGCAAAACGCAACGAAGTAGATTACATCTATATTGCACTACCTATGAGCGCTGAAAATCGAATTCGCTCTATTTTAGAACAGTGCAGCGATACCACAGCAAACGTTTACGTTATTCCAAACTTTTTTATGTACAATCTATTAAACGCTCGCTGGCAAACCGTAGGCAATGTGCAAGCGTTAAGTGTTTACGACACTCCTTTTCAAGGTGCTAGCGATGTATTAAAACGTATGGAAGACGTGGTGCTGAGCATTGCCATTCTTGCATTGATATCCGTTCCTATGCTTTGCATTGCGGCGGCTGTAAAAGCGACGTCTAAAGGCCCTGTTATTTTCAAACAAAAACGCTACGGATTAGATGGTAAGCAAATTACTGTTTATAAATTTCGTTCGATGACAACGCAAGATAACGGCGCCGTAGTAAAGCAAGCTACAAAGAACGATGCCCGCCTTACCAAAATTGGTGGTTTTTTACGACGTACCTCTCTAGATGAGCTTCCGCAATTTATTAATGTATTGCAGGGTAGAATGTCGATTGTAGGCCCCCGCCCTCATGCGGTAGCTCACAATGAAGAGTATAGAAAAATAATTACGGGCTACATGCTGCGCCACAAAGTTAAGCCAGGTATTACTGGTTGGGCCCAAGTAAACGGCTTACGGGGTGAAACGGAAACTACCAACAAAATGGTTCAGCGGGTTGAATACGACTTAGATTACATTCATCGCTGGTCTATTTGGTTCGACATAAAAATTGTATTTATGACTATATTCAACGGTTTCTTAAATAAAAATGCTTATTAGCTAGTGAATGCAATTAGCGCAGAGAGGCTTCTCCTGCGCTTTTATTACTTTGTTTAATTTAGTGAGTCTCTTCTTTGGGTTAAACCTTATTCACAGCTTTAACCAAAACTACTTAAACCTATTCCCCTTTAAGCTTATACACACCTTTAGCATCAGCCGCACCTATACTCTCTCTGTACAGGTTGGATTGCTTAGTATCAGTAATTTATTTCTGTCACTTGATTGTGCCGTCACTTAATTATAAAGCGCATGCCTGTTTACATAAAAAGTGGTTGTTCTGTGGAAGGTAAAATCTGTGGCGCATGCTCTTGCTCTTTTTTATTGCAAAGCAGTAAAGCACACTCTTATTAGTTTGAAGAAAGTTCAGTATTGTAGATGTCGGCGGTTTAGGCTCAAGGAGCTCGGGATGTTTGGGCACGGATGTATGGTTTTTTGTGTGTTGGGGCGTTGGGGCGTTGGGGCGTTTGAAATAGTAGATAACCCAAAAAGCGTTTCAACTTCAACGGGATTTTCTATTAGAAAAGAAAAAGGCGAGCATCCTGCTCGCCTTTCCCCGAAAGAACTTAAACTTAATTAGTTAATAATTAAGCTAATGCGCCTTTAGCCGCTTCGACTAATGCGCTAAAAGCTGCTTTGTCATGAACTGCGATGTCGGCAAGGATCTTACGATCGATTTCAACAGACGCTTTCTTCAAACCGTTAATGAAACGGCTGTATGACAAACCATTTTGACGTGACGCAGCATTGATACGCGCAATCCATAATTGACGGAATTGACGTTTACGCTGACGACGGTCGCGGTAAGCATATTGACCAGCTTTAGTTACAGCCTGTACCGCTACGCGATAAACTCGTGAACGAGCGCCATAATACCCTTTTGCCTGCTTGAGGACTTTTTTGTGACGAGCACGTGCTACCGTGCCGCGTTTTACTCTAGCCATTCTTTAGTCTCCTAAGTCTTAAACGTACGGCAACATGCGCTGAACTAATTTAGTATCAGAATCATGAACCATTTTTTTGCCACGTAACTGGCGTTTACGTTTAGTACTCTTCTTAGTCAGAATGTGACGTAAGTGAGACTGCTTGCTTTTAAAGCGACCTGAGCCCGTTTTCTTAAAACGCTTGGCGGCACCGCTTACAGATTTCATTTTAGGCATTGCTAAAACTCCGCATTGTTTTGTATCGACATGTTCAGCGTGCAGACGCTTAATTGCCGGTTAATGTTTGCAGCAAGGTGTTTCAGGGTGCAGATTCCTGAAAACTTTAGACCATTACTACTTCTTAGTTGGGGCTAGCACCATAATCATCTGGCGACCTTCCACGCGACGTGGAAAAGATTCGCAATTTGCGATGTCTTCTAAATCGGTTTTAACGCGATTTAGTAGGTCTATACCGATTTCTTGGTGCGCCATTTCACGTCCGCGGAAGCGAATTGTGACTTTGGCTTTATCACCACCTTCGAGAAAGCGACGCAGGTTGCGCAGTTTTACCTGGTAATCGCCTTCATCAGTGCCAGGGCGAAATTTAATCTCCTTGACCTGAATTTGCTTTTGTTTCTTTTTCTGCTCTTTCTGAGCCTTACTCTTTTCGAAGACGAACTTACCATAGTCCATAACTTTACAGACTGGCGGCTCAGCATTGGGACTGATTTCTACAAGATCTAAGGAAGCTTCTTCCGCTAGCTGCGTGGCTTCTGCAAGTGAAACTACGCCAACTTGTTCTCCGTCTTTGCCAATTAAACGTACTTCTTTGGCTTTAATCTCATCGTTAATGCGGGCTTTGTCGCCCTGAGCCTTATTGTTAGCGCCTTTAATGTGGTATTCCTCCAAACATTTAATTCTTTCGTTTGTTTTTGTGATGCCGAAATTAGCATGAAATTTGAGTCAAAAACAAACTCCGTTGTGCATTATACACAAATTTTGCTCAACTACTTAATGGTCTTTGCCATAACTTCTTGTTGAGACATGGCAATAAAGTCTTCCAGGCTCATTTTACCTAGGTCGTCGCCGCGACGTGAGCGCACTGCTACTTCGCCCGATTCCATTTCTTTATCACCTACTACTAGCATATATGGGATACGCTTAAGTGTGTGCTCACGGATTTTAAAGCCAATCTTCTCATTTCTCAAGTCAGACTTTGCTCTAAACCCTAAATCGTGCAGTTTTTTTACACACTCTTTTGCGTAATCTGCCTGTTTGTCAGTAATGTTCATTACTACAACCTGTTGTGGCGCTAACCATAACGGGTAAAAACCGGCAAACTCTTCGGTAAGTATACCGATGAAACGCTCAAGCGACCCCAGAATCGCTCTGTGGATCATTACAGGTACTTTACGTTCACCATCTTCAGCAACGTAAGTAGACCCTAAACGACCCGGCATCGAGAAATCGAGTTGCACAGTACCACATTGCCATGCTCTGTCTAGACAATCGTGTAAAGTAAATTCAATTTTAGGACCGTAGAACGCACCTTCACCCGGTTGATATTCAAATTCAATATTATTGGCTTTTAATGCGTCAGCTAATGCCGCTTCCGACTTATCCCAAATTTCATCAGCCCCTACTCGTTTTTCAGGTCGAGTAGATAATTTTACAGCCACTTTGTCGAAACCAAATGCTGCGTAGGTTTCATATACCATTTTAATACAGCCGCTAACCTCTTCTAAGATTTGCTCTTCTGTACAAAAAATATGGGCATCGTCTTGGGTAAATCCTCGAACTCGCATTAACCCGTGCAATGCGCCTGAAGGCTCATTGCGGTGGCAACAACCGAATTCAGCCATACGCAATGGTAAATCACGATATGATTTAAGGCCCTGGTTAAATATTTGAACATGACCTGGGCAGTTCATCGGCTTAATCGCGTACTCGCGCTTTTCCGACTCAGTAGTAAACATGTTTTCTGCGTACTTGTCCCAGTGCCCGCTTTTTTCCCACAAGCTACGGTCCATCATTAATGGACCTTTTACTTCGTCGTAGTTGTATTGGCGAAGTTTTGTGCGAACAAAGCTTTCTAATTCGGTGTAGATAGACCATCCGTCGTTGTGCCAGAACACCATACCTGGCGCTTCTTCTTGCCAATGGAATAAGTTGAGTGCTTTACCAATTTTACGGTGGTCGCGCTTTTCAGCTTCTTCAAGTCGTTGTAGATACGACTTCAATTGTTTCTTGTCTGCCCATGCTGTGCCGTAAATACGCTGCAGCATTTTGTTGTCGCTGTCTCCGCGCCAGTAAGCACCTGCCACTTTCATCAACTTAAAGTGATGGCAAAACTTCATGTTGGGAACATGAGGGCCACGGCACATGTCGGTATACTCTTCGTGAATATACAGTGCTGGGCGATCGTCCTTGCTGATGTTTTCATCAAGAATTTGAATTTTATAGTCTTCACCACGCTCGGCAAAGGCATCGCGAGCTTCTTGCCAACTGACTTTGTTTTTTACTACGTCGTAGTTTGTTTTGGCAAGCTCTAGCATACGCTTTTCAAGCTTGGCTAAATCTTCCTGAGTTAGGCTTTCTTCCATATCAACGTCGTAGTAAAACCCGTTGTCGATAATGGGTCCAATGGCCATTTTCGTGTTTGGCCATAGCTGCTTAATGGCATGGCCTAGCAAGTGAGCACAGCTGTGGCGAAGAATATCCAAGCCATCGTCGTCTTTTGCGGTGATTATTTGAAGCTGTGCGTCAGCATCTATCATGTCAACAGCGTCAACAAGCTCGCCATTTACTTTTCCAGCAATGGTTGCTTTGGCTAAACCAGGGCCAATATCATTTGCAACATCGAGTACAGAAACAGCGTTGTCGAAAGCGCGTTGGCTTCCGTCAGAAAGGGTAATTACAGGCATGAATGTTCCTTTACAGTGGTGACGCCTACTCTGCGCCACTTGCATATTTAAAGTTTGAGCGTGGAATACGCTATTCGTATTTCCCCAACGTTCGCGTTTATCCCGCTAACATCACTGCTTTTGCGCAACGTAACCCCTCGTGAAATACAACGAGAAAGAACAACAACACAGCACAACGTTGGATTATTAGTATGTTTTCGATGGGCGATTATAACGAGTGTATGCACAACTTCAATGATGAAAATAGGTTTCGCCCACTAATTGGCATTTAACCACTTATTTTCAGTGCTTTCCTTTGCTGACACATGTTGTTTTTTTACTCACTATGCAGAAACCGCTATCGTTATGCCTCTCTCATCCATGCTTCTCGATTGAAAAAAATGACAATCAAAGAAAACCAATCTATCCGCTTTACCCTATTTTAAATCACAGGTTATTATTCTTTGCTTATTATATCGTTCAGACAGAACGTATGACTGACGATATTCAGCGCACGAAATACGCATAGCGTAAGTAAAAAAGTGAGTTTTTATGGAAGACAATGGCCCTAGTGCATTTGCTGGTACAGATGGGGATAAGAAAAGCGAAACGCCTGTCGTATTAGTCACCGGCGCTGCAAAGCGTATTGGCGCGACAATAGCTCGTCGACTTCACGCAAGTGGATATTCAGTGATCATTCATTTTGCAACGTCTTCTTATGAGGCAAACGCCTTGGTTAATGAGCTCAATCAATCTCGCAAAAATTCCGCCGCCAGTCTTCAGGGCGATCTATGCGACAAAGACAGCGTACAAAAACTAGCAAAGCAATCAATTGCTATTTGGGGGCGGTTAGACTTACTGGTTAACAATGCATCAAGCTTTTATCCCACGCCTCTTGGCGAAATTACCGAAGACGACTGGTCATCATTAGTGGGTAGCAATGTAAAAGGCCCCTTGTTTTTATCTCAAGCGTTAACGCCAGCACTTAAAAAAAGTAAAGGCAGCGTTATTAATATGATTGATATGCACATTGATAGACCACTGCCTAAGCACAGCGTGTATTTATTGGCAAAAGCAGGATTGGCATCACTCACTCGCTCAATGGCAATAGACCTTGCTCCAGATGTGAGAGTAAACGGTATTGCGCCTGGCGCTATACTGTGGCCTGAGCGAGAGATGAATAAAGAAGACAAACGCCGATTGCTGGACAGCGTTCCACTTCGCCAGCTTGGCAGCCCTGAGGATATTGCAGAAACACTGATTTTTCTTGTTTCTGCTTCCTACATAACAGGGCAAATTATTTATGTGGATGGCGGCAGGAGCCTTTATACCAGCGCCGAGATATAGTTTTTTAATCGGCGTGTTGTGGTAGAGCGCTATTTGCAAAACGCCGTTAAATTAAACGCCGTTACTGAAACGCCATTACTGAAACGAGAAACGCTCCATTTAAAGAGACGCACAACCTATGATGAAGTTTAACCCCGTTACATCCTTTAAGCCGCACACGCCGCTTTTTAAACCAGCGTTTAGGTGTATGGCAGCTGTATTTGTCATTGTCTTGCTAGCGGGGTGTTTTGGGCAAGAAACGGTAAAAGATAATCTTGACGATTATCAGGGGCGCTTATCACGAGTGTTAGATACTCCGTTGCCCGAAACGGTTGTAAACCCGTTACCAAAACTGACAGATGGCTCGCAACTAAAGAACAACATTGAAGGGTTGAACATCAACTTGCGAGAGTTTTACGCTATACAAGACTGTGAACTGGGCCGTGTGGTTGCTGAACGCAATACGTCTCTTGGCAAAAGCCAGCTTCCATCCCAGCGCTTAGTGTATGAGAGTAAGCTGCTGTCGGTGTTTTCAGCCTGTGAGAACTCACTGAGAGAAACCGACACAAAGCTCGCCGATACGCTGGCCGCATGGAAAGTGGAAAAAGAGGCAGCCTACACACAAAGCTGGGCTAATCTTATTCAAACCAGTAAAGAGCTGCGCTTAGGGTTAAATAGCCCAGAGCGTTTACTTGCATCTGAAAACAATAAAGATGCACTTGCCAGTATCAATAGCTTATATTTTCTGGATGAACTATTGGCGCCTGAGGCATTGAATAAAAGTATTGACAGCAGCGAGCTAGAAACACAGCTTAAAATAATTCTTTCTTCACGACTACCCGCCAGTTTGTGGCAAACACAGCAAACGCTTGCCACTACCTTACCACTACTAACAGCGTCGCTGTCTCCCCAGCTAAATAGTATTGATTGCCCAGAGGGACGGGCAAGTGATACTGCCAAAATTCTTCGTAATGTGTTTTACTTATTTTTTATTGAAAAAATTCAGCCCGTGGGCAGCTTGATAAATAACTACCACTACAAACTTATGCCGTTGTGGGAAAAGTGGCAGAACCACCCAGTACTGCACCATTCATTCAAGGGCTATATTAATCAGCACGCTAACGAGGGGTTTGCTTCTTACAGCAGTGCCATGCAGGAACACGTTGCCATGTGGCAGCAGTTTTTAGGTCGCTGTAACTTATCACCTGTGGCTTAAATACGCTTCATTGGGAAGCTTCGGGCAATGTAATTACGTTAAGTGAATAAAGCCACTGAATATCTCCACACATTCTGTAATAAATTGCATAAGCCATTGGAATCATGGAATACTCTTATCAAATCACTATTTCTAAAATGGCGTACGCGTTGATGAGCAGTTGCAAAAAAAGACCATGACTAAAAAAAGAGCGGATAAAAGCCCAAACGATGTTCTAGAGCAAATAGCCCAGCATTATGCAACGCTGTCTCCCGCGGGCAGGGCAATAGCGCACTATCTTCAGAAAAACCCCATTGCGGTGCTATCGCAGTCAACATCGCTTATTGCGGAGAATGTAGGTACTTCTAAAGCCACGGTAAGTCGTTTTTTTCGCCAGGTGGGCTTTGAATCTCACCAGCAAGCCAGAGCCTCACTCACCACACTGCGGGAACAAGGCGTTCCAATTGCGTCAGATAATAATGAAAAACACCATTTCGATAGTGAAGTACAAAACCTAGCGGCAAGTTTTGATGGTATCGCTGTTGAAGAGCTGAACTCTGTTGCTACATTGCTGGCAAATGCTGGGCAAGTAACGCTTATTGGATTTAGAAACGCCTATCCCATTGCCCTGCACTTTCGCCAACAGTTAAAGCAAATACGGGCTTCAGTGAGAGTGCTTCCTCAGCCCGGACAGACACTCAGTGAAGATATTATCGACCTTACTGATAAAGACGTGGTGGTATTATTTGGCTTTCGTCGCCGCACTCGCCAGTTTAAGTTTGTGCTTGAGAGCATAAAGCACTGTAAAACCGTGTTGATTACCGATCCTACTGGTCAGGGGTATAAGCACTTTGTCGACCATTTACTGGTGTCGCATATTGGTAGCGATGCACCCTTTGACAGCTATGCCGCACCAATGAGCTTGGTTGCTACGCTGTGTAATTTAACGTACGGCAAACTTGGCTTAACTGCCTCTAAACGCGTTGACGCCATAACACAAGTTTACAAGCAAATGGATGAGCTAGAAGACTCTGAACGCTAAAACACATTCTCTATTTCTTGCGCTAGGCATTTTTTATCTCGCGCTTTGCAATGTTAAAAACTTATTCGAGCCGTTTTATTCAGGCAGCCTTTTTAAATAGCCTTTCTAAATAGCCTTTCTAAATGAATTTTCTTGCAATGTTTTTTAATAGGCTCTTTTCACACAGTCTGATCTAGAGCCTTCACCTAGCATAAAAGGAACAATTGTTTCTCTTGACATTTTTTTGAAACGATTGTTTCATGGAGATATCGAAAATTATAATGACTATAACGAAAAGCGCTGTGAATTCTCCTTTTGTATTAACACCACCTATCAGTGAAAAAAACTCTCGGCACGCCCTTGAGAGCTCCTTTACACGCCCCCTTGAAAATTTAGGGCTAGCGGTTAAAGACCTATTTCATATGGCTAATTTGCCAACGGGTGCGGGCAATCCTGACTATTTGAAGTCGCATGCAGGTTCAGATAAATATACAGTTGAGACAAACAGCACAGTAAAAACACTGCTAAACGCTGGCGCAGTGTTTAAAGGTAAAACCATTACCGATGAGCTGGCTTACAGTCTTCACGGGCAGAATAAACACTTTCCAGCGCTTGTTAATCCAGCGGCTCCCGAACATATTCCCGGTGGATCATCATCGGGCTCTGCCGTTGCAGTAAGCAGCGAATTAGCAGACATCGGTTTAGGCACCGACACAGGCGGCTCTATTCGAGTTCCGGCTAGCTATCAAGGGCTGTGGGGTATGAGAACAACCCATGGCATTATTGAATGCGACAATATGGTGGCTTTAGCCCCCTCTTTCGATACTGTTGGCTGGATGACACGCGACTTGGCCACATTTGAAACGGTAAGTAAGGTTTGTATTCCAACGCATACCCAGCTTGGCATTAAAAGCGAGCCACGGTTTGGTGTTGCCCACAATTTGTTTGACAGTGCCCTTCACAAAGAACAATGCAATACATGGGTAAAAGAAAACCTCCGTCCACGCTTTAACACCACTGATCTCGATGCTGACATGCTCGACTTAACTGCCATGGATACCGCTGCTACATTTAGACTATTGCAAGGCAGTGAAATTTGGCAGCAGCACGGTCAGTGGATAGAAGAGGAAAAACCAGATATTGCAGAAGATATTATGGTTCGCTTGTTGTGGTGTAAAACCATAACGGCAGAGCAAGTGGCTTGTGCAAAGTTGCAGCAACAAAACGTAGTTACGCGCCTTGAAACACTGTTTCAAGAAATTGATGTGTTAGTTATTCCTACTACGCCAGGCATTGCACCTCGGTGCGATGCCGACAGTACTACATTGGCAAATGATAGAAATTCACTACTCGCGTTAACCTCGCTTGCAGGGTTAGCCGGGTTACCACAGCTTCATATGCCGTTATTTACTCTACACAATGCGCCTTGCGGACTATCGCTTGTGGGTAAAAAAGGCAACGATCTTGCCCTTATAGCGTTAGCTGGAAAACTAGAGCCCTCAGCGAGAAAACTAGAGCCCTCAGCGAGAAAACTAGAGCCCTCAGCGAAAAAATAAGAGAAGCGTCAGCGAAAAAATAAGAGAAGCGTCAGCGAGAGAATAAGAGAAGCGTCAGCTAAAGCATTACTCAATAAAAACTCATTTGGTAGCACAGCAGATGCAACATGTAACAACAAGCGCATGCGCAATGAAACAAAACGTTGTGAATATCGAAGCACGCGATGCCTGAAATCGAAGGAAAGAATGATGATAAAAAAATCTAATATTGCGTTTACTGCCCCGCATTTTGCGGCGTCTCAGGTAGGTTTAAACATTTTAGAAAAAGGCGGCACCGCCATTGAAGCTATGGTTGCAGCAGCGGCGTCAATTGCCGTGGAGTATCCCCATATGAACGGGCTGGGAGGCGACGGCTTTTGGCTTATCAGCGAGCCTGGCAAAACCCCAGTGGGTATTGATGCATCAGGTGTTGCAGCAAAAGGTGCCACCCCTTCATTTTACGAAAACTATGACGCTATTCCAAGTCGCGGCGGTATGTCTGCGCTTACCATGGCCGGCGCGGTCGCTGGCTGGAGCGAAGCACTAAAGATAAGTAAAGAATGGCAAGGTGGCAAAGAAGGCCTTCCACTTACCACGCTGCTAGATACGGCCATAAGCCAAGCTAACTGGGGAATTGAAGTTACCCAAAGCTTAACCGATGCGAGTAATAAAACCTTTGATGACCTCGCCGGTAATGAGAGTTTCGCTCAGTTTCTGATCAAAGGGAAGGCACTTAAAAAGGGCAAAATACTGAAGCTAACGGCCTTATCAAAAACCCTCGCTCATTTGGCAGAAAAAGGACTAGACGACTTTTACCACGGTGAGCTAGCACAAAAGCTAGCTGCCGACTTAGAAGCTGCAGGCTCTCCTATTCGTCTAGAAGACTTTGAAAACTATAAGGCGCAACGGGTAACCCCGCTTAGCGTGACTACATCAAAAGGTAAACTTTATAATTTACCTGCGCCAACGCAAGGTGTGGCATCGCTTATAATTTTAGCGCTGTACGATAAAGTGCAGCACTTGGGCAGTAGCGATGCGGACATGGTGCACCTACTCATTGAGTGTACAAAGCAAGCCTTCATTGCTCGCAACAACAACGTGACCGATCCATCTCGAACGCCTATTGATTTACAACAGCTGCTTACGGATGAGTCGCTAGATGCAATGGCACAACAGATTTCGATTGATAAAGCACTGCCTTGGCCACACGTTGCCAAACCAGGAGACACTATATGGATGGGGTGCTGCGACAGTGAAGGCCGCATGGTGAGCTACATACAGTCGCTTTACTGGGAGTTTGGTTCGGGCATTGTTAGCCCGCAAACCGGCATTGTGTGGAATAATCGCGGAACGTCGTTTTCACTCGACCCATCAAGCAATCAATATTTAGTGCCAGGGCTGAAGCCGTTTCATACGTTAAATCCGGCTTTTGCAGAACTGAGCGACGGTCGTCGCATGAGTTACGGCACCATGGGTGGCGAGGGTCAGCCACAAACTCAGGCGGCCGTATTTGCCCGCCACGTCTATCACAATCAACCAATCGACAAAGCAATATGGTTAGGCCGTTGGTTATTGGGTCGCACTTGGGGTGACGAAAGTCATAATCTTAAAGCCGAGCGTGACCTTGTGGAATACGTAGGAGAGAGCTTGGTAGCTCGTGGACATGACCTGGTAACCGTGGATCCATGCAATGAATTAATGGGACATGCTGGCGCTATCATTCGTCAGGAGTCTGGTGATGTAACAGGGGCAAGCGATCCGCGCAGCGACGGTAAAGCCTTTTTTGGTTATATGTAGCATTTATTAGTAGCAGTTATTTATAACCGCTACTTAATATCTTTTTTCAAGGCCGTTACTAATGGCGGCTTGTTGTGCGGGTCTTTAACAATTGCCCCTTTATCCGGCCCTTTAACTCGGCCTTTTACAAAGTCTCGGTGTAACTCATCGACAAACGCACATCGGCATTAGCGCATAAAATTAAGCGCATAAAATTAAGCGCATAAAATTTAGATTAATAAGAGATAGCACATACATGCAGTTTTTGATGGATAACATAACGGTCATTTTATCGTTAATTGGCACCGGCGTTTTTGCCGGATTATTAGCAGGGTTGCTCGGCGTTGGGGGTGGCATCGTTATTGTGCCTGTACTCTTTTTCTTGTTTCAGGCACTCGGTGTATCTTCAGAAAGCGCCATGGTTATTGCTACTGCCACCTCGTTGGCTACTATAGTGCCCACTTCGCTAAGTTCAATAAAGGCCCATCACGGCAAAGGGAACGTAGATTTTGTCCTGCTTAAATCATGGGCATTGTTTATTCTCATTGGCGTTCTGGTGGGCAGCTATGCCGTTACCCAAGTTAATCCCACCTTTTTAACCCTAATGTTTGGCACTATTGCCATGCTATCGGCCATAAACATGCTTATTGGCCGAAAGGAAGCGTTGTTCAAAAGCCTACCCGGTAAGGGCGGGCAGTCTGTCATGGCCACCTGCATTGGTTTATTTAGCGCTATGGTGGGCATTGGCGGCGGAACACTTACCGTACCTACCCTTACCTTTTGCAATTACCCAGCTCACAAAGCCGTAGGCACTGCCGCCGCCGTGGGGCTAATTATCTCATTACCAGCGGCTATTACGCTGCTGTTTGCAGGTACAACACCACCAGACGCACCCTTTGCAACCTACGGATATGTAAATCTATTAGGCTTTGCCTGTATTGTGCCCCTTACCGTTCTTTTTGCCCCTATTGGCGCTAGCATTGCCAACAAGCTAGACGCAGGGCTACTCAAGAAGATATTCGCCGTTGTTCTCATCATTACAGGCCTGCGCATGCTTGCGCAGGTACTCATTTAGGAGTTTTCTTTTATGCAAGGTTTTACACCGCTCTCTCCTCCGCCTCGCCTGCTTATGGGACCAGGACCAATTAATTGTTACCCCCGGGTGCTATCGGCAATGGCAACACAGCTAGTGGGCCAATACGACCCTGTAATGACCGGCTATATGAATGAAACCATGGCCCTTTATCGCGATGTGTTTAATACTAAGAATCAACAAACGTTTTTGGTTGACGGCACCTCACGTGCTGGTATTGAGGCCGTGTTAGTATCGGCTATTGAGCCCGGTGACAAAGTGCTTATTCCTATTTTTGGCCGCTTTGGTCACCTATTGGCTGAGATTGCTGAGCGTGCCGATGCCGAAGTACATACCATTGAAGTGCCGTGGGGAGAAGTTTTTACGCCTGAACAAATAGAAACGGCAATTAAAGCAGTTAAACCAAAATTACTGGCCACTGTGCAAGGCGATACATCCACCACCATGCTGCAGCCTTTGGCTGACATTGGCGCCATTTGTGAAGCCCACGACGTGTTGTTTTACTGCGACGCCACTGCATCCATTGGCGGTAACCCGCTGGACGTCGACGCGTGGAAACTCGATGCAGTATCAGTGGGACTGCAAAAGTGTTTAGGGGGGCCATCTGGCAGCGCGCCTATTACCCTTAGCGACAAATTTGTTAAAACCGTTCGCACTCGTCATCACGTTGAAGCCGGTATTCGCGATGCCCACCATAAAGCAGCAACCGGCCCTAAAATTCGCTCAAACTACTTCGATTTACCCATGATCATGGATTACTGGGGCGATGAGCGCCTTAATCACCATACCGAAGCCGCCAGCATGCTGTACTGCGCGAGAGAGTGCGCCCGAGTGCACTTAGAAGAAGGTCAGCAACAGGTTATTGCTCGTCACAAAGTGGCGGGTGACGCCATGCTTGCAGGTATTCAAGCAATGGGGCTGGCGCCTTTTGGTGACTTAAAGCACAAAATGTACAACGTGGTAGGTGTGTACATACCTGATAATGTTGAAGGTGAAGAGGTTCGAGAAACCCTATTACTGCGTTTTAACATTGAAATTGGCACCAGCTTTGGGCCACTAAAAGGAAAAATTTGGCGTATTGGCACTATGGGTTATAACGCACGCGAAGACGCTGTACTTCATACGTTGCAGTCACTAGAAACCGTACTTCGTATGCAGGGGCATCACTGCCCTGCTGGTGCAGGCGTTGAAGCCGCACTTGGCGTTTACACCCAAGCAAAGCAAGCCGTTAACAAGGCGGGTAGCGCGAATGAGTGAGTTCGCTCAACTAGCCACGCAGGTAATGGCGCGATGTGAAATGCTAGGCACGCTAAGTCAAAACCCTAATTGCCTTGATAGGCGCTATCTAAGTGACCAACACCGGCTTGCCAATCAACTCGCCTCCGGATGGATGATTGAAGCAGGCATGACGACTTGGCAGGACGCGGTTGGCAATATATGGGGGCGCTATGCGTCAACCGTGCCGAATGCCCCTCGCCTCATTTTGGGCAGTCACTTAGATACCGTACCAAACGGCGGAAAATACGACGGTATGCTGGGTGTGGTTGCCGCTATTTCCATGGTAGCCATGTTCGATGGCCTGCAGCGTAAATTTCCTTTTCACATTGATATTGTGGGTTTTTGCGATGAGGAAGGCACACGATTTGGCACCACCCTTTTAGGCAGTCGCGCCCTTACAGGGAGTTGGCAAGAAAGCTGGCGTCATTTAAAAGATGAAAACGGCATAAGTTTGGCCGAGGCCATGGAGCAATTTGGCCTTCATTTTGATGAGGTGTCCAGCGCCAGTATTTCTCGCACCGACGTACTGGGCTATTTAGAGCTACATATAGAACAAGGCCCCGTTCTTGAACAAGAGAACCTGCCTGTAGGCGTGGTGAGCGCGATTGCCGGCGCCAAACGTTTCAATATCACCATTGAGGGAATGGCGGGGCATGCCGGCACGGTGCCTATGTCTATGCGCTTCGATGCCCTTGCTGCTAGTGCAGAGATGATCTTAGCGGTAGAGCGCATAAGCCATCAGCGAACAGGTGTTGTCGCAACCGTGGGTAAGATAGACAACATGCCAAACGGCGTAAACGTGATATCGGGGAGAACTCGCTTTTCACTAGACGTACGAAGCGAAGATGATGCGCTTCGAGACGCCGCCTTGGCAGAAATAATGCAGCATTTAGGCGAGATTGCCGCGAGGCGAAGTATAAAGCTTAGCGTAGAGCAAACCCACAGTGCCCCTGCAGTGCAATGCGATGAAAACTTAAAGCAAGCGTTAGTGCGTGGTGTAGAACTGAGTGACTTAAAACCTAGAATATTGGCATCAGGCGCGGGACATGACGCTATGGCAATGGCTGATATATGCCCAGTGGCTATGCTGTTCACTCGCTGTAAAGGCGGCATAAGCCATCACCCTGGTGAATCGATAAAGGAAAGTGATGTAGAAGCAAGTTTATCGGTGTTGTTCAAAAGCATTGACAACCTTCAATACGTTTAAGCCGCTAATAGCGCGGCTGCACTTTATTGATGCTGCCCTAAACGAAGAGCTCCATATGATGCTGCCCTAAACGAAGAGCTCCATATGATGTTGCTATGTAGGCACATAAGCGCCGACCAACGCTGCACTTACAAGCCTCAAAAGTATTGATAAAAATTGAAAGCATAGAGGATAAGGCTTTATGAAAATAAGCAGGATTTATAACGACGAACAGGGTAAAAGCCATTTTGGTGAGGCTCATATCGACCTTAAAGACGGCGGCCCCATTGGGCTACTTTCAGAAAAGTTTGGGGTAGATAAACTACTATTTCGAGAAACGCCTGCCGACTATGATTTCAAATGGCACCCTGCCCCAGCTCGCCAGCTACTATTTATCATTAAAGGACGCGCTGAATTCACAGTTTCTAATGGCGAGAGTAAAGTATTAGGTGCAGGTGATGTCTTATTACTTGAGGATACTGAGGGCCAAGGACATTGCTCAAAGGCGTTATTTAATGAGGTAAGACATTCCATATTTGTCACCTTAGACGATAACACTACGTTTTAAAATGTTCGACAGAAACCTATACACAACACCGCAAAAATGACCTCTGGGTCATTTTTTTTTGCACTGTAAGCAACCTCATTGCACAGTAAAAGTGCAAAAGCCTAACTCTGAGCTTTCCGTTTTTCAAAAATAAAACTTTTACCATTTATTTTCAATACGTTACCCAAACACAAACACAACAAATCGCAATGACCAGCTGGTCAGTTAATTGCTTTATTTATGCTTCATCTTGTTGTCTTTCTCGCTACTTACTAACACGTAATGAGCCATGATCCGTTTGGAAATATAATGCACAATAGCGATCTACTTTTTGACCTTCACGACAAGCCTAGTGCACTAACGTCACTTGTTGCTGCGTTTCAACACATGCTAGCCAGCTTTATTGGCGTAATAACCCCCACGCTAATTATCGCTTCAACGTTAGATTTAGCAGGACACACCCCATACCTTATCAGTATGGCTTTATTTGTGAGTGGCGTTGGCACTGCGTTGCAAACCAAGCGTATTGGCCCTGTTGGTAGCGGCCTCGTGGCTATTCAAGGTACCAGTTTCGCTTTTATCAGCGCCCTAATACTTGCTGGCAACCAAGTGAAAATTAATGGTGGCTCGCCTGAAGATATTCTTGCCCTTTTGTTCGGACTTACCATGGCCGGTGCTGTAGTTGAAATTGTATTTAGCCTATTCATTGCCCAGCTAAAGCGCATTATAACGCCACTCACCACGGGTATTGTCATAACGGCAATTGGGTTGTCATTAATCAACGTGGGTATGACAGACTTGGCAGGTGGCTTCAATGCAGAAGGGTTTGCTGATGTATCAAACTTGGGAATTGGTGTTGCCGTTTTACTTGTTATTGTCTTTTTGAACGCCTCGTCTAATCATTGGCTTAGATTGTCAGCTATTTTTATCGGAATGTTTTTGGGCACTTTCTATATTGCGTTCACCGACGGCATAAACCTTCAACATTTATCGGTTTTGCCTGTTATCGCCATTCCACAACCCTTCGCATTTGGTATCGACTTCGATATTTCACTGTTTTTGCCTATCGCACTCATTTATCTCTTTAGTGCTATCGAAACCGCGGGCGATCTCACTGCCAATAGTCTTTTTTGTAAGCAACCGACTAGTGGGCCGCTTTACCTTGCTCGAATTAAAGGAGGCATTCTCGGTGACGGCATCAATTCATTGTTAGCAGGTACATTTAATACATTCCCGAATACTACATTTGGTCAAAACAATGGGGTTATTCAGCTCACCGGGATCGCCAGTAGAAAGGTAGGGTTTTATGTTGCTGGCTTGTTTGTCGCTGTAGGTTTTTTTCCGGTTATTGGCGGCATACTTCAAGCCATTCCAAAGCCTGTATTAGGAGGCGCAACACTGGTTATGTTTGCCATGGTTGCCGTTGGCGGGCTTAAGCTATTAGCCAGTCACGCGTTAGACCGACGAAGCAGTTTGGTAACGGCTTGTTCTCTTGGTATGGCTACTGGCGTGATGATGGTGCCTGAGGCACTTGCCCAATTGCCCGTGTGGCTTAAAAATGTACTGTATTCTCCTGTTACCTCTGCGGGCTTAACCGCCATAGCGCTAGATTTAACCCTGCCAACAACGGCTGATACACCCCAGTTTACAAGCGCAGAGGTGAATAAAGTTAAAACTACATGCACAGGTAATCACGATAGTCAGGATGCTATTATTGGTGCAAGTCACAGACAAAGCTCACACTATTAGAGTGCCGGGCGCAGCATTTACCGACGATGAAGCAACCGACTTGATGAAGCTTCAAAATGTGGGTACAACAACATTACGCGGTAACCAAGTGCTTGTTGCTCCTGACGATCAACTCGCAAACGAAGCCATTACCCTTTATTTTGATACCATTTTTTACGCTGATGAGTGGGAAATTCGCAACCAGCTTTTTTATGACTACTACGATAATATCAACGAAAATATCTATGGATTTTCTCAGTTTCACGAAAGCTGGGTAGTAGAAGATAAGCTCATTTTCGCTACCGAATATGAAAAAGACAGTTTACTCGCGCAGTTCCAGTTCTCGCCATCTATACGCTACACCGACTTTGAACACGGTGATGACTTTACTTTTGAGTACTTTAACCGTCGCGATCTCACTATGCCATCATCGGCATTAGACCGCCGTTTACTGTCTACTCGCTCTGGTAGAAATTACGACAACTACGATGTAGGTAACTACCTAGATTTGGGCGTCGCTGCCATGACCGATTTAACGTGGGATTGGGGATTAAACCTTGTATTAGGGTTGCGTTACGACACCATCGACATTGAAAGTACTTCTCGCAGCGACTTGTTACTTTTTGCTACGGGTGATGAGACGCCGGTATACGCAGAAGAAACCGTAGACGGTTGGTCTTGGAACGCCAGTATCTCTTATGAGTTTGATTTTGGCCTTATTCCTTATTTCACCGCGGCTGAACAAGCAACACTGGTTGCTGGGCAAGGCGCTGAAATTGGTGTGGGCCAGTTAAATCAACCTGGTTCTAGCGGCGCTTTTGATACTTCAGAGCTCATTGAGTTTGGCGTTAAAGGCTCGTTACTAGACGATACACTTTATTTTGCTTTATCGGTATTTGAGCAAGAGCGTACCGACTTTAATACGCAGAATGTGGTCACCAACAACACCACCAATAACGAAGGTATTGAGTTTGAACTTCGTTGGGTTGTAAACGAGAACCTCGTGGTATCAGCAGGCTATACCAATATTGAAGTGATTAACCTTACTGCATTAGAAAACGGTAATCAGTTTGGTTTCTTGGGCGCTGAAGATTTGGTCAACCTTACCGATCCGTCCCTCGTGTTTGGTGGAAACGTTATCGGACTTAACCTGATTGGAGAAGGCTTCGCCAACACAGACGGTCGTAAGGCAGGTATTCCTGAAAATATCTATACCCTTACAGCGACATACGACTTCCAAAATGGCTATGCCGCCAATGTGAGTGTTGTTGATGTAGAAGAAGTTGCCTCGGGCTTTTCTGCCGCAGTTACCCTTCCTGCTTACACATTAGTGAATGCGGGTCTATCTTATGAAGCAGAAGATTGGACAGTGAATGTGACGGTTAAGAATTTAACCGATGAACGATATTTCCGTGCTAACTTTCCAGACTTGTTTGGTAGTCAAATTGTATTGCCAGAATTACCACGTCACTGGAACGCTACGTTTGCTTATAAATTTTAATCCTATTATTTAGGCGAAAAACAAAGATAAATCCAGCTTTCTGGATTTATCTTTTTTATTGGAGACACCTATGTATTTACGCGTTTTACCCTTATCGCGACACCTTTTGTCATGTCGTATTTCACGTACATTGAGAATGTTGAGTGCTATGTGCATTCTGAGCGTGGTGAGCGGCGTATCGTTGGCCCAGCACAGCAACTCATCCGCTAATGCTATATCGTTACCAGCACCGGTCACTGCAACGGCAACGGCTCATGAAAAAACGAAGTTGAAGGTAAAAGTGGTCGTTGTGAGCATGTTCGAAATTGGTGAGGATTCGGGGGATGCGCCCGGAGAATTTCAGCTTTGGCGTGAACGGGAGTCATTAGACACTGTTTACCCTATGCCTCATGCTCATCATGATGTGTTCGCCAATGAACAAAAAGGCATCATTGGTATTGTAACTGGAATGGGTATTGCCAGAGCGTCTGCTGCCATTATGGCGTTAGGGTTAGACCAGCGCTTTGACTTGTCGCAAGCGTATTGGATAGTGGCGGGTATTGCTGGCATCGACCCAATGGATAGCACCATTGGCAGTGCCGTGTGGACTGACTATGTGGTAGACGGCGATCTTGCCCATCACATTGATGCCCGAGAAATTCCAGATAATTGGGACACAGGTTACTTTCCGCTTTTCACCCACTCACCATACGCTAACGCCGACAGCGTCAATGTTGAAGACAGTCCAAATGGAGAGGTTTATCATTTAAACGAAAGCCTAGCGAAGTGGGCATACTCTCTTACTAAAGATACCACGTTACCCAATACCCCTGCTATGGACGCGTTGCGTTCACAATATCAAGGGTACCCCGCTGCATTGCAACAACCTGTTGTTACCTATGGTTCTCACCTATCAGCATCCACATTTTGGCATGGCGAGAAGCTAAACACGTGGGCTAATGACAGGGTTTCTTACTGGACTCGTTCAAAGGGAAACTTCATGACGTCAGGTATGGAAGATTCGGCAACACTGCAGAGCATGAGCTATTTACACAATGCTGGTCTGGTAGACAAAAACCGGTTAGTGATACTGCGAACCGCCAGTAACTTTACCATGCAGCCACCGGGGCTTACCGCCCCAGAAAATTTAAAGCAAGAAAGCTCAGGTGATGGGTATGCAGCGATGAGAAGTGCTATTGAGTCTGCCCACCTAGTTGGCAGCCAGTTTAGCGACTACATTGTTGCCCACTGGAATGACGTGAAAACGACACCGCCTTCTCTCGATAAGTAATACCGTTAGCTGGCACGTATTGTTAGCTAATGAATAGACACGGTAGCGGCTACTCGCTTTTCATTGACAAAAAGCCCCTCGCTTGATTTTTACCTCTATCTTTTGCGGTGAAAAGCGCCACATCTGCGTCTTTTATGAGACTAGTGAGATTATTATCAATGAGCTCTCGGGCGGGTTTTGTCGCGTACCCAGCACTGATAGTAACAAAGCCATCAAGACCATATTTGTGGGTAATGTTTGCGTCGCTAACGGCTACGACAATTTGTTCTGCAACAATACGGGCACCGTTTTCATCCACGTAGGGCAATATGACCAAGAACTCTTCACCACCAAAACGAATAACCGTGTCTTTAGGTCGTTTTACGGTACTTTCGATAATTGAAGAAACCCGCTGTAAACACGTATCACCTGAGAGATGACCATAGTTGTCGTTAAACAGTTTAAAGCGGTCAATATCGATGAGGATCGCACCAACACTATCTTTATCTCTTGCCACTTGCTTAATTGTTTTTGGAACTTCTTTTGCCAAGTACGAACGATTATAAAGCCCGGTAAGCTGATCGTGATAAATCATACTTTCCAAAAACTCAGTACGCGTCTTGTTTTCTAAGTGGGTTTTGATACGGTGAGTCAATGTTGATGCATTTACAGGCTTCATCACAAAATCGGAAGCGCCTACTTCCCAACATGCATTTTCAACCTGCACATCCATGGTCGCAGTAACAAAAATGATGGGGATAGTTGCCGTTTCTGGAAAGACTCTTAGTGCTTGACATACTTCTAAACCATTTTTATCTGGCATATTCATATCAAGTAGCACTAAATCGGGCACGTCTTGACGACATTTTTGTATTGCCTCACGCCCACTACTTGCAGTCTGACACACCACAAAGCTTTCTAAAATAGTCTCAAGCAATATGCGGCTAGCGCTCTCATCATCAACGATTAAGACTTTACACTCTGAGAAGGGCTTTATTTTTGCTAGCATTATTTATGACAAACTTCTGAGAGTTGAAAACATACAAAAAAACAATGAAACACAAAGGGCCTTTTTTGAAATTGATAAGTTACATGACATTCAGTTTTTTATTAGCCATTAGTCTAACCTTTTCGCTGAGCTAGCGTAATAGCGCTCGCCTACGTTTACCATACATTCACCTTACGAGGCGTCTTTTTATCGAAAATAATAAAAAAACAATTGAAGATAAATGACAGCAACGACCCATTCCTCTTACCACAAATACCGTCGCAAGCAGCAGGTAATAACCACTTACTCTAGTTTTGCCCCATGAGCAATATTCCAATTTTAATTTTTAACCTTAGAAGTACTATCAAGAGGCTCTGCAGTTTCTTATTTTTTTGCTATCGTTAATTAAACACAAAAGGAAGACTTTGCAATGAACGCAGACACACATATCCAAGCCAACATATGGAATGCTAAAGAGGCGTTAGCCAGATTAGGAGGTAATCAAACACTCCTAATGCGTATCGTTGGGATGTATTTAGAACAAGTACAGCTTAAACAACAGCAGCTCATAGCCGCTATCCATACAATGAATACCGAAGAAACTCGTCTACAAAGCCACTCCCTCAAAGGTCTTTCCGGTGATGTGGGAGCTGATGCGGTTCGAGAGATAGCCTCCAACATAGAACAGCTTGCTAAGGACAATGCGATGGACAAAGCGGCAAGCGAGGCTGATAAGCTTGACGCAGCAATAAAAGCAACCATCGCACTAATGGAAAAAGGACTGTAACCACACAGCTTGTTCTTCAATAACGGTTGTTATCAATCTCATTGATGTAATGACGCTTCTTTTCTTCGGGTAAAAAGCTTGCGGTAAAGCTATTTTTCGCCAGCACTTTTATATGCTCTTCATTTACATCAAGGGACTTGCTAAGTGCGATAAAGTTATCGTTTAAAAATCCGCCAAAATAGGTGGGGTCATCTGAGTTAACAGTAACAAGCAACCCCTCTTTAAGCAGCGTCAGTATATTGTGCTGCTTCATATCATCAATCACGCACAGTTTAAGATTACTCAAAGGACAGACAGTAAGCGGTATTTGCTTTTCTTTTAAGTAAGTCATTAGCTGTTCATCTTCTTGGCATCTTACCCCGTGGTCAATTCTATCCACATCAAGTAAATGAATGGCTTCCCAGATATAGGACGCAGGTCCCTCTTCACCCGCGTGGGCCACTACTTTAAAACCAAGCTGCTTTGCCTGCTTAAAGACGCGCTCAAACTTTGATGGGGGATGACCTAATTCAGAACTATCGAGTCCAACTGCATGAATATCCGAATAATATGGCCTTGCCTGCTCTAAGGTTGCAAACGCTGAGGATTCTGGCAAATGGCGTAAAAAAGACATAATAAGGTAACTAGAGATACCAAACTGTTGTTCAGCATCTTTCATTGCCCTTAAAAAACCCGCCATGAAAGTGGCAAACTCTACGCCTCGCTCTGTGTGAGTTTGAGGGTCGAACATAATTTCGGTATGAACGATATTTTCTTCATGGCAGCGAGATAAGTAAGCCCACATCAGCTGATAAAAATCATCTTCATCAATCAATACCCCCGCGCCAGCATAATAGAGGTCAAGAAAACTCTGTAAATCGGAAAAATTGTACGCTGCGGCTATTTCTTCCACGCTGTTGTAGGGAAGTGATACTCTGTGCTTAGCAGCAAGATCCCACATAAGTTCCGGCGTTAAACTTCCTTCTATATGAAGGTGTAATTCTGCCTTGGGAATTGTTTTTACGGTCTCGACTATCGACATGGCACCTCGCTTTACCGCACCAAATAAATGCAAACTAACAATAATGGTGCATTATAGTTTATTTATGTTTGTGTCTTTGTAGAAATTGATTAACACATTCAAGTTTTTAATAGCGCTAAACCATTAATTTAGCTTTGTTCGGGCACTACATTGTGTACCATTTGTTTTATTAGATTTCCTTATCATCGTTTTTGATAAGAAACATAACAATATAGATGAAAGCAAGCACGAAACGCACCAATCCATTGACTAGTTGGTCAGTTAATTGCTTACGCATGTGATAACACAACACAAAATAATAACAGACTCAACACACAGAGATTAGTAGATGTTCAATCAAGTTCTAGAGCGGCTCTTCAAACTTCAGCAGCACCACACAACGATTAAAACAGAAGTCATTGCTGGCCTCACCACCTTTGCCGCCATGTCTTATATATTAGTGGTTAATCCGGGTATTTTGGGCCTAAGCGGCATGCCAGTAGAAGGTCTCATTACCGTTACGGCAATAGCAGCGTGCTTAGGAACGCTACTCATGGCGCTAATGACTAATTACCCTATTGCCTTAGCACCTGGGATGGGGTTGAACGCCTTTTTTGCTTTTACTATTTGCTTAGGTAGAGAGGTTCCCTGGGAAGCTGCCCTCGGTATTGTCTTTTGGAACGGTGTCTTGTTTTTACTCTTATCGCTAACTGGGGTAAGAACAAAAATTGCCGAATCGATTCCACCATCGCTAAAAATAGGCGTTCAATGCGGCATAGGGCTATTCATTGCCTTTATCGGTTTAAAAAATGCAGAGCTTATTGTTGATAACCCTGCCACCTTTGTGCAGTTGGGCGATTTATCAAACCCTGCTGTATTGCTGGCGTTATTGGGGATCATTTTCACCATTGTGCTGATGATTAAAAAAGTGACTGGCGGCATACTTATTTCGATTATCGCGCTAACCATTATTGGTGCGTTTATTCCCACTGAATCTGGAACGCTGACTCAGACACCTTCCGCTATCGTAGGGATGCCTGAGTCAATCTCAAACACTTTTTTCGCCATGGACTTTTGGTACCCCATCAACCACCTAGCGCAAACATGGGATCTTATTTTTGCACTTATGTTTGTGAATATGTTTGACACCATCGGAACGCTCCTCGGTGTGTCGCGCAAGGCCAATCTACTTAACGAGGATGGAAAACTGCCCAAAATAGGGCCAGCAATGACGGCAGATGCTTCTGCCAGTGTGATTGGCGCTATGGTAGGCACCTCACCGGTCACAAGCTATGTAGAGTCTGCTACAGGTGTCTCTGCCGGTGGGCGTACCGGTCTGACTGCAGTAGTCGTCTCGGCGTGTTTTGTGCTATCGCTCTTCCTCACGCCGCTAATGAAAGTGATTCCCCTCATGGCGACTACCCCTGCATTACTTATGGTGGGCATTCTTATGATGGAGTCGATTCGACAGCTCGATTTTGACGAGCTTGGAGATGTGGCGACAGCTTCGGTAGCACTTATTGCAATGCCCCTCACCTTTAGTATCAGCGAGGGAATTGCGCTAGGATTTATCACCTATGTGGGTATAAAAGTAGGCACCGGCAAGTATAAAGAAGTGACCTGGCTTACCTACTTTCTGGCGGCGGTTTTTGTATTGAGATACGTGCTAGATTTAAAATAGCCGTAGTGACAAGACCAGCCTGAGCGTAAAAAGCGGCGGTGAGACGTATGTGTTATTTCAAGCCGCTGTAATTAAATGTAATTGCTTTATCTGCCATAAATATAATCTTGATATAACTAGCATCCTCGTTGCCCCAAGTACATGCCATGGTCCCCATGGTTTTGCCGCAATGATCGGCAGAGCCAATAATGCTCTCTACTTCCTCTTGCGTCATACCCATTTCCAACCTGTCGTAGTTATCTTTCGACAGTTTAGAACATGCTGAAAGCGCGAGCATACCAATAATGAGTGCACTGGTTTTAAGTTTCATAACGGCATCCTTTTTTAATAAAAATAGCGTAAATGCTTTATCAACACGTCTATCAACCACATTGACATTATATTACTTAACGCTATCTCAACTTACACCCTATTGTTGTACGCAATATCACGTTTTTTCGTATGCTAAAGACTGGCTTATCTAGAGGTATTTGGGTGCTCAGTGAGCCAGTGCTTTGCAATATCTTCTCTGGTGGCAATCCATACTCTATCGTGAGACTTTACGTATTCAATAAAACGCTTCAGTGCTGCCAGTCTGGCCGGACGGCCGATAATTCGGTTATGCAAACCAATGGAAAGCATTTTTGGAGCATCATTGCCCTCTTCCCACAAGACATCGAAAGCATCTTTTAAATAAGTAAAAAACTGCTCGCCGCTATTAAATCCCTGCGGCGATGCGAAGCGCATGTCGTTGGTGTCTAGCGTGTAAGGTACCATCAGCAAGGGTTTACTGTAGTGATGGTCGAAATAAGGGAGGTCATCGGCGTAAGAATCGGCGCAGTAAAGAATATCATTTCTCTCGGCAATAAGCTTAAGCGTATTAGGACTGGTGCGACCGGTATACCAACCAACAGGCTTTTTGCCGGTTAATTGCTCGTGCAAAACAATCGCGTCGTCAATTTCCTTGCGCTCTTGCTCTTCGCTCATATCCTGATAATGAATCCAGCGCATTCCGTGACTGGCTATTTCCCACCCTGCCTCTAGCATTGCCTTAACTGCCTCAGGGTGGCGCTGCATTGCCATAGTAACGCCAAACACCGTTACCGGAATATTTTGCTGAGTAAACAATCGATGCAACCGCCAGAACCCAGCTCTACTGCCATATTCGTAGAGTGACTCCATACTGAGATGACGATCTTGGTACGCCTGGGCACCAATTATTTCCGATAGAAAGACTTCAGATGATTCGTCTCCATGAAGCACACAGTTTTCACCGCCTTCTTCATAGTTAATAACAAACTGAAGGGCAATTTTGGCGTTACCAGGCCAGTTAGCGTAAGGCACGTGCTGCCCGTATCCGATGAGATCTCGTGGATAATTAGATGTAGTCATGTGCTATTGTATAAACCCTTCAGGTACTGTTAAACCGCAACCGCCAAGCACCAGATGAACTACCTCGTTGGTTGCTTGTTCAAAATCGGCTTTATTCATTTTTTTACCCCGCAAGCGGGTAATCTGCGCTGAAAAGTCAGCATAGTGCTGCGTACTCGCCCAAATGCTATATAACAAGTACTCGGGATTTAACTTTCTCAGTTTTCCAGCATTTATCCATCCTTGAATAAGCGCTACTCGCCCATCCATCCATCGCGCATGCTCTTCATCAAAATAGCCGCTGAGATTTTGAGCGCCATTAATAATCTCCATTGCAAATATCTTAGAGGCCATAGGATGAAGACGTGAAACTTCCATTTTTTCAGCGATGTAGACTGCCAACACTTCAGCCGGATCGTCATCCACAGTCGCTTTGTCGAAATGGGAGTTCCACAGCGACAGCGTTTCTTCTAACACCGCTACGTACAATTCTTGTTTTGTTTTGAAATAGTAAAGCACATTAGTCTTCGGTAGGCCTACTTCGTCAGCTATTTTCTGAACAGCTGTACCTTTGAATCCGAATTGAGCGAAACATTTTTCCGCAGCCTGAAGTATTTTTCTTCTATTTACAGCACCAACTCCCGCTTCAGAGCCTCTTATCTTTATCATTTTTATTTATTCCCTCTGCAAAACAGTATGCAAGACCAATTCACGTCATCAAACTGTTTCGTTACCCTAGACGCTATCAACGACATAAATGTTACTGTGAACAACTGTATTTTGATAGACCTACGTTAGCATGAATTACCCCTAGTCCTAACTAAATATAAGCCCATGTGCCTGATACACAATTGGCAAACAACCATTCACCCATTACACGCTCTAGTCATTTCACTTCCCACCTAGCACGGATCTTGCTGGATGCTTACAGCGAAAATTAGTAACGCAGCATAAACGGCACTTAAAAGTTGCGTTTAAACCTATAAAAATAGCCAAATATTAGGTCGACATACCTAATCTGGCTTTTTTTAATCAGTTTAAATTGACCACTTGGTCTACTTTTATGTTAAAAAGACAGCTATATTAAAGGATATTACACAGGGTGTGATGGGCTCTGCTGTTCAGATTTTAAAAAGCGCTTTTTATCTAAACGTACTTTACAAGGCACCGTTTTTGAAAAATGAAGCTAGTGGGAAATACAATGAAGAAAATAACAAGGTGTACGTATGATTCGCTTCCTCATTAACCAAGAAAGCGTTGAGATAGATGATGTGAGAGCCGATCTTACGCTGCTTCAATTCATACGTGAGTACCGACATAAAACCGGTACTAAAGAAGGCTGCGCCGCCGGCGATTGCGGTGCTTGCACCGTTGTACTCGCCGAGCCAAGCGCCGACTTTTCATCGCTCCATTACAGAACCGTTAATAGTTGTATAACGCTTATGAGTGCGGTGCATGCTAAACAGCTTATTTTTGTTGAACATCTAAGCAATGGCGCAACGCTGCACCCGGTGCAACAGGCCCTTGTTGATCATCACGGTTCACAATGTGGGTTTTGTACACCCGGCTTTATTATGTCTATGTTTGCGCTTTATCATACAGACAGCAGCCCAAATAGAGATGATGTACTACATGCGCTATCGGGGAATTTATGTCGCTGCACCGGCTATCGCCCTATTATTGACGCGACACTGGCAGTCTGTGAGCAGCACGCTGATGATGAGTTTACGCGCAAAACGTCTTCTACATTAAACACATTGCGCGCGCTAGCGAGTAGAGAACGTTTAGGTAACGACAGTGTGGGAGACGATGTGGCTGGCACTCGTAATTTGTTAATGCCGCGAAACCGCAAGTCATTAGCAAAGGCAATAAAAGACAACCCCGCGGCTATGTTAGTTTCTGGCAGTACAGATTTGAGCTTAACCTTCACGCAGCAGCTAAAAAGTATCGATACGCTAATAAGTTTATCGCACATGGATGAATTAAAAGCTTGCACCACAACGTCGCATTCTCTCATTATTGGTGCAGCCAATCCCATCAAGGACATCACGCCGGCGCTGTTAACACACTTTCCGCAGTTGGCGGAATTGATCACTCGCTTTGCTTCACTGCCAATCAGAAATCAGGCAACCTTGGGTGGTAATGTTGCTAACGCATCACCCATTGGCGATATGCCGCCAGTATTGATAGCGCTTAACGCAGCCATTTTGGTCGATAACGGAACACAAAAACGTGTCATACCTGTATCAGAGTTTTTTGTGGGCTATAAAAAAACCGCGTTGCACAGTGATGAATGGATCTCAGCTATTGAAATTCCCTTCTTGAACGCAAATCAACGTCTTGCAGCATACAAAATATCAAAACGTTATGAAGATGACATTTCAGCGGTGTGTGCTGTGTTTAATGTCACGATTAACCACGGCATTATAAAACAAGTCGATGCGGGGTTTGGCGGCGTGGCAGCAACTCCCGCACGCTGTAACGCACTGCATGAAGCGCTGGTGGGCAAGAACTTCTCAAATAAAGCATGCGTAGACCTGGGAAAAACCGTATTGATGAACGCGTTTACGCCTATTGATGATGTGCGCGCTACAGCAGAGTACCGCAAGACTGTGCTGGCTAATTTGTGGCATCGGTTTTGGCTAGAAAATCAATCAGACACAACAATAGCGACACGAGTGGTGAACCATGCGTAAACTCATCGATTCGCTTCCTCAGAAGCATACACCTGAGCAGCCGTCTACAGGCCGAGTTCACACATCTCAAAAACACGAGAGCGCCATTCGCCAAGTGCAAGGCTCTGCAAATTACGTTGATGATATTACTGAACCCCAGGGTACCCTCTACGCCGCGGTTGGGCTAAGCCAGTGCGCAAGGGGTAAAATTACAGCAATAGACTTAAGCGCGGTTCGCACAAGCCTAGGGGTTATAGACGTAGTCACCATAGACGACGTGCCAGGCCATAAAGATATAGGGCCCGTTTTTAAAGGCGACCCGTTACTTGCCGATGGCGAAATAAAATTCTATGGGCAGCCTGTGTTTGCAGTGTTAGCCACGTCGGTCACTTTAGCCCGCCAAGCCGCCCTTAAAGGCGTTGTTACGGTAGACGGCGAAACGGCTATTCTTAACGCACAAGAGGCTCATCAACACAGTGCTTTTGTACGCCCTTCACACCGTTTTGGTCAGGGTAACCCAAACACCATCATTCAGCATGCTGACAACACCGTAAGCGGTACGTTAGATATAGGCGGTCAAGAGCACATGTATCTTGAGGGGCAAGTGAGTCTTGCCGTGCCTTGCGAAGAAAACCGCATGAATATTTACACTTCAAGTCAGCACCCTAGTGAAGTGCAAAAGCTTGTTGCTGAGGTGCTTGATGTGCGCTTGCACCATGTCATGGTAGATATGCGCAGAATGGGTGGTGGATTCGGCGGTAAAGAAACACAGGCTGCTCAATGGGCCTGTATTGCCGCGCTGTTAGCACACAGAAATCAGCGAGCGGTTAAATTAAGGCTGCCCCGTTTTGTCGATATGCATGTAACGGGTAAGCGCCATCCATTTAGCAACGCCTTTGACGTAGCGTTTGACGACAGTGGAAAAATTATGGCGACACGCATGGAAATCAACGGCATTTGTGGGCACTCCCCTGACCTTTCAGATGCGATTGTTGATAGAGCCATGTTTCACGCTGACAACGGCTACTTTTTAGGCGACAGCGATATTATTGGTCATCGACTGCAAACCAATATGGTTTCTCATACGGCCTATCGCGGTTTTGGTGGCCCGCAAGGGATGATCATGGCAGAAGCTATGATGGATAAAATTGCTCGTCATGCTGGACTAGACCCACTTTTAGTGCGAAAAAGAAACCTCTATGGTGAAACAACGGGTACTAAAACACCTTATGGAATGGAGGTAGAGCACAACCTGCTTCCTGAAATGATTGACGCCCTTGAACGCAAAGCAAACTACTGGCAGCGACGAGAAAAAATCGCCACGTTTAATCGCAACAGCCCCATCGTTAAAAAAGGGCTGGCATTAACACCAGTGAAATTTGGTATTTCATTTACCGCCAAGCACCTTAATCAGGCTGGCGCACTCGTGCATATTTACACCGATGGCAGCATTCAAGTTAATCACGGTGGCACAGAGATGGGACAAGGCCTGCACACCAAGATTGGCCAAATTGCAGCCAACGAGTTTGGTATTGATTTATCTATGATTGAGGTCACCTCTACGCGTACTGATAAAGTGCCAAATACGTCCCCTACCGCGGCATCAAGTGGTACAGACCTCAACGGAAAAGCAGTTCAAAACGCCTGTATTACGCTTAAAGAACGGTTAGCTGCATGTTTTGCGAAAAAACTGGGGCAAGACGCATCTGCAGAACAGGTGACTTTTGAAAATGGGCATGTAGTGTTAGGCGATGAAAAGATAACGTTCCCCGACCTTATTCAAGCGGCCTACTTTGAGCGCGTATCGCTATCGACAAGCGGTTTTTATCAAACGCCAAAACTGGCCTACAACCGAGATACAGGCGAAGGCCGTCCCTTTTTCTATTTTGCCTACGGCGTCTCTATGTCCGAGGTATCCGTTGATACCTTAACCGGCGAGTACACTGTAGATCAGGTAGATATTATTCACGACGTGGGAAATAGCCTTAATCCGGCTATCGATATTGGACAGATAGAAGGCGCGTTTATTCAGGGAATGGGCTGGCTGACCACAGAAGATTTAAAATGGAACGAGAGCGGAAAACTGATTAGCGAAAATATGGCGACCTATAAGATACCGGCCATCGGCGATACGCCTTTGACGTTCAACGTAGAGCTGTATGGCAAAGAAAACGCCGAGGACAGTATTTATCATTCTAAAGCGGTTGGCGAACCCCCCTTTATGCTGGCTATTTCAGTGTGGTGTGCACTTAAAGACGCCATTGCTAGCCTGTCTAATTACGCTATTGACCCACAGCTTGATACCCCAGCCACACCCGAAAGAGTGCTCAATGCAATTACTAAAATACAAGAGCACGTTGTAACGTCACCCACAGAGTTAGTCGCTGAATTAAACAAAGCGCCGGAGGCCTGATGCAGAATCTTACTTGGCGGGCAAAAACGTGGCATGAAGGGATAGCCCAATGCCAACAGCATAATGTGTCGTACGTATTGGTTACCGTTGTGAGCGTTGCAGGCTCAGCGCCAAGGGAGACTGGCAGCAAAATGGTCGTTACCGCCTCTGAGAGCATCGATACTATTGGCGGTGGGCACTTAGAGCACCACGCCATCGCAACGGCGCGAGAGTTTCTGTTAAGTAATCAACCTCTCACTGAGCTGCGCAGCTACCCACTAAGCAGTAAATTGGGGCAATGCTGCGGGGGCGCGGTAAAAGTGCTATTTGATGTGTGTAATCGCTACCAGCAGCACATCGCCGTATTTGGCGCGGGTCACGTTGCGAAAGCGCTGGTGCCTATACTTTCGCAGCTACCTGTTAACATTACGTGGATAGACAGCCGTGAATCACTATTTAGCAACACTGGAACGATTCACTCTGGAACGGACAATACTAATACTTCAGCGCTTAATTCTAGCGGTTTGCCAGGCAATGTGAACATTGTTGTTGAGCAAGAGCCTGAAACTGAGGTTGCCCAATTAGCCCCCGGTACATGGCTGGTTATCCTTACCCATGACCACCAATTAGATTATAGAATCACGGAGCAAGCCCTTAAATATCCGTCGCTTCCGTTTGTTGGCCTTATTGGATCACAAACCAAAGCCAAACGATTTATCACTAAGCTGTGCCATCGTGGCTTTGACGATGCAGCTTTGGCGCGGCTTCATACTCCCATTGGCAACCCATCCATTCCGGGAAAACGGCCTATTGAGGTGGCAGTGTCTATAAGCGCCCAACTGATTGCACTGTTACACTGCCAATCGGACAAAGACAGTACTCAAACAGCTGATAGTGCATCTACGCTCACCACTATCAGGACAACCGCTAACATAAGAACCAATACAAGTGCCGGTACAACAGCCACTGCAACAGCCAGGGCAGAAAGTAAAGCCAGCGAAGAAAGGGAAACTAATGACATTCGATGAGCTAAATAGTCTAGAAGATGGAAAAGCAGCTGAGTGGTTTGAGCAATGCTGTGCCTCTACTACATGGGTTAATAGCATGGTAGATGCTCGTCCGTATGCAGATATCAATGCTGTGGAAAGTCAGGCAAAAAAAGCCTGGGCTGCTTGTGATAGAGACGATGTATTAGCCGCATTCAAAGCGCATCCCATGATTGGCAATATAGAGTCGCTTCGTAAGAAGTTTGAAAATACAAAAGCCATAGCCGCAGGTGAACAATCTGGTGCGCACACAGCCTCTGAAGAAACTCTTCATGAATTAAAAAATGAGAATATTGCGTACCTCAATAAACACGGCTTTATTTTCATCATTTGCGCTACCGGGCTAGCGGCCGACACTATGTTGAATGCGCTCAAGAAACGACTTCCCAACAGCACAGACGAAGAGATTAGCATTGCCGCCGATGAACAATTAAAGATCACCCTTCTTCGACTACACAAAGCGCTGAGCTAAACAGGATTAACTATGAATACACTATCAAGTCATGTACTCGATACCACATTGGGAAAACCCGCCAAGGGCATACCATTAACCCTTACTTATCCAAATGGTGATAAGGCTGAGGGAGTAACTAATGACGATGGCCGCTTTAATGGCTGGGCAGAGAATGGCGCCTCAGGTTTTGCGCCTGGGATCTATACGTTGCGATTTCACTGTCAGCCGTTTCTCAAGGAGAATCACGGCAACAGTTTTTACCCTCATATCGATATTACGTTTGAGATTGAAGAGCAAGGTGGGCACTACCACGTGCCCCTTCTCATATCACCGTTTGGTTTCAGCAGTTACAGGGGCAGCTAGATTTAATGCCGTTACATTCTTTAATTTCAGAAGCTGGCTCTTTAAAAAAGTCACCTTTAAAAGCGACAGCGTCAAATACTGTAGTGCCAAAAAGAAAGCAGTTACTTCGCGCAAGTATTGCGCATTACCCAAATAGTAAGCCTGACAACAAGAGTGCCGATAAGCGCTGTTATGAACACTCATATAAAGAAAATATCGAGATATTCACCGACGGTGCGCTAGTAATAGAAGATAGCATAATTCGAGATATCGGTGACTACGCCACTGTCGTTCAAAAGTACCCCGATGCCGCTATCAGTGATTATTCCGGCAAATGGATATTACCCGGGTTAATAGACAGTCACCTGCATTATCCGCAAACACAGAGCATTGCCAACTATGGCGAACAGCTTTTAAGCTGGCTAGAAAACTACACATTCCCAGCGGAAATGGCCTTTGCCGATGAAGAACACGCAAAAAATATAGCTAAGGTATTTATCAATCAGCTTCTTAAAAACGGCACAACCACTGGGTTTGTTTTTACCACCGTGCACGGGTCGAGTTGCCAGGCGTTATTTAGCGCAGCCAGCGACATCAACATGGCGATTGTGGCGGGCAAAGTGTGCATGGATCGCAACTGCCCTGCACAGCTGCAAGATACCCCTGAACTAGCACAGCGTGAAAGTGCCGACTTAATTGACCAGTGGCACAATAATGGACGCAATAAATATGCGCTCACGCCGCGGTTTGCACCAACAAGTAGTGATGCTCAGTTAGCGGCGCTTGGCGAATTGGCAGCGCAATATAAAGACGTGTTTATACAAACTCATCTTTCAGAAAACCGCGATGAAATTGCATGGGTAAATTCCCTTTTTCCACATGCCGATGGCTATTTGGATGTTTACGACAAACATCACCTTGTGAGAGAGCGTTCGGTTTTTGGGCACGGTATTCACCTTAATCAGCAAGAATGGGAAAGATTGGGCGAAGCAAATGCCACATTGGCGTTTTGCCCTACCTCAAACCTATTTTTAGGCAGTGGCCTTTTTAACATGGAGCAGGCAAAAGCGAATAATGTGCATGTTGCCTTAGCCACCGATGTGGGCGCAGGCACCACATTTAATATGTTTAAAACCTATGGTGATGCCTACAAAGTGAGTCAACTTCGCAATGCCCCAATGAGCCCCTTCGAAGGCTTTTACCTAATGACTCAGGGCGCTGCGGCTGCGCACCGTTTGGATGACGAGATTGGAAATTTAAACCCCAACACTACGGCAGATTTTATTATTGTTGAACCACGGTATGACGAACTTACCGCATTGCGTATTAGTGAAAACGCCACTTTTGAAGATGTGTTTTTCGCTCTCAGTATTCTTGGCGATGACCGCATGATTGAGCAAACCTGGATCAGCGGCCAATGTTGTTACAATAAAAAGGAGAATCAACATGCCTTGGCTTGACTGGCTTAGTTTATTTGTTCGATGGTTTCACGTTATCGCTGGTGTAGCGTGGATTGGTGCGTCTTTCTATTTTATCTGGCTGGATAATAACCTTCGCGCCCCTGCCCAATGGAAAGTGGATAAAGGCATAAAAGGAGACTTATGGGCAATACACGGAGGCGGTTTTTACGAAGTGGCTAAGTATGCCTATGGCCCTGAGCAAATGCCTACTACCCTGCATTGGTTTAAATGGGAGGCCTATACAACCTGGCTTTCTGGCTTTGCCCTATTGATTATTGTGTATTACTTTGGCGCGTCAGCTTACCTTATCGACCCTCGGGTAAATGCCATTTCACCGAGTGTGGCCATCGGCCTAGGTTTAGGGCTTATCTTTGGGGGCTTAGCGCTATATGAACTTGCCTGTCGAAGCCGGCTTGCACACTACCCCGTTGCCTTTGGCGTTTGTCTAGTTACACTCATTTGTGTTGTTACCTTTTTCGCTACCCAGTGGTTTAGCGGACGAGGCGCATACATTCACGTGGGTGCGCTTATTGGTACCATTATGGCTGGTAATGTATTTCTTAATATCATGCCCAACCAGCGTAAAATGGTAGCGGCTGTCGCAGCAAAAAAAGACATCGACCCACAGTGGGGCGCAAGTGCAAAGCTACGTTCATTGCACAATAACTACTTCACACTCCCCTTGCTGTTTATCATGATTTCTAACCACTACCCCATGACCTATCAACATCAGCACAACTACCTAGTGCTTATTGCTATTATGATTGCGGCAGCGTGGATAAGACACTTCTTCAATTTACGTCATAAAGGGCAAACCAACCCGAGCATACTCGTTACCGGCACTATCGCTATGCTGGCCATAACCCTGTGGGTTTCATGGCCTCAAGCTGCAGCCGTGAACCCTGCAAAAAGCTCTGCTGGATCACAGCAAACAGCGTCTATCAATACAGACGGGGCTGTTTCGCATAAAGCCGCTTCAAATACAGGCAGTGACTCGTTACCTACAGCAACCGCAGCGATAAGTAACGAGCACGTACAGGGCCTAATTAATAAGCACTGCGTTAGCTGTCATTCGCGTAACCCAACCGATGATATTTTTAAGGTCGCGCCTGTGGGGGTCATACTAGATACATGGCAAGATATAGAGCGCTATGCACCGCAAATAGTAAGACGAACCTCGGTAACAAAAGATATGCCTTTTATGAATAAAACAGGCATGACTGAAAAAGAGCGTCAGGACATTGCGCGCTGGTTTGCAGAGCGCTAGCGATTGAGTAACTCGTCTAGACGCATAATGAAGTGCCAGGCAAAGCCTGGCGTTTCTTTACTGCAAACGTAGCTAATAAGAACCGTGTTCACGTAGTAAAGACATAACCTTGCTCTGGCGCATTTAAGACTCTTTATTTCTTCGCACAAACTCATTACCGTGGGGCTTTTTCTTTATGGTATACATTGCGTGATCCGCAGCATCAAGCCATTCCTGTACCGACGATAACTCGTCGCTCCATTCTTTCCAGCCTACGGTGTAATGAATGGGAATAGGAATAGTGTCTTCCGTTAGTACTACAAACGCAAGTTCATCAATTCGAGCAAAAAAGCGCTCTACTTCCCTTGCTTTAGTGCCGTAAAGAAGCACAACAAACTCATCACCGCCAATACGACCCATTCTGTCCGTACCTCGTAACATAGCCTGCATTTTCTCAGAAAAGACTTGTAGCGCTTTGTCACCCACTTTGTGGCCGTAATTATCGTTTATTTGTTTAAACTCGTTTAAATCAATGTACACCAAGGTGGAAACGTGGCGGTCTCTTTTCATACGCTCAACTTCTTTAGAAAGTTGCTCAAATATTTCTCGGCGATTAATAAGGCCGGTTAACGAGTCTGTCTTAGACAGATAAGCGAGTTCATTAACCGCTTGCTCCAGTGCCTGCTGCTGCTCTTTCTCTTTGGTGATATCGTCTGCTGTTCCCAAAATGAGAGTTTGTTGCTCTTTCCCGTCATAAATGAGGCTGCCTCTATCATGTAGATAACGAATTTGGCCGCTCACATCATAAATACGGTATTGAAGCTCCCAACTTTTCAGAGGACGCTGGTTAAATACTTCACGAACATTGGATTTATCATCTTCATGCACGTGGTCAATAAATGCTAATGGCTTGGCATACAGCTCATATTCACTGCGCCCAAAAATGTTCTGGTAACCATCGTTTAAATAATGCATTTTTTTGAAATCTGGGCTGGCAACCCAAATAAACGTGCGAGAGGAAAATTCATTAACAATTTTACTAAACAGCGCCTCAACCTGAAATAACTCCCCCTCTATTCGCTTTTTCTCATCGATGTCTTCAACGACTGAGATAAAAAAATCAGGATTATCGTTTGCATCTCTCACTAAGGAGACCGTTAACTTTCCCCATACCGCCACGCCGTCTTTTCGAAGGTATTGTTTCTCCATGGCATAACTATCAATTTTTCCGGCAAGCAGTTGCTCAAGGTTGGATAAGTCAGTGTAGAGATATTCGGCAACCGTTAACTCCTGAAACGTCATATTTTTGAGTATATGTCGCTCGTAACCTAAAAAATCACACAGTTTCTGGTTTACTTTAATGAAGGTTCCATGCGGACTCACATGAGCCAACCCCACAGCACAAAATTCAAAGGTTTTATCGTTCATGTGCTTCCCTCACTATAAAAAAATGCATTCCTTGCCCCCTGGTGCCAGCTTGTTGAAATTGGCTTTTTTGAAATTAGCTACTCATAAGTTTGCTATGTAAAGATAGCTTTGTAAAAAAATAGCGCCGCAAATAAAGCCCTTGAAAGAAAAAAAAGGTAAACTTTCACCCTAATTCAACTTTAGTCTAAATTAGGAAATTTGTGGGCCGCATCGCAATTAAATTAAGTGGTTTATTCGCTACCTAAAATGAGAGAAACACCATTCCTGAGTAACCGCATTTTTTAGCTTGTTAATTTTTATTGATAACTTGTAGTTTAAACGTTGCTCTACCTGAATTTAGGTCTTTAGGATTATCCATGTCGACAAATCAAATAGCTTGCTTACGCAAGCCTGCTACATTAGACCGTTTAAGTAGCCTGTTTTAAGTGTTAGGTTAAGTGGAACATAGGAATGAGTAAATGAAAAACAATAGTTATCCCACATCAACCATAGCGAATAACACTAAACGTATTCTTGTGCTGTTTGCTCATCCTGTACCCCAGCAATCTGAAGTTAACATTTTTTTATTTGAAGACGCGCAGCAGTTACCAAACGTAACGGCTGTTGATGTTTATGCCGAATATCCCGACTTTAATATCAACGTGATTAAAGAGCAGGAGCGACTGGTCAATCATGATGTTATTGTTTTTCAGTACCCCCTGTACTGGTATTCCACACCATCTATCTTAAAGGAGTATCAAGACTTGGTGCTTGAGTACGGGTTTGCCTATGGTAAGGGTGGTACTGCATTAAAAGATAAACTCTTTTTTTGTGCCATCAGCGCCGGCGGAAAGGAAGAGGCGTATCAAACCGATGGATTTAATCATTTTACTATACGTCAGCTGCTACAACCTCTCGAACAAATGGCGAGCATTACCAATATGACCTATTTAGCGCCTTTTGCGCTTTTTGGCTCTCGTTCTGCATCTCGAGAGGACAGAATATCGACGCACAGAGAAAAGTGGAAAACACTGTTAAATGCACTTGCCACAGAGCAAATTGATTTAGAGCGAGCAAAGCACATAGAAAACCTTGCTGATTTAACCATTAACAGGGCTGAAGAATAGATGACTGCTTATTTTCTTTATATTTTTATTTATTTAGCGGCTGCCGTCATTGCTGTGCCCATTGCAAAGCGTTTAGGTTTAGGCAGTGTGTTAGGGTATTTGATAGCAGGGCTGGTTATCGGGCCCACACTAGGGCTAGTAGGCGATGAAACTACCACCATTCAGCACTTCGCCGAATTTGGTGTGGTAATGATGTTATTTCTCGTGGGGTTAGAGCTTGAACCTAAATCTCTTTGGGCAATGAAGTCTCGGCTTATCGGACTTGGTGGGCTTCAGTTAGGAATAACCACGGCACTTATTACCATTATTGCTATGCTGCTTGAGCAACCTTTTAGTATATCCCTTACCATAGGTCTCATTTTTGCCCTGTCATCCACCGCCATTGTCTTGCAAACGTTTCAAGAAAAGGGGTTACAAAAAACCGAAGGCGGTAAAGGCGCCTTTTCTGTATTGCTATTTCAGGATATTGCTGTCATCCCCATGCTGGCGCTTATCCCTTTACTAGCAATGCCGGAGTTAGCTGCTAGTGCGGCTAACGCTTCAGGCGATGCCGCGCACTCAGACAGTCTTAGTATTGTAAGTGAATTAGCGCCATGGGCCTATGGCTTAGTTATTATTGGCTCGGTGGCTT
Organism: Alteromonas ulvae; assembly: GCF_048987005.1. Taxonomy (GTDB): domain Bacteria; phylum Pseudomonadota; class Gammaproteobacteria; order Enterobacterales; family Alteromonadaceae; genus Alteromonas. The sequence continues at coordinate 1,760,661 of NZ_CP185261.1, read as the reverse complement.
TTGTAACCGTGGGGGGGCATTATCTTAGCCGTCCGTTATTTAAGTTCGTTTCCTCATCAGGTTTGCGGGAGATATTTACCGCAACTGCATTAATGCTTGTAATTGGCATTGCCGCGTTGATGGGATTGGTGGGATTATCACCAGCATTAGGCGCCTTTTTGGCCGGTGTCGTGCTGGCTAATAGCGAGTTTCGCCACGAGTTAGAGGCCAATATCGAGCCATTCAAAGGGCTGCTTCTTGGTTTGTTTTTTATTACGGTAGGCGCTGGCATTAATTTTTCAGTGTTAGCATCAAATACCGTATTAATTATTGCATTAACCTTATCGGTGATTGTTTTAAAAGCAGCAGTACTGTTTGCCATCTCGCTTGTATTTACTTTTAAAGGCAGCAGCAAATGGCTGCTAACACTTAGCCTAGCTCAAGCCGGTGAGTTTGGTTTTGTGCTCCTTAGTTTTGCATCTCAAAACTACGTATTACCCCAAGATATTATTGCTATTTTATCTCTAGTGGTAGCCCTTTCCATGTTCTTAACGCCGGGGTTATTCATTTTCTTCGATAAGGTTATTCTCCCCCGTTACCAGCGAAGCGGTTTGCAAAGTAAAGAGGACACCATTGACGATAAAGGCACAGTGATCATTGCAGGCATTGGTCGTTTCGGGCAAATCATCAATCGACTGCTCGTAGCAAATGATGTTCACACCGTAGTATTAGATATACGCGCCGAGCAGGTAGAACTTATTCGCAAAATAGGCACTAAGGCGTATTTTGGCGATGCGTCAAAACCAGATATTTTGCACACTGCGGGGGCAGAAGAAGCCTCGTTGCTTATTATTGCTATCGATAATAGAGAAACCGCAGCAGAGATGGTGAAATATGCAAAACATGCTTACCCGAACATGAGAATTCTCGCCCGAGCTTTCGACCGCGGACACGGCTATCGACTGCGTCAACTAGGTGCACACTATGTGGTATCTGAAACTTACCATTCAGCGCTTGAAATGGGGGCTCATGCACTTCGCTCTCTCCATTCTCATCCATTTCAGGTTGAACGACAAAAAATGGCCTATAAAGATATTGAAGATCAGCAAAATGACGTGCTCTACAATGCATGGCTTGATGATGCAAGCGGTGAACGCATTGACAATAATTACCTTAAGCTTTTTGTTGAACTCGAATCATTGATAGGTGAAGCCCTGAATACCGGCCTTCACGACACCCATTCAAAAATGAAAGGCTGGACACCGCCGCCCAGAGATCATGCCGATTCATTTTCTAGCGCAGAAGCAACTTCTAGTGATAGGCAACCAGATGAGCAGCAACAAAAAGAGAATATTGATGCGGGTGTAGATGCGGATAGGAATGCAGGTGGTAAGGGAAATGGAAACAAAGCAAAAAAACATCCAGAGTTGAAAAACGACTGAATTTAAAAGGCGTATATACCGCTCGACAATAAGAAGTGACAACACGCATTTTGCGTTTCACACCTGAGCAATAAATAAACTACCTGATAGGGCTTCTTGCTGATATCATATTAATGTTATCAAAGGGATAAGCAGTTTATAGAAGCTGTAAAAAGTAAACATTTAACGACTAATAGAGCTGAACGACTCGAGCTACGAAATGCTGAGCATTGGTTTAATGCCCAACCAACACACGTAACGGAACCGGTAAGCAATAGGGAGTGCACAAAATAAAATGAAATTATCTACTCAAATTAATTTGGGCCTTTTCTTTATCATATTGTTTTCGGGCCTTGGTGCAGGAGTTATCGAAGTATATCAAACTGAAGTTCAGGCTGAGAGGTCTGCCACAGCGCTAACACAAAAGTCTGCAACACAGCTTGCCACTCAATTGTCGGCATTGCTACCACAGCAGTTTGCAGAACTCAGTGGAGAACAGCTATCACAAGACCAACTAGTGTCCTCTATTTTAACTACCGCATTATCCAACGATATGCTTGCCACTGTGAGTATAGAAGACGTTAACGGCACCGAACTGGTTAAAAAAGAAAGCGCAAATGAGTCATCATCAAACCGCGTATTATCCGATGTTGTCAAGCTTCCTACAGCACAGTCGCAAGCATCTATTGATTCAACATCTACTGTTGTTAAAGTAACAAGTAGCCCTCGAACTTACTACCATTCTCTGTGGCAACAGCTTCTTAAAATGACTGCCTTGTGTACGATAATTTACCTGTTATCCATGATAACAGTTATCGTTGTAGCAAAACTTGCCACTCGCCCGTTGAGTAAAGTCACTAAAAAGCTCAATGAAATACAAAACAACGATTTCACACCGTCTTCAATCAACTCAGGCACTTCTGATTTTCGCTATCTCGTCAGTGCGACCAATAACCTGTCCCTTGCCTTAGAGAGCAAGTTTGAGGAACTCACGCGCCAAGCTGAACAGTTTAAAACTGTGGCCAGTAAAGACACTCTTACTAAAATTGCTAACAGAAACGCCTTCGACAGGCATATGAAGGCTATAATCGGTGGTATTTCAGGCCCAAAAGAACATGCGTTAACGCTGGTGCGCTTGGCTCAGCTTACCACTATCAATCATAAGCTTGGCATGTTGGCCGGAGACAATTATGTGTGTGGTGTGGCTGATGTGTTAAAAAAAGCAGGCCAGGATAATTTTAAAGGCGCCTTTGTTTTTAGAATTTCAGGTGGCGACTTTGCCATTATAAGTGAAGTGCAACCCAAAGACGTGCACGAAGAGAATCTAGCGTTGATAAGTAAAAGCTTCACCACCCTAAATCCCCTTCGTGACGGCAACAAAGCCGCGTGGATTGGTGTTGCCCGTTTTACTAACAGCATGTCGATGAAAGAAATAATGGAGAGTGCAGACAGTGCACTTATGGCTGCAACGAAGAGACCTCAGGGCTGGCAGTTTGCGTCAGATATTGCGCAAGTTCACAGTAATGCGCAATGGCGTCAGCGCCTTGAGTATGTGGTTTCTCAGCAGTATGCCGACATATTGATTCAACCTGTTATGAATTTAGAGCGCAATACCCCGTCGTACTACGAAACATTTGCTCGATTCAAAGACAAACAGACTAACGATATAATTCCTATGTCACAGCTTATTCCCGCTTCTGAGCGCCTCGACCTTATCCCTCAGGTTGATAAGCTGGTAGTCAGTATTGTTTTTAAAAAGCTCAAAGTGACGTCACATCAAGTTGCCATTAATATTTCAAATGCGTCGATAGCCAATACCGAATTTCGAGAGTGGTTAATACAGCAGTTATCTGAACATGAAACTCTGTGCCACCGCATTATTTTCGAAATTCAAGATGCAGCCCTTATTCATTACAACGAGGAAGCCATTTCGTTTTGTAAGCGGGTAACGCAGTTGGGCTGTCGTATTACCGTCGAGCACTTTGGCGACAACTTTGCGTCTTTGTCTGGGCTGCGGGCCATTCAGCCTGCATACGTAAAATTATCTGGGCGTCTTACTGAAAGTATTCACACTAACAAAGACAACCAATTATTTGTGAGTAGCCTGCTCAATATTGCCCGCAGTTTAAATATTAAAGTGATTGCAGAGAAGGTTGAAAATGAGGCTGAATCGGTGGCATTAAATAATTTAGATGTTATTCATCAGCAGGGTTATTACTTTGCAAAACCCGTTCTTTGGACAGTTTACTAAGGCGTTAGGAGCTATTGTTGACACGCTAGCCGCTTTTCAATAACAGAAGCCGTGAGCGGTTTGGCAAAAAGGTAACCCTGAGCGCATTCCACGCCGAGGCGCTGGCAGTAGTTAAGTTGAGTTTGCGTTTCTATGCCCTCGACCACTATTTTAAGATTGAGTTTGTGCCCCAAATGTACGATAGCCTCCATCAATGCACCGTCGTAATCACTCTCGGGCGCGTTTTCAAGAAAACTGCGATCAATTTTTAAGTGGCTTACTGGAAATCGTTTTAAGTAGCTTAACGATGAATACCCCGTTCCGAAATCGTCGATAGACACCTCTACGCCCATTGCTCGCTGCTTTTGTAAGCCTAGTAGTACTTGTTCATCTGATTTTATTAGCATATTTTCAGTTAGCTCAAGTCCAATGGCTTCGGGAGGTAAAGCATGCTTTTCTCGGCATCGAGCAAGGCGTTCAAAAAAATCACCTTGCTCTAACTCTCTGCCAGATACGTTAATGTGAATACAAATATCAATCCCCATGTTGCGCCATGCCCGTGCTTGTTCACAGGCTTTTTCCATCACCCAAGAGCCAATAGCGATAATTAAGTCTGTGCGCTCGGCAATAGGGATAAAAATATCTGGCGTCACGCTGTGCTCAGTAACCTCGGGGGTCCAGCGAAGCAATGCCTCACAGGAAGTGATATTGCCACTTCTAAGGTCTACCTGTGGCTGATAAAGCAACGTAAACTCACCGTTCTTCACAGATGCTCTCAATCGAGATGCAATATTTCTTTGTTGATGCAGTAGTACACTTAAGTCATTACTGAATATGCTATAGCGATTTCTTCCCCGCTCTTTTGCCTCATACATAGCCGCATCAGCATTTTTAAGCAATGTATCAACCTCGTTGCCGTCAGTGGGGAAAAGGCACACACCAACACTGGACGTGACAAACACGTTTTCTGTCCCGAGAGAAAAGCTTTCTTTACAACAGTCAACAATCTCTGAAGCCAACTTCTCTAAAGACTGACTGTCGTCGATATTATCCGTTAGCACAACAAATTCATCACCACCAAAACGGGCCAAAAACGACGCTTCACCTACACATTCTTTGAGTCTATCGGCAAAGGATCGTAGCAGCTTATCGCCCCACGTATGACCTAGGGTATCGTTAATGTCTTTAAACATATCCAGATCGATAAAAAAGACTGCCATTGACGATGAATTACGCTCGGCGTTGTCGACTCGTTCTGTTAATGCCATTTCAAGATGGCGTCTGTTAGGAAGACCTGTGAGTAAGTCGGTGGTGGCCAGTTTTGCTAGCTCGCGCCGTATGGCGTGCTGTTCGCTTAAATCAATATCAACACAATACATTTCTGGTGAATCGGTGTGTTCGCTGAGCATAACGTGGGATGAGAATACATGAACGGTCTCGCCGCTTTTGCGTTGAAGCGCAAGTTCACCGCTGGGGATAGGAACGCCTTCTAACAGCCATTTCTCATGAACAGATACGACTTCATCTCGCATCGGTGCTGGGATAATAAGATCTTCAAGACGCCTTCCAAGCACCTCTTCTTGTGTGTAACCATAGATATCTTCGCTAGACGTATTCCAGTAAATAACACGCCGTTCTTTGTCATAGCCTTGAACCGATACTTTAGGTAACGCACTAATGAGCTTAAGAAAACGAGCCTCGGCAGACACGTTATTTGTAACTAATGTATTTACGCCTTTCTCATTCAAAGCCATTCTACATCCTTATGATTCGCTAAATCGTATAGATGAGCAATTTACCTTTGCCTGATAAAAGTGTAGTAGAAAATCTCTAATTGTCTTTAAAATACAACACAAACGCGGGCCACGCCCGCGTTACCAACAATACCGTTTTATAACTCGCTGTAGTCTAGCGCCCAATTTACATAAAGCTCGGTACCCACTTTAAGCGACGCTTCATCAGCATAAAAATAAGGCGAGTGGTTACTGGGTGCTGACTTGGCATCCTGCCCTTCAGGCGTAACACCTAAAAATACAAATAAGCCTGGGACGTCAAGAGCAAAGAAAGAAAAGTCTTCTGCGCCGGTAACAAGGTCGTTCACATGCACCTTATCTTTTCCCGCTACACGCTCCATGGTGGGCAGCATCTGTCGAGTAAGTTCAACATTGTTAATGGTAACCGGGTAACCTTCATCAATGTGCACGTGCGCCTCAGCGCCTGTGGCTTTCGCTGTCATTTCGGCGGTGGTGGTTAGCTTTTCAAATATTTGAGCGCGATTATCCATATCGAAATTGCGGATAGTGCCCTCTAAGTAAACCTCATCAGGAATAATGTTGTTGCGAATTCCTCCGTCTACAATACCAAAACTCACTACGGCAGGCGCCTTGGTAATATTAACCTGGCGACTTATCACCGTCTGAGTACTGCCAATAATCTGACCAGCCGCGACAATAGGATCTACGCCGCCCCAAGGTCTAGAGCCATGAGTTTGCTTGCCTTTAACGGTTATTTCAAAACGGTCTGACGATGCCATTAATGGTCCTTCTCGATAACCAATATGTCCGGCAGTACCTGCTGACCATACGTGTATACCAAAAACCGCTTCGGGTTGGTAACGTTTAAAAAGCCCCTCTTTTAGCATCAGCTCTGCGCCGCCTTCCTCACCTTTAGGTGCGCCTTCTTCGGCGGGTTGGAAGATAAATACAACAGTGCCTTTAAGCTGATCTTTCATACTAGCGAGTTTTTCTGCAGCTCCCATCAGCATTGACATGTGTAAATCGTGGCCACAGGCATGCATTACCCCTACTTCTTTGCCTCGGTATTCAGATTTAGCTTCAGATTTAAACGGAACGTCGGCTTTTTCTACTACAGGCAGTGCGTCCATATCAGCGCGCATTGCAATGACAGGGCCAGGCTGCCCACCTTCTAACACCCCAACGACCCCTGTATGGGCAACGCCAGTTTCTACCTTCATACCTAACGCATTAAGATGCTCGGCAATTACTTTTGACGTTCTAAACTCTCGATTACTTAGCTCGGGATGTTGATGAAGGTCTCGACGCCACTCAATCACTTTTTGCTCAAGCTCAGCGGAGATCGATATAGGCGCTTGGGCCAAAGTGAATGGGCTAAATGCCAGAGTGGCAAGAAGTGAAAAAGCTGTGGTAGCGGCTCTCATGGACGTTCCTCGTTATTGTTGTTGAATAACCAGTATGCCTATGTCGTCGCCTGACCACAAATTGGTTACGATAGATGACCACATGTTACTGATTAGGCCTGTCGATTAAGGACGTCAGGTAGGGACATCATTAAACGACAGAAGTAACAACAGATGCTCAAAAGCAAGTTCTTACTCTAAAAAGGCGTGCTCAATAACAAAGTGTCCTTTCTCTCTTGATGTCGCTTTTTTGAATCCAAGACTGGAAAGTATCTCCATAGTGTCATCTAACATAGACTGATTACCACACAGCATAAACCGATCTTCTTCAATATTAAGCGCTGGAAGGTTGAAGTGAGCGCATAATTCACCACTTTTTAGTAGTTCGGTTAATCTGCGCTGGTGAATGTCATCTTTAAACGGCTCTCGGGTTACAATAGGGAAATACAACAGTTTCTCTGATACAAGGTCGCCGAAGTACTCATTGGTAGGAAGCTCATTGCGAATTTGCTCTTGATATGCCAGCTCGCTTTTGAAACGCACACTATGCACAAGAATGATCTTGTCATAACGCTCGTAAATATCAGGATCCTTGATGATGGACATAAAGGGCGCAAGTCCGGTGCCTGTTGCTAAAAGATAGAGGTTTTTCCCTTCAATTAAAAAGTCAGCTACAAGGGTACCCGCGGGTCTTGTTGACAGTAGCAGTTGCTCCCCTACTTTTATATCTTTCAGTCGAGAAGTAAGGGCTCCATCAGGTACTTTTATACTGAAGAATTCCAGCTCTTCTTCATAATTGGCACTTGCGATGCTGTAAGCACGCATGAGCGGTTTATTATCAACTTCCAAACCCAGCATAACGAATTGCCCATTTTCAAAGGTATAGCTTGGGCTACGGGTAGTCCTTATAGAAAAGAGTGATTCATTCCAATGGTGGACATGGGTAACTGTTTCTGACGTTAAGTTTCGCATTTTCTCCCCAATATATGACTGACAATGTCTAGAACCTAATAGCAATAATGGTATGCAAAAAAGGCTTTCACTAACTACTTTTTCAACTCGCTGATACACCGCTTTTATGTACGAATATGCTCGTTGATATAGACGCCAATAATACCCAAGTGAATCACTCAGGTAAATAGCCTACCAATTTACTCAAGTATTATTAATGTGTAAATTAAAGAACAACGTATTTCAGTTTACGCAGGCTGTTTCCCACGCATTTTCATAAGACCCGTATCGTACCCAGCGTAGGCAAATTCGATCACGCAAGTTTATTGGTTTTTTAAAAGCAAAAAGTACACATAGACCTTGCAGAGTCATACATTGAAAGCTTTAAGAGGGCGCCCACCGCAGCAGTTGATTTAATGACCGTTGAACTCTGAGAAGTTCAATTCAAAGGCCGTTAAATTGCGCATTTAAAAATTACGGTCTAATTTAAAGGCAGCGTTTGTCTAATATCAAGCGATGCAGCATGGTTAGCGTTAGGATAAATGAAAATAGTCGTTAATATTAACTAAAAGTTTAATATACTCAAATGTCATATCTGTCATATTATCGAGGCTAACGCATAAAATAAATTATGCTTAATGCACCTATGTATACAAATTGAGCACTTTCCTACCCACGGAGGATTTATATGTCGTTATCTGTACTCATTGCCGATGACTCTAAATTGGCAAGGCGGAATGTGGTTCGCTCGTTACCGCTAGAGGTAGACTTTGCCGTAACTGAAGTTACCAACGGACAAGAGGCCGTTAGTTTACTTGCAGATAATACCTATAGCCTTGTATTACTTGATTTGACTATGCCGAAACTCGATGGCATCGATGTGCTCGAACGGCTACAAGCCCTTGAAAAAATGCCGAATGTGGTGGTGATAAGCGCCGACTTTCAACCTGAAAAGCAGAGAGTGGTTAAAGAGTTAGGCGCAAAATTCTTTCTTCGAAAGCCGCTAAAGAAAGAAGACTTAACGGCGGTGTTATCAGAGCTTGGCTATCTATGACGACATCTTCACAGCTAAACGAAGAACAACGAGATGTGTTGCAGGAATTGCTCAATATATCAATGGGTCAGGCTGCAAACTCACTCGCTCTTATGCTAGACACTCGCATTGACATTTCAATTCCCGAAATTTCCGCAGTAACGCCAAATCAGCTTTATGACCTGCTCTTTGAAACCGGTGATCTTTCCTATACTCGTCAATCTTTTATGCGGGATATTCACGGGGAAGTTATATCGATCATATCGTATTCTGGTCTTTCAGAAATTGGAGCTTTGATGGATTACGAGCAGCCACTGAGCGAAGAAGATACACAAGAAATTATCTTAGAGCTTTCCAATATCTTGGCGGGCGCCTGCTTATCTGGGCTTTCTGAACAACTAAAACTCACTACAAACTTGAACATGCCGTTATTGTTTCAGCCAGATAAAGCCAGTTTTGATGGTCTACCATGGCAGCATAGCTTGGCAATGGAAGTACAGTTTTTGATCACGATTTCATCGTTCAGTATGCGAGTGATTTTTTGTTTAGACGACGAATCACTCACTAGAATTCTTAGCACGTTGGATGTCTACCTTAAATAGAGTGGTCGCAATGGCGGTTGTTAATACACTTGATAACCACATTTTAAGGGTGAACGACGGTGCTTTTAACGTCATCATAGCCCTTTAAATGAGGCAGATAGTCCTTTTCATAATTATAATAGAGAGAAGCGCGGGAACGCTTTTGGTATTCTAGTTTTCTACTGATGCTTCACCAGCGCCTGCTAGCAAGCTATAAAAATAACTCACCGCTTGCAGGTAGTCATTTACCGCCAGTTGCTCATTTACACCGTGGAATCGCTTCAAGCTTTCTTTGTCTAGTCTAACCATCATAAATCGATATACGTTGTCAGATAAGCCGTAAAAGTGCTTTGCATCCGTGCCTCCCATCACCAGATATGGCGCAACCAACACATTATCATCCATGCGACGAATACTAGATTCAATGAGTTTGTAGCCTGTGCTATTAAGTGGGGATAACTGTGATGGTTCGTTTTCCATAAAGGTCTCAACGCTTACTCTAGGGTCGTCAATTGCTTCAACAATGTGCTGCTTCACGCTGGCTATGCTATCACCGGGCAGAATACGCACGTTCACCACTGCACTGGCTATTGTAGGAAGTATGTTCGATTTGCTGCTGCCTTCCAGCATAGTGGCTGCAATGGTAGTACGAATACCAGCGGCGCTGCTAGGCACTGACAGCATTGACTGCTCTACAATGGGCGAGAACAACCATAAATTTGCCATGGGCAACTGCAAAGACAGCGGCGCATAAGCGGCTACGTGAGAAAAGGTGTTGTAGCTGTAGCTTAGATTAGTATCAAACTGGCTATTTTCTATATTCACAATGGCCTGACTTAACACGCCTGCAGCGGTATGGTTAGGGGGCTGAGAAGAATGCCCGCCTTCTGAGGCAACAGTAAGTCGCAGGTTAACAAACCCTTTTTCTGCAACGCCAACCATGGCAACCGGCTGTTCGACGCCTTTCATCAACCCTTGAGTAATTGCACCGCCCTCATCAAGCACAAACTCAAAACTAAGGCCTTGTTGTTCAAAATGCTCTGCAATCTTTGCGGCGCCCTGTTTGCCACCTATTTCTTCATCGTGACCAAAGGCAAAATAAATACTTCGCTGGGGAGAAAAACCCTCTCTTAGGCGGGTTTCCATTGCCTCAAGCAAAGCCATTACTGTCACTTTGTCGTCAATGGTGCCTCTTCCCCACACCACATTGTCTACAATCGCGCCACTAAAGGGGGCCTGCTTCCACTGATTTGCTGTCCCGTCATCTACAGGCACTACATCCATATGCCCCATAAACAGTGCTGGTTTAAGAGAGGAATTACTGCCTTTTATATGATAAACCAAGCTGTACTGGTTAACGGTGTAATGTTCGGCCTGCTGATGAACAAGGGGAAAACTAGCGCGTATGTGTTCATGTAGCCCTAAAAAAGCCTGAGGGTTTAGTCTTGAAGGGTCGTCATATGAAATGGTTTCAAACTGAATCGCTTTAGCAAATCGCGCTACCGCGGCAGCTTCATCAAGAGGTGCTTTAGGTAATGGACTGTCTACCTGTAGCTGGGTGTCTTCAAAACTCAGTAACGTATTCACGTACAACACTATGGTTAGAACAAGGGTAAGAACAAGAACGACTGAGACTAAGCCGCCTATTATTGTAGTTCGGGACTTTTTCATTATTCATTTACCCAAAAAAAGTAAAGTAGAAAGTTTGAGATAGTAGTAGCACGATGCAGTGATAAAGTCTTGTTGTAGTTGTAGCTATATGTAAAGTCTGCTTTTTTAAAAGATATGTTGTTTGAAGAAACTGTCTTGAAAACTGCTCGCTTCTTTGAAGGTGGTTGCCTCATCAATCAGTATCTATGCTAACAATAGACTAGTCACCTTGATGAAAAGTTTACAGTGAACTACGTTTAGCAGGTGCCATGGGATAAACAGCAAATATATTTGTGTAGACCTTCTATATCACTATGCATTAGACATTTGTTCACTCTTGCACCCTCGTGCCCATCAAGGCAACACTCACGTTTCACACTTTAATAGCAGTTTGTGACTATGAACGCGAAATCACACTTTTGAATATTTAAGGATTTACTGTGTTTGATTTTTTTGCAAAAAATAATGAAAAAATAGAAGTAGCGTTAGAGGCTGCAACCACACCTAGCTTGCTATCGGATATCATAGTTAAAAACATAAAAGAACATGTAGCATGGATAGAGTTTGACGCACAGGGCGTGATAATCGACGCAAACTCCCTATTTACAGCCGTTGTTGGTTATAAGGCCGCGGATATAAGGGGCAAACATCACAGAATGTTTTGTGATGAGCACTATAAGGCATCAGCTGAGTACAAATGCTTCTGGGAAAGACTCGAGCGCGGCGAGTCTTTCGACGGCACTTTTCCAAGAATCGATAAAGCAGGCAGACGGTTATGGCTAGAGGCAACCTACATTCCGATTACCGAGAATGGCGAAGTCATAAAAGTTATAAAACTAGCGCACGACGTGACTGAATCTAAGCAATTGCAGAGCGCATTAGAAAATATTCAATTAGCACTTGCCCGTTCACTGGCGATAATAGAGTTTACACCGGATGGTAACATTCAAGTCGCAAATGACAATTTTCTCTCTGCTGTGGGATACACTAGAGATGAAATAGTAGGTAAACACCACCGTATTTTTTGCGATGACGAATTTTACCAAGCCCACCCTCACTTTTGGAAAGAGCTCGCAAATGGAGATTTCAAGCAAGATCTTTATAAGCGAGTTGATAAACATGGAAAAATAGTTTGGCTGGAGGCTACCTATAACCCTATTTATGATGAGTCTGGAAAGATTTTTAAAATCATCAAATTTGCGAGTAACGTTACGTCGCGAGTTGAAAGAGAGCAATCCATTCAAGAGGTTGTGCTCTCTACATCAGAAGAGACAGCGCAAATTGCAAGCCGAGGAAAGCAGGTGTTAGATGGCGCGGTTAAACAGGCAGAGTTAATTTCTGAAAGTGTCGAAAATGCATCAGCGTTATTAGGCCAACTGCTGGCACAGTCTAAACAAATTTCTTCTATTGTTACAACGATAGACAGCATAGCCGACCAGACAAACTTGCTTGCACTCAACGCTGCAATTGAAGCAGCAAGAGCGGGAGAGCACGGTCGTGGATTTGCAGTAGTCGCTGATGAAGTTCGCTCTCTTGCAGCAAGAACGAGCAAGTCGACAATAGAAATTGAAAGTCTTGTTAAAGAGAACGAGCGACTCAACGGCGAAGCCACGGCTCAAATGAGAACCATACAGCAGCAAGCATTAGAGAGTAAAAGCGGAATAACTGAAACAAAAAGCATTATTGAAGAGGTAAGTCAGGGAGCTATTAGCGTTGCAAAAGAGCTTTCGGAAAAATAACGTTGAACAGAGACGGACACCCTTTAATATTAAGCGTGTCTCGTCGGTTTTCGGCGCTTTTTAAACCCAGGCTTCACCGTTGCCTTGATGCCTTTCAGTGATGCGGGCAAAGTGCTTGATGCAATACCAATGAGCTCGTGTAACGCTTTTTCCAGTGGCTGCATAAAACTTTTATAGTTTGTCTGTTGCTCGGCAATGCTGTTTAACGTTGACTCCCATTTAGCCGTCATATCGGGTGTTGTACACATGTCAGGAAGGGCTTCCACTAAGCCAATTCCTGCGGGTGTGGCATTAATAATTTTGCCTTGTCGCTTCAAAAAACCACGCTTAAACAACAGTTCAATTATTCCGGCCCGCGTAGCTTCGGTACCCAAACCGTCCGTGTCTTTTAATATTGCTTTTAAAGCTCGGTCTTTAACAAAGCGGTTTATCCCCGTCATGGCAGCAAGCAGTGTAGCGTCGGTAAAGTGTTTGGGAGGTTGAGTTTGCTTTTCTAGCAACTCTCCTTTTTCACAATGCAAGCTGTCGGTTTTGTTTAGTTCTGGCAGCGAGTCTTTTTGCCATGAACTATCAGAGTTCGATTTGCTTTCTCCGCCTCTTTCGCTATTTTTTTCGTTTCCTTTGTCGCTGATTTTTTCACTAATTCTTTCAAAGAGCACCTTCCACCCCAGTTGCTCGGTAACATTGGCGGTTGTAGCAAATTTGCCACCTGCAATGGTTAGTGCTACGTGGGTTTGTTGATAGATAAAGGCAGGATAAAACTGGGCTAGGTACTGCCTAACAATAAGCCCGTACACGTTTCGCTCTGTATTGCTTAAGGACAGCCCTAAAGGCGATTTTTCAGTGGGAATAATAGCGTGGTGAGCGCTAACTTTCGCATTATTCCACGCTTTGGACTTTAGTGAGGTATCTGCTTGTTGAGCCGCACTAGAAAGCGGTAACTCTGCTTTAGCAAGCATAGCTACGATGGACTTCGCCAAGGAGAATTGCTCGTTAGGAAGATACCGACAGTCTGAACGAGGATAGGTAATGAGTTTGTGTTTTTCATACAGAGACTGACACACATCAAGCACCAGCTTGGCGTTCATACCAAATTGCTTAGCCGCATCAATTTGCAGCGTTGAAAGGTTGTAAGGTAAAGGGGCGTTCAGCTTTTTTTGCTGTTTTTTAATATCATCAATAGTTGCAGGCTGATTCGTTATCCTCCCTACCACATTTTCAGCTAACCCCTTTGAAAGTACACGCCCTTCATCATCCATATAAGCCTGACACGCCTCGCTCGGCTGCCACTTTGCAGTAAACTGTTGCTGTGAAGGCGTGTTTATGTGAGCCAACACCTCATAAAAAGGCTTCGATACGAAATTGTTAATTTCCTTATCTCTATTCACCACCAGCCCCAATATGGGCGTTTGCACTCGCCCAACAGACAGCACTCCTTGATAACCAACTTTGCCCCCCTGAATGGTATAGGCTCGCGTTAGGTTAATACCGTATAGCCAGTCGGCGCGGCTTCTTGCCAATGCTGACACCGAAAGAGGGATAAAATGCTTATTAGGTTGCAACTGATTTAATGAGCGCTTAACCGCGGGTAGGTTTAAATCACTAATAAGTAAGCGCTGCATACTGTCGCGCTTCTGCGATGGTACGTTTAAGTAATCGATAACTTCATCAACCAGAAGTTGCCCTTCCCTATCTGGGTCGCCAGCATGAATAATTTGGCTACACTGCTTAACAAATTTACGAATAATCGCCAGCTGACTTTTTGTTTTATATTTTGGTTTTAGCTGCCACTGGCTAGGGATAATAGGTAGGTGCGCTAGCTGCCATTTCTTGAACTTTTCATCGTAACTATCGGGGTCTGCCTGCTCGAGAATATGCCCCACGCACCACGTAACTACATCGCCACCGGCTGTTTCGATATAGCCTTGGTGCTTTTTTTGAGGTTTAGGCAGTGCTTCTGCAATGGCTCTACCTAAGCTGGGTTTCTCGGCAATGTATAACTTCATCGGCTCGTTTTAGCATATTATTTTGAGTGGATTGTGCTTGCTAGACTACATGTGAAGGCTTTGTGTAAAAGCGGCCTGCGAGGCTGCATCTGAAACTATCTCTGTAACTAGTTGTAACTACCAGTAACTATCTGTAAACGCCGGTAACTGCCGGTAAATACTCACATGAACACTCGTTTACCAGTGCTTCATTATGGCTATCGCCATAATAAATAACCACTGTCATTATATCCAGTTATTTCTATCAGACAGCGTTTTAGTTGCGCGGTTTATAAGCGTATAAAGTCACAGCTTGCCAATACACCATTTCGCTACAAGACCCGTAGCGATTGTAATAACTACACTGGTCAGCGTACCTAGCAACACATACTCGGTAAGCTTTTTGTCTTCGCTTTTTGTTAAATCACCGAACCTAAAGATTGATTTCGCGGCAATTAAAAAACCTATTGCAGCAAACTGGTTCATCAGCACAAAAGTAAGAATGAGCAACCGCTCTAAATACCCAATGCGTTGCCCCGCCATGGCCAGCGTGTGCTGCACAGGAAGTTGCACTAATTCGCTGGTGTTTTTTGGGTTGGTCAGCTCTTCGAGCTCTTTAGTCCATGGCGATAGCAGCTGTTTTATAAATATAGAGGTAGGGCTTAAAATAACGAGGTATGCAAGCAGCAATACAAGGTGTTGATAGTTTATAGCGTAAATATACTGCAGTAATGGCGTAAGCTGCTGCGTTAGTAGTGCCCATAAAATAATGGCAACAGCGATGTGCGCAGCTTGGTCGATAACAAAAGCAAAGGTGGTTGGGCTAGCGTAAGACTTAACTGCGTCAATGATAAGATGAGTCACCATTACGCCAATAGCCACAAACAATAGGGGTGTAAGCTCTATTGCCGTTTCACTTGTTGCAGATAGAACTGTTGCAGCGCCAGTCTCCTTTATCGCAAGCGTTGCAAATAAAGACAAAATCAATAAAGCAAAAAATGCCAGCACGCCGTGAAGTAAAGCGTGTAAGTACAATGCCGGAGACAGCAGGTGTTGAGTATTGCGACTTTTTACCCAGCTAGCAGGCTGAAAGTAGAAGTCTCCCAACACGTGGGTTACCAAAAGCCCCACTAACAGCGCTAGCTGTTGTAACCCTAGCTGATCTGTTGCTATTTCTCCCATACTCAGCAATCCTGTGCTCAGCACTTTCATACTTATAGCTTCCATTCTACATCTCCTAGACCTAACATCACGCGCTAATTTCAGATGCCATGTAACTGAGGTATTCACTCACCAAGTGATATCCACTGGCATTTAAAATACGGGTGATGTTGCTACGGGTTTTGCCAAGGGTATTCGCAATATGCTCATGGGCTTTGTCTTTGGCACAAATATAAGCAAGCAGGGTTTCTGATTGAGTTTGGGTTAATGCCGTAATATGACTGTCTAAAAATGCAGTAAGTAGCGCTGCATGCTTATTAAAAGCCTCATCTTCACCAGTGAATACTAAATATTGCGACTTCAGGCTATCCAGTGCCCTGCCCGAGCGAACAAAGGCGTCCCCACTTCCTGTTTTTACCTGCCCATTAGTCACGTTTACCTCGCCAAGACCAACGCTAATGCGAACATCGGTAGAAGGGGTACATGCTTTTAGGGCCAGTCGAATGCACACCGCCGCCTGCATAGCATATTCGGGCGTTGATATTACAGCCTGAAAGGCGTCACCGCGAAATACATCATATTCACCGCGGTAGATGGCGATTTGCGCTTCAAGGTTTGTGGTGAGCACGCTTAGTACGTGCTTTAAATCCTCGTCCCTTAAATGCTGTGAGTTAGCGATGTCGCCGGTGATCACCGCTGCCCGCTTTGTTACTTTATCCATTAGCCCCTCTAAAAATGAGTTTCGCTGAAGGTGGGTGCTTATCCGTAATTACGTAGATTGCCTGTATTTTTATACAGATGCAACATTGTGTACTGCGCGCTTTGCGAGCAACAAAGAGACCATTACTTCGCACTTTTTAAAAAGAAACCATAAACAGTCACATTGCACAAAGTTACCATAAATAATCACATAGAATACAATATTTAAACACTTGTTGTTCTTCAGTGCTTCGTGGACGAACAACATGCGACATTTTTTGTCGCACATTGTAGTTATGCTATTGTGCTAACACATAAAGGAATTTTGTTTACTCCAATGAGCGCATTTCAACGCAAACTAGACATTTTACAATTTGTGCCAACGGCACCGCGTAAAGTATCAAGCCGGCAAATATTTGAGAATCTGCAGAATTGCGGTCACAGCCACATTGATATGCGAACCATACAAAGAGATTTAGTCAATTTAGAAACCGTTGGACTTTTTGGCCTCGAAGTAGACAAACGCTCTAAACCCTACGGCTGGTTTATTAACGCTAACTTTAAAAAGCTAAACCTTAGTTTGATGGATGGCAATACCGCGCTTGCATTTAAGGTACTCGAGCAATCAGGTGCCACGCTGCCTAATTCAACACTTAGCGAATTGCAGCCCTACTTCACCAAGGCAACGCAAATTCTTCGACAAGACAGCGATTCTCTGCTCAGCAATTGGTTAAAATCGGTGGCAGACTCGCACATCACCCAACCCCTTTTACCTCCAGAAATAGATGCAATTTCTTTTGAAAGGCTTAAAAGCGCCATCTTTTTCAAAAAACAAATATCGGCTGATATTAAACGCATTTTTAGCGGTGGCAATACGATGGTTTGGAAACACTACGACCGAGTAAACCCTATGGGGTTGGTAAAACAGGATGGTCGCCAATTGTTTGTCTGTTCGTTTGGTGAGCTACACAAAAGACGCTACGCGCTACCCTTACATTTTATCCGAAACGTGCAGGTAACCGAGGATGACTGTCAGCAGAGCTTTGGCGAACTTGAAAGCGTTCAGCTACTCAATAACAACAAAAAACAGAACATTGAGCTTAAATTGCTGGTAAAAAATAATTCGCTCTTTCTCCTGCACGGCTACAGGCTTTCTGAAGATCAAACGATTAGTCAATCTGCCCACCCCGACCAATCGTTTTTAACCGCAACCGTAAAAGATACCAATAAGCTAAGAGGCTTTTTGAGAGGGCTTGGCGACAATATTGAAGTTATCGGCCCCCCCAAGTTAAGAAATTACTTTTTAGACATGTCGCAGAAACTATTCACAACCTATAGTCGCTCATAGTCTGCATGGCAGATTTTTAGTGTTGTCTTGCGCGCCAGTATGTTACTGGCGCTGTCCACTTCCCCTTTAATGAGTCACTGTTTCATTTGCTGGCGAATAAATGCCGGAATATTGAAGTACTTCGACTCAAGGTTTGCGCTAATGCGAGAACCATTTATTTTCATAGGTAACATTTCTCCTATGAACTCACGATATTCTTCTAACTCTCTGCTTTGCTCTACCATATCGACGTCTTCTAACAGACTGAATTGTTCTAACTCAGTGTATTCGGCTGACTCAGTACTTTTCTTATCTTCATCACCTTCTTTTATTTCGCTATGCTGTGAGGCCACAGGAATGCCCGCTGCAATAACCAACACTTCACCAAAATGAGCTAGTTCTGCCGATACCGTTACGCCAGTTATTATCAGCGCACGGGAACTCTCAATTAAATTTTGCAGTGTCGCCAGCATTTGCTCATACATCGCTAAACTAGGCTCTTCCTTGCAAGTAAGCTGCACAATAACGCCCTGCGCTCCAATGATACTTTGATCATCAACCAATGGATTTTCTAAAGCATGAGTTAACGCATCGCACAGCAAGCTACCATCTTCTGCCACCCCAACACCTAATGCCGTATTTCCCTCTAATGACAAAATATGGCTAAAGTCATTAATATCCACATTGATATAGCCGGTCTTTGTCAGCATAGTGATGATAGCTTCTACAATTCGGTGCATCTGTGTATCGCAATGGCGAAATGCCGACAGCAGACCAACGGTTTCATTTAATGCGGCCATCAGCGAATCGTTTGAAAGCACTAACGTGGCATTTGCGGCTGCTTTAATTTCTTTAAGAGCAGTAAGCGCAATTTCTTTTCGCTTACTGCCTTCGGATTTAAATGGCAAAGTAACAAAGCACATCACGTCTATGTTATTTTTCTTAGCTATATCTAAAAGCACAGGCGTAGCCCCACTGCCAGTACCACCACCTAACCCAGCAATAATGATGATAATGGTATCGTTTTCTATCAACGTACTTAGGGCCTCTTCACTTTGCCGAGCGGCGTTGTATGCCACCTGCGGATCGGCGCCTGCTCCGTATCCTTTTGTTGTGGCTTCTCCTATCAGTAGAACCTCATGATTATTACATTGGTGTAGTGCCGATATATCGGTATTGATAGAAGTAAATCGAATATTGGAATGTTGACACAATCCGGCCATGTTAGTGATTGCGTTACCTCCACAACCGCCAACGCCGATTACGTGAATATTAATTTCATTAGATTTTGTCTCTTTAAATTCCGAGCCTTTAGATTCTTTTTCTTTAGATAATAAGTTGTGCATGCTGTGCCCCTCAATGAAATCATTGGCAGTAAGTGGGGTTAAAACGGACGTTAAGCATGCATTGTTCTTACGACAAAAACTGACGCACTTCGACAGAGGCACATTATTATGCTCACTCTTTTTTTGATAGTGAGCGTCAATCCCTTTACTCTATGGCGAATAATAAAATACAAAAACGCACACGGCGGATAAAATGATGCAGCCTCATGACCAAGTGCCCCTAAATGATTTTATCGAGTATTCAGAATCCAATATGAAGTCGCGAAGCGCCGACTTTTTAAAAGCCATGCAGCGACGACACAGTATTCGCCATTTTAGCGAGCGCCCGGTGGACAAACACGTTATCGAGAACTGCTTATTAACCGCTGGCACTGCACCAAGCGGCGCTAATCATCAGCCCTGGCACTTTGCCGACATTAACTCTCTCTCGATGAAACAAAAGATACGTGCGCACGCCGAAGTGTTCGTTTGATTATTTAATTTGGTTCTGACCCCATTTATTTCTGTGCTACTCTGCGCGCCGACATTCAATTCACGCAATATATACGGTTAAAAGGACACGTCTTCACATGATTCCATGGGTTAAATTGGGTACAGCTAAAATTCCAAACAATGGTGGCGAGTTAACCTTTTCTCAGCGAGATCAGGAGTTTAGTATTAGACTTTCTGGCATTCGTGGCGAATTGATGAATAGCCGAGTATTTAACTCAGAAAAAGAGTTGTCTCAAATGGGGTGTGCGCATCTCAAAACGACACCAAACGCACACGTTTTAGTGGGCGGTTTAGGCATGGGATACACACTAAGAGCCGCACTCAATGAAGTTACGCCAAGCTCTAAGGTTACCATTGCCGAACTCATCCCTGAAGTTGTGGAGTGGAATAAAGGCCCACTTGGCAACTGCGCTAAAAACCCACTTCAAGACCCTAGAACGAATGTTGTAATTGGCGATGTTAAACACCTTTTAAATACGGGAAAACCAACGTTTGATGCAATATTACTCGACGTGGACAATGGCCCTGAAGGCCTAACCCACTCCGACAATAACTGGATTTATTCAATAGACGGCTTAGAAGAAATCTATAATGTGCTCAAACCAGGTGGCATGCTTGCCATATGGTCTGCCGGGCCTGATTACTTATTTTCTGTTCGCTTAAAAAATGCAGGCTACAAAGTGTCTACACGTATTGCCAGAGCTCGCAAAGGAAAAGGAAGTAAGCATACGATATTCTTAGCTAAAAAAGCTATAGACTGAAGTTTAAATGCGCAAGGCCATAATGTTGTTCATTACGGCCTATCGCTTATCGCCTATTTTTTACCAGTTATTTTTTACAGCTATACCTTACAGCTATACCTTACAGCTGTCTCTGAAGAGCGTGCCTTTCATTCACCTCAGGTATTGGTTTAAAAATACCCTGTCGGTTATGAAAAACACGGTAGTGAGCGTATTAAAAAAAGCGTGACAAGATAAGTAAGGTTCCGGTAATTTTTTCATTATAGCGCGTGAACTGCGTGAGTAGACGCTGTTATTCACTAGTATACATTTAACCTCAACATAGCGTGAAAGCCCCTCCTGCTAAGGCCAGCAGTGTTTTAGGTTATTCACACATCAAACTGGCTTGTTTTGTGCTCCCTATCTTTATACTTAGCCACAAGTGCTAATCACGCTGAAAATGACGATAAGGAGAACATCATGAAGAAACGTCTACAATTTACCCTTGCAGGGTCTATATCATTACTGTTAAGCGCAGGTTGTTTCGCTGGCCATCATAACGATAATGGCAAAGAGGTAACCATGAAGAACCTAGAAACTGGCAAGAGCATCGGCAGTGTAATGGTGAGTAGTTATGACGATGACGGTGTTGTATTTACACCCAAACTTTCAGGGTTAACACCAGGCGTACATGGTTTTCACGTGCATCAAAATGGCGATTGCTCCCCTTCCATGAAAGACGGTAAAAAAGTACTGGGGGGCGCAGCAGGCGGACACTTCGACCCCGAAGACACAGACAAGCACAAAGCACCATGGTCTGAAAAGGGTCACGAAGGCGACCTTCCTGTTATTTATGTTGACGAAAACGGACATGCCGACCAACCTATTTTCGCGCCAGAACTGGAACTTGAAGATATTAAAGGTCGAGCGTTAATGATTCACGCAGGCGGAGACAATTATTCAGACACGCCCAAAAAGCTTGGCGGCGGTGGCGATAGAGTGGCCTGCGGTGTCATTAGTGAATAAGTACGCTTTAGTATATAAATACAGTAAATAAGCTAAGTAAGAAAAACTGAGTAACAAGCAATCCGAAGTGCCAACTATTTTGGTACTGCTTATTTACAAGAAAAAAGAAAAGCGGCCATTTGCCGCTTTTCTTTAACTGCTATTTCAGTCAATAGTAATAACTGACTTCTAACCACTAACAGCAGAACTATTGACCGAGAACCTGCGTTAGTTTTCCAGCTTGTACTCCAGCGTAATCTTAGTGTTTAAAAGCTGTGACACCGGGCAGTTCTCCTTTGCTCCCTGAGCAACTTCCTCAAATTTATCCTCAGTAATTCCTTTTACGCTAGCATCTAAAGTAAGCGCTGATTGCGAAATTTCAAATCCATCGCCACTTTTCTCTAAACTAATTTTGGCTGTGGTATTTAATTCACCATCTTTAAAGCCCGCGTCTTCGAGGGCAAATGAAAGAGCCATGGCGAAACAGCTTGCGTGGGCTGCACCAATGAGTTCTTCTGGGTTAGTCCCTTTTCCATCTTCAAAACGGGTATTAAAACCGTAGGGGTGATTAGATAAGGCACCCGTTTCTGTAGAAACATTGCCTTTACCGTCTTTTCCTAACGGTTGATAAATTGCGCTACCTGATTTTACTATTGTCATTTCATCTATCCTTACGTTACGACTACACATTTCAAACCAAGCTCGAATCACCGGCGTGTTTTAAACCAGTTTTTTTCATTCGAATCACTTGACCTGTTCGTAAGAAAGAAGAGTGCAAATGTTCTGCCAACAACCTAACTTAGCTACAGTCGTTAGCATGAAAGGGTTTTAGTGACTATGGTTGCCGAATAACACTGCCACCAATACGTAAAATATAAGCAAAATACCGGGTTAGCTGAAAAATTTACTTACATTTTTAACGTGTCTCTTGAAACTCTAACGGTAACCTTTCTACTTATTCGTAGAAATAAGGGGTTCCCGAACTTTACTCTGTTCAAAATTGGTTCCAGCCATGAATCCCAGACTACACAAAATGACAAAAGCGAAGCTATATAGCTCAAAATTTACTAGCGCATCGTACAGATTTGTAAGCGCAAGATAACCATATAGAACCGTGACACATACACGCATAACTATCACATTGTGCGCTGTTGCGAGTGCAATAATCAAAAATATTACGATTGGAAGCGCAACAATGAGTGTAAATGCGCCAATCAATCGTTCAAAAAACGTTATGCTTACAATGTTCACTCCTAGCGTTATAAGCAGGAGTACTAAGCAAGAAACAGAAGTCAGTATCAGTAAAAGAATATTCGTAATTAAAAAAAGTCGTTTATTCCTCGAACTAAGGCTTTTTGGCAGCAATGCCCCACCTTTCGATAAGTCAATCAATAGCGGAAGCTTGTACCACGATGGAACAATATTGTCGTTCTTTATAAAATGCTTAGGAAATAGATTTTGGGCATACACATAACAAATCAGCAAAAAAGCCGAAAATAGTAAAATACTCAGAACCGATGGGTAAGATAGGAGGTAATCGATGTAATACAGTAGACCAAAACATCCAGACACAAAACCTGTAACTAATGTAAACGTTGCAGAACTTTGCCTAAGTAAGCTTGCACCAGACACGATGAATAAGACACCAAAAATCATAAACAAATTAACTGAGTAATAGTTCGAACTCAGCCACCATACACCAAGGCTAAGAAATACAAAGCCAAGTGCATGAGTTTTGGTCTGATTAGGTTTCGCGTTCATTATAAATTTACTTATTCATAAGAAACCGATTCGCTTGCGCGAATTAAACCTTTAATTCCTCTATAAGATACGTATATGCTGATCGCAAATCCCAGAGGGAGTGCTATTACAATACCAGCAATCGTGATGTATAAAATTAGACATATCACACAACCCAAAAAGCTTGTCCAAAATGTACTTATGACTTTTTTGAAATGGCTTTTCTCCACGAGGGTATATTGCTCAGCTTGCAGATAGCTTATGATTAGCGCAATAATTGGAGCAATAGGCATGAGTAACCAGCCACCCAGAAGAAGTGACCAAGCTACGAGAACATATGATTTGCCACTATTTGATTCAGCAGAGTTGGACGGCTCCAGACTTGTCGTACCTGACATGATAACATTCCTTTAATTATTTTATACCGATGGTGCTGCATAAAAATTAGTATATGGGAGTCTTAAATACTGTCAATACAGTTTCGTCGAGTATTTATCTAGATTCACTACGATTTATGGATTAAAAAGCACACTCGGTTTATTTATTCCCAAGACATATTGTCTTAACAAATTGAAACCGCCCTAATCATACGCTTTAGTTATCGCCCTTCGCGTCTCAATGCAAACAGGTGAAACGACGAACATTAGGTGCTCGTTGTAGAATTTCTCTTGGCAGGGCAAAAATAAGCAAAATAGTAGATGGTGCGTCTAGCCTGATTCGAACAGGCGACCTCTACCATGTCAAGGTAGCGCTCTAACCAACTGAGCTATAGACGCATTGTGTATCTGGGCGTTGATAAATAACAAATGGGCATTTGTTTGCTCAACGGCGCGTATAATACTGAGGCAGAATGAAAGCTGCAAGAAAAACTTAACAAATCGCGCTTAAGTGATTAATTTACCAGCAACTTCATCTAACGTTGATTGAACGGAAGGGGTTTAATGCTATCTACTAACCTCCCGTCGTTTACTGCTTCCATGAAGTACTCCCCTAACCTATCGGTCTCGCTTAGAACAGTTTGCCAGTACTTTATGCGCGTGGGCGCATCGAGTACTTCAAAATCTTTTCTATCAGGTATTTTGCCGTAAGGCAGTTTTGCAACAAACGATGGCGAGGGCACTAGCATCACGACATTATCGTAGCTCGAGCGATGAGGTACGCGGCGTTTTAAGCCTTTATCGAACCATCCAGGAATGGGTTTGTTGTAAAAGTGAGGGTATAACACTAAACCTTCGTCGGGGCCAAAAGACACATCAAAATGATAGTCGATAATACCGCCGTCTCTATACATACCAACCGGCGCGCCCTCAATTTCTCTCACCCCTTCAATGACAATGGGGATAGACCCTGAAGCTAACAGTGCGCTATGAATATTGCCCTCAGTAAGCGAATGGAAATGAGACGGCATGCCGTAGGGGTCGGTAATAGTTAATTGGCTGTTTGGCGAAGAAAATACATACCGCTCGTAAAGCTTTGCCAAGTTCTTGCGGCTTACTGTGTTTGCCGCTGCGCTCATGGCAAGGCCCGAGAGCTGCTGAAATTTACTCTCAAACCGTGTGGCCCCCAAGCATTTAGCCACAATTAAATGCGCTTTGAAGCGCTCATTGGCAAGCACTTCTTGCTTGCCCTTGTCGCTGACCATTTCTTTTAAAAGATCTTCTGCTTTCGCCGTAATCTCTCGAGCCGTTGGCTTATTGCTGCTGTAGGTAGTGGTAGAGTACGACTGTGCCAGCCTGTTTATGGCCGCAAGCGGATCGTTTTGCACTGCGCAAATTGCGCGAAATGCTCCCGCCGACGAACCTATAACGTGAATTTGATGCTGAACATTGGCAAACCATTCTGGAAATAAAACTCTGTCTAAACCCGCTAGCGAAAACCATTTTGGGCCGCCTGAAGCGCCTAAAAAGTAACTAAACAATTCGGGGCTGAAACCATTTTTTAAAATTGTTTCGTGTGCTTTTTTACCTGCATATACTTCTAATGGTGCCACTGGTTTTCCTGTTCTGATTTTTTAAAAGCTACCGCGTTGTGTTTTTGTTTTGTTTTTGTTTTGTGTTTGTTTTGTGTTTGTGCTGCGCTTTTTACTGTGTTTTTTCTGACTTTACTGAACGCTGTGCTGTATTTGTTGCTTTGTTGCATGTTGAACACAAATTACCAGTTAACCTGGTAAAAGTAACCGTTTTCCCTTGCAGAATGTCACTTGTCTTACCACGCACTTTAGGCACCAAGCCTTTACTTTTGCTGGCTTAAACCATTTATCACTTTTAAAAATATGTGGTACTCATCGTCAGCGATATTTTCTAATCTGTCCGTTTGCCACTTCGTAACTAATGGCGTAAGCGCGTTGTAAGTGCGCACTCCTTCTTCAGACAACGATATATTGATAGCTCGCTTATCATTTTCATTCATTTTGCGAACAATCAGCTGCTTACTCTCTAATTGCTGAAGCGCTCTACTGGTTTTGACTTTGTCTAAACGAGTGGCAATTGCAATATACTTTGATGTTAACGACGTTGCATTTCCTAGCGTAGCCATCACTCGCCATTCTGGCATGGTTAACCCAAAGGGCTTGTATACCGTAGCGAGTGAATCACTTAAATCACTGGATAACATAGCGACCTTATAGGCGAGCATATCGTTAAGCTGCACGGGTAACTTCCTTGCATTAATGGCTTCTTATCAAAGCTGTTTGTATGAATAACTAGTGCATCTAAAATGTAAACTAATCGGCACAATTTGCGGTTATGTTCAGGCGCTGATCTGCATTCACATTTGATTTACATCGTTGAACGTTCTAGCCTAAACCAATTAGTTTCATTTGTAACTACTTTCGCAAGCAGATTTCTTCAGCAAGCGTTAAACGCAATAAATTAACGGCAAAGCCTTTGTTGAAAAAGCTTCGATAAAGAAGAAGTGCAAGGAGTATTATTGGTGCAAGAATTAATGCAAAATCTAGAATACATGAGTGGGTTTAATAACGAGCATGAAACCGAAGCGCTCGCTGATGCGCTGCCAAAAGGTCAATTTAGCCCGCAAAAGGTAAATTATAACCTTTATACAGAGCAATTTAGCAGTACGGCGTTTACGGCGCCGCGCCACTCTAATAGACGTAGTTGGACTTACAGAATTCGCCCCTCTATTGCGATGGGCGACTTCCTGCCCTACTCTCAATCATTAATTAAAACCGGGCCGGAAACAGACATTCCCTGTCCGCCAAACGTATTGCGATGGGATCCACTTCCGCTACCAGAAACACAGACCGACTTTATCGACGGACTTATTACCGTTGGCACTAATGGCGATGCAAAAGTGCAAACCGGCATGGGTATTCATATTTATTGTGCCAATGCCTCTATGGGTAATCGCGTCTTCTACTCTTCAGATGGCGAAATGCTGTTGGTTCCTCAACAGGGCACTCTGTATGTAAAAACTGAGTTTGGTCGATTAACCGCAGCTCCGGGTGAGATAATGGTTATTCCTCGTGGTGTGCGCTTTTCGGTTGAAGTTGCCGAAAACGACCCTATTCGAGGCTACATTTGCGAAAACTACGGGCACCCGTTTGTGTTGCCAGAGCGCGGTCCGGTTGGCGCAAATGGGTATTCAAACCAAAGAGACTTTTTATATCCAACTGCATGGTTTGAAGATAAAGACACGCCACACACGGTAATTAATAAATTTTGCGGCAACTTATTTTCTGCCGAGCTTGATCATTCCCCCTTTGATGTAGTTGCTTGGGTTGGCAACTCGGCGCCTTATAAGTACAACCTTGCTAATTTCAACGTGATGAACACGGTAAGTTTCGATCATCCAGACCCGTCTATTTTTACGGTGCTTACCTCACCCTCTGAATTAGAAGGAACGGCAAATGTGGACTTCGTTATCTTTCCTCCACGCTGGATGGTGGCAGAGCACACGTTTAGACCCCCTTATTACCACAGAAACGTGATGAGTGAATTTATGGGATTAATTGAGGGCACCTACGACGCCAAAGAGCACGGCTTTGTACCGGGAGGAATGAGCCTTCACAACTGTATGACACCTCATGGACCTGAAGCAGAAGTGTTCGAAAAAGCCTCTAATGCCGAGTTGTTACCCCAACAATATAAAGATACCTTGGCATTTATGTTCGAATCTCGATTCCCCATTGCGCCCACCGCCTATGCAATGCAAACTCCCCTGCGTCAAAAAGACTACATAGGGTGTTGGAAGGGTTTAAAGAAATACTTTGATGGCACACGCTAAAAATCATTTAGTTAGAGACATGGAGCTAGATACCATGTAGTTGGAAACCATTCAGTTAAAAACATTGCGGCAACAGTGTGGTGTGACCTTCTTGAACTTATTACGCTGTATCAAAAAGTGAACACCACCAGCCTCTATCCTCAGTTAAACTTATCTATTAAAATCAATGCATTGATTACTATTACTTGCCGCTAAGCGTTTGTTTAAACGCTACTGAAAACTTATCGTTACAACCATGCTTTCCAATTGGAATAGGTGTGTATCTCCTTACTATTGCTTGTCTTTTAACGTGGCGCTTACAATCAAATTACAATTACAGAAACATTTTGCTAAAGGAAAATACCCATGGCAGATTTATTTGAGAACCCAATTGGTTTAGACGGGTTCGAATTTTTAGAATTTACTGCACCAGAGAAAGGCATTCTGGAACCGATGTTTGAAGCAATGGGCTTTACTCTTGTGGCTCGCCATAAATCGAAAGACGTTGAGCTATGGCGTCAAGGAGATATTAACCTTTTAAGCAACTATGAAAAAAATTGCCACGCTGCTTATTACGCTGAAGAACATGGCCCATCTGCATGCGGTATGGCATTTAGAGTGAAAGACTCACAAGTGGCGTACAACGAAGTGCTTGAGCGCGGCGCACAGCCAATGGATACTCATACAGGACCCATGGAGCTTAAATTACCAGCCATTAAAGGTATTGGCGGCGCCATGTTGTACCTCATAGACCGCTACAAAGGCGAAAACACAATTTACGACATCGACTTCAACTGGATTGAGGGAGTAGATCGCCACCCCGTAGGCTGCGGTTTCCATACGCTAGATCACCTTACTCACAATGTGTATCGCGGTCGTATGGACTTTTGGGCAAACTTTTACGAGAAGTTATTTAACTTCCGTGAAATCCGTTACTTCGATATTAAAGGCGAATACACAGGGTTATTATCCAAGGCCATGACAGCTCCAGATGGCAAAATTCGTATTCCATTAAATGAAGAAGCCGTTGGCGGTGGTGGCCAAATTGAAGAGTTCTTAATGAAATACAACGGCGAAGGCATTCAGCATATTGCTTTTGCGTGTGACGATCTTGAAGTGTGCCTTGATAGGCTCAAAGCTCGAGGCATGAAATTTATGACGCCTCCGCCCGACACGTACTACGACATGCTAGAAGAACGTCTACCCGGCCATGGTGAAAACGTAGAAGAACTGCAAAAGCGTGGAATCTTACTCGACGGAACCACCAAAGATGGTGAGCCTCGCCTGCTACTGCAAATATTTTCAGAGACCGTATTTGGGCCTGTGTTCTTTGAATTTATTCAACGAAAAGAAGACGATGGCTTTGGCGAAGGTAACTTTAAAGCACTCTTTGAGTCTATTGAACGGGACCAAGTTAGCCGCGGTGCGCTGAGTAAATAAGCGGTCAGACAATAAGAAAGTAGTACAAAATAACAACAACAGATACGTTGGCGGACGACAGATAATCGAATAAAGGCTTAACGTTCACGCTAATAGGCTAGTGTTAAACACATGCCTTAAGTGACTTTTTAAACGGCGATTGAAGAGATTTCATTCGCCGTTTTTTTCATAAAGTGCACAAACTGCACCTGAAGGGTCTAGCATTGTGCAAAACCGATCCACTCCATAATGTTTTATCTCTCCTACTTGCTTGCCACGAGTTGTGCCGTTTTTTTAGCGTGTTTAAGACAATAAGCTTGATTGAGGTACCTGAAGAATACCGCATGAAATCATAATGAAGAGGGACAATGTCAAGCTAAGAAATTGCAAAATATATAAACATTTTTGATTTTGCTTGTAGACATAGCCTGTGGAAAATGCTTGTAAAACCTATAATGTTATCCACTGCACATTGTTTGTACAGTTTATTTTGTTATTTATAATCAATAGGTTAAAGCAAGACCCCAAACTACTCAACAAACTTATCCACAGATTAAGTGGATAACACGTGACACTTAATCACAGTTAATGGTTTAATGTGGACATGTTGGAAGCATTTACGTTTTATGATTATTCATGCCTAAACAAACTCTTTTAGTACACGACGCGTTATTCACTATTCACAGTTTAGATCCCGACTCTGACATTCCATCTTCCGTGCTAAACAGCCCTTTATTTTTTCTCGGAAAGACCGAAGATGAATTGTCTATTGTTGTTCCTGAATCGGTAGAAGTCGACTCTGTCGACAGCGATGAAAATTGGCGAGCATTAGAATTACTTGGCCCTCTTCACCTCTCAATGGTAGGGATTATGGCTGAGTTGGGGCAAGTATTAGCGGCCGTAAAAGTCGCAATATTTGTAGTTTCTACTTTCGACACCGACTTCTTTTTAGTAAAAGACAACAAACTTGATGATGCAGTGAAAGCGTTGAAAAAAGCTGGCTATACCGTAAACGGGATCCATTAACCGTGAAGAAAGGTCAGTTACTTTCTATCCCCCCCGACACGTTTAAAAAGTCTTTCCACATCGCTTCTCCGGTGAGCGGGCAGATACAACCACTCAATTCCATCAATAATACGCTGTACACGCGGGGTTACTTTGGGCCCGGCGCCGTAATAGGTGCGCCGTCATCAAGTATAAAAGCGCCTTTTAGTGGTGTATGCACTCGCGTTACACCTCTAGACTACGCTATTGAAATTAAATCAAGCGTAGGGTTGAAGTGCTTGATAAAGTACGGAGAAAACACGCAGCACCTTCATGGCGCTCAATTTAATTGTCACGTAAAGCGTGGTTCAACATTTCAAGCAGGTGCGGTATTATTTACTGTCAATACGGGCTGGCTTAAGCAGCAGGGTGCAGGAAATGTTTGTATTGTGACATTATTGAACGCTGACGCGTTGCTAGGTGTTATGCCCACCACAAGAAAATATGTAGACGCTGTTGAAGACCCATTACTCACCTTGTTTGTGTGATGAATTGTTTTACTTTGCTCTTATCAGTGAGCTTATTTACGGTCTTAGTCCATTTAATCTATTCAGAAGTACGGAAATAATAGTATGAGCACAGTTTTGTATGGTATTCCTAACTGCGACACCATTAAAAAAGCGAAAAAATGGTTAGCTGAAAAGGGCATCGACTTTACTTTTCACGATTACCGAAAAGACGGTGTCGATGCAGAGTTTTTAGCACTTGCGGAGGCCCACCTTGGTTGGGAAGCCATGCTCAACAAACGGGGCACTACTTATAGACTGCTAGACGAGGCGGAAAAAGCGACTATCGACAAAGATAAGGCGCTGGCCCTTCTAGAACTTCATCCCGCCATGATAAAGCGCCCTATTTTAGTCGCAGACAACACGTTTCATATTGGTTTTAAACCTGCTCAGTACGAGGAAATATTTTGCTAAACGACTCCGTTATTGATATTGCCAAAAACCTGATTAATCGTCGCTCGGTTACACCAGACGACGCTGGCTGTCAGGACGCAATGAAAGCATTTTTGAGCGAACTTGGTTTTGATAATGAAACTATGGTGTTCGACGACACCACTAATTTATGGTCGAGACGCAACACAGAGGGGCCACTTTTTTGCTTCGCAGGACATACCGATGTAGTGCCAAGCGGGCCCGAAAGCGCATGGAAAACATCGCCCTTTGTAGCTACTGAAATAGATGGCTATTTACACGGGCGCGGCGCAGCAGACATGAAAGGAAGCCTTGCGGCTATGCTTGTCGCCACTAGGGAGTTTGTAAACAAATACCCTGATCACAAGGGAAGTATCGCGTTTTTAATTACCAGTGATGAAGAAGGCCCTTTTATCAACGGTACAACCCGCGTTATTGATGCCCTTGAAGCCCGCAATGAAAAAATTGACTGGTGCTTAGTAGGCGAGCCATCTTCTACCGAACATGTGGGTGATATTGTCAAAAACGGGCGTCGAGGCTCTCTCACTGGCGATCTTATCGTAAAAGGTGTGCAAGGACACGTAGCCTACCCTCACCTTGCAAAAAACCCAGTACATTTAGCGGCGGCTGCACTTGATGAATTGGCTAAATCCCATTGGGATAACGGCAATGCATTTTTTCCGCCCACTAGCTTTCAAATCTCCAATATCCACGGCGGTACGGGCGCCGGTAATGTGATCCCCGGTGAGCTTCACGTCTGCTTTAACTTCCGTTTCTCTACAGAAGTGACAAACGACATACTCATTGAGCGTACCAGAGCCATATTGGACAAACACGAGTTAGACTATGACATTAAGTGGACTTTCAACGGACAGCCATTTCTAACCGACTCAGGTGCTCTGCTTGAAGCCACTCAAGGCGCTATTGAATCAGTAAAAGGCACGCCCACGGTATTATCAACCGCAGGCGGTACGTCAGATGGACGATTTATTGCTCCAACAGGGGCACAAGTGATTGAGCTAGGCCCCGTCAACGCCACTATTCATAAGATAGATGAATGCGTAAAAATGTCTGACCTTGAACAACTCGCCGATATGTATTTCGGCATTCTTGAACGCCTGCTTGCCAACTAATGACCGGCAACATCACTGATAAACAGTGGCTAGGCCAGCATAACCAAGACTTGGTTGATGCTGGCTGTGGCCATTTGCTTCACCCTACCGTAGTATTGGCGTTTACTGCAATGCAACACAAAGCCCATAGCGACGGTATCGACCTGCAAATAGTCAGCAGCTTTCGCAGCTTTGAACGCCAGCTTGCCATATTTAACAAAAAGTGGCGTGGTGAGGCAATATTGCGTAATGCAAACGGCGAAGTATTAGATAACACTACGCTATCAAGTACAGATAGGCTGCACGCTATTTTGACATGGTCAGCATTACCCGGTGCCAGCCGCCATCATTGGGGCACCGATTTAGATGTGTATGATAGAGAGTCGGTTCATCAATGGAACGGCCACTTTGAGTTAGTGGAACAAGAATACCTACCACAAGGGCCTTGTTATGCGCTTGCATGTTGGCTTGAAGATAATATGGCTGAGTTTGGTTTTTTTCGACCTTTCAGCGAGAACAGAGGGGGGGTTGCACGAGAGCTTTGGCACTTAAGTCATAAAACGGTAGCGGCCGATTTTGAGCAGTCTCGTAGCCTTGAAGCATTCGCAAGCGCCCTCAAGCAAAGCGATATCCTAGGTAAAGATACGGTATTAGCTAATTTGCCTTATGTGTATAAACGCTATGTGCTTAATCATGGTTTATAATGGTGTGGTACAACTAATTGTTGATATGGATGCTTTTTATACGCCTTTAAATAGGTGCTTATCTGGTCGCTCATAAAAAAACGCCTACCCAGATTATCGTAACGCACTTTTCAACAACACATTCACTTCGCAACTGAGAACTAGTATGGACACAATTTGGGTAATCGTTATCGTTGTATTAGTACTCGGTGTGGTCGTTGGCAACATTACGTTATTAAAGTACAGCGCTAAATTTAAATTCCCCACACCGTCGAAGCCTTTTGATGATGACAAAGGCAGTACAGCGCCAACCGGTAACTCAAAGGGCAAGAAAACGACCAGTGGATTTGATGATGAAGACGACAAATGGTAACCGAAACGCTGCTTAACAGGCAGCGTTTTATGTCAAATAAAAGCGTTTGTTTTCAGTTTAAAGCGGCGTTGTTTTTACTGCAGTACCGCTTATACTCACCATCAGCATGCTGCCTTTGTCACCAATGACTTGATAATCTAAATCGATCCCCACTACCGCATTTGCGCCCATTGCTCGAGCTTCATGTTCAAGTTCACTAAACGCGAGCTTCCGCGCGGTAGTGAGCTCTTCTTCGTATGAACCAGAGCGACCACCCACAATGTCTCTGATAGAAGCAAATAAGTCTTTAAAAACATTCGCTCCCATGACGGCTTCGCCAACAACGATACCGTAATAGCCTTCAATTTTGTGACCTTCAAGTGTGGGCGTAGTAGAGATGATCATAATAACTCCATTTAAAAGTGTTGTTTTTATAGATGGCGCATTTTGCTAATTGTTATTCGCTTAGCGCCTGTTTCAATGTTAATAGTATTGCACTGGCTTCCGCGTCGTCATAGGCTACAGGTGCTTGAGTGCCCCAAACGGGTTTGGGCCAAGCCACGTCATTTTCAAAGCGCGCAACATGATGAACATGAAGCTGCCTAACCACATTGCCTAACGCCCCTACATTCAGTTTGTAAGGCGAAAATACCTGCTGCAACACTTTCGACACCTTGGCTGATTCTGCAAGCAACGTCTGCTGCTCTTGCTCCGGCAAATCAATTATCTCAGCGAGATTGTTGCGCATAGGCACTAAAATAAGCCACGGAAACTGCTTGTCATTCATCAACAATACACGACAAAGCGTTAAGTCGCAGACAAAAAATGTATCATTGTGTAAACGACTGTCTAATTCAAACATTCTGATTTTCCAATATATCAAGGCTTTTTAAAGTGGTTGGTACTACGGTAAGCAGCGCTCGTTGTCCAATAGCAACCTGTGCATTAGGAAATACAATAGCTTCGCCGTCTTCTTGGGCGATGTACTGGGTATTGGGTTCAGACGCTAATACCGTCCCTTTAGGGTAATCGGTAAAATTGGGCGTGTCATCGTCGAAATGTAGACTAAATTGTTCTTCCTGCCGATTGATGACTTGATTAACGCGATAGATATCAAGCTCTTCAATATCAACCGTGGGCGCATATTCCTCTTCAGTAATAAGACGGGTCAACGCGGCTTTTGCATCAGCAAAACGAGTCATGTCGTTATGCCCAAACGGTTGAACCTTCCCCAGTTCCACGGTGAAGGCGTGAGCGTTGTGGTGATACGAGGAGTAATAGCTAAATGTTGTAGTAGCACTTTCAGATAGCAGTATGGTTTTCACGCCGCACGCCGCTAAAAAAGCAAGCTGGCTTTTACTGTGCTTACGTTCATGTAAAAAAGGATATACTGCAAACTTTTCGTTTTTCGAGGCTCGTATAGCGGTATGCAAGTCGTAATGGAATCGCTCGCCGCTTGTCTCATTAAAGAAATCGGCAACGGCATCTTCTAGCGCTTTAGCTCGCTTGCGCTCACTGTTTACTAATCCTTCACCTCTAGAGTGTGCACCGCTAAATAAGCGGTTCATGTTTTCTTCAACAAAGCGCTCTGCAATATCCATCGCAGGTAGGTTACCGAACAAGAACAATACATTATGCGAGAGCGTGAGCTTGCCCGTTAAAATATGCTGAACTAACTCATCGCAAATTTCGATAGGCGCCGTTTCGTTACCGTGTACGCCACAGGACAACACAACGTTTTTCTTATTAGGTGTATTCTTTTCAGGATAAAAGCTAATGATCCCTGGTGCTGCAATATCAATGCGCACAATACCGCTGCTATTTTGCAGTTCAAACGTGATTGGTGTTGAAAATAACGAAGGAGAGCGTCTGGATAACGCGAGAAAACTTCCACTATCGATGAGTTGTTGCATAGTTCAACCGTGTTGAAAAAGAATAGTGATAGTTTAACGATCCGTTAATTCAAAAGCACGTTTTCAACGAAAAAAGCACAAATTTACTGTATGTCGAGCGTAAAGCACACCACTTGCTAACGACTGACAAGCGTACGGTGTGCCAAATAACCTGAATCCTGTTTAAGGGATGATGCAAGTAGTTGCTCTATTTTAGGGTATTTACGCTGCAGTATTCGACTTAACGGTAATGCTACCCACTTCCACATCTTCTATAACCACTTTCGTTCCAGCAGGTAGCGATTGGTTACACTTTACCTTCCAAGTCACGCCAGAATAGTGCACCGTAGATGGTTGGGTCGGCCCTGTGTCTTGAGTAAGCTCAATAACATTGCCCACGAGGTCGCTTTTTACAGACTGTGGGGCCTTATCTCGCTGAAGGTACTTCATTGGTTTCCATAACAGCACCATTAACAGCGTATCTAACACTGACACCGCAATGAATAGATTCAATATGCTCGGCTCGAATACGTCTAAAAACACAAGCCCTGAGGTTATCAATAACGATACACCCAGAGTGAATAGTAATATAATCGAAAAGCCAAGTAACAACTCACCAATTATCAATACGAGCCCTAACGCAAGCAAATAACTTTCAATATTCTCAATACTTTCAAAGTTCGCCAACATGCTAATCGACCTTTTGACCAATCTTATTTGCTATCGCCATCGCTTGGGCAACCACGTTACCAATTTCAGTAGCACCATCTGGCAACAATATGAGTGAACTTTCTTTCGCAATTTGCTCTTTGGCTTTAATAGCGCCCTTAGCGAGATCTAACTGAACGGCTTTTTGTCCTTCTTCGGTTGCCGCCGCTTTACCCACGGTTTCAATAGCCTCGGCATTCGCTTTTGCCACTTGAATGATAGCTTCTGCTTCACCCTGTGCTTTAAGAATTTGCTCTTCTTTTTCAGCTTGCGCGGCCAGCACTATTGACTGCCTTTCACCTTCTGCGCGGTTAATTGCAGCCTGCCTGTCACCTTCCGACTCTAAAATTTGCGCTCGCTTTAATCGTTCTGCCTTCATTTGCTGTTCCATAGCGTCAAGCACAGAGTTGGGCGGATTGATGTCTTTAAGTTCGTATCGTAGCACCTGAACGCCCCATGGGGCTGCTGCATCATTGAGTGCCGATACAATATTTGTGTTTAACAAATCACGCTCTTCGAAGGTTTTATCTAGCTCCATTTTACCTAACTCAGAACGCATGGTGGTTTGCGCTAACTGCTTTACCGCAAAGGTATAATTTTCAACGCCGTAAGTGGCTTTGTAAGGGTCTACAACGCGAAAATACAACACGCCATCAACGCTTAAGGTAATGTTGTCTTTTGTTATCGCAGATTGCTCTGGTACATCTTCAGCCTGCTCTTTTAAAGAGCGGTCAGCTGCCACAGTATCGATAAAAGGAAAAATAAAATTGAGACCAGCTTCTAATGTTGTGTTGTACTTTCCGAAGCGAGAAATGATGTACGCTCTATTTTGCGGCACAAATTTAACAGACGTCTTTAATAAAACAATTACCAGTATTAATAAAAAAGCTTGATACGAAAATACATAGTTAAAAGCAATGTCCATATTTATATTCCTTCAGTAATTCAAATGCACAATAGTATGATAGAAGCAGCGCAGCACTTAGCAAATACGACTACGCTGATTAGGGATAACTTTATACCACAGAACGTATATATATCACTGAATGGCGACGAAGGGATACTCAAAAAATGGTTACAAAACGTGTATAGCGATTTGATTTGGCGGTATTCATGGGCACACTTACACGTGCATTTGTAAATACTATGCCTTTCTGCGGGTCGGTGAACTGCCAACGATTATTTCTTGCTGTGCTAGAGAAACGAAGTCTTTTAACGGTACGGCTTTAGAAAACAAATATCCCTGCCCTTCACTAATACCAATCTCTCTTAAAATGTGCAGCTGTTCTACGGTTTCTACGCCTTCAGCCACCACTTTGCAGCCCTTTGCTGCGCCAATAATTTTTACCGCTTCAATAATGGCTCTGTTTACATCGCCCTTTTCTAGCTCCATGACAAACGCCTTATCTATTTTCAGTGAATCGAGATGTAAGTCACGAATATAAGCAAGGTTAGAATAACCTTTACCAAAATCGTCCACCGCAATTGAAATACCAAGGCTTCGAAGTTCGTCTAGCTGCTTTTTCACCATTAATGAATTAGACAGTGCAATATCTTCTGTCAGTTCAAGTTCAAGGCGTGTCATAGAAATAGAATATGACTCACTGAGCATATGTAGCGTAGGAATAAGCTGATTGTCATAAAGCTGTGTAGGTGAAATATTCACCGAAAGTGATAAAGAAAGGCGCTTAACATCGAACTCTGCAAGCGTCCTAAACGCCTGCTCTAGTGTAAAATAGCCCAACTCGTTCATCATATTGTATGATTCAGCGGCTTCGATAAGTGGACCAGGAAATAAAACGCCATCAAGAGGATGATTCCATCTTAGTAGGCATTCAGCCCCAACAACACTCAAATTTTCCAAATCAACTTTAGGTTGGTAATAAAGCTCAAGCTCGTTTTGCGCCAGCGCACGCTTAAGGTCAGCCTTAAGCGCTAAACTTCTTCCCGTATCGGCTTTATCTTTCAGCGCCAATGAGAAATAATTTTCATATTTATTTTCTTTGGCTTGTTTTAACGCGGCCTCGGCGCGAGAAACAAACGCGGTAATATCAAAACTAGGTTTTTCATTAGCGTTGCTGACCCAGTGCGACTCGTTACTGCACGCTACGCCCACATTGAAGTCTGCCATAAAGGCATTGTCGTCGTGGTACATAGGTACTTTAAAGTGCTCTACCAGATGGTCAAAAGAACAGCGAAGCGTCACTTCATTACTCACATTGGGGAATACAACTCCAAAAACATCTCCACTGATGCGACCTAACGAAACTTCGTCTCCAAATAGTTTTTGGGTTCTATTGGCGATCTCTAAAAGGAACTGATCACCGACATTTATTCCTAGACTTGTGGTGACGTCAGAGAACCTCACTACATCAACCAACATCAAGGAAAGCTCAGAACATTGAGACGCAACTTTAGATACACTATCGATAAATGCAAATCGGTTGGGAATGGTGGCCAATGAAGTGTGACGTCGACTCATGTGTTTCCTTGCGCTCTATAGCTACGAGGTACTTAAACAACTACTTGGGCTATAGAAACACTCAGAACCCAACGTAGCAATGGCAAAGGCGTATAAAAAAACATACTTGGTTATGTGGGTGCGCAGTGTTGACGCAATGTTAGCGTTTTAACTACCAATAAAACCGACCAACCAAGTGCTTAAACCATGCTCGTTTTTTGACATTGTTTTTTCAATTATAGCGCAACGGCTGAAACATAGAAAAATCACATCAAACAAAAAAGCCCGAAAACGATAACATTTTCAGGCTTTTTTACGAGTCGTGTTGCGATTAGCTTTCGATCTTACACGGTGAAAGTTTCCACACGCGTTCAACATAGTCTTTTATTGACCGATCTGAGGTAAATTTCCCCATTTTAGCCGTGTTAATAATCGCCATTTCAGCCCAGCGATCTTTGTCTCTATACGCTGCATCAACTTTAGTTTGCGCATCGGAATAAGCTCTGAAATCTGCTAACACCATGTATGGGTCGCCGTGGTCAAGCAAACTTTGTTTAATTGAAACAAGCGCGCCCGGTTTACCAGGTGTGAAATAATCTGTTTCTAACCAGTCGAGCACCGCTTTAATTTCTGCGTCTTTGTAGTAGTAATCATATGGGTTGTAACCCGCCGCTTTACGCTCGTTGACTTCTTCTACAGTAAGACCAAAGATAAAGATGTTGTCATCGCCTACTTCTTCAGCAATTTCCACGTTCGCGCCATCAAGCGTCCCAATGGTTACAGCACCGTTTAGCGCTAGTTTCATGTTACCTGTGCCTGAAGCTTCTTTACCGGCAGTACTTATTTGTTCAGATACATCTGCCGCCGGGATCATCTTCTCTGCTAGCGACACTCGGTAATTAGGTAAAAACGCGATTTTAAGCTTTTCATTTACACGAGGGTCGTTATTGATTTTATCTGCAACCTTATTAATGGCAAAGATAATATCTTTCGCTAGTTTATAACCCGGTGCCGCTTTTGCGCCAAAGATAAACACGCGAGGATGCATGTCATAACCAGGGTTCTCAAGGATTCTGCGATACAGTGCCATAATATAAATTAGCGCGAGATGCTGACGTTTATATTCGTGTAGACGTTTTATTTGCACGTCGAAAATGGCGTTAACATCCACTTCAATATCGAGAGATTTGCGAATTTCTTCTGCTAACAGCTCTTTGTTTTCCAATTTCACCTTCATGAATTGCTTTTGGAAGGTTTTGTTTTTAGCAAATTTGCTTAAGCCCTGCAGCTTGTCGAGATCTTTGGGCCAATCTTCACCAATCTTCTTATCTATGAGTTTAGAAAGACCAGGGTTACACGCTTTTAGCCAGCGGCGCGGAGTAATGCCGTTGGTCACGTTAGTCAGTTTACCAGGGTAAAGCTCATCAAACTCTGGGAACAATGATGTTTTTACAAGACGAGAATGCATTTCTGCTACACCATTTACAGCGAATGAACCGATGACTGATAGGTTACCCATTCTCACCATTTTCTCGCTGCCTTCTTCAATGATAGAGAGCTTTTCTTTCATTGCATTATCGCCCGGCCATTGTTTATCAACTTCAGCCATAAAGCGGTGGTTGATTTCATAAATGATTTCTAAGTGGCGAGGAAGGATCTTCTCAATCATTCTTGCAGGCCACTTTTCTAGCGCTTCAGGCAATAAGGTGTGGTTAGTATAGGCAAATACTTTCGTACAAATTGCCCATGCGTCATCCCAATTAAGCTCTGCGCGATCAACAAGAATACGCATCAATTCCGGGATAGAAATAGCCGGGTGGGTGTCGTTAAGTTGGATAACCACTTGGTCTGCAAAACGGCTCCAATCATCACCATGAGCTCGCTTATAACGACGAATAATATCTTTTAACGAACACGAAGAGAAAAAGTACTGCTGAATAAGTCGAAGCTCTTTACCGGCTTCAGTCTCATCGTTTGGATACAACACTTTAGATATGGTTTCTGCCTGCACGTTTTCCCGTTGCGCATCCACATAACCGCCAGCGTTAAACACATCCCAGTTGAAATAGCCCGATGCTTCAGACTGCCACAAACGCAGTACGTTTACGGTTTTACCTTCGTATCCAACTACAGGGATATCCCACGGCACACCTTTAACAATCGAGCCAGGATGCCATTCTTTCACTACGCGTCCGTTTTCGCCGTATTTGGTTTCTACGTAACCGTAAAGTGATATTTCCTGCGTAGATTCTGGGCG
Organism: Alteromonas ulvae; assembly: GCF_048987005.1. Lineage (GTDB taxonomy): Bacteria > Pseudomonadota > Gammaproteobacteria > Enterobacterales > Alteromonadaceae > Alteromonas. The sequence continues at coordinate 1,720,380 of NZ_CP185261.1, read as the reverse complement.
ACAAATTTCCCAAGGGTTGCCGTAATCGCGCCAGCTGTCTGGACGTTCAATTTGCGCACCACTTTTTATTTCCTGACGGAAAAGCCCGTGCTCGTAGTGAATGCCATAGCCTATTGCAGGCATTTCCATAGTGGCAAGCGAGTCGATGAAGCACGCAGCAAGACGACCTAAACCACCATTTCCTAATGCCATATCTGGCTCTTCTTCGAGAACATCCGAAATTTCCACGCCAAGCTCTTTCAGCGCATCACTGGCAACTTCAAATAAACCAAAATTGTGAAGGTTATTTGATAATAAGCGACCCATAAGGAATTCTGCTGAAAAATAGTGCACAGCACGAGTATCGTTTAAATAATGAGTCTTTTGCGTCTTGCGCAGTCCCTCTAATACCTGCTGCTGCATAGCCGCACAGGTGGCTTTCCACCAGGCATGGCTATTTGCTTTGTTTTCGTCGGTGCCCAACGAACAATGAAGATGGTTGATAACGGCAGCCTTGAATTCGGCCTTATCGATCTTTGGAGAGGTTGGCGTTTTTGCCGCTTTTGCGTTCATGTAGCGTCTCACTCTTAGGTTAAACGGTGCAAATGCACCCTCTAAAACGTAATTAAATTACAACATACGTCAACAATATGACCTAAATATAACAATACTTAAACGATTATGTTGTTATTATTTTGTTAAAAAAACAAAAAAACGCATGAATACGTATGAATTCATGCGTTTTTTAACATTTTAATTACAAAATAAAGCGATTACTGTGCACTTATTGAACGCTAGCTAATTATGCTTCCCACAAGCGCTTCTGCTTCTTTAATCAAATTCTGTAAGTGAGTTTCACCTTTGAAGCTTTCAGCATAAATCTTATATATTTGCTCTGTGCCCGATGGGCGTGCTGCAAACCATCCATTTTCAGTCGATACCTTTACGCCACCTATCGCTGCATTGTTGCCAGGCGCATGGGTTTGTATTGCAGTGATCCGCTCACCGGCCAACATATCGCTAGTCACTACAGAGGCATCCATTGCTGAGAGTTTCTGTTTTTGTTCTAAGGTCGCAGCGACGTCTACGCGATTATAGACAGGAGAGGCAAACTTCTCAGTCAGCGCAATATAGTGTTCTCCTGGATCTTTCCCAGTTACCGCTAAAATTTCAGCAGCAAGCAGGCACAGTATGAAACCATCTTTGTCGGTAGCCCAAGTATCACCATTTCTTTCCAAAAAAATACCGCCAGCGCTTTCTTCGCCCGCAAAGCCTATTTCGCTATTAGCCAGTCCGCCTACAAACCATTTAAAACCAACAGGCATTTCCGCTAAGGGTTTTCCAAGGCTTTTCGCTACGCGGTCTATCATACTGCTTGAAACCAGCGTCTTACCGATTTTCAGTGTTTTTGGCCACTCGGTGCGATAGGTGTATAGATAGTTGATGGCTACCGCTAGATAGTGATTAGGATTCATAAGCCCAACGCTCTTGCACACAATGCCATGTCTGTCGAAATCTGGATCATTGCCCCATGCAAGGTCAAAGTTGTCTTTAAGCTCTATAAGCCCCGCCATTGCATAGGCCGACGAACAATCCATTCGCAGCTTGCCGTCTTTATCTCTGCGCATAAACCCAAACTGAGGGTCTACGTTGTCATTGACTACCTTAATGGTAATACCGTATTTCTCACTGATACGCGACCAGTAGCCTACCCCAGCGCCGCCAAGTGGATCGGTACCTAGTGTTAAATTAGCTTTTGCAATCGCCTCCATATCGATAACCTTGGCTAGGTCGTCGATATAGGGTTCCATAAAATCTTCTTCACGCACGAGTTTGCGCTTGCGAGCTTGAAGAATATCAATTCTTTTGACGTCTTTATTACCGTCGGCAATAAAGGTATTCGCTCTGTCTTGAATTTGCTTAGTGACATCGCTATCTGCCGGCCCGCCATGTGGAGGGTTATACTTAAACCCTCCGTCTGATGGTGGATTATGAGACGGAGTAATAACAACTCCGTCTGCTTTTTGCTCCACATTCTCTCTGTTATAACGAATGATGGTTCGTGAAATAACCGGTGTTGGCGTGAAGCCTAAACTTTCGTTATCGCTGCGCTGAATAACAACGTCTACCCCGTTCGCACATAGCACTTCTATTGCGGTAATCATGGCGGGTTCCGATAGCGCATGGGTATCTTTCCCTATGTATAACGGCCCTGCTATACCCTCTTGCTGCCTGTACTCCACCAACGCTTGGCAAATTGCACTTATATGAGTGTCTGTGAACGTGCAGTTAGAGGCTGTACCTCTGTGGCCCGACGTACCAAACGACACAGCGTGCCCCTCATCACGAATATTGGGTTTGTAGCTGTAGTACTGACTAACAAGTTCTGCAACGTTTATAAGCTGCTCTTTCGCCGCAGGTTGTCCAGCTTGAGGATGTAGTGCCATGAATGAGTCCTTTGTGAAATAGAGTCGATTATTTGCCTTCAGAGGAGAATCGCGCAACAACGCTTGAAATAACTTCTGGGCTATAGCCCAATTGACGCAAAACCTGTTCCAACATACTGACTTTTTTTGCAGTATTATTGTTAGTCACCACCCAATAGGCGCTATCCGGAATGGCCTTAGGGTTGGTGCTGCTTCCGTTTTCTAGCAGTGCCTCTTTACTCGTTGCAAAATACGTTCGGTTTTTGCCTTTAATTGATTCAACACGCTCGAAGCTGTCTGCATTAAGTTTGTGCGCTGCACTTAAAACGAACAAAAACTGATCTACCCGCTTGGTAAATGTCGATAATGCACTCGTAGACACTAAGTCTAAAATATCGTTTTTATCGTGAGATGAATTGTCGGCACTCGCGGCAGCTGTATTTTGTGTCTGACTATTGGTACTGGTTTGATTATTTTCAGCAATTTTTGCTGCTGTCTCTTTTGGAACTGATGCTTTTGTGACAGCGGGCTTGGCTGCGGCTTTTACCGAAGGCTTCGATTTTGCTTCGCCACTGCTTTTTGATGCGTTAGACGATGCTGTCACTGGAGACGTTTTTTCTTCTGAATTGCTCGCGTTGGTCTGCTGCGACTGATTTTCTTTCGACACCCCGTTATTTGCAGAAACTCGACTCTGAGACCCAGTATTACCAGCAGACTTACTGCTAGTGGGCACAACGGTTAAACTTGGAGCGTCAGAAGCTGTTTTTTCAGCATGCAGTATCTCGCCATCCTCAGGCAACAGTAACCGTCTTAAAATTTGTGATGCACTTTCACCAATATGCTTTGTTTGACTGGCGATAAAGGCATATAAATCCTCATCTATTTCAATGCTTTTCATAACTGCTTCCTTTTTTAGATGCACCATTATAGACAACCCAGATTGACTACGCAGCACAAAATGACACTTGTTTTGCGCTTATTGATAAGCGATTGTGTAATTAGAGAATATACCTGGGTATTAAAGCACAGCAGAAAGCTTTTACACTACATTGCTACTATGATGACTAAAGAAACTTATCACTGCGCTTAAATGAATAAAAAGCCGTAAAAATAAATTGATGGGCTTTGCATTTGCAACGCACAGGCGCACTTTACATTCTATAATCAACAAATAGTGACACGTTATGCGTTCAGATATTGAAAAAATTTTGTATGCTTTAGGAGAGAAGGTTCTCGGCAAAGAACATCAGCTTAAGCTTGCGCTTACTTGCTTGCTATCAAACGGGCATTTGCTTATCGAAGATTTGCCGGGAATGGGTAAAACCACGTTATCACATGCGCTATCTCAGGTGTTTGGTTTACAGTATTCACGCATTCAATTTACCTCAGACCTACTCCCCTCAGATATGCTTGGCGTTAACATTTTTCACAGCGGCGAAACCAATACTGACAAACAGTTTTCGTTTCGTCACGGGCCTATTTTTAGTCAAGTTGTTCTTGCCGATGAACTTAATAGGGCTAGCCCTAAAACGCAAAGTGCGCTGCTAGAGGCGATGGAAGAGCGTCAGGTTAGTATTGATGGAACTACTCACTCGCTGCCATCGCCGTTTTTTGTTATTGCTACACAGAACCCCAGTTCACAATCGGGCACCTACCCACTACCAGAATCACAGCTCGATAGATTTTTTATGCGAATTTCTCTTGGTTATCCTCAGTGGGATGCCGAAAAAGCAATGCTAAAACAAACAAACTCATCGGCACCGCTACAGCAGATCATTGATGAAACACGCTTAAAAACCATGCAGCAAGAAGTGAACAACATACACGCCAGCGATGCGCTTATTCATTATATTCTTATGCTGGTCAATGAGAGTCGCAGCAGCGGGGCGTACCCTAATCCGCTCTCGCCAAGAGCTAGCCGCGCCCTATTGCAAGGTGCAAAAGCATGGGCATTTATTTCAAACAAGGCCTTTGCCACGCCAGAAGATGTTCAGGCTGTGTTTACCGCAATAACGGCCCATCGGCTTTCATCATCACAACACAGCGAAAGCGCAACCTATGGTGACAATTCATCGTTAGATGTATTAAGTAAGAAGTTGCTCGAAAGTGTTGATCCTCTTGCTGCCTAATAAGGTTTTATCGTTGTGATATCTACCGTAAAGCGAGCTGTAAAACGGCGTTTTTCACATCGTTGGCGGTCGTTAGTGACAAGGTGGTTGGATAAACGTATTCCGCCCGCTGCTCAGCATCGTTTAACGATGAACAATATTTTTGTTCTGCCCACTGGCTTTGGATGGGCATTTATCGCTATGTCTTTGTGTTTGTTCTTGCTCGGTACGAATTACCAAAACAATTTAATGGTGCTGCTTAGCTATATTCTTTTGAGTATCATGCTGCTTACCTTGTTTTATACACACCAAAACTTTGCGCGATTAGCGGTAAAATCGATGCCGTTAGCGCCCTTTCATTGCCATCAGTCAGGCACATTTCATCTAGCGATTGTTCAACAGGATATGCCGGATGGCAAACGCAACCGAAGCACGGAGATCGGGATCAAAGAAACTCAGAACAAGCAGTGTAGAGGAAGTATTGTGGCCAGCTGGTTTGGTCACAATACACAATATCCGTTTGTTCTTGGTGCTACAAAAAACGGCAGCGTTAACAATGTGACCCAACGACTTCTCATTCCTATTACACACAGAGCCCGTGGCGTGTATGCGCTGCCAAGGCTCACTCTGGCCTGTGACTTTCCGCTTGGTCTCTATAAATGTTGGACTCACCTCGATTTTAGTGCAGAGGTTGTAGTGTATGCCAAACCCTTAAAAGGTGATGTGGTCAAGATTACCGCCTCAGACGATTTCTCAGAGCAAAACACAAGTAATGCAACAACGTCCGCTAACAGTAGTTCAGACTTTCATAGTCTAACCGACTACAAAGAAGGCCAACCACTTAATCGCGTGGTGTGGAAACAGGTTGCAAAAAGTGGAGACTGGGTAGTAAAAGAATTTGCAGATCCGGTGCATCGTAAGCAGTTGCTGTCTGTTGATGCAAACGTGGAAACAGAAACCGCCATTAGTCTACTCACTTTTCAAGTATTGGAACAAAGTCAACAAGGTAATCATTTTGGTTTGAAATATCAGTCTATCGATATAGAGCCTTCGAGCGGTGAAACCCACAGACACCAATGCTTGAAAGCGCTGGCTTGTCTTCGCAATTCAGCCTCAGGCTTTATACACCCCGCTAATACCCGCAGCGCTGGCAATGCCAGTGAGGCTAACAGTGCTACAAAGACTAGCAGCGTTAGTAAGGCTGCAAGGTCATGATAGCTTTTCTTAAACGTCGGGGCGCACTCTTTAACCCATCACCTTCTTCCAACGCAATCATGTTGTCCCACAATTCTACGTCGTATTTAATGCTCGCTATTGCCTACGGCGTATTATTGTTCACGCTAACTGATGAGCTCATGACGTGGGTAATAGTACTAGGCATATGCGCGTTCGTTGTGCGGGTGCTTGTTTTTACAAACAGTAGTCAACTGCCACACTCTCGCACCATAAACCTTTTGGCGGTGCTATCACTTTTTGCCCTAACCTGGTTTGGCTTTTCCATAGGGCTACTCAATAGCATGATCAACTTACTGGCAGTGGCTTTTGCACTTAAGCTTATATTGCTAGACAGTAAACGAGATTTTCACCTTCTTTTTTGTACGAGCCTTTTTCTCATTGGCTGTGGATTTATTTCAGCGCTAAGTGTGATTGCCTGGATCGGCTATCTTGGAGTGCTTCTTTTTTTACTGCTAGCGTTGGCCTACTATCATGGTCCAGTGATTCCCTTTAACAATAGCGCAAAGTTTGTCACTATTTTGGTAGTTCAGGCCATACCCATTGCTACACTGCTCTTTTTGGTGATGCCACAATTGCCTCCCCTTTGGCAGATGCCAACCTCTACATCTCAGCAAACCGGCCTTTCTGATACCGTCACGCCTGGCGATATTGCCTCTTTGGCAAAATCATCTGAACTTGCCTTTACTGCCACGTTTCAATCGAATGATGATATCCCATTACCAGAACAGCGTTATTGGCGAGCGTTAGTTATGGAAGATTTTAATGGCAAAACATGGTCCATTAGCGACAGACGCAAGCAGGCAGAGCGTCAGCTGTCTTTCCTGCAAAAAACACCGCCATTATCACAGCTTTTAAGCGCTGACACCGTCGGGTCCACTGCATATGAAATGATTGTTGAGCCAACCAAACAAAACTGGTTATTTGCCTTAGCCCTGTCTGAACCCGATAACACTAAGAACACTCTTTTTGTTAACGCCCAGTTTGACTACACGCTGCGCTCATCATCACCCTTAATGAGTAAAAAATCGTTCTATTTTACCTATGTGCCAAGTGCGACGGTGAATAATGCGGCTGGTGATTTCGAGCGCCAATTAAACAGTCTACTACCCGCAACAACGAATAAGAAAACTCGAGAGTGGGCCTTGGCATTGAAACAGCAGCATACAACGCCCACAGAATTAGCCAATGCCGTAATGAGCTACTTTAAACAGCAAGGATTTACTTACACCCTCGAACCAAACCCAATGCCCGTTGACTCTATAGACACATTCTTATTTGAAGAAAGAGCAGGGTTTTGCGCTCACTACGCCAGTGCCATGACCTTTGCACTTCGTGCAGCAGGCATTCCAGCTCGAATGGTTACTGGCTATCAAGGTGGTGAGCAACTTGATGACAACGTACTGCAAGTCAGGCAATACGATGCTCATGCTTGGGTTGAAGCACTCATTGATGGTAAGTGGCAACGTTACGATCCAACAAGCGTAGTTGCACCATCTCGCTTACGTTTTGGGTTAGAGCAAGCATTAGCCGAATTTGGCGAGAAAAGAACAAGCGGTTTATTAGGCGACATCAGTGAAGGTGCGCTATTTACGACACTGCAAAACTGGATGAGGCAAATGGACTATCAGTGGAGCAAATGGATTTTAGGCTTTGACGCCAATAAGCAAAAAGACTTGCTAGAAGACCTGTTGGGTCAAATTACCACAAAAAAGATGACCGCTGTTTTTCTCGCTAGTTTGAGTATGGTAGGTGCCATTTTGTTGGTGTATTTTTTTCCAATCAAACGTCAATCTAACATACCCAAATACCAACGAATTTATAGAAATGGCCTCGCCTTAGTTGAAAAGCACACAGGCGTTAAGCGTCAGCATTTACCTCCCGAACACTATCTTCAGCAAGTAGAAAGCAGCTTACCAAGCGGCACAAAGGCATTGCTTCACACAATGACTGCACTTTTCAATGAAAGCGTATATGGCTCTGCTGGTGCCAATATTGATAAGTCCCATATAGCGTCAATGATGAAACAACACTTTAATCTTCTCAAGAAATCCCTTCGCAAGTAAACGCATTAGCATAGAAAAAAGACACAAAAAAGCCAGTCGTTATGACTGGCCTTTGATGTCATTGAAGCCACCGCGAACCGGTGGGGGTAAAGCGCTAATTACTTAGCCGCTTTACGTGCTTTCGCTTCTTCGATAACTTTATCAGCTACGTTCTGAGGACACGCAGAGTAGTGGCTGAATTCCATAGAGAACTGACCACGACCTGAAGTCATTGTACGTAGTGAACCGATGTAACCAAACATTTCTGAAAGCGGTACATCAGCTTTAATGCGAACGCCAGTTAAACCAGCTTCTTGGTCACTTAGCATACCGCGACGACGGTTAAGGTCACCGATTACGTCACCAACGTGATCTTCAGGAGTAAACACGTCAACTTTCATGATTGGCTCAAGAAGTTGCGCACCTGCTTTTGGAATAGACTGACGGAATGCGCCTTTCGCTGCAATTTCAAATGCGATAGCAGATGAATCTACTGCGTGGAATCCACCGTCATAAAGTTCAACTTCTACGTCAAGCACTGGGAATCCAGCAAGAACACCTTGGTCCATCATTGACTTGAAGCCTTTCTCAACTGCAGGCCAGAATTCTTTTGGTACGTTACCGCCAACAACCGTTGATTTGAACGTAAAACCTGAGTTTGCCTCTCCAGGTCTTATGCGGTAATCGATTTTACCAAACTGACCAGAACCACCAGACTGCTTCTTGTGCGTGTAGCTATCTTCAACTTCGTTGGTGATAGTTTCGCGGTAAGCAACCTGAGGCTGACCAACGATAAGATCAACACCGTAAGTACGCTTAAGAATATCTACTTTAATATCTAGGTGAAGCTCACCCATACCTTTAAGAATGGTTTCACCAGAATCTTCATCAGTTTCAACTTGGAACGATGGATCTTCTGCAACCATCTTACCAATAGCGATACCCATTTTCTCATTACCGCCTTTGTCTTTCGGCTGAACAGCAATCGAGATTACTGGCGTTGGGAAAACCATTGGCTCTAGGGTAACTGGATCTTTAGGGTCACACAGTGTATGACCAGTTTGAACGTTCTTCATACCAACGATTGCAATAATGTCACCCGCTTGTGCGCTAGACAATTCAATACGATCATTAGCCTGCATTTCAACCATACGGCCAACACGCTCAGTTTTACCCGTAAATGAGTTAAGGATAGTGTCGCCCTTGTTCAGTTTACCTGAGTAAATGCGCACGAAGGTTAGTGCACCAAAACGGTCATCCATTATTTTGAATGCTAACGCTTTGAATGTTTCGTCAGCAGATACGATTGCGTGTTTTCCGTTTTCGTTACCTTCTTCGTCCATAAGCGGCTGAGGATCTACTTCTGTTGGTGCTGGCAAGTAATCAACAACAGCGTCAAGTACTAGCTGAACACCTTTGTTTTTGAATGCCGAACCACAATATGTAGGGAAGAAAGACAAGTCGCGAGTACCTTTACGGATGCAACGTTTGATGTCTTCAACAGAAGGCATTTCACCTTCCATATACGCTTCCATTAAGTCGTCGTCTTGCTCAACTGCAGTTTCAATCAGTTGTTCATGGTACTCTTCTACAAGGTCAACCATGTCTGCTGGAACGTCTTTAATCTCGTAGTTTTCAGGAAGACCTGTGTCATCCCATACGTAAGCTTGCTTAGTTAGCACGTCTACCACACCAATGAAGTCATCTTCGATACCGATAGGTAACGTCATAACCAGTGGTACAGCGCCAAGTACTTTACGTACTTGCTCTTTGACGCGGAAGAAATCAGCACCCATACGGTCTAATTTGTTCACGAAGATAATACGTGCTACTTCTGATTCGTTAGCATAACGCCAGTTAGTTTCTGATTGCGGCTCAACACCACCAGAACCACAGAATACACCGATACCACCGTCTAATACTTTCAATGAACGGTAAACTTCAACGGTGAAGTCAACGTGTCCAGGAGTATCGATAACGTTAAAACGGTGGTCTTTCCAGAAACAGCTTACTGCTGCAGACTGGATGGTAATACCACGCTCGGCTTCTTGTTCCATGAAGTCGGTAGTCGATTCACCATCGTGAACCTCACCGGTTTTATGGATTTTACCAGTTAGCTTCAAAATACGTTCTGTTGTGGTAGTTTTACCCGCGTCTACGTGGGCGAAAATACCAATGTTTCTGTAAAGAGATAAGTCTGACATTAGTTCACTTTCAATTGGTTCAGAGTAAAAAATCGGCTGGATTATAAGGATTTCTGTACCAAATTTATACCTTTTTTAGCACAAACCGATAAATCGGCAGTGAGAAATCAAGCCACCATTAATTCTTTTGCTTTTATATCAACACGTTAAAACCCGCTGATACTTTTTTTAAAATAACAAATTCACACCTCATCTTTTGAAGTGCGAACTATTGCTACTGTTACCTCATCTCTATCGTGGTAGAGATGCCTGACCTTGACCGAGAACCCATCTTCCAATGCGTTCAATCGCGTCTTTATCGACGCTACGGCCTCTTCGACCGTTTCAAAGCGCCGTTTCATTGGGAGCTTTAAGTTAAATATGGCGTGTGTGGCCCAGTGTTTTACCAGCCAGTCTCCCATCAACTTTGCTACCCGAACGGGTTGCTCTATCATATCACACACAAGTAAATCGACGCGACCAAATTGTGGTTTATATGCAAAGCCGTCTACAGCATGGTGCTCAACAAGACCAGTTTGCATTAATGTGTCAGCCACTAAACCGTTATCGATAGCCTCTACATACATGCCCCGTTTAACAAGCTGATACGTCCAGCCTCCAGGGCAGGCGCCCAGATCCACTGCCCGCCCACCGCTGCGCAGCACCCTACTTTGCTGATCTGCGCTTAACATGTTAACCAGCGCATCTTCTAGTTTTAGCGTTGAGCGACTAGGTGCATCGCTTGGAAATTTCAGGCGGCATATACCTAAATGATCTTTACTTGCATGCGTCGGCAACGAAAATCCAATATAACAGGTTTCAAAAGACGCAAAGAACACATGTATTTTTGCTTTACTCACGTTTTCTTTGGCCGTGAGCCAATCAGCTTTACGCAGGGCCTGACGCAGCGGCACAGTAAACTTCTTACAAAACTTAGCGAGGGTTTTACCGTCCTCCGTATCAGGATATTCAACGTCGATAGCACCAAAACGAGAGAATGGCTTTTCAACGTCTCTGAGACATTCTACTATTTGCCCTACTCGATCTTCTTTTTCTATGCCTTCTAGTAAAGCAAACACAGCAATAAGCTGTCGTGGAAAAACCGTTTCCTTTACCGTAAATCGGCTTGCAGCCTCTCCTAATTGACTCTCATCATAAAGACGATACAAAACGAAGCCGCTGCTCTTTTGTGATACTGGATAACCGTAAACGCCTACCTCACCGTAACGAGTTGTCATCTCGTTGGCGGTATCGTTTTCATATCCGGGCCGACAGTACGCCAGTACGCTTTTATTGCTCATTGCTCGTTTTTACCCATTACTGATTTTCACCTATTAATAATGCTTAGCTATTAATAGCATTCATCTGTTGCTAGCTTGTTACTTTTTACTGGTTTGCCATGTGTTTTGACGAAGCAGGCCCAGCTTTTGTTAATTGTGGCCTTTGACTAACGCGACAACAAGCAAAATCCAGCCAACGATAAAAAACACACCGCCTAGGGGAGTAATTGGGCCAAACCATTTAACGCCAGTTATTGCTAACACATAAAGGCTGCCGCTAAACAAAACACAACCAGTGACAAAACACAGCGCAACGCAGTTTGCCCATTTAGCAGATAACAGTGCTGTAAGGCCTGGTAAGCACAAAAGTGCAATACCGTGATACATTTGATACCGAACGCCTGTTTCAAAGGTGATGAGTTCGCTTGGGGACAATACCGCTTTAAGCCCATGTGCAGCAAAGGCACCTAGTACCACCGCTAAACCGGCAGCTATAGCACCAATAATGACATATGCCTTAACCATGGTCGTGCCCGCTTGTGAGTAAGGTTTTGTATACTGCTCTGGGCTAGTCATCCACATGCCCTTTTAGCGTCTTAATAATAAAATCACACGCTATATCCACAGCCTCTTTCATGTGAGCCTCTTGGGTAAAGCCACTGGCTTTTCGCGGTTTAAAACTATGATCGCCATCGGCTAGAAAAGCGATATCGATAGAAGGACACAAGGCATATTTCGCGACCTCGCCTTTTGTGCCAAAGGTATCTCTTTCACCCTGTACGATAAGTAGCGGCTTTGTCATAGCGTTTAAATGTTCAATCCGTGTTTTCTCAGGTTTTCCTGGTGGATGAAAAGGATAACCAAAGGCAATGGCCCCCTTAACTGATGGCATATTTTCTAAGCTCATCGTTGCCATTCGTCCTCCCATGGATTTCCCTCCTATGAATATAGGTAGTGAAGCGTACTTATTCTCAGCATCGGTTTGTTTGGCCGAGCTAGTTTCAGCACTGCTAGTTTTAATGTGTTTCACTACGTCACGAAAGTGCTTAAGCAACTTATCGGCTTTATCTGGAGGACGACGCTTACCATTTACTTTTATGGTTTGCATGTAGGGAAAGTTAAACAACACCACATCGATATTTCGCTCGACGAAAAGCGCTGACATGGTCTGCATAAACTCGTGCTCTTTACCTGCTCCAGCGCCATGACCTAAAATCAATTGCGCTATCGGAGATGCAGCCCGTTTTATTTCAATATCATACATTGTCCATCTCTTCTTCTACTAAGGCGAGGATCCACTCCCTAAAGGCAGCAATTTTGCCAAGCTCAGCCTGCGCCTCTTCACATACCAAATAGAAAGCATCTTTACTCTCAACACGCTCTTCAAAAGGCATTACCAATCGGCCCGCCTCAATTTCCGGGCGAGCGAGTATAGTATTGCCCAGCGCAATACCCTGACCTAGCGCAGCAGCTTGCAAGACTAACATTGAGTGGCTAAAAACAGGCCCATGATTCACATTCACTCCAAGTACGTCTACGTACTTTAACCAGTTCTTCCATGCCGCTCGACTCATATCATGCAGCAATACGTGATGACGTAAATCCGATAGGGTTGAAAGCGGCTTTTCCCCCTGAAATAACAAAGGAGAACAAAGGGGTGTGAGAAACTCTCGATGGAGTTGGTCGGCTTGCAGTCCCGCCCAACGTCCTCTTCCGTAGTAAATAGCGACATCAACATCATCAGCCAAAAAACCCTCGTCGAAATCTACCGCTTTGATACGAACATCGATATCAGGATGCGCCATGCTAAATTTATTAATACGAGGCACCAACCATTGACTGGCAAAACTCGGCGGCATTGCAACCGTAATCGCCCCTTTGCTGCCTTTGGCGAGCAGTCGTTCAGTAGCGTCTTGTAAGTGCTTAAAAATATCCTTCAACTCAAGAAAGTAGGCCTGCCCCTCTTCGGTGAGAAGCAACGTTCTATTGCGCCTGAGAAATAGCTTCATTGATAAGTATTCTTCAAGGGCTTTTATTTGATGGCTCACCGCTGCTTGGGTTACAAATAGTTCATCTGCAGCATTGGTAAAACTCAGATGACGAGCTGCAGCCTCAAAGGCTTTTAGCGCATTTAGCGGGGGGAGACGTCGATGCATACCGTATTTTTGATCCAATGTTGTCTGCAGATGACAATAGCATTAGTTTTACTAATGACAAGCCATAATTTTAATCGTTTTCACTCTTTCTAATAACTGACTACAATTTACCCGAAATTTAAAAACAACTTTTAATTTCAGTGTTTTATGGTGTTTACTTGTTAAACAAATTAACAAATAAAAACATTTTTTTAAATTATTTTTATTAGGTGTGAAAATGAAAAAACTACTTCTCGCAAGTGTATCTGTGATGGCGTTTGTTAGCACTGCTGCGAATGCTAACGTAGAACCAGAAAAGATCAATCTTTCTTCGCTTATCAATACTGCCATGACCAATGTAAAAATGGCTGACGTATTGCCAGCAAATGACGCACACATTGTTGTTAAACGACAATCTAAGGCAATACTCACAGAAGAAACTCAAATCTCGTTGCACAAAAGCTTGTTAGCATTATCGAAAGAAAAAGCGTCTAAAGATAAAGAAACCACGGAAATAGCTAGCGGCGAATAAAACCTTTTCACACCTGATCCGGATGCCGGTGCTATTCACCGGCATACGCTATCAGTGTTGATTCATTAGCATTTCACTATTTTTATCTAGCAAAAAATATTACGCAATAATGCTAGCTGCATGCCATGACAACGCTTCAGATTAATCTGGCCAACAACGCCTACCATCAACCTAACCGCCAACAATATTTTCAATTAAGAACGACTTTCATGAATGACTTGTGTCTAAGGTGTCAAAGCCTTTTACGAGTTCATCCAATGCCTGCATTTGTTGCAAGTAAGGCTCAAGTTTAGACAGTGGTAATGCACATGGCCCGTCACATTTTGCTACGTCAGGATCAGGGTGCGCTTCAATAAACAAACCGCCTAAACCTAACGCCATCCCACTTCTTGCCAACTGCGCTGCTTGGGCACGACGACCATCAGCTGATGTTGCTCTACCGCCTGGCATTTGAAGCGCATGGGTGGCATCAAATATGACCGGTGCATAGGCTTTCATTGCGTCCATACCCAGCATATCAACCACTAAGTTGTTGTAGCCAAAGCTGCTACCTCGTTCGCACAGAATAACCTTGTCGTTACCTGCTTCACTGAGCTTACCTATGATATGGCGCATTTCATGGGGTGCTAAAAACTGAGGCTTTTTAACGTTAATCACGTTACCGGTTTTCGCCATAGCGACCACCAAATCGGTCTGGCGAGCTAGGAATGCAGGTAGCTGAATGACGTCTACCACTTCTGCAACGGGTGCGGCTTGATGAGGCTCGTGTACGTCGGTGATGAGCGGAACATTGAAGGTAGATTTAATCTCTTCAAAAATACGCAGGCCCGCTTCCATACCTGGGCCGCGGTATGAGGTAACAGAAGAACGATTCGCTTTATCAAACGACGCCTTGAACACATAGGGAATATGTAGCTTTTGCGTTACTTCAACGTAGTGTTCAGCTATACGCATTGCTAAGTCTCTCGACTCCAATACATTCATTCCACCAAAAAGCACAAAGGGAAGATGGTTAGCAACGTCAACATTACCAACGCGAATTACTTGTTTAGATACAGACATTATGACTTCCAATAACGAATTCTAGAAAAGTGGTTGCTTGGTAACCGCAACCATTGCCGTTGCCATAAGCACAGCCAACGCTGCAATGAAAAAGCCCCAGCGTCCTGCAGCCGTTTTTGCTTTTTTCAAAGCAAACAAACCAAACACGATGTAGAGAACAACGCCGAACAGTTTAAATGTGAGCCATGCATTAACAAACGGATATTGGGATAAAATGACGCATAGCCACAGTGCACTACCAAGCAGTACGGTATCGATAATATGAGGTAAGATTTTTATCCATTTTTTGGCCAAGACGGTGGCATCGAATTGCGCCCACACAAATCGAAAAATAAAAAAGAGAATGCTTAACACTACTGCGGTCAAGTGAAGGTGTTTCGCCATCATGTACATAGTTGATATTCCTGTTATATACTTTTATTAGGATACTGCGCCTGAATAGCCAGGAACGCAGGTAAATTATCGAGTAAGCGAGTTACCAAGGTCGGCTCAAAGTGTCTTCCACTTTCTTCCTTAAGTGTATTGACCACCTTTTCAACGCTCCAGGCTGGCTTGTAAGGCCGTTCATTAAGCAAGGCGTCAAACACATCAATCAGTGTTGCAATACGACTTTTCTGATCGATTTCCTCGCCCTTTAAGCCTTCTGGATACCCTTTTCCATCCCATCGTTCGTGATGCTGACGGGCTAAAATGGCCGCTAGCTGAATTGTGGGGCGAGAAGAGTCTTTTAGAATTTGATAGCCAAACTCAGCATGCTGTCGAATAGCAAAAATGTCATCTTCTGTTAGCGGAGTAGTTTTATGCAATATGGCTTTAGGTACGTGTGACGTGCCTACGTCGTGGAGTGAAACCGCAAGTTTAAAAATATCAATTTCTTGCTCGGGCATAGACAGCTTCTTAGCCATTACCCCTGCCATTTCAGACATACGTTTAATATGGTTTGCATCGCTAGACTCGTGCTCCAGTGCGTGTCCCAAACGCTCAATAATTTCTCTTTGTGTCCCTTCCAAGTCTACGGTTTTTAATACATTATCGAAAGCTAACTGAACACTGTTAGAGAAACGCTTTATTAGGTGTTTATCGCTTTCACATAACCTTCTAGGCAACCCAGAAAGATACAGTAAAGCGCCCTTGTGTGACTTACTATTGCAATAAGCCACAACACGATCTTCAGCGTATACTATTTGTTTTTCCTGCATCGCCTGCACGCACAACGCATACTCTTTATCGTTAATAGCGTTTTTAAGCAGCAAGCCTTCCTTAGAAGAATATTCACCATTACCCGCAAAAACATATAGCTCGTCGTCGTCCAGTTTATTATTATCCACGTCGAGAGTACGTGATGTCGTGGCGACAGCCGTTGTAATATAAGCGGCGTCTTTAGAGCACCCAAGGATAGATGCTAGCTGCTGTATGATACCCTGCATAAATTTTTCTAAAGACTGTGACGAAAACAAGTCCACTGACGCATCAATGATTTTCTCAAGGCCAGCTCTATTTTCTTCAATCACCATTATATCGCGGTACGATCGCAATGCCGCAATGATGACAGTGAAGAGCTTTTGGGCTGTTAATTCCGTTTTAGACTTATAATCGTTGATGTCGTAATTAATAATGACGTCTTTTTCAGGAGCTTGACCGGGTTGCCCCGTTCGTAAAATGATACGAGTAAAATGATTATCCAATTCATTGCGAACGTAATTTGCCACTTGCAAACCAGCATCGTCGGTTTCCATAACCACATCGAGTAATACCACTGCGATATCGTTATGCTCACGAAATACAGCTTTTGCTTCTTCGCCGCTAGTGGCACTCATAAACTCTAAGGTTTTACCATTTAAAGAAAAGTCGCTGAGTACCAATTTTGTTACTGTATGCACTTCTGGTTCGTCATCAACGATCAGTATCTTCCAACTGCCAAGATTCTCAGTAATGCTATCTTTTTCATCCTCTGCAAAAAGAAAGTCGTCATTCATCGGGCACATTTCCTTTATTTTTTTATTATTGCTACCGGAAGAGGTTAATCGTTACTGTACATTCTTTCATCTGCCCGTGTAAAAGTTTTTAACAACTTGATATTGTGCGTATTATTTTAACGACGCTCTTTTACCCGCCCAGCCTAGGGTTACTCTCTCATTTCCACCGTAATCCTTGATCGTTTCGGTATCACTAAAGCCGGCTTCGCCAAGAAGTTTACGCACCGCAGCTCCTTGATTGAAGCCGTGCTCAAATACCAGTAACCCGCCAGTTACAAGATGCCCTTGAGACACATTGATAATATGGCGAATGTCGCAAAGACCATCCTCACCAGAAATAAGAGCGGTTTTAGGCTCAAACCTAACATCCCCCTCTAAAAGATAACCACTGGAATCTTCAATATAGGGCGGATTAGACACAATAATAGTAAATTGCTTGCCTTTTAGTTCACTAAACCAATCACTTTGTAAAAAAGTGACGTTCTCTATGCCATTGTTTACCGCATTCTGTTTGGCTAGCGCAACGGCCTGAGCCTTAACATCAATCCCAGTAACATGTATGTGGGGAAGCTCCGATGCCAGCGCCAATGCAATAGCCCCAGTACCTGTTCCTAAATCACAAATTGAAAAAGAAGAGCTCGCTTGGTCATTAATCTTATTAGGTATGTGCTTGAGCACCTGCTCTACCAGCACTTCTGTATCAGGTCTCGGTATAAGGGTATGGGGAGATGTTGCTAGCTTAAGCGTCCAAAACTCTCGTTCGCCAGTAATGTAGGCTACGGGTTCACCAAGACGCCGGCGCTCCACCGCCGTTTTAAACGCGCTAAATGTGTCGCCATCAAGGGCTTTGTCTGGCCAAGTAAACAAATAGGTTTGGCTTACGTTGAGAATATTCGCGAGCAGTACTCTCGCGTCGACAGAGGGTGATTCTCCCCCCTCTAACAACGCAATAGCCCATGAGAGGGCTTCGTCAATACGCATACTATTCGTCTGACAAGGACGCAAGTAAGTCGGCTTGATGTTCCTGCAAAATAGGATTGATTAATTGATTTAGATCGCCAGCAATAACTTCATCTAAACGGTAGATAGTAAGGTTGATTCGGTGATCAGTTACTCGTCCTTGTGGAAAGTTGTAGGTTCTGATGCGCTCTGAACGGTCGCCACTGCCTACTAAACTTTTACGCGTCGACGCTTCTTCTGCCGCGCGCTTCTCTTGTTCAATTTGATTCAGGCGAGCTTGTAACACCGACATGGCCTTTGCCCGATTCTTGTGTTGTGAACGCTCGTCTTGGCACTCAACCACAAGTCCTGTGGGCATATGCGTAATGCGGATAGCAGAATCGGTTTTGTTCACATGCTGACCACCCGCTCCAGACGCTCGAAAGGTGTCTATTCGCAATTCAGCCGGGTTAATTTCAATGGCTTCAGATTCGGGAATTTCAGGTAATATCGCCACCGTGCACGCCGATGTGTGAATGCGACCTTGAGACTCTGTTTCTGGCACTCGCTGAACACGATGTCCGCCAGACTCAAACTTCAGGTTACCATACACGCCTTCGCCACTAATATTAGCAACAACTTCTTTATATCCGCCGTGCTCGCTTTCGTTGGCGTTAATTAATTCTACGCGCCACCCTTTGCTTTCAGCGTAACGGCTGTACATACGAAATAGGTCGCCGGCAAAAATACCCGCTTCATCGCCGCCAGCTCCCGCTCGCACTTCTAAAAAGCAGTTGTTGTCGTCGTTAGGATCTTTTGGCAGCAGTAACAATTGAAGCTCAGTTTCAAGGCGCTCTATTTCAGCTTTTGCGTCTTTGTATTCTTCCTGTGCCATTTCACGCATCTCGGCATCATCTTCGTTCATCATTTCTTGAGCTGATGCAAGATTCTCTTGCGCTTTCTGAAAGGCATTAAAACCATCAACAACACCTTCTAACTGACTGAACTCTTTTGACAAATTGCGAAACTTGTCCTGATTGCCGATAACGCCAGGATCTCCAAGTAAAGCCTGAACTTCTTCGAAACGCTCAACGAGGTGTTCGAGTTTTCTAACGACCGACTCTTTCATATTCTTCTTATTACCTTATTCATTATTATCTGAAGAATTATCAGATAAATCTAATGCCTGTCCCATCCAACGACTTAACGACGGATCGTCATGCTTAGCCGCTTCACGCAGTGCTAATGTAGTTGGATGCAGCAATGTATTGGTTAGCTTGTACGCCATTTCCTCTAGCACAAGGTCAGCGCTTTTGCCTTCTTCTAGCTGTGCTTTTGCTTTTTCAACAATGTCGTCGCGAAGCAGTAGTCCTTTTTGACGGTATTGCCTTACCAAATCAATAGACTGCTGAGAATGTTTCCAAGTCATGTAGTCATTGGCTTGCTTATCAATGAGCTTTTGCGCTTCTAACGCGGCTTGTTCTCTGTTTTCTAAATTTTTCTGAACAATATGCTGAAGATCGTCAACCGTATAGAGATAGGCATCGCCTAATTCGTTCACTTCAGACTCAATATCTCTGGGTACAGCGAGGTCGACCAAAAACATAGGCATATTTTTACGCTGCTTTAGTGCTTTTTCTACCATACCTTTCCCTATCAAAGGTAGCTGGCTGGCAGTTGAACTAATAACAATATCAAATTCTTTTAAGTGTTCAGGCACTTGAGACAGTGTATACACGCTGGCATCCAGTTTTTGTGCCAGCGCTTCAGCTCTTGCCACCGTGCGATTGGCAACGGCTAAATGTTTTACGCCCTGCTCTTTTAAGTGCTGGGCGACTAACTCGATAGTTTCACCGGCTCCCACCAACAGCACTGACCGTTTGGGCAATTCAGCAAAAATATGTTTCGCTAGCTGAACCGCAGCGTAGGCAACGCTCACCGCGTTTGCACCGATGTCGGTTTCGCTTCGAACTCGTTTGGCCACAGTAAAGGTATGCTGAAATAGTTTTTCGAACTCGCTGCTTATCATACCTGAATGTTTGGCATCGCCAAATGCTTGCTTAATTTGGCCGAGAATTTGTGGCTCACCGAGGATCAGCGAGTCCAAGCCACTGGCCACGCGCATGATGTGCTTTACGGCGTCCTCTTTTGTGAGCAAATAACTGTTTTTCTCAATCTCTTGCACATTTAAGTGATGGAAGTCGCTAAGCCACTGCAATATCTTTTCACCGCTTTCGTCTTGCGTGTTTACGTACAGCTCAGTTCGATTGCATGTTGACACAATGACAGTTTCATCAACCCCGTCCACAGCTTTTAAGCTCGCAAGCGCTTCCACCAGAGAGTCTGGTGTAAAAGCCACTTTTTCGCGAAGTGCTACTGGTGCTGTCTTGTGGTTTATGCCAAGGGCAAGTAAAGTCATAAATTCTATGCTGGCAACGTCGGACGCGCATTGTACGAAAAAGCCAAAATGATTGAAAGTGCTCGTGAAACTGTGTTCACATAATATATCCGATGTTTTCGCTTTAATTTTCAGGGAAATTCTTCATACCATGTGGCGTGCAATTACTTTACTCATTTTAACAGGCGCGTTGTTAAGTGCTTGCACTACTGTTCCCAAAGGCCCAGAACGCGCGGTCAACCTCACTTCTCAACTAGAAAAAGTGGCAGAAATTCACCACTGGAACATGCGTGGAAAAATTGCATTTCGACGAGGCAATGAAGCAACAAGTTTAAATTTGGTCTGGAAAAACGATTCAGGTGATTTTGATTTTAGATTAAGTAATTTTCTCGGTGTGCGTATCGTTGATTTAAATGTAACCAGCAAACAGTCTTCATTGACAGCTGATGGACAAACCCATTACGATGCCGATCCAGAATTACTTATCTACAAAACCACCGGCATTGTCATTCCTGTTGCGCCACTACTCTCTTGGGTAAAAGGGCTTCCTCTTAAAGACGACACGTTCACCCTTAACGACAAAGGCCTCGTCAACACGCTTGAAAGTGGTTGTATAGGTTGCAGTAACTGGTCAGTAGAATATGGACAATACGGCAAAGTAAATACCAATAACGCTAAGACAAATGCTGAGGTCAGTAAAGGTACTACTGAAAACGCCTTGAATAGCGGGGAAGAAAACGAAGTTTGGCTTCCTCATAGCATTACACTCACCCAAACAGAAACGCCATTGATACCGCAAATTCAATTAAAAATAAAAATTTACGAATGGCTGACCCTTTAATGAAAGACACTTTAATGCCTAAGTCCACAATAGTTCATTCGTCACAAGACAACGCTGCTACTGAAGTTGCAACGCATAGCGCCCTAAAAAAAAGCGCGCAACAACAGTGGTGGCCATCACCAGCAAAGCTGAATATCTTTTTACACATACTGGGCCGCTACGAAAACGGCTACCATCAACTGCAAAGCCTTTTTCAAATGCTCGATTATGGTGATGAGCTTGCTTTTGACATTACTAGTGATGGAAAAATAACCATGGCGACTTCTCTTGAAGGGGTACCTGACCATAAAAACCTCATCATTCGAGCGGCCAAATTGCTCGCTATTAAAACGAAAACACCACTCGGTGTGAGCATCTCTCTTAATAAGCGTTTACCTATGGGCGGCGGGATTGGCGGCGGATCATCAAATGCAGCCACTGCACTAGTTGCCCTCAATCACCTGTGGAAAACCGAGTTAAACGAAGACGAGTTGGCAGAACTCGGCTTAGCGCTTGGTGCAGATGTACCTATCTTTGTGCGCGGTAAAACCGCCTTTGCTGGCGGTATAGGTGAGGACATCATGCCCGCTCCTCAAGAAGAAAAATGGTATTTGGTTGCAAACCCTAAGATACACGTCAGTACGGGTGCGGTGTTTACGCATCAAGACTTACCTAGAAATACGCCGCCAATTCAATGGAAAGACTATAAATTTGAAGAAACTCGCAATGATTGTCAGCAATTAGTCGCGAATTGCCATCCGGAAGTTGCAAATTTATTACAGTGGTTGTTACACTACGCACCGTCGAGAATGACGGGCACAGGTGCATGCGTATTTGCTACTTTTTCCGACAAAACTTCAGCAGAGCACGTTATGGCCAAATTGCCTAACGCTTGGCAAGGGTTTGTTGCAAAGGGCGTAAATACCTCACCACTATTGAATAAAATAGAACAATACAGATAGCGTGAACGCCACATCGGACAGAACTTAAAAATTGGGGTATAGCCAAGTTGGTAAGGCAGCGGGTTTTGATCCCGCCATTCGTAGGTTCGAGTCCTGCTACCCCAGCCAAACCTCTTTTATCAACGCACTGAGGAAATCACTTGTGCCAGATATGAAGCTCTTTGCAGGTAATGCCGTACCAGAACTTGCCCAGAAAGTCGCCGACCGTCTTTACACCAAGCTCGGAAATGCCAAAGTTGGTCGTTTCAGCGACGGTGAGATTAGCGTAGAAATTCATGAAAACGTCCGTGGTTCGGACGTTTTTATTATTCAGTCTACGTGCGCCCCAACCAACGATAACCTGATGGAACTGATTGTGATGATCGACGCACTGCGCCGCGCATCAGCAGGCCGTATTACTGCGGTTATTCCCTACTTTGGTTACGCTCGTCAAGACCGTCGAGTTCGTTCAGCACGAGTACCTATTACTGCAAAAGTTGTGGCAGATTTCTTGTCAAACGTGGGTGTTGATCGTGTTCTTACTATCGATCTTCATGCCGAGCAGATTCAAGGTTTCTTTGATGTGCCAGTGGATAATGCTTTTGGTACACCTATTTTACTTGCTGACATGGTAAGACGAGATTTTGCTGATCCCGTTGTAGTATCTCCGGATATTGGCGGTGTAGTAAGAGCCCGTGCAACAGCAAAACTGCTTAACGATACCGACTTAGCCATTATTGATAAACGCCGCCCGAAAGCGAACGTTGCTCAAGTAATGAACATTATTGGTGATGTTAAAGACCGCGACTGTATCATTGTAGATGATATGATTGATACTGGCGGCACGCTTGCAAAGGCGGCAGAGGCGCTAAAAGCCCATGGTGCGCGCAAGGTTTACGCTTACGCCACTCACGCTATATTCTCGGGAAACGCGGTAACCAACCTGCGCGATTCAGTGATAGACGAAATTGTGGTTACAGACTCTATCCCATTGAGCGCCGAAATGCGTAAGATGGGTAAAGTGAAGCAGTTAACGTTGTCTGAAATGCTGGCTGAGACAATTCGTCGTATCAGTAACGAAGAGTCTATCTCAGCAATGTTTGAATACTAGCTTACTCTGATAGCCTTAGGGCTTGGAGTGACACCGTAATTCAATAGAAAAAGCGAGCGCAAGCTCGCTTTTTCGCATCTGGCAAAAACCCTCGAAGGATTATGACATTTCCTAATTACAATAAATAAGGGTTTAGATTACTATTATTAGTATTTTAGAAGTAAGACGCAGTTGATGCGTTGGCACCGACATTACAAAATTGCCAAAATAGAATGTGCCCCTTCATGAAACGTGGCTTCCTAACTAATTGCAATACTACTATGACGACAAAAATCACGGTTTTTTCACATACTCAGATTAGTCATCGGTGGCTGGAATATTGCGGCGCTTTGTTGCTTTGCCTTTTTTGTTCACAAGCCATCGGCCAAACCGTTCTAGACGCTCAACAAAAATGTCCCGACCACACGTCACAAAAGCGCACGGTTAATACAATAAACCTTAGCCGTAACCCCATCTTTGATGAAGACGCAGCCGACAGTATTTTTTTGCATAAATGGGCTAATGCATTACACATTGTGACCAAACCAGTGATTATTCGCGATAGGCTGACTTTTGATGAAGGCGACGAAATAACGCAAGAAGACATCATTGAAGCGGAAGCAATATTACGAGCACAACGTTTTTTAGCGAATGCAGAAATAACTACTGTGAATAACTGTCAAGATGACGCGATTGACCTCAATATTGAAACCTATGACAACTGGTCATTAATACCCACACTCTCTTTTAGTCGAAGTGGCGGTGAGAATAATGTACTCATTGGGGTGAGAGAAGACAATTTATTGGGATTAGGCATACGCACAACCGCACGCTACACTCAGGATGAACAAAGAAGTGGGTACCAACTCGCCTTTTCTTCAATTGTGCCTTGGGTGCGTCATGCGAACCTGTCGTTGAGACTAGAAGATAATGACGACGGTGAAATATACAATATCGTATTCGATAAACCCTTTTATCATTTAAACACACAAAACAGCTACTTTTTAAGAGCCAGTCACATTTCGCGAGAAGATGATATTTTTCAAAATAACCAGACCCGCAATAGTTATCAACTCGATGCGCAAGAATTCACTGCGGCATACGGATGGAGCTTACTGTCGAGCAATGAACTGACTACACGACTCACACTAGGCATGACCTACGATAAAGCAACCTTCGCCCTTGCCCCCCAAAGTCCTTCGGCAGCCCCCTCTTTAGTGCCACAATCTCGTGATTTTTTCTATCCATGGGTAAGTCTGGAGTATGCTGAGCGTGACATCACGGTAATGAAGGACATTTATCTCATTAATCAACCGGAAGATATCAACTTAGGTATACGCTTTATTTCACGACTAGGCGTAGAGATTGAAAATGAAGAAAGTGGCGTAGGGTTGCATGCTAATGTGGATGTCAGAAAGGGCATCCTGTTAAGTGAGATGCAACTACTTATGCTAAGTGGCTCGCTCAATGCTATCACTAATGCCGGCGTTAGCGACTTTATACGTCTTGATACGGGTGCAGAATACTTTTTTAGACCATCGACGCTTATCGGGTTTTATGCGCGACTGCACTCCACATTTTCAAAGGGGCAATTTCTTGACCGCCCCATTGTTATTGACGATGCCAATGGCGTTCGCGGCTTTCCAAACCAATATCAACACGGCAATCATCGTATTTCTTCCAGTGCTGAAATACGCCTTTATACCAATTACAGTATTTACCAAATTTTTGAGGTCGGCTTTGCGGCATTTGCCGATGCCGGTAGAGCATTCAACGGCGAGCAAGCCCAGCTAAATGAAGACCCGTCATTATTGAGCAGCGTTGGAATTGGGGCGAGGCTTTTCTCTAATAAAGCGAGTAATTCCGGCGTAGTGCACATCGATGTCGCTAAGCCGATAACAAACGGCGACACCATAAACACGTGGGAATGGAGCCTACAACTCAAGCGCTCGTTTTAGCACAAAAGCGTGAAACGGTACCAAATTTAACGCTTAACCGATAAGCACATTGTAAATTCCGTTTTTTTCCACATTCTTCCTACCTGGTAAAACATGCTTATCATCAATAATGAGAACCACCACTCGTAAGCATTTTCCCACCTATCCCAAACATCAGGATAGACATAGCCAAGCATCGCACTGATGATGGCGGTAACAATCAATATCGTCGCGCTGATACTTAACCGATTCTGCTCGGCAACCATTCCCAATCGATACGTATCAATCTTGTCTAAGAAACCAAGCAGAAGTAAGTGCGCAAACGCGCTAAATGCAAAATAAAAGATGACACCAATCCGTCTTGCAAGCGCATATGCGTTGCCCTCCGCTCCCAAGGTTACAGTATAAATAACCAAGGCAATACTGGCCGTTAGCCCCATTAGCACGATTACTTTTGGTTTGAAAACACCTTCTGATATGCCCTGAATCCATTGATAGAGCAACAACCAATAGGCACTCATTATTACCGCAGTAGGTATGAGCAGCGCTTTAAAAACGAAAAACTCTGGGTATTGTCTGCCCGTAGCACTAATGGAATGGCAATCTGCCCAATAAGGGTTGCACGGCTCTAGGTTTCCTACGGATACGCCTATTGTGAGTGTTGTGTGTACGGCAATAAAAGGAATAAAAACGCACAACATCGCTATTCTGTAAGGTAACATTACGCCGCCAACCTCCTCAATTTCTGAACAACACGGTTATAACTCACAAACAACGCTGCGCGAACGCCTGAGGTTCAAAAGCGCAAAATGGTAACAATAAGAAATAAAACCAGTGCGGTAGTAGCAAAAAATAGGAGCACGCTACTGTTTATATTGATTTTTTTAGGCAACTTTTCACGTTTAGGCACGACGCTTTTCCCTCGCCTCTTTGACAGATAGGTCATAACTCAAAAATAATAAACAGCTTGATTGCTCGGTGCAATCATTTTAGAGGGAAACAATCAGGTTAAGTTGCCAATAAACTGCTGTATGCATTCATTCACTTTGGTAGGCCGTTCGGCAAACGTCATATGCGTACCGCCATCAATAATACAGAGACTCGCGCTCGGCAGGTGCTCGTTTAGAAAGTGCGAATATTTAACGGGCGTCATCACATCTTCGCTCCCTACTATCAATTGCACCGGTATTGTGATGCTGCTTAATTTATCCATCACATCGAAATCGTTACAGGCTAGAAAGTCCGTCAGCATGACAGCAGCGCCGTTTTCCACCATAGCGGTATTTATTTGCGTTCTAAGCGGCTCATCTATCCCTTCATTGGGTGTAAGTAAAAATGCTGGCAGTGGCCCCTTCTTCTCTACTATTTCAGTTAGCGCACTTAAGAACTGAGGCAACACTTTTAACCTGGCACCAGCACCAATTAACACTAGTGCCTTTACTCTGCTTGAATGTGCCAGCGCCGCTTGCAAAGCCACAGCACTTCCTAAGGAATGCCCCACCAGCACTACATTATGTAAATTTTGCTTTTCTAAGGTAGTTAATAACCATTGCGACATAGCAGTAACACTTAACAGTGCATCGCCCTCTGGGCGACCAGGCAGGTCCACAGCAACACTATTTTTAAAAAAAGAGACCTGATGTGACCAGACGTGATGACTACAGCCAGAGCCATGTACAAAAACTAAATTCATATCGTGATTCATAAAAAGCAGTGTTGCTGTGAATTTCACATCACCATATAACGAAATACGTGGTTTTTCTATATGTTAAGTAACGCGGGATGGCTCTCTCTTTTCATGTGAGCCCTTCAAGTGAGCACTCCTCATAGGCAGTGCATGTAAGCTTTAACTTTTTAGTTTGTACTCAGGTATCAATGCCTAACATCTCACATAGTAGTAAATATGGCACCTAACGGTAAAATGAAGAACAGCCCACCAATATAAGCAGCACCGTAGAGCTTTTGCTCCGCCGCCACCACCGATAATCGGTATGACAGATTAAGGGGAATTTCCCGCAATATCGGTATGCCGTAAATAACCGTTACGCCCAGCACGTTATAAATTAAGTGAACTAGCGCAATTTGAAGAGCAAACCCACTGTTCACACCGACGACACCCAACGCGGCAATAAGCGCAGTAATGCACGTGCCGATATTAGCGCCAAGGGTAAATGGATAAATATCGCGCGCTTTTAAAATACCGCTGCCTACCAACGGCACCATAAGAGAGGTAGTGGTAGATGATGACTGCACAAGCACTGTCATTACTGCACCGGAAGTAATACCTGAAATAGGCCCTTTCCCAATGCTTTTATGCAGCAGCTCTTTTGCTTTACCCACCATGAGAGACTTCATTATTTTACCCATATAGGTTATCGACAGCATGATAAGGCCAATCCCAATGATAATTTTAGCCACGCCTGGATAGATGGAAGGTAAGAATTGAAGTAAATTGGTCACCACATCAGTTACTGGTTGAGTAGCCGCCTTTATAGGGTTCACTCCTTCAAGTGACAACGACTGTGAAGTATTAAACAGCGATACAATTTCACCGCTAAGATATTCTAAAATACCAAAAGCCATTTCCAGGGGTAGAAATATAAGTACAGACATAACGTTAAAAAAATCGTGAATAGTAGCGGCATTAAAAGCACGCTGAAATTCATCTTTGCGAGCGATATGACCTAAGCTCACCAATGTATTGGTAATGCTAGTACCAATATTCGCCCCCATCATCATAGGTATGGCTATTGTAATGGGAAGGCCACCTGCCACCATACCTACAATAATCGAGGTTACCGTACTAGATGATTGAATAAGCGCGGTAGACACCATGCCAATGATGAGCCCCATAATAGGATTAGACGCAAAACTAAACAATTCTCTAGCGTGCTCGCCAGTAGCATATTTAAAACCACTGCCTATCATGCTTACCGCAAGCAGCATCACGTAGACTAATAGAGCCAACAGTAACCAACGCTGCCAGCTGTCGTGTTTTGAAAAGGTGCGTCGACCTGCAACTTGAGGGTCATTAATTGACATAATTTATACAAATAAAACAAGTAATACTTAATGCTATGACGCTCGTATGACACAAAGATGACGGATCACTTACCTACTCACTTACTAGCGCAATACACAGTATGAAAAGGCGCTAATTGGGAGATGAGATGGTGGCCGAGTGAGTGGAACGACATTGATACAAAAACACCGGCGCTAGCGGCCGGCGTTTTATATAAAGGTTTTTATATAAAGATAATGAAACCGTTATAGCGAAAGTGCTATACAGATAAGCTTGCCATATCAATAACAAAGCGATGCGCTACATCACCGGCCCTCAAATGATCGAAGGCTTCATTTACTTGCTCTGCTTTTATCACTTTGCATTCAGGGTGAATACCGTGTTCAGCGCAAAAATCTAATACTTCTTGAGTTTCTTTTATACCGCCAATAAGCGAACCCGCAACGCGGCGTCGGCCCAGTACTAACGGCGCAGTCATAGACTCTTCCATAGGTCCTATTTGACCCACGATTACCAAAGTACCGTCAATATCAAGCAGCGGCGTGTACTGATCTAAAGAATGCTTCACTGGAACAGTATCAATAATTAAATCGAACGTTGACGCAGCTTCTTTCATCGCCTTTTTGTCTGTTGATACCAAAATACCGTCAGCGCCACTTGATTTCGCATCTTTCGCTTTAGAATCTGAACGTGAGATAACAGTCACTTTGGCGCCCATGGCTACAGCCAATTTCACTGCCATGTGCCCTAGACCGCCCATTCCAATAACACCTACTCGACTGCCTGCTTTTACACCCCAGGTTTTAAGCGGTGAATAGGTAGTGATGCCAGCACATAGAATAGGCGCAGTTTTAGCAATATCTAACGCCTTCGGTACCCGCAAAACAAATTCTTGGCGAACCACAATATGTTTGGAGTAGCCACCTTGAGTGGTTTCGCCAGAAATTCTATCTGGCGCACCATAGGTGGGCGTCATGCCGTTACGACAGTATTGTTCTTCACTGTGCTCGCATTGGTCACACGTTTGACAACTATCAACCATACAACCGACGGCAACGTGATCGCCAACACTGTAGTCAGTCACGTCTGAACCAATATCAATCACTTTACCCACTATTTCGTGCCCAGGTACTAATGGATAAGGTTGAGGCCCCCAATCACCATTTACCGTGTGCAGGTCAGAGTGGCACACTCCGCTGTATAAGATCTCAATGGCCACATCATTGTCGCGCAATGCTCTGCGTTCGAAATGATACGGTTCCATATGGGCATCTGAAGAATGCGCTGCGTAGCCAATTGTTTTCATGTAAACCTCGATAGTGTTTAGAATAAAGTCAAACAAACAGCATATACCCTTACTACTTTATCGTCATGACCTGTAAGGTGAAAAGAAGCCGCAGTGCTATGAAAAACGCAAATAAGTATGCGCCTTCGCCTGTAACATTGTCATAAAGTCTTTTGATTGCGGCGCTTTTAATCTCTATCAGAAGGGTTTATCTTTACTAAAAACAAAGGATGTACCTATGAAAATAAGAACTATCAACGCCAAAGTCCCCTATGCACTTATCATCTTAGCCGCAGCGCTCAGTTTATCGGCTTGTACAGACGAAGGTAAAAAAGTAGAGTCGACAATGTACGAAAAAGAAGACGGGAAAACAGACAACACGAAGGCGCAGGAGAATGCCCCCACTGAATTACAAGCGGAGCCAGTAACACAAGCTGAAGCTAAAGAAGTGAGCGTTAATGAAAGTGTCACTTTGAAAGGCAGCATTATTTACAAAGAATTAGAAGGCGGCTTTTTTGCGTTTATTACTGAAAACGGCGACCGATTTACGCTACACGGTTTAGATGAGGATTATCATCAAAATGGTCTTATCGTTGAAATTAAGGGCGTGACCAAACCCGAAATGATGACCATTACACAATTTGGCACCGTGTTAGATGTGCATAACGTTAAAGTACTCGATACCAGTAAAGTCATTAATCGAGTTGAAACACAGTAATAATACTGACCGAATGAGCACGTAATAATGAGTGCGTACTGATCGTAACGTCAATTAAAGCGTAATCATTCTTACTAAATAAAGTTATTAAACAAATGTAATTAAGGATGAACGCAATGATAAACGCATATGCAGCAAACGAACCCGGTGGAAAGCTAGAAAAGTTTGAATACGATCCTGGGGAATTAGCCAGTCATGACGTTGAAATTGATGTAGAGAGTTGCGGCATTTGCCATAGCGATTTAAGTATGCTCGACAATGAATGGGGATTTACTGAATACCCATTCGTACCAGGTCATGAAGTAGTAGGTACCATTAGCAAAGTAGGTACTCACGTCACCTCTTTACAGATTGGACAACGGGTTGGTCTTGGTTGGCATGCCGGGTACTGCAACAGCTGTCGTACCTGCGAAGAAGGCGATCATAACTTGTGTCAGCAAGCGACCATGACGATTGGTGGTCGACACGGCGGTTTCGCAGAAAAAGTGCGTGCCCAAGCTCGCGCGGTAGTGCCATTACCCGAAAAACTCGATGCAACCAAAGCTGGCCCGTTATTTTGCGGTGGTATAACTGTATTTAACCCTCTTGTTCAATTTGATATTAAACCTACTTCTCACGTTGGTGTTGTGGGAATTGGTGGCTTAGGTCATTTAGCACTGCAGTTTTTAAATGCCTGGGGCTGTAAAGTCGTGGCTTTCACCTCAAGTGAGTCTAAGAAAAAAGAAGCCCATGAACTAGGGGCTCACGATACCATCAATAGCCGCGATGAAGATGAAATAAAGAAAGCGGAAGGTCGCTTCGACCTCATCATTTCAACAGTCAATGTAAAACTTGATTGGAACCTGTATTTATCTACGCTTGCCCCAAAAGGTCGTTTGCATTTTGTAGGGGCTACTTTAGAACCGCTGGATATTGGTGCCTTTAATCTTATCGGCGGCCAAAAAAGCGTTTCGGGTTCTCCTGTAGGCAGCCCAGCGACCATCAAAACCATGCTAGATTTTGCAGAGCAGCACGGGATTGAGCCAGTCACTGAAACCTTCAGGTTTGACCAAATCAATGAAGCGGTTGAACGCTTGCGTGAAGGCAAAGCACACTATCGTGTAGTACTAACCCGATAGCGGAGTGTAAATGATTCTAACAGTCTAGGCTTTGTATTTATCGGCTTAGTGTCATTACATGTGCAAATGACCAAAATGAAAGCGCCCTTCGAGGCGCTTTTTTACGGCCTCTACAATTGTAAGTTAAGATGCGCGGTGGTAGAATTCGCCGCCGCTGAAAATAGCGGTCGTGGACTATTGGTTACCTAATTAACAAATTTTGACGTATCTTTTGTTTTTACTTGATATCTCATACGTTGGTCAATAGCGCGTTAACAGTGGGTTTTGGTCGCAAAAACTCACATCATTTACTTAGTATTGGAGACATACAATGTCTGATTCAATTTTCAACCTAGACGCTACTGTTCGTACAGACCTAGGGAAAGGTGCGAGCCGCCGCCTACGTCGCGAAGATAAGCTTCCTGGTATTATCTACGGTGGTGAAGAAGCGCCGGTATCTATTACGCTTGATCACAACAAAGTGAACAACTCTGCTGACTTTGAAGCATTTTACTCTCACGTTCTTACATTGAACGTAGACGGTAAAGCGACTGAAGTACTAGTAAAAGATATGCAACGTCACCCGTACAAGCCAAAAATTACACATATCGATTTTCAACGTGTAATTGCTGGTCAAGACGTTCACACTAACGTTCCAATTCACTTCATTAACGAAGGCAAATCTGCTGCTATTAAAGCAGGCGGTATTGCAGAGCACCACGTAAACGAAATCGAAGTGACGTGTCAGCCTAAAGATCTTCCAGAGTTCATCGAAGTAGACATTGCTAACGTTGAAATGGACCAAACACTTCATTTGTCTGACATTACTTTACCAGCAGGTGTTAAATCTGTTGAGCTTGGTAAAAACGACGAAGCTCACGACCTAGCTGTTGTGACTGTTAAGCCAGCTCCTAAAGCTGCCGAAACAGATGAAGACGGTGAAGAAGCTACAGAGGAATAATCCTCTTGGCTGATATTCGCCTTATCGTGGGTCTGGGTAATCCAGGCCCCGAATATGAAAATACCCGACACAATGCCGGCGAATGGTTCCTTAACCAGCTTGCTGACACCTACAATACCCCGCTAAAACCTGAATCCAAGTTCTTTG
Organism: Alteromonas ulvae; assembly: GCF_048987005.1. GTDB lineage: Bacteria > Pseudomonadota > Gammaproteobacteria > Enterobacterales > Alteromonadaceae > Alteromonas. Next base: position 1,688,066 of record NZ_CP185261.1, on the reverse strand, counting down.
GAAGAACCGCTCGTATTACTATTGCTGGTAAAGATATTAGATTGCTATACCCTACTACTTTTATGAATAAAAGTGGTCAAGCAGTTGCAGCGTTAGCGAATTTTTACCAAATAGAACCAGAACAAATTTTAGTGGCCTTTGATGAGCTGGACCTACCTCCGGGAGTAGCCAAATATAAAGTTGGCGGCAGCTCAAGTCAGAACGGTGTTCGCGATATTGTGGCAAGAATGGGTAATAATAAAAATTTTCTTCGCTTGCGAATAGGCATCGGTCACCCCGGACATAAGAGCCGAGTGACAGGACATGTTCTTGGTAAGCCTTCAGCAGAGGAAAAAACGGCCATTGAAAGCGCTGTTGATGAAGCGGTACGCTGCACCGAAATCTTGCTGAAAGACGACCTAAAGCAAGCACAAAATCGACTCCATGCCCATAAAGCATGAGTGTAAGCCAGATATAACTTTTCCAGACAAGGATCCATACCATGGGTTTCAAATGCGGTATTGTTGGCCTACCGAATGTAGGTAAATCAACACTTTTTAATGCATTAACAAAAGCAGGTATTGAAGCGGCAAACTTTCCGTTTTGTACTATCGAACCAAACACTGGCGTTGTTCCTGTGCCAGACCTTCGCTTGGATAAGTTGGCAAAAATTGTAAACCCTCAGCGTGTTATTCCAACAACAATGGAATTCGTTGATATCGCTGGGTTGGTTGAGGGTGCTTCGAAAGGTGAAGGCCTAGGCAACAAATTTCTAGCAAACATTCGTGAAACAGACGCTATTGGTCATGTTGTACGCTGTTTTGACGATGAAAACATTGTTCATGTTGCTGGTCGCGTAAGCCCGCAAGACGATATTGACGTTATTAATACCGAACTTGCACTTTCAGACTTAGAAACAACAGAAAAAGCACTTCATCGTGTGGCAAAACGCGCTAAAGGCGGCGACAGTGATGCGAAATTTGAAATGAAGGTGCTTGAAAAAATTAAGCCTTATTTAGACGAGGGTGTATTACTGCGCTCTGTAGAGCTCACAAAAGAAGAACACGCAGCAGTTAGCTACATGAACCTGCTTACGCTTAAGCCGACCATGTACATTGCTAACGTGAATGAAGAAGGATTTGAAGACAATCCTTATCTCGATAAAGTACGTGAAATTGCACAAGCCGAAAACGCGACAGTAGTTGCCGTTTGTGCTGCTATAGAGTCGGACATTGCCGAACTTGAAGATGACGAGCGCGAAGAATTCATGCAAGACATGGGGTTAGAAGAGCCCGGTCTAAATCGCGTAATTCGCTCTGGTTACGAACTATTGACGTTGCAGACTTACTTCACTGCCGGTGTAAAAGAAGTCCGCGCATGGACTTTCCCTGAAGGCTCCACCGCACCGCAAGCGGCGGGTAAAATACATACTGACTTTGAGAAAGGCTTTATTCGTGCCGAAATCGTAAGTTATGACCACTTTGTACAGCACAACGGTGAGCAAGGCGCTAAAGACGCGGGTAAATGGCGCTTAGAAGGTAAAGAGTACATTGTTAAAGACGGCGACGTTATTCACTTCAGGTTTAACGTGTAAGCATTTTTTTATAAGAATGCCTTCACATAAGCATCTTGTAAAAGCTCGACAACAAGCCACTCTTGAGTCATTCTTAAGAGTGGCTTTTTTATTTGTTGCAGCATTGCACTACTGACATAACACGTATATTGAACATTAATAGGTATCCCGATGTACTCCGCTACGCAATCAAACTGTCTCCATAAAAGGCAGCGAGTAAACTATTCTTTGCTCAATGCTGCGAACAGATCATTCTTAGTACGCTTTCGCTCAATCTTATTCATGGTGGCCTCCACAATTGTCTTAGCCTTAATATTCAGCGCTACAGCACATAGCGCTGCCAATCCCGTGGCACTGATGAACGGCAGCAGTAATCACTGGTACAAAGTGCCTTCAGAAGATACCGTTACTTTTACTACGGTATATGGCGACGTGGTCATTGCGCTTAACCCTAGTCTAGCGCCAAAACATGTCGAGCGTTTTAAAGCCCTTATAAAGTCAGGCTTTTACGATAAACAGTATTTTTATCGGGTAGTAGATGGTTTTGTGGCACAGGCAGGCAGTAATGATACCCATGACAAAGAAAGGATTGCACCAGCGCTGTTAACTGACATTACCGCTGAATTTACACGTCCGTTGTTGCAAGACGCCAGCGTGGTTGAAACCCGTGATATCTTTGCTCCTAAAACCGGGTTTTTAGATGGATTTGCGGTGGGAATCGATGAAGAACGTAACGAAATGTGGGGCCTGCACTGCCCCGGCACCGTTGCCTTTGCCCGTAGTAATGAAAAAGATACTGCATCAACTGAATTTTATATTGTCATTGGACAAGCACCTCGTCATTTAGACAGAAATATGTCAGTCATTGGCAGAGTGGTAAGCGGAATGTCCGCGCTACAAAAACTGCCGCGAGGAGATGCCCAATATGGCGGAGTTATTCAAGAGGTTACCGATAGCAGTAAAATTGGACGGGCCTTAGTCCACAGCAATAATCATCCTAACTATTATATTCAGCAGCCAGAGCACGATGAATATCTATCGCGGACTAACACGGGAAGATTGTTGAATAATCCCTTTTTTCACGACAAGGTATATACACCAAGACCTGTTGATATTTGTTATTACAAAACAAAAGCAACGCTTACACCCTAACGACATAATTAAATGAGTAATTTTCGAGATATTGACCACTTTTAACCGACAGGTTGGTCAAATTCGCCGCGTTTTGCATGTAATTCGAACGACCGCGCGCACATATTAACCATTTAAAAAAAGTTAGCAAAAAAGGGGTTGACGGGTGCGAGTCATATACGCATAATACGCGCCACTTCCTGAGAGGGAAGAGAAGTATAAAAGGCTACGTAGCTCAGTTGGTTAGAGCACATCACTCATAATGATGGGGTCGCAAGTTCGAATCTCGCCGTAGCCACCACTTCTCACCATCTCTTTTAGGAATGTCTAGCTAAGCGGGAGTGGTGGAATTGGTAGACACGCTGGATTTAGGTTCCAGTGCTTCACGGCGTGAGAGTTCAAGTCTCTCCTTCCGCACCAAAGTTGGGGTATAGCCAAGTTGGTAAGGCAACGGGTTTTGATCCCGTCATTCGTAGGTTCGAGTCCTGCTACCCCAGCCAACTTTGTAACAGCTAGTGTCTATGCGGGAGTGGTGGAATTGGTAGACACGCTGGATTTAGGTTCCAGTGCTTCACGGCGTGAGAGTTCAAGTCTCTCCTTCCGCACCATTTGGGGTATAGCCAAGTTGGTAAGGCAACGGGTTTTGATCCCGTCATTCGTAGGTTCGAGTCCTGCTACCCCAGCCAAATTCTAAAGAGCCGCTCACACGAGCGGCTTTTTAATAGTTTGCAAAAGAAAGGCTACGTAGCTCAGTTGGTTAGAGCACATCACTCATAATGATGGGGTCGCAAGTTCGAATCTCGCCGTAGCCACCACTTTTTACCTACCTATTGGGATATAGCCAAGTTGGTAAGGCAGCGGGTTTTGATCCCGCCATTCGTAGGTTCGAGTCCTGCTATCCCAGCCATATTGTGAAAAACCGCTTTGTATTGGGCGGTTTTTTGTTGCCTGAAATAAATACGCCCTTCTCTTTTTGCATACTTTTTCTTAAGTTATGCATAATTCATCATAACAACTGCCACTTTTATGGCTTCATTTGTGTTTATGTCGTGCTAGTATTACCGACTTCTCTAAATTAGACGCTGTAACTACACGCGCTTTTGTGAGCGACTAAAAACCCAACTTAATGAGACTATTTGTTCTGAATCAACTCTAGGTTTCGATACTTCAAGGCGCTCGCCAGTGCTTCCGGTAAGCTGAGCACTTGTAAAATACCGCTGAAACACAGGTAGTTTTCAAGCCTGAATTAAGTATTTGCAGCCATGTATTTTGTAACATCATTAGTTCAATAATAACGAAGGAAAATGCGTGATAAACGAATTCGTTTCATTTGTGAATAATATATTATGGGGCGACGGCCAAGTTCTCATAATTATGCTGCTAGTGTGCGGTATCTGGTTTACGGTAAAACTAGGCGGCGTGCAGTTAAGGCACTTTGGCCATATGTTTGCTTTACTTAAAAACAGTAAAACGTCTAACGCGGAAGGTATCAGCTCGTTTCAAGCGTTATGCACTAGTTTATCGGCCCGCGTTGGCACAGGTAACCTTGCGGGAGTTGCTGTGGCCATTTCCCTTGGTGGATCTGGGGCTATATTTTGGATGTGGATGATAGCGTTATTAGGTATGGCCACCGGCTTTGCTGAAAGCGTTCTTGGGCAGCTATACAAAGTAAAAGACGAGAACGGCGAATTTCGCGGCGGACCGGCTTACTACATAAAACAAGGGTTAAACAAAACTTGGCTAGCCGTTGCCTTCTCTTTATGCCTATTTTTTGGTTACGGCTTTGTATTTAGTGCCGTACAGGCTAACACTATTACCGATGCGCTAAACAACGCCTATGCGTTTGAAAGCGAATATGTAGGCATAGCGATTATTTTGCTCGCCGCACTCATTGTCGTAGGCGGTTTACGCGGTATAGCCCGATTCGCAGAGTTTGTTGTGCCGTTTATGGGAATTGGGTACGTGCTTGTTGCTCTTACCATTACCTTTATTAACATAACCGAATTACCTGCCATGCTGCTAGACATTATAACGTCGGCCTTTGGTCTTCAAGAAGCAGGGGCTGGTGCTCTTGGTGCTGCCATTAAAAACGGAATACAACGAGGTCTTTATTCAAACGAGGCCGGCAGTGGCTCGGTACCTCACGCAGCGGCAAGTGCAGCGCCAAACCCTAATCACCCCGTGTCTCAAGGTTATATACAAATGCTAGGCGTATTTTTAGATACTATGATTTTATGTACGTCTACCGCGTTTATCATTTTACTTGCTGGCGGCTCTAGCTCAGAACAAATGGAAGGCATACGGCTAACCCAAGATGCCATGAGCAGTCACTTAGGCGAAGGCGGTACAGACTTTGTTGCAGCGGCGATAAGCTTATTTGCGTTTACCTCAGTAGTAGCAAACTATGCCTACGGTGAAAGTAACCTACACATGTTTAAACTAGATAACCGCGCAGGACGCGCAGCTTACACCATTGGGTATTTAGGCATGATTTACTGGGGCGCACAAGCAGCACTGCCTCAAGTGTGGGCCATGGCCGATATGGCGTTAGGGCTTATGACGGTAATCAACATTATTGCCATTGTTTGGATGACGCCTACCATCGTTTCTATCAGCAAAGATTACTTTAAAAAGAAAGACAGCGGAGAAACGGTAGAATACAAAACCGGCGACTGTGAAATTCAAGGTAAGTCTGAAGACGGCATTTGGAAATAGGCCGTTATGGCATTGCATTAATTTATAGGCCATTCTTCAAAAGCAATATAGTTCAAAGGAAAAAGGCTCTATGCTGACACAACATAGAGCCTTTTTATTGTGTTTGACCGGCATTGTATGAACGATGGTACCACTGTGCCAGAGCATGACGATGCTAAAGCTTGGCAGTGTTAGTAACCTTCGACCTAATGGCAGCTATAACGCGACTGGCAAATGCCCTGTTTTCACCCAAATCACGGTTTCTTCATCAACAAACGGATGATGCTGACTCATATGCGGATTTCGCATCCAGGTACCTGTGGGGTATTCACCCGCTTCATCCTTAAACGTACCAGACAGCACAAATATCTCTTCACCACCAAAGTGCCTATGGGGCTTAAACACTTCTTTGGCAGGCCACTTAACTAACGCAACATGCTCGTGTTCAAAATTGTGTAAAGGCATTACCTGAAGTCCGCCCTGCCCCTGTAGCCATGGCGTATTGTGTGTATCTACCCTAACTTCTTGCCGATCGCGCTGGTCAAACTGGTTTAATTTGACCAGTATTGTACATCCCTCTTCACTAAACGGGCTGTGCTTACTGCCTGGTGGATTACGTAAATACGTACCTGCAGGGTAATCGCCGTGCTCATCGGAAAACACACCCTCTAAAACAAAAATCTCTTCACCGTAGGGGTGGCCATGCTCAGTGAAACTTGCGCCAGCTTCATACTTAACCACACTGGTAGTGTGCCCCGACTCTTTCGCTTCTCGTTCTAACGGTTTACGCCAAACTGTAGTCGATGGCGATGCTTGCCATGGCATTGGCGTTGTATCAATAACCATTCGCTCATCAAAATTCATATTCAACATGCTACTTCTTACCCTATCTACGGTTTCTAGTTTGCACTTTTCGCTAGCGCCAATACAGCGTGCCGTTACTTTGCGTCCGGTCGACGCAATTCAAAGTAGTTACTGTCGCTAATAGAAAAATAGTCACCCGCACCGCCGCCGCGCATTACGGGTTGACCCTTCAACGTTTTGTAAACGCCATCTTCAATAAGTGATGTATCGATATGCACACCAACCACTTCCCCCATAATAAACCAGCTGTTCACTCGTTCACCTTCAGCGGTTTTAAGCTGAGTGATGTCGGTCACCTTGCACTCCATCGACACTAAGCTTTCCTTTACTCGCGGAACCGAAATAACCAGACCGCTAGCGGTGCCTAAACCGGATGCTGAAAACTCGCTTTCTTCAGGAGGCAGGGGTTTGCTCGTTTCATTCATAGCATTCACGAGGTGCTTAGATACCAGGTTCCAACAAAATTCTCCGGTGTCTCTAGCATTATTAAGCGTATCTTTATCACCCACACTAGAAAAGCCGATAATTGGCGGCGTGTAATTCAAGGCATTAAAAAAACTGTAGGGCGCTACATTAAGAATACCTTGAGCAGATTGCGTAGAAATCCAACCAATAGGACGAGGGGCAATAATAGCATTAAACGGATCGTGGGCTAAGCCATGTCCGTCTTTCGGTTGATAAAAGTGTGTTGAAGACAAAACCACTCCTTCACAAATATTGTTAGTTTATTTATTGTAGACTCTGGGGCGTTCCCTAAACAGAAAAATCGTGACCAGTAAATCGACCAAACTTCGCCAGTGTTATAACTACATCTGCTACCAGTGATAATACGCGCGTTTTACTTATCCGATCGTTTTGGTCACTTGTTTTGTTCACTGACAATAAGGTAGAGCATGAACCTTCGCAATGTTGCATTTTCTCGAACTCGGTTAACCGAACTCATGGTGCCCTCATACGCAAATTTTGGCGGAAAAGTGCATGGCGGTATTATTTTATCGCTTATGGACAAGGTGGCTTATGCATGCGCGAGTAAACACGCCGGAGCGTATTGCGTTACGGTTACCGTAGATGGCGTAGAATTCTTACAACCTGTTGAAGTGGGAGATTTATTGCATTTAGATGCCACAGTGCACTTTGTTGGCAATACATCCCTTGTAGTCGGTATCAAAGTGACCACTGAAAATATTAAAACCAACAACGTTAAACATACCAACAATAGTTTTTTTACCATGGTAGCGAAAGACGATAAAGGGTCGCCAGTGCAGGTGCCAGAACTCGCGCTTTCAAACCATCAAGAAATGCGTAACTTCGTTACTGCAATTAGGCGAAGCAAAATACGTAAAGAAGCACAGATAAAACTGCAGCGTGATTATGACGCGTTTATTCCTGAAGAGGACTTTGCGTTAGTAGACAAGCACCGCGCCAATATCACGTTCGACAAAAACAGTTAATCGTAGAGTATTTAGTTAAAAAATCGTGTAATAAGAGTGAGCGTTAATGTGCCTTAAGCACACAGCGATAGTAAACGATACATCGAAAAGCCTCGCTACGCTTTGGTAGTGAGGCTTTTTTGGAGTCATTAGAAGCTATAGGATACTCTGCCGTATACGTAGCGCCCTGTGAAACCATAAGGCGAAAAACTAGAATATGGGAATATATTCGAGAACGTTGTGACATCGTCTACTAGGTCTCGCGTTGCTTCAGGATAAACATCAAAGATGTTATTCGCACCTACCGACACGGCAAATTGGTCGGTGATAGCTACGCGCACATCAAGATCGGTAATCCACTCAGAGGGTATTATTTCGTTTCGTGCTTCAACCGATGACGGGTCTTCAACCTCGCCATAGCGAGTTGTTCGCAGCGTGGTTGTATAGATATCGTAAGACCAGGTTACGCCCACGTTTACTTTACTATCTGGAGCGCTCGTCTCAAAGCGGCGTAATTCTACGTCAGAGAATAAATTGCCTTGATCAAAACCTGCCCCTTGAAGCACTGCTGGTGCATCCAAAATATCAGTAACTTCATTGTCGTTAAAGTTAACGCCAGCGTTAAAATTAAATGCACCAAAATCTGAGGTATTCAGCGTGTAGGTGGAAACAATATCCACACCCTCTGTTCTGGAATTAATGGCGTTTAAGAAGAACCTTGCGCGGGTAGCACCAGTACCTTCAAGCAGGCTTTCGATAGCTTGACCGGAAAGGTTGTTTGACAACACAATACGGTCGTCAATATCAATGCGATAAAAATCAACCGTTAGGTTGAAGTCTGCAGTGGGTGAATAGGTAAAACCGGCACTGTAGTTATTCGACTCTTCTGCGTCGAGACCTGGGCTACCAAGGGCTTGTGCCACATTACTAGACGGCGCGAATGTGCCTGTTTCAGTAGGCTCTCCGTCAACAAACGTGGTAGCCACAGAGGTAAAGTACTGCTGTTGTAATGATGGCGCGCGAAAACCGGTTGATACCGATGCGCGAAGTGCAAAAGCATCGCTTAGCGTATATCGCTGTGATACTTTCCAGTTAAATGTACTACCAAAATCAGAATAATCTTCAAAACGACCGGCAACCGCAACATTCCAGTTTTCTGTTACATCTGCTTCTAGATCTACGTAAATGCTGTAGTTATTTCGGCTGTTGTCTCCCGCTGAAGCAGGGGTGAAACCAGGAAATACCTGAGAGCCCGCAGCACCAAAAGGTCCGTCAACTGGGTCAGTCACTACACCGCCTGGCCCAAACGTGCCTTGTATGTACGAGCTTTCTTCGCCAGCAGTGATGTCATAGCTTTCGTGGCGATATTCAGCGCCCATAGCAAAATTCATTTCACTGTAAAACACGCCTGTATCTACAAGGCGAGACGCGTCGGCATTAAATAGAGTGGTGCTGTATTCCAATGTACCCGCATTAAAGCTGGTTGGGCTGTTAGCGCCTAAAGACGTGTTAAGGCTATTCACAACGCTGTATTCCAATTCATTGCCACCATGGGTGAGTGACAAATCATAATTCCATACATCGCCATACCCTTTAATGCCAGTAATTAGTGACATATCAGAGATATCGGTTTGGATAGACGGTAAAAAACCGTTGGGATAAATGTCTAGAATATTTCGGCTGTCTTGTGCGCGACGGTAAAAACCGCCACCTAGGGAATCACGGCTGCTTAGCCCAGCAGTAGCATAAAACTCAATGCTGTCGGTAAGCGCCTTACCTGCGTTTACGAATATCGCATAGTCTTCAACTTCACCATTACCGTACACGTGATTGTAACGATTAACCGTTAATTCTCTCTCGTCGATGTTTCCGTTCGCATCACGAGAATAATTTTCTCTGGGGTCGAAGTCTGCTCTATTTGCTTGACCTCTGTCGCGGTACTCTGCAGACACGTTTACAAACCCGTCGTCGCCCCATTCGATGCCAACATTGCCGCGCAAGGTGAAGGTTTGACCGTCGGTGAGCTCTCTATCAGAGCCTGTATTAAATGCTAAGTCGCCTTGGGCATTGGTGGTAACACTTTCTAGGTTTGGCACACCGTCCATTGTAGTGACGTTTGCACCATAGGTTGCTGAAATATCACCACCATCACTGGCATCTTTTAACACTATGTTGATAACCCCTGCTATGGCGTCTGAACCATATTGCGCCGCTGCACCGTCGCGTAATACTTCAATACGTTTAATCGCATTTGCGGGAATAGCGTTCAAATCAACTGCTGAAGAGCCGCGACCTACCGAACCGTTTAAATTTAACAGCGCAGAGGTATGACGGCGTTTGCCGTTTACCAATACCAATGTGTGATCAGGAGCCAAGCCACGAAGTTGCGCTGGGCGCACGTGGTCGGTGCCGTCTGTAATAGAAGGCTGAGGAAAGTTAAAGCTAGGTAATAACTGGTTAAGGATCATATTGGTTTCAGTAAGACCCGTGGCTTCGATAGACGACGCATCAATAATGTCAATAGGCACTGGCGAGTCATTAATAGTGCGCCCTACTCTACGAGAGCCTACTATCTGTATTTGCTCTACTTCTTGTTCAAAACTGGCTTGCTCTGTACCAGATGGCTCTGAACTAGAAAGCTGTGAACTTGGTAGCTCTGCAGCTTGTTGCTGTGCGTAGACTGAAGAAGAAACGGCAAGCCCTGCCATCGCACTTGCAATGATCGATAGCTTGAAAAACCTAGCGCTATGTTTTGCCTGTTGCATTGTGATATTCCTGAATTTGAGTAGGTGTTGATATTGTGTACAGATGAACGAACCCTTAACGTCACCACATAAATTGTCCGCAGAATTGCCCGCGCACTATTGGTGTGATGTTGTTTTCGATACGAATTTATTTGAGGGTAATTACTTTAACTAAACTGAGACAAATGCAATTTGTCGGAAAAGCGCTGCTGTTGTTAATATTGATTCTGAGCTTTACATTAAGCTCTAAAACCCGCGTTGTGATGTCAGATTTTTATTATTAAAAGTAAATTCACAAGAGGCAGTTTACATGTTGCCGCACCGCTTACACAGCGAAGTAAAACACAGAGGATAGAAGATATTCAATACTAAAGTAGTAATAACATATGATAAAAATGAAGACGTGACTTTACCATCCTATTTATTGTGAACCACTTGCAGCCGTTCTTCATACAACACTAGGTATCATATGAGATTATGCCTCATAAAAAGTCACTCTATATGCGAACTTTTTTCGTGCAACATGATGCATCATTCGAAACTTTATAGAAACAGGAAAGCAAAATCACCGCCACCGTGCTGCATCACGAGAGAGGCACAGTGACGATTTATTTATAAATTAAAGAGAATTCGCCATGACCGACACTCAATCTTCCTTGCAGCTTTCGTGTTTGATTGAAGCCATTGCCTTAGCTAAACACGAACAATGCACCACACGCAACGAATTAAAAGCACTTTTAGAACAAAGAGGCTATCGAGATGAGGTGACGACGCAAACCATTGAGGATATTAATCCCAAGCTGTTTTTAAATTAGTACTTTTTTCGGCGAACTAGAAACGCGCCAGCTACCAACAAAAGTGTGAGAGTTGCGGGCGCGTTGGCCCCAATTATTCTTCCGTCATTAAGCCGTACTATATAGCCTATGTCTGCAAATGCTGCCAACGTAGTATTGCTCACTGTAGTAGAGCCCTCAAGAAATCCAGTCATTATGTCAGACCTTCCACCGGACCAGTTTTCATCCCAGTGACTATTTCTCGTTCCGACTCCGCTTACAATATCAACTGGTACGAACGTTGCGTCAGCATCAAATTCTTCTCGATACATTGCCAAAGCATATTTACCTAAGTACTCACCAGAATTTTGAACGTATAGATTATCAAAAAAATTCCAAATCGTACCAAAACCAATTACATGGGCCATTTCATGCACTATTACATCAAGCAGCGTACCTCTCGTTTCAAGCACGCCTAAGTCGGCAGTATCAAACTCCATAATGCCCTGTGTAACGTACACGCCCCCATCGTAGAACGTGCCCCTTCTTGGACCAGCTTGACCTAATATCCCGCCCCGCCCATCAATTGCAGGCGCTGTCGCGTTAATTTGCATGTTTACGTCTATGTTTTCTTGAGTGCCAATCAGGGCGGACTCCCAGAAATTCACGGCGTCATCAAATAAACTTTCTTGTGAAGAAGAGAGACCGCTTCTATCAACAACATCGATATTGATGAGGCCGGCATGTGACTTTACGAAGGGTATTAGCAGTAATAATATCGCTAAAATGTGAGAGTGCTTCATGACGTGCCCCAGTGACTTAGTTATTTTGTGAGGATGCAGGGTGCTAGCTTATTAAATAAACGTAGTTAATAACAGAGAAATAAGCAAAAAACGAACATATGAAAAACTGGCATTTTTCCAATTCATTTATCACACAACCCGGTGTCTACGCATATTCTACGTGTTATCTAGTAGCGCTTAATCATGGCGTTGTTCTTTGATTATGCTGTTTTGCAAAAAGGGCGCCAGAGCTTAAACCATCGCAATATTGCAAACTGAGAACAATAAAACTGAAAAAATGATTGATGAGGTGCTTTCCGATTTTACTACACAATGACTCTCATAACAGAATGGCCTTTAAACTAAATCATTACGAAAACGCTAACCTAAGTAACTGTGCCACTAAGAGTAATCCCATTAGCGGCCAAATCCACTTCGCCCACTTTGCTGCGTCATCGTTACTTATGCGCATTTTCGAGCGCTCTAAAAGTGGAACAACAATAACTAACGCCGCAAACAAAACTGCAAGTAAAATAAAAACTTCCATTAACGCATCCCTATAGCATATTTGAGCACTTCTTTTTTAATTGGCCCTGCGTGTTCGGCCACCGAAAGAAGCTTATTTCTTAACCACTTAATGGGGGCTATGTCGTTACTAAACAAGGTATAGAACCCATCCATTGCTGACATCATTACCACGTTGTCCCGTTTGCGCGGCTTCTCGTAATCGTTTTTCAACGCATTAAAAAAAACGGGGGACATTACATCATGGTGTTTGGCAGTTACCTCTAATAGGGCTTGAACGTCTCTGAAGCCGATATTCACTCCCTGCCCAGCAAGTGGATTAATGGTATGGGCAGCATCGCCGATTAATAGTACTCGTCCTTTCACATATTCACTGGCATGCATTCGAGTAAGCGGAAATACAGCCTTATCAATAATAGAGAAATCATTCTCGTTTTGAGTAAGTTCATCAGGAAAAGCGTCAACAACCTCGTTTTTTAACTGCGTGCTGTTAAGACCTTTCAGGCGTTTTAACTCATCAGGAGAGTTGTACCACACAAGCGATGCGTACTCCTCAAACATAGGCAAAAACGCTTTTGGCCCTGTTGGCGTAAACTGCTGCCAAGTGATAGCTTGGGTTTCCTTTGTCATTTTAACGGTAATGCCCATCGCTTGCTGGCCATATTGCCAACCTGACGTGCCAATACCGGCAAACTGACGAACTTGGGATTTTGCGCCATCTGCCCCAATAAGCCATTTAGCGTTAATTTTTGTGCTAGACGACAGCGTTACACACACACTCTGATTATTTATATTTATCCCCCTCGTAAATTCTTCGCCACTTTTAGGCTTATCAACAGAGCCTTCAACGGCTGCATCACTCGTTTGGGTGATGGCTGCTGTATTGCTTGATGGAGTTGGAGGGTTTATTGATGACAGCGAAATGTTATCTACTTGGTCGTTAAAAATAACAGTTACGTTATCGTATTGAGCTAGGGCCTGATGACAGCCGAGCTGCAACAGGCGATTTTCGACAAAGTAACCCAATTGGGGTACGTCGATACTTTTTGCAGTAAAATCGGTTCGGTGTTTGGGGTTGTCCCACACGCTTAAGCCCACGTAGGGTTTTAAGCGCATATTTTCAATATTCTCCCAGGCACCCAATGCTTTCAATAAGATTACCGATGCTTCACTAATGGCCGAAACCCGCAGGTCTGGGCCTTGCTCTGGCTCAAAAGTCAGAGGCTGATTGGGCTCTATTACTACCACGCGGTAATGTTGCTGCGCTAGCCCAAGGGCTAATGCAGCGCCCACCATACCGCCGCCATTAATGCAAAAATCGTACATTCGTACTCCGTGGTAACTATTATTCTAAGTGGTATCGATCATTCTAAATTGTGTGCAGAATATAAAATACCCGCGGGTAACACAAATTAAGCGCATGTTAAAAGGAGTCGCCTACTGCCTTGTCTTTACCCCAAATGGCCATAGAAACGGCATTCATATTCGATAATACCAGCAGTGCGCCATGAGCAAAGCGAGCCGATGAAATTAATTAATCGGTAATCATCGTAATGCGCTGGGAATATAGCTGCATAACAGGTAAAATATGCGGCTATTTTGAACATCCTCAACGTAACTGCGTTGTGTGAAGCGGCAATATACCCTATTGCTTGTAGCGTTTTTTATTCTTCACCAGCCACTTACCAACTTAACAGGTTAACGAATAGTTGTTATGACTAAAAAGCTGTATATCAAAACCTGGGGCTGCCAGATGAACGAGTACGACTCGGATAAAATGGCAGACTTACTAGACTCTACGCATGGCTACACCGCGGCAGACACTGCTGAAGAAGCCGATATCATTTTGCTTAACACGTGTTCAATCCGCGAAAAAGCGCAGGAAAAAGTATTCCATCAGCTTGGTCGTTGGAAAAACCTAAAGCAAGATAAGCCTGAGCTTATTATTGGTGTAGGCGGTTGTGTTGCATCACAAGAAGGCGACACCATTCGTCAACGTGCCCCATTTGTCGATCTTGTTTTTGGTCCGCAAACCTTGCATCGCCTGCCTGAAATGATCAACCAGCTTCAAGGTGGCGCTAAATCGGTTATAGATATCAGCTTTCCTGAAATCGAGAAATTTGACCGCCTACCAGAGCCTCGTGCTGAGGGCCCCACTGCGTTCGTTTCCATTATGGAAGGCTGTTCTAAGTACTGCACATTTTGCGTAGTGCCGTACACTCGCGGTGAGGAAGTAAGCCGCCCGGTGGATGATGTGCTGCTTGAAATTGCGCAACTTGCTGGTCAAGGGGTTCGTGAAGTTAACTTGTTAGGGCAAAACGTAAACGCCTACCGAGGCGATCACTACGATGGCACGGTTTGCCGTTTCTCTGAGTTATTGGAGCTGGTTGCTGCTATCGATGGAATCGACCGAATTCGTTATACCACGTCACACCCGGTTGAGTTTACTGACGATATTATCGATGCTTATGCTGGCATTCCAGAGTTGGTTGATCACTTGCACCTTCCAGTTCAAAGTGGCTCAGATCGTATTTTGAATTTGATGAAGCGTGGTCATACTGCGTTAGAGTACAAATCGAAAATGCGTAAGCTTAAGAAGATTCGCCCGAACATAAGCTTGTCGAGCGACTTTATTATTGGCTTTCCTGGCGAAACCGATGCTGACTTTGAAGCGACCATGGATTTGATTCAAGCAGTAGATTACGATTTAAGCTTCAGCTTTATTTACAGCGCTCGTCCTGGTACGCCAGCAGCGGATGCCGTCGATGACGTTAGCGACGAAACCAAAAAGCAGCGTTTACACCTGCTACAGCAACGTATTACGCAACAGGCCTTGCGCATTGCCCGACATATGGTGGGTACTGAGCAACGCATTTTGGTTGAAGGCCCATCTAAGAAAAACCCAATGGAGCTTTCTGGCCGTACTGAAAATAATCGTGTGGTAAATTTTGAAGGCACGCCAGATATGATTGGCGAGTTTGTAGATGTGAAAGTGGTAGATGTATTTACTAATTCACTGCGTGGTGAAGTTATTCGCAGAGAAAGCGAAATGGGCTTGCGCGTAGCCGTATCACCTCAAGCGATTCTGGCAAAACATAAATCAGAACTGCCTAACGAATTAGGCGTAGGTCAATTTAATCCAGCCTAAGACATTAGTCACAACGGTATGGCGCAAATTTACAATATTGAAGATAAAAGCGTAAAGCGAGGAAAACAGAAGTTTGAGTACATTGGTAAGTAATGAATTTGAGTTAGAACCGGCAGATAGTAAACGTTTGTCGAGTTTATGTGGACCGTTTGATGACAACATCAAGCAGATAGAGCGTAGGTTGGGTGTTGAAATAACATACCGAAATAACGCGTTCAAGGTGCTAGGAGAGCCACAGCAAACAAATAGTGCTGCCGAATTACTGAAACTTCTGTACGTCGAAACCCAGCCTATCAAAGGCCGTATTCCCGACCTTGACGCTGAGCAAGTGCATCTGGCCATTCAAGAAGCGCGGGTGATAGAAAAAGACGCAACAGGCGGCTACGGCAAAGAAGTTAACATCAAAACAAAGCGCGGCGTCATAAAGCCACGTAACCCTAACCAAGCGCAATACGTTGCCAATATCGTCAATCACGATATTACCTTTGGTATTGGCCCTGCCGGTACGGGTAAAACCTACCTTGCCGTGGCAGCTGCGGTGGATGCCTTAGAGCGACAAGAAGTGCGACGTATTCTTCTAACTCGCCCTGCGGTTGAAGCAGGTGAAAAACTCGGCTTTTTACCTGGCGATCTATCTCAGAAGGTAGACCCCTACCTGCGCCCACTCTACGATGCGCTGTTTGAAATGCTGGGCTTTGAAAAAGTCGAAAAGTTGATGGAGCGCGCTGTTATTGAAGTCGCACCTTTAGCCTACATGCGTGGGCGAACCCTCAACGACGCATTTATTATTCTAGATGAAAGCCAAAACACCACGGTAGAACAAATGAAAATGTTCTTAACACGTATTGGCTTTAATTCGAAAGCCGTCATTACCGGTGATATTACTCAGGTAGATTTACCGCGAGGCGCAAAATCTGGCCTTCGTCATGCCATTGAAGTATTGAGTGACGTTGACGATATTTCGTTTAACTTCTTTAGTGCCGATGACGTAGTTCGCCATCCGGTAGTTGCTCGCATTGTTCGTGCGTATGAAGAACATGACGCCGAGCAAGAGCGCATTCGCAAGCAAAAGAAAGAAGAGGCATTGCGACAGCAGCAGCTACAAAATGGCTCGACGCACCCTAACTCTGCTAATACCGCCGTAGATAGTACCGGCACAAACAACAGTAATAGCGCCAACAGTAAAAGTAACTCGTGACCGCTATCATTGATTACCAAAATGTGTATGAAGGCGAAGAGGAAATAGCTAACGCTATTCCCTCTGCCGATAGCCTTACCCTGTGGGCGAATGCGGTTTTATCTGCAGAAGGCTTACACGAACAAGAGGTTACCATTCGCTTTACTGATGAGACGGAGAGCCAGCAGTTAAACAGTGACTATCGGCAAAAAAATAAACCGACCAATGTGCTCTCTTTTCCTTTTGAAGCCCCCCCTAGTATAGAGATTAATTTGCTAGGCGATTTGGTCATTTGTGCGCCAGTTATCAGCAGAGAAGCCAGTGAGCAGAAAAAGGCGGTTGAGCATCATTATGCCCACATGACCGTTCACGGCATATTGCATTTACTTGGCTATGACCATATTACAGAAGATGAAGCCTATTTGATGGAAAGCAAAGAGATAGATATTCTTTCTAAATTAGGCATTACAAACCCTTATGAAATTTAATCGAAACACGGATAAAGACTGATCTACGCTTGAGAATTATTTTCTGCAAGTATGTGGATTAACAAGCGATTTCAAATTTAAAATAATAAAGCATTGACGACTAACGGGAAGCATTTTAACGTTGGCGTTGAACAAACTATAAAATGGATATTATGAGCGACGACAATCCCCACTCTACCAACGGCTCATCAGGCAAGAGTTGGTTAGATAAACTAAAAAATTCGATTTCTGGCGAGCCGAAAAATAGGCAAGAGTTGGTAGCAGTTATTACCGATGCGGAACTTAATGAAATAATTGACCCACAAACCCGAGAAATGATTGAAGGGGTAATTGGGGTAAACGAAATGCGCGTTAGAGATATCATGATCCCTCGTGCGCAAATGTCTACCATCGATGTCGAACAAAAAGTGGAAGAGTTTCTTCCTATTATGCTCGAATCTGCTCACTCTCGATTTCCCGTCATTAGCGAAGATAAAGACCATATTGAAGGAATTTTACTCGCCAAAGACCTTCTCGCTTTTGCGTTCAATACCGAAAAGAACTTTAATCTTCGCGATATCCTGCGACCAGCAGTCATTGTGCCTGAGAGCAAACGCGTAGATGTATTGCTAAAGGAGTTTAGGCAGCAGCGTTATCACATGGCTATAGTGGTAGACGAATACGGCGGTGTGTCTGGTCTTGTGACTATCGAAGATATTTTAGAAATTATTGTGGGTGAAATTGAAGACGAGTTCGATATTGAAGAAGACGGGACAGATGATATTCGCCCGCTGAACAAGTCGACCTACTCGGTAAAAGCACTTACGCCGGTAGACGATTTTAACGAATTTTTTGAAACCAGCTTTAGTGAAGAAGAAGCCGATACCATTGGCGGCATTGTGCTTAAAGCCTTTGGTCATATGCCTGAAACTGGTGAAGAAGTTACAATCAGCGATATTCACTTTAAAGTGACTAACTCTGATAAACGCCGTTTGATACAGTTGAAGATATCAGTGCCTTCTCTCGAATAGCCGTACTTTATTACCCGCTCGCAATCGAATAATTAAAAATATGGAGCCATGGTGCACAGAGCGCTTTGGCTGGAATATGCCATGCTAAAAAGCGTTACTCCCTACTTACTGCTTATTACAAGCGGCCTCAGCTTAACTCTAGCCTTCGCGCCTTTTTCAATGTGGCCTCTTACTATTTTAGCGTTAGCTATTGCCATACGTCAGCTCATTAAACTTAAGCACACACCGTTTTTCGCTGGCTGGTTGTTCGGTATGGGCTGGTTTGGCGCTGGTGTAAGTTGGGTTCACGTGAGCATTGCCGATTTTGGCGGGGTTCCACTCATTGCCTCAATAAGTTTAATGGCGTTGCTATGCAGCTATTTAGCGTTATATCCCGCCCTCGCTTTTAAACTTACTGCTAAATATTTTAGACCTCAGCTCTGGCCCTTAGCACTCCCCCTTTTATGGTTTTTGGCCGAATGGCTGCGCAGTTGGATGTTATCTGGTTTTCCGTGGCTTTCATTAGGATATAGCCAAGTAAACGGCCCATTAGCAGGCTTCGCACCTATTATCGGCGAAACGGGTATTACCGCTTTGCTTATTGTTAGTGCTGCGTCACTTGCTATCGTAAATAGTAAACAAACCCTCATTTCAGCATCGGTGATCACGCTAAGTTTATTTATCAGCGGCGCGTTATTGGGTCAACACACGTGGGTTAGCCCGTCTAAGACTTACTCAGTTTCAATGGTGCAGGGCAATATTCCACAAAGCCTGCGGTGGGTGCCCGAACAAGATGCATCTACCATGCAAACGTATTTAGACTTAACCGAAACGGTATGGAGCAGCGACCTGATTATTTGGCCCGAGGCGGCAGTGCCTAAGCTAGAGCCGCTAGCACAGCCTTATTTAACTCAGTTGAACGAGAGAGCCTTTGTAGAAAACGCAGCGCTTATCACTGGTATTGTTAACTTTAACTGGGAAACCGATGAGGCGTGGAATAATTTAATAGTACTTGGTAAGAAAACGCCAGGCGCGGTTTATCCAGACTATCAATACTTTCACAATAACCGATATGCCAAACACCATTTACTACCAGTCGGCGAGTTTGTCCCTTTTGAGGCGCTACTTCGCCCCCTTGCCCCTATTTTTGACTTGCCCATGTCGTCGTTCTCGCGAGGTGACTTTCAGCAGCAAAACTTGATCGCTAACGGTATAAAGCTGGCCCCTGCGATTTGCTTTGAAATTGCCTTTCCCCGCCAATTGACAGCCAACGTTTATCGCGATACCGATATGATTATTACCGTGAGTAATGATGCGTGGTTTGGTCAATCTCACGGCCCGGCTCAACACCTTCAAATAGCGCAGATGCGAGCGCTGGAGTTAGGCCGCCCTGTGCTTAGGGCAACTAACAACGGCATTACTGCATTTATTGACCACAAAGGGCGTATTGATGGAAGGCTTCCCCAATTTGAGTCGGCCAATATTAGTGCGACAGTCATTACCACCACAGGGTTTACGCCCTACTACCACCTGCAAGACTTCGGCGTTTTAGTGTTAGCACTTGTGTTATTTGTATACGCATGGCGCATGCGAAGTCACTGATAAGGCGAAAGACAGTTCAGCTAATAATCAGAGCGCTATGAGCTACAAAACGCTAGCGTTTTCTATATAGCAACTTGAAACATAAGCAATTCAAATCTTCAGGTTGACTCGATAAGCGCTTGAATAGCCTCGCGCTCGTCTAGGGCAAACAAGAGAATAAGCGAAGTTCCTTTTTTTTCTTCTTTGCTTTTTACATTACCAACCGCCTCTTTGGTGCTTGAGTCGCTAAGGGCAATCTTAGTGCCCTCTAAAGGGCTATTGGCTCGTTTAATGTGGGTTTTATTTACACCGTTTGCCAATAAATGTTGCTCCACAACATCGGATATTTCACCAAACTCACGACCTCTCAAATACTTTTCAAGTTCGGTTAGTATGTAGGTATCAGGCTGAATAGCTATAACCGCATCAGTTACGCTTGTTATATCAAGGTTTGATCTATCTCCAGCATGCCCAAACATTACCGTTACTTTGTTATAATCATTTTTTTGCTTTAGTCCCCGCGCCATATTAATCACGGCCTGCATGCCATGTGGGTTATGTGCAAAATCGACGATTACCGTAGTGTCGCCACGCCTGTGGATATTCGTTCTGCCAGGGTTATCAGACGCATTGCTTTCAAAGTCAACTAAGCCCTGACTAATCGCTTCGCTTTTTATTCCCATCGACTTACACAAGCCGACTACCCCAAGAGCATTTTCTATGTTGTGTAAGGCGGTCCCCTTTACCGTCATGGGTATTACATCAATTTGAGCAAGTGACTCTGCCTTTTCACCGTCAAAATAGACAATTTGGTTACTCTCTGTGTAAACGCAAACACGCCCATATTCTTTAGCCTCTAAAATTTTGGGGTTATCGGCGTGTTGACTAAACCAGCAAATAGACGTGCTGGAGCTATCTGCAAATTTTACCAAGCGCTCATCGTCTGCGTTCAAAACCAATGTGTCGCCTTCTGATATCGCTTTAGCCACCATCAATTTTACTTGGGCGATTTCATCCACTGTATTGATACCGTATTGACCTAAGTGGTCACTGGCTACGTTGGTAACTAAAGCCGCATTTGCATGGAAAACTGGCAGCCCACGACGCAATAAGCCACCCCGAGCAACTTCTAAGAACGCTATTTCAGTGCGGTTATCACGCAGTAGCATTCTAGCGCCACCTGGGCCTGAATAATCGCCCTCATCAATGATGTGATCGCCCACTTTAATGAAATCGGTAGAGGTAACTCCCGCGTTTATGTTGGCGGCCTTTGCAATTTGTGCAGCAAGTCTCACGCTAGTCGATTTACCGTTAGTACCCGTTATCAGAGCGAGAGGAATGTCGCTGAAAGTATTCCACTTAACATCACTATCTTGTGGAAATGAGTCTATAGGCCATGTTTGCGCAGTCTTACCCGTCCCCAAACTCACTTCATCATCATCGACTAAACATCGAACATTGTTGTCTTCGGCCGCTTTAACTAACGCAAGAAGTGCTGGTTTTTTTTCTTCACTAATAGCCGTTTGCAATTCATCAATACGGTTAGAAAGTGTAACTGGAGGTACCGTTTCAGATTGCAGCGAATAACGTTTACTGAAATCGAATACGCAGCATTCCCAGGCCAATTCAATAACATCGCAAGCACTATATAGTAGGTCGATTGGAGCACTAATTGACATACTTGCGCCTCCCTCATAAAAGCGCACGTATGTATTTTCATTCCACTTAAGCTGCTGCTGAATAAATTTAAGATGCTTTCGCCAACCATCTACTACTGTTTGAGGGTCTATTCCCTCTATAAAGACATCGATAATGGCGCCAGCATCGTTTGATAGGAGGTTTGGCCCCGTGAGGCGCCGAACTTCGTCTAATTCAAGCTTTAAAATTGTGTGCTGATCATTCATTTAGTCAGACTCTTCGTCGCGATCAACAACAATGTGCACACCACGTTCATCGTTTACAATCCGCTGGCCTTCTTGCAACTCAAATTTGTTTTCCACAGGCTGGTAAAGCTTATCAGGATAGTCTTGCGATGGTGTCAAGTTAGCTAGTGACTCGGCAGTTTGCGCTACACCATCATCGTTAAAGTGCACGATTTGCTTCCAGCATCGGGTAATGTTGTCACCCAATATTACAATTAAGTCGCCAGCGTGACACGAGGATAGCGCAGCCTCTATACTTTCTTCTTCGCTTGGAATAACTTGAATATCATTTTCGGCTACACCCTCTTCCATCAGGGTTTTCTTTAACAATTGAGGCACTTCATCAAAGCCTCGCCCTCGTCTGTCATCGTCTGCTTTACATACGAAGGTATCGAAGGTGGATGCCACTGATTTAGCAGACTCGATAATATCTTCATCACGACGGTCCCCTGGCATAGCGATAACTAAGCGACGCTTGCCTTTCACGTCTAGTCGCCCCGCTAAATCAGAAATAGTCTTAATGGCTGCCGGATTGTGAGCATAATCTAATATAACTTTGAAGGGATGTTCATCGAATATATTGAGTCGCCCAGGCGCTTGATAGAAAGAGGTATTAAATATGCGCAGACCCTGCCTAATATCTTCTAAGCTGGTGTCGAAGCTGAATGCTATTGCTGTTGCGAACATGGCATTTTGAACATTGTGTAACGCCTTGCCTTCAATGGTAGCCGGTATTAAGTGCGTCCAAAGAAGTGGAATGTGGGCGCCTTTGTCGTAAATGGTGATCATGTCACCATTAATGCCTTTTTCTAACACGACAGCCATACCGCCAAGGCGTATATGTTCGCGCACTAATCCGTGTCCTGGATCCATAGTAACGTAGCAAATTTGTTTGGCGCTACAAAACTCCGCCATCTGCAAACAGTGAATGTCGTCAGCGTTAAGTACAACACAGTCCTTTGCAACCTCAACCACTACCCGTTTAATTTGCGCAAGTTGCTCAAGGGTATTGACCCCCCGTTGACCTAAATGGTCAGCGGTAATGTTTAAACAAGCTCCAACATCGCAGGTTTGATAACCAAGCCCGCGTTTTACAATACCGCCACGGGCCGTTTCCATAATTGCAAAGTCAACGCTGGGGTCGCGCAATACTATTTGTGCCGATGTAGGGCCTGTCATGTCTCCTTTGACTGTGAGGTGGCCATCAATATACACGCCGTCAGTAGAGGTCATTCCCGTTGTATAACCCGCGGCTTTCATAATGCTGGCGAGCATACGAGAGGTAGTCGTTTTACCGTTTGTACCTGTAATGGCAGCCACTGGAATACGCGAGCTTTTTCCTACAGGAAATAGCATATCCATCACTTTGCCAGCTACGTCTCTTGGCTTGCCTTCACTTGGCGCAACATGCATTCTAAAACCAGGTGCAGCATTACATTCACAAATACCGCCGCCAATTTCTTTATATGAACGGCTAATATCTTCGGTTAAGAAGTCCACACCGCCGATATCAAGACCGATTGCCCTGATAGCGCGAATTGCCATATCACGATTATCTGGGTGTACGACATCAGTTACATCAATGGCAGTACCGCCGGTTGATAAGTTTGCCGTAGAACGCAAGAAAAACGCTTCTCCTGCCTCCAACACTGTATCTTCGGTGTATTCAGCATCTTCCATTAAGCGCATAGCTTGGTTATCTAACTCTAAACGAGTAAGCACCTTCTCGTGCCCTACACCGCGTCGAGGATCAAGATTCACAATGTCGATTAATTCTGAAATAGTGTGCTTACCATCACCCACTACATGGCCGGGAACGCGCTTGGCTACCGCAACCAATTCATTGTTGACCACCAACATTCGATGATCATAGCCAGTCAAGTAGCTTTCCACTAGCACTGCTCTGCTGGTGCCGTGCTGCTGCGCTTCATTAAACGCAACTTGAACCTCTTCGTCGGTGGTTAAGTTAATACTTACGCCACGCCCATGATTCGCATTTAATGGTTTTAACACTACTGGGAAGCCAATACGGCGAGCGGCTTTTGTAGCTTGGCTCTCACTATAAACCATGAGTTGCTGAGGCACAGGTAAACCGAGGTCATTCAACAAATTGTGGGTGTCTTCTTTGTCGCAGGATATCTCAACAGCAATATGCTTTGTTTCACTGGTAATGGTCGCCTGAATTCGCTGTTGATGTTTACCATGACCAAACTGTACCAAACTGTAATTGTTAAGGCGAAGCCAAGGAATGTCACGGCTTTCAGCCGCCGCAACTAACGACGCTGTACTTGGCCCAAATTCTTTTCTTTGCGCCATTTTAATAAATGCAGTGAGTTCATCTTTAAAGTCAAAGTCATCCTCTATGTCAGCATTTATTGCTTGCTGTACTTCGCTAGGCATCAAATGCTTGAGAAGCTTTAACCCAAGTGCACCGGCTTCAATACCCACATCGCGCTGATGATATTGGTAAACAACATAGTAGCAGCCTTCATTTTCTAAACTGCGAGTTCGTCCAAAAGAAACGGCAGAACCAGCCAAATTTTGAAGCTCTATGGCTACGTGTTCCCAAATATGACCTATCCAAGTCCCTTCATCTTCGTTTAAACGACGAAGAAACCCACCTGACTCGCCATAGGAACACCCATGCTCTTGCAAGCTTGGAATAGCTTTAACTAATCCATCGATAAACTCTCGACCAAGCTTGACTGACGGCCACTTCTCTAATTCACCTATATCTATTTGATAACAAATAACGGGAAAATTAGCGTAAACATTAGGACCAACATACACATTCTGACTTAAAATCTTCATTACACCCAATTTCCCTTTTTTGATCCTCAAACTATTCACCTACATTACAGAATAATTGGGGTCAGATCCAAATTAACTGACATAAAGCAGCCATAAATGGGGTCAGAACCAAATAAACCGTTACTACGTTCAGTTATGTTTCAAAAAGATCTAATTACACTTTTCATTTTTGATAACTGATTGCACAAAAATGGCAAGAAAACCAAGAGTCTCCGTAGCAGGCGTGGCTGAACATGTTATTCAGCGTGGTAATAATCGGCAAATCATTTTTGCCCACAGCAGTGATATGAAAGCTTATGTGGTATGGCTTAAAGAGTATGCAGAAAAGTTTGAAGTAAACATTCATTCTTGGGTGTTAATGACAAACCACGTTCATTTGCTTTGCACACCTAAGATTGAATTTGGTACTTCGCATATGATGCAAGCTCTGGGTCGTAAGTACGTGCTGTACTTTAATCGGCGCTATGAAAGAAGTGGTACGCTGTGGGAAGGCCGTTTTCGTTCGTCGCTAGTGGATAACGAACGTTATCTAATGCATTTGCACCGTTATATTGAGCTAAACCCAGTGAGAGCTGGCATGGTGACGAATCCTGCTGAATATACATGGTCTAGTTATCAAATAAATGCGTTAGGTAAGATAAGCTCACTCGCGAGTCCTCACCCACTATATTTACAATTGGGTAAAACGGATGTGCAACGCAGGGAAAGCTATCGAAAATTATTTGAAGAATCTTTAGATAGTAAATTGCTAGACGCTATTCGCAATGCGGCGAATCAAGGTTTAGCGCTAGGTAGCGATGTATTTATCAAAGATGTTGAAAAGATAACTGGAAAGCGAGTAAGTCGAGGTAAGCCTGGACGCCCCAGGCTTAATAGATGAAGCTTGCTGTACCTTAAAAAAGGGCGAAATAAATGGCGTTCTGACCCCGTTTATTTCGTTGCAAAACAGCGTAAAGTAAATCGTGTTCTGACCCCATTTATGCGATGGAAGCTTTTCTGTCGGTGATGTTATAGCGAGCGCCTGAGGCAAGAATATGCACTTTAAGGTTGAGCAGTGTCAGTGCATCGCCAGTGCGGGCTTCTGCCATAGATGAGTATTCTATGTTGCTGGGGTCGACAACTGTGATGGCGCCACTTCCAACAACCGTAAACTCATTGTCTGGGTTAATAAATGCCGCTGTGTCTTCGTCAAGACCAACGCCAATGAGGAATGGGTTGTACGAAACCGCTGATAATAATCGAGACAAGCGATTACGCTGGTTAAAGTGTTGATCTAACACAATAGTGTTGATAAGTCCCATGCCAGGCGCAAGATTAACGCCATCTTCAGTAGGCACAATACCCGTGTTGCCACCAGTAATCATATGCTGAGAGACAATAGCCGCACCTGCCGAAGTACCAGCGTAATGCACGCCCTGCGCATTTAGCTGCCGAATGGTTTTGGCAATAGGAGTACCACCCAAAATAGTCGATAAGCGAAGCTGATTACCACCGGTAACAAAAATGCCCGTACTTTTTTCCAGGGTTTTAACGTATTCTTCGTTTTGCGCGTCTACACGCTCAGAAATAGGCAGTGAATAGGCTTTTTTGACGCCTATTTCTTCAAATATTTTCTGATAACGAGTGCCGGTATCGTCCAATTGAGACGCTGTGGGTATGATCGTTATCACCGCATCCTTGCCGCCGCAAAGCTCCACAAATTTCGCTAAAATTTCTGGGTTATCAATTTTTTCTTCCGCACCACCAATCGGGATTACATATCCACGTTGGGTGCCATCAATAGTTGGAGAGGGCATAATATTTACTCGAATGTGCCTTTTTTAATTTGCTGTTTGTGCTTAACGTGTAATTGCCCAAGGGCCATTACATGCTCAATTCTATTCTGTTTATCAAAAATAAGTATATCGGCATCAGCACCAACGGCTATGCGCCCCTTATTATGAAAATTCATTAGTTGAGCAACGTTTTGGGTAAAAAATGGCAAAAAGCGAGACACCTCTTCCCCGTTATCAATAAGCTCGTAAAAAACATTTGTCATAGATTGTGAATCAGCAAAATCCATTTTCGCTAAACTACCATCGGCGTGAAAATCGGGTAAGCACCCACCGCCGTCTGAACTGATAGTTAATTTATCTTGTGGTAAATCCTGCTGCATGTAGCGCAGCAATGCGTCTGCAGGGTCATAGCCAACATCGCCAGATTCAAACGCCGTCACATCTACCCAACACCCTTTCTTCGCTAAGTCGCATGCTTCTTCAAACAAAAACTTTTGGCGATTGATGTGTGTCGGGTTATACGTACGCGGCGGAATTTCGGCCTGTGATAAGGCGTCACGAATCAAGCCTAAGCCACGTTCTCCATCCCCTAAGTGCAAATGCAGCATTCCCGCTTTACCGGTCATGAGTCGGGCAACATGGGCCTGAGAGGCAATTTTAAGTAGTTCATTTAGCGTGGGCTGACTTGAGCGATGATCGCTTATCGCTAGTTCGCCAACACCCACTACAGGCTCTATAAATACGATGTCGGTTTGCACCGAGCCCGTAAGCGTTGTAGGCGGCAAATGATATCCACCAGTGTAACAATACGCTGAAAAGCCTTCTTCTCGCAATGCGTACACTTGAGCCACCAAAGATTCAGTGCTACGGGTAATATCATCCGTACCCAATAACCCTACGGCTGTGGTAACCCCTGCTCGGGTAAATTTGCTCAAAGGTACGGGCGGAACGCGAGTTGAAAAACCAGCTTCTCCACCACCGCCTGTTAAATGAGTATGACCGTCGATAAACCCTGGCGTTAGCATTGCGCCGTCTGCGTCAATAACTTCATGAGGAAGCTCCATCGCCGGTAACGTTTTACCCATATAAATGATTTTGCTGCCCGCACACACCAGATGGTTTATTCCCAATGCCTGTGGCGCAAACACGTTCGCGTTTTTGATAACGGTAATCACAGTGGCTAACTCGCGTTTTATATCGATGGATTCAACAAGGAGCGCATTATATCTTAAGCATGCACTTTAGCTAGCGCAGTTTCGCTTTTTTAAAATTCCCAGTCACTCTGGCTATCGCTGCCTTATTCATTGCGAATGCTGGTATAAAAGCACGGAAGTCAATGCCGGAGTAAAAGCGCCAAAATCAATAAGGGCCATTACCTGTAAAGGAATGGCCCTTATTAACATTTACTGTGTCTATTTCAGACTCTCATTTTTTACCTTAAACATATGCGCTAGACTTGTCCTACACATATGCTTTGGGCGGGTATTTGAGCATTGCATTAGCTATTGCCTTCCGCCTGAATAGCCGTTAGTGCAATGGTAAATACAATGTCATCGACTAACGCACCGCGACTTAGGTCGTTCACTGGCTTACGCATGCCTTGCAGCATTGGGCCGATACAGACTAAATCAAAACTACGCTGTACCGCTTTGTATGTAGTGTTTCCAGTGTTTAAATCGGGGAACACAAATACATTTGCTTTTCCTGCTACCGGGCTATTTGGTGCCTTGCTCTTACCAACGCTTTCAATGGCCGCCGCGTCGTACTGCAGTGGGCCGTCGATAAGAAGGTCTGGTCTCATCGATTGGGCAATCGCCGTTGCTTCCCGCACTTTTTCTACATCGCTTCCTGCGCCAGACGTGCCGGTACTATAGCTAATCATGGCCACTCTAGGCTCAATACCAAACATTTGCGCTGATGTTGCTGACTGTATGGCAATATCTGCCAGCTGCTGTGCGTTAGGGTCTGGGTTAATGGCGCAATCACCGTAAACCAACACCTGGTCGGGCAGCAGCATAAAGAATACTGACGACACTAACGAGGCATTTTCCGCCGTTTTAATTAACTGCAACGCAGGACGAATAGTATTGGCGGTAGTATTAACAGCCCCTGACACAAGCCCGTCAACATGGTCTTGCTGAAGCATCATTGTGCCAAGGGTCACGTTGTCTTGAAGTAATTCCTTGGCCACCACGTTAGTAACGCCTTTGTGCCCGCGAAGTGCCACAAGGCCTTCTACGTATTCGCCGCGAACCTGCTCAGGCGATAAAATCTCAACGCCATCGCTTAACACCACGCCCTGTTGCTCTGCTATACGTCGAATTTCGGTCTCATCACCTAATAATACGGGTCTTGCCAAGCCTCGGCTCGCACATATTGAGGCCGCAACAACGGTGCGAGGCTCATTACCCTCTGGCAGTACTATTCGCTTATTAACCTGTCTAGCACGGTTAGTAAGGTAATACCTAAATGCCGACGGTGACAGCTTACGCTGTCTGGATACTTTATCGGTAAGCGATGTTACCCATTCTGCATTTAAACTTTCAGCGGTATGCACCATCACTTTTTCGATGCGCTGACTATCGTCTACCGGCACTTCTTGATTAAATGCGTGCAAGTTCTGGGCGGTTTGCCATGTGTTAGTATTCACCAACATTACTGGCAACCCCGTTTCCATGGCTTGGCTACACAAAGCCGCTATGTTCTCATCGGGCTCATACCCGCCAGTAAGCAGCAACGCACCCAGCTTTGTACCATTTAATGCAGCAAGGCAGCACGACACAAAAACATCACTTCTATCGCCAGACAGCACCAATAATGCTCCCGGCTTTAACGCATGCGTCATGTTGTGAATTTCTCGTCCACAAAAGGTCACGCTGCTAAGTCGGCGTTTTGCTATGTCGCCCACATTAAGGGAAATGGCATTCAAATGCTTGGCAACATCAATGGCACGGGGAGACACCAACTCAGCACTCCAATCAACGTTTCCGAGCAGGCTTAACCCTTTTTTGAAAATGGGCAAATTTTTCAGCGCAGTTGAGCGAGCTTCATCGTGCTCTGGCTTATCTACAACACCTATGTCTGCGCGTAAACGACCGTGCTCATCAAACGGCGCATTAACTTTGTTGAAAATACACCCTATTACCTTCTGACTTTTATGCCCGCCATAGGTATCCACCACAATTTCTAGTCTGTGGTTAATATCAACCGTATCGTCGTTACCGGGCACCGCCACAAACACAATATCGGCATCCAGTGCGCGGCTGATTGCTAAGTTTAATCGCTCTGCGTAAGGGTGGTGCCTGGTCGTGACCAAACCTTCTATTACCGTTACCGCATCTTGCTCGCAGTTATTTTCAAAACGTTCGATAATGTCTTCTAACAACTCGTCAGTATTATCGTTGCTGATCATTCGCTCAACATAGTCGAGAGTAAACGGCGTAATTGGCGTTACGCTAGCGTGATGGGCGATAATAGCGGTCGAACGCTCTTCTCCTTTATCACCGCGGCGAGGCTGTGCCACAGGTTTGAAGAAGTTGAGCTTAATACCCTGCTCTTCAATAGCGCGAACAAGACCCATGCTGACTGTGGTAAGCCCAACGCTTGAACCAACTGGGATCAGCATAATTTTACGAGACATAATTTCTCCTGCTGTTTAAGGCAATTTTAAGCGAACGTGGCCGCTTCGGCGGCAATCATCCACTCTTCATTCGTGGGTACAACAAAAACGATCTTTTGTGATGAGGAAGCAGTTATCTCGCCTCCCTTGCCAAACCGTGCGTCGAGATTCTTTTGTTGGTCAATTGCAACGCCCATATGCGCGAAATAACCCATTGTGGTTTCTCGGATAAGTGAGGAATTTTCACCAATACCGCCAGTGAACACAATGGCATCTAAAGAAGGCACTGCGATGAGGTAGCTGGCAATATATTTGGCTAAACGATAGCAGAAAATTTCAATAGCAAGCTTTGCTCCCTCATGGCCCTTATGTGCTTCCTCTTCCAACGTTCTGCAATCGTTACTCAGCTCTGATATGCCTAACAAGCCAGACTGCTTATTTAATAAATCGCTAATTTCATCGGCGGTTTTACCTAATTTTTTCTGAAGCGTTCCTGGAAGACTAGGGTCTACATCGCCACAACGGGTGCCCATCACTAGCCCTTCTAGGGGAATAAACCCCATACTTGTATCAACAGCCTGGCCTTTTTCAATTGCTGCCACGCTGCAACCGTTTCCTAAGTGAGCGCTGATCACACTTGTCTCTTCAACCGGCTTATTTAGAAGCGATGCCGTGCTATCGAGAATAAATTTATGGCTGGTGCCGTGAAAACCATATCGACGTATTCCATGGTCTTTGTAGAGGTACATAGGGAGCGCGTAGATGAACGCTTTCTGCGGCATGGTTTGAAAAAACGAGGTATCAAATACGCATACATGAGGTAAGTTAGGGTACGCTTTTTGCGCCGTAACAACACCCTTCAAATTCGCTAAATTATGAAGGGGCGCCATACTCGCATAATCTTCAACTGCCGCAAGTACTTCCTCATTAACCAATGCAGCCTGCTTAAATTTTTCACCGCCATGTACCACGCGGTGCCCTACCGCAACAGGTTTAACCCCTGTATCTTCAATGATTGTTGAAATAGCATTAAGCGCCTCGGTATGGCCTGCATTGCCACTTAATGAAAACGACGTTTTTTTGCCATTTAATTGGTAAGTGATGCTTGCATCAAGATTTTCTAAGCTTTCTGCTAAACCAGACAAGCCGGCCTCTCCCGTGTCAGCGTCAATAATGGCAAACTTAACGGAAGAACTACCACAATTTAAAACAACAACTTCTTTTTTCATGAATTTATTCGTACACAAGTTAAACAGTGAATGTGTCAGAATAGTAGCATTTATAGTCAACGACGTTGGTTAATGGTTTGCTAAATGTTTTATACGATGTGTCACAAACCTTTCATTTTGATAAACAAATTCACTTAACACTCAACGATTGATGTACTTCATTAACTCTCCAAGTGAACATCAAAGTTTGTGGGAATAAAGCGTGAATGAAGGTGTTGACATAGCGCGTACATGAGAGCGCTTGTGTAAAAGCGCCTATAATAGCTCAATTAAGATATCTCTAGCAGAGTAAACAATCCCCCAGCACAGAACCAGAAAAAATCTGCAACAAGTTAAAATATAGCGATTTAAAATCAGCAACTTAGAAAATTTATCGCTCTTTATCTAAAATAAATTCATTTTTTTTCTTGAAAAGCATTTGCCTAATCCCATATCTGTTATGTCAGCGCTGAAGGTTCAGGTTGACAACACTGCCGCCGCATGTCGGGGCATCATTTTTTTACATATTGCTTTATTTTAAGGATATGACTATGCGTAATATCGATCTATCTCCACTATACCGTTCATTCATTGGCTCAGACCACCTTGCATCACTTGTAGACGCCGCAGCGCGTTCTGAAAAGCAAAGTACTTACCCTCCTTACAATATTGAGTTGCTAAGTGACGACAAGTACCGCGTTACCATGGCCATTGCCGGCTTTAGTAAAGACGACGTGACCATTCAAGTTGAAGAAAACACGCTTACCATTACTGGCAATAAAAAACCGGACAGTAATGAAAACAGTGAACGAAAGTATCTTCACAAAGGAATTTCTGAACGTAACTTTGAACGAAAATTCCAACTAGGTGATCATGTAAAAGTGTTAGCCGCTGATATGGAGAACGGCCTCCTACATATCGATATGGAGCGAGTCATTCCTGAAGCGAAGAAGCCACGAACCATTGAAATTGGTTCTCGACTACTAGAGAACTAACATTAAATCTGTGTGTTTCCCTGTTTTAAACGGCGCTGTGTGGGCGCCGTTTTTTATGCGTAATATAAAAGCAGTAATTGCACTTCTCAGTAAAAGCAGTAAGTGCTTCACTCTGTAAATGAATAGTTCGCTTTACCAGACTCAGCGGAGGTGAAGTGCCCAGTAAGATTCACGCCGGAAAGCTCTCCAGTCGCAGTCTCCGCTACAACGTTGAACGCACTACGCGCAACGCCGTCTTCAAACGAACCATCGTGTTTAAACGTAACGGTGCCTCGTCGCCCGTCGATCACGCCAATAAACTCCTCAAAGCCAACAAAACATGCGCTATCACCCGTTTTATAGCTCATGATGAACTCAACGTGACCTTCTCCTTTCATATCACCCTCGTAGGCTTGAACAACACTGGCATGCACGGTTTTTACCTGGTTACACTTTTCCTTTATTACTTCTTCGTTCCATTGTGTAATGGTAAATACGCCTTCACCGTTCATGGTTTACTCTCTTGATAGTTAACTACTCACCATATTATTAAAAAAAGTTAATAAAAAGCAATATTGAACTTGTTACCAAGAGTAACCGAAAGATTAAAATTACTTTTTACCTCATTGCTGCACCAGCGAGAACCCGAACTGTGAACATGTCGCGCATTGAAAGTACTTACATGTCTAATAAGAAATAAAACCTTTAAGCGTAGCCAACCCAAATGCATTACAACTAGACGCATCTTGAATTTCGCCGTCAATAATTTTGTTTTTAAAGTCATCGATAGGCATTTTTAATACTTTAAGATCTTCTTCCTCGCAGTCGAGCTCTTGCTCTCCCTGACTCAACTCAGAGGCGACAAAGATGTGGTAGCCTTGATTGCAGAAACCATAGGCAAGGTATTGAAAACCGACATATTCCATTTTGCCTGCTCTAAGGCCTGTTTCTTCTTTTAACTCGCCAGCAGCAAGTGTAAGCGGTGATGCATCGGGGTTGTCTTCCCATGCTCCTTGAGGAAATTCTATTTGTCTTTTACCAATGGTGTATCGATACTGTTCCACCAAGTAAACATCACCCTTATCAATGGGAATAATAATCGCAAAGTCAGGCTTTTCTACCACCCCGTAAATGCCCTCTTTACCACTGGAGCGTAAAATTTTATCTTCTCTTAATGTGAGCCATTTGTTCTGGTATACCACTTTGCTGTCTAGCGTTTCTATATCTTTCATAAAGCTCCCTGCATAAGCATGGAATAAGAAATGACTGGCAAAAACAAAAACGCCGAGCTTCAGCTCGGCGTTTTACATTATTTGATACGACTTGGGTAACGCTAAGCTGGCGCTAAATGTATTCTACTTCAATGATTTCAACTTCAACGCTACCAGCGGGCGTTTGAATGTTGACTGTATCATCCAATTCTTTACCAATTAGTCCGCGAGCTATGGGGGAATTGACTGAGATAAGGTTATTTTTTATATCAGCTTCATCGTCACCCACAATGCGATATGTCGTTTCTTCTCCGCTGTCTACATTAAGGATAGTTACTGTCGTACCGAAGATAACTTTGCCCGTATTTTCCATTTTAGTAACATCGATGATTTGCGCGTTCGACAGCTTACCTTCAATGTCTTGAATACGGCCTTCGCAGAAACTCTGTTGCTCTCTTGCAGCATGATACTCAGCGTTTTCTTTCAAGTCGCCGTGCTCACGTGCATCTGCAATGTCTGCGATGATACGAGGACGTGTCTTGGTTTTAAGTTCGTTTAGCTCATCGCGCAGCATTTGGGCGCCATGCGCGGTCATTGGGTACTGGCTCATAAATACAGTCTCGACTATCGTAATGTTTAAACTGAAAAATGCGCCCTAAGGGCGCACTTTTATATATTCACACAAATGTAATAAAGCTAGGATACCTCGTATCCTAGCTCATGTCATTAGTGATTAATTCGAGCGTGTAGTTCTTGAACAGAGGATACTTTGTTTCTATCGTCTGCAGATTTTGCTCTGATAGTCGCAAAGGCAGCGTTCATTGTTGTTGTGTAGGTTACTTTGTTCAGTAATGCTTCACGACGAATGTACACCGAATCAGTGATGGCCTGACGTCCTTCTGTTGTATTGATTAAATAAGCGTACTCGCCGTTTTTAATCGCATCAACAATGTTAGGGCGACCTTCAGACAGCTTATTCACTACCGAACTCATAATGCCAGCATCGTACAAGGTTGTCGCGGTACCGCGGGTTGCCTCAACCGTAAACCCTGCGTCAACAAGCGCTCTTGCAAGCTCAATGATTTTGCCTTTGTCAGTATCACGAACAGAAATCAGTGCCTTCCCGCTTTTCGGCAGTGGCGCACCTGCACCTAAGTTCGCTTTGGCGTAGGCTTCTTCAAATGTATCACCCACCCCCATGACTTCACCTGTCGAACGCATTTCTGGGCCTAGCAACGGGTCAACGCCTTGGAATTTCGCGAATGGCAATACCACTTCTTTGACAGAGTAAAACGGTGGAATAATCTCTTTAGTAACCCCTTGCTCAGCTAAGCTAACGCCCGCCATAGCACGCGCTGCCACTTTTGCTAACGGAACGCCGGTTGCTTTAGAGACAAAAGGAACCGTACGTGCGGCTCGTGGGTTAACTTCGATAAGGTAAACTTCACCGTCTTTAATCGCAAACTGAGTATTCATCAACCCGATTACACCAAGTTCAAGGGCCATTGCGCGTACTTGTTCACGCATGGTGTCCTGAATTTCTGCTGATAGTGAGTGTGGTGGCAATGAACATGCAGAGTCACCCGAGTGAACACCAGCCTGCTCAATGTGCTCCATGATACCGCCAATGACGACGTCTTTCCCGTCGCATATCGCATCAATATCAACCTCAATGGCATCATCGAGGAAACGGTCTAGTAGTACTGGGGCGTCGTTCGATACTTTCACCGCTTCGTTAAGATAGCGCTTAAGGTCTTTGATGTCGTATACAATTTCCATTGCTCGACCACCAAGCACGTAAGACGGCCTGACCACTAATGGGAAACCAATTTCTTTGGCCATTGTTAGTGCTTGCTCTACGTTAGTTACCGTTGAGTTAGCAGGTTGCTTCAAGTTCAGCTTATTAACCATCTGCTGGAAACGCTCACGGTCTTCCGCGCGGTCAATCGCATCAGGTGACGTCCCCATAATGGGCACACCCGCAGCTTCAAGGGCTCGTGCAAGCTTAAGTGGCGTTTGGCCACCGTACTGAACGATGACGCCTTTTGGCTTCTCTTTTTCGACAATTTCAAGTACATCTTCAAGGGTGACTGGCTCGAAATACAAGCGATCTGAAGTGTCATAATCAGTAGACACTGTTTCTGGGTTACAATTAACCATAATGGTTTCGTAACCATCTTCACGCAAAGATAAAGCCGCGTGAACACAGCAGTAATCAAATTCAATACCTTGACCAATGCGATTTGGCCCGCCACCAATAACCATAATCTTGTCACGGTCTGTCGGATTAGCCTCACATTCTTCATCATAGGTTGAGTACATGTAGGCAGTGCTGGTAGAAAATTCAGCCGCACAGGTATCAACGCGTTTGTAAACTGGTGCAATACCAAATTCCCTGCGCGTCTCACGCACGTCGCTTTCAGCTACTTTCGTAAGCTCTGCAAGACGGGAGTCAGAGAAACCCTTGCGCTTAAGTGTACGCATAAGGTCAGCGTCAATGCCAGTCAATCCGAGTTCAGCAATCTGAGCTTCGTGTTTAATTAAGTCTTCTAGCTGCACCAAGTACCAGCGGTCGATATTGGTTAAGTCAAATACTTCATCAACGCTCATGCCCATACGGAATGCATCGCCAATATACCAAATGCGCTCTGCGCCGGGTTGACGTAATTCATAAATCACTTTGTTTCGTGACTCAGAATCGTCTAAATCAACCATGGAATTTAATCCGTTGGCACCCACTTCTAAGCCGCGTAAGGCTTTTTGCAATGACTCTTGCTGGTTACGTCCAATGGCCATGACTTCACCAACAGATTTCATCTGTGTGGTAAGACGGTCGTTTGCACCGGCAAACTTCTCAAAGTTAAAGCGCGGTATTTTAGTCACAACGTAATCGATAGACGGTTCGAAAGACGCTGGCGTTAAACCACCAGTAATGTCATTCGCTAACTCGTCGAGGGTGTATCCCACTGCAAGCTTAGCGGCTACTTTAGCAATAGGGAAACCGGTTGCTTTAGAGGCCAAGGCAGAAGAACGAGATACACGAGGGTTCATTTCGATGATAACCATACGCCCTGTTTGTGGATCAACACCAAACTGAACGTTTGAGCCGCCGGTCTCAACACCAATTTCACGAAGCACTGCCATAGCAGCATTTCGCATAATTTGGAACTCTTTGTCGGTTAGTGTTTGTGCCGGCGCAACGGTAATAGAGTCGCCAGTGTGCACACCCATGGGGTCAAAGTTTTCGATGGTACACACGATAATGCAGTTATCGGCTTTGTCGCGAACCACTTCCATCTCGTACTCTTTCCACCCAAGTAACGACTCATCAATCAGTAACTCGTTAGTGGGTGAAAGATCTAGCCCGCGGGTACAGATTTCGTTGAACTCGTCTACGTTATAAGCAATACCACCGCCGGTTCCGCCCATGGTAAATGAAGGACGAATTATGCATGGAAAGCCAATGCGACTTAACACGTCGTGAGCTTCATCCATTGTATGAGCAATCTCAGCACGCGGACATTCTAGCCCAATACTTTTCATTGCCTTGTCGAAACGTTCACGGTTTTCAGCTTTATCGATAGCATCAGCAGTCGCACCGATTAGCTCACAGCCAAACTCTTCAAGCACACCGTGTTTGTCTAATTCAAGTGCGCAGTTAAGTGCTGTTTGTCCACCCATGGTAGGGAGAATAGCGTCTGGACGCTCTTTTTCAATGATTTTGCGTACTACTTCCCAGTGAATTGGCTCGATATAAGTGGCATCTGCCATTTCAGGATCGGTCATTATCGTCGCTGGATTAGAGTTAACCAGGATGACGCGGTAACCTTCTTCACGCAGCGCTTTACACGCTTGGGCGCCTGAATAATCAAACTCACAGGCCTGGCCGATAACAATAGGGCCAGCACCTATAATAAGAATACTATTTATGTCGGTACGTTTTGGCATGTTGGCTGATTCCTACTGCTTATGTTGTTCAATAAGTTCAATGAAGTGGTCGAATAATGGCGCCGCTTCGTGAGGACCAGGGCTTGCTTCAGGGTGACCTTGAAAGCTAAACGCTGGTTTGTCGGTACGCTTAATGCCTTGCAACGACTTATCGAACAGTGAAACGTGAGTAACTTCTAGGTTATCTGGCAAGCTAGATTCATCAACCGCAAAACCGTGGTTTTGGCTGGTGATCATCACCACGTTCCGCTTTAAATCTTTAACTGGATGATTGGCACCATGGTGACCAAACTTCATCTTCGCGGTACTAGCACCGCTGGCAAGCGCCAATAACTGGTGCCCTAGGCAAATGCCAAACACCGGAATACCAGTCTCAACAATGGTTTTGATTGCTGAAACAGCGTAGTCACATGGCTCAGGATCGCCTGGTCCATTTGATAAAAATACACCATCTGGATTCATAGCGAGTACTTCACCCGCTGGCGTTTGTGCTGGAACCAAGGTAATTTTGCAACCACGGTCAACAAGCATACGAAGAATATTGTGTTTAACACCGTAGTCGTAAGCTACTACATGATATTTACTGTCACTTGGTGTCACGTAGCCCTTACCAAGCTCCCAGCTTCCCTCTGTCCATTTTTTTGGTTCGGTAATACTCACTACCTTTGCCAAATCCATGCCTTTGAGACCTGGGAATGCTTTCGCTTGCTCTAACGCACTAGACTCGTCTAATTCGTCAGTACAAATGATACAGCCATTTTGCGCGCCTTTATCTCGAAGAATTCGAGTTAAACGACGGGTATCAATATCTGCAAT
The DNA here is from genome assembly GCF_048987005.1 of Alteromonas ulvae. GTDB lineage: Bacteria > Pseudomonadota > Gammaproteobacteria > Enterobacterales > Alteromonadaceae > Alteromonas. The sequence goes on along the minus strand of NZ_CP185261.1, from coordinate 1,649,904 downwards.
ACCTACAATATTTTTCTCTTTGAGGTATTCAGATAGAGTTTGTTGTTGACGAAAATTACTAGCAACGAGGGGCAAATCGCGAATAATAAGACCTTTTGACCAGATTTTATCTGCTTCAACGTCTTCCGAATTAGTGCCGGTGTTGCCAATGTGTGGATAGGTAAGGGTAATGATTTGTTCAGCGTAAGATGGGTCGGTAAGAATTTCTTGATAGCCGGTCATGGAAGTGTTGAAAACAACTTCCCCAACGGAACAGCCAGTGGCACCAATTGCAGTACCTTTAAAAACAGAACCGTCCTCTAACACCAAAAGGGCAGAATGAGCCAAGTCAACCTCCAGATTAAGGATAACTATGTGTTTGTGCAGTTTTTTGCACAAACCCCACAAAAAACGGGAGGTAATGAAAACAATACTTCCCGTTTCACGATCTTTGCAGCTAATAAATACGTGCTCTGCAGCCGATTCACTCGCTAAGAATTCGAAATTCTGGCAAATTCCGGCGAGTATACATCACTCACTGAAAATGTCTAATTTATTTGCAATAATTTATTAAAACGCACCTTTAAATAGGTTTTTTGCGCAGAACCACTGAAAGTACTGCTTAGTGTTTAAATAACGCTCGCACTGCTCATACAATGCTCAATTTATGCCTAAGCCCTGCCCTGTTTATGCTTAACCATGTTGCCGCAAAAATGATTGGCATACTCATAACTTCCATAACTACCCCAGTAAAAAGCGCTTCAGCAGGCTGCAAGATACTCTATTGTCCTTAAAGGCTGTGCGCTATCTACTGGTCTATTTTAGCGTCATGCAGTGCATTCAAATTACTTGTTTACCGTAGGCAGACAATAAGCAACCGTATAGCTGTTAAAGCTTCAAATTCAGTACGTCAGCCATAGAGTATAGTCCAGGTTTTTGACCGCACAACCACTTCGCAGCATGCACAGCACCTTTAGCAAAGGTCAGTCGACTAGATGCTTTGTGCGTTATTTCCAAGCGCTCACCTATATCAGCAAAAAGCGCGGTATGCTCACCCACAATGTCACCGGCTCTTACCGTAGCAAAACCAATAGTTCCTTGGTCTCTTTCAGGCTCTTTGCCCTGACGTCCATACACTGCGCAGGTACTTAAGTCTCTTCCAAGTTCCTCTGCAATGGCCTCACCAATTGCCATGGCTGTGCCTGAGGGTGCGTCTTGCTTGAATCTATGATGAGCTTCGGTTATTTCGATATCTGCAGTGTCGCCTAACACGCTAGCTGCCTTCTTAACCAGCGACAGCATCAAATTGACGCCAACACTATAGTTAGCAGCAAATACGATTGGAATATGCTTTGCTGCTTCGTCAAGTACTGCCAACTGCGCTTTATTTAGCCCTGTAGTACCAATCACTACTGGAGTATTATTCTCAACACACCATGCTAAATTGGTTTCGATAATAGAAGGCAATGTAAAATCAATCATAACGTCGGCATCATCTTCCGATAAAGAAGAAAACCCAGAACAATTCACTGGCTTTTTGCCAATACCTGCCAATTCGCCTACATTCATACCCACCCAAGGTGAATCATCTCTTACCGTAGCGACACTTAGCTCTGTATCTTCACTAAGGTCGAGGGCTTCAATTAACACCCTTCCCATGCGCCCATTCGCGCCAAATATTCCTATTTTCATGTTTTATCTTTTAAATCAAATTGAAACCTGTCCACATTCTGCCAAATGCATTTACTAATGCAATGTGATTATGAGATTAATTGAGGAGATATCACGGTTTGAGATAAAAGAAGATCCCTATTTACTTCATCGCAGCATGCGTCGTTATTTTGTTGTGACTTTTTATCATTTCAAACTCGAATTTTGAACGTAGAGTCGATACGATAGGTGAAGTAAAAAAATTAAAGTATACCTATTTATGAAAAAAAGGCTTATCTGGGATTTGCCCACTCGACTCTTTCACTGGTTATTGGTGCTGAGCATATTGGCTCAATACGTTACCGCCGAGTTACTTGACGATGCCGTGCAGTGGCATTTTTATATTGGTTATTTTACGTTGGGGCTGATTATATTCAGGCTGCTTTGGGGTATGTTTGGACCAAAGTACGCCAAGTTTAGTCAGTTCGTAAAAGGTCCTAGTGCTGTCTTTGAGTACGCAAAAACGCTCTTTGATAGAGACAGTTTGCCATCCGTGGGGCACAATCCTGTAGGCGGCTGGTTTGTGGTGGTTATGATAGCGCTGGTGCTGGTGCAAGCCGTCTCCGGGCTGTTTATGACTGACGACATATTTCTTGATGGTCCTTTGCGAAGCATGGCGAAAGACGATGTGTTATCGATTATGAATACACTGCACCATTTGTCATTCGATACACTGGTGTATGTAATTGTGCTGCACATCGCGGCAAGCGTTTTTTACGGTATTTACAAAAGACAAAAACTAGTGCCGCCGATGATAAGCGGAAACAAAGCCCTGCCTGAAGACGAAGAGCAATACTACGGCGAGGCTCAGGGCATAACACACTCTCAATTGGGCAAGGCCATTATTATTGCGCTTGTCGCTGCTGCGTGTGTCTATGTTGTAATTGAGGTATTACCACCCTCTGCCCCCGCCACACAATATTACTATTAGCGTCATTATTACTAGCGTCCTAAAGAAAATAGAAGGGGGACGCTTTACACATTCACGGTTTCTACTAGGCCTTTATCTCTCATCAGCGTGGCAATTTCAGCAACGCTGCTAGGATCGTCAATGGTGGAGGGAACTGATACCGGCTCGTCTGCGGCAATTTGTCGCAATAATTTACGCAAAATCTTGCCTGACCTAGTTTTCGGCAAGCGCTTAACAACAATGGCGCGTTTAAAACAGGCAACGGGACCAATGCTGCTCCTTACCGAAGCAACCAGTTCTTTTTCTAACTCTGCCTCATTAATATCAACGCCGTCTTTTAACAAAACTAACCCTACAGGGAGTTGACCTTTTAAGGCGTCGTTTACCCCAATGACACTGCATTCTGCTATTGCAGGGTGTGCGGCAAGCACTTCTTCCATTTCCCCTGTGGAAAGCCTGTGGCCTGCTACATTGATAACATCGTCGGTGCGCCCCATGATAAAAACGTACCCCTCTTCATCGATGTATCCGTTATCTCCCGTGCTGTAGTAGCCTTCAAACTCTCTTAGATATCCATTGACTAATCGAGAGTGGTCTTGCCATATGGTAGACAAACAGCCAGGAGGCAGCGGAAGCTGAATGGCGATAGACCCTTTTTGTCCGGGTGCCGACTCACTGTCTATACCGTTTAACACTTTTACGTTAAAGCCCGGAGTAGGCAAACTTGAAGAGCCAGGTTTAGTCTGCATTGACTCTATTCCTATCGGATTTGAGCAAATGGGCCATCCCGTTTCAGTTTGCCACCAATGATCCACTACCGGCTTGTTGGTTTTCTCTAGCGTCCAATAATACGTAGAAGGGTCTAAACGCTCTCCGGCCATAAATATAGTTCGCAGACTAGAAAGGTCATATTGCTTGATGAGCTTGCCTTCAGGATCTTCTTTTCGAATGGCTCTAAAAGCAGTAGGTGCGCCAAATAAGATATTAACTTTATGTTTTTCTACCATACTCCAAAATGCACCTGCATCGGGAGTACCGACTGGCTTACCCTCATACATTACCGAGGTAGCACCTTTAATAAGTGGACCATAAACAATATAGGAATGGCCAACTACCCAACCCACATCGGAAGCTGCCCAAAAAACATCGTTTTCATCAATACCGTATAGTGCTCCCATAGAATAAAACAAAGCGACCGCATGACCTCCATTATCTCGCACTACACCTTTGGGTTTCCCCGTCGTGCCGGACGTATAGAGAATATAGAGCGGGTCTGTAGCATCAACTTGCACTGCGGAAACGGGTGAACATTCCTCCATCAAAGAGTGCCAATCGTAATCGAAGGAAGAATCGATTTCGGCGTGAAGCTGTGGTCGTTGAAAAACCACACATCCATTAGGTTTATGTGTGGCGAGCTCAATGGCGTTGTCAACTAGTGGCTTGTAAGGAAGTAACTTTGTCCCTTCAATGCCACAAGAAGCAGTAACGATAAACGCGGGAGTAGCATCATCAATTCGAACCGCTAATTCGTTAGCTGCAAATCCTCCGAACACGACAGAGTGTATTGCACCCAATCGAGCACATGCAAGCATAGCTATTGCAGCCTGCGGGATCATGGGCATATAAATAATGACGCGGTCACCTTTAGACACGCCTAAGTGTTGCAACGCGCCAGCAAAGGTAGCCACCTCCTGTAGCAATTCACTGTAGCTATAGGTGCGAGTGGTATTGGTAACCGGAGAGTCGTAGATAAGGGCGGCTTTGTCTCCCCTCCCCGCATTGACATGATGATCAAGCGCAATATAACTGGTGTTGAGCTTTCCGCCTTTAAACCATGACTGATATCCATTTTCGTCGGCAGATAACGCAGTTTCAGGTGTACTAAACCATTCAATGTTGTGGGCTTTATCCAGCCAAAATTGTTCTGGAGAGGTTGTAGAGGCAATATATTCTTGTTTGTAGTTCATAACCAAATCCGTTGTAGGGTTCGAGGTTACACTACTCCAGTATAGTCGTGAATGCTTATAAGACTTCAGGCTTATATGGATTAAGCCATTGTTAAACAATCAAAAAAAGCCGGCAACACCGCCACCAGCTTTTCTATAAACGCATTAATTTCCGGTGAAAGTCATCTAGTCTTTTTTATAATCATCGTGGCAAGATTTACAGCTTGCCCCAATTTTGCCGATGGCGTTTCTATAAGCACTCTCATCGCCAACCTCTAAAGCAGTTTGAAGGCCCTGAGCAGCGGTTTTTAGTGCAGAAATTTTAGTTTCAACATCTGAGAAGTTTTCCCAAATGGCGTCTTTAGCGCCAGTGTCAATATTGTACTCTCTCGTGTCGACTGACAAATAATCACCCATCATGGTGGCAAGCTGCTCTAGTCGTACCGCGTTAGTTTCCATTACAGACTCATCGAAAGGCAATGCCCCTTTTGCCATACCACCTAGCGGCCCCATGTTACTTTTTACAAGTTGAAAAATCGATTGTCGGTATTGTGTTGCCGCTTTTGCATGCTTTGGAGACATCGCTGGTGTTACGGCGGCTGCCAGTGTGCTACTCGAAAATGCAACACTTGAAAATGTCATGCAAGCTGTGGCTGCGATAATTGCTTTATTCATTCGTTTCATGCCTGTTCCCTTTCTTAACATTATGCGTGCTTATGATTCACCGCTCGGTTGTCGATGATATGTTAATAGCTGATGCCATTACATAAGCATTTATCGTGACGAAGAGCCACACAAAGCGCAAGAAATAATTGATAGAAATAAGAGAAAGCCTAATAAAAACGCTAGGAATAAATGCAATTGAAAGCCTTAACGTCTTGAACTAGCAGAAAAGATGAGTGGCGAGTTTAGTGGAAAACAAAAAGGAAAGGCCCCATAAGGGGCCTCTAGTGCGGCGCAATGCCGCTACCATGTTGAAATGATGACCATGCCGTTGCTTCGCATGATTTGATATATTCAGTATGGTTGAAGATTAAATTCTTCCGTTAAGCTCAGCTGCAATAGGAGAGTCTTGCAAACCCTGTTCAGCAATCCACGCTTGAAGTGTTTTGCCATCTGCTTCAGGGGCTTGTAAATCCTTACTTGGCATCTGCTTGACCAATAACGTGCCAACTTCAACCGCGTTGTTTGTTACTGCCGTGCGAATAAGGCTTTGACCGTCACAAGACACGCCCGCGTAGTAATCGCGAAGCTTTAAACGGTAATCTGCCTGTACACTTCGCATTTTTTTACGAAGTTCACCTTTGTCGTCGGCTTGTACGATGGTGCAGATATTAGCAAGCGCATCGTTGATGTCATTTGCTTGTGCTGTGTTTGAGAAAGCAAGCGTAGATGCTGCGACAATGATAGAGGTTTTAACTATTTTCAACATGGTTAAAGTTCCTGTAGTTGTATAATGAATGTTTTTTTGCAACTCACTCGTCGTTGCTTGATGTGTATTAAACGCCCATTTCAGAAAAACAAAAACATGTTGAATAATATATAGGTATTTAAACCTATACTTTAGTTCAAAGCCGAGGAAGAAAAGCACTGTTGTTCTATTTAATAAAACCTTAATTATCAGAAGTTTAAATTAAAGACGGTGTAGCTCAATATGCGGTGTAGTAACTTAGGGAGTAAGGATGAAGGATATTGATTCTCCAGATGAGCAAACACAATTATTTCTTTACTTACAAACAACAACGCCAGTTAGCATGACTAACTGGCATTGTTATTTTTTCACATTTTCATTAGCGATAGAGACTAATGCTGAGGCTCTTCGAAGATCAAACTCACTAATTCGTTAAATCATCGAAAAACTTTTTAACGCCGTCAAAGAATCCTTGCGCTTTAGGGCTGTGTTTACTCGACGCTTTACCCATAGATTCTTCCAGTTCACGCAGCAGCTCTTTTTGTTTAGACGACAAATTTACCGGCGTTTCAACAACCACTTTACACATTAAGTCGCCAATGGCACCAGTTCGAACTGACTTAACACCCTTACCACGCAATCGGAACATCCGACCAGTTTGGGTTTCTGGGCTTATCTTTAACTTAACTTTTCCATCGAGAGTAGGGACTTCCAACTCTCCCCCAAGTGCTGCTGTGGTAAAGCTAAGCGGTACTTCGCAGAAAAGATTATTGCCATCACGCTGAAAAATTTTGTGCTCACGGATGTGTACTTGCACATACAAATCACCTGCTGGCGCACCGTTTTCACCCGCTTCGCCTTCGCCTGACAAGCGAATTCTATCACCGGTATCGACGCCTGCTGGAATTTTAACATTAAGTGTTTTGGTCTTTTCTTTACGACCATGCCCATGGCAGCTGTTACACGGATCTTCAATGATTTTGCCTTTACCCGAACAGGTAGGACAGGTTTGTTGAACCGCGAAGAACCCTTGGCGCATTTGCACTTGTCCGTTGCCGTGACACGTGGGGCATGTCTTTGGTGAAGAACCATTTTTTGCACCAGAACCATCGCACACTTCGCATTCTGCCAAGGCAGGAACACGAATATCAACGCTCTTACCGCGAACCGCTTCCTCTAGCGAAAGTTCAAGATTGTATCGAAGGTCTGACCCCTGACGAGCACGAGATTGACGACCGCCTCTACCACCGCCACCGAAAATATCGCCGAACACGTCACCAAAGATGTCGCCAAAATCTGCCCCCCCGCCGTAACCACCGCCACCGCGGTTAGGATCGACGCCTGCGTGACCATACTGATCGTAAGCAGCGCGTTTCTGCGAGTCTGACAGAATCTCGTAAGCTTCTTGAATTTCTTTGAACTTAACTTCAAGTGCTTTATCACCCTCAGTACGGTCTGGATGATATTTCATCGCTAGCTTTTTATACGCCTTTTTAATTTCGCGTTCGCCAGCACTTTTATCTACTCCAAGCACTTCATAGTAGTCACGTTTCGACATATCGTTTACTTACCCTACTTATTGTCGACAAGCTCTGTGTATCGCCTGCCAGATCTACATCTAACTGTTGTGGAAATCACCTGCATTTACCCATAAGACAATAGCAAGTCATTTACACAACAAAGGCGCAGCAAGAAAATCCTGATGCGCCTGAACTGCCCAACAGCCCGGCGCACCGGGCTAATTACTACAGCTTACTTTTTTTCTTCGTCTTTCACTTCTTCGAACTCAGCGTCGACAACGTCGTCGTCCGCTTTACCAGAAGCTTGCTGCTCAGCACCTTCAGCGCCACCAGCTGAAGCTTGCTGTGCCTGTGCCGCTTCCATCAGCTTGCTAGACGCTTGGATAAGCTCTTGCGTTTTCGCTTCAATTTCAGCTTTGTCTTCGCCTTTGCTCGCTGTTTCTAGCGCAGTGAGTGCCTCTTCAATTGGCGCTTTGTCTTCTGCGCTCAGTGCTTCGCCAACTTCTTCAAGCTGCTTGCGAGTAGCGTGTACCATGCCGTCTGCTTGGTTGCGCGCCTGAATCAGTTCTTCGAACTTCTTATCAGCTTCTTTGTTCGCTTCGGCATCAGCTACCATTTTTTCCACTTCTTCATCGCTTAAACCTGAAGAAGCTTTGATGGTTATCTTCTGCTCTTTACCCGTGTCTTTATCCTTCGCTGATACGTGAAGGATACCGTCGGCATCGAGATCGAACGTCACTTCAATTTGCGGCACACCGCGAGACGCTGGACGAATACCTTCAAGGTTGAACTGACCAAGAGACTTGTTGCCGCTTGATTGCTTACGCTCACCTTGCAGTACGTGTACCGTTACCGCAGACTGATTGTCTTCTGCTGTCGAGAACGTCTGCGACTTCTTCGTTGGAATCGTCGTGTTCTTCTCGATTAGCGCAGTCATTACACCACCCATTGTCTCAATACCTAGAGACAGAGGCGTAACGTCTAGAAGTAATACATCTTTAACATCACCAGAAAGCACACCACCTTGAATTGCCGCACCTACTGCAACCGCTTCATCTGGGTTAACGTCTTTACGTGGCTCTTTGCCGAAGAATTCAGTGACATACTTCTGAACCAAAGGCATCCGCGTTTGACCACCAACCAAAATGATATCGTTAATCTCGCCTACTGATAGACCAGAATCCTCGATAGCCTGCTTAAGTGGGCCAAGCGAGTTTTTCACCAACTCTTCAACGAGAGATTCTAGCTTAGAGCGAGTTAATTTAATCGCTAAATGCTTAGGACCTGAACCATCTGCGGTGATGTAAGGCAGGTTGACCTCTGTTTGTTGTGACGATGAAAGTTCAATTTTCGCTTTCTCACCAGCTTCTTTAAGACGCTGCATAGCAAGCGGATCTTTTCGAAGGTCGATGCCTTGATCTTTCTTGAACTCGTCAACAAGATAGTTGATAACACGATTATCGAAATCTTCACCACCAAGGTGGGTGTCACCGTTTGTAGCGAGTACTTCAAATGTGTGCTCGCCATCTACTTCATCTATTTCGATGATAGAGATATCGAACGTACCACCACCTAAGTCGTATACTGCCACGATGTTATCGCCTTGCTTTTTGTCCATGCCGTAGGCAAGAGCAGCAGCAGTTGGCTCGTTGATAATACGCTTAACTTCAAGACCAGCGATACGACCCGCATCTTTCGTTGCTTGACGCTGAGAATCGTTAAAGTATGCAGGTACAGTGATAACCGCGCCTGTTACTTCTTCGCCAAGGTAGTCTTCTGCGGTCTTTTTCATTTTCTTAAGTACTTCAGCAGAAATCTGCGGAGGCGCCATTTTCTCGCCTTTCGCTTCTACCCATGCGTCACCGTTATCAGCCTCTACGATTTTGTAAGGCATAATGTCGATGTCGCGCTGTACTTCTTTATCTTTAAAGCGACGACCAATCAAACGCTTGATAGCGAATACGGTATTTTCAGGGTTAGTTACTGCCTGACGCTTCGCTGATTGACCAACAAGGGTTTCGCCGTCATTTGTGTATGCAATGATTGATGGCGTTGTACGATCGCCTTCCGCGTTTTCAAGTACGCGTGGTTTGTCGCCGTCTAGCACTGCGACACATGAATTTGTTGTACCTAAATCGATACCTATGATTCTACCCATTTTCGTGTCTCCGAAAAGTTTCTTAATTCTGTAAAATTAGTGGGGTTATTCCCGCTATTTTCAATAGTTGTCAGTAAAAAAACTGACTTTTTTGTGTCTTATTTCGCTGTGCGTTGTTTGTTCAATTTACGCTTGCGTATCAACACCACCGCTTGGCGCGCGCGATACCATTACCATGGCAGGGCGGAGCAAACGGCCGTTAATTTGATAACCTTTTTGCATCACCGCCATTACTGTGTTCGGCGCGTGGTCTGCACTTTCTTGCATCGACATTGCCTGATGCAAATCAGGGTTAAAGGTTTCGCCCTGCGGATCAATAAGGGTTAACCCAAATTTCTCAATAGTGCTCATAAAACTTTTGTGGGTCATTTCCACACCTTCGAGCAGCGGCTTCACCGCTTCATTGTCGCTATCAGAAAGTTCGATAGCACGCTCTAGGTTGTCAACAACCGGCAGAAGCTCGCCAGCAAAACGCTCTAATGCGAATTTACGTGCTTTCTCAACTTCACCTTCAGCGCGACGACGAGCGTTGTCGGCATCAGCTCGTGCGCGAAGTACGCCGTCTTGTTGCTCTTTAATCGTTGCTTGAGCTTCAGATAAAGCAGTCTCTAGCTCATAAATGCGCTGTGTAGCTTCATCTTGAGGGGCGTCAGTAACTTCTACTTCCTGGCCTTCAACTTCTACTTCTTCAGTAGCCTGCACAGTTTCATCAACTGCGTTTTCTTTATCTGCGTGCACGTCGCGACTGTCGCTCATGCCTACCTCCAAACATTGTATAAATTGGGCAACACCCATTTGCTATTGCTAGGCAAAGGGATTCACTGTGTTGCGCTTATTTATGGGGCTAGTTTGTAAGCGATCAAGGGTAACCACACAATTTTTGTGGTTTGAATTTCATTTTTTTTCGAAAAATAATTTTGAGTGTGAATACTGCTCACTATTGTGAAAATCGTGTTAACGTAAATCAGTCATTTTCATGAGGTGGGTGAATGCTCAGCATTTGGTCGGTAGGCAGTATTGTTGCCGTTTATCTTTTTATTTTGTTTGCTATTGGCTTCTGGGGCGAAAGGTACCTTAAAGACAACCGGCAGCACCCTATTTTATATAGCCTAGGCTTAGGCGTTCACTGCACGTCATGGGCATTTTTTGGTACCACTTCACAAGCCGCGGAGTATGGCTGGGCTATTGTGCCTACTTATATGGGCATTATATTAACCATGGTATTTGCGTTTCCTGTGGTACTGCACATTAGTCGGTTATGCCAGCAACACAATATCACCTCTCTCGCTGATCTTATTGGTATGAGGTATAAGCACTCCCACCTTGTCGCGGCTTTTGTTAGCGTACTGTGCTTTGTGGGGGTTATTCCTTACATCGCTTTGCAGCTCGACGCTATTACCAAAAGTATTACTCTGATCACACCCAATACCACTGAAACCAGCCAAAGCGTTAGCATGTATGTGGCCCTGTTGATGGCTATTTTCGCCATCATCTTTGGGACGCGAACCCTTAACTTAACCGACAAGCACCCTGGGCTTTTAATGACTATTGCATTTGAGTCAGTGTTTAAGCTTGTGGCGCTGTGGTGTATTGGTATTTTTGTTTGCTATTTTATGTTCGACGGTGTGCTCGACCTAATTTCAAAGGCGTCTATAAATGAGCAAGCGCGAGAGGTTATCTATGCCGACAGCGCCCCACTTGTTTATATTACTCACGTCATGCTTGGGGTTTGCTCCATGTTTGTTTTGCCGCGCCAATTCCATATGAACTTTGTTGAGCTAAACGGCGAAGGCGAACTGCGAACCGCCCGCTGGTTTTTCCCCGTATATTTATTGGGAATGACTATTTTTCTTATTCCTCTGGCCTTAGCAGGAAAAATGCTGCTTCCTGATAGCGTAAGCTCAGATACCTACGTATTGGCACTTCCTCTTTTTGCCGAAAACACGCTGCTTGCAATCATTGCGTTTTTAGGAGGATTGTCTGCAACCACCAGTATGGTGATTGTGGCCACGCTTGCACTCGGCATTATGATTGCCAACAACCTAGTTACTCCACTGTGGATAAAAGCGAGATTAAGAACCGAGCCAAACCATACCCTTGAGACCAATAAGGTACTCGTTATCCGTCGCTTAACCGTGTTGGTAGTGCTGTCGGTGGCCCTTTGGTATCACCTCAATGTAAGCCAAGCAGCGCCGCTGGTAAAAAGTGGCGTGATCGCCATTGCCTTGTTGGGTCAGTGCTTTCCCGTATTAATGTTTGGCCTTTACTGGTCAAAGAGTACCAAAGCTGCGGCTCTGGCAGGCTTAATTGCAGGATTTATTTGTTGGTGCGCGCTACTACTCTACCCCAGCGTTATGTCTAGTTACTATTTCAATGCCCCGCCCACAGAAGCACAGCTAGGCATTGGCTTTATCATTTCACTTCTCACCAACGCGGCAGTGTATGTTCTGGTGTCGTTTTTGAATTTATTCAATCGACGAAGATTAATGAGTAAGCAAGGCTCTGAGTGGCATCACGCTGGCGATTTTAACGACGATCCAGAGGCATCACTCACCACACCTTACTTAAAAATTCGCGTGGGTGACATCGTCTCCTTAACCCAAAGGGTGTTAGACAAAAAGAGTCATGAAACGTTAATAAATCAACTCTCTATCGACGTTTCTGACGCACGCGCAAACGGGTTGGCTAATCACACTTTATTACATCGAGTAGAACAACTTCTCGCAGCGCAAGTGGGTGGACCGAGCGCTCGCATATTGTTAGGCGCCATCGCTGATAAAAACACAGATTCACTTCCTGAGCTTGTAGACTGGGTGGAAGAAGCCTCACAGTCATTTCAGTTCAATCATGAGGTGCTGCAATCGTCTGTGCAAAACATAGAGCAAGGAATAAGCGTACTTGACGAAAAACTGCACTTACTTGCTTGGAATGAACGGTATGTAGAAATTTTTCGCTACCCTCGCGGTTTTTTGAAAGTCGGCATGTCTATAAATGACATTCTAACTTTTAATGCAAAACGAGGACTTTTTGGAAAGCAAGGGCATAATGAGAGTGCAACTGATACAAATGTTTCAACTATAAATGCTCAAACAACAATAGCTTTTGACACCCCAGACAACGACTTTGTTAAGGAAGCTGAAATAAATGACCGCATTAATCAAGAAATAGAAAAGCGCGTTCAGTTTATGCAAGAGGGAAGCCGTCATAAGTATATTCGAAAACAACATGACGGGAGGGTTATAGAGCTTAATGGCGCCCCCCTTCCCGGAGGTGGCTATGTAACTACCTATAGCGACATTACTGAATACATCGCCATTCAAGACGAGTTAAAGGAATCAAAGTCGGAGCTAGAGCAACGTGTAATGCGGCGTACGCAGGAGTTGCAGCTTGCCATGCAACAGGCCGACGCGGCAAACGAGAGTAAAACTAAGTTTTTAGCCGCTGCAGGACACGATTTGATGCAGCCGTTTAACGCCGCAACTCTCTTTGCTTCTATGCTAGAGAAGAAAACGAAAAATAGTGAATTATCTGGATTGTCTGAGGGCGTAGTGAATTCACTCAATAACGCACAAACGCTACTTTCTATGTTGCTAGATATGACAAAGTTAGACTCTGGCGTACTCAAACCTAACAAGATCACCTTCGCTGTAGACGATGTGCTTTCATCATTAGTGACGGAGTTTAGTCTTATCGCGTCGCAGCGAGATATTTCGTTAAAATACGTAAAAACAAATTGTCACACCCACACCGATAAGCACCTTTTCAGAAGAGTGATACAAAATTTACTGTCTAACGCGATACGGTACACCCAAAAAGGCAGCGTTTTACTTGGGGTCAGACAATGTACTGTCAATGGTGAAAAAGCATTGAATGTATGCGTTTACGACACAGGCCCGGGTATTCCACTGCATCAACAAGAAGCCATTTTTGGCGAATTCCACCAGCTAGAGAACCCCTTTAGTTCACAGGGTATTGGCTTAGGGTTAACCATTGTTGACAGAGTATGCAAGTTGCTCGGGCACTCTGTATCACTGAAATCTGCTTTGCATAAAGGCAGTTGCTTTGCCATTACTGTGCCTAAGTACCCTGCAAGCACAATACAGAGAAAGGGAATGGAGGCCGAACCCATACCTCTGCCGCTCGACGCTACAGAAGGTATTGTTAGAAGAAACGCCGTAAAAGGAGCAGAAGGAGAAAAAGGAAAAGCAGAAAAGAACTCACATTTTTTGTTTTTAGTGAACAAACGAATTCTACTTATTGAAAACGACGAGCAAGTAACGGTAGCAATGCAGGCGCTGCTCAGTGATTGGGGAGCTGAGGTTATTACCGCAACAGGAAAAAAAGAGGCCCTTGCTGCTTTCAAACACAAACCTGACGTTATTATAGCCGACTATCATCTAAACTTCGGTGAAACAGGCACAGACATTTTGCAGTTAATGGACTCCATGCCATCTGAATCTATAGCGTCGCTTCAATCAATAGCATCACCTGAATCATCAAAGCCGCTCAAGCTTAACAACCCAGCGCTTCGTATATTAATCACTGCGAACCGCAGTCCTGAGATAAGGGATTTAGCCGCAGAGATGAACCTTGCCTATTTACCAAAACCTGTAAAACCAAGTGCCCTCAAGCGATTGTTAAAACAGACGTTTAGCTAAAGTCGGTAAGGACTCCCCTATCGCATAAGTATTTAGTACAGTGCCAATATGGCCTTTAACGATGCTAAATCTACTGGTTTAGTGAGATATTCGTCCATACCTGCATCGAGGCATTTTTGCTTTTCGCTATCCATGGCATGGGCCGTTAGCGCGACGATGGGTATCTTTTTGTTTTCATCTCCTGCATGCCCCTCGCGAATACGACGTGTTGCCTCATAACCGTCCACATTCGGCATTTGGCAGTCCATAAAAATAAGGTCGTAATGTTTCGCTTTTGGTTTCGACAAACGTTCTATCGCTTCAACGCCATCGTTTGCAAGCTCAACCTCTACCCCCAGGTTAGTTAAAATTGCTAACATAACTTGTTGATTTATCGCGTTGTCCTCAGCCAATAACACATTCAAATCGAAAGATTGTGGTTCTGTTTCGACGTGCATAACACTATTAGCTTCCTCACTCATTAGAGGCGCACTTAGCTTTACCACAAACCTAAATGTAGATCCCTGACCAAGTGTGCTTTCAACAGATATACTACCGCCCATTAACTCACAAAGCTGCTTGGTAATCGCAAGCCCTAGCCCGGTACCACCATATTTTCTTGTGGTCGACATATCAGCTTGAGAGAAAGAGTCGAAAAGTCCAGGCATAGCAGATTCGCTAATACCAATACCCGTATCACTAATCTCTACATTCAATGACAATGCCTCTTCCTCGCTCACTACTTTGTACTGGATGTTTATACCGCCGCTTTCTGTGAACTTAATGGCATTAGACAGTAAATTATTAAAAATTTGTTTTAGGCGATGAGGGTCTCCCACAACCTTTTTGTCAATCTCACCAGCGGCTTTTGACTTAAGCCATAGTCCCTTTTCTTGTGCTTGAAATGTTTGTTCCTGCACAACGTTGCCCATGAACTGCGCTAAGTCAAATTCAACATTTTCTATAGCCAGCTCTCCGGCTTCTATTTTTGAAAAATCTAGAATATCGTTAATAATGATCATCAATGAGTCTGCACTGCGTTGAGCAGTGTTAATAAATTTCGCTTGTTTGTCATTAGGAGACGTACGGCTGATCATTTCAATCATGCCAATAATACCGTTCATTGGAGTGCGAATTTCGTGACTCATATTGGCAAGAAATGCACTTTTTGCTTCGTTTGCTTTTATTGCTTCATGCTCATGAGCAATCGCTATATCCCTTTCTTGCAGTAGCTCCACTTGTTTACTCATCAAACTTCTTCGCGCTAAATGTGCAAACCAGCTCAATGTTGTGCTCATAGCCAACGCAAAGAAAAAATGCATCGTCATAGACATCTCAACGACTGAATTAATGACTAACCACCCCGCCCAATTTAGCAGTATCAATAACACCCAGTGCAGCCTGTTCGAGAGAACAATACCGCTGGCAATAATAACTAAAAAAAGATTGGTTGTTTGTTCAGGTGATTGAGAGAGCCATAAATGTAAAAGGCTATTCGTTGTGCCAAGCAGTAATATTGAAACAATCCCTAAACGCTGCCATACACTTGAAAGATTTTGTGCTTTCAGCATAAGAGTGAAGCTAATGACAGTGGTTATGGATGCGGATGTGACAAGCATCCATTTAAATTCTTCAGTAAGTAATAGGAAGTGACTAAAGGAAAGCGCAAAATATAAAAAGAAAAAAGCCATCGCAACAGGTTTTAGTGGCTCCTGATGTACGCCTTTAACTGTTGCCGCTGACTTGTGCAAACTCATCTTAACCCTAGTCCATGTTTAAGAGAGTTAGATATTAGGCTAAAACCACAACATTTACATAATCAATTAGGCTAAGAATTGCTCAGCCATTTATCCTTAGAACTCCCTTTTTTGCTGCAACTGTTGGTGCTGCTATTTTTAGTGTTAATATGGTCGGTGCTGCTTTTTCCATTAACACCGTCATCGTTTATCTGTTTATCTGTTTATCGCTGCTACCGATATCGCTTTCACCAGTGAAGTTTTCATCAGTAATGTTTTGTTCAGTGCGGCTTTGTTCAACATTATGACCAAGCACCACATCGATAACTGTTTTCTCGTGTTCAGTGAACGCCGTTTTAAAATTATCACTGTGCACAGGTATTGATTTACGCATAGGTGGAGCAATGCGCTCGTTAGCTCTTGCTAACTGCTGGGTAAAATCTTCTATAGATATTCGATTGTAGGTATACACTCCCTCTTTCTTGCCTCCAATAGACGGCGTGAGCAGGTCGTCATGCTCGAGTAAAAACGCATGTTTGAATACCGCCTGAGATTTTGTAAAGCAATGTGTTTTGCTGCGCAGCATTGCCGCTTCTGGCAGCGCTTTAATACGAACGCTGTCATGGCTTTTTTGCCATGTAACACCACACACACTTACTACATAAGCATCATCTTGCTGTGCGACGGTGGCTCTAGCAAGTGGAGAGCCTGCGGGCATTGCGTCTAACGCCTTTATAACGTCGGGTAATTCATTGAGAGAGAGCTTTTCTAATGTCATTACACCGCTATTAGAGGTGTAAGTAAGCTTTAGCGTATTTTCTAAGTAATACACCTGGCCGGTATCTTGCCAGATAGAAACGGCATCGTTTTTGTGATTATTGATATGCTTTTTGTTTTGCTGAGAAGCAAGGGACTGTTTGTTTAATCCACTCGATAAGCGCTTAATAATATTTGATAACACGGCATACACTTTATATTATTGAGTGTCTCATTTTACGCATTTATCACCTTTACGGTTTAATTCTCGCACTGCAAAAATCACTCTATTGGCTTGCCCCGCCCAGCCGATTGACTACTTATCGACGTTATCCACTCTTCTCGTCTCTTTACCCGCAGGGCCCCGCCGGCCAACTTACGAATTCTTAGCCTAGACTGTCAACTGACGCGTCCACAGGCGCTGCATTTGTTGTTGCTGCCAAATGTAATGCTCTCGACACTGATACCCGTACCGATTACCCTAGAAGCGATACTACATTTAACAGAGGATTTCTTTTGCGCTCGTTTTACTTCGCTTCACCACTCTCGGTACTCTTTATTTTGCTGTCAATAATAACAGGCGGTTGCAGTGACACTAAAGAGCTAAGTGAATCTGAAAGACGATTTAACACAGCAATGGCACGCCATGCCGAACGTATTGAGGAAACGAGAGTTTTACTTGATGAAAAATTGACAGGTCAGTTTTTATCTGACATTAACACGCTCATTTATGCAAAAGAAAAACTCGATAGTGCAAAGTCTGTTTTTATTGATGCAAAAATTGTCGGTATCACCTCTCCTGAGGCACAGGCGCTTGAATTGAGGTTGAGACAGTTTGAGAAACAAGCCGCTAGGTCGTCCATATCCTTATTGCGTTCAGCTTTTGAAGAAACGCTGAGCTTTCAAGATAGCGTGCACGATATGCCGCTAGCTCCTGTGAGCGGTGCGTCGGTAGATAGTAACTCGATGATTGAGTACATGGGCAAAAAATTCAATACTTCACTTGAAGAGTGCTGTCTTAAGGACCTAAAAAATATCGAAGTCTTTATGAGAGGCGCTGAAGGCAAGCTTGTTTATGCACTACGAAAACGTATTCTCAACGTGGAAAGTGATTTAACCAGAGTACTGTCTGACGATGACTTTCGACGTGACTATACAAAGCGCCTTACGCAGTTAGAGAATGAAATAAACGCTTACTTTCAGTCGTAAAACATTCATACGATGGTGCTCGATGAACTAGAAGTAGAGATGTTTTAAGAAAAACAAACACCGTTATACTCAACTATCACTACAGATGTGTTGCACTCTTTCCTGTAAAACAATCTTATAGTACATAAATGTATTTATCACTGTGTTAAAGGTTCACCATGCTTAAATTGTACGGATTTGATGTTAGTAATTACTACAACATGATTAAACTGGCGATGGCGCTGAAAGGGATAGAGTATGAAGCCGTCATGACATATCCAAATCAAACGCCAGAATATTTAGCAATCAGCCCTACGGGCAAAGTGCCCGCATTGCAAACCGACCACGGCGTACTGGTAGAAACCAATGTCATCCTTGAGTACCTTGATGAAATCTCGCCTCAAGCGCCACTGTATCCAACCGAGCCTTTCGCAAAGGCCAAGGTGAAAGAGTTGGTTAAACTCATCGAGTTATACATTGAGTTACCTGCAAGGCGCTGTCACACTGAAGCATTTTGGGGCGTACCCGTTGATGACATCACCAAAAAAGAAGTAAAGCGCGCATTATTTAACGGTGCGCAAGCCCTTGCCCGCGCCGCTGAGTTTTCCCCTTATATTGCTGGTGACACGCTAACTGCAGCCGACATCATGCTGCTATATTCTATGGACCTTGCCGCTCCGGTAGCTCAAAAGCTTTTCGATGTAGACTTGTACGAGCATGCACCTGGTAGCAAAGCGCTCATGGATAAATTAAAAGCAATGCCAGAAGTACAACAAATTGAAAAAGATAAACGCGCCGCCGCGCCAGCGTTTAGCGCTTATTTAAAAAAGGCCCTTGGCGGTAAATAAACGGGTGTCAATTGGTTCGTGTTAGCCAACATTACCCATCGGTTCGCATAGCATTTTTAAATGCTATGCCAGCCTTGGTTCTATTGATAACCCCTAGCTTCTTTAGCACTGCGGAAACATGCTGCTTTACTGTTGATTCTGAAATCGCTAACTCGTAGGCAATTTGCTTGTTAAGCAAACCATCGGCGACCATCTTAAGCACTTTCAATTGATGAGGCGTGAGCAGGCTCAATCGCGTGCTGAAGTCATCGAGGGTGTGACTGCAATCGGTAGTGGCACTGATGTACTCTGGCAACCAGGTTTCGCCGTCTAATACCGTGTCTACCGCGTCGATAATACAATCCACAGACGCAGATTTAGGAATAAATCCACTGGCTCCCAATGCTAACGCTCGCTGCACAATACCAGGCGCATCTTGCGCTGTGACGATGACAACAAGCACATCTGGGTACTCAGCCCTTATCTCAGAAAGTCCATTTAATCCCTCGCTACCAGGCATTCCCAAATCTAAAAATACGATATCGATGCTGACATTCTGAGCCAACACCGCCTTCGTTTCTGGAAACGTAGACGCTTCAAGTAGCACTGCGCCCTCACTGTTTTGTAGCGCATGACACATCGCTGCGCGAAACAACGGATGATCATCGGCAATGAGCAATGTTACCGCCACGGGGCTATTCATTCGTACCTTCCATTCACTTCACCACTCGTTTCAACCATTTATTTCCACCGTTGATGGAAACCATTTGATTTTAGTATTTTTGGCTATCAATTTGTTTCTTCAATGTAAACAGAATACTAACACGACATTGGGTTTCTTTCTCTTTTCTACTCTTGCCTAACGGAAGATTTCCTTGGGTGCAAAGATTTTCATAGGCCCAAGTTATGAGAAATCTATAGAAAGAGTTAATGGAAAAGCCCGCTGACAAAGCGGGCTATTTACGTCTGCAGTTTATGTTCTATTAAAAACGATAGCCAAGAGTGAGATGAACCGTTCTGGGGTCGCCGTAATAACCAATTAGCGTTGTATCGCCGCCAAGCCCGGGTCCAAAGCTGTCTCCGTCGCGGGTAACAAAATCATAGCCGCCAGTAAGGTACTCTTCGTCGGTGAGATTCTTTACGTGAAGACCTGCGTACCAGTCGCCGTCTATGCTTTCCCAACGAGCGCTTAGGTTAACCATGCCGTACGCATCTTGTTGAATAAGATCACTCGCTTCGAAAAGCAAATAGTCATCCCTGTAGTAGTAGTTTGCGTTAAACGTGATATCGCCAAAGCTGGTTTCTAAGAGATAATTAGCATTTATATTGAAGGTGTTTTCTGGCGTACTTGCTGAACCAATAAGCGGTGGAATCGCATTATTTTCTTTAATTTCAAAGTCGATATAACCATATGCAACATCAAACTGAAGGTTTTCTGTGGCAATCCAAGTCATCTCTAACTCAGCACCGGTTGCGGCTGTCTCTGCGGCATTTCTCAAGCGTTGGTCAAGTGCAGTGGGGTCAGATAAATCGCCCTCTACACCAATATACTGTCTGTCGCTATGGTCGTAAGAAAAGAGCGTTACGTTCAATCGCAAGGTATCGCTTAAGTCACTTTTCATGCCCAACTCGAAGCTATCAACAACTTCAGGCCTTACCCCAGGCTCGTTTGTCTGCGCACGAGGATTAAAGGTGCCTGACTTGAAACCTTGAGAATAGCTAGCGAAAAACATCATGCTAGGGTCAAATTGATACTCTACTCCTACACGAGGCGTAAATCGTGACCAACTTTGCACTGCCGGGGCGTCTAAAACACCATCTCCGTCTGTATCGGTGCCGAGAACTTGAGGCACTAGCTGACCTTCAGGACGAACATAACCCTCAATCCAGCCAGTGGAAGGATATACGGTATCCAAAATAAGGCCGTTGTTAACAAACGCAGATTTTTCCTCGTCGGTGTAACGGGCACCAAGAGAAAGAGAGAGTTGATCGGTTATATTGTAATTAAGTTGTGCATAGGCGGCATAACTTTCTGAGTTGTTACAGCCGGTAACTTCTCGAGTAAGCCCGGGTGCACCCAATGACTGCCCTAGCACACCTAAAATGGCATTGAAATTACCACAGCTATCACCATCGTAAAAATAGAGCCCTGACACGACATCAAAATTATCGCCAAAATAATTCGCCTGTAATTCATGAGTGGTATTACTGTCGTCATACTCTGCCGGCACATCGAAAATAGGCAAAGGCGTATTATCAAAGTCGATGTTCGTCGGAGAATAGCTTTCACGATGAGAGCCTATGTATTTAAGCTCTAATTTATCATTGACGTTGTAGCGAGCAAGCCAGCTGTAGCCTTCAAGTTCAACTCTGTTTGATGTTGGCAAGCTCGTATAAGAGTCAAATTTAGAGTCGGGAACAGGCGCATCGGTCAATAAGCTCGGTATCAATCGATAACCGCCGCGAGCATTTGACGTATCTTCTGTTTTATCCCAACCAAAACGGAAGAACAAATCATCGCTAGCATGCACCTCCAGTGAGACTCTTGCTGCCCATAAATCTTTGTTATAGTTTTCTTTGTCTTGGTTTGGTAGTGCACTTAATAAGTACTCTCCAAAACCATCGCGATTTAAGTTAGCGTAGCCTACGCCCAAGTAAACCGTGTCCTCAACAAGGGGCACTTGACCAATCAATCTGATGTCACGCTGATTATAGCTGCCTACTGTAGCCTCTGCGTTCATTTGGGCATCACCCGTCATTTCCTTGGTGACATACTTAACTGCACCACCAATAGTATTTTTGCCATACAGCGTACCTTGGGGCCCACGCAATACCTCGATGCGCTGAACATTTAATAAATCGAGTACTGCGCCCTGTGGGCGCGCAATGTAGACATCGTCGACATAAATACCCACACCAGGTTCATAGCCCCATAAAGGATCTTGTTGACCTAAACCACGAATGAAGGCGGTTAATGTGTTGTTAGTTCCGCGACTGGTTTGCAAGGTGGTGTTTGGCGAGAATTGTTGTAATTCAGTAAGCACGCTAATGCCTTTTTCACCTAGCTCTATTGCGCCTACCGACGTTATGGCAACGGGCGTTTCTTGCAGTGATTCAATAGTTCGCCGTGCGGTCACTTCAATACGTTCTAGCTTACCTTTTTCATTTTCTGCTTGTTCTGTGTTGGCTGTTTGGCTATTAGCCTGTTGTGCCCAAGCAGGAGATGCACATAAACCTGCGGCTACAGCAATGGCGCACAAACTGTGGCGAGCAACTTTGTGACAAGACACTTTGTGATGAGAAACGTTGTGATGACTAATTGGCGTGCGGCCGTGACGCTTCGTGTGTGTTGTAGGTGACATAGTGAGTCCTTTTTTGTTCTAGGTGTTATTCACTGCTGGATGATTTGCTACGGTCACTAATCACTGTAGTTAATTAATTGTTAACAGTATGTAGTACCATCGTACTATGGGATTTTTGCAAAAGTAACGTCAAACTTTACGTGTAATTTGAATACGTTAGATTTATTGACAATAAGCTTGCGCGAAAGCAAGTCGGTTAGTAGATCTATAATCGACTTAACTGCTTTGGAATATCTGCGGTCACAGATTTTTAAAGGAAAACAACTATGTTAAGTATGATTGGCTTGGTAGGCGGGCTTTTGCTACTTATTGTGTTAACAATACGTGGAATGAACCTGTTTATCGCTGCCCCCCTGTGTGCGCTTATTGTGGCACTAACCAATAACATTGCGGTATTTACCGGCGATGTAAACTTTGTAGAAATCTATATGAGCGGTTTCTCAGGGTTTATTGCGTCGTGGTTTTTCATGTTTTTGCTGGGGGCGTTATTTGGCAAATTTATGGAAGACACTGGCGCGGCAGACTCGGTATCTCAATGGATAATCGCTAAAATTGGCTATAAGCAAGCTGTCTTGGCGGTAGTCATGGCCTGCGCCATACTTACCTACGGCGGCGTGAGCGTATTTGTGGTAGCATTTTCAGTCTACCCCATGGCGGTAAGCTTATTTAAAGATGCCAATTTGCCTAGACGATTCATTCCTGCCGCCATGGCCTTTGGCTCGGTAACGTTTACGATGACGTCGGCGGGCTCACCAGAGATTCAAAACTGGATCCCAATTAAATACTTGGGTACATCGCCTTTTGCTGCTTGGGAAGTCAGTTTAATTGTCGCTGTTTTAATGGCGATATTCGGATATTGGTGGCTTGCTAAAATGATTCGAAAAGCAGTTAATCAGGGTGAAGTTTTTGAGGCAAGGGAAAGCGACCCTGAAATTCAGGAAAGGGATCTACCACATCCATTTACCGGAATTGTGCCCCTGCTTGTTGTGCTTGCCATTTCGTTTTTATTTCACGAAGAACTGGCTCAGTTAGCGTTAATTCTAGCCTTGGGCGGCGGCGTATTGTGCTTACTAGCCATAAACTTTAAGTACTTTCAAAGTTTGCCTGTTGCCATCAATGCCGGCACCACTGGGGCCCTTATCGCCATAGGCAACACCGCTGCGGTTGTGGGGTTTGGCTCGATAGCAAAAAATACCGACGCATTTCAGCAAACGGTGGCCCTAATGACCCAAATACCTGGCAATGAGCTCATTGGTGCAGCTATCGCAGTAAGCGTGATAGCCGGCTTAACAGGCAGCGCCTCGGGCGGTCAAGCCATCGCCCTTCCCTTGGTGGGTCCACATTATATGGACCAGGGCGTAGAGCCAGAGCAACTGCACAGGATTGTGTCTATTTCATCGGGTGCGCTAGACTCCTTGCCACATAACGGTTACGTAGTAACCACTATTCGAGCAATTTGCCACGAAACGCACCAAGCAGCCTACTGGGCAGTGGGAGCACTGACTGTCGTTGTACCGATAATGGGCTTGGCACTGGCTATTGGCCTGTTTAGCATATTGTAAAAGAGGTAAGGGTTTTACTATGATTCAGTGTTTTTACGATATTCTAGTGCCAACGAATAGGTGTAGTGACAAGCAAATTTTACGTCTTCACCGCACTAAAGCATACTTATTTTTCGGCGGCAGACAAGCCAACAGAGTGCAAGTTGCACTGACAGCAAAGCTAACAAGTGGGCAAGCAATAAGAGTAGTAGGAGCGCTGCTTTTACAGTTTGCACTGGCAACTACTGCCGTGCACGCCAACGACAATGTGAATATCGATGAGCAATATCAACATACCCTGTTGGTGAATAAGCACACTTTTCACATGGACAGTTTCACTACCTTTGGTGGCAAAACTATCAAAGATGTAAAAGTAGGTTGGGAAGCTTACGGTAAGCTTAATGCACAAAAAGACAATGTGATTTTAATTACCCATTATTTTTCTGGTACGTCTCATGCAGCGGGTAAATACAGTGCTCTAGATGAAAATGCAGGGTACTGGGACAGTATAATTGGCCCTGGCAAAGCCATTGATACCAGTCGCTTTTTCGTTATAAGCGCAGACACTTTGGTGAATTTAAACGCTTATGATGAAAAGGTGGTCACCACTGGGCCCGCCACCATTAACCCGTCCACTGGAAAACCGTACGGATTAGAGTTTCCGGTGGTGACTATTCGCGACTTCGTTAACGTGCAAAAAGCCTTATTAGAAAGCTTAGGCATCAATAAACTGCATGCGGTGGTTGGCCCGTCAATGGGCGCTATGCAGGCCATAGATTGGGCCAGTGCTTATCCAAGCTGGGTTCCTAGAATGCTGTCGGTAATAGGCGCAGGGGAAAGCGATGCGTGGACGACAACGGCTCTTGAGCATTGGGCGACGCCAATCAGACTCGATACAAAATGGAACAAGGGTAATTACTCGCGGGAGGAAGCGCCAACGGACGGACTTACCGCATCGCTGATGCTGATAACGCAAAATGCCCTAACCCCTGAGTTTTTTAACGATCAAGGTAATATGCTAGGCTTTCAAAACCTAGAGCAAGCTCCCCTGTCTAGTATTAACGAACAACATTCTATCACAAAATGGTTAAGGGCGCGGGCGGCCGGCCGTGGTAAAAAGATGGATGCCAATCATTTGCTGTATCTAGTAAGAGCGTGTCAGCTTTTTGTCGCAGGACATAAAGACAATTTAGATGTGGGACTAGACAACATTAAAGCGAAGACGCTGTTTCTGCCCGCCGATTCTGATTTATTACTGATGCCCTATTTAGCCAAAGATGCACATCAAAAACTTGATCAACGAGGGACAAGCAGCGATTACACCGAACTTCAAGGGTCACTCGGACACCTAGAGGGCGTGGCAAACATATCAAAACAGGCAAACGCTATTCGTCAGTTTTTGG
This sequence comes from Alteromonas ulvae, assembly GCF_048987005.1. GTDB lineage: Bacteria > Pseudomonadota > Gammaproteobacteria > Enterobacterales > Alteromonadaceae > Alteromonas. Next base: position 1,624,820 of record NZ_CP185261.1, on the reverse strand, counting down.
AAAATGAGTAAAGGATTTTTATGATGACTATTAACACTATTATCAAAGCAGCCCTGGCAAGTAGTCTTTGCTTTTCCATTGCCTTGCACGCGCAAACAAAAGCAGAAGGCATACCGGAGCTATCTCTCGATTTATCTGACGTCACCGTATCGGGGTTGTCTTCTGGTGGATACATGGCCACGCAGTTTCAACTGGCTCACAGCGATTGGGTTAAGGGTGTAGGGGTATTGGCAGCTGGCCCGTACTTTTGTGCCAAGGGCGATATTTCAACGGCACTTGCCCAGTGCGTCAACAAGACCGACACGCAACCAAATTTACAGGTTTTAAATGAGCAAGCGGCACAGTATGCAAAGGCGGGAAAGCTTGCTGACTTAGACAATATGAAAGATGCCAGGGTATGGTTATTTCATGGCACGCGTGACGTGCGAATTGCCAGTGAAGTTAGCGATGCCTTATTCGAGCAATACACAATGTGGACAGACACTCAAAACATAAAATACGTTAACGACATGTCTATCGCCCACCTGTTTCCAACGAAAACGAACGGAACCGACTGTACGACATCAGAAAGCCCCTTTATTGGTAACTGTGATTATGACGCCGCTGGCGACATGCTTAATCATCTCGTAGATGGGTTAACGGCACCTGACGATGAGTTGTCAGGTTCACTGCATGCTATTAACCAACAGGATATTGCGGGTAGCAATGCCAAAACTCTGGCCAGTGAAGGCTTTGTTTACGTACCGCAAAGCTGTGCAAGCGGGGAAAGCTGCCGGGCACACATCAGTTTTCACGGGTGTAACCAATACGCTGAAGCCGTGGACGATGCCTATACCTCGCAAACAGGGCTGAATGACTGGGCCGATGACAACAATATGATTGTGCTGTATCCGCAAACAAAAAAATCTCTCTTCATGCCGCTTAACCCTCAAGGTTGCTGGGACTGGTGGGGATATGCTTCAAAGGACTACGCGAACAGAGATGGCGATCAGATAAAGGCGATAAATGCGCTTTTACTTTCTCTTAATACGTTATCCTCGCCCAGATCAAAAAACACATCTCAAGAAGTGCCTCAAACTGCACTTCCTTCGAAACAGCACACTAGCGCTCAGCAGCAGATAGAGCCTATGAAACAGGAAGGTTTCAATGAATAAGCGAACGGTATTTATCACTGGGGGAGCTAGTGGTATTGGTTTGGGTATAGCTGAATCGTTGGTTAAACAAGGTCACCACGTCATTGTGGCAGATATCAACGAAAGTGCAGCGCAAGAGGCTGCAGCTGCGCTAGCCAGTAATGCTAGCAGTATAAATGATGGCAGCGCTAGCGCTGTAGCGGTCGATGTGTGTGACGCAGCACAAATTGCTGCCCTGCCTGAAGTGCTCGGTAAGCTGACCGTCGACGTATTAATTAATAACGCAGGCATCCAACACGTTTCCAACCTTGAAGACTTTCCTGCTGAAAAATGGCAGCAGCTAATTAATATTATGTTGGTTGGCCCTGCGCTAACCACGCAAGCGCTTTTGCCAGCCATGAAAGCTCAAAACTTTGGGCGTATTATTAACGTTGGATCTATTCACTCTCTTGTCGCCTCGCCGTTTAAGTCGGCCTATGTGGCTGCGAAGCATGGCTTGCTAGGACTTGCTAAAACCGTAGCATTAGAGACTGGTGACTATGATATTACTATTAACACCTTGTGCCCCGCCTATGTAAAAACCCCTTTAGTTGAACAACAAATAGCGGCTCAAGCCAAGGAAAACAGCATGACAGAGGATGAGGTAGTAAGAAAAATCATGCTTGAACCTATGCCAAAGAAGCAGTTTATTGAAGTTCAAGAGTTAGCCGATACGGCTACATTTTTAATGACAAACAGCGCCAAAAACATTACGGGCCAAGCAATAACCCTAGATGGCGGCTGGACCGCAAGGTAAACCTTCCCTTTTACAAAACACTTGTGCTAATGTCCAAACCATTGGAAATGAGAGGACATTAGCGTTCCATGCCCTACCAAACCGTTGCTTTAATTGGAAAACCTCAGCACGAGGCCACTCACGACAGCTTAAATTTACTTGCCGATTATTTACTCGCAAAAGGATGCGAGCTATTGGTTGAGGAAAGTATCACTAAAGAGCTAGAAACCGACAAGATTAGAAGCTGCGACCTAGTCGCTATCGGTAAAGAAGCTGATCTAGCTGTTGTCGTTGGTGGAGATGGCAGCATGCTTGGCGCCGCTCGCGTGCTTGCCCGTTTCGATATCCATGTTGTGGGTGTGAATAGAGGTAACCTAGGTTTTCTCACCGACATTCATCCTGACGATATCATTCAGCAACTTGACTACATCTTTAACGGGGAGTGTTTCGTTGAAGAACGTTTTTTACTGGAAGTGGGCGTTTATCGACACGAGAAGTTAAAAAGTAATAGCTCGGCCGTTAATGAAGTCGTGCTGCATCATGGCAAAGTGGCTCACATGATGGAGTTCGAAATTTATATTGACGATCAGTTTGTGTTTAGTCAGCGCAGTGACGGTTTAATTGTATCGACGCCAACAGGCTCAACCGCCTATTCTCTCTCTGCAGGCGGACCTATCATTATGCCAAAACTAGATGCGCTTACCTTAGTACCCATGTTCCCGCATACCCTGAGCAGCAGACCTATTGTGGTAGATGCCGACAGTCAGGTATCGATGAAAGTGTCAAAAGTGAATAGTGACTCATTACAAGTAAGTTGCGACAGCCACATCGTATTACCGGTTTTACCTGGCGATGAAATTCGCATAAACAAAAGTATCGATAAACTTCACTTAGTACACCCTAAGGGCTACAGCTACTTCAACGTACTCCGTAAAAAGCTGGGCTGGGGCAGTAAGCTCTACTAATGTAGGGCACTCGCCTTCTGTCATACGTGTGGCCGCCATACATATAGATGGAGCACCTATGGCTTTATTTACCCTGTCGTCACAAATTTTTCGAATTTCTCGAGCATCGCGAACTTTGTGGCAAGTTAACCGGCTTTTCTACCTAATGTTCGCCCTGTTATAGAGAGAACACTGAATTTTTTACACGGCTAATCATTTTTCGAGCATCTTTTTCGCATCTTTTCAATAAACCTATCACATTGAAAAATAAAGAAAAATTAACCTTTGCAAATTTATTCAATTAAATTAGTTACTTATAATTTTGGTACAAGTCGGCATACCGGTTGCAACACCATATGCAACTGGTTCGATAATCTATGTTGTTTCAGCTTAGCCTTTGAAGGTCGAGAGATTCGATAAGTATTATCAACACCTATTTACCGAAGCGATAATAAGGAGTTTATTATTATGAGTAACAACGAAATTAAATTCACTGCACCAGGTATGGATAACGACACTGCAGCAAGCACTATCAAAACGTTAGAGCAACGTTTGGTGGCGCTACTTGATCTGCAGCTTACCTTGAAGCACATTCACTGGAATGTAGTAGGTCCAAACTTCATTGGTGTACACGAAATGCTAGACCCACAAGTTGATGCGGTGCGCGAAATGACTGATACCATTGCAGAACGAATTGCCACACTAGGTGGCGTACCGAAAGGCACACCAAAAGCGATTGTAGAGGGCCGTTCGTGGCATGATTATGAGTTAGGCAAAGGCTTAGTGACCGACCATTTAAAAGCGCTAGATGCAGTGTATGACGGCGTAAATGGCGATCACCGCAAAGCGATAGAGGGTCTAGGCGACCTAGATCCCGTATCGGAAGATATGATCACAGGTCAACTCGCTGATTTAGAGCAGTTCCAATGGTTCGTAAGAGCGCATTTAGAATCGGGTAGCGGCGAATTAGCCCAATAGTTCCATCGGTTAATAGCACCGATAGGAAGATAAAGGAAGGCCAACGTGGCCTTCCTTTTTTTCTCACTTGTACCTATCTTTAACGTAATGCAAGTCATTACATCAGGTGGAATTACCATTAGTTTTATAGTGAACACTTGCACAAAAAGTTGTAGGCTAAATTTTGAAGCAGAGGTCTTGCGAACAGTGAAAAGTGTGTGCTTTGTCTATAAAAAACGAAGTTATACCAGTCCGCATGCAAATATTAGTCGAAGCCAAAAACATGGTGCAAAAAACAAAAATTAAAGACAATACTGACATGGAGATATGCTGCTAGTCTGATGTAATTCAGCACCGATTGCTGAAACCAGACATCATTAAAAAAATAGGAGTTCCATTGAATGGACTATTTTACAAAAGCGCTTAAACACTACGCTGATTTTACAGGCCGTGCGCGGCGCACAGAATACTGGATGTTTTATCTGTTCTACATTATTTTTTACATTGTGTGTTCAGCCGTTGGATACTTCCTTGGCACTGAATTTATAACGATGATTTACGCCCTTGGGCTATTAATTCCCTTGCTAAGTGCAGGTGCAAGGCGTTTACATGACACTGGCCGCTCAGGTTGGTGGCAGTTACTCAATCTAATCCCGCTTATTGGCTCAATTGTATTAATTGTTTTTTTTGCCCAAGACAGCCATGAAGATAATGAATATGGACCAAACCCTAAAGCGAACCTATAGGTCTCAGTTGTAGGCTTAGGTTGCAGCGATTGCACATAGTGTTGTGGTTTACCTGTATGAACAACAGGCGAATTTAAATAAAGCGCAACAGACAAGCCGTTCATAAACATACCGCAAGGTCTGCATAGAGCCCAAAAATAGTGGTTCAGATAAAAATGTTCAGCAAACAATACTTCGCAAATCGACAGATTGTCGTTCGACTATACTTTACATTTTATAAATACTGTATATATTTACATGTACTATATATTATCATGTTCAACTTTATCAGAGTGTGGTTATGTTAGCGAATCTTTCGATATCAAATTTTGCCGTTGTAAGGCAACTTTCTGTTCATTTTGAAAATGGCCTCACTGCCGTTACAGGTGAGACAGGGGCAGGTAAATCAATTGCCATTGATGCATTAAGCTTATGCCTTGGTGAAAGGGCCGATGCAAATGCGGTAAGAAAAGGTTCAGCGAAAGCCGAAATAGTGGCGCACTTCGCACTTGCTGATAATGCAAGTGCAAAAGCATTTCTCGACGAACATGAATTGACCTCTGATGAAGACGAAACCAGCTGCTTTATTCGCCGGGTAATATCGAAAGAAGGTCGCTCAAAAGCCTTCATCAACGGCACTCCAGTATCTTTACAGCAACTAAAAGGTCTCGGCCAAACACTGCTTTCCATTCATGGTCAAAACACCCATTTACAGCTATTAAAAGAAGATTATCAGCGCCAACTTATTGATAGTTACGCAGACCATTCTCATTTATTGAATGATGTTAAAGACGCTTATGGCTCGTGGAGAGACAAACAAAAAACGCTCAGTGAGCTGCGTTCGAAGGCTCAACAAAGAGAAGATCGTCTGCAGTTACTTACCTATCAAGTGCAAGAGCTCGACGAGTTTGCCATTGAGAATGGCGAATTTGAAGAACTTGAAATTGAGCACAAGCGCTTAAGCAACGGTCAGAGTTTATTAGAACAAGCCCAAACCAGTGTGTATAACCTTTATGAAAATGATGAAGGGAATGCGCTGGCCGTTATTCAAAGCAGTATTGAGAAGCTTGGTGAATTAGAAGCACACGATGCGAGCCTAACGCCTATCATTGCCCTTCTCAACGACGCATCAATTCAAGTTGAAGAGGCAGCCAGCGAACTGCGTGGTTACTGCGATCAACTGGAAATAGACCCTCTGCGTTTACAGCAGGTTGAAGCTCGCTACTCAAAAGCGTTGGAACTGGCTCGTAAACACGCCGTAACACCTGAAGAACTTGCTCAACATCACCAGTTATTGTCGCAAGAATTTGCTGCACTTGGTGAGCAGGAAAGCTTACTCGGTACACTCGAACACGACGTTGAAGCAGCAAGGCAACATTATTTGGTGGCAACAAGCAGTTTATCTGAAAGCCGAATGAAAGCAGCCCAAAGTTTTGCAAACGACATTGAATCTCAAATTCAGCAAATGAATATGCCGCACGCTAAAGTGTGTATTGATATTCTGTATGACGAACTGAGAAAGCCCGCGGTGAGTGGTTTAGATACGATTGCCTTTAAAGTATCAACGAACCCTGGGCAAGATGCCGACGTATTAGAGAAAGTGGTATCAGGCGGTGAGCTTTCTCGAATAGGTTTAGCTATTCAGGTTATTGCTAGCGATAGTCATGCTACCCCCACTATGATTTTTGACGAAGTGGACACCGGTATTAGCGGCCCAACCGCTTCAATTGTAGGTGCACTGTTAAGAAAATTAGGAACGCAGTTTCAGGTTATGTGTGTCACCCACTTACCTCAAGTGGCGGCACAAGCACATAATCAGCTTTTTGTTACCAAGCTTACTGATGGCGAAAGTACAGAAACACAGATGATACCGCTGACTAAACAAGACCGAATTGACGAACTCGCACGACTGTTAGCTGGCGACAAAGTAACCAAGACGGCACTTGCTAACGCAAAAGAGCTGCTAAAAAGCGCTTCATCGAACTAAAATGCAGTTGATTGGTCATAGTTGTCAATGTAGCATGCCTTCGCGCTAGCATTTAAACAGCTGAGGTTTATCTTTGAGGAGACCTTTAGGCACTGACAAAGGCAATACTGGACTTATATACGCATGAAGTTGTACCACCTTATAGTTATTCTTTGCATTACATTTACCAACACGGCTTGCTCTAACTGGATTTTCAGAATTGACGTTCCGCAGGGCAATTTTCTAGATCAGCGTGATGTTGAAAAACTGCGTATTAATATGACAAAAGAGCAAGTTATCTACGTGTTAGGTAATCCTGTTGTTCAAGACTCTTTTGATAACGACACGTGGTATTACGTTTACGATATGAAGCGTGGCATGAAAGACCGGGGCGACGACTTCCAGCGTCAGATGATCATCACGTTTGAAGATAATAAAGTAGTAAAAGTTGAAGGCGACTTTGAGCTGTCTGAAGACTTCAATACTCCGCTAGACGAGTAGTTTATACAAATCGGCTTACCGCGCTGCAGTCGGATAAAACAAAAGCGGGATGTTAAATCTACTATTTATGAGCGCTATATATTTATGCGCTCTCACTTTCAAGGGTATTACTTAAAAGGCACTACCATGGAACATAGCTTTTGGCACAGCAAATGGCAGAATAATGAAATTGGGTTTCATGAACCCACAGGTAATGCCTTGTTGGTGAAGTACAGCCATGTTTTATTAGGCCCACATGATAGTAAAGCCTCACTAAAGCGAATTTTTGTACCCTTATGTGGAAAAACTAAAGATATTGGTTGGCTGCTGTCCAAAGGCTGCCAAGTTGTCGGCGCAGAATTAAGCGAGGTCGCTGTGACACAGCTATTTAACGATCTCGACATTACTCCTATGATCACCTCAGCATCAAAGGGGAAAGTATTTTCTGCACCAAACCTTACCATTTTTGTTGGTGATATTTTTGCACTAGGTCGTGATGACATTGGCAACGTAACCGGTGTTTATGATAGAGCAGCGTTAGTTGCTTTACCCGACGAACTGCGCCGTAAGTACGCTAACCACCTTATTGATATTACGCATAACGCCCCGCAATTAGTGATTACATTTGACTATGACCAAAGCAAACTGCCTGGTCCTCCTTTTTGCGTGAATGACGAAATGGTTGCTGATATGTATGCTAGCAATTATGCAATTTCGCAGCTTGAGCGCTGTAATGTAGAAGGCGGTTTAAAAAGAAAAGTGAAAGCAGACAGCCTGGTTTTTAGTCTCAGTCTTTAGGCTTATACTTTAATCTTGGTGTTTGGTTCTCGGTTCAAGCTCTGTCTGCATTTAAGCACTAGCGATAACGCGTTCATGCTATATGGTCACACATAAGTATCGTAAGTAGTGTATTCATGAGTACATTCGATGTTAGTTTGTTGATACCCAAGCTAGTCGTCTCCTAATCTAGGCCTCTCCAGCCCACAGTTAAACGCGTTTTTTATTAAAATCTAGGTCATTTTCTTATTTAATTCTTTTCAAGAGCCTTGTTAAGCTGGCTTAGTTATATTCAAACCCGCGTTTTGCCTTTTCTATAATTAACGCAAAATCAGCAATTTAGACTTAAGTCTACATTTCCACACATGTAAACAAAATGTAATAAAGCATTGTTTGCACAATTACCACCGTGAACTAATATCAAAATCAGAAAACCACGATAGTTAGTATTCTGAAAAGCGTTGCTCTTTGTACGAGCGCTTAATGTTCGCTGAATATTAGGGCGTAATGTGTTCTGCCGATGCGCTAACACTTAAACGCAATTCTATTCTTCAGCATTCGCAGTTGTCTGATTGAGCCTGTGTGCTTAATTTCAACCTGTTGGTGAACAAACCACTTAGTCGTTGTTTTCATTAACCTTCATTGAAAGCCACAGTGAAGGAAAACGCACCTTCACTGTGGCTGTCACATTGACAGTTGCACCAACACACGAGATTGAAAACACACTACGCACTTTAAGAGAAATGCCGCATGAACACTAACAAAACCTGGTTTAGCCTTGCATTTATTGTAAGCAGCACATTAATACTGAGCGGATGTCAAAACGACGATGAGGCCATTGGAGGTACTTTAGAAAACCCTCCGGCCCCCACATCAGCCAATTATGAATTAATCTGGGCTGACGAGTTTGATGGCAATGCCCTTGACACAAGTAAATGGGAAGTTCAGATAGGAGACGGGGCCTCTGAAGGGCTGCCAGCAGGATGGGGTAATAACGAGCAGCAATACTACACTGCAGACAACATTACTATTGAAGACGGTGTGCTTGTCATAGAAGCTCGCGTAGGCGACTCACCAGACGCTAATTTTGCATTTACTTCAGGTCGTCTTCGTACTCAGGGAATTCTAGATTTTACTTACGGACGAATTGAAGCACGTATTCAAGTACCTGAAGGCCTTGGTCTATGGCCGGCATTCTGGACGCTGGGAAGCGATCCTTCTCCCTATGGAGCATGGGCAGCAAAAGGCGAAATAGACATTATGGAATCCTTTGGACAAGCCACGCCTTTCATAGCAGGTACTGTCCACTACGGTCAAAGCTTCCCTTTAAATGAAAGCGCTACCAAAACCTTTGAAATCGATCCCACCGATGGGTTTCATGACTACGCTGTAGAGTGGGATTCGCAACGAATACGCTGGTTTGTTGATGGCGTTCACTACTTCACAGTCAGTCGAGATACGTATTGGAATTATTACTTCAAAAACCAGATGGAAGGGTTTCTAGCCGGAGAGGAAGACGCTCCCTTTAACGAAGATCAACACATTATTCTAAACCTTGCCGTTGGTGGCAATCCAGCAGGCACACCAAATCCTAACGACACCAATGTATTTCCAGGGCAAATGCTCGTGGACTATGTACGTGTTTATCAGTGTCCGCTTCCCCCCGTAAACGATGGATTAGGGTGCGAAAATAGTATTGACCAAGTTGACCCCTTCATCATTACGCAAGGCGGCGATGGCACCCCACCTGCGCAGAACGTAGAAATAAACAGCTTTAGTTTATACGACAACGGCCCTAGCGTACTCTTCCCTGATAGTAATAGCGAGCGCCCTTTAGGTATTGGCGTTTTCGACAATAACGGTGCACTTACCGTATCCGAAGTTGAGGCTGCAGACGCAGAAAGAGGCACCGTCATTGAAGTTGTCACGTCTGGCGGCGGCAATATCCAAATTAATGACCCAGAAGGCAATACCTTTGAATTGTTTGGCATGGGTAGAGCGGATAATAATGAATTCTTTGGCGGCGAACTCACCTTTGACGTTTTTGTAGACAGTGAGTCTACAGAGGCCACCCTACTGCAGGTAGGTGTTGACAGCGGCTTTCCAAATATTGGCTTTACACAGATACCTTTGAGCGACTTACCACAGGACGAATGGACGTCGGTCTCCCTTGCGTTAAGCGACGTTATTCAAAGCAATATAGGCGCCTTTGGTGGCGGCCCTCTTAATATTGAACAGGTTCTCAACCTTATTGTGCTCGAACCCGTGGGTGGCGGTGCTCGCATGCAGTTCGACAACATTAACTTAGTCTGTGGGGCGCCTTCCTCGAAGCCATGCGGCATTGTCAGTATCACGACTGTGGCGCAAAACGTGTTTATTGATAGCGTCGACCCTTTATGGGACTTTGGCATTGGCGCAGGAGACAGTGGCTCAGGGTTTGCCACCTACACCGATGGCAATAATCCAGATGGTGAGAACAAAATAGAGTGGGAAGTGATAACGGCCAATGATGCCGCTCGCGACCAAGTCATAGAGATTACCTTCAATGGTGATGGAGAGAGCGGCGTTTGGTTTATCGCTACCGAGCCAGTTAACCTCTCAGGCTATAACCGCGGTGCTGTGGTATTTGATATATTTGTTTCAGATTTTGGCAGTGACACCAACACCATAACAATGCAAATAGACTGTGTATTCCCCTGTACAAGCGGCCCACAAGATATAGGTCGCCCTGGTGATGGCGAATGGCAAGAAATTGAAATTCCACTGAGCCAGCTTATTAATAGTGGACTCAATACCGCCAATGTAAGCGCGGGTTTAGTGTTAGCCACCACCGATGTTAATGCGACTTCAACATTTACTATTGATAACGTGCGCTGGGAGCCGACCACCGACATTGAAGAGGTAGAAGTGTTGCCCTTAGGTTTCTTTGCAGACTTTGAAGGCGTTGACGGGAGCGGCGCAGCGTTAGGTGGAAACTGGCAAAGCTTTGGCACCGTTTTTGATGCGAACGGCGGGTTTGTTTACAACTACGGACAACCCTTTGCAACACCATTGAACAGCAACAGCTTTGCCAATATCACCACTGATCAAGGTGGCGCTGAACAAGGCGCACAACAGTTGGTTATTTTTAACGACTACAATAACCAAGACCATGGTAATGGTTTGCTTATACAAGCAGCGACTTTCCAGCAAGTCACGTTAAGTGCAGACGATACAGGTATATACACCTTTAGCTTTGATGCAAGAGCCCCTAGTGAAGGTGCTATTGCCGAACCCACCGTTGCAACTGCTTACGTACAAACCTTAGATCCATCAAACGGTTTTGCTACTACAGCACGTGTGGAAATCGATTTATCCACAGTTTCAAGTTCAGATTGGCAAACCTACAGCGTTGATTTCAATATTAACGGTGAGGCCATGGCTGGACAGTTGTTAGAGTTTGGTTTTACAAACCGTACTACTGGCTTTGCTCCATCGGCAATTGTCGTTGATAACGTAGGCTTCAACTTGGCTGTTGGTGGGATAAACTACACCAGCGACTTTGAAAGTGGCGACCCAAACGGTGGTGAGATTGGTGATAACTGGTTAAGTTTTGCTGCGGTATTTGGGGCGGATGGTAATTTTGCCTATAGCTATGGGCCATTCCCATCACCAAACAACACTGGCGGATTTACCAGCTATGCCTCAGGCGAAGCCACAGAGAGCCAGGGTACTCAGTATCTGAATGTGTTCAGCGATTACAATAACGCCGACCATGGCAACGGGCTCACAATCGAAGCTGCAAGTTTTCAGGAGCGTATCTTCTCTGCATCTGATGCCGGCGAGTATTCGTTTTCGTTCGATGCTAAAGCTCCTTTTGAAGGTGGTATTGCCCCACCCACCACAGCGTACGCCTACATTCGCGTACTCGACCCTAACAATGGATTTGCCTCTTCCGTTGATATTAGAGTGAACTTGAGCGAAGTCAGCAACAGTGAATGGGCTCGCTTTACTGTGCAGGCGACGCTTGAAGACAGCTTAGACGGTCAAATACTTCAGTTTGGGTTCTCAAACTCAGCCACCAACTACAACCCCAGCGGCATTTTCTACGACAACGTAGCATTTTCCCGAGCTGAGTGAGGAGAGACGCAATGAAATATTTCAATAAAAATGTATCGAGCGCGGAGCAAGGGTTCATGAATACTGCCACAACAAAGGTTCATTTCGCCAGCAAACTGCTTTTGATGGCTGCAGTTGCTCTAATGACCTGCAGTTCGCTAGCAGCGCAGGAAGCTGAAGGCGAGCAAGATAAAAAAGACGCTGACGTAGAGCGAATCATTGTCACTGTAGAGCGCAGAACTCAAGATTTGCAAGACTTAGCGGGTACTGCCTTTGCCTTTTCTGGGGAAGATTTGAAAGCACAGGGCATTCAAGATATTACTGATATTGCCGAATCTATCCCCGGTCTTGAAATTGGTAATAATCAAGGCAACGTGGAGGTGTGGATCAGAGGTATCGGCAGCTCTAACAACACCGAGCTTGGCGACCCTGCCGCTGCAACTCACTTAGACGGTGTCTATATCCCTCGCCCCTCAGGCATTGGTTCTGCCTTTTTTGACATATCGAGAGTGGAAGTAAACGTTGGCCCGCAGGGTACATTGCGCGGGCGTAACGCCACCGCCGGCTCGGTAAACATCATTCCTTGGCGACCGGCCTTGAATCAGTGGAATGGAAGTGCAGAAGTGGAGGTGGGTAATTATAATCAGCGCTCTATAACGGGTGCGCTTAACATTCCTGCTACCGACAAACTCGCTTTTCGCATTGCCGGCACTAAAGTGGATCACGACTCGTATTATAACGATGTCGGCCCGTTAGGTTTAGAGCTTGCTGAAGCAGCAGATAACCTTGGACTGCGTTTTCAAGCGCTGTATGAGCCCACGGATGACTTAAGTATTTACCTTTCTTATGATTACGCTCGGGAACAAGGAACTGGGTATACTGGAACTAACTTTGCCCTACCACTGGGGTTAGGAATTGACCCAGATGATATTGAAGACCCTCGAGATGTAGTAGGAAGAGGCTTCACTCCAATTCAAGACACCATTCACGATGGTTTTAAAATTGAAGTGACGTGGGATATGGGTAAAGCCTTACTCGAGTACAACGGCAGTTATCGAGACTTAATCTACGACTATCAAGCCGCCACACCGCTGTCACCTGATTTTCCTGGCGTATTTGAAGCACTCGATCCATTAGATCAGGCGATAGATGACTTTTCACGCTTTCAATTCTTAACCGACTCAGAATCGATTATTCACGAGCTGCGTTTGTTATCTGATGATGATACCAGCCGTTTAACCTACACCGCAGGGATCTTCCTATTTAATGAGAGGCAGCAAACATTTCTAGCATCGGCTGGCGATAGAGGCGGCTTTTTCCAAGGGGCAGAATTTAATCAACCTAATACAGATACCGATTCATTTTCTGTTTACGGTGATGCCACCTATGAGTTTAGTGCAGACACTCGCTTAACCCTCGGACTTCGTTATACTGAAGACACAAAAACCCGACAAGGTGTGAATGCCCGCTACGCGTTTGCACTGGGTGGGTTTGATGTCAATACCGGCAACCCGTTTGGTTGCTGTATGGGAGCTCGCGTTGGCACCGAAGGATTTGCGTTTGCAGGATTTGGACGCTCTATTTATGAGCCTGACCAAGATGGTGACGGCGCAGTATCCGATGCTGAATTTTTAAACTTTTACTTCGACGGTATTGCTCAGTTTGGCGAACGAGACACCCTTGATGATATTTTTGCTAACGGCATTACTCCGGGCGGCGCAGACGTACGCCCTGCGTGTTCAGATAGCGACGTTACCGACAATCTCATTTGTAACCAAGACGGCACCCACTCGTTTGCTGTGCCTATTTCGCCAAATAACTCCATTACGGTTCAAGACGGACGCATTGACAATAGCTTTGTCGACTGGCGGATACGTATTGAGCACGACCTAAACAACGATCAGCTTGTGTATGGATTAATTGCAACCGGCCACAAATCTGGCGGCTTTAACGATACGTTTAGCGATCCAACCACTGGGCTCACTTTAGCGCCAACTTATCAAGAAGAAAGCGTTACCTTGTTTGAGTTTGGCTCAAAAAATGAGTTTGATTTGGGCGACGTGCCCACCACATTTAATTTTTCAGCGTTTTATAACGACTATCGCGATCAGGTATTTACTAACCTACTCTCTGTAGAACAGGCTCTTGAATTCAATTCAGGCGCTCCCGTAGACCCCCTTGACGCAACGCCAGGCGCACTGGTGGTATCGTTTAGCTTCAACGCCGCAGATTCAGCCATTTATGGTATGCAGTTTGATGGAAAGTTTGAGCTTCCCTACGATATGAACCTTAATTGGACAGCGTTGTGGCTTGAGGCTGAAATTGAAGACAGCCAGGATATTCAAGACTCTCGCTTTCAAGCAGATGTGGCACCTGATGAAGCCGTGTTTCAGTCCATTGACGGTAACCGACTGCCACGCACGCCTCGTTTCCAACTTAATGCAAGTTTAAGCCAGGTTTTCGATATAAGCTCTGGCACCATTGATTACGTAATATCTGCAGGCTGGCGGGATGAACAATTCCTTACCATTTTTAACAGCATTGACTATCAAAACCCTGACAACCCGCGCCGCCGTTTAGATGACAGCGTGGACGCTTATTGGACTGTTGACGCTGGTTTAGGTTATACCCACGGCGATGGTGCACTCAGATTCGAAGCATTCGCAAATAATCTATTTGATGAGGTTCGTACTGCGGCAACCATTATTACCCAATTTGATAATACCCGCTTTTTCACGCGTCCCAGAACCTTTGGTGTGCGCATGCGCTACGCGTACTAATTAGGGTTTGTGTAGTCTAAAAATTAACTACGGATGCGACCCCCTCATTAGGGCGTCGCATCGTTTACCTGTAATGTAAAGTCGCTAGACACGCTTAAGGAGTGACGCAGTGACCATACTTCATCGTTTACATACATATTTTGTAATCACTGTATTAGCACTATTTTCACCTTGCCTTTTTGCCGAAGCTATCCACGTAGAGGTAGCTAAAGCCTCAGACGGAGGCTATGTGTTAACGCGGGCGGGTAAACATTATCTGGTGAAAGGTGCGGGTGCCGATGGCGCTGATTTAAAAACCCTAAAGGCGCATGGCGCTAACTCTGTTCGCACCTGGTCTATTGATGGCGGCGTTTATCCAGCAAAAGCGCTTTTAGATAAGGCTCACGAATTAGGGATGACGGTGTCTTTAGGAATAGATTTTGCCCGGGAGCGCCACGGTTTTGATTACGATGATTCATCTGCGGTGGCAGCACAATTAGAGCAGGTGAAATCAGAAGTAATGAAATATAAAGACCACCCTGCCCTACTCACATGGTTTATTGGTAACGAATTGAACTTCGATTTCACTAACCCTAAGGTTTACGACGCGGTAAACCAAACCGCAAAAATGATTAAGAGCCTAGACCCACACCACCCTACTACCACAACGCTGGCTGGCTTTGACAAAAAAGCCATGGATGCTGTTACCCAGCGAGCAACAGCATTGGACTTCATTAGCTTTCAGCTTTATGCCGATGTGGTAAACCTACCCAAATATATCGAGTCTTACGGCTACACTGGCCCCTATATGATCACCGAATGGGGCGCGGTAGGCCACTGGGAAGTGTATAAAACAAAATGGGGAGCTCCTGTAGAAACAACAAGCTCTGAAAAGGCCAGTAACTATGCCAAAAGCTATTTAAAAGCCATTCAGCCCCATGCTAAGCAAGTCATAGGCAACTATGTGTTTTTATGGGGTCAAAAACAAGAACGCACCAGCACCTGGTACGGTATGTTTTTAGACTCAGGCGAGCGCACAGAAGCCGTTGATGTAATGCAATATATATGGACGGGTGAGTGGCCAGAAAATCGAGCCCCTAGGGTGAGTCCTATTGGCTTAGATGGCAAGGTAGCCTTTGACAACGTGTATCTTTTAATGGGTGATAAGTACGAAGCAACTCTCAATGCAGTAGACCCAGATAAAGACCCACTAACCTTCAAGTGGGAAATAAGAAAGGAATCGACAGCAACACAAGTAGGCGGCGATAAAGAGGAAGTCCCTGAGATTGTGGATGGATTGATTAAAGATACTTCTGTTCAAAAAATTGAATTTGAAGCACCTACAACACCAGGGGCCTATCGTTTATACGCCTATGTCTATGATGGAAACGGTAACGCCGCACACGCAAATATTCCGTTTTTTGTGAAGTGAGTCGCTTAACGGTTAACTATCACAAACCAATGAGCATCTCTATGCCAAACAGTATTGCGCCAATTACCCCACCCACAATAGTGCCATTGATACGCACTTTTTGAAGGTCTCTGCCTATATTCAGCTCTACCTGCGCTGCCATGTCCTCTTCATCCCAACTGTTGATTGTGTCTCTAATATGTCGGGTAAGAAACTCGGCTAGCTCGGGCGCCATATATTTTGCAGCCTCGCCGATATGCTGATTGAATGAATGGGATAATTGGCTATCGTTTCGTAAAGAAACCCCTAAATCTTGCAATAACCCTGCAACCTTTTGCTCTGCTTTACCCTCATTTTCTTCAAGGGATTTTAGCAGCCACAGGTTAAACCGTTGCCACGAGTTATGAAGATAATTCTTTAGCGCAGGGTCGTTGATAACCTTTTCTCTGAATCCGTTTACTTTTTGCTCCATTTCAGGACTGTGCTGCAGGTCGTGTAAGAACTCATTGACCTGCTCGTCAAATGCATGCCTTATTGGATGATCTTCGTCCTGATAAATATCCTCTAAAATAGATGATACAGCCTTTACCGCTATTAACGCGCCCTGCTCGCTTATCCAACTGGAAGGTAATATCTTCTCAAGTCTGCTGTATTCTGTCTTAAGCCATATCACCAGCGTATCAGCAATATATTCCTGCGTGTCGGGTTGGCTAAGCAACCCCGCTAATTTACCGAGAAGCCTATCGAGCATGACTTGGTGTTGGCGCTCTTTGGTCACAGCACCTAAAGAGGTAGCGATTAATTGGTTTAAGTCGAGATTTTTCAGCCCTTTCTCAGCCGTTTTAGCAATAAAGGCCTTCACTGGTTGGTCATCTAATACTCGCAACATGCCGCTTATTGCGTCGCACAAAAATCGGCTTAGCTTTTGCGCATTCTGTGGTATTGCTAACCACCGGCCCGCACCTTGAGCAGGGTTACTTTCACTGATCAGCTTTTCAATTGCTTGAGGATTAAAAAATTTTTCCTTTACGAATTCAGAGAGGTTATTGGCAATAGCGTTTTTATTATTCGCCACAATGTTGGTGTGTGGAATTGGATAAGATGAAGGAATAGGTTTGAACAACGCAGTGACGGCAAACCAATCGGCTAGCCCACCGACTAACGCTGCTTCACTTGCCATTTTGATAAGCCCCAACCACCAAGTATGTGCAATATCAGGCTGATATTTCTGGGTGAGAATAGAGATCATAAAAACACCCGCCGCAAACAGTAAACATGCCAATGCCTGACGCTTAGCTCTGTGTAGCTGATACTGCTTATCTTGCATGCCGTTTCCTTTAAACCATGGACCGTTAAAACGCATAAAACACGCACAGGGGCATATTCGTTAAGGCAGTCAAAAAGTTAACTTTTCTATTTTCTTTATCACTATCTGTATATGAGATTATGCAATCTACAGACCCATTATCAGCAACAGCAAGTGCCTGAGGTACTTTTACCGTCATAACATTTGCTTACTAGCACTTTATTAACACCGCAAATGCCACTGAAACGCTTACATTATGCTTAACCTTACAAAAATGAACATCTACACCTGCACACATCATCGCCACAAATAGCAAAAAAACTCACTATTTAGCCCCTTTGCTAATTTAATAATCAAACCCGCGACAACAATCAGTCATCCACCAACCAATAAAACCATAAGCCCTTGTTTTTAAAATATTTTATTAATTGGCACATTAAATGATTAAAACACAACATGAGTTAAGGGCTACGCAAGAGCTAGCCAACAGTTCACTAACAGTTAAGTTTTAGCGAGATAGTAAAGACGTAATATTTACATCATTATGTACTGCTTTACGCCACCAGCTTTCTCGATTTTAATATTACATTACAGATCCTCAAAGGAATCAAAATGAACAAGTCTTTTATCGCCGGTGCCATGATTGTAGTAAGTACAACGCTTCTAAGCGGCTGTATTATTCACGTAGGTAACGCAAGTGCTATGGATGGAAACGACGTGAGTACGATGCTTGGTAGCGTTAATATCGCCAGCGGTAAGCATGCCGGTGATATATCATCAATCAATGGCAACGTAGATATTGATGAGCATGGCAGCGCTGAGGACATCAGCATAGTAAACGGCAATTTAGATATGGAAAGTTACGTTACGGTAAGAAGAATTGATGTTGTAAACGGTGATATTTTCGCTGCATCTCATGTCACTGTAACGAAAGATGTAGAAACGGTGAACGGCGATATATCCTTTGATCCTCATGGTAAAATAGGTGGAAATATAGAAACGGTAAATGGCGACATTCATATTACCGACGTGACAATTGAAAAAGACATCACTACGGTGAACGGCGACATTAATGTTGAAGGCGACAGCGTTATCTTTGGCGATATCGTTTATAAAAGCAGTGACAGCAAATGGATAGACGAAGATGACCATATGCCCACACTTACCATAGGGACTAATGTGACATTGCACGGATCTATAATATTAGAGCGGCCGATTGAGCTGAAGATAGAAAACCAAGACATTAAAGAAAAGGTTGTTGTAAGCTACGCCGACGCGAAATAACCATATCCCCATACAGGCGCTAGTTTCACATGACTGAACAAGAAAAAATGCTCGCAGGCGAGCTTTATTTCCCTTCTGATAAACACCTTACGGCACGTCGTAAAGACTGCCGTAAGCAATTAGATATTCTCAATAGTACGTGTCAGACTGAACACAAAAAGCGCACACAATTGCTTAAAGCCCTGTTCGCTAAAACGGGCAAGCGTCTGTATATTGAGTCTTCGTTTAAATGTGATTACGGCGAGAATATTGTTGTGGGTGAGAATTTCTATGCCAATTTCAATTGCGTTATTTTAGACGCCGCCAAGGTCACTATTGGCGATAACTGTATGCTTGCGCCACAAGTTGGTATTTATACCGCCACACATCCAATAGACCCAGTTCAGCGAGCCACCGGCATTGAATTAGCAAAACCAATCACGCTTGGCGACAACTGTTGGGTAGGTGGAATGGCCGTAATAAACCCCGGTGTTACGCTTGGTAATAATGTGGTGGTTGCATCGGGTGCTGTGGTCACCAAATCCTTTGGTGATAACGTAATTATTAGCGGTAATCCTGCCCGCGTTATTAAATCAATTGATTAAAAGTTAGGTCAGTAAATAGTGAGTCAGACAAAACACTGCTGATAAAAAGCACACATTATTTAAGGTGATATTTTGAGCAAAATGCGTGATGATTAATGTAGAAAGGTAAATCTAAGTATCAGATCATTCGTTGATGATAATGGCTTTCGCAGGTACAGATAACTTTGATTACTCAATGACAATCCTTACATTATTATATTGCCAAAAGGCCATGTATGTTTATCGATAGAATTAAATATGCAATCACAATAAAAGCATCATTTTTGATTTTTTTCATCACTTTGCTGGCGACTATTATCAGGCCAACACTTGTCGATCAAGACGCTGTCTTCACCTACATTGGAATCGTCAATACTGCTGTACTTGGCCTCGTTTTTTTGTTCATGAGGTACACAAAGCCGAAAGCATGGTATCCGTTTGTTTTTGTACTGTTAGGACTTGCCGTTCTTACGCCTATTGCGCTGGTCTCTGGTGGGGTAAATAGCCAGTTTTCTTACCTGTATCCTATTATTCCTGTATTTATTGCATTAGTTAGCAATCCAAAATATACATGGGCGACAACACTCACCATCTTCCTAATTGTTGTTTTTATGTATTTGTCAGTAGAATACATACCCAACTATACATACGAAAATGTACCCGCCAGTAAAACAGCGTCGAGAGCACTTTGGTTATGTTTTTCTGTGTTGTTGTCTGCCGCCTTTGGTATCGAATTCAATCGCGCCAATAATGCGCTTGGTAACAAACTAAGTACTCAAGCAGAGATTGATATGTTAACAGGTGTTGCTAATCGACGCTCAGCGTTGGATTACTTAAGTAATACGCTTGAACAATCAAAAGAGACGGAAAAGGAAATAGCAGTCATGATTATAGACTTGGATAAATTCAAATCTATAAACGATACCTACGGTCATCTAGCCGGTGATAGGTGCCTTAAGTCAGTAGCGAATTCTATTTCACAAGAGCTTCGTGAGGGCATAGATTTACTAGGAAGGTTTGGTGGAGAAGAGTTTATCATTATCACAGATGATGTCAGTGCCACTATTGCATGCAGTATTGCAGAAAAAATCCGTTCATCCATCGAACAAAACGCGGTAGATATTACCGATAGTCAATCTATCAAAGTTACTGCAACCATTGGTGTGTTCACCTTTAGAGTCCAAGAGCACAACTCGATTGAGTATTATATTGGAAAAGCCGATGAGGCTTTATACCAGGGAAAAAAAGCAGGTCGTAATCAAGTCGTTGTGGCTAGTGACTAATAATCGAGCGGCTAACTTTTATCACTCGACACGTTGAACACAATCAACTAATTGTGCCTATGATGGGTACTCTGGCCGTTTAACAATGCTAAAAAGCCTCGCTCTGTGCGGCTTAAATATTTCGTTTTTCTCGGCAATGTTAAAGACGTTCTCCATGCCTCTTGAGTTGCCTCATCCTCTTTACACAGTGAAATTAACTCGGGGTGCACATAGGACTTACGCGCAATGGCTGGCGTGTTACCAAGTTGAGAAGACACCGTATCGAGCATGCTCTTAAGGGTAAGTTCGCCTGTTGCATTGACCAATTCTTCAAATGCAATGACACTGGCTCGCCACGTTCTAAAATGCTTGGCGCTAAACGACTCACCCATGACCTCTCGAATATACTGATTAACTTCACCTGATGTCACATTGGTGCGCTCTCCCTCAATAATATATTGAAAAAGGTGCTGACCAGGCAAATCTTGCAGCTCTTTAATTACATGACTAAGCACCCTGTCGGTGATATTGACCTGTCGCTCTTTCCCTGACTTTGCACGGTAGCTCAGCTGAATGGTTTTCCCGGTTAGTTTTGCGTGGCGAGTACGAAGTGTTGTGGCACCATAGCTTTTGTTTTGCTTAACGTTGCGTTCGTTTCCAACTCTCAATGCGCCCAAATCCATCAACCTGACCACAGCAGCCAACGTGCGCTGAACATTTAGCTCGTCACCTTGTAAGTCAGATTCCAATTGCGATCTAAGAAGCGGTAATTTACGACCAAAGACACCGCAGGCCTCATACTTTTTTGCCTCTTGCTGAGCTCTGAATTCCGGATGATAACGGTACTGCTTGCGCCCTTTACTATCAAACCCAGTCGCTAAAATATGGCCGTTTTCTTCAGGGCAGAACCACGCATTTTTATAGGCTGGCGGAAACGCCAAGCTATTTAGCCTATCAATAACATCCGCATCTTGTATCTTTTTTCCGATAGGATCGAAATACCGCCATTGCTTGCCCTTTGGCTTTCGAGATATACCGGGCAAATTATCGTCAACATAAATTAATTGCATTTTTCTCACGCATCCTAGTTATTCTAACCGCGACGTTTACTGAGCGTTTTAATAAGCTGACACTTCGTACACCGTTCTAAACCAAATGTGCTAAGCCAGCTGTTTGTCTGCACCTCAGCGTGCATTTGAGCTTGTTGAATCACCTTGTCAGAAAGGTTTTATTAAGGGCTTTACTTATAACCTGCTCACCTAATCCTATGCCTACATACTTAAAAACCTACAAGATTTAAGCCATATTCTGATCTCACTCTCTGAACGACCGCGCCATTCAGTTATTTACAATTATTGATAACTATTCAAATTATGCTCAGCAACGGATTGAAACTCATCCAGCGAATTTACGTAGTGGTTATTTATTTTTTCGTCCACACAACTACATGGCGAATGAGTAGCGTCACACATCCTTTATGCTAGGAAGGTAATTCTGGAATTCTCGTGTAATTTTTATAAGACATTTGGAATATATTACAGCGGACTTCGCTCGTTCTGCGCTGCAGGCGAGAAGAACGGTGCCAATAATAGAGGCTTGCTTTTTGCAGACCGCTTTTCATAACGTGTTTTTTATGGCGTTGTATTTTATAACGTGGTTTTACACGATATTTTTAATAACTCTACAAGGGCTGCCACTACCGTAAAACACGGAAAACTCAGTAAAGGATTTATCCATGACAGATATCACATTTTCAGCTTACTTCGCCTTCTATTTGTATTTACTGCTTTTACTCGTGCAGTGGGGCGTTGCGACGGTGAGCAAAGCGACACAGCCCAATGCAGTACCAGGTAAGATGGATGACAACTTATCACACGATAGTTTTGTTTTTAGGGCACATCGCACATTTCACAATACGATTGAAAACAGTGCACTATTTATGGGGACTGTGTTTTTTGCTTTTGTTATCAATTATCAAAGCTTTATTTTTGCGCTTTGTGTATGGATTTATGTTTTTGCGAGAGTCATTCATATGGCACTTTACTATGGCATTGCCACCGAGAAAAACCCAAGCCCACGAAGCTACTTCTTTTTAATTGGTATTATTGCTAACGTGGTTATGTTGGTGTTGCTAGGTATGAGATTAGCGGTGTAGTGACGGCACCCGCTCTAGTTAAAACATTTCATTGAAGCCGCTTTGAAAGGACGATTATGCGTATTACACTTCTTTGCAACCTAGACATTGCCAGTAATTTGGCTGCGAATCGTCTTATCAAGGCTTTACCCGAACACCATTTTAGTGTGCTAATGACAGCGCAGGTAGGTAGCAACAGCCATCGCCCTAAAGCGCTTGAGGCGTTGTCCTTCTACGAAAATACGCTATTCACACGAATTCTTTTTCCGGCCCTAGCCTCCAAGCAAGAAGCTTCTAAATGTAAAGGCTCAGAAAAAGGCGTTAGTGACAAAGGCGCTGCTGGAAAAGAAAGCGGAGAATACGAGGTCTATGCACAACCTCAACTGCTCACATTCGAAGCCATGCAGCAGCGTGGTGTCGATATCTACCCTGTATCAGAGATTAACGATGGTCATGGCCTTTCTGTATTAAAGCGCTGCCAACCCGATTTAATATTGTCGGTACGGTTTGGCCGTATTTTAAAAACGCCTGCTCTTGAAGTGCCCAAATACGGAGTACTCAATCTGCACTCAGGATTATTGCCGCAGTACCGAGGAATTATGGCAACATTTTGGGCGATGCTAAGGGACGAATCTCATATAGGGTGCACGTTACATCGCATACAAGATGGGGGCATTGATACGGGCGATATATTATCTACCCACGCTATCGAAATGGATTACAGCCTGTCCTACTTTGACAATATGCTTACCATCTACCCTGCTGGTTTAGATGCCATGATCGCCGCGACAAAACGTATAGCAGATGGTGTGGCACTAGTCGCTATGCCTCAAGATGATTCTCAAGCCAATTACTATGGCCTACCAGACCATGCCTCTATTTCGTTGTTTGAACAAAAAGGCTACCGTTGGGTTATTCACGATAACTTGATACGCTTGTCACAACGATTCTTTCCTCAATAGTGTATAACATACGTCACCTCCTTTTATAAAGCGCCCAACAGGTCGGTGCGCTTGGAATTATATGTCGATAACTGACTAGGAATCTATGTGGATAGGAAATTACGCAATAAACTAAGCACACTTGTTAGCTTAGTTATTTTGGCATTTTTACTTAACCACTCAACCAGTGCAGTAGCCGATAGCCCCACAAACGCTGGCACAGTGAAGTTTTCACAAAAGCTAGACATTCAGCTGCGTTACGACAAGCGCTCAAATAGACCAAGTCGAGAGCAGTATCGCATTCGCTATTACCCTTCCGTTACGCTATCAAAAACATGGTCACTGCGTAGTTTTGTGGTAACAGGTGACGGATTTTCCTCAAGCCACAATACCATTAGCAGTAGCAACACCGATTACCTATACGCAAGGCGACTTTACGCCCGTCACCAAAGCCAGTACGGAAAGACTGAATTTGGAATAATACCTACTTACAAGGGTCGAGTTTCTTCTACAGGGTTATCTAAAGATGGTTGGATAACCGGTTTTCGACACGTTCGGTCTCTTCGCAATAATAGCGCCATAGAGGTTGTTGTTGGTCAGCTTGCCAACGAACAAGCAAATCATGCGTTAGATATTGGCAAAGGAAACAGCGATGATAACTATTTTGAAGTTGAATACTCAGCACGAATGGGACATAGGCACAGCTATGAAGCCAGTGTAGAACGAGTGCTTAGAGGTGATTTTTTGCGAGCTGAATATCGTTTCAATTATTCTAATGAAAACACGCTGTTTTTTGAAAACGTGCAGCGGATTGATGCGTCAGCAAATAAATTTATTGCCGGTATGAGCGGCGAATTCTCTGGAGCGCGTATGAGTTTGCGCAACCCCATTGAGTACTTTGCTTACTACGCTTATGTGGATGATGGTTTCGGCGAGCGGGTAGAGCTTACAGAAGACTTTTTAGGTACCGGACACGGCGGCTCTGTGGAATTTAGCAGTGTGTTGTCTAGACAGCACAAAACAAACTGGTTTTTAAGGGTTGATACTGCAGGTGGTGTCACACGCTTACTGGCGGGGGTAAAACTGTCGCTTGACCGATGAGAATTGACGATCAAGATATCGTTGATTAATTTGTGAGAAATGGGGGGAACTTAACTGATTTACTTGTTGAGCCAATCACTCTCTCTACAAAAGCAAGGGCGAGGACACATAACGAAAGAAAGCAACAATAAATGACTAGTAGCGAAAGACAGAGAGTCTGTTCAATCGCTACTTTTCGTTTTTACGTTGTCTTTTCGGAACTACGCTCTATGTAGTCTTATTATTTAGTCCTTTATTTTTTAGTCCCATTTGGGAGCAAAGTCGGGGTCGACAATACGCTCGCCGTTATCTAATCCATCAATTATATCTAATTCTGCATCAGATAGCTGAACTCCACCATAGGCTAAATTTTCTGCCAGGTGTGTTTTACTCGTTGATGAGGGTATTGCATAAATATGACGTTTTTCCATCCACGATAGAACCACTTGAGCGGCCGAAGCATCATATTTGTTGGCAATCGCGGTAAGCGTATCATCTTGCATCACTTTGCCCACAGCAAATGGCATGTAGGCGGTTACCTTAATATCTTTCTCTCTGCATGCTTCTACTACTGAGTGATTTTGCATAAAAGGGTGAAACTCTACTTGGTTGGTATATATTTCACCTTTACCCAAAATTGTCTCCGCTTGGTCGAGCTGATCTATCGTAAAGTTAGATACGCCAATATGTCGAGCCAACCCGAGTTCCTTCGCTTGTTTTAAACGATTTAAGTAACTCTCAAGGGTTATATCATCACCAGGATACGGCCAATGTATAAGAAGTAAATCTACATATTCGAGTTTTAACTTTTCTAAACTTTCATGGACACTTGCCATGAATTGATCTTCACCTAACGATTCATACCACACTTTGGTAGTAACAAAAAAGTCGGCGCGTTTTAACCCACTGGTTTGAATAGCGTCGCCTACCTCAGATTCATTTCCGTAAAACTGTGCAGTATCGATATGGCGAAACCCTACTTCGAGTGCGTCGCTCACTGCTTGACTTGCCTGCTCGGCTTCTAAACGGAACGTTCCCATTCCCAATTGTGGCATGTCTTTCATCTTTCCTCCTTGCCATTTTGAAACAACTTGTTCGTTATTTCCTACGGGTGTTTGCAACAGTGGATCGTTATTTTTTGTTGATATTGATCGGATGATGGAAATGTGTGCAGTGAAAACCACTGTAATAGTTGTTATATCAAGAGAATAGATTTGTCTGATTTTCGGGATACTTTTGTGACATTTCCCCTTCAGTATTGATCTCACGCGAATGACCAAACGCGAAAAGTTATTTAAAAAAGCTTGTTTACAAGCACTTTTTGACAACATTGATTCACGAGCACTTTTTGATCACTGAGGAAACTTCAATGAAACGATTTAACACACTTACTACCGCAGCATTACTAGCTTTTACAGCCCAACACAGTGTTGCTGCCGATTTAACTGTAGAAATTCAAAACTTAACTCACGGCTTGTATTTCACCCCCATTGCAGCAGTAGCACACTCTGCAGACGCCAGCCTTTTTGAGGTGGGTGAAACGGCAAGTACCGAGTTACAAATGATGGCAGAAGGCGGCAGTTTAGACGGTATAGCAACCATCGGCGACGCCATTGGTGCCGACGTCATCGCAAACCCAGCGAGCGGATTGTTAGCCCCAACTATGACCGCATCGGCAGATATCATGACAGCAGATAGCAACACAGTGTTATCGGTAGTGGCGATGGTGCTTCCGTCTAACGACGGTTTTATTGGGTTAGACAACTGGTCAATTCCAACCGAAGCAGGCACTTATACGGTTTATTTAAATGCTTATGATGCAGGCACCGAAGCCAATGACGAATTGCGCGGTAGTGGCGCATTAGGAGAAGCAGGAATGCCTGTTCCACCGCCGTTAGAAGCCATGATAGGTAATGGCGGTACCGGCGTTGCCGGAGCGGATATCAATCAAACTGTACACATTCACAGAGGTAATATTGGTGATGACTCACTTACCGAAGGCGCAAGTGATGTCAATAATGCCGTTCATCGTTGGTTAAACCCCGTGGCAAAAGTAACGGTAACAGTACGATAAGGAGCAGGACATGACCAACGTATTTCAAGACAAGACAAAGCAGTATAAAAAAGCGGTGGTATTGCTTATCCCTTTTTTACTTGCCGCCTGTGGTGATGATGACACTAGGGAAGTGATTGTTGAGGTGGAAGTTCCGGCTGAAATTCCACCGCCCGTACCCGTAAGCTATGAAGTAACTATAACCAATTTAACCAATGCACAACCTTTGTCTCCACCTGCCGTTGTATTACACGGTGACAATACGCTATGGCAGGTGGGTGAAGTAGCCTCTGTTGAGCTAGAGCGCATAGCCGAAGGTGGCGACGCTACAGACTTTCTTGGCCAAGGTTTAGCAAGTTCAGGGGGGACAGGCCCTATACCCCCTGGTGATTCGCAAACGATAAGTGTGACAGTGGATGACGTAACAGACGCTAATCTCACTATTGCTACCATGTTGGTGAACACTAACGATGCGTTTACGGGAATAAGCAGCTGGAATCTATCAGGACTTGAGGTTGGCGAAACCTACGTTGCCTCTCGCCCAGCTTACGATTCTGGCACAGAGTCGAATTCTGAAAGTGCGGCAACAATGCCTGGACCAGCGGCAAACGGAGAAGGTTTTGATGCCGAGCGTGATGACACTGGCTATATTTCGATGCACCCAGGGGTAGTAAGCGCCGATGACGGACTGACGCAGTCTGCGCTGTCTTCACAGCACAAGTTCGACAACCCAGTTATCCGCATTCACATTACCCGAACTGAGTAACGTAATGTGTTCCAAGGGGCAAATGGCAACAGCGTTTGGTAAAAATGTTACTAATTGCCCCTGACACAAACCGACTTACCAAATAAAAGCGTAAATTGAATGAAAGATTAACGCCTTTTCACCGTTCTACTTATTTTTAGCGCGCGGATCGCACCGAATGACAGACACCATATTAATCGTTGAAGATGACCAAGATATAGCAAATCTTATGAGGGTAAATTTGCAAGAATTGGGGGTTGAAACTGAGCACCAATCTGATGGCAAAGCAGCACTTAAAAGCGCATTGACGGGTCAATACGCCATTGTGATATTAGACGTTATGCTGCCATCGCTCAATGGCCTAGATATTTGCCGACAAGTTCGTGAAGCGCTTCCCATGCAGATTATCATAATGCTGACCTCAAAGACGTCGGAAACCGACAGAGTGCTGGGGCTGGAGTTAGGTGCCGACGATTACATGACCAAACCTTTTAGTGTGCGAGAACTGCAAGCCAGGGTGCGCTCTCAGTTACGGAAGTTTCACGCCCTGTTAAAAAACCAAAATAGTCAGAGCAGTCAGCAAAATCTTACTACCTCACTATCCATTGGAAGCCTAACCATCGACCAGCAGAATCACGAAGTCTTTTTGAATGGCAACGAACTACTACTCACCGTGACTGAATTTGAATTACTTCACCATTTAGCCAGTCATCCTGGGCAGGTGTTCAGTCGAAGTCAGCTGCTTGAGTCGGTGTGGGGATACCACCATAGTGGATATGAACATACCGTTAACTCCCATATCAACCGGCTGCGATTTAAATTGGAAAGAGACGCCACCTCCCCCCAAATAGTGCAAACCGTGTGGGGCGTTGGCTATAAATTCAATCCGCAAGGTGTAGACTAATAAGGACTAACCCATGAAACTCAGCTTTTACCCTCGCCTTGCGCTGTATGTAGTGGGCGTATTTATGGTCGTTATTGTTGCCTGCTTTTACGTCACGAACCTACTTCAACAACGAACCCAAGAAGAAGCCGAGCAAAGACTCCACATTGGTTTGGCTGAGCATTTAGTTGGCGACAATCCGCTGCTCGAAGAAGGAGTTTACGACTACAAAGCATTAGAGAATCTATTTCACACGTTAATGGTGTTAGGGCCCAACTTCGAATTTTATTATTTAAGCCCGCAAGGTGAAATTCTTACCTACTCAGCAGAGCCGGGCAAAGTAAAGGCAAAGAAAATCGATCTCACCCCCATTCTTCAATTAGTAAATAGCGACGCTGAATTACCAATTCTTGGGGATGACCCGAGAAACCTAGGCCAGCATAAAATATTTTCAGCCGCTCCAGTGTATAAGCAAGAAGCACTTCAGGGCTACTTGTATGTCATTATTGGCGGTGAGCGTTACGACTCCATTCTCGCTAATTTAAAAAATAGCCAAAGCATGCGAGAGGTGGCGTTGTTCATGTTTGTAGGGATGGTGCTGTTACTGTCCTTGCTGTTGGTTCTCTTTAAATACTTCACCAATCCCCTTAGACGATTAAGTGACGATATGGAAAAAGTTTGCAAAGCTGAATTTGACCGCGAAAAGTTACTACCCGTTTTAGCGAAGTGGGACAAAAACAGCACCAATGAGATAGACCGCTTAGGCTGCGGTTTTCACGACATGCTCTTGCACATAGATCATCAGTTCACGCAGTTAAATAAGATTGATAGCCAGAGGCGCGTGCTGCTGGCCGACTTATCCCACGACCTACGAACCCCTTTAGCAAGTTTGCAGGGCTATATCGAAACTTTGGCAATCAACGG
The DNA here is from genome assembly GCF_048987005.1 of Alteromonas ulvae. Taxonomy (GTDB): domain Bacteria; phylum Pseudomonadota; class Gammaproteobacteria; order Enterobacterales; family Alteromonadaceae; genus Alteromonas. The sequence goes on along the minus strand of NZ_CP185261.1, from coordinate 1,595,620 downwards.
TGAGAGTCTGTCCCTAGAGGACAAACAGTACTTTATTGATGTATCTCTGAAAAACGCGAAAAATCTAAAACATCTAATCGACCAAATATTTGAGTTGGCGTATTTAGAAGGTGGCCAAGTAACGCTCAATCAAGAGTATTTTCCGTTAGGAGAATTATTGCACGATGTAGCAGCAAAGTTTGAACTGGATGCTAAACAGAAAGGCATAACAATTCGAGTGATCCCCGACCACTTTGAATATCACGTATTTGCAGATATTGGAAAACTTGAACGGGTTCTTACTAACCTTATTGCCAATGCGATACGTCATACCCAACCTCAAGGAAGTATTGACCTGAAAGTCACTATTTTTGATGAAAAATTGCGGGTAGATATTAGTGATACTGGCGTAGGTATAAGCGACAAAGAAATTGCGTTTATCTTCGATGCTAGATATCAAGCTAGCAATACAGAGAAAGGTAGCCTTAGCCACGTAGGGTTAGGACTAGCTATTTGTAAAAAGCTGATGGCGCTGCTGAATTCGGATTTGCAGGTAGAAAGCAGGCTAGGCCACGGAACGTGTTTTAGTTTTGAATTAAGTCTTGCGCAACATTCTTAAGCAGTAAGTTTCGTTTAGCTTGCACTAGCTAAAGCCCAATTGAACTCAGTTGTATTGGCTAAGCGCTGATTGATTAGTACTAATTAAGCCACAGGGTTTATTTTTGATAATATAGCAGACAAAGAAAAAGGGCATGCAGCCCCTTTTCACTTTGATTTATACTTATTTTGGCTTAGTAGCACGGCCCACTCTATTTTTAAGCCCTTGCTGCTTGCGCACTTTGTGCTTTTTCACCGAGCGACGCATGCGGCTTAACCTAACGTGATCCAGCTTGCCTTGTTGATTAATATTTACCATGGTCTGGGTTTCATCTGCTAACTGAACATGCTTTCTCAGCGCGTTAACATCTGATAGTTCCAATTCTACCCACGCACCTTGAGGCAGGCGCTTTTGCAGTTCGATAGGACCATATTTTACGCGAATAAGTCGACTTACCTGAACACCTTGAGACTCCCACAAACGACGAACTTCTCGGTTTCGTCCCTCTTTAAGCGTAACATTGTACCAGCGGTTCATACTTTCGTCTTCAGAGAGCTGTGGCGTAGGAGCACCAGACACGGTCAGAAACTTGGCTTCACCATCTTCTAGCTGAACCCCTTTTTTAAGTGTGCTGATGGTTTTGCTAGTGACCTCACCAAATACACGTACTGCGTATTCCCGTTCAACTTCGCACTTAGGGTGCATCAGTCGGTTTGCGAGTTCACCGTCGTTAGTGAACAGCAACAAACCACTGGTGTTCATATCTAAGCGGCCTACCGTTATCCAACGCCCTAGGCGTATTGCTGGAAGTCGGTCGAATACGGTATCTCGGCCCTCTGGATCGTGCCTGCTACACAACTCACCCTCAGGTTTGTTGTACATAAGAACACGGCATACTGGCTGCTCGGTTTGGCGGGATAACAAATGGCCATCAACGCGAATGCTCGCGGTGTTGTCTACGCGATCGCCAAGAGTTGCAACAGTTCCATCCACCGACACTCTACCTTCGTCAATCCAACGCTCCATTTCTCGTCGCGAGCCTAGCCCTTGGTTAGCTAGTACTTTTTGCAACTTTTCAGTCATGGGTAACTTCACTCTTTATTTGCTTGTTTACGGTCGCACGGTCTATTGTGACGGTGCCTCATTTAACACCTTAAGCGTCGAGTCAGATTCAATACTTTCTGCCATATTTTCAAAAGCATCTGCATTGGGCAAATCGGCCAGCGATGACATTGAAAAATAATCTAGAAAACCTTTGGTTGTAGCATATAGCGCAGGACGCCCGGGCACTTCTTTGTGCCCTACAACTTTAATCCAATCTCGTTCTGTGAGTGTTTTTATAATATTGCTGCTTACCGCCACTCCCCTTACTTGCTCAATTTCGCCGCGGGTAATGGGTTGACGATACGCAATAAGCGCCAGTGTTTCTAACATTGCGCGCGAATACTTTGGTGCACTTTCTTGCCATAGCTTGCTTAACCACGGGCTGAGCGCGTCAAGGGACTGAAATCGAAAGCCACTTGCTACTTCAATTAGCTGTATTCCCCGAGGTTGATAATCTAACTTTATTTCGTTAATGACCTTGCTTAAGGTTCTGTCCGCTACGGTAAAATCGCTCAGCACAGACTCTTTCAACTGCTGTTTGGTAATGGGTTTATCTGCTACAAATATAGCAGCTTCAACTAGCTGTTTGAGCTGTGCGGTATTAATTTTCTTCATGTGAGCCCAATTTTACATGAATTTTGGCGTAAGGACCTGCCTGTATGCAAAAAATAAGTTGTTCTTTCATTAGCTCTAAAATGGCTAAAAATGATACCACTACACCAGCGCGTCCCTCCTCCACGGTAAATAGCGCCTCAAGAGGCGAGAAGTCTGTACTATTGAGCAGGCTCAATATCAATGACATGCGCTCTCGCGTGCTTAGCGCCTCTCTTGCAATAGTATGGTGCTCAAAGGCTTCAGCCCGCTTCATTGCTTGGCTAAATGCCAATACCACCTCAGCAAGAGACACATCAGGCTCAACCCTGATAGGCACTACATTAGAACTTGTTGAAACAGCAACATTAAACACATCACGCTCTAAACGTGGCTGCTCATCTAAGTCTTCCGCGGCCTGCTTGACTAGTTCGTACTCTTTTAAGCGCCTTATTAGCTCGGCGCGAGGGTCTTCCTCATCTTCGCTTTCATCACTTCGTTTAGGCAGTAGTAAGCGAGATTTAATCTCAGCAAGGATGGCTGCCATGAGAAGATACTCTGCAGCAAGCTCTAGCTTTAGCGCCATCATGGCATCCACATACTCCATATACTGCTTGGTGATATCAGCAACAGGCAATACCGTGATATCAAACTTTTGTTTTCTGATGAGATAAAGCAGTAAATCTAACGGCCCCTCAAAGGTTTCTAGAATCACCTCGAGAGCATCGGGAGGAATAAACAAGTCCTCTGGCTTTTCAATCAACGCCTCACCGTTGATGAACGCCAGAGGTAATGGCTGCTGAATAGGCATATGCGACTGCTTTTCGGCCTTAGTAAGCTCTGCGTTTATAAGCTCGTCATCTTTAGGCCCATTGCTAGCCATGTCGGTAGAGCCCAGCACAGCGCCCGCTTCTGCAGTATTTATATCGCTATTCAACGAAGGGTTCGCTTCTAATGTTATCGTTACTGAAACGGTGTAATGTCACCGGTACCTTCGCGTAATATCACTGGCGTATCGTCAGACAAGTCTACTACCGTAGTAAGATGCTCACCAATATAACCACCGTGGATAATTAACCCAACTTGCTTCTCAAGGTTTTCACGAATTACATCTGGATCAGATTCAGCTTCAGAATTACCTGGCAAAATAAGCGATGTAGACATTAATGGTTCACCCAATTCTTCTAGCAATGCTAGCGCAATGGCGTTGTCCGGCACGCGAATACCAATAGTTTTACGCTTCGGGTTTTGTAATCGCTTAGGCACTTCTCGCGTGGCCTTTAGCACAAAAGTATAGCGCCCTGGCGTGTTGTTTTTAATTTGGCGAAAAGCCGTGTTATCCACTTTTGCGTAAATCGACAGCTCAGACATATCGCGGCACATCAGTGTGAAGTTGTGATCCTTATCTATCTGACGAATTCGGCACAGCTGTTCTAGGGCTTTTTTGTCTTCCATTTGGCAGCCGATAGCGTAACCAGAATCAGTAGGATAGACCACCACAGCGCCATCGCGAATCAACTCACAAGCTTGGGTGATAAGGCGCTTTTGTGGATTATCTGGGTGAACGTAAAAAAATTGGCTCATGGTTGCTCTTCATCCCTCAGTTAAGTAAGTTGTTTGATATGCTGCCAATTGTGCCAGACAGGTGTCAACTTGCTGTTTATGCCTAAATTCTTTCCAAGTTCGGTCCAGCGGGACGGAAAATGGAAGTCAGAGCCTGCAGAGGCCAATAAACCGTGATTTTCTGCCAGCTCGTTAATTAGCTCTTGCTTAGTTTTATTGATGCCAGGAAATGCGGTTTCCATGGCGTCTCCACCAGATTGCTCAAAAAAAGCAACAAGCCGGCGAAGCCATTTCGCGGTCATGTCGTAGTGTGCGGGGTGGGCCAATACCGCTTGTCCGCCTGATTCTTGAATCCAGGTTATGGCAGTATCAATACTTGGCCATTGGGCCTTCACTGCCGCACGCTTGCCCTTGCCTAAATACTTTTTAAATGCCGCGTTCATGGTAGGCACGCCATAATTATTAACCAGCACTCTGGCAAAGTGAGCGCGGGTTACCTGCCCTACGCCGGCAAGCGCTTTGGCCCGTGCTAACACGCCCTCGAACCCGCATTTTTCAAGCTTTTCAGCAATCAACGCAGCGCGTTCTTCTCGCGCATTCGCTTGCTCTTGCAAGCGAGCAAGAAACGTAGGGCACTCTCGATTTACATTAAGCCCTACCACATGAATATCGAAACCATGCCACAGAGTAGAAATCTCAACACCGTCAATGAGCGTAAGTGGGCGTTTTTGCTGCGCTTGCGTAACATGCGCTTCATCGAGCCCGGCGACGGTATCGTGGTCTGTGATTGCTAGCACATCCACCTGCATGGTGTGAGCGCGTAACACAAGTTCAGTGGGCGTAAGATGGCCGTCTGAAAATTTTGTATGGCTATGTAGATCTATTTTCAATGTCTTATGCAAATTTAAGGTTGACACAAAAGGCGTTTTGTTTTCTTCTATAGGGACAAAGTATACGTTTTTATAGCTTCAATGCCTATTGAAGTTTGAACCAAATAGTGAGTTATTCATGCGTTTATCAACAAATTCTACAGCAATGAAAATTGCAGCTTGGTGGTGGCACTCCCTAGTTTAACGGGCGGTGTGCACGGTAGTGCGTGAATGAATACACAAAAGGCCCGTTAGTACGGGCCTTTTTTTTATCTTTTTGCAGTTGGAGAGTAGCAAAAATGAGTTTAGCAGAACTGGGGACATCTCCAGGCAAGGTAGAAACCATAGAACAAGCGGGACATTACATAGTCGATCCCCTTGCCGCATTTGCCCACATTTGCGGTAAAAAAAGTAATGCCTTACTGCTCGAGTCTGCGGAAATAGACTCAAAAGATGACCTGCAGAGCTTGCTGATGGTTGACGCTGCGTTAAGGCTAGAATGCCGAGGCCATACTGTTGTTGTCACTGCGCTAACGGGCAACGGCAAATCAGTACTTCCGCTTTTTCACACAGAGCGCCCAGAAGGCCTTAATGTTACGAAAAGTGATGATACCTCTATCACCCTACAATGCGATATCGCCTCCAGCGAACTCGATGAGGACAGCAGGTTAAAAGCGGCAAGCGTTATGGACGCCCTTCGCATTGTGGTCAATAAGATTGTGCCTATTCGAAAGCACCCCCACGCGGTATTTCTTGGTGGTGTGTTCGCCTACGATATGCTGGCTGGCTTTGAAACATTGCCTGATGTGGTTGACGGTGAAAATGATTGTCCTGACTTTGTGTTTTATTTAGCAGAAACCTTAATTACCGTTGATCATAAAACTCGAGAAACTCATCTAGTTGGCAGTGTATTCAGTGGTGAAGATGTGGCTCAGCAATACTTCGCGGTGGCCCAACGGTTAGAAGCCCTACACCAGCAGCTTCACGCCATGCCACAGGCACCTGAGCTAACAAATACCGGAGCAGCAAAAAGTGCAGCAAAAAGTGGACAGACACTCGAATTAGCTGAAAACGGACAGACACTCGTTAACACAGATATGAGCGACGAGGTTTACTGTAATCACGTTCTCGATTTAAAGCAGCATATTCTGGCTGGCAACATTTTTCAGGTTGTGCCATCGCGTACGTTCTCTTTACCCTGCCCATCTCCATTGCTGGCTTATGCCAAGTTAAAAGAGCAAAACCCAAGCCCCTACATGTTTTTCATGCAGGACGCTAAATTTGCTATTTTTGGCGCTTCGCCCGAGTCTGCGCTTAAATACGACAGCGAAACCAACCAAGTTGAAATTTATCCCATTGCAGGTACACGTCCTCGTGGAAAACGTGCAGATGGTAGCATCGACCACGACCTAGACAGTCGCATTGAATTAAACTTGCGTGAAGATACCAAAGAAAAGTCTGAACATATTATGCTCGTGGATTTGGCCCGCAACGATGTGGCAAAAGTCAGTCGCCCGGGCACTCGATTTGTAAAAGATTTATTGAAAGTAGACCGCTATTCCCACGTGATGCATTTAGTGTCGCGAGTGGTTGGTCAACTTCGCGATGACTTAGACGCGCTCAATGCATACCAAGCCTGTATGAATATGGGTACCTTAGTGGGAGCACCAAAAGTCAGCGCGGCCACCCTTATTCGCCACGTTGAGAAAAAGCGTCGCGGTAGCTACGGCGGTGCGGTGGGTTATCTGAACGGTCAAGGCGATATGGATACGTGTATTGTTATCCGCTCAGCTTTCGTGAAAAACAATACAGCCTATATTCAAGCTGGCGCTGGCGTTGTTCACGACTCAATTCCTCAGGCCGAAGCCGACGAGACTAAAGCGAAAGCTCAGGCGGTGATTGGTGCTGTGCGAGCTGCGCTTGAAGAAGAATTTAAGTCGTCAAGCCTCGAGAGTCACAGCAGTGAGGAAGCACGATGAGCACTGAAATAAATGTAGACGTAAATGCAGGCGCAGATTCGGGTATGAACAAGCAACAAACCACCTTATTTTTGCTAGATAACGTAGACTCTTTTACCTACAACTTGGTAGACGAACTCAGAACATTGAATCTAGATATCAAAGTTTACCGTAATACCGTGTCTGCCGACTTATTGTTTGAGCGAATGCAAGAGCAAGCGCAGAAAAGCCCGGTGCTACTGATGCTTTCTCCAGGGCCAGGTGCGCCAAGCGATGCAGGCTGCATGCCTGCCCTTTTAGAGAAGGTGGCAGGTACATTCCCTGTAATTGGGATCTGTTTGGGACATCAAGCCATTGTAGAATACTACGGCGGTGTTGTAGGACGCGCTACGCAGGTGATGCACGGTAAATCTTCTGCTATCACGCATTCTGAAAAAGGCATGTTTGAAGGGTTGCAACAACCGCTGCACGTGGCGAGATATCATTCACTCGTAGCGCATTCTTTACCTGATAACCTGACGGCTTGTGCGTCATGTGTGAACGATGATGGTAGCGAAGCAATTATGGCAGTGTATAACGATACTGATCACATGCTTGGTTTTCAATTTCATCCAGAGTCAATACTGACGGCACAGGGAAGTTTGTTATTAAAACAAAGCATCGATTACTTAACCTCACAAGGAGATGCTCATGCTTAATGCTGCCAAACTACTTGAGCAAATAATGTTGCGAGAATCGCTGTCTCAAACTGAGTCATTTAGTTTGTTCAACAGCATAATGCATGGTGAGCAAAGCGATGCCATGATTGCTGCTGTTCTCACTTCGCTTAAAATGAAAAAAGAGTCGCCTGGAGAAATTGCAGGTGCCGCCAGTGCGATGGTAGCAAATGCACTGCCCTTCCCAACGCCCGATTACGAATTTGCCGATATTGTTGGCACTGGCGGAGACGGTCACAACACAATTAACATATCAAGCGCGGCGGGCGTTGTAGCTGCTGCATGCGGCGTAAAGGTGGCAAAACACGGTAACAAGAGCGTGTCGAGCAAATCTGGCTCAGCGGATCTTTTTCGCCAGTTTGGGTTGAACTTAGAGATAAGCCCAGAGCTGTCTTGTAAATGTTTAGATGAAGCAAATTTCACATTTCTTTTTGCCCCCGTCTATCACGCTGGCATGAGATACGCAGCCCCCGTTCGCGCTGCTCTTAAGACACGAACTCTGTTTAATATTTTAGGCCCTCTAGCGAATCCGGCGGGTCCAACTCACGGCGTTTTCGGAGTATACTCTCCCGAGTTGCTTGAACCGTATGCAAAAACCCTTATGCTGCTCGGGCAGCATCGTGCAATGATAGTTCACGGCGACGGATTAGACGAATTAGCGCTTCATGGTGAATCGATTATTTACGACCTTGAACATGGCGATATTAGAGAACTCACCGTGACGGCAAAAGACTTTGGTCTTTCAAGCTACCCGCTTTCTGCCATCGAAGGTGGAGAGCCTGAAGAAAACAGAGAATATATTCAAGCGGCATTAAACGGTGAAGGCAAAGAAGCCCACCGCGCTGCAATTGCCATGAATTGCGGCGCATTACTTAAAGTAACCGGAAAGGTTAATAACTTTAAGGATGGCGCAGAAATGGCAATGGAAGCAATGAAAAAAGGTGCGCCCATGCAGGTGTTATCACACGTAGCAAAAATTACTCAGGAGGTAGGCACGAATGGCTAATGTGCTTGAGAAAATAGTTGCCGATAAAAGAGAGGAAGTGGAAGCACGAAAAGTTGCGCTGCCACTTGAGTCGTTCAAAGCACAGCTAACGCCGTCGCAAAAAAGTCTTTTTGCTGCGCTTAGCGAGCCAAACGCGGGCTTTATTTTCGAATGCAAAAAAGCGTCCCCGTCTAAAGGGCTCATTAGAGAGAACTTCGATTTAGACGAAATTCTTGAAGCCTATACGCCTTATGCTGCCGGCATCTCGGTACTGACCGATGAAAAATACTTTCAAGGTACATTTGAATACCTGTCTTACGTGACTGAGCGCGTTGCGCAACCGGTGCTTAATAAAGACTTTTTTGTTGACACCTACCAAGTGTATCTTGCTCGTTACTACAATGCCGATGCCGTGCTGTTAATGCTAAGCGTGCTTGACGACACCAGCTACAGAGAGCTTGCTGATGTTGCTGATTCACTAGGGTTAGATATTCTTACCGAAGTGAGCAACGAGGAAGAGATGGAGCGAGCTATCGCTCTTGAAGCGGGCATTATTGGTATAAACAATCGCGACTTGCGAGATTTATCAACCGACTTGGCCACTACCGAGCGTTTGGTTCCTATGCTTGAAAGTGCGACGCACGATTTTGTAGTTATCTCTGAATCTGGTATTTACACCCACGAAGACGTATTGCGATTAGCCTCTGTCTCGCAAGGGTTTCTTGTTGGTAGTGCACTCATGGCGCAAGCCGACCTCCCTCGCGCAGTGAAAACCTTGATAAACGGTGCGGTGAAAGTGTGCGGCCTTACTAGCGAAGAACACGCTGCCATGGCCTTTGAGAAAGGGGCCAGCTTTGGCGGTTTAATCTTTGCTGAGAAATCACCGCGATGCGTAAGTAAAGATACAGCATTAGCAATAACACAATCTGTGCCAGGCGCGTACGTTGGCGTAGTGGTTAATCACGCTATTGATGACGTTGTCGACCTTGCCGTTTCACTCAATCTATTTGCTGTTCAGCTGCATGGCAATGAAGATAGCGCCTATATCGCCGAACTTGCGAGTAAGCTACCTGAGACATGTGAAATTTGGGTAGCAGTAGGTGTAACCGATGCCATACCTAACGTAGTAGACAGTCACTTAAATAACGACGCCGTTCATCGCGTGCTTTTAGACTGCCAAGTGGGCAAAGCAAAAGGCGGTACGGGTGAGTCGTTTGATTGGTCGTTACTTGACGATATTCAACAAAAACAAAAAATTATACTTGCAGGCGGTATTAGCCCTGACAACGTTGAAGATGCCATAGCCACAGGCTGCGGCGTACTTGACGTAAACTCTGGTGTAGAAAACGCGCCAGGCGATAAGTCAGCAGACAAGCTGACCGAACTATTCACGGTTTGCCGCCGCTACTAATATTAAAAACAGGACAACGTATGAACCAACTAGATACAAAATTTGGCGAATTTGGTGGCATGTACGTGCCCGAATTGCTAATACCAGCACTTGATCAGCTGGAAAAAGAATTCTTAGACGCAAAAGAAGACCCTAGCTTTAACAAAGAGTTTCTATCACTGCTTAAAGATTATGCGGGTCGTCCAACACCGATGACGCTAACTCGTAACTTAGTGAGCAACCCTAAGGTAAAGCTTTACCTAAAACGTGAAGATTTACTTCACGGTGGCGCGCACAAGACCAACCAAGTGCTGGGACAGGCTTTACTAACCAAGCGCATGGGTAAAAAAGAAGTAATCGCTGAAACAGGTGCGGGACAGCATGGTGTTGCGACAGCCCTAGCCTGTGCGTTGCTTGGCCTTAAAGCACGTATTTATATGGGTGCTAAAGACGTTGAGCGCCAAGCGCCTAACGTATTTAGAATGAAGCTAATGGGCGCTGAAGTCATTCCTGTAAATGCGGGTTCTGGTACGCTGAAAGATGCCGTGAATGAAGCTATGCGCGACTGGTCTGCAAACTACGATACTGCGCATTACCTATTAGGTACCGCCGCAGGACCACACCCTTTCCCAACTATTGTTCGCGAATATCACCGCATGATGGGTGAAGAAACCCGTGCACAAATTATGGAAAAAGAAGGTCGACTACCTGACGCAGTTGTAGCTTGTGTAGGCGGTGGTTCAAACGCTATTGGTATGTTTGCTGACTTTATAGATGAGCCTTCAGTTCGCTTAGTAGGCGTAGAGCCTGCTGGTAAAGGCATTCACACTAAAGACCACGGCGCGACTATTGTAACGGGCACAAAAGGTATATTACACGGTGCTTATACCTTTATCATGCAAGATAATGAAGGTCAGATTGAAGAGAGTTATTCCGTATCTGCTGGCTTAGATTACCCAGCGGTTGGCCCTCAGCATGCTTATTTGCATGATATTGGCCGCGCAGAATATGTTGCCGCTACCGATGAAGAAGCGCTTAATGCCTTTAAATTGCTGGCACGTAAAGAAGGTATTATTCCAGCACTGGAGCCATCTCACGCACTAGCTCACGCCTTAAATATGGCGGATGAAGCTGAAGAAGAAACCATTATCGTTGTTAACCTTTCGGGTCGTGGCGATAAAGATTTAGAGCATGTAATCAGAGTGTTAGGAGACGATATATAATGGATAGATATGCAGACATGTTCTCTCGTCTTGACGAGAAAAACCAAGGCGCTTTTGTTCCGTTTGTTATGGTAGCAGACCCAGACCTAGCTCAATCTGAAGCCATTATTTGCCAGCTTGTAGAAAGTGGCGCCGATGCACTAGAGCTAGGTATACCATACTCAGACCCGATTGCTGATGGCCCAACTATACAGGCGGCGAGTATTCGCGCGCTGAGCCACAAAACGAAAGTTGCTGACTGTATGGCGCTGATTTCTCGCGTAAGAGCCAAGTATCCCGACGTACCAATTGGATTGCTGCTTTACAGCAACCTTGTTATGGCAAAAGGTATTAGCAACTTTTACGAAAACGCTCGTGATGCAGGTGTCGACTCTATTTTGGTTGCTGATGTGCCAATTCGCGAAGCGAAGCCATTTCAAGAAGCCGCTGAGAAAACGGGGGTTTCTCAAATTCTTATTGCACCACCTAATGCAACTGATGAGACTATGGAAAAAATTGGCGAGTACTCAAAAGGCTATACCTATTTACTAGGTCGCGCAGGGGTAACTGGCGCTGAAACGGCTGCTAATGTGCCGGCTTCGGAGCTAATTGAGCGCCTTAATAAGCATAACGCTGCTCCTGCACTGTTAGGTTTTGGTATTTCAACCCCTGAGCAGGTGAAAACCGCTATTGATGCGGGTGCCGCAGGTGCCATATCTGGCTCAGCCACAGTGAATATCATTGCTGCAAACTTAGATGATAATGAAAAAATGTTAAGTGAGCTAGGTAGCTTTGTATCGGCGATGAAAGCTGCAACGGCAAAAGGCTAAATACGATGCTATATATGATATGTGCAACTGATGTAGCGAACAGTTTAGATAAGCGACTTGCCGCAAGGCCAGCGCATTTAGAAAGATTGAACGCGCTGAAAGATGAAGGGCGCTTAGTGATGGCTGGCCCCTTCCCTGCTATCGACAGCCCTGACCCTGGCCCTGCCGGATTTACAGGCTCACTAGTTGTGGCGGAGTTTGACTCACTGGAAGACGCGCAGGCATGGGCAGATATTGACCCTTATATTGAGGCTGGCGTTTACGAAAGTGTGGTTGTAAAACCGTATAAGAAAGTATTGCCGTAGAGTTGGGTGTTTTCACTGTGTTTGTATGAATGCAGTGATGCAATACTTGTAAGTTTATAGCGTTATTAACGACAAAAGCTTGGTGCTTAAGAGTGAATGTTGGAAAACATGCCTTTATTTTCACCAAGCTTTTTTGTTTCTGCTTTTGGTAAGTGCGCTTTAGGTAAATGCGTTTTGGGCTTGTTTAGCCTAACAAATCACAAATTTACTGTGTCGTGATTGCCCATTTCTTCCGGCTGCACGTTTTTTCCTGTTAGCATTTTAAATACGCCCTTCAAAGATGGGTCTGCATCCCAAATCTCCGCGTCATTGAGCTCGAATCTAAGCATCAGAAGGTGTGGATCTTCTTTACCTTTTTCATACCAGGCCTCAACAGGGTTAGACCAATATTTATCAATAATTTCTGGGCGATCTTCAGTCACTAATGCGCCGCGAATACAGGCAAACACATCATGGCCTTTAGATGCAAAGTGGATCATTGCCTTTCCGCCCTTCGCTATTCTATTTTCCTTAGTGGTGTAAAACCAAAACATGCCGTTCGCCTCACTATCTAGCTGGGCATACATTGGCTCTGCATGCATATCCTCATTCACGAGGCTCACCATAACTTTTGGGCTTTCTGACATTGCCTTCCACATTTTCGTTGTAATATCGCTAGACATATTCCCTCCTAAAGAATGTGTGTAGTGGCGCTAACTCATTTAGGTAAAGATGTTTGTTAGCCACTACGCTTGATGTATTTACTGAATTTCTAAAGTAGTACAAAGCATGTGCCATGCCACCACGCAAAATTCAGTATTTACCCCCCCTATTAATTTTTTCTCTTAACTAATATCACAACGTAGAAAAACACAGCTTACGCTGTGAAGACCCTTCGCATCGAACCGACTACAAAGGCCGCGCTATGGGGGTATGGCAGGCATGTATGGCCAGATTGATTGTGCAGATTGTCTGTGGACAGACACTCAAACTAACCTCAAATTGATTGTAAGGTTGATAGTGGACAGACACTCGTTTTTAGCAGATTGTCTGTGGACAGACACTCAAACTAACCTCAAATTGATTGTAAGGTTGATAGTGGACAGACACTCGTTTTTAGCAAAGTATTTTTCGCAGACAGACTCTTGATATTGATTGTGTTTTCGCTTAACGGACAGACACTCAAAGGTCAACTTCTACAGGCTGGCGAGTCTCCCGCGTAAATTTTTCAGGCTTGTCAGTCTTTGGAAGCCTTAGGCCTTGTAAGTGGAAAACGTGTACAGTCATTCAAAGTCTCGTATTGAGTGTCTGTCCTCTTTCCACTCTGCAAAGTCTCGTATTGAGTGTCTGTCCTCTTTCCACTCTTGTCCTCTTTCCACTCTTGTCCTCTTTCCACTCTGTTATCGACTAGATCGGTGCTTGCCAGGCAACTTGTGTACAGTCTTCCCGTCACGAGTTAAACTCATTATAGATTCAGGATAGGTTCATCATTGTCTTTTATAATCAGATAAATTAGTGAGCCTGAGCACATCTTTTCATAGTGAGGTTTTATGTGGTTATCGCTTAGAGCAGCAATGTTTAGCGTTATATTTACACTGTTGAGTGTAAGTAGCGCCTATGCTCAGCAAAGTACAAGCGGTGAACTGTCAAAGAGCCAAGCCGCTTCTCGAGCCAGTAGTGCCGAAAATGGTCGCGTATTGAAGATTGAGCAAACATCAACAAAATACCGCGTAAAGGTATTAAAAAAGTCTGGCCGAGTTGTTTCTGTGGAAGTTGATAAACGTTCAGGTAAAGTTAAAAAGTCTAAAGACAAGGGTTAACATGCGAATTTTAATAGCTGAGGATAATAGTAGACTTCTAACGCAACTTGATGCTCTCTTACAGCAAAACGGATACAGTGTTGACCTTGCAGACAATGGGGAACACGCTCTATTTCTAATAAAGGAATACACGTACGATCTTGCAATAATCGATATCGGCATGCCAAAACTAGATGGCTTTGAAGTAATTCGCCGAGCCCGCAAAGATAATATAGTCTCCCCTATTCTTATATTAACAGCTCGTGACAGATGGCAGGAAAAAGTAGAAGGCCTTGATGCGGGCGCTGACGACTACTTAACTAAACCGTTTCATAACGAAGAACTCCTCGCACGGGCTAAAGCCCTCATTCGCAGAGCTTCCGGCCAAGCCAACCCCACAATACAATTTGGACCAATATCCTTAAATACGGTGTCTGAAGAGCTATGTGTTAATGATAAATCTTTTGATCTTACTGCTTACGAATATAAGGTAATGGAGTATTTGATGATGAACCCGCAAAAGGTTGTCTCAAAAACCGAGCTTACCGAACATATTTACGATCAGGATTTTGATTTAGACAGCAATGTCATTGAAGTATTTATTGGACGACTTCGCAAAAAGCTCGATCCTGACGGAAGTTTAAAGCCTATTGAGACCTTAAGAGGCCGAGGCTATCGGATAAACCGTAGCTTATGAGGCAACTATCACTTCGCGTAAGAAGTGTATTATTGGCAATAACCCTCCTTGCGTTATTTGCGCCTTTTACCGTGATCATTTTAGAGGAGGCGTTTACTGAAAGTCTCACTGAAGCCAAAATGAGCGAATTGCGTCTGATGAATTTGGGCTTGCTGTCAGCTTTCGAATTAGAGGGTGATACCCCCTTTATGCCTGATTTACTCTTTGAAGAGCAACTCAACTTACCCGGCTCAGGGTACTTGGGCATCATTATTTTTCGCGACCGCGTTATCTGGCAATCGGCATCTGCATTAGATTACTTTTTCACGCCGCCAAATTTTGATGTGCCCGTTGGCAACGAACTTTTTACCGATACTTATCACCCTAGTTTTGATAAAGGCGAAAAGTATTTTGTTTACGCCTTCACTGCTGAATTTTTATCTAGCAAAGATTTCGAACCCGTTCACTTTTACATATTCAACGACAAACTATTGTTTGAAAAGGAACGCAAAACCTTTTTAGCCACTACTTGGCGATGGATAAGCACATTATGCGTAGCTCTCCTGATTTTTATTATCACAGGTATCAGCGTGTTATTAGTACCCGTTAGAAAACTAATCGAGGAAATTTCACTTGCCGCTAAAGGAAACAAAAGTGAGCTCGACAACCACTACCCTGTCGAGTTCGACTCACTTAAACACTCTATCAACGAACTTTTGTACTTTGAGGCCGCGCAGCGAAAACGCTATAAAAATAGCTTGGGAGATTTAGCCCACAGTTTAAAAACGCCACTTGCTGTGGCATCGAGTACCCAAGGCCTACAGCCAGAAATAAAAGAATCACTAGCGCAAATTGATAAGATAATTCAGCGCCAGCTAAAACGCGCCAGCGCCGGCACAGTGGGATGGCAAACGTCTATCGCTATCGAACCGATACTGTTAAAAGTAGCTGATGCGATGGACAAGGTTTACCACTACAAGCAGCTTTCAATTGAAATTGATGTGGCTGACTCATATCTATTTAAGGGAGACGACACCGACCTCTTAGAGTTGTGTGGCAACCTTTTAGACAATGCCTGTAAAGCTGCTCAGTCACGAATTCGAGTGCAGGTAACGTCTGATACCAATTGGCTAACACTATCGTTTAACGATGATGGCCCTGGTATTGCTGATGATAAAAAGCAGCTTTTATTAGAAAGAGGCACTCGGTTAGACACCTACACAGAGGGCCAAGGCATTGGTTTGGCGCTAGTGAGCGATTTGGTATCTATTTATGAGGGTAAATTGCGCATTGAGGACAGTGACCTTGGCGGCGCCCGCATCATCATTCAATTTCCTAACCACTGATTCCTTGTCGTTGAAATAGCGCGGACCAACTCCTAGGTAAAAATGAGTGACTGTCCGCTTTTGGTATCTTTTGATTCAGCCTCGAATTAAGTGTCTGTCTACTTTTGTGATCATCAATTGAGTGTCTGTCCACTTTTGGGTTTCTCTGTCCACTTTTGGGTTTCATCATGCTTCACTAACGACTATGCGCTTTTTCGTTCCCTTCGCTTGAAAGCAACACTGCTAGCCATTTGCTTTCTTCTCTCGACTCGAGAGCAATTTTCACAACCATAGTGAGCGGAACGGACAGCAACATACCAACGGTTCCTAATAGCCAGCCCCAAAAAATCAATGAGAGAAAAACTACCAAGGTAGAAAGCCCCATTCCTTTGCCCATCAGTCGCGGCTCAACCATATTACCCATGATGGTATTCACCAGTAAAAAGCCGAGTGCGGCAAAACCAGCAGAGGCAATACCATACTGAACAAACGCAATAAGCACGGCAGGCACTGCGGCAATGATAGAGCCGATATTAGGGATGAAATTCAGCATAAAGGCTAGCACTGCCCACAGCATGAAGTGGTCTACACCCATCACGTAAAGCCATGTACCGATAATGATACCCGTCCCTAAACTTACGACGGTTTTAATGGCTAAGTAACTGTTTACTGAGCGAATGAAACGGTCTATATGCTGTAGCTTCATATCTGGGTCTGACAGAGCAATGTGCAAGCGCCTCGGTATGCTATCAGCCTCAAACAGCATAAAAATAACCGTAAGAAGTATGAGGAAAAGGTTAGACAGCACGCCCCCCATGCCACTAATAAAGTTGGTTGCGACAGACATCGCTGTGGCAGGGTCTAGATGATTAGCAATAAGCTCACTGTTAATGTGAATATTGAAATCGGCTAATTTAGCAACAACCCACTCAAACTCAGAATCAAGTTTGCTTCTATATTGAGGTAGGTTTTCTCTGAACTCCGCCATCGATTGACCAACCAGGCCAGCCAAGAGGAATCCGAAAACGACAATAAGTAGTATAACAAAAGAGATAGATAACCATTTCGGGACGCCAAAGCGCGACGTCCAGTGAATGATTGGACCGCATGCTATTGCAATAAATACGGATAAGAAAAAAGGCACCATAATGGCACTTGCTGATTTAACACCAGCCATTACAACAACTAAGCACGCTAACACAACGAGACTTTTTGCTGTTGACGATCGTAGTTCCATAGACATTGTGTGCTACATTCCTAAATAAAACAGCAACACTTTACAACGACTTATAATCAACTACAAACAAGAGACTGCAATGAATTTCAACCTTGCCACTATTAAAATTAAAAATTTACGTCTTCGCACCTACATCGGTATTAACGAAGACGAAATAAAAAACAAACAAGACGTTGTGGTAAACGTAAAGATTGATTACGACGCTGCAAAAGCCACCGACACTGATGATATGAGTGACGCGCTTAATTATAAAATCATCACCAAAGCGATAATAAAGCTTGTTGAAGACAATCGCTTTTCGCTTTTGGAAAAGCTTACTGCTGATGTATTAAGTATCGCGTCAGAGCACAGCTCTGTGCGTTATGCTCAAGTTGAAGTCGATAAGCCTCACGCATTGCGATTCTCTGACTCAGTGTCGCTAACACTTTCTTGCAACAAATCTGAATAGTCGATTCAGCAGGGAGGTATGTCTTGAACATTCTTATTACCGGTGGCACTGGATTAATTGGCAGCACGCTCATCAAAAAGCTTAGCGACGAGCATAGCTTTACCGTTATATCTCGCAACGAAGCAAACGCCAAGCAAACACTAGGCGCTCATACCAACGTGCTTGGCAGTGTGTCTGACGTAAAAGATATTGGCGTGTTTGATGCTGTGATCAATCTTGCAGGTGAGCCTATAGCCGACAAACGGTGGACAGACACTCAAAAGCAAATTATTTGCGATAGTCGCTGGGACATAACGACCCAGCTTGTCGCCAAAATTAATAGTAGCGATAATCCGCCAAAGACGTTTATCTCTGGCTCCGCCATTGGTTTTTATGGCAGGCAGGGAGAAAAGGTCGTTACCGAAGATACCTCGCCACATAAAGAATTCACGCACGATTTGTGTGAGAAATGGGAAAGTATTGCTACTGGCGTAAATAGCGAAAAAACCCGTGTAGCCATTTTGCGCACTGGCGTTGTGTTGGCAGAGAAGGGCGGCGCGCTTGAGAAAATGGCGTTGCCGTTTAAACTAGGTGTGGGTGGAAGTTTAGGAAGTGGACGTCAATATTTATCGTGGATCCACCTTGACGACATGGTCAACGCAATAGAGTTTCTCCTCAATAATGAAAACTGTTCTGGGCCGTTTAATCTCACCGCACCTGAGCCAGTAACGAACAAAACGTTTTCTAAGCAACTTGCCAAAGCATTGTCTCGACCTTGTTTGTTTTTCGTTCCCAGCTTTGTGATGAAAATTGCTATGGGTGAATCGTCAACGATGTTGTTAGAGGGGCAAAATGTAATACCTGATAAGCTAATTAAAGCTGGGTACTCATTTACCTACCCTACTGTATACAGCGCCCTCAGCGCTATCTATCGATAACTGACTTCTAACCAGCAAAATAAAATACTGACAGCTTTGTAGAACTTCCTAGGTTTAAAAAAAGCTTTCGCTGGAATTCATAGAGAATTAACAGCGGACAGTCACTCAAGTTCATTTGAGTGACTGTCCGTTTTTTATCGTCTTATCGTCTAACTTTAAGTGTCTGTCCGATTTAATTTCTTATCAATGGTCCGGCTACCATTCGCACTAATAACATCCTTGCCCTTAAAGTAACCAAAAACTAAACCATTTTACGTAGCATTTCACCGGTATTAAGCGTAAGCAGACGCCAGCAACCTATAGCTCCAAGAACACCTACAACCAGGGCACCAACAGCAGGTGCAACCAACCAATACTCTAAATGTAAGCTTGCTGTCATTTGGAATACGCTTGTTTGCAGCATGTATAAACTTAACTCATTCGCCAGTGCTGCCATAAAACCAGCTACGGTGCCAATGATAAGGAATTCAAACACCACGCTTTTGCGAATTAAGCTGCCCTTGGCGCCTAATGTTCGCAATATTGCAATCTCCTGTCGGCGCTCATCCATGCTTGCCTGTACTTGAGCTATAAGCACTAAACTTCCGGCCATTAGCACTAATACTAAAATGAACTCAACTGCCACAGAGACTTGTTCTACGATATCTCTCAGTTGATTAATACGAGCATCCACATCAAACATCGTCACAGACGCAAATGGTTTGAGCAATTTGGTAAGCTCTGCCTTTCGCTCCGTTGGTAAGTAAAAGCTCGTAATATAGGTAGGACTAAACGCCTTCATTGCATCTGGGTGTATCACAAAGAAAAAGTTAGGCTGCATCGTTTGCCAATTCACCTTGCGAACGCTAGTTACTTTCGTTTCAACTATTTCACTACCCACGTTAAAGTTAAGCATATCGCCCATTTTAATATCTAACCTTTTGGCAACGCCCTCTTCTACTGATACAGGAAACCAACCTTCAGAGTAGGTGGCATCAATATTACCGTGCCAAGTACCTTCTATAACTTCGTTTTCTTTTTGCAGCGTGTTGCCCCATGTGAGATTTGCTTCTCGGCCTAACCCTCTTCGCCCTTCGTTAGATGATTCTTCTTCTTTAGAGACTTCAGTATTAACCCCTTCGCCGTTTACCGAAACAAAACGACCTCGAGTCACTGGGAAAAACTCATTGATATCAACATTTTGATCAGCGAAGTGTCTGTCCAACCTAGCTTGATTATCAGGTGTGATATTAGTTAGGAAGTAATTAGGCGTACCCTCTGGCAACTGCGCCCGCCACTGAGATACCATGTCATTTCGCATCACAAGTACCACGAGTAGCAGCATGATAGTGATTGAGAAGCTGATGAGCTGCACACTATTGTCCATGGCTCTTCGCTTGATACGCGCCCAAGCAAGCTGCCACGGTCCCATTTTGCCACTCCCTAATTTTCGACCCACCGCAATAAGGAAATAGGTAGCAACTAAGAGCCCCGCCACTAACGCCGCGCCAGAGGCAAAAAGAATAACGCTGATTTTCAGGTCTTGGCTATACATCCACATAAGCGCAAAAATAGCGCCACCAGAAGCCACAAACTGAATACTTCTGGAGCGTAAACTGGCATCGAGATCTTTTCGTAACACGCGCAAAGGCGGCACGGAAAAAAGCTGAAGCAGCGGATACAAAGAGAACAAGACGGCACAGGTTGTCCCTGTGGCAATAGCAATAACCACTGGGCGCCAGTGCCATACGTTTAACGACACGTCTACCCTATCGGCAACGAAAGATACAACAATGTGTTGGCCAATAAAACCAATAAACAACCCAATGGCAATCCCTAACAACGTGATAAAGAGTATTTGAATTAAATACACCTTGCGAATCGTTTGCTTCGTTGCGCCTAGAGTTTTCATGATTGCCACGGGGTCAAAATGTCGCTGTGCATATCGCTGAGCAGCAACGGCAATCGACACTGCAGCTAAAACAATAGCGAGTAAACTGGCAAGTAAAAAATAACGTTCAGCACTGGCTACCGAGCGACCTATAGCTGATTCGTCGTCTTCAACAGTGCGCCATGAATGTAGGTCGTCGTTTAGTTGAGGAAGAAGCCAAGAGGCGTAATTTTTTATCTTACTCGTATTTCCCGCAAAATAACTAACGTAGCGAGCTCGGCTACCTGGCCCCGTTATTTCAGCGGCCGCCAAATCATCTAAGTTCATCAATACTATGGGATCGGTGTTAAACACACTAAATCCAGCATCTGGAATATCAGCCAGCACGCGAGTTACCGTAAGGCTTACCTCGCCAATATCAATAGTGTCACCCACATTAAGCTTAAGCGTTTGAAAGAGCCTAGATTGTACCCAGGCTTCGCCGGAAGCCGGCAAGGCATTGATATCCTTTTTTGCGCCAAAAGGGACGTCTGCCACGCTCACCATTCCTTTGAGCGGGTAGTTATTGTTCACAGCTCGTAAGTCTACAAGGGACATTGCATCGCCTTTAAACACCATAGAGCGTGTTGAAACTTGTTTGGCGGTATCAAGCCCCTCATCTTTCGCCTTTAATAGCCACGTTTCATCAACCGGCTTATCGGAGCGAAGCTGAGCATCTGCGGCAATAAATGCTGCTGAACGGGATTTCAATGCGCCTTGTAAACGTTCACTAAAAAGAGACAGAGAGAGGACCGCGCCTACCGACAGCACTATGGCAAGCAAAATAATAGTGAGTTCGCCCCTTCGCGCTTCATGCTTAAAGAGTCGCCAAGCGAGATTAAACGTCATAGGCATTTAGCTCACCTCACTAGGCGATGTGGATGAGGGCGTTGTTTCTTTTAGCTCACCGGCGTGCATGGTGAGCTGCCTATCGCAATGCGCCGCCAATTCATTATCATGCGTTACCAATACCAGCGTAGTACCCGTGTTTCGATTTAATTCAAAAAGTAGTTCTTCAATTTTATCGCTATTTTTAGCATCTAGATTGCCGGTGGGCTCATCGGCAAATAAAATCTTCGGTGATGTGATAAAAGCCCGTGCAATGGCAACACGCTGCTGCTCTCCACCAGAAAGTTGATTAGGAAAATGATGCGCACGGTGAGCTAGTCCTACTTGCTCCAGTATTTTCATTGCCAATCCTTTCGGATTATCAAGGTTTGAGATTTCTGCAGGTAACATCACGTTTTCAAGCGCGGTTAAACTTTGAACCAGCATGAAGCTTTGGAAGATAAAGCCTACTTTACTGCCTCTTAAAACTGCCCGCTGCTCCTCATCCATCGTATGGAGTGCTTCATTATCGAGATAGATTTCACCGCTTGTGACTTCATCTAGGCCAGCTAACAGACCAAGAAGCGTTGATTTTCCGGAGCCTGACGCGCCAATAATTGCAACCGACTCACCAGACTTGACTTCAAAGGAGATTGGCTGAAGGATCTGTAGCGAACCTTCACTCGTATTTACTGTTTTCGTTACCGTGCTTGTTTTTATCATAAGGGGTCATCGATTTGTTCGTAAGTTATCGTCAAATTATCGCTATTTTATTCATTATTTTAATACCGTTTCATGCGCTTTCAGATCAAGAGAGTCCATCACAGAATGCAGATGAAGCGACATTGCTCATTGTTGGAGACAGTTTGTCGGCGGCCTACGGTCTTCAACAAGAACAAGGCTGGGTCAGTTTGTTACAAAAACGCTGGCAAGACGACAACATTCCGATCGATATTGTAAATGCTGCGGTAAGCGGTGAAACGACAGATGGCGGACTTGCCAGGTTGCCACGTCTTATTGAGCAGCACAAGCCTACTCACATCTTTATCGAGCTTGGAGGCAATGATGGGCTTCAGGGTCACAATATAACGAAGATTAGAAATAACTTAGACTCGCTAGTTCAGATTGCTCAGCAAAGTGACACCACCGTTTTTTTACAGCAAATGCAGATACCCTCGAACTACGGCAAGCGATATACCACTATGTTTATGGAAAGCTTTGACACTATTGCAGACAAATACTCGATACAATTAATACCGTTTTTTCTTGAGACTATCGCACTTAACGAGTCAATGATGCAAAACGATGGGATCCACCCAAATGCTGAGGCACAGCCGAAAATAGCCGAGCTTATGGACAGTAATTTACGAAGTTTAATAATAGCAGATTAATATTTGTGCTATTTTCAATAAACAGAACTAACTAACAAAGAGACAGTATGGACATTTCATCAGTAAATTCGGCGCCAGTGTCTACTATTTTAGAATCGACGCCACAAGTACCACGGCGCCAAGAGCAGCGCAGTGAGGAGACCAATCAGGTAAGCGAATCTAGACCTTCTAACGAGACATCCTCAAATAGCAGCGATAGTCGTTTAGGCAGCCGCGTTGATGTGTTTGCGTAATTAAATTTGCAGCACACTCAAACCTACAAACCTACAATGGACAGACACTCGTTTTACAATGAGTGTCTGTCCATTGTGATTCGAAAGTCCGTCCGCTGTGATTTGCACTTTTCTAAAAGCAAGACTCTCGTAGCGCTATCTACCTGGTTCTTCCCGACGCACTTTCTGAAACACAATAAAACACGATAATACTGCTCTAAAGCTCAGTTCACATCCGGCTCTTTTTATTCATAATACCAAGAAAATAATGGGATATGGATATGCCTTTACCACGCTACAAGCAAATCAACACAGACATTACTTCTTATTATCATTGCACCTCACGCTGCGTAAGGCAGTCGTTCTTGTGCGGCAAAGACAAGCGCACAGGAGCAAACTATGAGCACAGGAGAAAGTGGATAACGGATAGATTGCATAAATTGTCTCAAGCCTTTGCCATCGATTTATGTGCTTATGCCGTGATGCACAATCACATTCATGTAGTGCTCCACATCGCAAAAGGACGAGCTGAGGGCTGGTCGATGGATGAAGTATTATTGCGATGGAGAATGTTCTATAAATGTCCACCGATTGTTCAGCGATATTTTGAAGACCAACATCAAGCGTTCACTGCAAAAGAGCGTGATGAAATTAAAGCGCTGTCGATTCAATACAGAGAAAGACTGCAAAGTATTAGTTGGTTTATGCGGCTATTAAATGAATACATCGCAAGGAGAGCGAATAAAGAAGATGAGTGTACTGGCTACTTTTGGGAACGGCGGTTTCGCTCTCAAGCGATATTAGATGAAAAAGCGCTCGCTGCGGTTATGGCCTATGTCGACCTAAACCCAATCAGAGCGAATATCGCAACATCTCTTCAGACCTCTAAACATACTAGTATCCATTATCGAATGAACGCTCACAGAGTGGGAAAAGTTCCAAAGTACCTCATGGCCTTCGGCGATCAAGCGGTAAAAACACAGACACATTTACCATTTAAATATCACGACTACATATCACTAGTAGAAGCGACATTTAAGGCTCATAAAGATAAATGCACAACAATACTCCCTAAATTGCCTCATGGATTACTGTCTAAAATAGGGATGGACCAAGAAAAATGGCGCTTATTGACCAGTCGCTTTGAAACATTTTTTTCAGGCCCAGTCGGCAATGAAAGCAAAATGCGAAAATTTGCGGACGGATGTAAGAGAGGTTCAAGGCCAAATGTAAAAAACGCTATCAAATACCTGTCCTAAAACGAAAGGCTGCACTTACGGCAAATCAATATAAGTGCAGCATTCCATCTAAGGTTTTGCAATATTACTCAACACGCTCATACTGCGACGGGTTGGCATGCTGCTTTTGTTGCAGCGACATGTATCTATCACGCAATTTCGTTTGCCTCGATTCCATTTTAATGGCTTTACCGCCAATGAAAACAGACTCCGCCGCTTCTGTTACTTCTAACGGATCACCTGACCAAATAACAACATCAGCTCTTGCGCCCTGGCGAAGACTTCCCACTTCCTTGTCAAGACCCAGAATTTTCGCAGGTACACTAGTCAGGCTCGCTAACCCAATCTCATGAGGCAAACCATTCGCAACGGCATTACCAGCGTGTTGCGCCGCCAAACGAATATTGTGCGTATCCATGCCTATAGCGACGTCTACACCAGCTTCGTGCAATCGAGCGGCATTAGTTAAGGTTGCGCCCATTTGGTCAAACCCACCGGGTAAATTGTATTCAGGGTCGATAATAACCGGAATATTTGCACCAGCAAGTTCCTTCGCCACCCTCCATGCTTCAACACCATGCACAAGTACTACGTTAATAGACGAGTGTCTGTCCTTAAAAGCAATAACCTGTCGAATATCGGCAGCCCTATCAGCTGTCATAAACAGCGGCATGTCTCCAGCAACTACCTTTTTCAGTGCTGCCACGTCTAAGCGCGAATTTATGCCGTACCATGATTTTTCTGGGGAGAGGTTGTTACTCGCTTGCTTCGCTTCTTCTATGACTTTATCGAGCATTACCCATAGTGACGCTCTAGAGCCACCTGAAATTTCGGCGCCATCGCTGCCCGCATTCACTGTCATAAACGCGCCAGATTTTAAAACGGGTGTCTGTCCGCTTTTATATTCGCTAGCATTTGCGCTCTCACCATCCAAGCGATGGCCCTCAAGGTTGATCACCGCTCCTTGACCGCCAAACAGATAGTCGCTTCTATTCATGGTGGTGGCAGCTGAGGTAATACCCTCTAAACGGGTTATCGCGATAAGCGAACTGTCTGGGTTTATTGCATATTGAACATCAAATGCAGCGCCGGTTTTTGATATAGGTGTAATCTCAATGTTGGCATCCACCACACCAGATGATGAAGACACTTCAACCAGACCAAGCGATGTTAGAGCACCAATGAAACCAGGAGTAACCACTTTACCGCTTGCATCTATGACTCGGTAGCCATCAGGTACTTCCCCGCTAGCTAACACTGCATTTATGCGACCATTTGACAGCAACACAGTGCCATTTTCTATCACACCTTGAGATGTCATGGTGTGTACTTTACCGCCCACAATGGCAATATTTTCAGCATGAACATAAGCCGTCAATGTGAGCGCGGCTAACAATATTATTAACTTTTTCATTTGGTATCTCCCTCACCTACTTGACCTAACTCGAAGTCACTTACCGGCCATGAAGTGCTATCGCTAAGTGAATACGCAAGCCCGCCGTCTATATAAACATGCTCAGCTTTGGCATAAGTGGAGAATGGGTTATCGTTCCATAGCACTACATCGGCTTGTTTGCCCTTTTCTAACGAGCCCGTCTTATCAAATATTCCTAACGATTTGGCAGGGTTAGCTGAAAGCCAAGTCCACGCATCTTTCATCGGAATATCAAGGCCTGCTCGTTTGCCGTCAGACCACGCTTTAGCAGCTTCTTGATTCAACCTCTGTATACCTAAGTCACTATCAGAATGAACAATGGCACAAGCACCTGCGGCGTGCACTGCGGGAATATTTTCCCTAATGCCGTCATACGCTTCCATTTTAAAGCCCCACCAGTCTGCCCACATCGCTGAGCACACGTTGTTTTCTTTCAGCTTGTCAGCAATTTTATAAGCCTCAACAGCGTGATGAAAAGTACCTATCTGATAATCAAACTCTTGCATTACGTCCATCATTATCGTCATCTCATCAGCTCGATAACAATGCATGTGCACACGAATATCGCCATTGAGTACGCCCGCTAACGTTTCAAGCTTTAAATCTCGTTTGGGCGCTTTAGCATCTTTGCCCGCCTCATAGTCGGTTTCATACTTGTCCCATTTTCGCATGTAGTCTTGTGCATCAGACCAGGCCTGTCGGTAACCTGCAACGTTCCCCATGCGGGTCATAGGTCCACCTTTTTGGCCATAAACCCGCTTAGGGTTTTCGCCACACGCCATCTTCATGCCATAGGGAGCATCGGGAAATTTCATATCTTGCATCGTTCTATTGGGCACGTTTTTTAATACTACTGAGCGGCCACCAAAAAGATTGGCTGAGCCAGGTAGAATTTGTAGCGACGTAACACCGCCAGCCAGTGCGCGCCCAAAACCTGGATCTTGCGGCCACACCGAATGCTCTGCCCATACTTCTGCGGTCACTGGGTTTGTCATTTCATTGCCGTCAGAATGCGAGCGTGTAGATGGCGAAGGGTAGACGCCCAAATGACTATGATTGTCGATAATTCCAGGTGTAACCCACTTACCAGCACCGTCAATGACAGCTGTTTCATCAGGCACTTCGAGTGTCTGTCCGCTTTTTGCTAGCGCTTGAATTTTACCGTCTGCAAAATAAATGCTGCCGTTTTCTATGCGATTACCCACACCATCTAATATGGTGACATTGGTGATAAGCGTTGGCTGGCCCTCTATAGGTGTGTAAGTACTTGGATAAGGATTTGGGTCTATGGTGACCTTTGGCGCCTTAGCGCTATCGTTGTCGGCTTGTTTACTGCATCCAGCTGTTAGCAAAGACATAGTACAAGCCAACAGAAGCGTCAGCTTCGTTGGCGTTAGTTTCATGTGTACCCCAGAGCAATTGTTATGATTTTATTGATTATGGTTTTATCGATAAGGACATAAGGTTTGCGTTATGTCGCTATCAGAGAGTAGACAATTGAGTAAATAAAACCAAGTAGCTCTGGGATAAACCCTCTGTTTACTGGGAAGACTGACGAGCTAACACATCAACAATATCTTGTGAGTTGGTAAGGCGTCTTATGTCGTTGAAAAGAATGTCTGCTTCAGGGTACTGTCTTTTTAGATACCCACACCACTGCTTAATTCTATTTGGATAATACCGACCCTTATCGCCAAAGATTTCATAACCCGAATATTGAATAAGCAATGCTGCCAATTCAGGCCATGGCATAGGGGTATCGCCAAATTTGATCGCCCGCGCAAGGTTAGGCATTGCGAGAGCGCCGCGTCCAACCATTAGGTTGATACAATCAGACTGTGCTTGGCATTTTTTAGCGTCATCAGCGTTCCATATTTCGCCATTTGCGACCAAAGGAATATCGGTATGCTGCTTAATTTTCGCTATCCAGTCCCAGTACGCTGGCGGTTTATAACCTTCTGTTTTGGTACGGGCATGCACCACTAATTCTGAAGCGCCGGCTTCTGTTATTGCTACGGCATTATCAACGGCTAATGATTTGTCTTCAAACCCTAAACGAATTTTTGCCGACACCGGAATATGCTGTGGAACGGCGTCTCGAACTGCTTTTACAATGTCATACAGCGTTTGAGTTTCTTTTAATAAAACGGCTCCGCCCTTACTCTTGTTGACAGTTTTTGCAGGGCATCCAAAATTAAGATCGACTCCAGGAGAGCCAAGTTCGACAGCAGTTTCAGCGTTTTCTGCTAACCATTGAGCGTGCTGTCCTAATAGCTGAACGCGCACGGGAACACCTGAGGCAGTCTTGCCGTCGGTATGAAGCTCTGGACAGATTTTGTAGAAGGTCTTTTTGGGTAGCTTTTGATCGACAACACGAACAAACTCCGTTACGCATTGATCAAATCCGCCAACGCGAGTCAACATGTCTCTCATCAGATGGTCGACTACACCTTCCATCGGGGCCAGCATTATTTTCATTCGAAATTGAGCTCAAAATAAGTAAGAAAAATCGGTGCGAGTTTATCAAAAAGGTAGGCTGCTCGCTATGCGGCTAAAGTTAATAATATTTTCCCAGGCAGAGATAAACTTCAGAGGTGCCCTAGAAGTTGCTTATATAGAGTTTCGAAGGGGTTTGAACTTATATAAAGCGTTTCGGAGCGCTTGAATAAAGAAGTAGCGTTTTAAATAAAACGAGTGACTGTCCGTTTTAATTTTGGAGTGTCTGTCCACTTTAAACTACAGTTTAAGCTAGTCTGAATTTTCGAGGGTGTTGAGTCGCTGGAATACCGCATTTTTTTGCTCGGGGGTGTATGACGTCCAATTTACAATCTCATCTAGGGTTCTATTGCAGCCAATACAAATATCGTCATCAGTGAGTTTACACTGCGCTTTACAGGGGGATATGGGGTTATTCATTCTTCTACTTAAACTTAGGAGATTATTGTAATTTTTTTGTAGCCGCTATATTCGCTAGCGTATTTTCTGATAGCTCTTTATTCAACCATAAACAAACATAGCAGCCGTAGCGCGCTTCAAGGTATGCAGAAAACTCTAAGTCGGTTTTACAATTATGTCTTACTAAAGACTGTTTATTACCGTCATAAATAACTGCTGAAAAAGTAAACACTATGAGCCTCCTCTGAAAGAAGACCCAATATACATCTAGACGTCTAAACGTTTAAGCGTCCAAATTTTGGTATGCTCGCTACTGTATCGTGAAAGTTACATTATAAAATCAAGTGCAGCACATACCGCCGCCACTTGCGCATCGTTACAATTTTCTGGCGTAGCATTATCACTGTCTGGATACACCTCGGTTGTGGTAACAAAGTTTGCATTTGTCATTCCTCCGCAGAGAAAAAGGGATTTCTTGTCGTAACAAATAACCCCTTCACTCACGACGTCAGCACCAATAATTTTTCCATTTTCGTCAGCTGGCGCTATATGAGTAACACCTTTTACAGCCTTGATGACAGCCTGTTGGAAAGCAAGCTGTGGGTTTGGTGTATTCGCTACCGTATAGAACCCATCTGGTATGTTCCAGTTGTCGTGATCAGTTCCATCGCGAGCCGCTAACGCGGGCCTAAATTCACTATTATCTGTATCAGTTGTCTCATGCAAGTCGATATGCAAAGAGAGCTCTGTCTTTAACGACGTCACAAAATGCATCAACTGCTGAGATTCAGGAGCTGGTGAATCAGGATAAAAAGAACGATTCGGATCGATAGCTAACGGGTTCCATCTGTTGATTGTCTCATAGCCCCACGGACTAACGCAGGGTACTACTACGATATTAATGCGGCTGGCATAACTTGATAGTTTAGTTTCAATAAACTTCAGCGCGCCTTGCACACCACTCGTTTCGTAGCCATGTACACCGCCTGTAACTAATGCAGATGGTTTGGAACTGTCAAATGATGCAGGTACTACTGCATACAGCGGGTAGCGCACTTCGTCATAGGGTAATGCACCGTATTGCTGTAACTTGAAACCTTCAGGAATAATGTGTTGTAACTTAGTAAACACTTCTTCTTTTACGCTGCGCTTTACGCTTTGCTGCTCATACCACTGTGCTTTTTCTTTCTCGCCCCACGGTTTTCCCGCAGTGCCGATTGAGTAATTTTGCATAATAGCCTCTTTGTTCTTCACTTTATCAATGACGTTATGATATCACCTGTACTTCCTAAAGTATGTGATGTAGACCACCCAACCTGGCTCTCGTAGTAACTCTGACTGTACACCGAATACATTTTTGTGCACTTAACGTTACCTTCTTCAAAGTGCTCCCCGTTAAATGAGGCTCAATGAAAGCTTAAATGAAGGCGGAAATGAAGGCGGACAGACACTCGTTTGAAAATGGGCGTTTGAGAATGCGTTTAAAAATGGACAGACACTTTTTTTACCTATGAGATAACGAGGCGAACCAGTGTGCGAGCCAGAGTGGACAGTTAACCAGAGTGAACCAGAGTGGACAGACACTCAAAATATTTAAACTCCTTCATCCTGAAGCAAGAGCATACTCCACTTGATGTAAGGTTAATGTAGATTAGAAGAGTCAAATAAAAAGCAGGAATGGATGGAATTGAAGGGTAACGTTATTGAAAACAGTGAACGAAGATAAAGAGGTTTTACACTTAAAGAATGCACGTTCATAAAATGTAAGCGCTAAAACAAAAAAACCAGCCGATTGGCTGGTTTTTTCGATATGGCGTCCCCTAGGGGATTCGAACCCCTGTTACCGCCGTGAAAGGGCGGTGTCCTAGGCCTCTAGACGAAGGGGACTGAAAATCTTCTTTCGAAAGCTACGCTTTCGAGATTTTCAGTAAGGCGAAGTGAGCCAGCGAACTGAGCGACCTTTTCCTTACCAAACTTTCAGTCAGAAGTTTGAAAAACTCCAGCCTATTTCACAGTATTGACCGACTGTGACGCGATTAAAATGGCGTCCCCTAGGGGATTCGAACCCCTGTTACCGCCGTGAAAGGGCGGTGTCCTAGGCCTCTAGACGAAGGGGACAGAAATTTTGCTAGTGAAGCAAGGCTTCACTAAATTTCTGTAAGGCGAGATGAGCTCTGCGAATCGAGCGACCCTATCCTTACTGAAACTTCCGTCCGAAGTTAAAACCACTAACTCCAGCCTATTTCACGGTATTGATCGACCGTGACGCGATTAAATGGCGTCCCCTAGGGGATTCGAACCCCTGTTACCGCCGTGAAAGGGCGGTGTCCTAGGCCTCTAGACGAAGGGGACAGAAATTTTGCTAGTGAAGCAAGGCTTCACTAAATTTCTGTAAGGCGAGATGAGCTCTGCGAATCGAGCGACCCTATCCTTACTGAAACTTCCGTCCGAAGTTAAAACTGCTAACTCCAGCCTATTTCACGGTATTTATCGACCGTGACGCGATTAAATGGCGTCCCCTAGGGGATTCGAACCCCTGTTACCGCCGTGAAAGGGCGGTGTCCTAGGCCTCTAGACGAAGGGGACAATAAATCGTTTCAAACGTAGCAGTTTGAATCAGTTACACCGTGAATTTAACAAATAAACAACAATGTAATGAAATATTGTCGCAACTGATTACACTCAATCCGAGTTCCCAGTTAGCCCATTAAGTTACAAGATATTCTCTTAATCACGCTAATCACGATGTGTAACTTGGTGGAGCCAGGCGGGATCGAACCGCCGACCTCCTGCATGCCATGCAGGCGCTCTCCCAGCTGAGCTATGGCCCCGTTGTGTCGTAGTCAATTCAATATGACTGTTCCGTGACAGCGGGGCGCATTCTAGGCATCCCCCTCTGCCATGTCAACGGTTTTTTTATGAATTTTCTCTGTTTGCTATAAAAGTAAGCGCTTTGTCGATTCTCTCACCAACTTTCTCTTTTGAGAGCAGGTGTAACGTCACGTCTAGCGAGGGTGAATTACCACTGCCCGTGGATGCTACACGTAGCGGCATGCCTACCTTTCCCATACCTACTTCAAGTTCTTCTGCTGTGGCATTTATCGCAGCTTGGATACTCGCTGGCGTCCACTCTTCAAGTGCTAATAGCTTATCTTTCACCAGCTCTAATGGTCCTCTTGCCACTGGGCGAAGATGCTTTTTCGCGGCGTTGGCGTCAAATTCATCATAATCCTGATAAAAGTACGTCGAGATCCCCGCAAGCTCTTTGAGCGTCTTCACGCGGTCGGCTTGTATAGCAATAACCGATTCTAGAGAAGGGCCCGTTGTTATATCAATATTCAACTGGTCAAAATGCCATTTTGCATGTTCAGCAACGTCACTTGCTGGCATAAACTTAATGTAGTGCTGATTCAACCAAATAAGTTTCTCTGTGTTAAATGCGGAAGCAGACTGCCCTATTCCGTCTAGGCTAAAGTGCTCAATCATTTCATCAAGAGTAAATACTTCTTGATCGCCGTGTGACCAGCCTAACCTAACAAGGTAGTTCAACACCGCCTGTGGTAAAAAGCCATCATCGCGATACTGCATTACGCTAACTGCTCCATGACGCTTTGACAATTTCTTACCATCATCGCCTAGTATCATAGATACGTGTGCGTACTCAGGAATAGGCGCCCCTAAGGCTTGAAGAATATTAATCTGACGCGGAGTATTATTGATATGGTCTTCGCCACGAACCACGTGAGTAATACCCATATCCCAATCATCTACGACAACACAGAAGTTATACGTTGGCGTTCCATCAGTACGCTGAATGACAAGGTCATCAAGTTCACTATTACTGATCTCTATTGTGCCGCGCACATGGTCTTTTATTACAACAGACCCTTCTAGCGGGTTTTTAAACCGGATAACGAACGGTTGTCCTTCCGGATGATCTGTTCTGTCGCGCCATGTTCCAGGGTAGCGAGGTTTTTCGCCTTTTTCTTTTTGTGCTTCGCGGATGGCATCAAGCTCTTCTGAACTCATAAAGCATTTATACGCTTTACCTTCGTCTAGTAACTTTTGGATGAGCTCTTTATATCGGTCAAACCGATCTGTTTGATAAACCGGGCCTGTGTCCCACGTTAAACCAAGCCACTGCATGCCGTCTAAAATTGCTTGTTTTGCTTCTTCAGTAGAACGTTCAATATCTGTATCTTCTATGCGAAGTACAAACTCACCGCCTTTGCTTTTCGCATAAAGCCAAGAATACAGTGCTGTGCGTGCGCCCCCAACATGGAGATACCCCGTTGGGCTAGGTGCAAATCGTGTTACAACCGACATGAATACTCTCTATAGTTAATTTAGAACTCATTTGGTTATATTCTATCAGCGTAAGTGTTACGACAAAAGCCGCTTCATTCACTCAGTAATATTTAATATTCGAGTAATATTCAGCATGGCTTAAAAAACGTACAAGCAAACCGAGAGAAAAACGGACAGACACTCTGATCAGTACAAATGTGATATTACGATTACTTTCAGTCTCACTCTACATGAGATTACTCGTAGGCCGAGGGGTAAATAAGTCGCCAAAACGATGTGCTTTTCATCAATTTATCTAAAAAGACAGCAAAATGTTTAATTTTCGTGCACACAGTAATTTTCTTTAATTTTATTGTTGACACTAACACGAGCAACTCTATAATACCGCTCCACTTGCTTAGGCAAGTAAACAAACAAGACGGACGCTTAGCTCAGTTGGGAGAGCATCGCCCTTACAAGGCGAGGGTCACTGGTTCAAGCCCAGTAGCGTCCACCACTCTTGCTTGTTACTAGAATTACGAAATAAAAATGGACGCTTAGCTCAGTTGGGAGAGCATCGCCCTTACAAGGCGAGGGTCACTGGTTCAAGCCCAGTAGCGTCCACCACTCTTGCTTGTTACTAGAATTACGAAATAAAAATGGACGCTTAGCTCAGTTGGGAGAGCATCGCCCTTACAAGGCGAGGGTCACTGGTTCAAGCCCAGTAGCGTCCACCATATCCTTACTAATCATTATTCATTTCTCAGTGTAATAAGACTCGATGGTTCAACAACGTCGTTGCGAGCCTCAGTAGCTTGTAGTGACTGCTAGAATTGCAGGCAAATTCTGCATTTTTCGTCAATTGTAGTTCAAGGAGCTTGTGTTATATTGACGATGTATAGAATATAAATGAAGCGAATTATTCCATTATGCTAGTTAATTCAGTTAAAAAAACCAAGCTCGAGAGCGAGAGCATTGCTCTTAACCATTTTCGGGATTTGCTTTCTTGGTGGCTGTTCTTATGCGCAACATCAAGCAAACGTTGATATTTTAAATACTGATTATTGTACTAATAATGCCATTGAGCATTGCAAGCATGTAGCACCGTGGACTCTGACCCTTGATACATCAAATGATGCATTTGATGAGCAACTGATACCTATTCACCAACGGCAAGATGTCATTGAACAAGAACTTGAGATATTAAGACGCCATTATGATTGAACGTTCTATCTGAAGATTATCTTTATTTTCTCAATCGTTCACCTTACATAACAATACTGGGTGAGACAGCCGTTAATCATTCTATTCTTTCCTACTTTTTTGAAGCCTTTATGAGTTGCTGATCAGTACCTACTCTCTTCGGATACATTCAACACCAACTATCGCTGCTACTAGAGAAGCATACAAAATTAATGTTTTCGCATTGTGTAACTACGGCGGTTGCGCGTTAAAACAAAAAGCCGCTACGCCATTATGTCTGTTCGCTAACGTACAGATGTCACTAACCTCATCGTTCAAACTAGAATGTTCAAGATACTGCCGTCATAAAACGACCACGGCGATTTTGCGCACTAAAGCACAACAAACTTATGACCACTATGAGTGCGATAGAGCGAAGCATTCACTATTTATAGCCATTTAGCTACTCATTTACTCGCTTCTTGATAGTTTTTAAAAACAGCTATCGCAAGAAATATATTAGGATCAAAAATGAATAGTCCATCATACGCCGTTTACGTTTGGAGTAGATATTTAAGACTCTTTCACTGGGTTAATGTATTAGCCATTGCGTTGTTATTAGGGTTCGGACTCGTTATTTTTAATGCAGGAACTTTAGGCATAAGTACTGAGGGCAAAATATTACTGAAAACTCTTCACGTCCTTATTGGCTATTTATTTGCTGCTAATCTACTTATTCGTATTGCTATGGTTTTTTTCGGCAGAGGGTATGAGCGCTGGTGTAATACGTTACCATTTAATAAAGGCTTTGTTTCTGAGTTAGCGGAGCTTAGACAGCAACCCCATAAAAAACACAAAGGACACAATCCGCTAGGCAAATTGATGGTTGGCGCATTACTACTGACAATGTGTATTCAAATGATAAGCGGACTCGTTATTGCCGGAACAGATATATACTACCCTCCATTCGGCCAATATTTTGCAAAACACATTGCGATTGACACGACACAAATTGAATTAATTGATCCCTACTCTAAAGAAAACGTTGATGAACAAGCCTATCAAGCAATGCGTAACATTAGAAAACCGTTTATAGCCGCTCATGTTTATGCATTTTACACCTTAATTATTCTAATCCCGCTGCATATCATTGGTGTTATTTTTAGTGAGCGCAGGGAAAAAACAGCACTAGTTTCAGCAATGATAAATGGTTATAAATACCTTCCAAAGAGAAAGCAAAAAGAGAAACAATAAGCTTATTAACTGGATATTATCACCCAGCAAAACCCTATCCAGTGGGTAGCAGATACTTTAATTAATACCAGCTGTTAAGTGACTGTCCACTCTTTTAGTCCACTCTTTTACTCTGCCCTTTTCAAAAAACGTTGTTTTCAGATACTCAAAGAAGCATGCAAGTTCTCAATGTTACATAGCGTAATTTCCCGCCTATTAACATTTATAATCCCCTGCGTATGCATTTTACTAAGTAGGCGACTAATAGTTTCTATAGCCATTCCCAAATAATTAGCAATATCGCCCCGTGACATGCTCAAATTAACAACTTGGTAAGGCAATGCCATTTGCTTATTTTTGGCCGCTATGTTCAACAAAAACCGAACTAGCCGTTGTTCAGCGTCATGTTTAATTAGACTTTGTAACAGTTTTTGTTCATCAACAAATGAGTGGCTCATTTTGCTGAGTAAAATGCCCCTGCTAGTCCCTGATGCAATCATTAGGCGATTGAAGGTATACATGCTAATACGGCAAACAGTACTATGCTCCAAAAAGCGTAAGCTATGCACATGTACCATTTTATCAAAACCTTCAAAACCAATTAAATCTCCAGGGAAATGAAAGTGTGTTATTTGTTCATGCCCACTTTCTGTAGTGCTAAATGACTTTGCAGAGCCGAGCTTTAACACGTATAACGCTTCAAATTTGTCTCCCATACAAAAGAGCGATTCACCGCGTCGATAAACTCGCTTCAAGCTTTTTCCCTTGTTGTTTTGGGCGCAAGAGCATGACAAGGCTCCTTTTATACAGTTCTGATAATGCTGGTGATATGCAGGCACTTGATTGTTCATAAAGTAGCCTCGTTAGGTTAGGGTTTAAATGGCGGAAGGTGACATAGTTGCATATTTACGTAAACGCTCGGCTTCATGTTTGACGACCGCATAGCACTCACAACAAAGATCCTCTAATTTTTCTCTATCAAGAACCTCTATATGACCGCGTTTATAGTTAATAACACCTACTTGTTGCAGTTTACCCGCTGCCTCCGTTACCCCTTCTCTTCTCACGCCTAACATATTGGCAATCAGCTCTTGGGTCATTGTCAACTTGTTACTTTTTAAACGGTCTATGGAAAGCAATAGCCACCGGCATAACTGCTGATCAATTGAATGATGGCGATTGCACACAGCAGTTTGTGCCATCTGGGCTATTAACGTTTGTGTGTAGCGCAGTAATATTAATCTAATCTCTGAGACGCTGTTAAACTCTTTCCTCAAGACAGAGGCCGGCAAACTATAGGCAAGGCCAGCACTTTGCACCACAGCTCGATTGGGAGTACTCCCCCCGCCCATGAATACCGCAATTCCCACAATACCTTCATTGCCAACAACCGATATTTCAGCGGAAGAACCATTTTCTGTAACATATAATAACGAAACAATACTGTTGGTAGGAAAGTACACTGAGTCTAGGGTTTGACCCGACTCATAAATAACACCTCCCAAGTGCAAGCTCACCAGTTTTAGCAGTGGAAAAAGTCTCGTTTTGCTGTCATCAGGAAATGCATTAAGCAGTTCGTTATCCGTCGGTTTTTCATCCATGTCTTATCATATCCCAATTATTTATTGTTTTTTTTAAGTATGAGTGGGCTGTCCAAATGTATAGTTTTCATTGATGTCGTCACCAAGGCTATTGGCCAGTATGGACTGTCCGATATTTGCTTTGTGGGATGTTCAACACTCTTGTATTTTGGCGGTATTTTTATATCACTCATCGTAACTATAATTTCCCAACGTGGTGCAAAAAAGTTAACCCATGCAAAGTAGCAGATAAAGCCATACGGGTATGTTCGATACCACACAAATGAAGAAATAATTCTCCCTTTCCTAGCAACAATTCCATCTAATGATGCAATTTTTTGTTAACGTGTATGGGAGTACTTTTTTTGAGCGTAAAAAGGCCTATCGCTAAGCATGCGGTAGCGATTCATAGCCAGCTAGAACATCATTGAGTTCTTCATCAATGGCGCTTTTTCGCAGGCCATGGAACGATTGCGATAAAGCAGAAAGTAATTCATCGATATTTTTTTCAGCACGCTGCATGGCGGCTAGTCGGCTAGCATTTTCGTTAGCGAGTGACTCAGCACAGGCCCTAAAAAGTGAAATAAATAGATACTCACTGATAAGCGAACGCAACGTGAGTGTATTTGTGCACAGTATCTCAGGGGGTAATGGTGTAGGCCACGGCGTATTAGCATGTTTGTGATACCAGTTTTTATCGAGCGGCAGCAAACGCAGACAGTGAGGCTTGTACACACTAGGGGCTTCTCGCTCACTCAATTCGTTGGCATAGGAGCATGATTGGTTATAAAACACATAAACATCAACGGGTGCCTGTTGATTATCTTGCATTTTGCACATGAGGAGGATTTCTCCCACTAAGCTGGCGATTGCATTCACATCACATGGCACAGCATAAGATGTTACTACGTTAATATTTGCAGCAGAAAGTCGCGTTAAAACTTGCTCACCAACTACCCATACTTGTGCTTTACGTTTAAAGGTTGAGAGTGTTTTAAGCACAAATTTCGCCATATTTTCATTAAATTGGCCTACCAGACCCTGATCAGAGCCCAATACGATGGCATGAATAGCGTTGCTATCGCTCGTCTTCGATGGCGTTTGCTGTACTACACTGTCAGCGTGCTGCCCAATTGCCCGTAAACTAGCACCTAAAGCGACTTCGACAGTGTAGTAGTAATCACTTAGCGACTTAACCGCCTCTTCGTATTGACTAATACTAGAGGCAGAAAGGACTTTCATCGTGCGCACCACGCCTTTTAAATCACTAGCGCTATCTATTTTGTGACGCAAGCTTGCGGCCGTTTTACTCATTAGCCGGCGAGACACTTTTGCTGCTGTCTTTGAATGTGTCGAGCACTTTAGTAGCCATTGCAAGTATCATTTGATGATCGCCATCTTGCATTCGCGTATGATTTTGCACGCGTAAACGCAGGTCTTGCGATAGACGTAAACGCAGGTCTTGCGATAGACGTAAAAGCGACTCGCCTAGCAACATTTTCACTTTCTGCATATCCGGCAGAGCAATTTCATCAAACAAGCCTGAGGTAAGCGCTAATAGTAAGGTCATTTGTTGAATAACCGATAGCGGCGCTGACTCGGTTTGACGCAAGCAGGCTCGAATGCGCTTACCATGCTCAATTGTTTTACTGGTGCTTGAATCTAAACGAGCGCCAAAACGAGCAAATGACTCTAGCTCTTCGAACTGGGCATAGGCCAGTTTTAAATCGCCCGCCACCTCTCTAAATATAGCTCGTTGCGCTTTACCTCCCACTCGAGAAACAGACTTACCCACGTCAATGGCGGGCAGCACCCCCAATTTAAACAAACTGGGAGACAGGTAGATTTGCCCATCAGTAATAGAAATTAAGTTAGTAGGTATGTAAGCAGAAATATTTTGCGCTTCGGTTTCAATAATCGGCAGCGCTGTTAATGAACCGCCGCCAAGTTCTTCGCTCAATTGCGTTGAGCGCTCTAGCAGTCGCGAATGGACATAAAAAATATCGCCTGGAAAAGCTTCTCGTCCAGGTGGACGACGCAATAACAATGATAGCTCGCGGTAGGCCCTTGCATGCTTAGTAAAGTCATCGTAAACAATAAGCACATCGCGCCCTTGTAGCATGAAATACTCAGCGATGGAGGTAGCGGCGTAGGGAGCGATATATTGTAAACCGGGGGCCTCGTTGCCCTGAGCCGTAACAATCACGGTATATTCCATGGCTTCTTTTTCGCGCAGCGTCGCAACCGTCTTAGCCACGGCAGATGCGCGCTGGCCTATGGCACAATATACACAGACTATATTTTGCTCTCGTTGATTAACAATAGCGTCAATCGCAATCGCTGTTTTACCGGTTTGCCTGTCCCCCAAAATCAACTCCCGCTGGCCTCGACCAATAGGAATCATCGCATCAATGACCAAAATACCGGTTTGCAACGGCACACTAACAGGCGCACGATCCATAATATCAGTAGCAGGTCTCTCTATCGGTAAGCGTGAGTGTGTATTAATTACCCTTCCCTTATTAATCATACCTTCATCAAGTGCTTCACCTAGTGGGTTAACAACTCTACCTAATAGTTCATTGCCCACGCCTACATCCATGACGCGCCCACTACGATGAACTTCATCGCCTGTTTGTAGATGTGAATAATCACCGAGTAACACCACATCGACATGCTCTACATTCAGGTTAAATGCAATCCCCAAGGTACCTTTGGGAAACACAATGAGCTCCTCAAACCCTACACGCGGCAAACCAGATACTCTTGCTATACCCGTAGTTATGCTGATGATGATACCGGTCTCAAATAAGCGCAATAGAGGGCGAAATGACTCCCGAACTTGCTCAATGTGATGAAAAGTGTTGTTAAATTCATCTTCAAGAGAGCCATTACCTGATATATCATTAGTACACTTAAGAAACGCCGCTTTTTGACTTACTTGCTTTTTGACGTGTTGTACTCCGCTTGCACTATCCATTAATATTGCCATTTTCAGGTACTGGTTTGATAACCTTGTTAGTGTAAAGACCTTGGCTACTTTCCTTCAGTAGCCTATCTAACGTTTGTTCCATCGCGCATAAATAGTGGTCAATGCTCCACGTCAATTTATAACCTTCTACCGTTATTTCTATACCCGCAATAAGTTCACTGGTGCCTTTATCACTGCCGATATACGCAAGTTCAATGTTCTTACCTACTGCTTGTTCGACAGCAGTTTGAATGGCTTTGCACTGAGCACTGTTTAAATCAAATGCGCTGCGTAACGTCAAATGAGAGGAAGCGGTTGCGTCTTTTAATGCTGATCTCAGTTCTGTCTTAGCGCGACTATCGAGTGCCGATATTTGTGCCACAAATACTTCTGACATTTGTTTTTCTAAGCTCTTCGACGCCATCAACTGCAATGTGTGACGACTTATTGCAAACACTTCTTTAATGGTTTTATTTCGTAGAATTTGTTTAATATCGTCGGCTTCTTTGGCTAAGCTAATTTGATACTTCTTTCGCAACGCATCAGCTGCTTCTTTCGCATTGTTGATGAGACTTTTTTGTTCTGTTTCAGCAGCGGCTCTTGCTTTAATCAGCATTTGCTCTTGGATTTTATCAAACTGCGCATTTTTGAGTTCAAATTTTGTCCGCTGCGCTAATGCTTCAATATCTTTTTTTTCAGCTTCTGCTA
Source organism: Alteromonas ulvae (assembly GCF_048987005.1). Taxonomy (GTDB): domain Bacteria; phylum Pseudomonadota; class Gammaproteobacteria; order Enterobacterales; family Alteromonadaceae; genus Alteromonas. The sequence goes on along the minus strand of NZ_CP185261.1, from coordinate 1,555,280 downwards.
GCACGCTAGCAACATGCTGTTCACGCGCATCGATAGCAGACAGCACCGGTTGGTACAAAAAGCGCTTTAGTAGCCAAACTAAAATCAAAAAGTTCACTACTTGTGCCCCAACCGTAAACCAGTCAATTAACACGGCTTAGTTTCCAACCACGTTCGATATGGCGTAATTCCAAAAAGGATTTGCAAAAATCAATATCATCGACACCACAAAACAGTAAATTGCGGTCGATTCAATCATCGCTAGCCCCACAAATAAAGTACGGGTAATGGTGACAGACGCATCAGGCTGTTGTGCTAATGCACTTAGCGCTGAGGCAACCGCGCGGCCTTCTCCTAATGCGGGCCCTAAACAACCAAACCCGGTTGTAATGCCGGCTATAATAATTGATGCAACGGCAATCATTGTCATGCTTTCCATACGTGCTCCAGTTGTTTTATTTATTTGTGTTCGGCAAGGTGTTATTTAGGTTTTGTCGTGAACGTGTTGCCGCAGCAATGTAAACAGCGGCGAGAATACTAAAAATGTAAGCTTGAACGATACCCGTCAACAAACCTAAAGCCGTCATCAAAATCGGAAATAGCCAAGGCGTTATACTTAACAAAATGGCAATTATCATTGCTCCACTCATCATGTTGCCGAACAAACGAACGGCCAAAGCAAGCGTTCGAGAGAACTCACTAATAATGTTAAACGGCAACATAATTGCAGTAGGTATCATGTATGACTTGGCGTAATTAACGACCCCATTCTCAGCAATACCAAAGACTGGCACAGCGATAAACACACATAATGCTAACGCGGTTGTGGTAGACAAGGACGCACTGGGAGGTTCAAACCCTGGCACAATAGTGCTGATACTAGCGGTAACTAAAAATAGAAATAAGGTGCCAATAAAACCTACGTATTTTTTTGCATGTTGCAACCCAACTTCTTCAATTTGCTGATTGAGGGCTATCACCACTATCTCTAATGCGTTCTGCCAGCGAGAACGCGCAAGGCCTCGCGAAAGGTTTCTGGTGATCAACAGCGAGCCAAGGCTCAACATCAACATGATTAACCACGTAAAAACAATAGTCGCATTAATTTTTACAAAGCCAAGTTGCCAATAAATCAACTGATCAGGACTAAGGTGCATGCTTCGCTCCCTTGCTTGAATCAATCGAACTCTGAGCCATTAAATAACTTATTAGTGTGATGCCGAAACGCGCTCCTGCAAAAGACAATATGCCTATCAGTAACGCTTGCCAAGAGGGTATTAACCAATCACTTTTAAGCATAAAATAGAAACCAATTAACACCACACTCGTGCGTATTAAAAAACTGGCCAGCAGCCACCATGCTATATGCGCAGACGAGATGCTTTTTTGTACTGTCCACCATAGGCCACCGTAAAAGAAAATACCCAGCGTCAAGCCTATCAACATGACCAGAAGTAGATTTGTCAGTTCACTCATGACTTTTCTGGTCTTTTTTTTGATGAACACGACTTTTTTCATGGATCGCGCTTTCTTCTGTCCACAACCAGTGCCATGCGTTAAAACAACCAAGGACTAGCCCCGCTGACAGTAGGGCTAACGTCCACGAGAGATTAATGGGGTAATGAGTATCAAGATAAACGCCTAGACTTGCGCCCAACAGTGTAGGGATTGCCACTGACCATCCAATAAGTCCCATCATGCCGAAACCAAACCACACTCCAAGAGCCTTACCTTCACGGGCTTGTACCTTCCGCCGTACTTTTATCGAAATGATATTCTTCAAATCTGATTGCGGTTCAATCTTCTTTTTTAATTTGAATTGCATCACAGTGAGCACCTTTAGAACACCTTATGTGTCATTTTGTAAATCAACAAATTGATGCAAAAAACCGCTTTCTAGCTTTGCTAATACTGAGCGTAGTTGCTGTGCCTGCTCATCAAAGTCCAAAAACTGTTTTATCACCACCTCATGTAAATGGTCTAAATCATCGCCCGCCACTGCATTTCGCACAGATACGCTTACCTTAGTGCCCGTTTTTATTAATATGCCTTTGTCTATTGCAAAAAAGATCTCTTTATTTCGGTGATCGCGATAGCTTAAAATTCCCGGAGAGAGCGGTGCAACGCAGTCGAGTCTGTGTTCTAGCAAACCAAAAGCACCTTCGCTGGTCTCAATATTGACCTGAAGGACTCCCTTCTCCTCTAGCAGGACCATGAATGGCAGTAAAATGTTAAGCTTCATATTTACTGTCTTCTTTTGATTTTACTTTTAGCTGATTTTGGTTATTGTCTCGCTTCAGTTCGTCAATACTGCCTATCATGTAAAAAGCACTTTCAGGTAGCTCTTTAAATTCGTCGTTTAAAATCTTTTCACATCCATCTAAAGCGTCATTAAGACTTACAAACTTGCCTTTATGGCCAGTGAACTGCTCAGTGGTAAAAAACGGTTGCGTTAAAAAACGTTCAAGTCGTCGAGCACGACCTACAATCGCTCGGTCGTTCTGAGACAATTGCTCTAAGCCCAACATCGCAATAATATCTTTAAGTTCAGCGTACTGCGCTAAGGTACTTCGGACTTTTTGAGCTAGCTCGTAGTGGCGTTGACCAATAACTTGGGGACTCGCCATTTTAGAATTCGATTGCAAGGGATCTATAGCGGGAAACAAGCCCTCGCTGGCGCGCTGGCGCGACAACACCATTGAGGCTGACAAATGAGAAAATGTATGCACGGCAGCAGGATCGGTAAAGTCATCAGCGGGCACATATACTGCCTGAATTGAGGTAATAGCGCCGTTGTGAGTATTAGCAATGCGCTCCTGTAATCCCGCGAGCTCTGTCCCCATCGTGGGTTGGTAACCAAGCCGTGATGGCATTTTTCCCATCAAACCTGAGACTTCAGATCCTGCTTGAATAAATCGAAAAATATTGTCAATAAGTAACAACACATCTCTATGCTCGTCGTCTCGAAAATATTCAGCCATGGTCAGAGCAACCTGCCCTATCCGAAAACGGCTACCGGGTAATTCATTCATTTGCGCAAATAGCATGACCATGTTGTCCAATACACCAGCATCCTTCATTTCACGATACAGCTCTTCGCCCTCGCGGCAGCGCTCGCCGATACCACAAAATATAGATACGCCTTTGTGCTTGCCTAGCATATTGTGGATTATTTCGGTGAGGAGTACGGTTTTACCCACCCCAGCGCCGCCAAACAGTCCAGTTTTGCCGCCTCGTTCAAGGGGTACTAACACGTCAATAACCTTAATACCGGTGGCAAATATTTCAGGTTGTGTGGAGCGCTCACTCAATGATGGTGGCGGCCGATGAACGGTTCGCCATTCAATACCAGTCAGTGTTCCTTTTTTATCTATGGTATGACCAAACACGTCAAACATCCGAGACAGAATATCCTTACCTACAGGCGCTCTCAAAGGTTCGTTACTGTTAACAACCGGCATGCCACGCGCTAACCCTTGCGTGGGTGTCAAAGCAATACATCTTACTTCATGCACAGTGCGCTGCTCCAACACCTCTAAAACAACAGGGTTCACGCCTTCCACATTCAAAATATAATGAATGGCAGGTAAATGATGTTTGAAATGCACATCAACCACACTGCCACGAATAGAAAGAATGGTTCCTGTGTGCTCGGTTAAAATATCGGATTGAAGATCATGATTTAGCACTTATTGCTCTTCTAATTTTTTCAAATTCTGCATGATTAATCTCTCCTGCCGCGTAGCGTTCATTTAAATAATCTTGCGCGTTTTTACTCGACGGTGATAAGTAGCGACGATAACTACGATAGCTGTAGCCCCAATATCCTAAGTTTGATATAAGCAGAAACCACACTCCAAACCACAAAAACCAGCCCCAACTCAAATACCAATCATGCCAAAATTCATGGTTCATATTTCGCTCCTGCTGGTAGTGTTTTTAATCGTTAAATATTGCACTGGACACGCCTCGCGTTACATCACCACGCTAAAAATCGCGATGACAGTTCATAGGTACATCAATGCAGTAGCATATAGAGTGGAAAACCATTTATCTGTTCGTTAGCACACAAACACGCACAGCGTTTAAATCAACTATTGACTGTTAAAGCAGCGTATCACCCCATCATCACAACATTTTTTGAGAGGGTCTTTTTTGGAAAACATTGCCGTACGTCAATATCGTTAATCATAATCTAACTAGAATCGGTAACATGCAGAAGACAACGACAGAGAAAATGAGTCCGTGAAAATTGCTTTTTTTAACAGTAAGCCGTACGACATTGAGTTTTTTAATGCAGCTAACCAAGAATATAAACACGAGATAGGTTACTTCCCGTCCCGTTTAACTGAAGATTCAGCGGCTCTGATCACTAATGAAGGCGTCGTTTGTGCTTTTATTAATGACTGCTTAGACGAAACCGTATTAAACAAGCTCAAAGACAGTGGAATAACGCTAATTGCACTGCGCTCGGCGGGGTACAATCATGTAGATTTAGTATGTGCCAAACGTTTAGGATTACTGGTATTAAGAGTACCGTCCTACTCTCCTTATGCCGTGGCAGAACATGCAGTGGGTCTCTTACAGTGTTTGAATAGAAAAATACACCTGGCATATAACCGCGTGAGAGAGAGTGATTTTTCGCTTCACAACTTAATGGGGGTTGATTTGCACGGTAAAACAGTGGGCGTAGTGGGAACTGGCAATATAGGCCGGGCATTTATCCACATTATGCAGGGGTTTGGATGCCGCATTCTTGCTTTTGATCCCATTGAGCAAAGCTCGTGCATTGAAACTGGCGTAGACTATGTGCCCCTTGATACCCTGCTTGAACAAGCCACTATTATTTCTTTGCATTGCCCATTAACACCCGACACATACCATATGATTAACAGTCTATCTTTAGCGAAGATGCAAAAAGGCGTTACGATAGTCAACACGAGTCGCGGCAAACTCATCAATACACAGGCTGCAATTTCAGCATTAAAAACCGGCCACATAGGCCTGTTAGGTTTAGATGTATATGAGGAGGAGGAAGCGTTTTTCTATGAAGACTTGTCATCAAACGTGATTCAAGACGATCAACTGGCAAGATTGTTAACCTTCCCCAATGTCATTATTACCAGCCACCAAGCTTTTTTTACGCAAGAAGCGATGGTAAAAATTGCGCAGGTCACGCTAGCAAACATTTCGCGGTTTGAAAAAAACCTGAAGATTGAAAATGAAGTATTAATCGATGCTTCTTAATATCATATCTAATACACAGGCGAAGACTGACACGGGTAATAAGCAGCATGCTAGCCCTCCTCTTTCAGCGTGATTTAGGGTCAATTTCTCTGCGGGCTGTTCGAGTACTTTTTCTTAGACGATAGTCGCTCCTGAAAACATGGTCCCAAAATCCGCTGGTGACCCCAAAATAAGCTACCTTTTCAATATTTTGATGGTGCATCGCGTGCCATTGCTTGCGACGCTTTAACCAAATATTATTGTCATCATTGTGATGCATAAGATGGTGTACTACAGAATAAAACAAATACCCAATGACCACTCCAAGTGTTAATGCATAAGCAGACTGCCAGTCACGTAAAAATGTTTGCGCCGGAAGAAAAACTAAGGTTGCTATTAGGGCCATACTCATGATGGTTGGCGTGTAAATTAAGGCTTTAGGACGTTGATGATGCTCGGTGTGCCATTGCTTAAAAGGACGAAAACCGTGCATCACAAAACGGTGTAATGCATATTCAATAAGTGTCCAACTCACTACCCCCGCCGCTGCAAACGCTACATAAGCCAACCATCTTTCATATGTTCCAGTTAGCAACAAAATAGCAACCATTATCAACACTAAGGCAGCATACAGAGCGAAATCTATTCGGTACGCGAGCTTGCTGTGCTTAATACTATAAAGACTCATTGAATACCTCTTGTGTTTGCCAAGTGCTACCGTTATTACAACCCTCGACACGTATCATTATTTTTCCCTCGCATTACGCACTACTCTGTTGGCGCATAGTATTCGCTTCGGCTTGATTAATATTGGCAATACCTTTTATCAAGGCATCAGGATTGAACGAAATACTGTCAATACCGCAATCGACTAAGAACGCAGCATAATCGGCATAATCACTGGGAGCTTGGCCACATAGGCCAATTTTGGTACCAGTTTGTTCTCACCTAAAAAAGACCAATAGCCATCGCTGGTCACCGCAAAACCATCAGGGACTTTTATGCCTTTGGATGACAACGCCGAAAACATCTCACCCAATGACGAGTTTTTACCACCAACAAGCGCTAAGTCTTGTAGATGTATTTCAGAAAAGTGTTTAACCTGCTGCATCGTTTTTTTCCTTGGTATTAACATGAGGATCCCTATGAGCATTCGTTACGCAACACGGCAGATACAACCCCCCTTTAAAATTGAGTGGCAATGGATAAGGCCGAGATTCTTTTCAATTAACGAACTAGAAGCTACCATCGTCGAGTAACGCGGTTAATGGGCACATCTGGCTGTTGGGCGTCGTTCAGTAAGGCTATCAAAAGGTGGGGAAGCGCTCTGTGCGCTGGCAAACAGATGAGGTCGAAAAGAATCTAGCCGATAAAAATCGGCGGTAGATTCTAGTTTATCTCAAGCACTCTTCATGCACGCTCTAACCATTAATTGATTTTCGTTTCGCGATAAAATCAAATGGCAAATATAACTAAATTGTGATGTCCGTCTTTTAGCTCAATGCGCAACGCTTCTCCATCTGGTTTAAGTAATTCATCATCTAATCGGCCTTGTAATTGATTACTAGCTAACGGCTTTTTATTGTCGACGCTGATCTCAAGGTGACACTGTTCAAAAACTATTGTTGCAGTAAAACCCGGCCATTCATCAGGTATACACGGCTTAATCACTACGCTACGACCTTCTTTACAAATGCCTAGAATGCCCTCTATACCTGCTTGATACATCCAACCTGCTGCACCTGTGTACCATGTCCAACCACCTTGTCCAACGAATGGTGCCACTGAATAAATATCTGCAGCGACAACATAAGGCTCTACTTTATACACCTGCGTCTTTTCTGACGTATTTGAATGATTAATGGGGTTTAGCATAGTGAATAGTTCGATTGCTTTTTTACTTTCACCTTGCTGTGTAAGGGCTAATAAATACCACATAGCCGCGTGACTGTATTGGCCGCCATTTTCACGCAACCCTGGCGGATAACCTTTAATGTAACCTGGGTTTTGCTCAGTTTTATCAAAAGGTGGGGTAAATAAAAGTGCTAAATTATCGTCTTTGTTAACCAGATGTTTATCTACCTCGGTCATTGCTATGTGCAATCTATCACTGTCTTCTCCGCTGGCTAGCACTGCCCACGATTGCGCAATAGAATCTATAGTGCACTCCTTATTGCTAGAAGCGCCTAACCAAGAGCCATCATCAAAAGTAGCACGCCGATACCATTGTCCGTCCCATGCATGCTTATCGATGTTTTTGCGTAATTGCGCAGCATGTTTTTTCCATTTCACTATGCGCGCTTTTTCGTGTGAGCCAATTTGCCCACCGACATACTTTGTCAACTCGTCTATCGCATATATTAGTAGCCACCCAAGCCATACACTTTCTCCCTTACCGCCTGCGCCTACTAAATTCATTCCGTCGTTCCAATCACCTGTTCCCATCAAAGGCAGCCCGTGCTCACCGGTTAGCGCTATACATTGTTCTATACCGCGCGCGCAATGCTCAAACAAACTCGCGTTTTGGATTGCAACTGAAGGTGTAAAATACACGTCATGCTGGTCTTCATTTAAGCGTTTGCCTTCAAGGAAAGGCACAAGCTCGGATAAAATTTTGGGGTCGCCGGCAGTCTTAATATAATGTGCAGTCGCCACGCTGAGCCATACTCTATCGTCAGAAATACGGGTACGAACGCCTTGCCCTGAATGAGGTAGCCACCAATGTTGTACGTCGCCTTCTACAAACTGTCTTGCCGCCGTGCGCAATATATGCGCCCTGGTCTGTTCAGGGCAGCTAAAGCTCAGCGACATACCGTCTTGGAGCTGATCTCTAAATCCGTAGGCACCGCTGGCTTGATAGAAAGAGGAGCGTGCCCAGATTCGACAAGCAATTGTTTGATAGAGCAACCAACCGTTTAGCATTATATCCATTGCTCGGTCAGGTGTGCTTACTTGTACTTTGTTCAATAAGCCATTCCAATGGGTGTTAACCTCATCAAATACGGTATCTAAATCTGTATCTCTGTAGGCTTTTATCAACGCTTTTGCGTGCTCATTAGAATCACCTTGTCCAATAAACATGACGATCTCAGCACTTTCACCGGGCTTGATATCAATAGTGGTTTGCAAAGCAGTACACACGTCAAAACCCGCACCAACTTTTCCTGAAAGCGGTACTTGCTCAACTAAGGCTCTAGGTGATGATTTTTGTCCGTTGCGGCCGATAAATTCTGTTCTATCGCTGGTCCATGTTTTTTGTTGCCCTGCCATATCGGCAAACGCCACCCGCTCGGGAAAAGCCATGCTCCAACTATTACGCAACAAAATGGCATGCGTATTTGCATCTTCATGAGTGCTAACAAACGCTCCAGATGGCCCACGCGTATTACCCAGTACCCACTCGGTATAGTGTGTTATTGACAACTTGCGGCTATTAGGTGAATCGTTGTAAATAGTTAAACGGCTGAGCTTAATAGGATCGGCTACTGGCACATATTGAAGTAAATCTAGCGATAAGCCACTCACCTTATGTTCAAACCGACTGTAGCCGTGCCCATGTCGGGTAATGTAGGTCCCTCTATCTTGAAGCGGTTGTGCCGTGGCTGTATAAAATTCACCGCAGCCTACATCTTGTATATAGACTATCTCACCAATGGGATCTGATACTGGATCATTGGACCAAGAGGTAAGTTGATTTTCTCGGCTATTTTGGCACCATGTATAACCACTACCTTCGCCAGAAACATGAAAACCAAAACTAGGATTAGCAATCACATTGACCCAAGGCGCAGGGGTTTTCTGTCCATTTTTAAGACATATTACGTACTCTTTGCCATTGTCGGCGAATCCACCGATACCATTATAAAACTCCAGTTCAGATACATTAAGTTCCGTATGCTTTGTCGCTACTTTTCGAGAGTCTGCTATAACAGCGGTGCCTGTGGAAGCGATAGGCGTGTTATTCTTATCAACCACTTGTGATTTTGTTCTTAACTGTAATTGTTTACTGATAAGACCGTACCGAGCCACAAGTATTACTTTGGCAATGGCATGCAACATATTACGTACTGTGTCGTTTAACTCATCAAGACGAAATACGTAAACTGCGCCCCCTTGCAAGTTCGGCGAACTAGGCGAATTATCACTGCTAAATCTTGGTTTTGATTCACTTCGGCGAACGCAGTGACTGATTTGGTTTTGCAAATCTTGACGATAACTCGATGGATGCTCATTAATAATGACAATATCAACATCGAGAGATTTCATTCGCCAATATTCATGGGCCCGTAACAGTTGCTTTACTTTATCGATGTCTTCAGCGTCATCTATGCGCATTAACACTATAGGTAAATCACCTGATATAGAATGAGCCCATAAATTAGACTGAGCACGCACACCATCAACTATGTTCTGTGACGATGCCTTGAAGCGAGGGTCAGAGTACAAAACTGCGGCGGCTAAATTTTGAAAGTCAGCTACCTCCGAGGGATCTATATCCCAGTGCCTAAGCTGCACTTGCGCTTGGGTCCACGCGAAGGTTTTTGCTCTGTCATAGGCGCTCACATCATGGTGCCTATCTATTAGGTCAATAAGTTCTGATCTCGACGCAGCGACTAATGTCCAAAAAGATAATCGAACTGAACTTCCAGGGAATATTTTCAGACGATATCGTAAAGAAAAAATAGGGTCTAATACACATCCCACAGTATTGGACATCGAATGAAAAGAAGAGGACGTTTCTTTTGCCATTGCACTGGCAGTAGTGATCGTATTGCCACGCCCGATAAATTTAGTTCTGCTGGTTTCATACTGTATGGCTGCCGTTAGCTCCCCCTCGACTACCGCAAAATGTGCTGCCCAAATGCCTGGCTCATGCTTGCTTCGTTGTCGTCTCGTGGCAATAAGCGCGTTACATTGAGGAAGGTATTCGGTTTGCACAAACATTTTTGAAAACGCGGGGTGAGCATTGTCATTAGCCGCCTTCGCCAATACTAATTCGCAAAAGGAGGTGAATTCTACCTCGTGGGAAAAGTGACCTTTATTACTCACTGTTAGACGTCTAACTTCGCCATTGTCCTCTCCTGAAACAAGCACTTCCATTGTCGTTGTTAAGTTGCCTTTTTGCGTCGTAAACTCAGCGTGATCTTCAGTGAAGACACAAGAATGTATATGCTTATCTTCAGTAAATGGCAGAGCTGTAGTCGACCATTGAGCAGCACTGTCAACATCGCTCATCATGATGAATACACCGCTGCTGTCAGATGTGGAATCTTGCTGCCATCGTGTTATTGCAACATCGTCCCATCGACTATACCCTGCCCCGGTGGCCGTCAACATCACGGCATAGCGCCCGTTTGACAATAAATGTGTTGTTGGAGGCGATGTGAGTGAGGCATGAATTCTTCTTATTGTAGTTCCCTTATTGGTGGTGACGTAGCTCGACGCTCTGACTTCTTCAGCCCGTGGATAGCTGATGGCAATATCTTTAGGCACTCGCTCTTGTAGCAGCATCTCGCATGCTTGGATACAAGGTTCTTTATGAAAGCGTGAGCGCATTACGCCATTTTGTAAGCTGTTTAAGATAGCGACGATGGTCATGCCTTGATGATGAGCCATAAAATTATTTACAACCGCAAATTCTTGTTTCGAGGATAACCGTGAAGCAGTAAAATCTACGGCTTCATAGAAACCATAACGTCCCATTACTCCTAATTTTTTTAAGGCTTGAAAATTATGAAGTGCATCTGCAGGATTAGTCATGCACGCCAATCCTGTTGCATAAGGTGCAATGACTATATTTTCGGATAGGCCGCGCTTAAGTCCTAGCCCGGGCACACCAAAATTCGAATATTGATACGTAAAATCAATATCACGAGCATTAAATGCAGACTCTGATACTCCCCAAACAATGCCTAATTGCCGTCCATAATCAATTTGTCTCTCTACTACTTGGCAATTACTTTGATCGAGCAAACTTCTCTTTGGAGCACGCATCACTAAGGAGGGCATAAGGTACTCAAACATGGAACCTGACCACGATATCAAGGCTGAACCTTTGGCTAACGGTGTAGCGGTGCGATCTAAATGAAACCAGTGTTTCGTAGATAAATCGCCTTTGGCGATGGCAAACAGACTGGCCAGTCTCGCCTCTGAGGCCAATAAATCGTAACAACTCGGATCGAGACTGTTCTCGTTTTGAGAAAAACCAATCGACAACAATTTACGCTTTTCATCCATCAAAAACGCAAAATCCATAGCGTATGCCATATCGCGCGCAGCTTTAGCTAACCGATGTAGCCTTTTGATAAGCTCGTTATCATCATCTAGTTCATCCGATACAAACCGCATGTCTTGAATATGTTCAGTACAAAGCGTTTTAATGGCCGAAAGCCAAAAACGTATGTCTTCGCAATGTATGTCTTTATTCTTTGATAAATCAACAACCACGTTTTCCAACGCATGTTCACACAAATCAATAAGTGGACGCGCGACAACACTGACATCATTTTGATCACTGATAGTCGCATCCATTTTCGTTATGATCGCCATCAGTTCATTGTCTTCGTTACTGTGAGTGATGGTTGTTGTTGCAATGGTCTCGCGCAATAACAATAGATTGTCTTTGAGACCGACCATTGTTTGACCATTAAAGGGGTGTTGTCGCCAACCATCACAGGCGTTCGCCATTGCAATTAAATGACCAGCCAAGTTGCCGCTATCTACAGACGATACATAGGCTGGTTGTAAAATTCCTAAACATTTCGTGTCGTACCAGTTATATAAGTGACCTTTATATTTAGGTAATTTTTCCAAGGTTAAAAATAAGGCCTCTAAACGCTCAATCATAGCGACTAGCCCAATCCAGGCGAAATCTCTTGCCGCAACGGTGGAAAGTAAATAGAGACCGATATTAGTGGGTGAAGTACGATGGGCGATAACTGGCTCTGGCGTTTCCTGGAAATTATCGGGAGGGAGCATATTGTCATCAGTACTTACAAACGTCTCAAAGTAACGCCATGTTCGCCTAGCAATCAACCGTAACTCTGGGGCGTCTTCCTCTGCCGCCTGATACCGCCCCAATGAGTTTGCTCGACTGCTGAAAAAAGCCAAGGCAGGGGCCGCTAACCAAAGCAATAAAAATGGTAGCACTATCGTCACAATTGGCGGTGACATGGCTATTGCGGCCCCCCCTATTAATTGACTAAGTAATGTTGCCTTCCACATATCGAGATAGAAACCCATGAGACTTAAACGAGGGCTTCCATTGGACTGCGCAGCGGTCGTCCATTCCAGTAAATGTCGCCGACTAAACAATAAGCGAAATAGAGTGCGTAATATGGCATCCATTGAACGCCACATTTGATCAGGTAAATAAGCAACCGTAAATATAATTTGAGCAAACACCAGCGAGCTATCACTCAGCCATGTGCGATAATGATTGCGTTTATCAAAAATAGACCGTGGAGGAAACAGCGAAAAAAGACTGGGTATACTCAGTGGAATAATAATGGTCGAGAGTATAAAAGCCGAATTTACCAGTGCTAAATCTGTTGGCAATAACCAAGACATAGTCAACGCAAGAAAAGTGATAGGGGCAATGAGCGAACGTCTTAAATTATCAAGTAGCTTCCATCTTCCTAGCCAGGATACAGATTGCTCTTGTGAAAATTTACCGACAATCCAAGGCAACAACTGCCAATCACCACGAATCCAACGGTGTTGTCTTTTTGCAAGTACGTCGTAACGAGCAGGAAACTCTTCGACAACTTCAACGTCGGACACAAGCGCGGCTCGTGCGAAAATACCTTCAAACAAATCATGACTCAGCATGCTGTTCACTTTTACTCTTTCTGCAAGTGCTGCCTCAAACGCATCAATATCGTATATGCCTTTTCCCGTAAAAGACCCCTCGGCAAACAGATCCTGATATACATCTGAGATTGCTGCCGCATACGGATCCATTCCGCCAGGACTCGAAATGACCCTTTGATAAAACGATCCCTCAGAACCCGATGGTAAGCACGGCGTTACACGAGGCTGAATAATACCGTATCCCGCTTCAATGCGATGTGTACAAGCATTAAATCGCGGACGATTGAGAGGATGTCCCATTTTGCCAATCAATCGCAATATGGTTTCTCGCGGGAGTTGGGTATCTGCATCTAGCGTAATGATGTAGCGTACGTTTTTCGGTACTTCAATACTTTTTGAACCTTTAATGGCAACAAAACTTGTATCGTTGGCGCCTCGCAATAAGCGATTTAACTCATGTAACTTGCCTCTTTTACGCTCCCACCCCATCCAGATGTTTTCGGTCGCATTAAATTGACGGGCTCTATAAAACAACAGAAAGCGAGAACCAGAAGGCCCTGCAGTGTATCGTTGATTGAGCTGTTTTATTTTGCTGGCAACGAAAGTGAGTAAAGGTGCGTCTTTATCCAATTCCGCCTGATTGGCGTCGACTCCATCTATAATTAGGGCAAAACTTAAATCACCGCCGACACCAGATAAATAATGTACTTCTAAGCGCTCAACCTGCTCGTTAAGATCGTGTTCATTGGTTAATAAAGTGGGTACGGCAATTAAGGTACGCAGAGAGCGTGGCACACCATGCTTTAATTCTAGTCCTGGCAATATTCTATTTTTTAGTCGCCATGTGACACAACGATTAATAATCGCGGTCGATATTTCAGTGGCAGGAAGAAACGCAATAAGAAAAACGCTGACTAACACATAATGTGGAAGTTGTTCAAAACCAAAGTAATAGAGGTTGCCCACCACTAGTGAAATGGCGAACAGAACAATCGATGAAGCATAACCTATAAGGCCAATTTTTACGTGTAAACGAGAAAGCCAGAGTCCCCAGCTAGGACGAAAATGTAAGGCGTCTTCAAAACGTTTCCGCCCTTGATCGATAAGATAGTACCCAGGGTCCCCAAGCCGACTAGACTCAATGTCATCAACAACACTCGAGGCCCCAATTTTCGCATATTGTAAAGCGAGTTCGGTTACCGCTAATTCAGACTGCCCACAGCCTTGAGAGAGCTGTTCTATAGCGTCTCGATACGCATTACGCGTGCGAAAATCCATATTGGCAAAGTCACTTGAAGCACGCAGTGTATGGTCCACCAAACTAACTTGTTCGAATTGCTCAGACCAATCAATATCTGAAATCCATCGCATAGAGTTAATGACATTGCGCACACTGACATTGGAAGCTCCCTCACTAAGTTGAGAGTGCAGCACAACCTCCTCTACCCGTAAATGTTGAGACGCTAAGCGTTGCTCTAGCCAGTCTAAAACACCGGTAGTTTTTGGATCTTGGTCCCGTAAACGCTTTGCTAGTTGAGCCGCGAATATTTCTGACAAGGGCTCAGACCATCGATTTTGTATATCTTTTAATAAAACCGCATGAGAATGGTCTGACATTAGTAAATTTTCAGTCAATTGGTCGGCATCTGCACGCGCTAAACGACCGGCAGTTATCTGGTCAACCAAACGCCGTAAATTTTCAATAAGTACGATACGCAACGTAATCGCTACTGCCCATAGTTCACCAATACTTAGCGGGGTCACCGTCTGATAAGCGGTAACGAACTTTCTCAAATTATCAGCATCAAAATAGCTATCCGTATGGGCTACATAAGCCCATGCCAATCCAAAAACTCTTGGATACCCTATAAAAGGACCTGATGCCAATTTGGGCAGTTGACGATAATAATCCGCCGGCAAGTCGTTCCTGACCTCTCGAATTTGTTCCTCTACTATATGATAATTATCAAGCAGCCATTCTGCTGCAGGTACCACTCCTTTCCCATTTTCCAATTCTCTAGCACTCGCATTGTATGCCTCTAGCAGTACCTCTGCGTTTTGAGATAAACGCGATTGCAAAGGTAAAACTACGCGTAATGCGCTCGTCACCGTTTGTTCTTTAGCAAGACTAATTGCATGTTCTTCCAAGCGTTCAGTACTAAATAATTCCTCACGAACGGGTCGTTTACTGCTCCAAAGACTGCCTAAAGTGTCATGTCTACAAAATAAATCAGAGAAAGCTAACATAGGTCTCCTTACACATCACATGAGTGGATTAAGGTTAAGAGAGGACTTAAGTTCATCGATTAAATTTGGCTGTACTGATATGAAAACTAAACGGTGCTTAAGTGACGAACAATATAGATATATGAACATCATCTTTCGGTACGGCAGCGCACCAAACAAGAAACTTAGAAAAAGTGGACCATCGTTTTGTTGTAGACATTGATACTGTTGCGGTAACAACCACAAGAGGTAAGTTCAAGGGCTTTTCTTGAAAGCACAACGATGTTTCCTCTACTATAACTAATCGTTCCTTGTTGCATGATTAGGCCCGCAGCAATGGTCACTGCGCTACGCCTGACACCCAGTAATTGAGCTAAAAAATCATGGGTCAAAATAAGGTGTTTACTTGGCGTTCTATCTTGTGTAATCAGCAGCCAATGAGCTAGGCGTTGCTTTACCATATGAAATCTATTACACGCGCAACGCTGTCCAAATTGTTGCATTAATACATACAGATAATTGAGTACTAATTTTCTGATTTGCGAGTTTCGGTTGACGAGATCCTCAAACAAATCAGTTTCCATGCACAATGCGCTTCCTGAATGACGAACCGTAGTAGTCATAAGTGCGTTCTTATTGCCGAGCACCACGCTTGCACCTAACATTCCTTCACAGCCTATCAGCCCAATTTCAATGCTCTTATCGTCAATCACTTTTGTCTTGAAGGAAGTAAAACTAGTGATAGGGAAATACACCTTTTCGATTGGCATATCGGCCGTATTGAGTTGTTCACCATTTTCCAATGTAATTTGTGTACATCTGTCAATCATCATTCTTCGTTGCGATTTGGATAGATGGTTTAAAAAACTACTGGTATGAGGTATTGCATTACCCGAATTCAATGGTCTCTCCCTTTGCAATCGATTAATCGAAAATGTTTTGTCTGATTAAAAGGGTGAACCTACTATTAAGCTTTGTCTGTGCGCTATCACGCAGTTGATATTATGGGGTCGCTCCTTCAATAACTTGTGAGAGGAGCTCTGTATTAAAAACACAGCGTTGAAAGGGTCAATTTTCGAGCATCTGTGCCGATAACAAGCTATAGTGAAGGTTATAGGGAAATCATTGACGTTGCCCACTGTCTTTTAACGCTTATCGTAAAACGCTTTTTAATGGGTGTTTTAAAAACCAACTATGTGGCAGGAATATGAAATATAACTTAGCCAAAGATACTAAATTACTCATCGCTGAAGATCAGGTGTTAGCCAAAAGCCACCTACACTATGCACTTGAGCAGCTGGGGTTTAGTAACATGGACTATGTAGACCGTCCTTCCACTGCAATTGCATCGCTACAAGAGCGAGAATACAGCGCCATTATTTGCTCATACAACCTGCGTTCTGACCAGGGTGGATATTATCTGCTTGAGCAATTACAGTCTCAGAACACTTTATCGTTAACTAGTGCTTTTATTTTTACTAGCGCAGATACCACCGCAGAAGTCGTTCACGCCATTATCGAACTACAACCTGATGAATTTATAGCAAAGCCGTTTTCAGTCAATGAGTTGGATAGACGACTTTCTCGGGTTCTCTCTAGGAAAGCAGCATTAAAAAACGTATATCGCGCTATGGACAAGGGCGACAACGAGAAAGCGCTCTATGAGATAGAGCAATTTCTCCTTCAGCCTGAGCACGCTGAACATTTCCCGCTGGCAATGAAGATTAAGGGCGACTTATTAATTCTCAACGAGCGATTTTGTGATGCATTAGCGTTTTACGACGCAATTATAAACGTTCAAGATTTTAGCTGGGCAAAGCTAGGTATTGCTAACTGCCTGTTAGCACTCAAAGAATTTGATGATGCTGAAAGAGAAATTTTACAGCTAGCTATGCGCCCCGACGCTGAACTAGCGGCTTATGATTTACTCGCGAAATTAAAAATTCAGTACGATGCTTTTGATGACGCCTTAGAATGCACTAATCTCGCTTGCCATATTTCGCCAAGAAAAGTATCTCGCCACCGGCAGGCAATCAATTTAGCCCGCATAACGCATAACTACGAAAATCAATTTACCAGTGCTAAACAGCTTGTACGCTATGCCCGTGACTCAATACATGATACACCTGATATTTACCTGAGCGCCGCAAGGGCCGGCGTCGACTTTGCGATGACTTCCGCGCCTGAAGATATGAATAGAATTGTAAAGCAGTCTACAAGCTATTTGCAGCAGCTAAAACAGGCGCACCCTAAGGCCTCACTTAAAGACGAGTTATATGTTTTAGATGCACGGTTACATTATTTGAAGGATGATGTAGCTAAAGCGCAATCGCTCTTATCAGGCTTTCATATCGACCAAGCGCAACACCACTCTACAGAAGCCCTTTTAGATAGAGCCAAAGCACTACATGAAGTGGGGCTTAAAGATGAGTCACTGAAAATATTTGAAGCCCTCTCCCATCGTTTGAAAAAACATGAAGGAAGCGATAACTTGATGAGTCGCTACATTGCGCAGGAGCAGGAAGAGAAAACGGCTATTTCGTTAAGTCCTAAAGCATTAAATAACTCTGCTGTGGCTGAGTATAAAAGGGGTAATCTTGAGCAGTCTTACTCAACGTTTTCTCAGGCATTCAGAGTCATGCCTAAAAACCCTTCTATTGCCTTGAACTATTTACAAGCCATTATACGTGCTAGAAAGTCTCGTGAGGCATTACCGGCCGACACGCGACAAGCCATCAAGTCTTGTCGGGAAACGTTGGAGTCTGCGCAACTTTCTAAAGAACAATTATCCCGCTACGAGACTGTTAAAAGCATCTTAACAAATAACGGAAAGTAATTAGCAGTATCGCTTTCTCCCTTCACGTAGCCTTGTGTACAGAATTCAAAGCTTAAATCGATATTTAGTTCGGTAAAAATGTAGCTCGGTAACAAAGCACCAGAGTAGCAGAGTAAAATAATGACTCGGCAGTCTTAAGTCTGTGCAAGACACTATCGAGCATTTAGTTAGATTTATTAAGCCATTTTCTCAACGTAGAAATGACAACGGTATGCTCGATAGGTTTTGTCAGAAAGTCATCCATACCCGCCTGTAGGCACATATCTCTATCGCTTTTCATCGCATTTGCAGTCATTGCAATGATAGGAACCTCTCGGTATTGCTTGCCTCCAACGCCTCTTCTTATCTGTCGAGTCGCTTCAAACCCGTCCATTTCCGGCATTTGACAATCCATGACAACAAGTGAGTACACGCTATCGTTGCCACACAGTTGCAAAAGCTCAAGGGCCTCTTTTCCATTGCTGGCCACGTCTACCTGAAAACCTTCGCTTTCCATCACGCTCGTAGCAACCATCTGATTTATCGTATTGTCTTCAACCAATAAAACCCGAGTATTACTCAAGAAAGACGGCGACGGCTCTTGTTTATTTTCAAACGTTTCAGTTTCAAAAACAACAGTCTCAAAAGCACCTGTTTTAAAAGTACTCTTTTCAGCATCGTTGACTTCAACAGAAGGCGTGCCTTTGACAGAAAATTGGGGGCCTTCGCGATTAGGGTTATGAGAATCATCAATTGATGAGCTATCTTCTAACACGCTCTTAAAGTCATTAGTCGATAAAGGCTTGGGGAAGCTGGCAAAAACGCCTAATGCATAATTTTGTTCAGCGCTGCTGACATCCTTGAGCGAGGTCATTGTTACAACGTGAATATCACGAAAACGTTCATCGTCTCGCAGTGCAGTGCAGAACGTATCAAAAGGCATATCAGGTATGTCTTTATCAATAAATATTGTAGTAATTGGCTTTACACTATTAACAGTATTTTCGCATTGTTCAAGGGCACGTCTAGCTGAATTGGCCACTGATGTAGTGATACCCCACACAGTAAATTGCTTTTCAAGCGCAGTTCGATTGGCTGTATTATCGTCTGTAATAAGGCAGTGAAGGTTAGCCCTGGTTATACGCGGCGATATGGGTTGAGCGCCGTCTACTTTGTTGACTTCAAAGGTAACTACAAAACAACTCCCCTCACCTAGCTCACTGGTTACCGTAATTTCACCACCTAGTAATTCACACAACTTTTTAGTAATCGTTAAACCGAGCCCGGTACCCCCATAGCGACGTGTGGTAGACGCATCTACTTGAGTAAATGCATCAAAAAGACTTGCTAACTTGCGTTTCTCTATGCCAATACCCGTATCGCTTATTACACAGCGCATGACTAACTTCCCTTCCTCTTTAGCAGGAAGCAACTCTGCCACAATGCTTAATTCACCGCGCTCCGTGAACTTAACTGCATTGCTCAATAAGTTATTTAGAATTTGTTTTATCCGGTTTGGATCTGAATTAATTTTTGAGATGGGCACCTTGGCGAGGTCGACAACAACCTCTACCCCCTTTTCTTGCGCGGTGTGGGCTATTGAATAAGCAAGTTCTTCAATCAAACCACGCAAATCAAAATCCACAGCTTCAATTTCCAGCTTGTCAGCTTCAATTTTAGAGAAGTCTAAAATATCATTTATCAGCACTAGTAGAGACTTAGCACTTGAATTCGCAATGTTAACTCGGTGTGCCTGCTGCGTATTTAAACCACTGTTTTTAAGTAGCCCAAGCATACCTATTACGCCATTGATAGGCGTTCTAATTTCATGGCTCATATTGGCAAGAAATTCAGATTTAAGCTTCGTTGCTTCTTCTGCTTCTTTTAATGCCGCTTTAAGCTGCTGTGCCTGCAGCTCTAGAGAAGCAGTTTTATCAGAAACCTGTTGCTCTAACACCTGAACAAAATTCTTCTGCTTAATAATTTCAGTTTGGTGCAGTCTGGTACGCAGATAAATAGCTAACAACACTAAACCCACTAACAACATGCAATAAAGTGTATAGGCCCACCATGTTTTCCATGGCACTTTCTCTACGTGTAAATTAACCGCGAGCTGTTCCTCACTCCATTGACCGTTTGGCTTTAAGACCTTTACTCTAAGCGTATAGTCACCACCATTTAGATTAGTGAAAGATACATTGTTGTAGTTACCAATATCTATCCACTGCTCATCGTAGCCTTCAAGCTTGTAAGCAAAATGAGGTTTCGTCTCTGACGAGTAATCAAGCAAAGCAAACTCGAAGGAGAAAAAATAATCTTTGTATGATAGATAAACGTCGTTAAGATATGAAAGCGGTGTAGTCGTATCGGCCTTCTCACCCATAATGTTAAACCCGGTTAAAACTATGCCTGCATCGACTAGTGCCTGCGGTTCTTCTTCATCAGAAAAATACTCGATACCACGTTGACTGCTGGTAAACAGAGTACCATGAGTAGACTTAACTAAAATGCTAGCGTAGTAATTCTTCCCGGTAGGCGTTGTACTGCGGGTATAGTTGCTGGCGCTTTGCTCATTAGGATCGTATAAAAAGATGCCTTTATTGGTGGTGAGCCAAAGTTTACCACCCTCACCATCTGCTATGGCTCGAATGAGGGGTGCGGGTAGTCCTTCTTGCTCACTAAACTGTCTGAAACTTTGTGTGTTAGGTAGGTAACGATTCAACCCTTTTTGCGTTGCAATCCATATATCGCCATTGGCGCCTTGATGAATATCTTCAACAATACTTCCAAGCAGCGCTTCACCTTGCTTGGCGGCGCTGAATACATCGAAACTTTTTCTGCCTTTCTGCCATCGGCTAACACCTTTACCAGTTCCCACCCACATGTTGCCATTGCGCGCTTTGAAAATAGTGTGGATCTCAGGATGAGGAAGACCATCTTCTTGGGTTAAGTGCTTGAATGTTTTATCGCGAGAGTTATAGACGTAAACACCGTTTTTATAAGTGCCTACCCATAAGTTCCCCTCATCGTCTACCTCAAGGGCTCTGAACTCGCGAAAGTGTCGAAATTCGCTATCATCTTTTGGGTACTCAATTCGCTCTATCTCGCCGGTGTCTCTATTGAGTTTTGCGAGGTAGTCATCTTGGGCAACCCAAAGCGTATTAGCTCCTACAAGGCCCTTATCAGGGGCTGAAACAGGGCGAATGATGGGGCGCTCGAGAACGCCGTTTTGTGCATAATCATCAAAGCCATCGAACACTGATTTTGACACTTGCTGAAGTTGCTGCTCACTCACCTGCCATTTAAAAATTTCGGCATTGGCATTTACTATAAGTACATCGTCATTTTCATCAAGCTCTATACCGTTTGGCGCAACTAACGAGTCGCTGTTGATCAGTTTCACGTTTCGGCGGGGCGACAGCTTAAAAATGCCGTGCACTTCACTGGTTATCCACTTTGTGTGAGTTTTATCTTCAAAAATTATTCTCAGGCCATTGTCATAGCCAAAATTCATTTTCTCTACAGCGTTATTGCTTCCCGTATGGCGATACAAACCATTAGTTGAAACAAACCACACATTGCCCTGATGATCTTCAATCATCGAGTTAACCTGCCCTAACGATCTCCCATCTTCTGTAAGCTGAGCAACGAAACTACCGGTTTCGGGCAAAAATAGGAAAGGGCCTTCCTGGGTCGCAACATAAAACTGCCCAGCGCTTGTCATTAGCAAACTTCGGATTTCGTTGGCGCCTGTGGCAGTTTTATTGTCTACATCGGGGAAGTAGTGTGTTGCAAGAAGTGTGGTTTTACTAAGTAAATTCAAGCCATAGCTTGTTGCTACCCAGAGGGACTCTTCATCGTTATCGATGATGTCCCAAATACGATTGTGCGATAAACCGGTGCTCTTTCCCTCTTCCTCTCTCTCTTCTTTTAGAATCCGTTGAAACGTATTATCACCGCGGTATTTATTGAGCCCTTTATTGTAAGTTCCTAGCCAAATAGTACCGGTGCTGTCATGAAACAGAGACTGAATACGATTTGAAGAAAGCGACGTTACATTGTTGGGGTCATTGCTGAATCGTTGAAAGGTTCCAGTTGACGGATCATATTTATTTGCCCCTCCCCCCCACGTACCCACCCAAATATTGCCATCCTTATCCAACATGAGGTTACCAGCATCGTTATGTGATAACCCTTTTGCTACATCATTGCTTGATTCAAACAGTCTGACTCTATTTCCATCATAGCGCATGACGCCATTTTCGGCAGTGCCAAACCACAAAAAGCCTTGTTGGTCTTGAATAATTGAGTAAATTTCGGAGGAGACGAAACCATCACTGGCCGTGAGTTGGTCAACGGTGTATTCATTGATTAGCTTATCCGAGCCTGATGAGTGCCCCTTGGACACACAAAGTAAAAATAAGAAAATTGCTGTAAAAGCCCGCAAGAAAAAAGCTTGATGGGTCGTCATTTTTCGCAAATGTACGCTCTCTTTATTTGGCACGCGAGCTGAATTTCTAATGCTAAAACAATAATCTATTTTGGTCCCGCTTTCTATGCTACAAAAGATGCATTTCCTATTTGTACACGTAGTGCGAATGGCATGTGCTGTTGAGACGAGCAGCAAAAGGGCGTGTTGATCTTTGCTAGGTGGTATATACCACTACCAACTCTTGAAAGACGCTGTCTTTGTACTCAAGTTCGTGGCTAAAGGACATGCCTAGCTTTTTCATGATATTGATAGACGCGGTGTTGTCTGGATTGGCGATGGCGGAAAATTTATCGATACCGAGTTCATACAAATTTTCCTTTATGGTATTTGCCGCTTCCGTGGCGTAACCATTACCCCAACTACTTCGTTTAAAACGCCAGCCTAATTCTATATTGTCGCTTTCGGGCGCGTTGGTGAAGAAACCGAAAGGCCTTACTAAAATCCAGCCGATGCTTTCCTTGTTATCCTGCCTTTCTACGCGCCACAATCCCCAGCCAAAAGAAGGGTTAGAATACGCTTGAAATCGAGGAACAAAGATATTTTGAATGTCATCTTTAGAAGATTTTTTACCACCGTTTATAAACTTCATAACCAATTCATCTTGGTCTAATTCCCACAGAAAATCAGCATCTGCTTCGGTTATATAGTGGTAGGAAAGACGTGAACTGTCCCTGATTCGCATAAAAATCCTTTTCTCTTATTATTTTTTTCGAATATATCTTATTTTTGTCATTATCCAAATAAATTTTTATTCACAATGTTGATTGTTTTCTTTTTAACTGCGCTAGGTTGATCCATCTCAATTATCATCCACCTTTCGAACAAAAACTCACTGAATAAATCTATCCACCCAACATAGCTAAGTGTTTAGTGGCACCGGTGTTCCCTTCATGCAAATAATGAGTTGCATGTTTTTTTCCTAAAGCCTGTTTCAGAAATGTCACTACCTCCTGCACATCTCCTTTAGCCAGTAGGTCGCGCATATCAATACCATTTTCACTGAATAAACAAAGATGAAGCTTACCGGGAGCAGATACACGCAGTCTGTTACAGGTTTTACAAAAATCCTTGCTGTAAGGCATGATTAGTCCTATTTTGCCTGCGTAGTCGGGGTGATAGAACTCCTGTGCAGGGCCTGCATCTTTTCTCGGAACAATTGGCTGCCACCCCATATTTTCAAGGGTTGTTTTTAAGGGTGAACCACTTTGATGCTGTTTACTGAAAAACTGAGAAAGTTCCCCTGTTTCCATTAGCTCAATAAAGCGAAGGGTAACCGGCATACCTTTAAGCCACGATAAGAATCGCTGTAGTCGACTGTCTGAAAAGTCATTAAGTAATACTGAATTTACTTTTACCTCTAATTTGGCATCAATTGCGGCATCTAACCCCCTCAATACCGATTGCAGTTTGTCTTGCCCAGTAATAGCAGCAAACTGCCTGGGGTCGAGGCTGTCTATGCTTACGTTAACCTGATCAAGACCAGCCTGTTTCCACTGAGACGCGTATTTTTCCAAACGCGCGCCATGGGTGGTCATAGCGACTCTTTCTATACCCGGCGTATTAGCGGTGAGTTGAAGAATATCGATAAAGTCGCGCCTTAGGGTGGGCTCTCCGCCGGTGAGACGTACTTTTGAAGTGCCTAAGCTAGCGAAAGCTTGCAATAAAGTGTCAATTTCAGATAGCGACATAAACTGATCGCTCGAAGGACCATCATAGCCATTGGGCAAACAATACTGACAACGGAAGTTACATGCTTCGGTTACCGATAAACGTAAATAATGAAACTGTCTTCCGAAACTATCTTCTAGCAAACTAACTCCTAGTGCTTTTATTGCATCTTTACTAACAACCTATTTTGGCAAAATACAACGATGAAAAAAATTACACCAACGTGTATTGCTATATCTTATTCGCCAATTGGCTTCTTATGTACTCTGTACTGTCGTTACTTTACACTACCGGCAGCGTATATAAATAGTGTAGCGCTTTTCTTTACGTTAAATGAGACCGACATAATCTTAGAATCATTTCATTTCGTAGTGTTAAAGTACATTGTATTAAGCCACGTACTATTAAGTCACTAAATCGCCTTTGTAGCATGTGTTTTGATGTTATTGGCTCACATAGAAGCAAATTTGGACGTTACTGCAGTATAAAATGAGAAAAAATCGTTTACCTATTAATGATGATGAGCCTGTAAAATGGCAAGTATTAACCCAACTTGTCCCCTATCTTTTTGAATTTAAACAACGCGTCGGACTGGCCATTCTATGCTTAGTGGCTGCAAAGCTTGCCAGCATTGGCCTGCCTTACGTATTGAAGTACACTGTAGACAGTCTCAATGGCGATGTTACCGCCCTTGCCGTGGCCGTTCCCATCAGCTTAATTGTGGCCTATGGGGTATTAAGGCTACTCAATGTATTGTTGGGGGAAGTGCGCGATACCTTATTTGGTAGAGTCACTGAACGTGCAATGAGACGCGTGGGTCTTAAGGTGTTTAAACACCTTCATAATCTAGACTTGGCGTTTCATTTAAACCGCAGAACAGGTGGCCTGTCTAGAGATATAGAGAGGGGAACTAACGGCATTAGCTTCTTAATGCGTTTTATGGTGTTTAACATAGTACCAACGCTGTTAGAAATAAGCCTTGTTGTAGGCCTTCTTCTGTTTCAATTCGGTATCTCTTTTGCCCTGATTATCGTTATTAGTGTTGTGGTTTACGTGGGCTTTTCCATGAAAGCTACCGATTGGCGAACCCAGTTTGTGAAACAAATGAACGAAGCCGACTCCACCACAAATTCTCGAGCTGTGGATAGCTTACTGAACTTTGAAACCGTGAAATACTTTAATAATGAGCATTTCGAAGCCAATCGCTACGATGACGATTTAGCGGCATGGGAAATAGCCCGTCGACGAAATAGACTTTCCCTTTTTACCCTTAATGCCGGGCAAGCAAGCATTATCGCCATTGCCATGACCGCGATGATGGCTAATGCGGCGCTAGGTGTACTAAACGAGGAAATGACCATTGGTGATTTTGTCCTGATTAACGCGTTTACCATGCAAATCTTTATGCCCCTTAATTTCCTTGGCTTTGTGTACAGAGAGATCCGAGGAAGCCTCGCCAATATTGATAAGCTGTTTAATTTGCTGGCGCAGGTTCCTCAAATTAAAGATGCTGAAAATGCAGAGACATTGAAGACAACCAACCCTGCCGTCAGCTTCAAAGACGTACACTTTTCCTACGGCGAAAAACGCAGAATACTCAACGGCATCAACTTCACAGTACCTGCCGGTAAAAAGGTGGCAGTAGTTGGAGCAAGTGGAGCTGGTAAGTCGACTATTATGAAGCTGCTGTTTCGCTTTTATGAGCCTAATAGAGGTCAAATATTAATAGACGGGAAAGACATAAAGCAGCTCTCGCAAGATAGTCTTCGCGCTCACATTGGTATTGTGCCCCAAGACACTGTGCTTTTTAATACGTCATTAAAAGAGAATATTCGTTACGGCAACCCCAAAGCCAATGATGACGAAATTAGCCAGGTGATTAAACTGGCCCATCTTGAAGCATTTATTAAGAAGCTGCCAAACGGGCTCGAAACCACCGTTGGCGAAAGAGGCTTAAAACTATCTGGTGGCGAGAAACAGCGCGTGGCCATTGCTAGAGCCCTGCTTAAAGGCGCGCCTATCATGATTTTCGATGAAGCGACAAGCTCCTTAGACAGTGCCTCTGAAAAGGCTATTCTATCAGCCTTGCGCGATGCCGCTAAAGGTCATACTAGCCTTGTTATTGCCCATCGATTATCCACTATTGTTGATGCCGATGAGATATTAGTGGTTAACGAGGGAGCTATTGTGGAGCAAGGCACACACGATGACCTGCTCGCTAAAGACGGCGAATATGCCTCATTGTGGCAAACACAACAGCGTAACAAACTCGAGCCTTAACAACTGGACTTGAAAATACATGGACTCGGAAAGTATAAAAGAAGCAATAAACCAAACCATGCCGTTCGGTAAATACGCGGGAAGACGATTGTTTCATCTTCCCGAAACGTACTTGGTTTGGTTTAACAAGCAAGGTTTTCCTAGCGGTAAATTGGGACAGCAACTTGCACTGATGTATGAAATTAAATTGAATGGCCTTGAATCTGTTGTCGAGCCTCTTCTTTATGATGATTAAGGCATTTTCACATAGGTTTTATATAGGGCTTTTATATAAGGCTTATATCCAAAGAGCCAAAAGCAAATACTATGAAAGCCCTATGAATAAACAAGTACGATGAATAAAGCAACACTATGTCCGTAAGACCCCGTAAGCAAAGGCGAAGTGAAGTCAACGCCCGCATTTTAAAAATACATGAGGCCATGGCAACAAAGGTACTCAATAATCCTGACTTGCTTGATGGCGTGCGCGAAACCCTAGAACAGCGCTACAACAACAAGCTCATGCGTTACGGCAGCTATATGCTGTGGAGCAGTATTTTAGAAACCGTCGATAACCCTGAGCTATTTAAGTCTTTACTGCTTGCTGATGACGAGCGCACGGCAAACCTAAGAAGAGAAACCATATTTACAGGCGTGTTAAGTGAAGAAGAACGCCAGCATGTGCTGACAAGTTAATGGCATAGCGCTTATACCATTAGTCCGCATAGCGCATAGATACTAACCCACTCAGCGAGACGTAAAATATTCGTAATCGCGGCGTGTTACCGCAGGTGCAGTGGTTCTACATCAAGTTGACACAACAAAGCGTACGGACATTTTAAAATCGTCCTTCGGGAAGGCCACCTAACGAGGCATTAACGTCAAAGGTCGGGCTAGCTAAACAAGAGAGTAAAACCCAAAAAAAAGCGCTCGCATTACATTTGAATGTAAATATGAGCGCCTTTTCAATTTGTGGCTTAGCTTTTATGGCGAACTCAAAACTGATAAGCTTTGACTTTAAATGCTTTGATTTAAACGCTGAAGCGTAAACGTTGAGGCTTAAGCGTTGCGCAAATGATCAGCCACTAAAAACGCCATTTCCAATACCTGATCCGCATTTAATCGAGGGTCGCATTGGGTTTTATACGCTTGGGCTAAGTCTTCGTCACTTATCTCGTAAGCGCCGCCCGTGCATTCTGTTACATGCTGCCCCGTCATTTCTAAATGAATACCACCAGCATGAGTGCCTTCTGCTTCATGGGCTTGGAAAAACTGCTTAATTTCGCGCAATATGGCGTCGAAATTACGAGTTTTGTAGCCAGAAGACGCAGAGAACGTATTGCCGTGCATGGGGTCTGAACTCCATACAACATGACGACCTTCATTTTTCACTCTACGCAATAAGCGCGGAAGGTTATCGGCAAGGTTGTCAGCACCCATTCGCGTTATCAGTGTTAAACGACCAGGATCGTTTAGCGGGTTTAATGTATCGATGAGACGAATGAGTTCGTCTTCTTCCATACTTGGCCCTACTTTGACGCCGATGGGATTGTGAATGCCGCGGAAAAATTCAATGTGCGCATGGTCAAGCTGGCGCGTTCTCTCACCTATCCATACCATGTGCGCCGAGCAATCGTAAGGCTTTCCAGTTAGCGTATCAGTGCGAGTTAGCGCTTGCTCGTAGTTCAATAGCAGGGCTTCGTGAGACGTAAACAGCGATGTCTCGTGCAGCGTAGAACTCGAATTAGCATTAATACCAATAACATCCATAAATTCCAACGAATCTTGAATGCGCGTGGCCATATCAGAATAACGTTCTTTTAGCGGACTATTTTCCACAAACGCCATGTTCCAACGATTCACTTCGTGAAGGTCTGCTAGCCCACCCTGAGCAAAGGCGCGTAATAAATTCAATGTAGAAGCACTGCGATGGTACGCCTCTAGCAAGCGATTTGGATCGGGGCGGCGAGCTGCCTCGGTAAACTCAAAATTATTGATAATATCGCCGCGATAGCTTGGCAGTGTGATGCCATTTCGCGTTTCAAAATTTGAAGAGCGAGGCTTAGCATATTGGCCTGCCATGCGAGCAACTTTGGTTACTGGGCAACGTCCCGCAAATGTAAGCACTATCGCCATTTGCAAAAGCACTTTAAACGTATCGCGAATTTTGGGGGCGTTAAACTCGTCAAACGACTCGGCGCAATCCCCGCCCTGCAATAAAAACCCTTTTCCTAGGCTCACTTCGCCAAGCTGACGACGAAGCTCTCTGGCCTCAGCTGCGAACACTAATGGAGGATAAGTGCTTAGGGTCTGTTCAACATTGCTTAATAAGGCACTGTCTTCATATTCTGGCTGCTGCAGAATAGGTTTCTGCCTCCAGCTATCTACTTTCCATTCACTCACCGGTACTCTCCTGAAAATACGTCTGCGTAAAACGATGTCTGTAAAAGCATACTTACGGACGTCAAAAATAATTTTTGCATTTTAACATACTTATTCAAGGGTGATAGGCGCACAAACTTGAATTTCCAGAAAGTTTTTCTTCTTGCTTATTAAAAAATGACACTCAAATACACGTTCTAAATTTTTCTGAGTCACCACTGAATCCGGCGCACCGCTAGCAACAATACGCCCCTTATTCATAAGCCACAGCGAGGTGCTATAGTTAGCACTTAAAGCAATATCATGAGAACTCATGATAATGGTGTTGCCTTTAGCGCATAGGGCTTGGATAAGTGTAGCAACGGCGTATTGATGTCGAATGTCTAGCCCTTGCAATGGCTCATCGAGAATGGCCATGCCTTCCCCGACGTCTAGCTGAGGCCAAATCTGTAAAAGTGCCCGACAAATCTCTACGCGCTGTCGCTCCCCGCCAGAAAGATGCGTAAGTGGCTTATCGAGAAATAACTCGACTTCAAGGGCACGTTCCAGCATAACCGGAATAAGAAGATTATCGCGATGACTGTGAGCATAAAACGATAAGTACTCACCCACACGTAAGGCAAAATTCGACTCCAACTGTTGCGACAACATAGTTCTAAGTGACGCTAACTCGGCAAGTGACCAAGTGTCTAGTGCTTTACCACACAGCACTACTTCCCCTTGCTCAGGAGAAATTAGACCGGCAATAACCGCCATCAACGAACTTTTTCCCGCTCCGTTAGGCCCAAGAAGGTGAATGCATTCTCCTTTCACAGCATTTAAAGAATCAACATGTAAGCGATTAGTGAGACTAATATTAGTTAATTGGAGCACCATACTCATCGAAGCTGACCTTTCAGCAACGCCCAGATAAACAGCGGCCCACCAAGCGTAGCGGTGATCATCGACACCGGCAGAGTGATCGCTCTTGTAAGTTCTGAGCACAGTGCAACGAGCAATAGCAGACTTGCCCCCGAAAAAGCGCACAGTGGCAAAAGAAGCTTATTGTTGTGTCCAATCAGTAAACGAAGAATGTGTGGTATTAACAAGCCAACAAAGGCAATAGAGCCCGCCATCGACACGGCAGCTCCCACAGCTACAGCACAGGCCACTAGGCTTCGCTCTGTGAGCTGATGCACATTTACACCACTGCTTGTCGCCGCTACATCACCTGCATATAGTCTGTTGTAGCTGCCTGCACTAGCAAACTGATACCACAGCGCTGCAATAATGAGTGGGCCACCCACGAGCAGTATTGGCCAGCTGGTTTGGTATAAACTACCCATTAACCAGAAGGTAAGATTTCTAAGTGAATTAGCATCGCTAAATAAATAAAGCCACGCAATAAATGCACCGCTTAGGGTTGAAATAGCAATACCTGATAAGATAACCGCAGTAGAAGATCCGAGTAGTTTTCTGGCGAGCTTGTAGATAGCGAAGGTGGTTACCAGCGCCCCGATAAAACACCCTAATGGGAGTAGATAGTGAAGATATGCTTGGGCCCAGTGTGGCGTTATGAGCAGCAGCAAAGCCGCCATAAGGCTAGCGCCACTTGTAATACCGACAATCCCTGGATCGGCTAGTGGATTTCTAAGCACGACTTGCAAGGTCGCTCCGCTCACCGATAACGCAGCCCCCACCAAGGTGGCAGTCAGCACAAGAGGCAGCTGCAGTTGATATAAAATATGCAGCTTAAGCGCATTCGGTGAATCTGAAAACGCCACGACAGCGAGCACACTCGCTAACGCAACAACAAATAATGATGCAACTGCAATAACCGTTGCTTTAGGGTTTATCAACGTGTGTTGGCCTTGTTATTACACTGCGTTGCTGGAGGCGTTTTTTATGTGTGTAATCAAGCCGTCAGAGGCCGACTCAATAAGGTCGAGCACTAACTCAAACCCTCGTTTGCCGCCGTAATAGGGGTCTGGCACTTCTTTTTCATCTTCACCGCAAAAATCGAGAAACAGACTGACTTTTTCGTGATATTGAGCCGGACACATGCCGTGTAAGTTACCCAGGTTGCTCTCGTCCATCGCCAATATATAATCAAATTTTTCAAAGTCACTTTCATGAACTCGACGACACTTCAACCCTTTAAAGCTGTAACCTCGTGCTACACCCGCCGCCTGAGAACGCTTATCAGGCGGGTTGCCGATATGATAGCCATGAGTGCCGGCAGAATCGATGAAGAGATCTAATCCCGCTTCTGCCGCTTTATGTTTAAAAACTGCTTCTGCTGTAGGGGAACGACAAATATTCCCTAAGCAGACAAATAAGACCGATGTGGATTGCTTCATTTACGTTCCTTTAACCTACGTAAGACTATCAATACGAACACCACTGCAACATAAAGTTCGCCACGCTAAACTTTAATGTCGATTTAGCGTATTCTTGTTCTATCCAGCGTTAATTTGACCTGCGTAAATTTATATCTATGATTTTGTGGAGTTTGTATGACCGCACATGCACTAATGCTTAGTAGCTCTCGTCAAGGTGACGAGGCGTACCTTGAACATGCAAGGCCCCATATTCTTGCACACTTAGGAGATATTCGCGACCTCCTATTCATTCCTTACGCGGCCGTCACCGGCACCTACGACGAATACGTTAATAAAGTCGCCGAGGCTCTGCCAGAGTGCAATGTTACAGGGTTACATACTGTAGAAGACCCAGTATCAGCTATTAATCATGCCAAAGAAAACGGCCAAAGCATTGTGGTTGGTGGAGGGAATACGTTCCATCTACTCTCAACCTTGTATGCTGGGGCGTTAATGGTCCCCATTAAGCATGCCATCGCAGATGCAACTCCCTATATTGGCTGGAGCGCAGGCTCTAACATTTGCGGTCAGTCAATTAGAACCACCAACGACATGCCTATTATTGAGCCGCCCAGTTTTGAAGCGCTGAATATTGTTCCGTTCCAAGTAAACCCTCACTACACCGACTATCAGCCAGAGGGCCATAACGGTGAAACCCGTGATCAACGGCTTTTCGAATTTACAGCACTTAACCCCACCACTCCCGTAGTGGCAATTCGCGAAGGAACTGCGCTTACGCTGACTGACAATAAACTTGCGCTAGCTGGAGCAATGGAAGGTTATGTATTTTTAGGAAATGAAAAATCGCCCATTGCCCCAGGTGCAGATTTAACAGAGTTGCTCAATCGCGAGGGCTAATCTGTCGTCGCTTGGTTGTTGGCCGAAGGGAATTTCGGCTAACAGCGGTTCTGGCAGCATTGCTTTTAACGAGGCTAAATTCTCGCTATAGCGAGTCATATTGCCAGTAATATCGTTGGCTACCCAGCCCGCAATGTTAAGCCCATCACTTCTAATTGCTTGTGCAGTGAGTAAGGCATGATTTAGACACCCCAAACGCATACCAACTACTAAAATGACGTCCATACCAATAGATGCCACCACATCAGATAAGAATCGGGTTGGCTTGGTTTCATCTCCCACATTCAGCGGTAAGCGCCAGCCACCTGCGCCCTCCATTAATAATAAATCTGGCTTATGTGTTTGCAGGCTGCCTAACCCCTTTATTATTTTTTCGTCGCTTAGTAACACTCCCGCCTCAACGGCCGCAATATGCGGAGCGATGGGCGGCTTAAGCGCAATGGGGTTTATTTCGCTAATAGGTAAATCAATGCCGTTAGATTTCTGGATAGCGGCGGCATCTTCGTTTACCCATTCACCATAAACAAGGTCGCATCCAGCGCTTATTGGCTTATAACCAAGCGCCTTGTGCCCTAATTGTGACGCTGCTTGAAGAAGCTGGCATGTAACGTAGGTTTTGCCTACTTCGGTGTCTGTGCCGGTAATGAAGTATTGTTTCATGCCTTTTTTTCCAATCTAAAATGACCTACGCGATAAGTAAGCGGAAGACGCCCTGCTTCGCCATGAATAGTGTGATACGCCATATTCAATTTTTTAATATCCTGTCGACTAAGCACTTTTTGTTGCTTTCCAGTTTCTCCTGCTCCTACGCCCTTTACCGAACGCAGAAGAGACATAATATCGCTGTGGCTATCCACATAATCTCGTTTGATAGCTCGCTTTACCTCAAGCCCAGCTTCCAGAAAAGCGTGATTCCACACCTGGGCCGTGGGTAAAGCAGTAATTGCCGTAGGAAGCTGAGCTAATTGACGCGCGAGCATTAGCTCTTCAAATGAACCCGATACCATAATGGCCAACTCTGCCATGGCATCATTTTTAAGTACCCTATGAACTTCTTTTGCTACACAGTGTGGACTATTGGCCCACTGCAATGCCATAGACGAATAAACAACATCAATACTGCCACTCTCTATTGGTAGCGCTTGAGCACTGCCATGTTTAAAAGTAAGGTTCGGATAGTTTTTACTCGCGAACGCTAGCATCCCTTCGGCAATATCAACGCCAACGACATCTAAGCCACGCCGGTAAAGAGAATGGGTGTGTACACCTGTTCCGCATCCTATATCAAGGGCATCGCCTACAAGTTGGGCAGGTAGGTTTTGTAACCCTTGCTGCGCAATGGTGTATTGAATAGCCGCTAGCTTATCGTAACGTGGGGCTGCCTTGGAAAAGCGCTCTGCGACTGCTGTCTCACTTATGTTTGGGCTTATGCCTGCGCTTATGTGTGCGCTTATATTTAAACTTTTACTAGCGTTCTGTAGTGGTGTTGGGCTATCAAAGCCTTTCTCCTGAGCCACTGCGCCTGCCTCCTGAACCAGTGCGTTCCCTGCTTGAGCGCAAAATTCATTCACGATATGGCCCCATTCGCCAAAGCGAGGGCGTCGACTAACATATCGATATCTTGTTCGGTATGGGTAGCGGTTAGAGTAATACGCAGTCTATCTTCATTTTTCGGCACCGTGGGTTGGCGAATAGCGCTAACCCACATTCCTCGCTCTTTTAACGCGTCACTCAAGGCTACAGCTCGCCTAGGGCAACCCACAATAACAGGCTGAATTGCGCTTTTAGAGCCAACCAGAGAGAGATCGCCAACGGCTGCTGTGTTTTTGCACTCTTGGTCTAGACAATCTGCGCTTTTGACAGTGTGTCCCTTTCCAAATTCTTGGGCAAAACGAGCTCTAAAATATTCAATATTTGCCACAAGCTGATCTCTACGAGCGGTATCCGTGCCAACATGAGTTAACGAATACAAGGTGGCGACAGCCTGCGCAGGCGGCATGGCCGTTGAATATATATAGTGTTTTGAAAAATTAACTAGGTAGTCAATGAGCGTTTGGCTACCCGCAATAAATGCACCACCTGTACCAATGGCCTTGCCAAAGGTTCCCATTACAATGGGTACTTGGCTTTGTGTTAACTGTAACTCCTCAACGGTACCAAACCCGTTATCCCCAAAAACACCCATGCCATGGGCGTCATCGAGCATAAACCAAGCGCGGTGTTGCTCAGCTAGTGCGGCGATCTCTTTTACCGGTGCTCGGTCGCCGTCCATACTAAATACACCTTCGCTGGCGATGAGCATATCGGTGTGTAACGACTCACGGGCAGACAGCAAAGATGCTAAGTGCTCCACATTATTGTGTCGAAACCGGCGAAGCGAGGCATTCTTTTTAAGTGACATTGCCCCTTCAAGAAACGAGGCATGCATTAATTTATCAGCAAAAATAGCCGACGATTGCGCTGCCGAGGGGTTTGGGGAGCCTTGGCCAAAAAGCGCCGTACACACGGCTTGATTCGCAGCAAAGCCAGAGCTAAATAACAATGCCGCTTCGCGATTTAGCCCGTCGGCAAGGGTGGCCTCTAGCGCGAGGTGAGCCTGTGTATGACCCGTAACAAGCGGTGATGCACCGCTACCGCCACCAAATTGGGCAAGCCCTTCTACCCAGCTTTGCAGCACCCCTTCATGCTGGCGCATACCAAGGTAATCGTTGCTGGAAAAGTTAAGATAGTGGTCGCCGTTAATACATATAACGTTGTCTTTTTCGTACTGCTGACACACGCGTTGACGCAGCAAACCCGCTTGGGCTCGCTGGGACAGTGCATCTTCTAACCAAGAGAAGGACATCAGGCCTCTGCTGTATTCGATTCGGTTTTCGAAGAAGGCTTAGCGGCTTTTGGTTTGCTTGCATCGTAAAACAGCGCGTCAGTTTCCCCCTCCGCTTGCTGTGCAATTTCTTCTTCTAAAACTTGTTGATGCGCTTCGTCAGAAAAGTCGCGGGTTCTTTCCGTGTTGATACCCAGCTTTTTAAACAACATCACGTCTTCATGAGTGTCAGGGTTTGACGTAGTGAGCAGCTTGCAACCATAAAATATAGAGTTAGCCCCTGCCATAAAGCACATAGCTTGCATCTGTTCGTTCATTGCCTCTCGACCCGCCGATAAACGAACGTGAGACTTTGGCATCATAATACGCGCCACGGCGATAGTTCGGATAAACTCGAAGTAGTCCAAATCTTCAACGCTATCTAAGGGCGTCCCTTTTACTTTGACTAACATATTAATAGGAACACTTTGCGGTTGCTCAGGTAGATTTGCTAGTTGTACAAGCATGCTGGCTCTGTCCGCGACTGTCTCACCCATGCCTACGATACCGCCAGAGCATACATTCATTCCTGCCTGCCTAACATTTTCTAAGGTATTTAAGCGGTCTTCGTAAGTGCGTGTAGTAATAATATCGCCATAATATTCTGGCGAAGTATCAAGATTGTGGTTGTAGTAATCTAGGCCTGCTTGTTTAAGAGCAACGGCCTGATCGCGAGTAAGCATGCCAAGTGTCATACAAGTCTCAAGACCCAATTTTTTCACTTCTTCAACCATACTCACGATATAGGGCATATCGCGATCGCGAGGGTTGCGCCATGCGGCTCCCATGCAAAAACGTGTTGAGCCCACCTGCTTTGCTTCCTTAGCACGTTCTATTACTTTTTCTATTTCTAAAAGGCGCTCTTTTTCAAGCCCCGTGTCGTAGCGCGCGCTTTGCGGACAGTATTTACAATCTTCCGGGCATGCACCGGTTTTAATCGACAGAAGCGTACTCACCTGAACTTCGTTAGGGTTAAAATGCTGTCTGTGCACAACCTGCGCTTGAAAGAGTAAATCGTTAAATGGCATTTCAAACAAAGCGGTTACTTCGTCTTTCGTCCAATCGTTACGAATTGTTGTCGTTTGCGCATTTTGCGCTGAAGCCAGTGTCATGGACTGTCCTTTACTTGTTCTTTACTAAATGGGAATGCTGGCTTAGTCTATGCGTCATTACAAAGTTGTCAACTCTGACCATTCCAAAATATTTACTAACGGTTACATTTTGAACAATATAGAATTTGATAAGCAGCATATCTGGCATCCTTACACATCCGCCGTTAATCCACTACCCTGCTACGAAGTCATTGGGGCTAGTGGTGCTGAACTAATGCTCTCTACTGGTGAGGTCCTCGTCGACGGCATGTCGAGTTGGTGGGCGGCAATACACGGTTATAATCATCCAGTGCTAAATAAAGCCGCTCACGAACAGGTAGACGCCTTTTCGCATGTTATGTTTGGTGGCATTACCCATCAGCCAGCAATTAATGTATGTAGAACGTTATTACAGATGGTTCCTGCGGGACTAGAGCGGGTTTTTCTCGCTGATTCAGGTTCGGTATCTGTTGAGGTGGCGATTAAAATGGCCATTCAGTATTGGGCATGCCAAGGACGACCCGAAAAATCGCGCATTGTTGCACCTCGAAATGGCTACCACGGCGATACGTTTGCAGCAATGAGTGTGTGCGATCCGGTTAATGGTATGCATAGCTTGTTTGAAAACGTATTAAGCAAACAGTTTTTTGCACCCGCTCCTCAAACTCGCTTTGGTCAGACCTTCAGCGAAGACGATATTCTTGTTTTAGAGGAATTGTTTGAAAAAAATCATTACCAAATGGCCGCGCTAATACTAGAGCCTATTGTTCAGGGTGCCGGCGGTATGCGGATGTATCACCCTGAATATTTAAAACGCTGTCGTCAATTGTGCGATACCTACGATGTGCTGCTTATTTGTGATGAGATTGCTACTGGCTTTGGACGTACAGGAAAGCTCTTTGCGTGTGAACACGCGGGTATCACGCCCGATATTATGTGTTTAGGCAAAGCCTTGACGGGTGGTTATTTAACCCTAGCTGCAACGATATGTACTGAAGATGTTGCCTTGGGAGTGTGCCAAGGCTCGCCGGGGGTGTTCATGCACGGACCAACCTATATGGGCAATCCACTGGCTTGCGCAATTGCTAATGCAAGCCTGTCTATTATTAATGAAAATCATTGGCAGCAGCAAATACCGGCCATTGAGAAACAATTACAGAGCGAATTGGCAAAATGTGCAGACTTGCCACGTGTAGCAGACGTGCGTGTGCTGGGCGCTATTGGCGTAGTTGAAGTCGTGCAGCCCGTTAACGTGGCTGCAATACAGCGTCATTTTGTCAAGCATGGCGTATGGATAAGACCCTTCGGTAAATTGGTATATATTATGCCTCCATACATAATAAGTTCAGAGCAGCTGAGCAGATTGACTCATGCTATCTATGACTTCCTAAAATAGCGACACATAACTTACATATTGACTCGTAGACTGCACACATCTTGTGCGCTTAGTGCTAAGCACAGTAAGTTATAGTGCAGATCATTTTAATAGTCTCTTTTATGTTACGTGACTCACTCGTGATGCAAGTCGTTTGTAAAATGGGTATTGGGTAGTGTAGGAGTTATGGGTACATTGTCAGAGGCGTAAATGCTGTTATAAATGGCGAACAAATCACTGTCATATTTACAATTAACTTGAGGTTGACCAATGATCATGCGCGTTCTAGATAAAGTTGTTTTTGCTGTTTTATTTATTATCGCGTTACAAGTGCCTATACTTGCTGACCACTACAGGCAATACCTCAATGGCTACTACGAGGCTATTAGAGACGAAGTTACCTTGTCTTCTGAATTAGCGAAGCAGCATGGCTTTTCTTCTGTTAAAGCCATGCTAGACAGCCTCCAACAAAATGATGAGGCTCTAGTAAGAGACAACGCCTCGCAAAAAGCACAACGCTTTTCAATGATCGATTCATTAGAACAAGGCATGCGCACCCTTGAGTATGGCCATTATTTTGAAAAGCTAGCCTACATAGCCAGTCCAGAACAGTTTTCTACGTTGAAAAAAGTAGTCGATAAATTTCGCCCATCCATTCCCTTAACACCAACGTCGATCATTTTTAGTTTAGTAACCGCTATCTTGCTCAATCTGCTTATCTGGACTCCTCACTTTTGCTATTGCCAAGCCAAAAAGTTAAAGAAGACCTCAAAAACCTTCTCTTATAAATAGGCTCTATTTCTTTATCATCCGTTAGTCATGTTGTTTTGCCATGAGCTTGCTCCAACTGGTTGAAATGACAATTTCAACAACAGACTGAAAATGCAAATTGGCATTGATGATGCAACATTTTTGATGTTAATGGAGTAATCATTAACATCAAAAATGAACGTTAACGAATGAGCATTCTCATCACCACAAAACGTGCTCTTGATTACAATGAGATGGTGCATCGTTCGTGTTTCATAGCTTAAGGAGAAAAACATGACAACGAATACTCAAGTGTTGATCGGAAAAGTGTTGCAAATTAAAGACAAACTGTACGCTAAACGCCACTCTATCCCCTCCGATTTACAAAAGGAGTGGAACACACTTGATAAGAAAACAGCGTGTTTTGAGAGCAGCGCTCTATTTCACACGGCGATAAAAGGCAGACAAATGAATAAGAAAATAAACTATTCAGGCTCAGTAGAGGAACTTTCTCAACTTGTTTCACGCCTTAAACAGTTAAATAAAAAAGTAAACATTACCCAAATTCATCACTGATTGAGTTGTGCTGTTGACCCGCTGTACACCTATGCATAAATAACGGTTTGGCAACGCTGCTTATCTTATAGTTATCAATCTTTTAGATAATCAGACTTTAGGTAATATTAGTATGGCAATACTGCAAGTAGGGTGTCAGCCCCGCCCGTGCTGGTTTCTTACTATCTTTTTGTTCGGCTAAACGTTTTCTGTATTACAAAAAAGCGCAGTATCTGCGATACTAGAACCTAGAAAGAATGTGTTTTCAGACATAATGTTAACGAAACTCATAGAATAGGTTCAGCTGTAAGGAGAAAGTATGTTTTTAGCCTGCTTGGCTATTGCTGTTGGTTTACCAGTGTTACTGTGGAGCGCGGGAAGGTTTGTCGGTGGCGCAGCCTCAGTGGCCAACCATTTTGGCGTGTCGCCACTATTAATCGGTATGCTCATTATCGGTTTTGGCACTTCTGCACCTGAGATCATTGTTTCAATATTCGCTGCATTACAGGGTAACGCAGGCATTGCGCTAGGTAATGCGTATGGGTCGAATATTGCTAACATCTTGCTTATATTAGGGCTAACCGCCCTTATTAGCCCCATTGCAGTAAAATCGGAAATCATTAAAAAAGAACTGCCAGTGTTACTTGGCATCACTTTCTTTGCTGCATGGCAGGTACTGGACAAACAAGTTTCTAAAGACGATGCATTTTCACTATTAGGATTATTCGTTCTTCTTATTTCGTGGAGCATTTATCATGGCATGAAGGGCGATAAAGATGCCCTAGCCGATGAATACAGTGACGAAATTAATGCCTCGAAAGGCACGGTTAAAACACATGTAATGTGGCTAATTGCCGGCTTACTGTTACTTATTGCAAGCTCACGCATGTTAGTGTGGGGGGCAGTGGAAGTTGCCACATTCTTTGGAGTCAGCGACACTATCATCGGGCTTACGGTTATCGCTATTGGTACTTCATTGCCAGAGCTAGCTTCTTCTCTCATTGCCGTTAGAAAAGGGGAACACGACTTAGCCATTGGTAATGTTATTGGCTCTAATATGTTCAATACCCTTGCTGTGGTGGGCATAGCAGGTACCATTCAACCCATGGCGGTAAGCTCAGATTTCATCTATCGGGACATCGTTGTTATGCTTGCATCTACGGTGGCGTTATTCATATTTTGTATCGGTATAGGCCGCCAAGGACGACTGAATCGCGTTGAAGGGGGAGCTTTCTTGCTAGCGTATGTAGCTTATACCTATTGGCTCATACAAGTGGCCTTTATCTAAGGTCAACAGGTTCTAGGGAGAGCAGCTAGCGTAAGAACTAACTCGCTATTGTGGCCAGCGTTATCAAACTCGTGGCCACAATTAGCATGAGAATGATCAAATTAATGCCAAAACTGTCGTTTTTTCTGCGGCTTCTCCTCACTCGCATCACTGTACTGACCAAGGTCAATACTAAACAAGCTCGAAGCAACATAATCATGGCATCAACGTAGGACATGGTCCACGTGTTATCTCCCTCTACGCCCCAGTATTGCTGAACTCCTGTAATAAACTCAGGACGAGCGTAGTGAAACAGAATTAGCACGATCACTAAGCCTCCCCAAGCTAGAATATTGATTCCTAGCATGGCCTTATAAAATAGAGTATCACCGTGAGACGTTTTTCTTCTGTCCTCTCGATGCATTAGCGGCTTTTTGTTCATTTTGTACTTTTCATCGCCTTTCATAGATAAAGAAACATTTTTATTTCCCATTTGTCACTCTGTTCTCTGGCATCCAGCTTAGGGTTGAGTATACTAGCGTGCTATTGGATTTTGGCAGGCTTCTTGTTTTCAGCACTTCGCCATCAAAAAGGCTAGTGTGCGTCTAGAAAGCCTCGTTTTAATTAGTGTTATTCTATCGGCAAAAAAATCCAAAACATTGAAAAAACCATTTTTCGTGCATTTTGCACACTGCGTTTATGTGACTAATTATAGTGCATAGCAGCTAAGAACAGTAAGACGGAGAAACTAACATGACGCACGCGCCCGTTGTTGACGTACTTAAAGGTAAGTACGCTGTTGGCGAATCGGTAACCGTTAAAGGTTGGGTGAGAACACGCCGAGATTCCAAAGCCGGTTTATCATTTATCGCGCTACACGATGGTAGCTGCTTTGATCCGGTACAAGTCATTGCGCTAAATTCTCTGTCAAATTACGCCGATATTCAGCGCCTAACTGCTGGTTGTTCGCTGTCGGTTACCGGCACAGTAAAAGAGTCACAGGGTCAAGGCCAGTCTCTTGAAATTGATGCTATAGAAGTCGAAGTAATGGGATTAGTAGAGAACCCCGATACGTATCCAATGGCCGCCAAGCGACACAGTATTGAATACCTTCGAGAATACGCTCACTTGCGTCCTCGTACTAACGTGATTGGTGCGGTAACTCGCGTACGCAACTGTTTATCGCAAGCCATCCACCGCTTCTTCCACGAAAAAGGCTATTACTGGATTTCAACACCAATTTTAACGGCAAGCGACACTGAAGGCGCGGGTGAAATGTTCCGTGTTTCTACGTTAGACATGATGAACCTTCCTCACGACGACAAAGGCAATGTCGATTATTCTGAAGACTTTTTTGGCAAGGAAACTTATCTAACAGTAAGTGGTCAGCTAAACGTTGAAACGTATTGTACGGCAATGTCTAAAGTATATACCTTTGGACCAACCTTCCGTGCTGAAAATTCAAATACTTCACGTCACCTTGCAGAATTTTGGATGATTGAACCTGAAGTGGCCTTTGCTGACCTAAGCGATATTGCACAACTTGCAGAAGACATGCTCAAATATGTATGTAAAGCCGTGCTAGAAGAGCTACCGGACGATATGGCGTTCTTTGCCCAGCGCATAAAGAAAGATGCTATAGAGCGACTTGAAAGCCTAGTGAGTTCTGAATTTGTGCGCATGGACTACACCGATGCTATCGAAATTTTACAAAACTGCGGTAAAACCTTCGAATTCCCAGTTGAGTGGGGCATCGATCTTTCATCAGAACACGAACGTTACCTAGCTGAAGAGCATGTTGGCGCGCCTATCATCATGCAAAACTATCCAAAAGATATTAAAGCCTTCTACATGCGCATTAATGACGATGGAAAAACCGTTGCAGCAATGGATGTATTGGCACCAGGAATTGGCGAAATTATTGGTGGTTCTCAACGTGAAGAGCGCCTTGATGTCTTTGATGCCCGCCTTGAAGAAATGGGGCTGTCTAAAGAAGACTACGCGTGGTATCGCGACCTTCGCCGCTATGGCACCGTTCCTCACTCAGGCTTCGGTTTAGGGTTTGAGCGTTTAGTGGCTTACGTAACTGGTATGCAAAATGTGCGTGATGTGATCCCTTTCCCTCGCACACCTGGTAATGCAAGCTTTTAAAAAAGAGCTGCTTAACTGTTTCCATTGAAGCCCGCTGCTGCGGGCTTTTTTGTTTACGCCAATTAGCAACTAAACTCATAGTTGCCATATCGCCATGTAGGGAAAATACAAAAGATACGTTATGCTTTAGCAATCTCTTAACAAAAATAATTTAAAAAACAATGTTAAATAGAGCTGCCAAACCTTTAGTAAAACTGGTTGAGCGTTATCTACCCGACCCGTTTGTTTTTGTTCTTATTCTGACTGTTTGCGTCTTTTTAGCCGCTGTAATCATTGAACAACAACCTATTGTTACGGTTGTTGAACAATGGGGGAATGGCCTGTGGGGGCTACTCACATTTTCTATGCAGATGTTGCTGGTACTTGTCACTGGATATATGCTGGCTTCTACTGTGTTCATGCGAATGCGGTTAGAAAAGCTGGCTCACCTTGGCAACACGCCGGGAAAAGCAATCCTATTGGTGACCCTTGTTTCACTGTTAGCAAGCTGGATAAATTGGGGGTTTGGATTAGTTGTAGGAGCGCTGTTTGCCAAAGCCTTAGCACGAAAAACTCCCGTGGATTATCGACTTCTTGTGGCCAGTGCCTATTCAGGTTTTTTGGTTTGGCATGGCGGCCTTGCGGGCTCTGTTCCTCTTACTATCGCCACTCCGGGTCACTTTAGTGAAGAGCAAATCGGCATTATTAGCACAAACGAAACTCTTTTTGGTGGGTTTAATATTGCGCTGCTCTGCATTCTTTTTATTGTTGTCCCGCTGGTTAATCGGCTTATGCTGCCATCACGTCAAGACAGTGTCATTGTCAGTCAGGACCAACTCATCGATAGCATAGAACAAGAACAAGGCATAGAAAAAGAACATGGCCCAGAACAAGAAAAAAGCAGTCAGCGGCCCGCTGATACATTAGAAAACAGTAAAACGCTGGGCATTATCATTGGCGCTTTAGGTTTAGCTTACCTTGTTAACTACTTTATAAAAGGCGGCGGTTTAAACCTCAACATTGTGAATACTATTTTTTTGTTTTTGGCCATTGCTCTACACCGCACACCCAAACGTTTGCTGCAAAGTCTGCAGCAGGCAGTGAAAGGCGGCAGTGGAATTATTATTCAGTTTCCTTTTTACGCCGGCATTATGGC
This sequence comes from Alteromonas ulvae, assembly GCF_048987005.1. Lineage (GTDB taxonomy): Bacteria > Pseudomonadota > Gammaproteobacteria > Enterobacterales > Alteromonadaceae > Alteromonas. The sequence goes on along the minus strand of NZ_CP185261.1, from coordinate 1,512,016 downwards.
CGTCATGGTGCAGTCTGGATTGGCTGAAAGTATGTCTCAATGGTTAATTAGTTTTGCCTCGGCACAATCCCTTCCTGTGCTTACCTTTATTAGCGCAGGTATTGTGAATATATTTGTCCCCTCAGGTGGCGGACAGTGGGCAGTGCAAGCGCCAGTGGTGCTTCCTGCAGCAGCCGAATTAGGCGCAGATATCGCTCGCGTTGCGATGGCAGTGGCTTGGGGGGATGCGTGGACAAATTTAATCCAGCCCTTTTGGGCACTGCCAGTGCTAGCAATAGCAGGATTAAAAGCCAAAGACATTATGGGTTTCTGTTTAATTCAGCTTATCATCACAGGTGTGATCATCGCCTTAGCGCTGCGCTTTTTTTAAGATGACGAGAGTGTCGAGTCGGCCTGGCTTTCGATACGGCTTTTTTCAATAAAGTGCTTGCCAATAAAGCTCATGCGGTGAGGGCAAACGTTATTAATTGCCTACTTGGGGTTGCCTAACGCAGCCGACTGACAGGCTATCACGTCATAGGTATACGCATTATCCTCGTCTGCATTTTGGCTAATTTGCAAAATTTCATAATCGTTTAGCTCGACCACTTTTGTGCCGTCTTTATGCTCACATCTTGAGTGAGTATCAGCCTCAAATTCAAAGATAAAACTAGCAAGCAAACGCTCTTGAGCTTTTCTTAGTCTTTTGCTTTGATTGTTCGCATCAGTCACAAGGGTTTTAAATTCAGCTTCTAAAGGATCGTCTGTGTCGTTTAGCTCTTTAATAAGCGCGGATACACCGTTTGCCTCCCTAGCCGCTTCCGTTTCGTCAATGTTGATATCGTTAATCTCTTCTTTGCTGGCATCGCTACTGGCGTCTTTATTCGCATTGCTACTGGCAACGTCATTCGTGTTGTCACTAACTACTTGGTTAGGATTATCCGCGGACTGCACAACATCAGCGCTTTGTGACTCTTCAACGTCTATTCCAGAAACTAAGCCCAGTTGCGCTGCCACCGTAATTACTTTTAACAGCAGTGCAAATGTCCAAACATAGCGAATGAGGGCTGTGGTGAAGACAAACCGATATTCTGGCGCATGCCACAGGCTGTGCACGCCTATGGGCTTTAAAATGAGTAACACCAGCAAATATATGGGCACAAGTACCGTACTGAGCAAAAGTGCGAGTAACGTGGTGATAAAAAACCAACTCGGTAACGTTAGGATGAGAGCAAAATTATGACTATAAGGCAGCGCGCTTGACGATACGCCAGTAACATCGTTAACCATGCCACCGGCCGATGCAATGGCGAAGTTGGCTATAACGGCATAGATAAATAAAATAAGCGCTTTGCCCGGCAGGCTATCCCACACTCTCATAAAACGAGGCCATATCTCTTTCACCAAAGCTGAAAGTACAAGGCCAAACATAACCAGCTCATACAGCGTGTTTTCTATACCGTGATACAGCCAAGCAACCATCATTACTGAAGCAATAAAGTAGCATCGTTGCGCGAAGGTTAGCGTACGCCAACAGCGAATAAACTGAACACTCTGCTGAGTAAAAAATCGATAGCTACGCTTTCGACCTGTGGTGAGAAAATGTTGGATTGCTTCTCGTTTTTGCATCACGTATATCGCTAATTATTGCTTTTAAAATGGAGATTGAATTAAAGACACATAAACTACATGCTATTTTGTAGACACTAAATATCAATGCTTTATATTATTGATATTACACATAACGGATGTCGTTAGCGACTAGTATGGAAAAACCAGAGCAATTAGCAATAGTATGTGATCAATGCCACACTAGTGTAAGCATACCTACTCTCGCCCATTGTCAAAGAGCGACATGCCCTCGATGTGGCCATACGCTGATTTTTTTCAAAAACAATGCCACTGAAAAGCTTCACGCTTATTCGCTTAGTGCTTTCGTGTTTCTATTGCTATCGCTGCCGTTTAATTTTCTTACCTTCAAAGCCAGCGGGCAGAAGCACAGTATCGATTTACCGAGCGGGATTACGGTGCTCATTGAAAACGACTATCTTTCGTTGGCGATCATCACAGGGCTGGCGACCGTTTTACTGCCGGGCCTTGTACTTATTGGCTTGGCCTTCCTTTCTTTTGCACAACTCAAACAACAGCGGCCGTTTTATCTGTACCGTCTATTCTCTTTAGTGAAAGCCCTTCTTCCCTGGAGCATGGCCGAAATTTTTTTAATCGGTACGCTTGTCAGTCTAATTAAAATAAACGAACTAGCCGATGTGACTATTGGAATATCCTTTTTTGCTTTTGTTGGTTTTAGTGCGTTTACCACACTGGCTATTATGCAATTTGACCCAACGCGTTACGAAATGTGGCTGAAACAAGGAAAACCACCAACACCTAAACCGTTAACCGCAGCCCAAGCAGACGCCAGTATCCAGCGCACGTGGGCATTACTTATTACATCGTGCATTTTGTATATCCCTGCCAATTTACTGCCAATTATGTATACTGAACTCTTTGGGCAAGAAACGCCGAATACCATCATTGGTGGCGTAATTTCGTTATGGGAATCGGGCTCTTACCCTGTCGCTATTATCATTTTAATCGCCAGCGTGATTGTGCCGGTGGCAAAAATTTTAATATTAGCATGGCTGAATTATTCGGTTCAGCGACAGCGAACCAATTCGCAACAGTTACGCACACGATACTACCGACTGACCGAGGCCATTGGGCGGTGGTCAATGATTGACGTTTTTGTAGTGGCGGTATTGGTTTCTCTTATACAAATGGGGAACACCCTATCCATTTATCCTGGCCAAGCGGCTCTCGCATTTTGTGCGGTAGTGTTTATTACAATGATAGCTGCAATGACATTTGACTCACGGCTAATATGGCAGCAGTGGAAGCAATTACCATGACCACAAACGATCCAAACATAAACGAGGCGAGGATTAAACCAACCACATCTGTATCTAAAATATGGATAATTCCTATTATAGTGGCACTCATTGGTGGATGGATGGTGTATTACCAATGGACGAATCAAGGTCCGCTTATTACCATTGAACTGCATTCGGCAGCAGGTATAGAGGTCAACAAAACCCCAATTAAAGTGCGGGATCTGGACATTGGTCAGGTTAAGAAAATTTCGCTAAAGCCCAACCTCGACGGTGTTCTGGTTACCGCTAGAATAGACGCCAGCGCTTCTCACCTGCTTAATGAAAATGCAAAATTTTGGGTGGTTGCCCCCCGCATTAGCTTTTCCGAGGTATCGGGCTTAAACACGTTAATTTCTGGAAGCTACATTGCCATGTCGGCACTTGACAATGGTAAAGAGCAGTTACACTTTAACGCCCTTTCTCGACCTCCGGTTACACCACCTGGCACACCAGGACTGCATGTCATGTTGCGGAGTAACGATGAATTTGCCTATAAACCTGGCGACCCTATCATCTACAAGGGGTTTAAAGTTGGCGAGTTTGAAGACGCGACCTTTAATATTGAAGAGCGCGTGGTGTATTACGATGCGTTTATCGAAGCGCCTTATCATAAACTTATCACAGTAAACACACGCTTTTGGGATGTGAGTGGCGTAAAACTGCAGCTTGAGTCAAGTGGCGTCAGTGTTGAAACCGGCAGTTTAGAGACCCTTCTCGCTAACGGTATAACGTTTGGCATCCCCGATGGCGTTCCAAAAGGTGAACGTGTGGTAGAAAATGCTTTTTTCACCATTTACAAAGACAACACAGCCGCGTCTGATGCGCGCTATAAAGTCGCCGCTGAATACTTGTTATTAATCGATGAAAGTGTAAGAGGCCTCACGGTAGGAGCTCCAGTTGAATATCGCGGCATTGAAATTGGCAATGTCATAGGAATTAACTCGCTATCCGCGATAGAAGGCAACATATTAGAACAAGACTACCCCATACCTGTGCTCATCAACATTTATCCAGGCAAAGCCCGCCAGCCAGATACCGAAGAAGGGCTAAATGCTATTAAACAGACTTTACGGAACTGGCTAGAGCGAGACTTGCGGGCCACCTTGAGAATGGGTAACGTACTTACCGGTGGATTATATGTCGACTTACAGCATGTTCCTGATGCCGCTGATGGCGGCCAAGTTTCTGTGGTAAATGGTTATGAAGTCATTCCAACAGTGAGCAACGAGTTTACGCAGCTAACACAAAAAGCAGACGCCATTCTCGATAAAATAAATCAGCTCCCGTTAAAAGAAATGGTAACCAATGTACAGTTAGCAGTTGAAGACATGAAGCTGGCAGCTGAGTCGGTGGAAACCGCAAGCACTGACTTCGACCTTCTGATTGAAGATATAGACGCCAAAGCCCTAAATGGTAATTTAAATCAAGTACTGGTAAGTTTAGACAGTCTGCTTAAGAACTACAGTGATGGCGGTTTCAATCAGTCGGAAATAAAAGAGACAGTAGATACGCTGCAAGATACATTAAGAAGTATTCAACCGTTGCTGTTAAAGTTGAATCAGTCACCTAACAGTCTAATTTTTTCAAGAGATGGTAATGACGATATTCAGCCTAAAGCAGAAGAGAAATAACGATAAAATTGGTTTACAGTGGGGTAAAATATCAAGATAACGTGGCTTGATGTTTATGAGCAATAAGCGAATCGCATCGCATCTAACAAACAATGATTAAAAGACGACGCTTAGCGATAATAATTGGCGGAAAGTAACGCTTATAAGTTCAGATACAGCGTATGTTTGAAGTTTTCGTTTACTGAGACTATTGGATATAGCGAAATTGACGTATTTTGATAGTTAGGGAACGTGCGTAAAGGGACAAAATTAATGACTTTTAAGACTGGGCTTTTTTCAAAAAACCAATACAGTATCTTTAATTTAATAATTGTATCGGTACTATTTGTATTGTCAGGCTGCACGAGTACTCAACCGCCCCTTTCCTACTATTTGCTTCATTCTGCAGTGCCCTCTAAGCAATCCGAAGTTACATCACTGCAATCGGCGAGTTCATTAGATGACAGTACTCCGCTTCTATTGAAGAGCGTTACCCTGCCCGATTATCTCAAGCATCGTGGGTTGGTGTATCAGGTAAGTGATACCAACCTTCATATTTCAACAACCCACCTTTGGGCAGAACCCTTTGAAGAGGGGCTACGCAAGACCCTTCAAGATCAGCTTGCCAATCATGGTATTGTTATGTTGACAACTACAGATTATCAACATAACAATATTGTTGAGTTAAGCCTTCATATTTCTGATTTCGTCAGCACCTTTAATGGCAACGTTGTACTTCAAGGTCATTTTGTTGTCTCTGCTGAGCTAGCAGAAAACAATCGCCATCCATTTTTTATTGAGACACGATTAAAAGAAGATGGGTTTTCTGCCAGTATTGTCGCTATGCGACAAGCGCTGGCGGAGTTGTCGACTCAAGTTACCGAAAGTATTAAAGCGCAAAACGCCCAATGATTAGTCTTTTGAAAAGGTACATTACAAGTGGCGTAAAACATCATTATAAAGATGAGACTAATCGCAGGATCATGGTAGTGAATCTGTTTTCTGCTGTTGGTGTAACCATTACCTTCTTTTTAGGAATGAGAGCACTCCTTGAGCAAGAAATTCCGCTTGCCACTATTCTGCTAACAGCAAGCATTGTTTTCGCCCTCTCACAGCGCATTCAGATTCAGTTTGGAACACGGCGCTCCCGCACAGTGTCTATTACCCTGTTGATATCGTGCTTAATGATATTGGTATTTCTTTTACTCGTTACCGGCGGAAAAGACAACACTGGGCCATTATGGATCTACTTGGTCCCGCCGGTGACCATGTTTTTCGCGGGTTTCACACGGGGCCTTCTTGCCCTTCTTTTTTTCATCATTGCCTGCACCCTGCTGTTCTTTGTTTTTGATGAATCTTTACTTATTGCGTCTTACTCCTACGCGTTTAAATCTCGCTTACTCTACTCGTTTTTAACGGTGACTTTTCTTTCTGCTTTTTATGAATACAGCAGACAGAAAAGCTACGATATTGCCCTAGACTTGTCGGAACAGTTTGAACAACAGGCTAATCATGACCACTTAACCAAGCTTGTTAACAGGCGCGGGGCGCAAACAGCGCTGGAACGTGAATATGCTAGAGTACAGCGAAGTAATAGTAAGTTTTCAATCGCTATCGCAGACATAGACAGATTCAAAAGTATTAATGATACCTATGGCCACGAGGTAGGTGACGACGTACTTCGCAAAGTGTCGCAAATCTTTAGCGCAAGATTAAGAAAGCAAGATACCGTGGCTCGCTGGGGTGGTGAAGAATTCATGTTCATTTTCCCAGAAACAACAGCTGCTGAAACAACACAGGTGTTAGAGGAACTAAGAGAAATATTAAGTTTTTCTTCTATTGCCATTAAAGACAACGAAATTCATATCACAAGCAGCTTTGGAATTTGTGAGTTAACCTCTCAGTTATCTCTTGCCGATGGTATACGCCATGCAGACATGTCGCTCTATCGTGCAAAAGAATCAGGGCGCAATAAAGTAGTGGTGTTTTCTGACAGTTAAAATAATTACTTACATTTGTGATGTTTAATCAAATTTCAGTGACTATTACGATTCACCCTAGCCAGCTTTCTCCGCTTAACTCCCCCTTTGTGTATAAGGTCATGTTTCGTTACAAATATAATGGAGCATGTATCTGTATAAACGCTAAAATAGACTCCTAAGGCAATTAACTAAATAGACTAAACGATGAAATTGATGAAGATTGTATTACCCATAGGCATTCTTATCCTCGGGTACGCAGGTATGAAAGGTATTGAAGTATCAGCTGCCGATAATACGGCAGCCGAAAAAATTGATACGCGACCTACCGTCACAATCGATTCCTTGGTTCCTGAGGACGTAAGAATACAGCTCACCTCTTACGGAGAGGTTGCCCCCTTAGAAACGACTAATCTTTCAGCGCAAGTATCTGGCGAAGTTCAAACATGGAACCCTAAGCTTGTCAGCGGTGGTTTAGTGCGCCGTGGAGAGACATTATTTACCATTGAGCCCGACGCCTATGAGGCTGCTCTGCTGCTTGCACAAGCTAACGTGGCGAGCGCCGAAGCTCAGCTGATACAAGAAAAGGCCCAGGCCGATGTTGCCGCAAAAGAAGCGAAGACCATGCCTAATGCTAAGGTCTCCGACTTATACCTTCGAAAACCGCAGGTAATGAGCGCAGAGGCTGGGCTCAAATCTGCTCAAGCTCAGCTAAAACTTGCTAAGCGTGACCTAGAGAATTGCAAAGTAAAAGCGCCATACGACGCCCTTATTGTGTCACGCAATATTAGTACAGGCGATTATGTTACTCAGGGCTCCACTGTGGCAGTACTGAATAATATTGAATTTGCAGAAGTGACCTTTCCCGTCGCGGGATTCGATAGCAAGTTCTTAGACGCCAATTCACTTGGCAGAGAAGTCGTCATATCTGACAACAACGCTCAAGGTATTTCACTTAAAGGCGTTATCCACCGTGATACAGGCGTAGTAGATAATAACACCCGTATGTCTTATTTTGTTGCTCGTATTAGTGACCCCTACGCCATTAATTCTAACGGCCCAACGATAAAGTTTGGTTCCTACGCGTCAGTAACGTTTGAGGGCAAAGTACTAAAAGATGTATTTCGCATTCCTCAAGAGCTCGTTACTAACAGAAAGTTATGGACACTAGATGAAAACAATAACTTGCATTCAAATAAGGTCAACGTAGTTCGTGAAGATAGTGGGGACTTTTTGATCAAAGGCGACTTTGACCCGAAAAGAGTGGTAATGAATTTGCCCGAGTATCCGCAAAACGGCATGGCTGTGAAAGTTATTGAAAACCTTTCCGACTCAGTGACAGCGAAAGCGAACTAATTTAGGAACCGCCATGGATACCCATAACGACACTCAGCACGGCCTTATCGCCTGGTTTGCACGCAATTCAGTGGCTGCAAACTTATTAATGGTTTTTATCATTATTATGGGCATTGCCAGTTTTTTAACCATCCAACGTCAAATGTTTCCCAACATTGAAATTAACTACATCACCATTAATGCAAATTACCCTGGCGCTTCCCCTCAAGAAATAGAAGAGAGTATCTTTATAAAAATTGAGGAAGCCATTAAAGATATCACAGAGATAAAACGTACTGTATCTCGCGCGTTTAGAGGTAGTGGCACCGTTAGCCTTGAGATTGAAACAAAAGCGGAGCTGACTGACGTTCTTGATAAGGTAAAACTGCGAGTAGACGGCATTGCTACCTTTCCAGCAGGTATGGAGCCGGTCAACGTTTCGCAAGTAGAGTTTCAACAAGACGTCATTGAAATGCCCTTAGTCGGCAACCTTCCCCTTGCTGAACTCAAGAAAATTGCGAAAGAAGTGGAAGATGAGCTCTTGCAGCTAGGCAATGTATCTCTTGTGCAAATGTCGGCCCCTGATGACGAGATTGCCATAGAAATAAAGCCGGATACGCTGAGAAAGTACAACCTGTCAATTGCTGATATCACCCGTGCAATCAATAGCTACTCAGCAAACATGTCAGCGGGACAAATTCGCACCAATGCAGGCCTTGTATCGGTGCGTGTTGAAAACCAGTTTTACAGCGGTGAAGAGTTTGCAGGAATTCCAGTTAAAATAGGCGCGGGTGGCGCTAAAGTGACCCTTGGCGATGTAGCCTATATTAACGACGGTTTCGTAGAGGGCGAAAGGTACTTTAAATACAACGGTATGAATGCTATCTCAATGGCGGTTAAGGCCACAAAAACACAAGATACCATTCCCGTTGCCGAAACCGTAAAAGCCTACATAGAACAAAAAAATCAGTCATTCACCGAAGACGTTCGCATCGAGATATTGGTGGATTTGACCTACTATCTCAACGCCCGACTTGACATGATGTTATCAAACCTAATTCAAGGCTCAATACTCGTTGCCTTTATGCTTACCCTATTTTTGCGATTTAGATTGGCGATTTGGGTAATGATTGGTCTACCTGTGTGCTTTCTAGGGGCGGTAATGCTAATGCCATTATTTGGGATAAGTATTAACATTCTCTCTTTATTCGCGTTTATTATGGTGCTTGGCATAGTGGTGGATGATGCTATCGTCATAGGGGAAAGCGCCTATACCGAAATTGAAAGCCAAGGCGGCGGCGTGGATAACGTTATTCGCGGGGCCAAGCGTGTGGCAACACCTGCCACATTTGGCGTACTTACCACTATCGCTGTTTTTGCGCCTTTCACATTAAGTAGCGGGCCTGAAGGGGCATTTTTTTATAATATCGCTGTAGTGGTTATTCTGTGTTTAGCATTTAGCCTTGTGGAATCAAAGCTGATATTGCCTGCTCACTTAGCGCATACTAATTTCTCACCAATTAAACCAGATAGCTGGCGCGCTACGTTTAACAAGCGCTTCCAAGACTTTATCAACGGACCATACAAACGCACTGTTGAAGCAGCGATTAACGCGCGCTGGGTGGTGTTTATGATGTTTGTTGCCCTGCTTATGATCAGCTGGGGGCTGATAAACGCCAATTATGTGCGCATGGTACCTAACCCCAAAGTCCCCCATGATTTTCCTAGTGTCAGAATAGAAATGAACGAAAATGTCTCTGACCTTGCCACAATCAATGCATTAAAGGTTGTCGAAAACACCATTCTTCGTGTTGAAGAAGAGCTAGTAGAAGAATTTGGCACCGGAATGATTCGCGACAGACTGGCATTTAATAACTCCCGCAATGAAGGGCGAATTCTCACTCCATTAGTGAATGAAGACGAACGACCAATCGACACGTTTGAGCTGGCTAGACGGTGGAGAGAGGCTATACCTGAAATTAGCGGCATGAAGTCATTCACGGTTATCGACGATGTTAACGGGGGTGATGGTGATGACGGCGAATTCGGTTATCTTCTTTTTGGCCCCGATATTGATACGTTAAACGCCGCAGGTTTGAAGTTTATTGAAATGCTTCAGCAGCAGGACGGGCTTTTTGATGTCAGTTCTACTATCGATCCGCCCAGTAAAGAAGTGCAGATGTCATTACTGCCTGTGGCTTATGACTTGGGTCTTACCCTGTCAAATATTGCATCACAAGTTGGGGCAGGGTTTTACGGAGACGAAGCACAGCGAGTGATCCGCAACGGTGAAGAGGTGCGCGTGATGGTGCGCTATCCTGAACTAACTCGCGAACGATTTGCCGATTTAAAATACTCCCTCATTACGACTCCCACAGGCGAAGAAGTCATGCTTGGTGACGTTGTGGTTTTAGAGGAAAAACCAGGTATAAGCTACATACGCCGAGAAGGTGGATACAGAAGCGTGTATGTATGGGGCAATATTGACGAGGAAACCGTTGAGCCAAATGAAATCGTAGAAGTGATTAAAGAAACCCTATTACCCCAGCTTCAAGAAGAGTTTCCTTCAGTAATGACCGAGCTTGGTGGTGACATTGAAGAGCAGCAGGCCCAGCAAAATGAGCAGGTCTTGTTTTTTATAGCCGCGATGGTGATGGTTTACATACTCCTTGCGGTGCCTTTGAAAAGCTACGGGCAGCCGCTTATTATAATGTCAGTTATTCCATTTAGTCTTACTGGAGCTATCTGGGGGCATTTTCTTCTTGGTTTAGACCTTTCTATGATGTCCACTTTTGGCTTAATTGCCGCCGCGGGTGTTGTTATTAACGACTCCCTGGTAATGACTGACTTTGTTAACCAGCGACGCAGCCAAGGTTACAGTGTTAAGCAAGCGGTAGTTGAAGCAGGCACGGCGCGATTTAGGGCTATTACGTTGACCTCGATAACCACGTTTGTAGGCGTTTTACCCATAATGTTTGAAACCAGCCTGCAGGCGGCTTTCGTAGTGCCAATGGCAGCCGCACTGGGGTTTGCAGTTCTCTATGCCACCCTAGTTACGCTGATTTTAGTACCGTGCCTCTACTTGATATTGCTTGATTTAAGGCTGCCCTTCTCGTGGATAAAGAGAAAGATATTTAAACGCAGAGGCCTGCATTCAAATATCGATATAGACAGCAGCGAGCCTGCTATTGATAGCAATGGTAATATTGATTAGCCTAAGGCCTCGTTGAAACGCTAAGGCGCATGGCTGTTTTTTTTAAAGATTCATAGTAAAGCTCTGTAGCGACTAAAAAATGCCAGCCCTAGATACATGTCAGCCCTGAAGCATGGCTGACATTTTTATAGAGTAAATAAGGAATAATCATGAGTAACGCGCTTAACATTCGCCAGGCTACGCCAGAAGATATCCATCAAATTCGCCAGTTTATTCTAGAACTAGCTATCTATGAAAAAGCTGAACACGAAGTTGAGGCCTCAGAAGCTGACTTACACCACACCCTATTTGGCGATAAAGCCACAGCGCATTGCGTTATTTGTGAAAATAATGGTGCCCCCATTGGTTTCGCTGTGTACTTCTTTAACTACTCCACGTGGCAAGGCAAAAACGGGCTTTATTTAGAAGACCTTTATGTCTCACCACAATCTCGTGGATTAGGTGCTGGTAAAGCCCTACTTCAGCACCTTGCCAATATTGCAGTAACATCAAATTGTGGTCGCTTTGAATGGAGCGTACTTGACTGGAACACACCGGCTATCGATTTCTATGAATCACTGGGTGCGAAGGCGAAAAGTGAGTGGTTAGGCTATAGAATGGATGGCGAAACCTTAGTGAATTTTGCTCAAAATGGTCAATAAGGTTGTATCGAAGTCCATGCAGTGTTGAACGCAGCGATAGTAGTCGCATCTATAGGGTGTGCAGCGGCAGCGATTTATGGACTACTTTATATACAACTGAATCGTGCCTGAAGAGCCTAGTTTGCGTATCTACACAGCACTAGTGCTGCAATATTCTGAGTAATTCGCCGCTTGTCGTCTCCACTTAATGTATCTTCTATCTTAAACAGCTGCGGCCAAAAACACTGTCCTTTTATTAAGCTGTCGATTTCATTAACCACTTGCTCTAGGTCGTCAAACACCAATCGCCCATCGGACTTTCCCGCTTTAAGCCAGCGATGTAAGGACGACTCTTGCGCTTTAAGTTGCGTAACTTCGTCTTTCAACTTTTCTGGCTCGTAAAAAAAATGCCCTATGGCAACGCGGGCTAACTCTAAGTGACCTTCGCTACACATAAACGAAACTTCTTGAAACACAAGCTCTTCCAACTGCGTGTTAAGGGGTAAACTACACTGATATTCAACACCAATATTCACCAAAGCGCTCTTCCATTGCTCTTTGATTAAATGCATCACCAACTCTTCTTTTTTTGAAAAGTGGTTATATACCGTACGCTTCGACACCTGCGCTAGCTCGGCTAATTTATCCATACTGGTGCCGTTAACCCCAAACTCTTGAAACGCTTGAGTAGCGGCTTGAATAATTGCTTCGCGTTTTTTATCGCTTCGCTTACGTGTAATGTCCGTCATTTAATAGTGTCTTAATGAATATTGACGCCCATTTTACACTGAACAGTTTACTTTTCAATGTGACCGAACTAAAATGCACTCATCAGTTTACTTTATGAAGAAATCTTTGTTGTCGTATTCTGTTTCTTCTAGTCCCATTTACTTACTTGATATGGATTACAAAACACTATGTCCATGATGCGAATCTCTCGTACTGCTTTTGTCACCGTCCTCGCCTTTTTCACAGTTGCTGCGTGCACGTCGGAAAAAAGTGAAACATCAGAACCTGACTCACCACGTTATGTGAAGCTTGCCGATGTAAGTAATATCCCTAATTTTGATGAGTTTACCTTTCCGGCTGTGGTATCTGCCGTAAAAACGGTAGATTTGAGTTTTGAGGTTTCAGGGCGCCTAATTCAAACCGATCTAGTCACCGGCAACGATATTGAAAAAGGCAAACTGCTAGCGACCATAGACAGAAAACCGTTCGAACGTCGCATGGAAGAATCCAAAACGCGCTTAGAGCAATCTGAGCGTGAGCTTAATCGCATAGAAAAGATGTTTGCACAAAAACTTGTGGCGCAAAGCACATTAGATTCAGCAAAAACATCGTATGAGCTAGCAGTGCTAGACCTAAAAAATGCTGAGCAAGATTTAAGCTACACACAGCTTTACGCCCCCTTTGATGCCAAACTGTCTCAGCGATTGGTAGAGAATAATAGCTTTGTTGCTGCAGGTACGCCTATTGCTCGCCTTCAAGACGTGTCAAAAATATACTTTAATATTAATGTTCCTGAGCGTTTGCTTACCGCAAATTTAGGCCGTGGTATTAAGCAAGCTAGCGCCACACTTGCCACCAATAGAAGCCAGTGGTATCCGGTCAGCTATGTAGAGCACTCTACTCAACCGGACCCTGTGTCGCAGACTTATGAAGTGGTTTTTGCCATGGAGCCTCGCGATGAATTACCCCTTACGCCAGGTGCACGGGCTATTGTTAAGGTAAGCCTACAAGGTTCGATGTACCCAGAGGGCTTGGTAGTTCCGGTTAAGTCTTTGGTTGGCGATGAAAACAACGGGTTTGCAGTATGGATTTTTGATAAAACCACCAGCCGCGTTAGCAAGCAAGCGGTGAACGTAAAGCATATTGAGAATGAGCTTGCCATCATTGAAGGCGAAATTAGCCTAGGTCAGCGTGTTGTATCTGCTGGTGCAACGAAAATGACCGCTGATATGAAAGTACTTCCCTATAAAGGAGAGAAGTAATTCATGGATATAGCACGCTTTTCAATTGATAAGCCAGTTAATGTCTGGCTAATGGTGGTGATACTGCTTTTAGGCGGCATTTTGGCAATGACCAAAATAGGACGCTTAGAAGACCCTGCATTCACCATTAAACAGGTAAAAGTGTATACCGCTTATCCTGGTGCTAGTGCACAAAAAGTAGAACGAGAAGTGACCGAGCGATTAGAAATCGCTATTCAGCAAATGCCTCAGTTGAAGAAAGTAAACTCGGTGTCATCGCCAGGACTATCTGAAATAACCGTTGAAGTTAAAAGTACTTACGACAGTGATGTGCTTCCGCAAATATGGGATGAGCTAAGAAAGCGCATCCGGGATACAGCAAGCTCACTTCCCACTGGCACTCAAGATCCCGTTGTATTTGATGACTTTGGCGATGTGTACGGTTTGTATTACGCCCTGAGTGCACCTGACTTCGACACCCGAGAGCTTCGCGAGTTTGCACGTATTATTCGTCGTGATTTACTCACCACAGACGGCGTAGCCAAAGTGAATGTTACCGGTGTACAAAACGAACAGATTGTTGCCTACATAGACCCCTATCAGCTTGCGGGTTTAGGTATTTCCTTTCCAGACTTAGCCTCACTGTTTCAAGACAATCTGCGCCCGTTTAACGGTGGCCGCGTAAAAGTAGACGAGAAAAATGTACGCATTATTGTTGAGCGTGCTCCCGATAAACTAGAAGAAATATCTAACTTATCTGTGGTAATTCCAGGTACTAATCGCTCGTTACGTGTGGCAGACATTGCAACGCTTAAGCTTGAACCTGCGGATATTCAGTCGGTTTTGGTGCGTTACAATGGCGCCGAGGCATTAACGCTGAGCGTGTCAGCATTAGCAGACGTCAACATTGTAGATGTGGGCGAGCGTGTTAATGCCAAAGTCGACGAGCTATTAAAGCAACTACCAGTGGGCATTACCCTTACCCCTATTTACGACCAAGCCTCGGTGGTTGATGATTCGGTAGATGGCTTTATCACCAATCTTGTCATGTCGGTCGCGGTTGTAACTCTTACCTTGTGCCTGTTCATGGGCTGGCGCTCAGGCGTTGTGGTAGGCACCGTTTTACTTGTTACCGTGTTAGGTACAATCCTTATTATGTGGCTAATGGGTATTCAGCTTCAGCGTATATCGTTGGGCGCAATGGTTATTGCCATGGGTATGTTAGTTGATAACGCCATTGTGGTAGCAGAAGGCATGATGCTGAGAATGGCCACGGGCACAACGGCAAAAAGTGCAGCAAGCTTTATTGTGAAACGAACTCAATGGCCATTACTAGGCGCCACAGTAATAGGTATCGCCGCATTCTCAGGCATTGGTTTATCGAACGATGCCACCGGCGAATTTCTTTACTCCCTTTTTGCAGTGGTACTTGTGTCGCTGTTGATTAGTTGGGTGTTGGCCGTAACGCTTGTGCCGGTGCTCGGCGCTTATTTTTATAGAAAAGGCATGTCCCAAGGTGAAAACGACAAGCCATCTGCCATGCTTAGTGCCTTTAAGGGCGCGCTAATAAAAGCGCTTAAATTTCGCTGGATAACCATAGCAGCCCTTGTGGTTATTACCGTTGTGGCTTACGGCAGCTTTGGTATGGTGAAACAAGGGTTTTTCCCACCGTCGAATGCGCCGCTGTTTTTTGTTCATTATTGGGGGCCGCAAGACCGCGACATTCGCGCTACTGAAGAGATAGCTCAGCAAGCTGAAAAGCGCATTCTTGGTATGGAAAACGTGACGGCAGTGACTACTTTCATTGGCCAAGGCGCAGATCGCTTTACTTTGACCTATGCACCTAAAAGCGCTAATGAAAACTATGCATTTTTCATGGTACGGGCAGAAAACCTTGAGGACATACCCGCTATCCAATCGGCTCTTGCCGATAAACTAACCAACTTAGACTTTGATGCAAACTTTTATATGGAGCGCATGCAGTTTGGGCCTGGGTCTGGCGCAAAATTAGAGGCTCGCTTTTCAGGTCCTGATGCAGAAGTGTTAAGAGAGTTGGCAGAGCAAGCAAAAGCGCTGTTCTTCGACGATGAGCAAATTATTGATGTGCGCCATAACTGGCGTGAGAAAGGCTTTGCCATCAATACTCAGTACGACAATTACAACGCAGGTATTGCTGGCGTATCTCATTCAGACTTCAGTCAAACAGTACAATACGCCAGCAGCGGCGTGAAACTTGGCACCGTGCAAGACGGAGACTATGCGTACAGCATTATGGCCAAAATGGGTAAGGCAGAGGATACAGAACTGCAGTCTATTCGCGAGTCACAGGTATGGTCGTCACAGCAGCGCCAGTATGTGCCATTTACACAGGTGTCAAAAGGCCTCGAACTCATTACCGAAGAAATGCGAATTCACCGCCGAGATCGCCTCCGCACGATAACCGTTGAAGGAGAACCAGGCCCGAACGAAACCGCTGCAAAAGCATTTGAGAGAATACGCCCAGTAGTGGAGTCTATTGAATTACCTCCAGGCTACCATCTTGAATGGGGTGGTGAATTTGAAAGTTCTGGCGATGCACAAAAAGCGCTCGGCGCAGGTTTACCTGCTGGCTTCTTAGTGATGTTTATCATATCAGTGCTTCTATTCGGTCATGCTAGACAGCCGCTTATTATATGGCTGGTAGTGCCAATGGCCGTCGTAGGTGTGGTTTCTGGCTTGCTAGCAACCGACATGCCCTTTGGCTTTATGTCATTGCTTGGCTTTTTAAGCTTGTTTGGCATGCTAATTAAAAATGCCATTGTATTGATTGAAGAGATTGACCTTCAAATTGAGGAAGGGCTAGCCATTAGAAAAGCCATTGTAGAAGCCACATTAAGTCGTGTGAGGCCAGTGGCGTTAGCTGCTGTGACCACTATATTAGGTATGGCGCCGCTGTTGTTCGACCCATTCTTTGCGGATATGGCGGTGACCATTATGGGTGGACTGTCTTTTGCTACCGTGCTAACGCTTATCGCTGTACCTGTGCTTTACAGCCTGTTATTTAAGGTGAGCTACCGTAAATCTTAAGGGTTAAATAACAGCTAAGAACAAAAGCGATAAATAGACAAAAGCGGCCAAAGTCCCAATGAGTGGACTGGCCGCTTTTTTGTTTTTTGGTTGTTTAAAAACGTACTATCTTTCGTCTATCGCAGCGTTAACGCTTCGACTCAACACGCTGCTGCATAAAGCGCATCACATCGCGCCACGACACCATGCCTACCGGCTGGGATTTTTCATCGATAATGGGAATACAGGATATTTTGTTGTTATTGAATAGCTCAATAGCGGTAACAATTGATGACTCTGGAGACAGTGTAATAACCTCTCGGGTCATTATCTGGTGTGCTCTTTTGTCCAGCGTTGCTCTATCGGCCATTCGCTCACTAATAGTATCAACAAAGGGACTAACGGCTTTCAACAAGTCTCTGTCTGAAATAATACCCTTCAGCTTGTTGTCATGAACGACCACCAAATGATGAAAGCCTGTTGCAGTAAACAGCTCGCGCAAAGACTGTAAGCTGTCATCCATATAAACGCTCACCACACGTTTAGACATTATATTTGCAACACCCATACTAAAAGCTCTCGTTTGTTCTATTGAAATTATTGATACGCTAAGATTTGAGCATAAAAAGTGTATCCGATAAATGCAATGGTTATTGCAGGCAACAGCCATTTACACAACGCTAAACCTACCCAAATCATAAAGTAATAAATCGAAAGGATTATGTATAAAAACCCGCTAGTAAGCGCCCGCAATAACCCTTAAACTGCGCACACAAAAATAAAAAACGACAGGTAAATCGCGGTGTGCAGTGCACGCTGCAATAAAGGGTTTCATGCATAATTTCTCGATACATGAACGCCAGTACTTATCATTTTAGCAACAAGGGTTCTCAATTCAATGGCACAACAAAAAGTAGGTTTAGTGGGCTGGCGCGGTATGGTTGGCTCAGTATTAATGCAGCGCATGCAGGAAGAAAACGATTTTGCGCATATTGAACCCACCTTTTTTACCACCTCACAAAAAGGCACGCCTGCCCCAGTTTTTGGTAGCGACTCCGCTGATGAAGGCACTCAGCACGGAAATGGTGTTTTAGAAGATGCCTTCGATTTAGATGCGCTTTGTCAACAAGATATTATTATTACGTGCCAGGGCGGTGATTACACTAAAGCCGTTTACGAAGACTTGCGCGCAACGGGATGGAATGGCTATTGGATAGATGCAGCGTCTGCACTACGAATGAATGATGATGCTATAATCGTGCTTGATCCCGTTAATAACAGTGAAATTACTTCTGGTATCGACGCTGGAATTCGCACGTTCGTGGGGGGCAACTGCACCGTCTCATTGATGCTATTAGCACTTGGCGGACTGTTCGAAAAAGACTTGGTTGAATGGGCATCGCCAATGACCTACCAAGCGGCATCGGGTTCTGGCGCTAAACATATGCGAGAGCTTATCTCACAAATGGGCGCTATTTTTGATAACGTAAAAGCCAGCGTTGAAGACCCGGCAACCGCCATTCTTGATATCGACCAGCAAGTGGCAGAGTTTATTCGCAGCGACGATTACCCTAGCGAACAATTTGGCGTGCCGCTAGCGGGCAGTCTCATCCCCTATATCGACTCTCAGTTACCGTCTGGACAAAGTCGCGAAGAATGGAAGGCGCAGGCTGAGGCAAATAAAATATTAGGCATTAGTAACACGGAGCAAAAGGAAATACCTATTGACGGTATTTGCGTACGTGTTGGTGCAATGCGCTGCCACAGTCAGGCCATTACCATTAAGCTTAAAAAAGACCTTCCTATAGAGGAAATAGAAGCCATTTTGGCATCACACAATGAGTGGGTAAAAGTGGTGCCTAATGATAGAGACGCTACTATGCAGGAACTTACCCCTGCCAAAGTAACGGGTACATTAACCATACCTGTTGGTCGAATTCGTAAACTAACGATGGGGCCAGAATATATTTCCGCTTTCACCGTAGGCGACCAGCTTTTGTGGGGTGCCGCAGAGCCACTTCGCAGAATGCTGCGCATAGTTCTGGAAAAATAAAACTGGAATAATAGTCTTAAAAAAATAGCACTGAAAAACAATTCATTGTGCCCTATAGATCAAAAAGGGCGATAATTATGCCAGTCGGAAAAATGATTGGCATTTTTCTTTTCAATGTCGCTTTGGCCTCTTCTTGTCCTCTTTGTCGAGAAAAAGGCCTTCCTATTTACTACACTATACGCTGCCACGCGCTCCCCCTTGCACCCCGTAAGTGCCCAGTGCGTGCCGCGCAACTGCCCAATGAACGCCCCCTTAGGTACTCAATATACGATAATTCGGTGAAAAATTACGACAAAACGGCCTACTTTGAAAACAAAACATACCTATATTATTAGTAGGGACCAAAGCCTGCCCTTTTGAGCCGGAGTTCTACTTTTGAATTTTTTATTACTGCTTCTCACGTTTTCATTATTTGTACCCGAAAACGGTACCGATGGCGCGTTAGGCAATGATGTTTCACAAGTAAATTATAGCGAAACTGTTTCACCTTATTCGTCCGCAGAACAAGCAGGCGACTATGATGATATCGACGATACCTCGTTATTAAATTATACGTATATCGTCGACATTCAACAAAATAACGCTAGTGCTTTTGCTTGTGTTTACACCGATATTGCAAGCTGTCCGGCACACCTTATTCGAGCCCCGCCCCAACGCAGTTAAACAAAACCGTTTGTCTCTTTTTAAAATTTGTTTACTACTTTAAGGGGAAGGTAATGCATACCTTACAACTTCATAAAACTGATGCAGCAGACCGTCTTGCATGGCCTATAATCGAAACCAATGTGACTTTAACCTCATCTGCAATGTCGGTATTTACCGACTTCAAGCAATATATGCCGCTGGTAATTGATGAAAATGCTCTGGCCACGAGAGTTGAAAATATAATGCGACAATCACACGTTCGTATGATGTTAGTGGTTAATGCGAGCAACGCGTTTTCTGGCATTATTACGTCTGAAGACGTTAGTGAACAGCACATTGTAAAGCAAATTGCTGAGTTACAATTACCGAGAGATAGCCTAGTAGTGCGTGATTTTATGCAAGATAAAACATCGCTGTTGTCATTTGATCATACTGAACTAGCAAAATCGTCGGTGGGTGACGTTATCGAAACGCTGAAAGATTACGGCCAACATCATTGCCTAGTCCTCGACAGAGGAACTCACGAAGTTCGAGGGGTAATCAGTGTGAGCGATATTGCCCGTAAACTAAAGGCTCCTCTTGATGTGCAAGACAAGCCAACCTTCTCACAGCTCATTCGCGCCCTAGCGGCCTAATAACTAGGCAAAACAGCGCATACAATCACTTTATGACTGTTGCGCTGTTTGTCGTTTCTAATGCGGCCTTCGAGCAGGCATTAATTCCGCTGCTGATAAATGGGGTGAGCCTGTAGCGCTTTGCTCAGCATGCTTTACCAAGGCTGTAATGTGGCTATTAACAGGTGTTTGTATATTCACCTGTTTTCCTAACCGCACAATTTCCCCATTCAGAAAGTCGATTTCAGTTGGCCTGTTGAGCTGCAGGTCTTCATACATCGAAGAGCGTGCTTGAGGATCTATTTTTAGCGTAGAGGCAGCAACCAACTTAAAGAGTCCATTGGGAAGCGACAAAATATAAGGCATAAGAGTCGGGATAACCTTACCCAATCGCGCAGGCGTAATTCCTTTGGCCTTGAGAACGACCAATGCTTCTTTTTGTATCGCCGCGACTACGTTTCGATAGTCTCTATTGCCTAACTGTTGCTGAAGTGGAATACCAGAGAGTGCATTAACCGCATTATTGAGGTTGATAATTAATTTACCATACTGGACGCTGGTCAAATCGTCATATACATCAACGGGCAATGTTGCATTGTGCAGTTGCGTGACTAATGCCTGGCAAATACTTCCTGCATCTTCTATTGCTAAATGTCCTTGAGTACCGCAGTGAAAGTGCCCTTCACCCTGGTAAAAAATATTAAAGGGCACCATTCCTTTCAGTACCGTTTGATGCAGTGATGCTTGCAGCAATTCGCCGTTGCCGACTCCGTTTTGAAAACTGACCACCACAGCATCAGCAGAGGCATATTGTTTTATCAATACCGCCGCACTCTCTGTGTCTAAGCTTTTAACGCACAGCAATATGAAGTCTGCTTCAGCAAGTACGTTGTTATCCGTTGTGAAATGAATATCACTCGCGCTTACAGTACTATTTCTCTGTTCCCAATCGGTTAAGCGCAACCCGTGCTGCGCAATATTTTGCTGTAAGCGGGCTCTTCCCACTAGACTTACGTTAGCTCCAGCGGCGATTAGGCAGCCGCCAATGTAGCACCCTACGCTGCCTGCGCCGAGTATGACTATTTTTATTGTTGTGTTTTTTGTCATTGGTTTTATCATCCGCAATAGCATTAATAAGATACTGATACATAGTCAGCGTTCTTTACTGCGCTAGTTCAATTAATTGTTCAACGCAGCTGTTTTTTTTCGACAACGTAATATTGACCCACTTATTATGTCAAGACACAGCACTTTTTTATTGCCTTACGTTTAGATGAATAAAACGCCAACACATGCCAAGTTAAGTTGCTCATGATTACGCTAACCAGCGCTGATTCAAGGGCACACTCAGATTGGTTCTATGAAGTCAGCATGGGATTACTAGACAAAGACGTTTTAGCAGCATCTGAGCCAGTTCATTTTACAGGCAAATTAACCCCTTCTGTTTCATTGGGAATAGGTCATACGTCACAGCTTGCACCTAACTGGAAGTGGGATAATGTGATTAGCCTTTCACACGCTCAGACTTCACATGTTGCCAGCATATTGGAAAATGGTGAATTAACTGGCGGGCAACTAGATAACACCGGAATATGGTTAGACTCTAGGATTGTTTACACAGGCTTATTCGAAAGAGTTTCACCTTTTGTTAGTGTAGGAGTAGGTAAAATTTACGGACAATATAACGATACGACGCTCTCGCGCTCCGGCTGGGAAACCGCAACCCGAGCATTTATCGGTGCAGAGTATCAACTAACAGATGATACCAGTATCTCGCTTGCATTGGGCCATGCTGAAACGGGTGATTTATAAAATATGTATGTAAATTACGGTAATGTAAGATGATGTCAACCAAAATCAGATGTGCAATAAGACTTGTGTCATTTCAAAATAGATGTACGTGTGGTCAGACTTATCTATAGTACAATATCGACTAAGTAAAACGATGCAATAGAGGCGCCGATGAAAGATAAACAAGTAAGTAAAACTAAACAACCCATTCAAACGGTAGGCGACCTTGCAACACACCTTGATTACTCGTTTCTCAATAGCCTTGTTATGGATCCAGACGCGCGAGAAGACGGCAGTGAGCACAACCCTAGGCAAGTATTCTCTGGGCACTATGTTCCGGTAACGCCCACCCCAATAGCCAACCCAAAGTATGTCGCTCATAGCCACACTTTCTTTGAAGAATTAGGGTTTGATAATAGCCTGGCGCGCACCTCTGAATTTATGCGCTTGTTTTCTGGTGATATGTCTTCCCTCCCCTCTGAGATGAAGCCCTACGGATGGGCTACCGGCTATGCGCTGTCAATCTATGGCACTGAATATATTCAGCAATGTCCATTTTCAACAGGCAATGGGTATGGCGATGGACGAGCCCTATCTATATTGGAAACCGTGACCAACGGAAAGCGCTATGAAATGCAGTTAAAAGGCGCAGGCAGAACACCTTACTGTCGAGGCGCAGACGGCAGAGCGGTACTGCGCTCGAGTGTGAGAGAGTTTTTAGTACAAGAGCATATGCACGCCCTAGGCGTTCCTACGTCTCGTTCCCTCAGCTTATTTATGTCTCAGTCGGAAACGGTGGACAGGCCTTGGTATTTGGAGGGGTCGAACTCCCAAGACCCCGAAGTAATGGTGCCAAATCTCGTGGCCATATCAACCCGCGTTGCCCCCTCATTTATACGAGTAGGTCAATTAGAACTTTTCGGAAGACGGGCGAGAAGCAATCAACACCCTTCGGCGTTGCAAGAGTTGAAACTGCTGGTTGAACACTTAATTGAGCGTGAGTATAAGAGTGATATTGATACGAACCAGCCATTTGAAGCTCAGCTAGTCGCCCTTGCTACTGCGTTTCAAGACAGGCTTACATCGCTTGTGGCGCACTGGGTTCGAGTGGGCTATTGCCAAGGTAATTTCAACAGCGACAATTGCGCCGCGGGAGGCTACACACTGGACTACGGGCCGTTTGGGTTTTGTGAGCTGTTCGACCCAGCTTACCAACCATGGACAGGTGGAGGTCGCCACTTCTCGTTTCTTAATCAACCCGTAGCAGCAGAAAAGAACTTCGGCATGTTTTGTCGTGCTATCGAGCCATTGCTTACCGATACGCCACAGGAACTAGAGGCACTACGCAATATAAACGAAAATTTCGCCTTGGTTATGCAACAAAAAATGAACACCATGTGGGCAGCAAAATTAGGGCTTGCGGCTTATGATAATGAACTACTGCTTCAACTTTTACACTTAATGATGCGCACGGGTGCAGACTATAACCACTTTTTCAGAGAGCTATCTCACTTTCCTAGTGATGTTGAAGCGCTGACGACGAGTTTTTACGCACCGCTAAAAGAAGATATGGTTGCTCAGTGGAATGAGTGGCTTCAAAATTGGCGAGCCCAGCTTAAAAAGTCGGGCGAAGAGACAGGTCATGTTGACGAATGCACGAGAGCAATGAAGCTTACCAACCCAAAATTTACGTGGCGTGAATGGTACGTGGTGCCAGCGTATAAAGAGGCAGAAGGGGGGAATTTCGACCGCATTCACGCTTTGCAAAACATGCTCACTAAGCCATATGAAGAACAGTCAGAAAAAGCACAAAGCCAGTATTACCGGTTGCGCCCAAGAGAGTTTTTTGGCGCTGGCGGCATTTCTCATTACAGCTGTTCTTCGTAGAAGAATAGCTGTTTGGGTAAAATAGACCACAGGCACTCCAATCACTTAGTTCAAAGCTTTAGTTCAACGTCTTATTTTGAGGTCTTATTTTAAGAGCCTGGCTCGGCAGGCTATATGGCAATGTATCTTATATCACAGCATATACAACAGCATAGCCAGCAGCATCTCCAATCTGCATCGACAGTCTTTATAGTCGAACTACATAAACAGTTGGGAAGGCCAATTTGAGGGCTTCTTCACTGGCTGTCCTTGCAGCGCTTCCTTGTCGGATTCTTTAGCAATATACTTTACGCATCAAGAGTATGAACTACTATGTAAGTGAGGAAAACTCATTGAATGTCTGCACGTTGACGCCGTCGCACTGTTAAATTACACCGCTATACACATCATCAGTCATCATTAATGATTGTGTGTAGTACGAATGTAGGGAGAGTGTAGTGCTTGAAATAATATTCAACGGTCGCTTTATGCCACACGGACACTGTCTGTTGTGGCGTTGGGATTTGCTGTTTTTACATGTGACGGGAGATGCGCTCACTGCAACATCCTACGCATTGATCCCCATTGCGCTAATACATATCGTTCGTAAACGAGATGATTTAAAGTTTGATCGCCTTTTTTTACTCTTTGCTGGCTTTATCAGCTTTTGTGGCCTCACGCATTTGTTAGGGCTGATAAACATCTGGCACGGGTATTATTTTATCGAAGGCCTAGCAAAGCTCACTACAGGGTTAATTTCAGCGGTGACCGCGTTGGCACTCTGGAAGCTCACACCTACCATTGTTGCGCTTCCCAGCAGCTCTTTACTGGCGCAGCGCAATAAAGAGCTGCTGAACGCGCAAGAAGAGCTAAAAGAGATTAATCTTACGCTAGAGGCGAAAATAGAAGCGCGCACTCGAGAGCTTCATATTCAGGCCAATACCGATCCCTTAACTTCTATTCTCAATAGACGGGCTATATTGCAACATTTGGAGAATGAAATTAGCCAGTGTGAACGTCATAATCAATTGTGTTCGGTACTTATGCTAGACGTAGATTATTTTAAAAAAATTAACGACACCTACGGACATCAGTTTGGTGATGATGTGCTAGTGATGATAGCCGATACCATTACACAAACATGCAGGCAAACTGATTATGTTGGGCGCTACGGCGGCGAGGAGTTTCTCATTGTTTTAGCGCAAACTGATGGGCAACAAGCCACAGAATTAGCCGAGCGCATAAGAGAAAACGTTTCTGCATTGTCATCGTTCTCGCCACTTTTATTACAAAGCGAATGTGCCATAAGCTGCAGCATAGGCATTGCAACACTCACCGAAGATCACAATATTCACGCATTCATTAAACGTGCAGATGAAGCCGTGTATAACGCAAAACATGGGGGGAGAAACCGTGTGGCAACCTCAAAATAACAAAACGCTGTCATCGCAGACAGCGTAATGAATAATTCGGTTATTTTGCTTCCACAAAACGCTCTTCTAAGTAACCAATAATTGCTTTAGAGTCGTACAGCCATTCAACGCCCTTTTCATTTTCGATGCGAAGGCAGGGCGTTTGAATCTTTCCGCCGCCCTGTAGCAACTCTTCTCTATAGGGCGAACCCTCTGATACATTTCGCTTTTGTATAGGTAGATTATATTTGTACATCGCTCGGCGCGTTTTGATACAGAAAGGGCAACCAAAAAATTGGTACAACGCTAATTTCTGACTTTCTTCAGCCACCTGTACTTGTTTTTCTGGCGAACGCTTTAGTTTAGTGCCGCGGGTAATGACATCGACAAACGCAATAATGGCCCCGAGTAAATTGCGAATAAGGTTAATAAAAAGTTTCATTTTACAGCTCTACTAATAAATAATGAAAAGACTATGAAATTGTACTACTTAGCGCCGCCTGTTGATAATTAAGATCAGGAAATTTATGAGTGTTCGCAATGCGAGAGTTCGTATTCTTAAAAAGATTGTTGATTTTTTATATCGACACGCCGACCTTGATGGATACAAGGCAAAACGCCCTCACCTCATTCATAGCCCTTTGATGAGCAAATAGCAAAAGTAGGGAAAACGTGTGCCAAGGTGTAACATAAGTAAAACGTGATATTTATACAAAAAGAGAAATGATGAAAAAGCAGTATTTATTACTTTGTTCGTTAGCACTTGTAGGCTGCTCTGTTACACCGCCAGAACTAGGCGTAAGCGGTGAATCCCTTAAAGACTGCCCTGTTACTCCTAACTGCATTAGCAGTATGGATAATGGCTCTGGCGATATGGCACCCATTCTATTTGACGGTTCTATGGCAACCGCAAAAGAAAAGTTGCTTAGCATTATACGTTTACTACCTCGAACCACTGTTGTTAAGGAACGTGATAATTACGTAAGAGTAGCGTTCAGGTCGCAATTATTTGGCTTTGTTGATGATGTTGAGTTTTTACTATCACAAGCACAGAGTAATAAAACGAAAATTGACTTTAGGTCGGCATCACGGCTTGGGTTGTCGGATCTTGGTGTCAATAAAGCGCGAATGGAAAAGGTGACTGCATTGTTTGCCAAGTAATACCCTTCCCAGGTTTTAGGATAAGCCAATACAACTAGATTTATGGCTGACAGCTCTCACACCAATATATTCGGCGTCCATTCCGCTGCCCTTTAATTATTGGTGTAACACATTCTCTACAAGGAAGTGCCTCGCGATTGAACACCATAAACCGAACGCTTTCATAACTTCCCTTGGTTTTTGCAAGCGCGGTGGCCATGCTCGTGGGCACTGTATGCCCTCTTGTTTTATACGCTCGCTTACCTACCGCTATGGTTTGTTTGGCTAGGGCCTCTATTTGCTCTGAGGTTAACTGCTTAGGTTTGTAATCAGGATGCACCCCTGCGGCAAACAGTATTTCACTGCGCAAATAGTTACCGATACCCGCGACAAAGTGCTGGTCGAGATACAGCGCGCCTAAACTGCGATTGCAGAAGCGCGCTGAGAGAAGTCGTTTACTGAGGGTTTGCCACTTTAAATTCTCCTGCAGTATGTCAGGACCAATCTTTGTCAAAAATGGATGGGCGAGAAGCTCTTCAGGCTGATAAATACCGATATCGGATGCACTATAAAGCAATGCGCTCTTTTCCTTGGTGTGAAGCGCTAATCGCAGGGAACGCTTGGTAGCGGGTAACTCGCCTCTTTTTGCGGTCATCCAAACGCCATAAAGTTGATTATGAGAGTAAATAGAAAGCTGATTATCGAAATGAATAAGCATGGCCTTTCCTCTCGTCTCTACCTGCTCAACCCGTCGACCTTTTAGCTTAGCAGCGCCTTGCGTTAGATGAGGTAAGCCAACTTCTATATCTTCTATCTGTTGACCTTCGATAACCTTAGCAATTTTATCCGCAGCAAGGCGAATCTCAGGACCTTCTGGCATTTCACTAAACCCTTATGCGGATAACAATAAAACTTAATATTCTAATAACTTACGTTTGAAATCTGTGAAGGGATTTTATTTTTTTAGGAGTAGCTATTCACGCCGCCCTTAACGACGCAAAAGTAGGAGCTGAAATGGAAGACAAAAGTTACCATTTATTGCCACTTTCGTTTTACTGTCAGCGACGTGTAGAAGCGTTTTTCATACTACGTAATTCATGCATTACGATATTATGATTCGTTTGCATGTAAATCCAAAGCTTTACCATCACCTGAGCATTAACACTCAATACTAAACAAACTCCCCAAAAAAGTTCGCTGTTTTTGTCTGCGGTAAAAAAATGATAACCACAATAAAATAGCAGAACACTGAAAATAATAGCCATGGCATAGCCAAGCTTCATGATTATGGGGTGGTCAGAAGTAAACCCCATACGCAAATAGTTGATGAAACTGTTACTTTGCGTGTGATGCCGGTTCTCGTTTTCTACCCCATATATTTTTTTATCGCTATTTTTTTGATTTTTCATTTTACTGCCCCTTAGCTTTTTGTAAGATGTCGAAATTATCAGATGTACTGCATTACTGGCTTTTCTATTTCAAGAAATAACCACAACAACGTGCCTGCTCTACGGAGGCATTCTGTGACATAGCAAATTGATAAGAATAACGGCAAAAATAACGCTCCCATCTAACCAATGGTAAAGCAACGCAGTAAGTATTGCGGCTATCACAAGTACCAGTACCAAAAGACTTTTGAACTGATATAAAAAACGAAAAATAAAGTTAGGTAACTCGGCATAAACAACATTGTTTAGCCCAGATTACTCTTAACCTATGGCAACTTGCTCTGGCGCTCATCATTTTTTAGAGGAGCCTAATGCACTAAGCATCATTAACTGTTTTTTGATACCAGTGATTTTTACTTATTTTGTCTACAGTGCAATCCAGTTCGTTCTAACACTAATCTCGCTATCAATGCGTCAGATCAACATAAATGCCTCAAGCCCGCCTATACTCACCTACATTCGTTGCGTTCTTTGTTCGCTATCGCACAGAAGCGAAAATAAACAACGTTTACATTGCAATAAAAAATTCGTTTTCTCTGTATAAGCATGCAGATCAAACAACAAAAACAGCAAGTTAGCAAAGGAACGTATACTCATGATCAAATGCAACAACACGCTCTTATCTGCCCTCCTCAAAGTCTTACCCGATAACTGTGCAGCAAAACTAGAATTGGTCCCGCTTAAACTGGGTCAGGTGCTATACGAGTCAGGGGAAGCATTGCAGCATGTATATTTTCCTGTGGACGCCATCGTTTCTTTATTGTTTGAAATGTCTGACGGGGCCTCTGCCGAAATTTCAGTAGTCGGAAATGAGGGCATAGTCGGTGTAGCCGTATTTTTAGGCGGTGGTAGTACACCTAGCCGCGCGATTGTGCAAAGTGAAGGAAAAGCCTATCGGCTCCCCGCATTGTCTATAAAGCGAGCATTTAACCAAGACTCCAATGTTCGAGTACTTCTGCTGCGCTATACCCTTTCCCTCATAACCCAGATGTCACAAACTGCAGTGTGTAACCGACATCACACGATAGTGCAACAGCTCTGCCGTTGGATTTTGCTATCACTAGACCGTTTACCCAACAACAATTTAGTTATGACGCAAGAGCTCATAGCAAACATGTTGGGCGTTCGAAGGGAAGGCGTGACGGAAGCAGCGGGAAAACTCCAAAAAGCCGGCGTTATTACGTATAAACGGGGTCATATCAGGGTTATAAACCGCCCGAAATTAGAGAGTATGTGCTGTGAATGCTACCAAGTTGTTAAAGAGGAGTCTGATAGATTAGAAGCCTTTTCTATTAACTGTTAACAGCACAAATTGAACAGGCATTCGAACTTTTTTCCATGCTAAGCCCATTCAACCACGCGCTAGATGAAGCGCACGTTGCACAAGATGACGTTGAGCCTTACGTTGTGAGCGCAGACGTCTATTTAGCGCTGCCCCATTGCGGAAGAAGCGGGTAAACCTGGTACACAATTGTCGCAGGTTAAATGTATTACGCAGGGCTTTCCTCACTTTTAGGAATAGAAAAACGAGGGAAGTCATTGTAGATAGCACCACAGTTATCCTCACTGTGGGATCGCTTCAGCGTAACAATAGATATAGATAAAGCACACTACGTGGTAGAGGTTATAAAAGAAACATCACTTCACCACCAATATTGCGTTCCCAATGTTAGCTGGCGCCCATCATGTCAAAATTTTAATAAAAGATTAGGTTGACGTGGTCCAATTGAATTGACCAGTCCAGTTAAGAGTATAATATCAGCTTAACTGGAGAAAGAGATGCCTGAAAGAAAGCGTTACACCAAAGAATTTAAACTCGATGCGGTTAGTCTTGTGCTTGATCAAGGCCATAGCAGAACCGATGTTGCCAAAATGTTAGATGTTAACAATCAGATGATCAGTCGCTGGGTCAAGGAATACCAGCAAGATGATGATGGGCAAGCATTTAGGGGCAACGGTAAATTAACACCAGAGCAAGAAGAGATCCGTCGACTTAAAGCGCAGGTCAAACAGCTTGAAATGGAAAAGCGCATATTAAAGGAAGCGACGGTCTTTTTCGCCAAGGAAACGAAATAAAATATCGTTTCATCGCGCAACGTAAAAAGACCTATCCAGTCGATTTAATGTGTCGACTGTTGGGCGTGAATAGAAATGGCTTCTACCGGTATGTGAAGAAGCAGGAATGGCCGCAGACGCAGAAGGATAACGAAAAAGCTGAGATGCTCGAATGGATTGAAGCCATAGATGTTGCGAGTGAGCATACATACGGTAGCCGCAGAATGCAGCGAGCATTGAACTGTTTAGGTTATCCAGTAGGCCGACAGCAAACGCGGCAGTTAATGAAAGAAGCCAACGTAAAGGTTCGATACAAGAAGAAGTATAAAATCACCACCAATAGTGATCACGACAAGCCCGTATTCGACAATGTACTCAACCGTGAGTTTGACGTTAACGCACCGGACCAAGCGTATGTTTGCGATATTACCTACGTCTGGACACGTGAAGGTTGGTTGTATTTAGCCGTGGTTATTGATCTGTTCTCGCGGAAGGTTGTGGGCTGGAGTATGGGTTCACGAATGAAGGCCAAGCTTGTTTGCGATGCACTGACAATGGCGATTTGGCAACGTCGCCCGAAGCCAGGATTGATTGTTCATTCTGACAGAGGAAGTCAGTATGCAAGTGACCAGTATCGTCGATTATTGAAAGGCCATGGTTTTATTGGCAGCATGAGTCGAAAAGGCGACTGTTGGGATAATGCCGTGGTAGAGAGTTTCTTCGGTACACTGAAACAAGAACGTGTGCATTGGAAGTCATATCAAACCCGTCTCGAAGCACAGCAAGATATCTTGCAGTACATCGCGATGTTTTATAATCCGATGCGGTTACATTCATACTTAGGATATATGAGTCCGAATCAGTATGAAGTGGCAGCATTGAAACAGAAGAAAGTAGCTTAACTGGGTTGGTCAATTTTGGTTGACCACGTCAGGTAATGTGGTGCAGCGTACAGAGTTGCTAAATGCCGCGAGTATATTAGTGAAAGAATTTATACTTAAGGCTATATCTCATGACTCGATTTCACGTATTTTTCACTGTAGTCGTTTTAGCTACGCCGTTAGCAGGATGCAACCAACAAGCAAGCAATAGCGACAAAGTACCAAGCTCCACAACAACTGACGCGCCTTTAACACAAAAGGCTCCCTTAGCCTATCGGCAACAAGATTTGGCACAGGAGGTTCAAGGGACACTCAACACGTTGGGCATCAGTGTTGCCAATAACATAACCGTGAATGCGGTCAATAACGATGTTTCTCTTTCTGGCAGAGTAACGTCTGAAGAGCAAAAACAAATGGTGTTAAATGCTGTTCGAGAAATTGAGGGCATTAATGTCTGAATCAATCCGGGTTTGTCGGAGGCTAATTATCTTGAGAGAATTAGCCAATGAACAAAAGAGTAACGTATTCCCCAGAAGTCCGCGAGCGAGCAGTTCGCATGGTTTTGACCTCAGAGCATGAGCATCCTTCGAGATGGGCAGCTTTGGTGTCAGTTTCATCTAAAATCGGTTGCACGCCTGAGACGTTAAGGGCGTGGGTTAATAAAATGGAAGTAGACTCAGGTAAAAAGCCTGGTGTGACTTCTGATGCCAGCGCAAAGATAAAAGAGCTTGAAAGGGAGAATCGAGAGCTTAAACAAGCAAACGAAATCCTCAAGAAGGCAGCTGTATTTTTTGCGCAGGCGGAGCTCGACCGCAAACCGAAGAAATAGTCCAGTTTATTGATAAGCATCGAGCGTTGCATGGTGTCGAGCCGATCTGTCGTGTGTTACGGACCGCACCATCAACTTATTATCGCTGTAAAGCCATGGAAGCTGCGCCGGCACAGGGATGCCAGCGTTATCATATGGATGAAGCTTTAAAGCCTGAAATCATGAGAGTATGGCAAGAGAGTCGCCAATGTTATGGTGTCAGGAAAGTCTGGAAGCAATTAAAACGAGAAGGCTTTACTGTGGCTCGTTGCACTGTGGCGAGGCTGATGAAAGTCTTGGAAATTCAGGGCGTTCGTCGAGGACGCCGTTGTATTACCACGATTCCGGATGAGAGTGCGGCTAAGCCCTTGGATTTGGTCAATCGAGAGTTCACAGCACAACGCCCGAATCAGCTATGGGTCGCCGATATCACCTACGTGGCCACTTGGTCTGGTTTTGTCTACGTGGCTTTTGTCATTGACGTGTTCTCGCGAAAACTCGTTGGATGGCGTGTCATGAAAACCATGCAAACCCAACTGATTCTTGACGCGCTAGAGCAAGCATTATGGGCTCGTGGGAAGCCGAAAGGTGTTATTCATCACAGTGATCGTGGCAGCCAATATGTGTCTATCCGGTACTCTGAGAGATTATCTGAAGCTGGCTTCAGCGCCTCTGTCGGCAGTATTGGGGATTCTTATGACAATGCCTTGGCTGAAACCATAAACGGCTTATATAAAACTGAAGTCATCCATAAAGACGGCCCTTGGAAAGGGTTGGAGCAGGTCGAGCTAGCCACATTGGATTGGGTTGATTGGTTCAACAACAGAAGACTGTTGAGCTCTATCGGTGATATCCCACCACTGGAATATGAGGAAAACTATTATCGACAATTAGCCGAAGATACGGCAGCATGACTCAATCAAATCCGCCTCCGAATTTATCGGCGCGATTCACGGTCCCTTTTTCTCTTGAAAGGTGCGGTAATCAGTATCAAACTCTAGTCCAAAATTAAATGTATTAAGTAAACCAGCGACTTGTTCATTATTTGCTAATTTCCAGCCACCACCATCGTAACTTTGAGCTATTCCCGAAAGAGCCTGGTTTGGAGATAAGTTAATAGTTTTTGACCACTGCAACCATTCCAAGTTATCACTAGAAGAGATAATTCCTTTGTCAGTATCTAGCGAATAACCATTAATCGAAATAATACTCGCGCTAGTAGCTGCGTGAACACTAAAAAACAAAAAAGTAATTAAATAATATGGTCTTAACGACATACAACATCCATGTAAAAGATTAATTTGTCGTGAAGACTAAATCACTTAAGTAGCATTTACAATATACCGTTGACGTCGAATCAATCAAAATCATAAAAAATAGTCAGCAGTTTGAAAATCTTTTTAAGTTAAAAAATTAAGACTCTAAATTTTCTACAAAATTCGAAACTACACTTAACAGATTAGTACAATTATCATCCAAATTACCAAGTGAAATATTCTGTAAAAACCTTATTAGTGATGGCTATTATGGACTGTTTGGCAGGTGAATTAGTTTGGGTTGACGCTCAATAACAAAAGGGTGTATCGACTCCCAAGCTTTCAATTTTTGCATATTATCTAAATTAATTCGCATTGGTACTGTAGGCTGCCGACACTTCTCTTTCTCTTTTAACCGATTTTTTTCTAGTGGCTTATTTTCGGTAGACCAAAGATTATCTAACTTGATATTAATCATTTTAGTTTTTTCAGGCGAGTTGCTAAGCTGAACCGCACCTGCATAAAACTTTATTGTTGTTGAATGATTCGCGTGAGTGAGCTGTTTACAAAAATCTTCGACAGCGACCCCAGCATCATGAAACGTTTTTACTGCCGTATGTCGCAATTGCTTTGGAGGTATTGGCTCTTCAATGCCTGCATATTCTTGCAATCGATAGAATTCATTTCGGTATTCTTTTTCGGTGTAAGGGTTTCCCGTAGCAGGATTGATTACGAGTGGCGTGACATTCTGAAGCTCCACTTCGTTATTGTGGTTTAATACTTCAAGTTGTCTACTATTGTAACCTTGGGCATCATCTATTAAACGCTCCAAATAGAGTTTAGCTACACCGAATACGTCTACAACACTCAGACATTTATTGTATGCTTTTGGCTGTTTGAACTGTTCGAGAACAAGAGACCGGACTACATTAATCTTATAGTCGCCATTTTCGTCTCTTAACACATCTTCCAATGCAATAGCGCGAGCTTCACCGGAGCGTGTAGCAACCGACTTTGCAGTTAATAACGCTGAATCTCTTATAATGTGTAAGTTATGTTGCAACAACTCCTCATGGCTCAGCGCCTCTAGGGTCTGTAGATCATTTACTGAGAGTGTCTTTGTATCGTCAACTGTTTTTTCTTGTTGCTCGAATCGAGAGAGGTATTTCTTCAGCTTCTTGAAATCAACTGCGCCTTGGTTTACCAGCGTAATATTCATAAGCTTCGCTCTAGATATTATCTGCTCCAACATCCAAAGCGTTTCTTTAATCGTCTTCCAGCTTAGTGCAGTATTATCTAAATTGGATGTCAGCCACTTCTCTACATCGCAGTGACTGAGTCTCTCGAGAGGAATATGATTAAAATTCTTTACGAGGCGATTGAGAAGCGTTTTATACCCCTTGATAGTTGCTGGTTTTAAACCAACCACTTCTTTACTTAGATATTCTATACAAACATCTTCGATACGTATCTTGACAGAGTTTCGTCGCTCACTTTTTGATTTCTCAGCAACAAGCTCGCAATCGCTAACTGTTATTAGCTCTTGGGATTTTTTTGCCGAGAATGCGACTCCAGCAAACGTAGCATTTCCCAAGTTGATTCTTAACGGTTTGCCATTAACCCTTTTTGCAAATCGAATAAGCTTTCCATGAATACTTAAATTTACGCCCTGATGGAAGTTTATTAGAAGTTTGAGCACTTCTTTATCGAGTAAAGCATCACAGTTTTGTGCCAACCACGCAAAGTCTAACTCGCCGTTTGGGAGTAGACCATTTATTGTAGGTTGGCTATTGGGAAGCATCACTAAACGTCAGTTTTGGAAAAGGCTGAGACGCTACACGATGTGAAACATAGCTGGTTTAACGATGAATAATGAATACATATTACTGCTCTCTGAATACTAGGTTGAGAACAGTGTAAAGAAAAATCCATTTTCACCCTAAACTTATAGGCTTTTGAAAACGGTAAATTTATCTATATTTTTCAATTACTTATTACTATAAACAGAAATTCTTAAAAAAATAAATTTATTTTTTTTGCTTTATCAGAAGGATATTTATTACGAAGGGTGCCATCCATGGCGAGGACATAATCGTGTCATATCCAATCAAGTAGGCTTTCTAAAGTGCGAATTTTATAAAGTTAAATAAACCTCCAGAGAGCAGTAAGTAACAATTCACGGCCACTTTTAGATGTTGATGTATCTTTATAATATGCTCTCATACCAAATACTACTTTATGAAGACAAACAAGGTTCAGAAAAACAAAACCGAGATTTAGCGTAAAAAAAAACGAAGCGAGGCAAATACCGCTCAGCGTTCCCAGTATCAAGCATATGACTTGATTCGCTTCCAACTCACTCACCAATCACTCCAGCTATCATCAAACGAATGGTCCATGGAAGTATCACTAAAATCATTATCTAAAAACGTTGTCGTGGTGGCGTCATCAAAGCTGTCGGTGGTGACACTTAAAATACTCGAAGTTCCAATATCCATATCAGCTGCGACTGATTCATCAATTGAACTGCTCATTTGATGCAAGCCTTCCATTGGTTCTAAATCACTTCCAGTTGCTACTTTGTCACAGGAACCAAGTGGGTTGCCTCCAACATCAATCTTTGAATTACTATCGACGAACGATAGACCTGAACAAGAGTTGACCACGGGCAAAGTGCTGTCATCCATATCAGATGGTGGTTCCATAGCTTCTGATTGAGTAAAGTTAGCTGGGTTAGTAAAAGGCGTTATGCAAAAAAATTCTATCAACGACATTTTATTCTTCATTAAATTCTCCGTTAAGCAATTGACTACACTAGAAAATTTAATGAAATTGTGATACTTTTCAAATTCTTTGACTGCAACGTTCAGCAGCAAAAATTTGCCAGGTTCCTGCTTTTCCTTTTTCTATTTTGTTTATTTATCCATACAAACAAGGCAGAGCGCCGAGCATTGAAAACAATGCCAGCACTCTGGTTTTAATACACATCAGGTTTAACGCACTCACACTGCTATTTAGCTTAGAACCATATCGTTTCAGTCATTTTTAACGCCTCCAGATTTGAAAAAGTTTGCCGATTCATACTCAACCAAGCCAATATTTGTTATTGCAGTGTGAGTGCAGCTTGATCCGTATTAAGCTTTTAAATTTTCAAGTCATCTCTCCTAGGATTTCGAGAATCATCTTCAATCCATCAACTTGAGATTAGTGTGACATGTTTAGAAAAAATGTATAAACGTCGATTATGCTAGCTTCTGTCATCTCGCTGACGCTGGTTTTAATTCATTTGATTGAAAATCAATCTGCAAATTAATACACTTTTGAGACAGATTAATAAATCGCGGAGTCTCGTAACAACAAACACTCTAATAAGTTCAGTACGTCCTTCGTCTATTATATGGGCATTCTGTTTATTAGTGAGCGCAGTGCACTTTAGCTCACGCATGAATTGACTATGGATATTGCCGGATGGACACTTCTTTACTTCCCCCTTACCTTCCGTCATCCCACTGATTTAAAAAGTCAGCTAGAACATCACCGTGACAAGATTCAGGTTTACAAAAGCACCCTAGTCGCTTTCCAGCTAATTTATAAACTTCTTTTTTTTCTTTATATGGAAACTTTTCAAAATCGAAATCATATTTATATTTACGTATTACCTCTTCTCTATCATCCCCCTCTTCAAACATTGAATAAGGATTACCCCAGTATGACCCCCTCCCAATGTATTCATAGTTGGGTGTACTCTTTTGCGATTGATACTCGGTTTCATGCTTTATATTGATAACCCTAGTCAACTTTACTCTTATCAACCTGAACGGCTTATTATTTAAGGTTAATAAGTTTGTTTCTTCGGCAAACTCTTCGCCGTCATCAAAAATAATAGCGTGTGAAATGTCATTTAATCTCCAAGCATCCACCTTACAGCTAACGATATGACCGGAGCTTTCAGCACATATCTTTTGTATTAATTTGTTTGGATCATCGGTAAAAATAATTTCAACATTTCCTAGAGTTGAAGTGATTTTCTGTACCTTTCTTACGAATTTTGAATAGCAATTGAAAGGGCTTGGATAAAGTATTAGAACGCTGTTCATTAATATAAGTGTTTCACTGTTAATTCTAGGTTAGAGTGCTCGTTGAGGTACTGTATGACCAAACTCCGGTGGCATAAATGGGGTTCGTGTTCACTACAGAGTAAACAACCATTATCAAGCAGACTTGACGTTATCAACTTTTCAATATTTCTTTGGCTCATAAGATTTAAAAATTTGTCTTCATAGGCTATCCAAGGTATTTCGCCTTTTTTATAGGCACCAAGCATTTCCTTAGTGGGAGCTAACTCTGGCGAGTGTACATAATCAGCCCCACAAAGTTCTTTTAAGAAAAATTGAAGATCGTCTTTTTTCGCAAAGCCTGCTAGCTGCGAGACATTATTTAGTCTTACGTCAATAAGTGTCTTAACATCAGATTCTCGTAAGAAAGTAAAAAATGTTTCCGCATTTTTTTTTGTAAAGCCAATCGTATATAAGTTCATCACGTCTTCCTTAAAAAATAGTCGCAACTAATTTGAAGCAATTACCTTCATACTCTTCTCCTAAGCTAATGCAAAGTATCCCTTTTAAAGCGCTCGTATCTTGAAAAAGAGCGTCGAAACTGGGATCAGTTACAGGTAAGTCATACCCATAACCATTGTATGTAAAAGATGCTCTTCTTTTATTAAACGGACTGAGATATAAGCTTAAT
Organism: Alteromonas ulvae; assembly: GCF_048987005.1. GTDB lineage: Bacteria > Pseudomonadota > Gammaproteobacteria > Enterobacterales > Alteromonadaceae > Alteromonas. The sequence continues at coordinate 1,474,619 of NZ_CP185261.1, read as the reverse complement.
TTTGTCACTTGCACTAAATATAAGCTTTGAGAAATTTCTATTTGGCCGGATTCGATACTCGCATACCTTACCCTATCATCCTTCCCCCATAAATCTAATGGATGGTCTAAATAATTGACAATGTGATTACCGCCTAAGGTGAAGTTTTGTTGCCAAATACTGTCATCAATCAAGTAGTTTTCAGGTTGGTTTATCAGTGGCGCATGAGCCAAAAGACCGATAGTTACCTTTTGTAAAGGCTTTACGTTAAAAGTGCCGTGAGGGTTACGGCACTTAGCTTGGCTGTGTGTTAATTCCTTACCACAACGGTCCGACACAGGTCTTACCCAATGTTTTCCGTCCAATGTTTTTCCGGCAACACAATGCTGGCCGTGTTTAATAGAGTTTGCAAAAATTACTGTTTGTATCGATTGCTGGTTCATAAAAGACACTCTGAAGTTAATAACTCCTAAAGTAGTGCCAAAATCAAACCAGAAATAAAATCACCATGTAATTCAGATGGATAAACAAAAACAAACCATTCAATGGCTAGATAAAAGTTAAGATTAATTACTGAAAAGTAATGAATCTTAGCACGCAATTACGGATTGATGTTCAAGCTTACTGTTCTAAGGTATCCGTCCGGTGATCCCCACATTCAACTAGCAAATTAGCTGCGGCATGATATCCCTTTTAGTAGGAGTATGTCATGCGACAACCTCAACGCAGCCAGCATGAATGGCGACAACTATTCAAACAGCATCAACAGAGTGGTCTCTCGGCTGTCGAATTCTGCCGGCAACACCATATCAATATCCAAACCTTTTATGCCAGGCGCAGTGATATTCGCTTACAACACCGGCAAAGCAAATTTGTTCAGGTGAAACGCGAAGTCACGATGGTTGAACCCCGGGAATGTGCCGAGGCCGAACAGATAACGCTGGAGTATGGCGCGGGTCGACTCAGTTTACCCATTGCTGTAGAACCTCATTGGTTAGCGGCGTTGATGAAGGCGCTTAACGAATGAAGATGTTCGTCGAGCCTGCTGATATCTATCTGTACATGGACATTGTCGATTTCCGCAAGTCCATTAACGGGCTGATTGTGGTGGTTGAGCAACAAATGCAGCTCAGTCCGTTCCAAGATGCACTGTTTGTCTTCTGCAATAAAAAGCGCGATAAACTCAAAATCCTCTACTGGGATAAAACCGGCTTCGCGCTGTGGTATAAACGGTTGGAGAAGCATCGCTTTAAATGGCCGAATGATGCTGAGTTACCACACATGCATCTCAGTGAACAACAGTTGCAGTGGTTGCTATCCGGCTTTGACGTGATAGGTCATCAGCCCTTACATTACACCGCGTCCGGCTTATAACCTGTGATCATAACCAGCGATTATTGATCACGAAATAGTCTTAATAATGTCGGGTAATCAGTAGGTTATTGCATGATAATAACATCATGAATATTGATATCGATATCGAAAACTTACCTGACGACCCAGCAACACTGAAAAAGATGTTGTCGCAGGTTATGTCGCGTTATCAATACTTGGAAGAGCAGTTCCGTATTGCCCAGCATAAACAGTTCGGTAAAAGTACCGAGGGCCACCCTGGACAGGGGGAATTGTTTAATGAGGCGGAAGAGCTGGTTGCGGAGGTGGAAGCGCCCGAACAGGAAGCGATTAGCTATACGCGCAATAAACCCAAGCGTAAACCGCTTCCTCAAGATTTACCCCGCGAGGTTATCGTTCACGATATCCCTGAGGAAGAGAAAACGTGTGACTGCTGTGCAAGCGACTTGCACTGTATCGGTGAAGATAAGTCAGAGAAACTTCAGTTCATTCCTGCGCAGGTGAAAGTGATTGAGCATGTTCGCCCGAAGTATGCGTGCCGTACCTGTGACAAAGACGGAATTAGCAATAAGGTAAAGCAAGCGCCTGTGCCTCACAGTGTTATCCCAAAAGGTTATGCCACGCCAAGCTTGTTAAGCCAAATCATCACCAGCAAATATCAGTATGGGTTACCCCTTTATCGTCAAGAGGCGATGTTCAAACAGCACGGTATCGAACTCAGCCGCAAAACCATGGCGGACTGGATAATCCGCTGTGCTGAATTATTTAAGCCCCTCTACGACCAGCTTCATCAGCATCTGCTACAACAACCGGTTATCCAGGCGGATGAAACCACACTAAAGGTTGTCGATGCTGACAAAGCGACCAGTTACATGTGGCTGTATGCCACCGGTGCGGATTCGCCAGCAGGCAAGATACCGGACTCGGTTATCCCAAACATCGTCTTGTACGACTACCACAATAGTCGGGCTGGGCAATGTGCAGTGGACTTCCTTGCTGGCTACAACGGCTATCTGCAAGTGGATGGTTATCAGGGTTACGAGCAGACACAGGCCACATTAGTGGGCTGCTGGGCTCATGCACGCCGTAAGTTTATGGAAGCGAAGAAAGGCGCAGGTAAAAAAGGCAGCGGCAAAGCGGATTGGGCACTCAATCACATCCAAAAACTCTACCGCATAGAGACCCAGCTAAAAGATAAAACAGTGGAAGTGCGCTACCTCACCAGACAAGAAAAAAGCCTGCCGCTGCTAACTCAGTTCCATACATGGTTAGAGAAATCAGTTCAACAAGTGTTACCGAAAACCAAATTAGGTGAAGCGATACAATACTGCTTGAACCAATGGGAAAAGCTTGTACGTTACACACTCGATGGATTACTGAATATCGACAATAATCGCGCTGAGCGCGCGATTAAACCGTTCGTCATAGGAAGAAAAAACTGGCTGTTTAGCCAAACCGCCACAGGTGCAAACGCCAGTGCGGTGCTTTATAGCATCATTGAAACCGCAAAAGCTAACGACCTCAATGTGTTCGAGTATGTCATGACTTGCCTTGGCGAACTCAGCAATCACGACGCTAATATCGAGCAACTGCTACCATGGCAGTTTGCTAACCGCTAGGTGGGATCACCGGACGCTTACGTTCTAAGCACCGTGATATTTGGCTTCAGCGAACGAGCGGTAGTTTCGTTTAAGTCATACGCGAAGTGTCAAAAGACGAATAATACACCGAAGAGATGGGTAACGGACTTCTTTTAAAATTAGGAAACACCCAACTTAGCGAAGCAACAACTATTAGTCCTCACTGGGTTACCAGAGTAATGAAAACATTGTAAGAATGAAGGCGTTCATTGAGCCTCCCAACATTTATTGATGCATGGGTATCGTCGATTCCCGTAAATCGATTAATGGCTTGATTGATTTGTCGAACAGGACATGAAACTAAATGTGTTCGAATATGTAAGGAGCAGCCCTGATGAACTCGGCCCACCAATGTCGATACCGAGCAACTGTTACCATGGCAGTTTGATAAGCGTTAGGTAGGCTCACCAGGCGCTTATCAAACTGGGACAGACATAACTATAAAGCGATTAGATGTCTATAGAGTTCTGGTCGATTATAAGAGACGAGACCTATACCTGTTACAACAAAGGGTTCTAACAGGCGCAGCGGGTCAAACAAACCTAATCTTCGAATCTAACCACAATCTGTGTCCCGTGCCGCTCACTTTCATTAGCAATCTTTACTTTAAAACTTGATAATGCTTCTTCGGGGTCACTATTTGAGAAATCAAAACTAAGCTCGTAGCTCGGGACGCGATAATTATTATCTACAATCCAATAGCCCAAACCTTGGTCAAGCCTTACTAACAATTTACTACCGTCAGAAAAGAAAACTTCTAACCGTCTATAGTGTGGTAAATTCCGCTTTTCTTTGGTATACGCAAATGCCTTGATATCAGCGTAAGCCAACACTTTTTGAATAGCCCGATCGCGACTTTCAGAGTCTCCAAAATTGTCCCATAATTTTGCTTTATAGTTTGAAGATGAAGGCTCAGCACTATGAATTAATATTTCAGGAGTATCCCAACGGACGGCTACATCGCGAAGGCCTTCAAGAAGTTCTGACAACAGTGAAACCATCAAAGGTGTATTCAAATACCTATCATAATAAGATACTTTTACGATATTTTTTGCTGTATCTGGGTTTTCAAATAACTCAAACTGAGCCGGAGCTTTTGATTTGATAAAATCCCAAAACCTACTACCAAAACCAGAAACAAAGCCATTTATTTCTTGCCTAATTTCAATTTCACAAGCGTTTGAATCAACCGAAGTATTGTGCCTTGTATAGGCGGAAAGATTGATTGCTTCATGAGGTGTGAGCTGCTGTTGATAGGTTGCTTTAACTATGGGGGAGCTATTCCCCGTTTCAAAGAACAAATGACCAGGAACGCCTAAGTTGTCTCCAGGCTGACGACATCCCCACTTAGTAACAAATCGATCTGATTGTAACTCTATTAAGGTAGAGTCAACATCGTTGCCCTTGACGAGGGAGACGACATGTGACTTAACATAAGAGTTGAGTTGCTCAATAATTTCAGTATCCGCGTTTTCTAACTTTGCCTCATCGACAACTAATTGAATATCGCAGCCAACTACCGACTGCTCCATTAAGAACTTTCTAAAGTCACGGTTCAACAAGTCCCAATCTGCCGTCTCTCCTTTTAAAAAGATACGTAATATAGGATTAGATGATGCGAGAATACCGTCAGCTATAGCAGCCCTTATAGGCCTAGTCTCTAATTCTGTACTCTCTCCAAATAACTTGTCCCTTAAATCCAACTTTAACAAGCTTAACCAATGCTCATTAAAAAATTCTAACGCTGCTTTTCTATCTAGTTCTTTTGCTTGAAATTGCGTGTCATAGCTCAATAAACAATGATGACAAGCACTTTCACAATTAGCTTTGCAATGAAGTTTATTTATTGCTTTTTTTAATAATTCAGGAAGCTTGCCAGACACAGAAGACATAAATCCTGAACCACCTCCGGCTCTATCAAAAAGATAAATAGATTTAGCTTCCATACCATCCACTAAAGATGGCGAGACAGTAATTCCGACTTCCTCTTCTGCAATGCCTAGCAACTCAGTCGCAGCTTGTCTTAACGCTACCGCAGCTGAGAGGGCGATAGTTTTATTATTCACAAAAGTCGAGCTGTTTGGATCTTTTATCTGAACTTCAAGCACATCTGTTCGATCTTCTACGCCAAAACTAACGTTCTTTTTAATTTTCCAGTCATCGAAACTCCCTGGACAAATCGAACTATCATTGTCTTTTCCTCCCCTGAGTCGTTTATGCCCTAAAGCACTAGAAAACTGGCTAAACTCATCAGAGTTTGAAGGCTCACTTCTTCCGCATTCCAGGCATATCGAATAGCCTTGAGAAGTATTACCATCATTAAAATGAAATACATGCCCATTGGACGTAGACCTAAAGCGTCCTAAATCTTCGTTTACTAAGTTGACCCATTCACCATTGCCAGTAATCCAAGGCTCCCTTACAGGTAAATATTTCGGCCTTGAAATATCGTTATGTGTGGCTTCGTAAATATCTACAGCAAAACCACTCGGTTCTGTATATGTCTTTATATTTTCACTTTCGATTGGTTTACCGCACTCCGAGCACTCATTTGCTTCTTTTAACAAATGACTCGAGCCACTAGCCCCACAGGAGTGGCATCTCCATGCATACTTAAAGCCCTGAGGTTCTTTTGCTTTATCCTGATCTGTAGGAACTTTCCAATTTAAAAGTATCCCGCCAGATTTAAAAACTTGTCCATCAATAACAACCTCAGCACCAGGCGCAAACTCTCTAATGGCCGCAACCATGTCTCTAGAAGGGAAATCTCTAGCCATCATTTTATTGTCAATACGATGTCGGTTTAACTGGTCATTTCGTCTATTCTTGTTTTCTTCAGATGCTGTTTGCAGTTGGGACAAGTTGATAGTGTTGAAGTTGGCAATATGTGTTGGGAAACCGTAACCAGGAAGAAAGCCACTTGTTGCTAACTCACTCAATAAATACTCGCACTCGACCCGCGTTATTTGTATAGATACTGCTTTTTCAGCACGTTTGTCACCGCGCAGCAATCCTTGCTTTTCTTTGACTAACCTATTTCGTCCGTTTAACCAATTCTCACATATTTTATTGAAAGCCTTTCCAGCTCCTATCAACAATTCGTCAGCTGTCATACGGGCTAAACAAGTCCCTCTGGTAAGCACTGTCAGTTTCGATAAATGAGCTTCTGTCCAAGCTCCTGAACCTCCATTCAGTAGGTCTAAAAACTTTTTCGCAGGTGTTAACTCTTCAGACTCCGCATCACCAAAAAAGGCGACGCAATTTAGCTTGGTTAAATCTTGATCACTCAGAAATGTATTTAAGAAAAACGCCAAACACAAAGCATTGACATGCCTTTGAACTAATATTTGACTTTGGAAAGTAACTTTGGGAACAAATGTTGGTGTAGTAAAAGGCCACTTTGTATTACTGAAGATTAGGTTACCGTGAGGGTTTTGTTTACACAATGTAAAAGCAACAGCTCGGTTTTCTCCTCTTCGACCCGCTCGACCGGAACGTTGTAGATAGTTAGCAGGATGAGGGGGAGCATTATTCATAGCAACAACTGATATACCTCCAATATCGACTCCCATCTCCATCGTTGTTGAACAGGATAGAATATTTAATTTGCCTTTCTTAAAATCATCTTCATATTGGCGAAGTCTACTACCAGAGAGCTGTGCGGAATGCTCTACCGCTCTTATAAATGGCACTTGTTCCACTATTCGATCGTTTAAGTCGGTCCATATTCCAGAACTTCTTAAGGCTTCAACATCAGCATTATCCAGCAGCCATTTTTTCGCTTCGACTAGTTCTTCTTTTCTGCTGTCACCTTTACCAAATGGCGCGTCATAAATAGGGAATTTAATTGGCTGACACACATAATTTTTTGGATCAGCGTCTGAAGGCAAATATGGCGAGATACCGTCGAGTGTCGTATCTAATACCTTATTGGAAATAGGACATTTCCATGCATTAGTTATCAAAGAAAACTCTACTTGTTTTCTAAGCTCTAGAATGAAATTGCCCTCTCCAGTTTTAGTGAAAATCCCTACTTTGTCGCTTTTTAATACTTCAAAAGCCTGTTTCAATAAGTTGCTTACTAATATCTGGTTAGCTTTAGTTTCAAGATCTAAACTCAACCACGCCCTTAAAAGGTTAACCAAAGTAGGCAAACGGCCCGCATGACGGTTATAGATCGGCCAAACAACTGTCCAGCCTGCTTCTTTGCGTGACAAGCCTGGTTGAGGATTCAACTCTTTCTGTCGGACTTTTTCGCCTAACCAGTTCTGCGTTGACTGGGATACCTCAACGGCGAAATTACTTCGGACAAAAAAGTCGATACAAATTTTTAAGAAATCTTTCCAGCTATCTAAAGATTTCTTGCCTAACAGCTCTGGTGGTAATTCATTTACCTTGTTTAAATTAGGGTAGTTGAGCTTAACTAACCCCATCGTTTCTGAACTATTCGCTCGTTTGGGTCTTCTTAGAAACTCTCTTTCAAGTACCATTCTTGAAATTCTCTCTACTCCAACGTCTTGTGTAAAAACTTTAGGAGCTAACCCTTTATATACGTCCATCATCCACTTCGATATAGACTTCTCACCATTAGCTAAACTTGCCTCAAGGCTCTGCCATGGGACACTAACGTTTGAATTACCAGACAGTTTGGCTAAATTCATTAACTCTTTATCGATTAGAGCTTCAAAAGTAGATTTTAGAGCTGGATTGTCTTCAATCCCTTTTCTTAAGTCTGCGATTGTTTTTTCGGCTATCAGCATATCTTCAGGGTTACCTGAAGCATCAGTTTGTGCTCTCAATAAGTGATGATAAATGAGTGATCTAGCTCTATTCCTTTCTGCATCTTGTTGAAGTTTTGCTGCTATTCGAGCTGTGCCCTGCCTGCTATCAGTAAATGTAATCAAACGACGACCATTAAATGGCCCATGCGCTTCAAGATCTTTACCTTCCGGCGCATATTCTAATAAGGTCTGCACTGCTGTAGTAATATGAGAGGGTGCACCCAGCCTTGCTGGTCGAAACAAGTAATCATTGTTGTTAGGAGCATTACAGGAAGGGCAACGTACGGGACTATCAATTGACTGATTTAAGTGAATCGGAATAGCATCTGGTTCATCACTATCAAGCTCACTATTGGTTCTAGACAGTCTATCAATTATCGACTGTTTTCCTGGTACTCCAGATATTACAACTTTGCCGATATCAACTATTGGAGTGTCATCGAGTTCGGATTCATCATCTTCACTTCGTTCTAGCTCTAAGGAAAAGTCATCTTCAACTTCAAAATCATCTGTAAGCGTTAGCCTTCCGTCAGACAATCTTTTTGCGTGTAAGTGGACATCACTACAGTCATTACAAATTTTTAACTCATAAACTGGTGCTCCACAATCGCACTTTTCGCGTCTGTCGAAATATACACTCCCAAACTTCCAACGCGGATCATCTAGCTGTTTTTCTTTGTGTGAACAATTTTTGTCTACACAAGCCCACAAACCAGACATAGTAGTGTGAAATAAGTGTGCTCTTAGTGGTAAAAATGTATCCGTTCGCCCATTTTCCAACTTCCTGTCTGTACCAGAACATATATCTAGCCAGTTTAATGCTTCTTGCTTTTTATCTTTGGAATTAGCTTTATTATCAAACAAGGTTGTACAAACCTCACTTAAATTTGCAACTGGTGGATCACTCTTAACAAATAATTCTCTCAGCTTTAGCGACGACGGATTTGAACTTAACGCTTCAAATCTCTGCTGTGACAACGATTCAGAACTATCTAATTGAGATATATCGTTATTGGACAAGTTATTTGCTTCTACACGAGGTAAACTTGGAAACTCTCTTTCACCACCAATTACCACTACTTGCTCTGACGCGACCCCTGCGATATCTGCTAAGAACTTCTGTAATTCAGCCTTACTATCTTTCCCTCCAATTGTGGCTGATGTAGCAACAAAACGAATATTCTTGGGATCTACCTCAAACGTCGATACCACGCGTCTTAATAGTAGCGATAGCTCAGCGGCCTGTGACCCTAAATAAGTATGCGCTTCATCAAGAATAATCCACTCCAACTTCCCCTTAGACTGGTCAATAATTGGTTTGTCATCTTTACGAACAAGCATGTACTCGAGCATCGTCGCGTTCGTAACAATGATCGGTGGCACATAGGCTCTTAAATCTTTTCTATTGTCTACTTCTCTCGGGTATTCCGAATGCTTTCTTAAAGGAAAATTTGGCGTTTCACCATTGTATAAACTAAAACGGACTTGCTTGTTTAGTCCGTGAGTCCAAGCTCTAAGGCGATCTCTTTGACTATTAATTAACGCGTTTAGTGGATACAAAAACAGTGCTCGACAGCCTTGAAGTCCACTTCCTTTCTCAGCTTCTTGTTGTAACCTGTTCAATACTGGCACTAAAAAACACTCAGTTTTACCTGAACCTGTGCCACTGGTCACTAACACAGACTTGGGTTTCTCAGCCGTTAAAGCATTCCAGGCTTCTACTTGGTGAGTGTATGGACTCCACTTTGACGAAAACTCATAGTCTTTTTTTAAGTCTTTTGGGGGATTTTCCATCGCTTTGACTAATGAAGGGGCCAGCAAATTGCCAGACAACTTTTGCATTGTCATATCAGCTTCTTTCCAGCCAAATTTGCCTTCAAATACAGGATCGCCTAACAAACAACCTGGTTCACCAGGAGTAGAGTTAAATTTTACTTTTAACAAACTGGTTAAAGGCTCATTCGCAATGTTCAATAAACCAATCGTCGAATTGGCTGAGCGATTCACTAAATCTTTTGTTAAAGAAGAGAAATAATTATTATCCATTTAATTTTAACGTCCTAATCCGTAAATGAAGCCAACGGTATAAGCTGCTGTAAACCACTCTTTATCAAACTGAATTACATTGCGCATACTGTGAACATCTAAAGAGGAGCTTATTACTCCAGATCCCTTTCTACTTGCATGGTGAATACCCAGTAAAACAGGAGTTAAAACTACTGAAGTACGCCACTTAGGTAAATCGTGAACTAAAAAACTCAACAGTTGAATTGCTCTAGCATTATCCTCTGGAAGCAATCTATTTGTTAATTCGTCTGCTAGGCTAGGCCAACTTTCTTCAGCATTACGTCGAACAAGCTCCTGATAGTTGGAGTCATCACTTCGGGATACAAGTGCATTGCTGGCGGTCTTCGCAGCGTCGCGTCCTAAAAAAATATCAAAGTCTTTGTCTTTCTGACCAAAAACAAAATGCTTTAGTGATCTCACGGCAATTACTGAAGTGGCAGAAAGGTGCGACAACGCATCTAGCCAACTTAAACATTGCTTAACTAGCAACTCGTGTCCGTTCGGCAGCACTCTAAGCGCGTCTGCTAACTGGTCTTTTTTCTGATTGAATGCCTTTTGCCAAGCCTCTGGCGATATGCATTCCCAAAGGAAAGGCAGTTCTTGTGAGAACTTTTCTATGTAAATACTTTTTTCAGGATCATCTATGTATTTAAAAAATAGTTGCGCCATCGCTAAATCATTTTTGATAAAGCGCTCCCACAAAACAAACGTCGTAAGTGGTAGTAAATTAAATTCAGAAATGTAAGCGTCAACAATTTGCCAATCTTTGTGATTTAAATCATCAGCGACTTCGGTAATAGCCTTATCAAACAATTGCTGTCGAACACTAAAGTTAGGCTCAGCAATTGCTGTTCTAAGGAGGCTCGATTTGGTCTCATAGCATTCTATAGAATCATTAGAATTACTCTCTATTATTAAGCGAGGACGTATTTTAGAATTTATTTTTGGCTCAAAAATCAACCAAGGGCCACTGTGTTTGGATAGATTGGGTACTGACCATTGGTTAGTACAAATACTTTGTGTTTTAATAGGAGATAATTCAAACCCTCTCTCTTCAGGAAAATGCAGTGGTTTGGCTAACAAAATAGGTAAGTCTTTTTTAGAGCTAGTAATCGAACTGTCTTCAATATCATCAAGATACAAAGAATAACCATTGGTTATCTCATCTGATTCTAGAAAACATGAATAATGAACCACTCTAATACTGATAACTTTTTCAGTACCAGACCTCACATTTACATCCATGTAAGCGTCTAAGTCTTCTGATAGGGCAAATAATTGTTTGACTTCGTTTTGAAAGTCAATCAATGGCTTTATCAAATGAAAGCTACCTGTAATTGATTCTCTATCTAACGTTAGTTTTATTGTTTTATTAGCTAGCTTTAATAGTTCGGGGGAATCTTTTGAGCGTAAACATAAGTCGATGTAATAGTCTTGGTGCAAGCTAGGGTCATTGTGTTGTACTTCAAGTTGAACTAACCTTAACTCCTCCATCGTGATCAATGCGTTATGTTTAAGTTGATCGCCATCGCTATTTATAAATCGACCGCCCGTAGTTGGAAATGGAAACTCAACACTAACGGGCTGATCGCTCCGTTCAAAATCAAGTAAAACCTTCATTACTTGTGGATTTTCACCCTTTGCTGTAACGCTTAAACTATAAACAGAGCCATCTTTATTCGTTGAGTAGTCAACGTGAGAACTGGAAGTAGAAACAGAACTAAGCTGATTGGAGAAAAAGACGATTTCGCCTCGGTTGAAATAATCAACACAGCTATTGAACGAAACTTTTAAATCTTTCGGTAAGATTATCAGTTTTTTCCGGTACACCAACTTGCCGTCATCAAAAACACCAATATCAACAGCACCGACAGCTGCTGACAAGTTGCCATTCCAATTTCCACCTCTAACTCGCCAATAAATCTGAGAGATTGGTACTTCAGAATAGAAACTTTCTCCTACAATTTTAGTGATGTGTGGAGCACCAACTATAACGGCAACACTGCTATTTTTTTGATGTAACTTATACTCAGACCAAATTCGGTAGATGACGTTTGTAGGAGGGGATTCCAATTTTACTTTTATTTGATAAGTTTCGTTAGTATCCACCATAAATACTGAATTATTGGTAATTTCACAGACAGTTCTTCCATCTTCTGTGCAACCTAAACTCTCAATATAATCTCCGACCAAATTACCCTCTGTAGGAAGTATCATCCTCAATACAGCTTCTGATGTAGACACATCACCTTGACTCTGGTATTCCCAATGTTCGTTTTTAGTTTTTACAAATCCAGTAGGTAGGTCTGGTTCTATTGCTTCACCTCCTTTTATGAGGTGCCTTTCTGAAATAGCATTACCTTTACGGTAAAAGCACAAGAGCCAGTCTTCAGGGCTTCCTGCTGATGGCAAAGTTTTAATTAATGGCGAAACTTTGAACTCTTCATTGCGGACAAGTGTGAGTGTTGCTATGGATAGTTTGTTCGAACCGTTAATCGCAACCAAATCTAGTTTATTACCAACTTTATCTACCTGCCAAAAGTCCTTAAGGTCGGTTTCCGTCACCATACTTGGGAAGTTGATAACGTTCGCTATCGAGTACAAATTTCCGTTATTTTGTAGTCGGCGACTTAGATAAATCGGGACATCTGATTTTTTCTTAACCTTCGACGAATGCACGATTAAACTGCTTATCAAAGCACTCCCTTCTTCCCCTTCTAAAGAAATAGGGAAGTGAGTTCGCCATGAAGGAAGATTTTTATTTAGGTGTTCAACAGGATCGTTTTGGGCCGCTAGGTCATAAGTTTCTCTTAGACCGAGAACTGTTTGAATCACTTCCCCCACTAAGGACAAGAACTCACCTTTGTGGAAGGCAGTCGCTAAGATATCCTTTCTTTTTTCAGCAAAATGAGTCGGGGTATAGCCTGCTTCGGAATATTGAATTGAGTCTTTTAAAACACCACGCAGATAACGATCAAAGCCAGTGTTTTGCTTTAATAAACCTAAAGGAATACCGCCCTCAAAAATAACAGTGCCTAAATACTGCTTTCCCTGAGCATTTTCTAGTAACTCCCTTTTCCACTTTTTTAGGCCCTTTGTTACGATATTTCGAATTGTGGAATGAGTAAATTCATCATCTGAGAATTCCAAAGATCTTATAATGCTGTCCCAACTCCAAGCACCTCCCTGATAATTTCTGCGCCACCATTCAGATGCATACAGGACAAACAGAGCGTCCCATCTAGGTAAACGAACATCTATATTTTCAATACCAAAAGCTGCGCTCATACTTAAGCAGTTGGCTAACTGACTATATTCATTCTGGCCGACTTGATACGCAAACAAAGGCCGACCATCAGGAAATTCTAATTTACGGGAAACTAAAAACGCATCGAAAAATTTTTTGGGAATTAATGAATTAAAATCAGTGTTTTGAGTTTTAACTATAACATCCATATTCTGTACTCCTATCCAATCGTAAGACTATAGAAATGACGAGGAAATTGAAAGCCATATGTATGAAACATATGGCCTACTTGCAGCTAAGCAGATTCTTTCCCTAATATAGGTAGGTCTGCATTTTCAACCAATTCAGTCGGCAACTCTTTGTTATTAGCGATCCTCAACTCCTTCATGCTCTCAGCTCGACGGATTAGGTTACCCCT